>JBMOMJ010000055.1:289513-291073 GCA_049324695.1 Myxococcota bacterium
AGCGAGGTCAGGCAAGAAAGCGTCGGGTCGAGCGGCGGCCAGGGTGCGGCGGTGGCGCGTGGCCTCTTCCGTGGCAGCGAGAGCTTCTTCGCGCCTGCCGAGGTTGCTGAGCCTGTTGCCCAGGTTGTTGAGGCTCGCAGCGAGGTTAGGCAAGAAAGCGTCGAGTCGAGCGGCGGCGAGGGTGCGGTAGTGGCGCGTGGCCTCTTCAGCGGCAGCGAGAGCTTCTTCGTGCCTGCCGAGGTCGCTGAGACTGTTGCCCAGGTTGTTGAGGCTCGCAGCGAGGTTAGGCAAGAAAGCGTGGGGTCGAGCGGCGGCGAGGGTGCGGTAGTGGCGCGTGGCCTCTTCAGCGGCAGCGAGAGCTTCTTCGTGCCTGCCGAGGTTGCTGAGCATGGCGCCCAGGTTGTTGAGGCTGATAGCGAGGTCGGGCAAGAAAGCGTCGGGTCGAGCGGCGGCGAGGGTGCGGCGGTGGCGCGTGGCCTCTTCAGCGGCAGCGAGAGCTTCTTCGTGCCTGCCGAGGTTGCTGAGCCTGGCGCCCAGGTTGTTGAGGCTCATAGCGAGGTCAGGCAAGAAAGCGTCGGGTCGAGCGGCGGCGAGGGCGCGGCGGTGGCGCGTGGCCTCTTCCGTGGCAGCGAGAGCTTCTTCGCGCCTGCCGAGGTCGCTGAGCATGGCGCCCAGGTTGTTGAGGCTCATAGCGAGGTCAGGCAAGAAAGCGTCGAGTCGAGCGGCGGCGAGGGTGCGGTGGTGGCGCGTGGCCTCTTCAGCGGCAGCGAGAGCTTCTTCGCGCCTGCCCAGGTCGCTGAGACTGTTGCCCAGGTTGTTGAGGCTCATAGCGAGGTCAGGCAAGAAAGCGTCGGGTCGACCGGCGGCGAGGGTGCGGCGGTGGCGCGTGGCCTCTTCAGCGGCAGCGAGAGCTTCTTCGCGTCTGCCGAAGTCGCTGAGACTGCTGCCCAGGTTGTTGAGGCTCGCAGCGAGGTCAGGCAAGAAAGCGTTGGGTCGAGCGGCGGCGAGGGTGCGGTAGTGGCGCGTGGCCTCTTCAGCGGCAGCGAGAGCTTCTTCGCGCCTGCCGAGGTTGCTGAGACTGTTGCCCAGGTTGTTGAGGCTCATAGCGAGGTCAGGCAAGAAAGCGTCGGGTCGAGCGGCGGCGAGGGTGCGGTAGAGGCGCGTGGCCTCTTCAGCGGCAGCGAGAGCTTCTTCGCGCCCGCCGAGGTTGCTGAGCCTGGCGCCCAGGTTGTTGAGGCTCGCAGCGAGGTCAGGCAAGAAAGCGTCGGGTCGAGCGGCGGCGAGGGTGCGGTAGAGGCGCGTGGCCTCTTCAGTGGCAACGAGAGCTTCCTCGCGCCTGCCGAGGTCGCTGAGCCTGTTGCCAAGGCTGTTGAGGCTCGCCGCGAGGTCAGGCAAGAAGGCGTCGGGTCGAGCGGCGGCGAGGGTGCGGCGGTGGCGCGTGGCCTCTTCAGCGGCAGCGAGAGCTTCTTCGCGCCTGCCGAGGTCGCCGAGTCTCCCACCGAGGTCGCTGAGGAGCCCAGCTCGTTCCTCTACGTTTGCTTCAGGAGTTCCGTGAACACA
>JBMOMJ010000055.1:291173-319484 GCA_049324695.1 Myxococcota bacterium
GGCGCGTGGCCTCTTCAGCGGCAGCGAGAGCTTCTTCGCGCCTGCCGAGGTCGCCGAGTCTCCCACCGAGGTCGCTGAGGAGCCCAGCTCGTTCCTCTACGTTTGCTTCAGGAGTTCCGTGAACACACTGTTCGGTTGCCCATGTTCCCACCTCTCGGAGAACAACGGTCGTCCACGGCACCAACGGCAAAATCTGTCGCGCCAGCTCCAACGTGCCCTGCTGTTTCAGGGCATCGTACAGGGTGGAGCCAAGAGGTGAGTGAGCGGTCTCCGATGCAAGAGCGAGCGCAGCGTCAAGGGCCGCTACGGCACGGGTCGCGACGTTCTCGCTGAGCACGGCTCCAATCCATTCTGCGTAGCTCTTGCCTGCACTGCGACTGCCGAGTCGTCCGAGGACCATGAACCCCTGGCGCACAGCGTGCTCTGGCGCTGCATCGAAGACATTCCGAAGATAGTCGCTCGGCGTCTCGGGTGCGCTGAGCACTTGTGCAACGAGCTCTTCCCCGAGCAGGTCGGGTTCAAGCGCTCCGAGGTACGGCAGATCCGCAGACGGCTGCGCGGTCAGAGCCGCATCCGAATCGTCGCGACCCGGATAGAGACCGTGAAGGTAACGTAAGATGTGACGCGAACTAGTTTCATCGGGGCCTTCGATTGTCGAAGACAGCCGTCGAGTCTCCCCGAGGGTTGGGATGCTTCCGCGGAGCGTCGACGCGGCGAGTAGTCGCAGCGCCCGGTCGAGAAAGTCAGCGTGCTCGATGGCATCCGGATCACGGTCCTGAAAATAGCGAAGGCGGAGATAGCGCTTCTCGTGTTCGAGAGTTCCGCTGAGCAGATTTTCCGGCGGAAGATCGGTCCCCGACACAGCGCCCAGCGCTGCCATAGCGAGATAGAGCATTCGCCCGAATCTACGACTCGAAAGATCTGGCACAGTTTTCGGTATGGGGGCGTCGAGTTCGACCGCGAACGCACGCGCCGACTGTTCGAAAGCGGCTCGTCGCTGATCGAGCGGGATGTCTTCTGGTCGCAACGTCTGCGGTTCCTGGGCGTTCAGAAGATCTGCGATGGGTGCCGAGAGGCCAAGCAGCACACGCCACCAATCGGCAACTTCACGAGCCAGCAGAGCGATGCGAATCTTGCGTGGCGAGCTCGTATTGAACTCTGCGACGCTCGCGAGTAGGCGGGGCAGCTCGCGCCGTGTCTCAGCGTAGTCGACGACAACAAGGACGGACTTGTCACCTTCGAGTACGTCGCGCTCGTCGCCCTCGCTCGCTGATTCGGGGAGGAATCCAGCATCCCAGCCCTCGCGCTGCGCGCGCTTGATCGACTCAATGAAAAGGCGCGTCTTACCGGTACCGCCGCTACCGATGAACAGGCGCACACGAACCGCTTCCGGCGTTTCGCACCAGTTCTCGAGCTCCGTGAGTTCTCGGCGTCGGATCGATTGGATGAATGGGACAACCTCGTACCGTGCGGTAAGAAGCGTAGCCGGGTTCTTCAAGTGAGCGGGCCGCTTCGCGCTGCCCGGTCGCAGAATCTCGCTGGCTCGCCGCGCAGATCGCCGTCTAGGGAGGGCTTCGAGCAGCGCACGTAGGGATCGGACCTCCGCGAGGAGCTCGGCTTGTCCGCTTGCCGAGGCTACGTTTCGCTCCATGTAGCGGATCGTCTGAAGAAACTGTTCGGCGACGCGAGCGTCGAGAGCATCCAACCTCCTCGCGAAGAGGGGCTCGACGCCTGCGCAGAGTTCCCGCGCGAGCGCGAGTGTACGTTCGCGCTCTTCGTCGTATCGAACTCCGGCCTCTTTGAAGCGCGCGGTTGCGGTATCAACTACTGCGCGAGCGAACGCCTCCAGGCCTTTGCCTACAACTAGGCCGGCGAGCGGATGCCCCGTGCCAACGCTCACGATCAGCGCTGCAATCGCTCCCGCCGCGGCAGCCATATTTCCAGACAGCGCGCTGTTCGCAGCGTCCTTGAAATCCCCTTCGGTGAGCGATTGCAGCGCTTCTGTCACACGAATAGCGTACCGGAAAGGCTCACAGTCGCGAAGCTCTGCTACTGCAGAATTCTGAAATGCGGATCATACGGCACTAAGAAGTTACCATTGACTTCCAACAACGAGAGACCTGCAGTCGCGCAAGGAGCAGCGATTGCCGCCTGCTTTCAGCGAACGCTCCAGGAATCACTGACGGCGGGAGTGTTCGAGCTCAGCGCGTGACTCAGGCTGGCACCGCTCGATCCGCACGGGCAGACATTACAAGCGTGGGTTAGTCCGCCGGTTTTTGAAGACGTTCCGCACATGATCGTGGAACTTGTCGAACGCTTCGCTCGGCTTCCGTGAGGGCACGAGGAAGCATGCTCGATCCCACGCTGGGCAACGCGGCTACGGGTGCCCTTCCCAATGCGAACGTGTGATGCGTCCGCTGCTCCGCGCCCATGGCAGACGACTTGAACCCACTCCGGCCCATGCCGAATATTGCGGTAGGGCTGACCAAGGTTGATGCTGCTCAATCGTGTGCTCCAAGCGCCCGCGATGCTGGTTTGAACGCGAAGACCTCGTTGTCGTCGCGGTGGCGCCGCGTAGCGCGAAGCGGTCATTGGCGATATCCTCGCGGTTCGGAAAAGCTCCTCAGAGCCATGCTGCCCTACGTCCCAATCGTGCGTCACTTCCGCGATGTAGCCGATGAGCCCAAAGATGGATTTACTCGGCAGATGTTCGGTGCGTTTGACCGTCCGGTTACCTGGGCGGACATACTGACGCCAGCAGCCGGGGCACCACACGCCATTGTTCTCGTGGCCGCATCCGGGACGGGTAAGACGGCGGACGTACAGCATCTGGTGCAGCAGCTCCGAGAAGCCGGCGAGTTCGCTCTGTACTGCGACGCCGGCGCCGTTGCCGCGAATGGCCTCCGCGACTCCCTCGCTGGTGTTGATGTCGACCTATTTGAGATGTGGCTGAAGGGAACTAGCCGCGGCACATTCGCGATCGACGGTGTAGATGAAGTTTACTTGCGATCTTGCACGTTTCGGGACCTGACGCGACGACTTGCGAAAGAGATCGATATCGCGACTCGTGACGTTCAGCTCGTAGTTACCACTAGAACTGGCGCCTGGTTGGCCGACGATCGAAAGGAGCTGGAAAACTTGCTCCGCGCACGAACGAAATCTCCGAACGTGCGCACCGTGACGTTTGAGCCCATCGACACGGTCGCGCTTCGTGCGCTTGCGTCGGCGGGCGGAGCCGAGCGCATCGACGATTTCGTTCGGCAGTTCGAGGAAGACGAACTGAACGCTTTGGTCGACCTTCGTCCGAGGGACGTTGAAATGTTTGTCGACTATTGGAATACGCACGGGGCGTTCGGGACGTGGTCAGAAATGCTCGAAGCGTTCCTCGGCAGAACTTTCATCGAGCAGAATCCGTTGCATGCAGCGAAGCAGCGGCTCTCCTTGGAGCAGCGGTCTGCCGGCTTACAACGAGTCGCGGCGGCTGCGACGTTTTCAAAGCAGCCGCACATTACCTTGCCTAGCGCCATGCGTGTCTCGAGCGCTAACGATGGGCAGCGATTGTTCGCTGACTGGGAACCCAATCTCCGCCAGGAACTCTTCGCCAGTCCGCTTTTCGTTCATAAAGGCGAGACTGCGGTGCAATTGCCTCAGGGCGGACTCAGCGATTTCCTTACCTCCATGTGGCTAAAAAACCGAGCTCAGTTCGCTCGGGGTGTCCGGGAGCTCCTAAGCGCTCTTTGCGTCAAGGTCTTCGACGACGGTTCCTGGCGCGTGCCGACCTCGCGCTGGGCGACCGTCGGCTGGGCGGCGTCCGCAATGCCGTCGCTCCGGAAGGTCCTGCTTGAGACGGAGCCGCACCTCGTCCTCTATGAAGGCGACCCTAGCCGACTTTCTGGAGCCGAAGTCGCCGACGCGCTCCGTCGTGTCATAGGGTCTTCTCCGACCAAGGGCCTTCCTTGGCCTACTCCGGGAACCGTGCGACGGTTGGCGAGCCCTGAATTGGAGAACGAAGTGCTCAGCCTGCTGCGTGAGCACCGCGGTAACGACAAGGTTCAATCACATCTCCTGCAGTACGTCCGACTGGGCCGCTATTCGGCATGCATTCCTCACGCTATCGACTTGGCGTTCGACATTTCGGCTGCGGCAACCGCGCGTGCCCGAGCGATCAAGGTGATTACATCGATCGGTGATGGGGCGCAGAAGCAGAAGTTGTTGGCACTGGTGCACGAGGACAGCGAGGAGATCCGGGCCGAGCTCTCCCTGCTCATCCCCGATTACCTGCGAGCTGAGCAGCTGGTGAATTTTCTCATGCAAGTGGGTAGTCGCCAGCTTCGCTATTCCGTCGAACGACAGGCGAATCTCGTAAACACGCTCGATCTGGATAGGGTACTTCAGCGGCTGAACGTGTTGCTTTCTGCAGCACCTGTTGGCCCCGATGCAGAAGAACCCTTTAGTCTCGCGATCGTCTTGTTGGCTGCGCGCCTCCGGCGCGCTACGACCGATACGGCTCCTGCATGGCTCGGCAACCTAGTCTTCGAGATTGAGCGCCAGTGGGACGAACACTACGTGTCCGAATCGCTGGCCGCCGAGCTGCAGGCGCTTCTCAAATCGCACGCTCCCGTGCGGCGGCTCGTTTGGGAGGCGCGAATCGCCCGGGCCGCTGAAGTGCCAGCCGCGATTTGGCGACCCCGAGTCGGGATCGTAGAACCAGACGACGTCTCGTTTCTCTTTGAGCAGCATAAACTAGCCACCGAGGACGTGCTCAAGCACCAACTTCTGTGGGCGATCGACGGCTGCTACAACTCCCTGTCAGAAGCTGCCCGCGAGTCGCTCCGCATGCGCCCGGATATGCCAGCGGAGCTGCTGGAACTATTTCGCAAGCTAGAAGACAACTACAAGGACCGGGATCGCGCGAGCGCGGCGCGCATGGATGCCGAGCGCATCAAGAAGATGGAACGGCGAGAACAGAACATTCGGAGCCTGCTCGGCAAGGAACAAGAGATCGAATCGGGCAGCCACCTGGGGCTACTCGAATGGGCCTGGCAGAACCTACTTGAACCCGATACTGCGAAAGGCCGAATCAACGTCGGCGAGCTCGAAGAACTCGTCGGCGAAGAGCTTTCGGCTTCGTTTGCGATCGGATTCAAGGCTTGCTGGCGAAAGCAACGGGTGCCACTTCCTGTGCCTGGAGAGAAAGGCACTCTCTATGTACTCCTTGCCGGTTTGACTGGGCTCACGCTGGACATTCGCGACGGCCTCCACCTTTCGTCTCTCACGAACGCTGAGGCAGAACTCGCGGCCCGCTACGCGCTGCTGGAGATGAATTCGTTTCCTTATTGGTTCGAAGACCTGCTGGCAGCGCGGCCTGCGACCGTTCGTCAGGTGCTAGAGGACGTCTTGCGCAGCGAGTGGACAGCATCCTGCGAGCATCACGGGATTATGCGCTTTGCATCGCATGCGTCGCCCAAAGTGGCTTCCGTGATGCGATCGGTCGTTCTGGGGTTGCTCGAAACTGTGCCCAATGAGCACCCAATTATCTTGCGGGCGGCGGCGGGAGCGCTACTCACGTCGACGGACGAGGGCCCTCGCATTGCGAGGGCGGTACGAGCGAGGCTCGGGGCCGCGGAAGCCGCGGAAGCCCCGACCGAGCTCCTTCGCGTGTGGGCGCACTTCGAACCGATCGAGGCCGCCGACTGGCTGGAAAGCGTTCGTCTGAAGTCCGCCACGGACTTTGATTCGTTGACCCACCGACTTGCGGAGGTGCTCGGATACGACCTTGAGTCGGACACGAAGCCGCTCACGCCGTTGACGACCCCCCGTTCCCTTGAGAGGTGGATAAAGTTGCTGGACGCTGCGGTACGTCCAACGAGCGATGAGTCCAAACGCACTTCGTTCGACTTGCCCGACGCGCGAGACGACGCTCAAGATCTTTGCCGTCGCTTGGTGAAGCGACTCGCGCAGAATCCATCGGTGGACGCGTATTCGGCGCTGGGTCGGCTCCGTGCTGACAGCGCACTCGGTCCGCACCTCCGTCTTGATGACGCCGCCGAACAGCAGCTCGCGCGAGCAGTGGAAAACGCCGCCGCTCCGTGGACCGAGTCCGACATACTTGCCGTGGAGGGCGGTGACGACCGTCGACCGAGATCATTGCAAGGTGTGTTCGCGCTTGTCGAGCGCCATCTGGCGCGGGTAGCCGAACTCGTCGAAAACGACGACTTCAGCTATCGAGACCTATTCACGGAGAGCACCAGAGAAAGGGAGATCCAGCTCTGGGTTGCATCGACGCTAAAGCTGGTCGCCGGCGACTTCTACTCGGTCGTTCGCGAGTCCACGGTGGACGATGACAAGGAGGTTGACATCCATGCATTCGCAGACGGTCTTGGCCGAGTTCCTATAGAAATCAAACCGCTCGGGCCATACTCGTTCAATCAGCTGGAGGAGTGCATCCGCGACCAGCTGTACGGCAAATACATGAAGCCAGAGGCGGTCAGGTATGGATTCCTTCTTGCCGTCCGGCACACGATGAAGCGCTGGGAGGTCGATGACCGGCTCGTTGGGTTTCGAGATCTCATCGACGCACTCCAAACATTCGCTCGTGAATTCGGTGCGCGTCACGACAAGATCATCAAGGTTGTCACGATCGATATGTTAGCCGACGGCCCGTGACCTGACTGCAACCGCCGGGCGGTCGAGGTGTCCACGTCCCAGAGTACCCAAGAACCGTGCATGAACGCCAGCGTGAGGCAGATGTCGATGTGCCTCATGATGGTGTGGTTCGCGCTAGTCGCTCGGTTCACGGCGAACAGAAGCGGCGTGCGCGATCGCACCGCGCAAAGCCTCAAATGTCTCCGATGCAGCATCAACCTAAAGCAACCGCGCTCGCGCGGCCGGCGTCGTATTGGCGAGAATCAAAGCGTGCGGCGAAGCTTTAGCAACCAGAGGACGACTTCCATTTCGCTCGGGCTCGGCGGAGTGTCCGACGATCGGAGTAGCCCAGGTACCCAGCCATTCCCGCCTTGGAAAGTGAAGTGCCGTGGTCGCTCAAGAACCGCGCCTTTACTTCTGTCGTTAGCCTTCGCAGGCTCGAGTTTGCTCGCCTAAGATGGCGTTGCAATGAGCGAGGACTAGTCCCCATAGCTCTCGCCACATCGCCAAGTTGCACGGCGCCTCGTTCAATACAAAGCCGCACTGCGAGCTCTGCTTCCAGCATAAACAGGTCCCTTGAAAGTAGCGCCTCTGCGCGACTCGCAACTATCGGAGATAGGTGGCCGGAAATCAGTCCTTCAATTACCTCGGCCACCATCGGGTTTGCGTCGGGCTGTCTTAGCGCTAGCGTTTCTCTGGAAAACACGATTTCGGTGCACTCGCTGTCGAATTGGACCGGGGCGCCAATCACGCGCTCATACTCCTGCGGCCGACCGCGGCGTGAGTGAGCGCTCTTGACGTGGATTGGGCTGAGCTCGCCCTTCCAGTATTGACCTGCCCTTAGAGCGAGGCTCCCAATCAGGAGGTCTTCGACAACGGGTACCAGGTTCCCGCCTCTGCAGACGACCTGGACCAGTGAGTCTGTATAGGTAAGGTGTGGCGAGGCGCCTTCATCCACGAGCGAGAAATACTTGGTGAGGCGCACCAGCCCTTGTCCCCAAGTCGCGCTGTTCTGGACGAGTTGTTCAAGCAGCCCGAATGTGCCGACCGGAGCTTCCTCGATGGCGTTCAAGCCAAGCAATGGATCGCCAACAAGCAATGACATTTGCTGAGCAGCATTTCTTGCAAGCGGAGTCGGTATCCGTGCCGCGCTCTCAAGGGAAGAAAGAGATACATCTAGTCTTCGTCTGAACGCCTGCGGCGACAATCCTCGTTTGCGCGCAGGCTCAACCAGAATGCGGACGCCCAGACCGGATGTGGACTCGACGAATGCGTTCGACATCCTCGAGGACGCTAGCACGCCGCGCCTTGGAACGCGCGCTCTTCCCGCATCCAATTACTGTGGTCGAATAAGGCAACGTAGAGCGGGGCATGGCGCGATCTGCCCCCTGTTCTCTTGAACGAACGCGAGATACTACTTGATTCGTCATCAACGAATGGAAGTGACGTTCGTCAACGTCAGCTCGGCTGACAGTGGTGGGCTTGGCGTCGGACTCAAATGTTCATCGGATCCCTGTCGCGTGGGATCCGCCATTTGCAACGAGAACCATAGGAGCAGGCGTTACATGAATCAGTTAATTAATCTGACGAAGACCAACGCGGAATGGATACGCTTTCTCTCGGTTGCACCAATGGCTTGACGCTGGCGAGAAGCTTGGGGTCGGTTTGCGCGAGGAACTTTCAAAATCCTCAACGAAGATCCATGCTTCGCTTGTAAACACGAGCGCTGTAAACCCGATGGTGCTTGAAGAAGCGGCTAGAGAGTGCGATTGGATGTGTGAGCAACCGTGTTGCAATGAGTGACGACGAAGCGGGATGCTAAGCTGCTATTAAAGAATCTCTGCGGTGCAGTAGGGCAAGCCCAAGAATCGCCTAGGTGTTTCAAGCGAGCGCGCGGTCTCGGAAGTCCGCTGTCCGACTTCACTGTGCGAGTACGCTTGGGCAATGCATGCGTGGGACGCATCTCGCTGAGTTCGGCGGTACGGCCCGGCGGATCCACCGACGAAGTTTGAGCGGCCGGGCCAAAGTCTGGAGCTAGTCATGCAGGTAAGAGTTTTTGTTGTAGAGCTTTCAAATCGACAAAAGTGGACTATCGCGGCGTTGCTAGTTCCTGCCGTGCTGCTCGGTGCCGGAACGCTGGCTTCCGCTGCTGTTTCACACACTTGGCAGACCGGCGATGTTCTAGAGGCAGCCGATCTCAACGCGGCGTTCAAGGCGCTTGACGAGCGGATCGTGGGAATGGAGAAGGCACCGACATATTCGGTCGTCAACAGTACGACGGCCTTCTCTACGTCCAGTTTGTCATTCGTCGACCTGCCGGGCCTGAGCGTCACTGTTACCACTGACGGAAAGCCCGTACTGCTTACGGCGAACCTAAACGTCAATCCAACTACAAGCTACATCGGGGTCGCCACTATTACGAGAGATGGATCGAACCTCGGCAACTCTAACTGGGGCATGCAGATCGCTGTGGGTACCAACTCGCAGAATATTCCCGCCAACATTGCATTTGTGGATAAGCCACCGCCTGGGGAGCACACGTACAAGATTCGAGTGCGCACAGGCGACGTCGGCGAAGTTACCTTTGGTGAGGTGGGCGTGATGCAGCAGCTGGCGGCGATTCAGCTCCGCTAGCCATCCATTTTGCGACACTCCCACGGAGGCGTACGCTTCGCGCAGCAGCGGTGTTTGCCGTGCTCGCAACCGAATGCCGCCACTGGCGAGCGCCGCTAGTAGACAACGTCCAAAGGAAACGTCGCGCAGCTAGACGCTCGCGTTCGCCGAGGTCTCATGTACTCTCTCAAGAACAAGCGCATCTTCGCCATCTTGCTTCTCGTCGCAACCTGGAGCGGATGCTTTCCAGCGGATCGCGCGAATCGCCAATTTCGGAAGAACGATGCTGGCGTTGGTGGCAATCGCGGATTTGGAGGGACGAGTGACGTCATGTCAGGTGGCGCCAATTCTACCGATGGCTTGGCTCGAGGTGGCGCTGCGGAATTCGCGGGCGGCAGAGGTGCGGGCGGCACGGTTGCGGCTGCTGGCGAGCAGTCCGAAGGGGGAAACTCCGGCGATCGGGGGAGTGCCCAAGATGGCGGCGCCGGCGGCGGCGCGGGCCAGGGGAGCGTTGAAGCTGGCGGTAAGGGGGGCGGCGGCGCCAATGACGGGGGCGCCGGGGTCCACGACGGTTCAGAAGGCGGCGTGCCTTGCGTTCTCGACGTCAGCATTCTGGGGTGCAGGTTGAAATGAACGCAGTTCGCGTCTCAGGAGTGGCTGTTGGCCGGCTTGACGAAACGGGATATTCGGGCTGCGAACCCGCGTGCATTGAAACCGTGCCGGGACCAGTGACGCTCTTCGCGGGCGTGCGCCACTCCGTCGGCTTCGCTGGGCGTCGCGGTTGCGAAGTACACCGCGTCGGTTCGTCAGCACCGATCACCGGTAACGGCAGCTCAGCACACCACGGAGGACAGACGGACACCTGTTGCTTCCCTCCGACGATTGTGGCTCGCATGAAGGACGAATTCCGGAACTATCAGATGCGCGCTGTGAGCAGAAAAGGCAGGCGGCAAAGCTTTGACCCTATAGGACGAGGATCGCCTCGGCACATCTGACCTGAACGCGAGCATTTGCAATTGCAGCGACCAGAATGGGATAAATTTGTGTAAGAGAAAACCGCAATGGTAACCATAGGCACCATCGAGGCGTTCGACGCGATCACCCAAGCGATCTATGACGTGGAGCAACCACGGGAACGCTGGCTCTTGCACGTGCTCGCTGCGGCGTCTGACGTTTGGCCTGGCGCTGGCGTCGCCGGGCTGGCGTACGATGTCTCTGGAGAGGTAGTACGCGCCCACGCTTGCGCAGCCATAGGCTTCAGTGATTCTCTTTTGGGCATTGGCATCGCGCAGCATCAGCACAATGAGTTTGGTGAAGTGCTCCTACGCAGCTATCGGAATGTCACTTGTTCGCGCCAAAGCGAGTACCTTGGGCAGTTTCATGCACCGATGGAAATGGCTGCACAGTTCCGACTCCGTGGCGGTAATGACGCGTGGTTGGTAAACGGACTCGACGACAACCAGCAGGGCCTCGCGCTGTACTTCATGCCTTCGACGGACCAAGCGATCGCATCCGATCAGTCCAGGCACTTGGAGCGACTGGCCAAGCATCTTGCACGAGGCCATCGCCTCCACCGAAAGCTTATACAAGAGCAATGTCACCCGATGGCGGATGCAAAACCTTCTGTCGCGAGTGATCACATCAGAGAAGCGTCTCGTGCCAGATGTCCGTCAGGCATCGTCGGGGACGCTTCCGCTGTTTCCCCCACGTTCTGCGCCGTCGAAGGAATAGGGCTGACGCTCGTTCACGAAGCCGGACCCGGTGGAAGGCACTACACCATCGCGCGAGCAAGCACGTCCGGTTCACATGCCGTCGATCGGCTCACATCGCGCGAGCGGCAGGTGGCCATGCTCGTGCTTCTAGGGCGCACTAACAAGGAAATCGCGTACGAGTTGCAAATGGCGCACGCGACCGTCCGTGTGCTCGTTGCGCGAGCGGGAAAGAAGCTTGGCGTCGGCTCGCGCGAGGAATTTTTCAAAATCCTCATTGAGGACCCGTACTTCGCTCGTAAACACGAGCGCTGTAAACCCGATGGTGCCTAAAGACGGTAGCTAAGGGTGCGATTGGTTGTGTGTCGTCAACGCAGCCGCCAGTAAGTCACACGCGAGTTGTTCCGAAACTCGTAGGATGCGAGGGCGGTCGCACCCATGCACACGCGTGGGCGGTCCTGCAAGTGCGCCGCGTGAAGCGAAGGCGGTAGCGCCAACACGAGCGGGCTGAACTTCTCAACTTCTCCGCGCGGCGGCGTGCTCCAGTCCCTCGCGAAGCGTACGGCGTTGCACCCCGGGCAGCGGCGCCGATCGGCTGCCGAAACAGCCGTCGGTTATTTTGCGACTAGCGCAAACTTGCGCCTGGGCGGCCGGGTAAGTTGCACGGCAGCAACGCGTTCGCAGCACTGCAGCGATGTGGTCTGGATGATATTGGTCGAAGTCCTCATTCGCGAGGCGCGGACAGCCTGCGACTTCCTGGGCCGACGCGAGAAGATCATGGCGACCTTGTTGTTGCTTCGGCAATCGAAGCTGATCCGCCAGGAATGGTGGTCGGGCCGTGATTGGTCCGAGCTGGTCATGGTTTGCTGCGTCTGATCGTGCAGACGACGGAGGCGAGAGTGCCGCACACTCGGCGACTCGTAGTGCCATCAAAGGCCGAGAAACTCCGAACCAACGGCTCAACCCCGGGATGCTGTTGCCCAGATGCAATCGAGCTCGCTCGAAGGCGAGCCGAGGCACGCAGAGCGCCGCCGCGATGCGCACCGCAACCGCTTCGACGTCCCCCTCGGCGTAGCCCCAGAGCTTCAATTTCCACTCGGCCAATTCGTGCGCGACGGCGACGTTGACCTGCGCGGGCGTGAGTCCAGCGCCGATGTACATCGCTGCCCCCCGCTCGCTCCACGCTAGTGCCGCGCGTCCTGGAATTGAGCGCGCGGGTACGACGCGTATGCATTGCGACCCGAGAATCGCGATCGCGAGGCGCACGGCGCCGCAGGGCTCGCTCATGTCCAGGCGCGCACGCCCATACATTTCACGAACGACGAACTCGACGATCCAGTCCATGAGCTTCGGCTAGCTCCCCTCAGAGCGCTTCGATCACCTCGAGCGATGCAAGGTCTGGCGGCGTTCGCCACCTCGCATCACCAACTGTTGCCCAGCACCAATGCGCTCGTGCGCGCACTCTAGCGCTTCTTCTTCGGTTTGACACTCCTCTTGGTTGACTGTTGGCGCCACCCTGGCGGTTGCGCGTAAGACAACGCCCAAGCAGTGTCCTTCTTATTCCCCGGCTTCGCGAGTTCACCGTCGATCATCATTTTCAGCCACCACACCGGGCCCGGGTCGCCGTCGAAGTTGAGCGACGCGGACAGCACGGCGCGAATGTGCTTGAGCGGCACGCCATCGAGATAGGCGGCGCGCGCAGCGAGGATACGGGAGGGATACCGCTGCTCCTGATCGTCGACGAAGTCCGGGACGTCGGTCAGACCCAGAACGTCTTCGACCGACCGATTTAGCAGTCCCGCGACGCGCATTGCGAGGGCGGCACTTGCACCTGTCTGCCCGTCCAGGAACCTGGATAAGCTGGCTTGGGTAACCCTTAAGAAAGGTGCCAAATGAAGTTGTCGCGGGACGCGGGAGCACAATTCAGACTGCACGATCGCGCGGAGCCTGGCGTTCTGGGCATCGGTGAAGTGCCCGCTATTGGGTGCTGGGCGACGTCTGCTCATTGAGTGGTTCCCTCCCGCCGAGCACGTGTAGGAGAAATCGTGCTTGCCAATCTTATACGCCCGGCCATATTTCGTTCGGCGGTTCGCATTACCGGGGGTTCCGGTTGAAAACTCGGCGGCGCACCGCCTGCGGCTCGTGGATGCGAGCCGCGTTCGAGAGGCAACTGGTGAACCATGACTGTTCGCGATGAGCTGCTTTCGATTCGTTCGCGCATTGATGCGCTCCTGAATGAGATGGCGGAGTCGCCGAAGCGTGAGGTTGTTTCAGCGCGCTTCATGACGGTTCCAGACTTCGCGGCACTCCGAAACTACAGTACCCGCACCATCCGCAACTGGTGCGAACTCGGCATGCCGCACTCCGGAACCGGGCGGGGGCGACGGATTCACGTGCGTGAAGCGATCGCATGGATCGAAGCCGGAGGACCCAAGCAAACCCGGATCGGTCGAAAGGACACGGCAGCGTGAACATCAGTGGCAAGTACAAAGGGATCAACTGGATCGGCTTCGTCCGTCAGCGCCCCGGACGCCGAAAGGTTTTCACCCTGAAGTACAGCACGATTCCGGGCGAATGGCGCGAGAGATTTGCGCCAAAAGAAGTCACGAGTGAGGCGAAATTTCGTACATGGCTCATCCAAGCTCTCGACCTCGTTCTCGAGAGCGGCGAGCGGCCGACACGGAAACAAATCCATCACGGAATGCTCGTTAAAGAGGCGTACGAGCGGTGGATCGTGCTTTGCGAGGCGGACCCGGAGCTCGCTGGTGTAACGATGCGAAGCTACCGATCAGCTTTCAAAAAGTATGTCCTGCCAGAGTGGGGCGACACACCCGTGCTCGCGCTTGGCGGGCGCCTTCCGGATCTTCGGCAATGGGTGCGGAAGGTGAGCGCCGGGATCTCACCCGAGCGCACATCGGCAGTTGTTTCCGCATTTCGCAAGTTCCTCACGGACTGCCGCCTCGAAGGTTGGGTCGCCTTGAAGCCGAACCCGCTCGACTCCGAGGAGGTGAAGAGCGTGATGCCCGCCATTCAGAAGAAGAGAAAGGTAGTGGCGCCTACTCCTGCGCAACTGCAGGCGCTGTTCGATTGCAAGGAGATCGAGTACCGACGCGCGATCCGTTACGTGCTCGGAGCATGCACTGGTGCCGCCGACGGTGAGCTCGCTGGCTGCCTAGTGTCCGACGTCCTGACGTTGGATGGTGCGGAACCGCGATTGCGCATCGCGCGCACGTATCGAACGCAGGCGAGGCCACGACCGGACGGCACGCGTGGCTGGGGAGAGCTCGGACCGACTAAGAACGAGTACAGAAAGCGCGCCATTCCGCTGAACCAGTGCGCGCAGGCAGCCGTCAAAGACTGGCTCGAGGTCGGCTGGGAGCACTGGGTGGGACGCCCGCCAAAGGCCGAGGATCCGCTGCTGCCGAGCGCTGACGGCTCGTTCAGTCGGCCAGCGTTTGCGAAGCTCGTGCGTGACGATCTGGAGACCGCTGAGCAGCCAACTGAGAACGATGAAGGGAAGCGCTACGACTTCCGTTCGCTACGGCGCGCGTTCAGCACGACGTTGCGTGCGTGCAAGGTCGATCGCGAGCTGCGTGAGCAGCTGATGGGCCAGGCGTCGAACTCGGTGAACTCGGACAACTACACGGACGAGGTGCCGGAAGAGCTGTTCGATGCGGTTCGTCGCTTGCCTTGGGTTTGGCGACGAAGAGCTCCGGGAGGGGAGCCGACTGTGAGACTTGAACTCACGACCTCAGCTTTACGAAAGCCGTGCTCTACCACTGAGCTAAGTCGGCATGGGGGCGCCTTGGGGGCGACTTTTGGGGGCGGACCGTCTGTTTCGTCTACTTACTCGATGAAATCAAGCGCCGACCACTGTTTTACGAAAGCACTGCTCTACCGCTGAGCTAAGTCGGCGAATTGGCAGGGGCTCGTATGTCAATGAGCCCAGAAAGACAAGAGCGAAACGGTTCGCCGGAGCTGACCCGCCGTTCGACCGTCGAGCGTTCCAGCGAAGGGCGGCGACAGTACCAGTAATTTCAAGAGTTTCAAGGGCGGAGCGTCGCGGGCGCTAAAGAGGTTCGAGGGCAGCGGCGGGTGAGGGCGGGCACTGGATTGGGCTCGAAGGTTTGGACGCGCAGCGCGGCGACGCCGGCGTGGGTAAGCGACGCGAACGCTGATGCGAAGTGGGAGGCTCCGCATCAGCGTGAACGCTGGGCTGCGTACTGGTTTGTTACGGGCGTGTGGCTAGCGCGCTTGGCTGGAACTGGGTTGTCCCATGGAGCCGGTCGCTCCCGTGTTGCGGGTGCCGCTGTTGGCGTAGTGTTGGTCGCGCTCATTGCCGGTGACGCGATCGACGATTTCGTTGAAGAAGCCTTTGACTACGCGCACGTTGTTGTGGACGTCGGTGACGCCGGGAACAGACTCGGCGATGTCTTCGGCCTGGTGTTTCATGCGGCGGGTTTCTACGCTGCCTTCGAGAGTGACTTCGCCGTTGCGAACGACGACGGTGATGTCGCTCGCGTCGACGTCGTCGTCCATGCTGAGGCGATCGCAGACGTCTTCTTTGATGCGTTCGTCGGAGCGTTTGTAGCCCTTGGGGCCGCGACCCGAGTAGCTGACGCGTGAGCTTCCGTCCCAGGTGCGCTGGGAGTCTGAGCCGTAGCGGCCGCTGGCGCCGTAGCCGCGGTCGCGACTCCACTCGTTGGCGGAGCTGGAACCACGAGTCCAGTCGTTGCTGCCGTAGCCTGAACCGCGGCCCCAGTTGGTGCGATAGTCTTCGGCGCCGAAGCCGCGCGCGCGTTCGTGTTCAGGGCGAGAGCCGTAGTTGGATCCATAGCTGGAGCCGTAGTTGCCGGAGCCGTAGTTGCGGCTGGAGCCGTAGTTGCGGCTGGAACCATAGGTGCTGACGCCGGGGCTGCCGTACGCGCCGCCTCCCGCGTAGCCGGGGTTGCGATCACTTTCGCCTCCATAGCCTTGGCCGCTACCGTGGCGATAGGAGCGTCGGGTTTCTCCGTACGCTTCATTGTATGAACGGTCGCCTCGACCATATCGTTCACGGTCGTCGGACGAGTAGCCCGAGCGCGCGTCGGTTCCGCGTCCGTAATAGTTTTCGTCGCCGGAGACGTCATGACGCATGTCTCGCTGGCCTTGGTTGCGGGGGAATCGGACGCCCCAATCCCGATATTCGTCGGCGCCCTGCCATTCGTCGCGCTGCCATTCACCACGGTTCCACTGCTCGTCTCGATCGTATCGGTTGGCCATGTGCCACTCCTCGTTGGTCTGTGCTCGGCTCAGTGCCGTCTGGGCGAGGTGGTGGTGCAACCGGCATGCCCCTCGGGCGTGTGGCTCGCAGGTGTGGTGCGCGTGTCAATGAGAGCCGTTTTTCAGGCTGAACCGGGGTGAGGCGTTAGGGTGGGTGATCTGGGTGTTTCGGGCAGATGGCGAGTGGCGTGGCGGGGGAGAGGGGCTGTGGCAGCTCGGCCGCAGGTAGTCTCGCTAACTTGCCGTCGGAGCGACGCTTTCCGCTCGTTCGTGAGCGTCCTGATCGGGCGTGTAACACGTGTGCTCTACTGAGGGGCGGACCCATGCCGAGCGTGTTTACCGAGCTCATCACGATTTTCGCGCTGGTACTGGCGAACGGCTTCTTCGCGGGGGCCGAAATCGCCATTGTGGCACTGCGGAAGTCGCGTATTCAGGAATTGGCCGACGAAGGTCGGAGCAGCGCGCGTGCAGTGTTGGCGCTGAGGGACGATCCCGAAGGGTTTTTGGCGACCGTGCAGGTCGGCATTACAGTCGTGAGCGCGACGGCGGCTGCGTTTGGCGGTGAGTCGATCGCCAAGCGACTGGCGGAGCACTTGCGACCAGTTCACTTCATCGGGGAGCACGCTCACGGTGTTGCGTTGGCGCTCGTGATTGCGGTGCTGTCTTATCTCTCGATTGTGATTGGTGAGTTGGTTCCGAAATCGCTCGCGTTGCGAGGCGCGGAGAGGTACGCGCTGCTCGTGGGGCGGCCGATTCGGGCGCTCTCGTGGCTGACGCGGCCGCTGGTGTGGATTTTGGGGTCGAGTGCGAACTTGGTGCTTCGGCCATTTGGCGATCGCACGACGTTCACGGAAACGCGGCATTCTGCCGAGGAGCTGCAGGAGCTGGTCGAGGAAGCTGCAAAAGCGGGAGTGATTCATCCAGAAGCGGGCGAGATAGCGGCGCGCGCTCTGGAGTTGCCTGATCTGACGGTTGCGGACGTGATGGTTCCGAGGCACGCGGTGGTTGCGATTCCGCGCAACGCGTCGCGTGATGAGTTGCGACGGATTCTGCTCGAACAGACGCACACACGCATTCCGGTTTACGAAGGGCGCATCGACAACGTTGTCGGTTACGTGAGCGTCAAGGACATGTTGGCTCTGGCCTGGGATCAGAAGTTGATTGTGTTGGAGGATATTCTGCGCACGCCTTATTTCGTGCCGGATACGAAGCAGGCCGTGGAGCTCTTGAAGGAGATGCGCGCCCGCCATATGCCGTTCGCCGTAGTGGTGGATGAGCAGGGTGGCATGGCCGGCATCGTGACGATGGAAGATGTGCTCGAGGAGTTGGTGGGGGAGATCTTCAGCGAGCACGAACGCGATGTGCCCGAGCTGATCAAACGCGAAACCGATGGCGCCGCGATTTTGGATGGCTTGGCATCGATTCGCGCGGTGAACCGAAAACTCGATGTCGAGCTGCCCGAAAATGGACCCTGGACGACGGTGGCGGGGTTATGTCTCGCGCTGTCGGGGCGGATCCCAACGGTAGGTGACGTGCTGGAGGTGCCGGGTGGGATCACATTGGAGGTGCTCGACGCAACGCCGCGACGCATTCG
This sequence comes from Myxococcota bacterium, assembly GCA_049324695.1. GTDB lineage: Bacteria > Myxococcota_A > Polyangia > Polyangiales > Polyangiaceae > PMG-095. Next base: position 308,997 of record JBMOMJ010000055.1, read on the forward strand.
CTCGGTGCGATTGCGCACGCCGCCCGCGACGCCAGCGGAGGTGTAGCAGGAGCCCTAAATCGTATCCCAGGCGAACTTTTCGAGCTCGAAGGCGTGATCGGCGAGCGCCTTGATCTGTTCGTCTTCGTTGGCATCGATTTCAGCCATGTTGTGACGAATACGCTTGCGGGCTTGGCTGAGGAAGGTATGCGCGATGTCGAGTTCACGAGCGCTTTTTTCAGGGCCTTGCACGCGTAGGGCTGCGTCGACGCGTGATAGCACCGAAGCGCTGACGAACAGGTCGATCATCATGTCGCCGAGGCGCCGCGTTGCGAATTGCTTCTCGATGATGGCGCGGCCGTGCTTGCGCAGAATGCGATCGACAGCGGAGGCCAGATCGCGCGTCGACTCTTCGAAGATCTGCGATTGCGGTTTGAGCGCGGGGTGCAGGCGCGTAAAGACTGTGCCTTCACGCGTGTAGCCCGTGGCCAGCGAGACGCGGCGCAGGGCGTATTCACTGAGCACACCGAAGCCCTTGATCGGATCGGCGAACACACCTTCCAGCGACTTGGCGAGCTCGCGCAGGTTCTGACCCACGTCGTTCATGGCGGTGAGCGCGATGAACAGGCGCAAGATTTCGTTGGTGCCCTCGAAGATGCGGTTGATGCGGCTGTCCCGAACGATGCGCTCGTAAGGGTACTCGCACATGTAGCCGTTGCCGGCGGCGATTTGGAGCGCCTCGTCGGCAGTGCGATTCAGGGCTTCGCTTGCGAAGACTTTGCTGATGGCCGCTTCGACGGCGTATTCCTTATAACCCTGGTCGATGAGCCCGGCGACCATCGAGACGGCGGCTTCAGTGGCGTAGCAGTCCACCACCATTTGCCCGACCTTTTGCTTGATCAGCCCGAACTCGGAGATGGGCTTGCCGAACTGGATACGGCCCTTCGCCTGCGTTGTGGCGAGCTTGATCATGCGTTTCATGCCGCCGACGGAGCCGCCGCCGAGGCCGGTGCGGCCCGAATTCAAGATCATCATCGCGACCTTGAAGCCTTTGCCTTCTTCACCGAGCAGATTCTTGGCGGGCACGCGCACGTTTTCGAGGTGAACGGTGGTCGTGGAGCTCGCGCGAATGCCCATCTTGTCTTCGTGGGGTCCAGTGGTGACGCCCGCCATGTCACGCGTCACGATGAAAGCGCTGAGCTGCGCGCGATCGTCAGCCTTGCCGGTTTTCGCAAACACGGTGAAGAAGTCTGCGATGCCTCCGTTGGTGATCCAGATCTTGTTGCCGTTCAAGATCCAGTCGTCGCCTTCTTTCACTGCGGTGGTTTTGATCGACGCTGCGTCGGAACCACTGCTCGGCTCCGTCAGGCAGAACGCCGCGATCATCTCGCCGGTAGCGAGCTTGGGATAGTACTGTTGGCGTTGATCCTCGTTGCCGAAGAGTAGGAGGCCACGCATACCAATCGAGCTGTGCGCGCCGATCGTCACGGCTACCGAAGCGTCGTAAGTGGCCACCTCTTGTAGGGTGCGTGAGTAGGCAGCGCTGCCGAACCCCATGCCGCCTTGTTCTTCGGGAATAACCAACCCGAACAAGCCGAACTGACGCAGCTCCTCAATGAATTCGGCGGGGAATTCACCCGCACGATCCCACTTCTTGAAATCGGCTTCGTGCGGCGCGAGCAGCTGCTCGATCGACGAGATCACCGTATGGAGCGTTTCGCGCTCGGCGCTCGGAATCTCCGGGAAGGGGAGGATGATGTCTTGCTCGATTTGCCCCATGCAAAGCGATCGCATGAAGCTTGCTGTATTCTTGTCGACCACCCTTGGCCTCCTTCGTGCGGCGAACGTGTCGGCTAGATGTTCACGTCACTATGCGGGTCCCGTCGTGAACGCGCAAGCAGCGGGGGAGGGCTGGAACAGCTCGGCCCGGTGGGCGGATGACGGCGTGCAGCTTCACATGGCAAGATCGCGTGGTGCAGCCAGTTTTGAGCCCTCCGCCTACCAAAGGGCACCTCTCCGTCGCACGCCTCGCGCGCTTCTGGTACGTGGCGTGTACCAGCACAGCGCTGGGCAGGCGACCACTTGCGCGTACGCTGCTCGGCACACCGTTCGTGCTCTTTCGCGATAACGATGGACGCGCGCACGCGTTGCTCGACCGCTGCCCGCACCGCAATGTGCCGCTTTCGCTCGGTCGCGTCGCTGGCAACGGGCGGCTCGAATGCGCCTATCACGGCTGGCAGTTCGATGGTGAAGGGCAGTGTCGCAGCGTGCCGGGACTGATTGAAGGCGGGGCGCCACGTGAACGGCGCTGTCCGCACGCACACGTTCGGGAACACGATGGGCTCGTGTGGGTGTACGCCGACCTCGACCAAGAGCCGCAGAGCGAACCCTTCAAGCTGCCCTCCCGCGAGGCTCGCTATACGCGCGTGGTGCGCGAAGTCGAGGCCGAAGCAACGCTGCATGCGACTTTGGAGAATGCGCTCGACGTGCCGCACACGGCGTTCCTGCATCGCGGGCTCTTTCGCGGTGGTGAACGACACGAGGTGCACGTGCACGTGCGACGCAGCGGCGGGCAAGTCGAGGCGGAGTATCGCGGTGAACCACGGCCGAGCGGCGTCGTCGGGCGGCTGCTATCACCCGGCGGTGGCGTGGTCGAGCATTGGGATCGCTTCATTCTGCCGTCGATCGCGCAAGTCGAATATCGGCTCGGCAGCGAGTCACACTTTTTGGTCACGGCGTTCGGTGCGCCGGTGAACGACTTTCGTACGCGGCTCACCGCAGTGGTCGACTTCGTCACGCCGTTGCCTGGCCGGCTGCTGAAGCCGATTCTCGAACCGGTGGCGCTCAGGATCTTTGGCCAAGACAAGAAGATCCTCCGCGCGCAGAGCGAAAACATCGCGCGCTTCGGCGGTGAGCAGTATCAATCCACCGAAGTCGACTTCCTGGGCCCGCACATCTGGCGGCTTCTAAAAGAGGCCGAGCGCGGCGAACCCGGTGAAAATGTGGTCGAGCGCGAAGTGACCTTCCTGGCCTGACACTCAGGGGTCGTCGGGCTGGCTCTGGCAATCGAAGTCGTTGGCGTCGACATAGCCGTCGAGATCGTTATCGACACCATCGCCGCAAGCGCAGGCTTCTTCTTGTAGATCTAGCTTGCCGTCGTAATCGTTGTCGACGCCGTCGCAGCACGAACCGCTGCTACAACCCGCGTGACAATCGTTGGCTGAGCTACACTGCGAAGAGTCCGCGCCTTCGACCGACACAGCCGTGCATGCCGGTACCGCCGCGAGATCGGCCCATTGGCGCTCGAACTCGTCGTGAAAGCTGTTAGCGAAGGCAGCGTTTCGCACGTGCAGCGTGTTCTCGTCGTTCTTGTTGTCGCCCGCGGCGGTCCAATTCATCGAGCCGAAAACCACCGCCGCCGTCGTGTAGCCCGCGTCTGCAACGGCCCACTTCGAGTGGGACTTGCCGCCCCAGTTCTCGATCTTCACCGGGATGTTGCTTTGGCACAAACTCGGGTGCTTCGAATACGCGTTCGCTGCGCCGCTCGCATCGAGCACCATGCGTACCGATACGCCGCGGGCTTTGGCAGCCAGCACCGCATCCGCAATGGGCTGGCTCGTGAAGTAAAACATAGCAATATCGAGGGTATGCGCGGCGCCGTCGATCAACGGCACCACCGCGTTCACGGTGGCGTGATCAGTCGGCGAGAAGTAGCTGCGTACCTGCGTCCCGTCGCTGAAATGAGCCGGATCAATCACATGCTCGCTGTTGTCGCTCTTTCGGTTGTGGAACAGCCCGCCGAACATCTCCTCGAACTCGCTCGTGTAGATTTCCGCCAAGCGATACGACTGAATCAAGGCAGCCACGTCCGTGTTGTATTCGCCGCCGAGCTCCGTATCGCTGATGTTGGTGCTCCCCGTCCACACCGCGGCACGATCGAAGACGAAGAACTTATTGTGCATGATGTAGCTGTACCCAGCACCGACATCCGTGTGCACGTTGCTCGAACCCAGCGCCGCGATGAGCGTGGCAGTGTCCGGATAACCGAAGGAGCTGCCAGTAGAATTCTCGGTGTCGACCACGCCGCGCACCACGACACCGCGCGCCTGCGCCTGACTCAGCGCATTCACCACCGCCGGCTGAGCGCGCAGACCATAAATAGCAAAGTCGATCGAGGTTTGCGCGCCATCGATCGCAGCCACGAGCTCCTGACACATCGGGCGATTACACGTCGACTCCGGTAAGCCATGCTGATTCAGCGTAAAGCGCACACTGGCCTGGAACGGCTCCGGGAAGTCGCCCGGCGCGCAACTGCCAGCGCTCGCTCCCAAGTTTGGCGCCGCGCAGGCAGCAAATTGCGCGATTGAACAATCCGCGCGCGCTTGCGACTCACCGCCCGCACACGCAAACGGCCCAACGCGGCTTCCGGGAATCTCGGCGCCGCTCGCGTCCGCGACCCAGACCTCATCGCTCGCCGTCACGCTCGTGCCGCGAGAAACCACCGCACGCGCGCCAGCTGCCAGCGCCGGCTGCAGCGCCGAGCAACTGCTCCCTGCGGCTGCACTATCGCAAACCTTGTACGCACCGCAGCCCGCCGGCGTCGTGCAATACACCTCGACCTTGTCCGCCGTAGAGCCGCCAAACAATGTGCTCTGCGCGACCTCGCTAACGATCAGCGGCACACTTTCGAGCGGCGCCGCTCGAGCCGCCGAGCGCTCCCAGCTTGGGCCGCAAGCGCCGATCGAACTCGCGAGACACAAAACCAGCGTTCGTCGTAGGGATGGCTTCACGCTACGACGGTAGGCCACGCCCGACTGCGCTGGCAATCGGATGTTTTTTGCGATTCCGGCGCGACCTAACTAAGGCCGCCGCGCGTCGGAAGTTCCGCTCAACGTCGCGCTCGCCAAATCGTGCGCTTGGATTGCCGTCACAATGTTCGCGAAGCTTGTACTGGTCGTCACATTGGGCAATGTCGCAACGTCGATGGCGTAAAGCGTAAAGACGTAGGTGTGCTGCTGGCCACTTGGGCAAGGCCCGACGTAGGCCACAGTGCTGCCAAAGGCCTGCTTTTGCTTCGCGCCATCCGGGTTTGTCAACGTAGCGCCGCTCGCCAACGCCTCCGGCAACATCATCGTGCTGCCCGGAATGTCCCAGATGACCCAGTGATTGAATGTGATCGACATATCCGTGAGCACCATCGCAAAGCTCATCGTGCCGCTCGGCGGATTGGACCACGTGAAGGGCGGCGACTTGTCCGCACCGGCGCAGGTGAAATCCGTGGGGAAGGCCATGTTGGGCGCGAGCTTGGAGCTCGAGAGCGTGAAGCCGCTCGATGAGCCGCCGCCTTGGCCGCCGTTGCCTTGACCGGCGCTGCCACCTTTCGCGGTGCCGCCACCCGAGCTGCTGCCACCTGTGGCGCTCGTGCCGCCGGTAGCACTGCCGCCGCCTTTCGCCGTAGAGCCAGCGTTGCCACCTGCGTTGGAGCTACCGCCAGTGCTGGCACCACCACTCGAGGAGCCGCCGCTGGAGATACCGCCGCTCGCGTTGCCGCCCGAACTCGCGCCGCCGCTGTTTGCACCGCCGTTGGTGCTGCCTCCCGTGCCGGAGCTTCCCATTCCCGAGCCGCCTGTGCCGGAGCCTCCCGTGCCGCTGCCGCCTGTTCCACTACCGCCAGTGCCGCTGCCTCCGTTGGCGCTGGCGCCGCCGTTGCCAGTGTTGGTGCCGCCGCTGCCCTGGTCGTTACTTCCACCGCTGGAGCTGCAATGCAGTAGGAACAACGATGCGGCGCTGATGAGTGCGGTTCGGTAAGCGTGAGAAAGGGTCATGGAAGTTCCTCGTTTCTGTTGAGGGCTGAGTGCTGATGTATTGCGCGCGATGCAGAAATCTTTACGCGGCGCGACGTCAGTCTTTCGGCAGCGTTGGCACGAATTTGCTATGGGATGCGGGCGTGTTTGCTTCGCGAGTTTCCGTCCTCGGTTCCGTGCTTGCTTTGGCCGCGAGCCTCGTTTGCCTCGGCGCCTGTTCGGGTAACGCGCAGAGCGTTGCGGACTACGAGGGCGACGCCTACCCGAATCGGCGCCCGAAGCTCGAGAGCCCTGGCCATGTTCTGGGTTACTTGGCGAACCGCTTTTCGGACAGCATCAGTGTGGTCGATTTGGATGAGCGGAGGCTGGTTGGCAGCGCTCCCGTGGGGCGCGATCCGGTAGACATCGATGGGCCGCGTCACGTCGTCTTGGATCGGGCGGCGCGCCTGGCCTACGTCGTGTATTCGTATCCGAATTCGAACATTAGCCCGCACGCCAGCTCTTTGGGGACGAATGGGCGACTCGGTTACGTTGCCGCGCTCGATCTCACGGATTTGAGTCCGCTCGGCGAGCTGCGTTTGGATGTAAGTCCGGGCGATTTGGCGCTGAGTGGTTCGGGTCGCTTGGCGATTTCTCATTTCGACACGTTGAAGGCGCTCGATACGACTTCGATTGAATCGCGGCGCGCCAACGTGGCGTTGGTGCAACCGGCGACGGCGCTGGCTCGTTCCCAAGCGTCGGCTTCGCGCGTCAGTGTGTGCGCGGTGCCAGCAGCCATCGCGTTTGGCGCCGATGGGTCGCGTTTGTTCGTGGCCTGCATGGGTGAAGATTCGCTGGCTGTGGTCGACGCGGAAACGGCGAGTGTGATCGCGCGAGTGCCGGCTGGGGATATCGCAGTGAACCAGCCGTACGCGCTCGTGCGCAATATGACGGGCGATCGGCTGCTGCTTTCGAACCAAGTGGCCGGCACGGTGGTTCAGTTTTCGAGCGATGATACACCGCAGGTGCTCTCGATCGCGCGTTTCACGGAGGTGCCGTTCTTCGCCGAATTCGTGTCCGAACGGGAGTTCGTGGTGGCGCTGCAAAATCCAGATGGCAGTGCACGCGTCGAGCTCGCGAGCGGCACAGTGCTCATGAAGAAGAGTTATTCGGAAACGGAATGCGTGAAGCCCACGCAACCGCGACAGCTTGCGGACGGGCGCCTCTTCCTCATCTGCCAGGGCGACGGTCATTCGCCGGGAGCGCTGGTTGAGCTCGATCCAGCAACGTTGGCCATTCAAACGCGCATCGAAGTCGGGGTCTGGCCGGAACGAATGGAGATTTTGGAGCCGTGATGATCTGGGGACGCACTTGGATCGGCTGCAGCGGGCTCGCCCTGATGCTCGCGTGCTCAGCGGAGCCGAAGAGCGCCGTCGAACGCGGCCGCGAGCTCTTCGAGTCGAGCACAGCGTTATCGACATCCCGCCTCAACACTTACGCCTGCTCGACTTGTCACGACGAGCGCGCCGGCAGCGGATTGCGCAAGCCTGGCGCTCCGCTGGCTGGTGCCACTTTGCGACCTTCCTTTTGGGGTGGTCAGGAAAACGATCTGCTGCGCTCGATCAACGCGTGCAGGACCTATTTCATGCTCACTAATGTGCCGCTGCAATCGGGTGACGCCGACGCCGAGGCACTGTTCGCGTATCTGGAGAGCCTCGAGCCCGGCGATCCCAACCCGGTTGCGTTCGACGTCGTTACGGAGGTCGAACCGCTGGCGCGCGGTGATGCCAACCTGGGTGCAGGCGTGTACGCGAGCGCGTGTAGCAACTGTCACGGCGCTCCGCATTCCGGAACGGGTCGTTTGAGTGAACGCGTTTCGATCTTGCCCGAAGACACGTTTCGCGAGCACGCCGAGTACTCGCTTCGCGTGCAGCGACTGATTTTCATCGAGAAGATCCGTCACGGCCGCTTTCTGGGCTACGGCGGCGAAATGCCGCCATTTTCCACTCAGCTGTTGACCGATGCGGACGTGTCGAACGTACTCGAGTACCTGAGCGTTTTCGGCGAGTGAGAGATCATTGCGGCGCTTGGGCGCCGTCCTGGATCCACTTGCGAAGTGCGTCTTGCTCGGCTTGCGTGAGCGTTACCACGCCGCCTGGTGGCATCACGCCCGTCAGGCATTGTGCCGTGGAGGTCGCCTGACAGCCCGCGGTCGCGGCCCGGTTCGTCACCTTCAAGTAGAGCCAGCTCTTGTCCGGATCACCCGGCACGACCAGCTTGAACTGGCCGCCTGTAGCCGATTGCTTATTCACGAGCGCGGCGACAATATCGGACGATTTGACGCAATCGCTTCCACCCAACGTGAGGTTGGCGTTGGCACCCGTGCGCCCGTGGCAGCCGGTACACTTGTTCGTGCTGCTCTCGAAAATGGGACGAACCGTGTCGACGAAGGTACCGGTTTGCTTCGGCGCCGGCGTGCACTCACCGGTGTTGAGGTCGGGTTTGACCAGCAACGCAAGCGCATCCATCTGACGGCACTGCGCGAGCACGGCATCTTTGATGTCCTGGTCGGTGGGCTTCTTGCCCTTGGCTGCACGGTAGCGATCCCAGACCTTGTCGATCCAGCCGTGCATCTTCCAGAACATGAAGTTGTCGATGTTGGTGAACTGGTTTCCGAGGCCGTGCTCGGTGTTCAGTGGGCGCACCCACTTGAAGTGCAGCGCGCCGTGCAAACCGCTGGTGGTTTGGATCCATTGACCGAAGGCGCCTTCGCTCTCGAAGCCCGGCTCGTTCATGTGCGCCGCGGGATCGTCCGCCTTCGCGCCAGCCGTTGCGATGTTCGACGCCCACGAAGACCAGTCGGCCTGCCACTGCTTCGGCAGGTCCGACGCTTTGGTGGGGAAGTGCTCAAAGCCCTCGAACTGAGCAGCGTGCTTGGGAAAGAGCTGCTTTAGCGATTGGATCATGTGGCGATGCATCGCCAGGAACTGCAGGCCATCTCCAGCGCCTTTGCCTTCCTGATCCGCTGGCACGAGCGAAGTGTGCTTGCAGGGGTCGAGCCCACCCGCGCGCGTGCGATCGACCATACCGCTCGTGCAGCGTCGGATGTTGTGCCATTGGAAGTGCGCTTCTTGCCAAACGTGCGCCTGCATCCAGTTGATCACACCCGGTTGCACCGTCAAATCGATCTGGTTCGACTTCAGGAACTCCGCGGGTCCGTCGGCCATGTTGGCGTCGCTCGGATCCGGATCGTAGCCGTCGATGCAGTGGTCGCGATGAGTCGCGCCGCCGCTTGCACCGCCGGTTCCACTCGAGGTGCCACCGCTCGCTTTGCCACCGCTGGAGCTGCCACCATTGGAGCTACCGCCACTCGTGCTACCGCCGCTCGTGCTGCCACCGTTCGCATTCTGCGAACCTCCGCTCGCGTTTTGTGAACCACCACTCGAGCCGGATTGGCCACCGTTCGAGGTGGACTGACCGCCGTTGGAAGACGTATTTCCCGCTTGCGAGGCGGAGCCGCCATTGCTGCTTCCGCCCGCGGAGTTCGAGCTTCCGCCTTTGGCATTGTTGCCGGACCCGCCGCCACCAGAAGACATCTTCGAGCCGCCGCTTCCGCTCGCGTTGCCGGCGCTGCCTCCCGAACCATGTTGCTGGTTTCCGGGGTCTGGCGTGGCGCTGCACGCGCACAACGCGAACAACGCTACACCCGGCGCGAAGCGCCAGCGCAAGATGGAGAAAATCCTATCGGAGCCCGCGCCACGCGAGCTCGACCCGAGCATGAAATTCATGTGTGAAGCTCCGCTTACGGCACTAAAAGGATCTGCATCTGCGCCACGACGATGTCGCCGTTCATGGACGCTTTCGCGCGCAGTCCACTATTCCCGCTCTCGTCGGCCTTGATCGCTTCCTTGTAGGTGTTCGCGAGGGTGCCTGTGGTGCGCGCCTTGTACGGATCGTACTTGGTGTGCACCATGTCCGTGAACGCAGGATCAAAATAGAACTGAGTCGTGAACAGCCACAGATTGCCGCTGTTCGACTTCGTGTAGTTGACGCGCCCTGCCGACATCGAGCCCTTCTTGAAGGCTACGAAGTGAATGTGAACGTCGCGCCCGTTGTACCAGCCGGGAAAAATACTTCTGAACGACACGATGCCGTCCGCATTGGTTGTCTGTACACCTCGACAGAACCGATCTGTGTTTTCCAGATGGTTCTGATTTGGAGTTCCAGAATACGTGACGTCTGGCTTCTGCTCGGTCGACGTTCCGCGTTTGCCGAAGCCGCTGTAGTAGCCCTGGCCATCGGTGTGCCAAATGTAGATGTCCGCGTCCGCGACGGGTGAACCGTTGCAGCTCGTGCTGGTCGAATTGAGAATGCGCAGATGCAGCTGCATCTCGACGCCGGCCGCCGCGTCCTGGTTGTAGCGACCTCGAATATCCTGCCGAAATAGTGAAATATCGTCGCTTTTCTCTAGCTCGTGGATGAAGAACGGCCCCTGACCAGCAGCATCGGTCTTGCTTGCCGTGCACATCGGCACGTCGCTGAACGGCGGGGCGACGAGATCTCCGCCACCGGAGCCGCCCGCGCCGGCATTGCCGTTCGCGCCGCCAGCAGCTTTGCCGCCAGCCGAGGTGCCGCCGCTCACTGAGCCGCCTTGAGCCGAGCCTCCGTTCGCTGAGCCTCCGTTGGCTGTACCACCGTTGGCCGAGCCACCGTTGGCCGCACCGCC
>JBMOMJ010000055.1:319584-537280 GCA_049324695.1 Myxococcota bacterium
CCGCCTTGAGCCGAGCCTCCGTTCGCTGAGCCTCCGTTGGCTGTACCACCGTTGGCCGAGCCACCGTTGGCCGCACCGCCCTGAGCCGAGCCTCCGTTCGCCGCGCCGCCGCTGGTGCCGCCGTTGCCCAACATGCCACCGGCGCCCGTGCCGCCGCTGCCTGAAGTGCCGCCCATTCCAACGTTATTTCCGCCCTGCCCGCCGTTTCCCCCGGTATCGCTGCCACAGCCGATCGCCAAAGCGGAGAGTGCGCCCAAACCTTTTAGGGCGTCACGCCGTTGGACGGCCTTCGCCAGAGCGTCAATCGAATCCTTACTTCCATTCTTGGGCATCTCGAGAAACCTCCGAACAGTGCGGCTCACACGAATGCCGAACGGGCGCGCACTCGTGTCCTTCGAACGTAGGCGCCCGTATTCCTCACGAGGCTGAGCTCGCAAACGATTGAGCTTGTCGTTTGCTGTGTCTGTCTGTAGCCGCGCTCGCGAATACGCGTCGCAATTTAAAAATGAAGTTTTGCGTTCGAGTGGCTCGCGCTGCGCGCAGCGAGCCGCATGTTAAGGTGATGCCCGCTCAACGTCTTCGGTGCTCATTTTTTCGACGAAGACGCGATTCTTCACATCCGAGACGTGGGCCCGTCACATAATCGCCTCAAGGCGATCTACGCTGTTTTTTTCAACGGACGCTGAACGAGAGCGTACCGCCCACGAAGGGCCCGCCGTCCGAGAGTACGGCATTGGACTCGAAGGTTGCCGACGTGACGCTCAGCGTGATCGGTTGTTCGCCGGCTGCTAGCCCTGCCCACGCGCTCGCGTCGGGCGTGTACGAGGTTTGACTCGTGAAAACGCGCAGGCGCGTGCTCTTGGCGGCATCATCGAATACCAGGAGATATGCCGTGCCGTTGAACGGAGTGCCGTGGGCGTGCGCTACGCCGATCGGTGTCAACAACGCTTCGAGCTCTTCGAGCGCGCTGCGCTGACGAAACATTGGCATGGTGTGGCGGTTTAGCGACGGGCTCGGTAGCTTCGCGCTGGCTCCTTGAAACTGGAAGTTAGTCGGCGTGTCCTTGCTCAGGGTGGCGGAAGCCGCGGGCGAAAGGAATGTCACGTACTCGCTCGGCACGTCCTTCCGCGCTGCGTCCAGCAGCTGCTCTAGTGCCTCGTCCGTGGTTCCACCCACGAACGCTACATCCGCGAACGCCGGATTCTCGTCGTCGTGGTGGTCGCTCGAGCAAGCGAACGTCCCGCAAGCGAGCAGCGCACTCAGCAGTAGGCGAGTCGACATTGGCTCCGATCTTCCGCATTTCGCCGCCGCGTGCAAGGGTAGCTTGGGCGTTCGGAGCTTCGATGCAATAGTCGCCGCGTGAGCGAGCAAAAGAGCCCAGCGCCGACGCCGCGTCACGCGCTGGCGCTCGCAGGCTGCGCTGTGATTGGTCTCATGGCGCCAGCCTTCGCGGGTCACGGTTGGCTGCGCCTCTTGCTCAGCGCGGCGGGCAGTGCTGGTGCGGTCGTTGTGCTGTCGAACTTTGCAAGCCAACGTCGAAGGACGGCGCGCGCCGAAATCTCGCGCCGAGCTAGCGGTCGCATCCAGGAGCAACAGCTGGCTGAAGCGCGCTCGGTGTTCGATCTGCCCGGCGCCGGGATCGAGCCGTGGCTTGCAGACGCGTGGGTTGTTGGCGTCGTTGGCTTGGCGGCGTTGCTCTTGGGAATGAGCGGCGAAGCCATTAGTCGACCGCTCGGATTCGTAGGAGTAGTGCTCACCTCCGCATTGGCGTTGCGCCTTGCGGGGGTGGGTTCCGATCACATTCGTGTCGAGCTCACTCGCGGAGCCTGGTGGGTGCAGGCGAACGAAGGCGGCCGCGTCATTCGGCGTTCAGGCTTTGGCGTACTCAAGCCCGAGCTCTTGGCGGACGCCCTCGTGCTGTGGAGCAACGACGGGCGCGTCGGCGTCCTGCGCGGTGAGCTCGAACCGGAAGAACGCGCCTGGCTCGCTCAGCGCCTGTCCGCGCTCCAGGGCGATGACTGCTCAATGCCCGAAGAGGCGCGCCGTCAAATAGAGCAGTCCGAAGCCAGCCATCACGGGTAGCGACAACAGCGCGATCGCAAGCACGATCGCGAGCCCGACGATCGCGTAGTCACCCACGCTCGGCTTCGCGGGTGCGCGGCCGCCGTACTTGTCGATCAGCGCCAGGTTTCTCTGCGCCGCGCGGAAGTAGACATCAAAAGCGTCCCCCGCAACGGGAATGCACCCGACGATGGCATCGATAGCCACGTTGAGCAGCATGCGCAGCAGAATCACGCGCGGCACGCGCAGCTGAAAGCCCAAGTGAAACAACGCCAGCGTTGCCAGCGCGCCCACCAGATCACCGGCGCCCGGCGCGAACAAACCCAAAATTGGATCCAACCCCACTTCGATGCGCGTACCCGGAATTACGAAAGCGCGATCCAGCAAACGAACCAGAGCTCGCGCCCAGGGCGGCACCGGGGGCGTCTTGGCGAGCGAAGGCGATATCACGCGCCGGAGATTGCGACCGGGCTCGAGCTTGCGCAAGCGCACATTTCCGAGAGCTGCGAGCGCCTTTGGCCCTAGACTGCGCTCGATGCGAGCCGTCGTGCAGCGAGTTTCGAGCGCCAGCGTGCGTGTGGAAGGCGAGGTGGTCGGCGCCATCGAGCGCGGGCTTTGCGTTTTCGTCGGGGTTTCTCGAGAAGACGACACGAAAGCGGCGCGCGACCTTGCCGATAAGGTCGTAGGCCTTCGCATTTTCGAAGACGCGGCCGGCAAGATGAACCTGCCGCTCGCCGACGTGCAGGGCAAGCTCCTGGCAGTATCTCAGTTCACGCTGCTCGGCGACTGCCGCAAAGGTCGGCGGCCGAGCTTCGTGGAAGCCATGGCACCCGAGCCCGCGCAGCAATTGTTCGAGGCCTTTTGCGCTGCCTGCCGCGAACTCGGCGTCGTCGTGGAGACCGGTCGCTTCCGCACGCACATGGAAGTGTCCCTGGTGAACGACGGCCCGGTCACCATCCTGCTCGATACAACGCGCTTATTTTGAGTCAGCCTTCGGGCTTGGTAGTGATCTCGCGCAGCTTGCTGGTCGCGCTGAAGGTATAAGTCACGTTCCGGCTTGCCACGCTGCTACCCGGCACAATGGCTGTCTGCTGGCACTCCGCAGTCCAACCCTGAGTCTGGAACACCACCTTCTTTTTGCGCTTCGTGCCCTTGGTGATCTTCTTGGCTTGCACCGAAACGTCGCAGGTGTCGTTCAGAACATACAGGCCCGGCGCGCTACGGAAGTCCGCCTCGATCAGCGCGCGCAGCTCAGCTGGCGTCTTCGGTTGATCGTCCACCGCGACGGACGGCTCCGAAAGCTCTAACAGCGACTGAATATTCCGCTGATTCAGCGCGCGCTCCAGCGCCAAGATCCGATCGGCGGTCGTAGTCAGATAATTCTTCTGCAAGTTGTCGGTCGTCATCGCGATCGCGCGTTCGCAGCACATCCCGATGCGATTCAAGGCGCGCTCGACCGGCGCCGCGCGCCCTTCGCTCGCGCAGTCTGCTCCGCCGCGCACCACCACACGATCCTCCTTGAGCGTGCTCGTCCAGCTCGATACTGCCGAAAGCTCTGGAAACGCGCCGCACGCGTGCACCCACTGCGCATCACTACACAGCGCCATTCCCACGTCCGCGCACTCCTTCGCTGCGCCGTAAAAATCGAGCCCCATCGCGCTGTCGCGCGCCAGCACCCGATAGGCGCCGATCGTGCCACGCCCGATCGCGCCCGCAGGAACGTCACGCGTCGGCACACCCGCAAACATCGGCTTACCCGGTGCTGCCGCTTCCACGGCGCTCGCCGCCGGCGCTGCTTGTGCACTCGCCACCGCAGGCGGGGCCGCAGCCGACGTCGCAGCAGCAACAGGCGCCGCAGGGACCTCCATCGCGCTCGCCGCCGGCTCTACTGCGCTTGCGGACGGAGCCACTTCGGCCACGGCGGCCGGGCTCGTTCGCTCCAAGGCTTCGTCGTGCGAAGTAAACAACCGCACCGCGACCAACAACGAGCCACCCATCACTGCCGCGGCTCCACCCATCAACACGATCCGCGACAACGTCAGCGGCGCATGAGCACGCGGCGCGGGCGGCGTCTGCAACTGCCGACTCGCACTCAAGTCCGTCGCTGCGGGAGCACCTGCCACCGGATGAGCTCGCCCTTCAGCCGGCGCCGAATCCCACGCCGATTTCAACTCGCGTCGCGGATCCGACTCCCGTCGCGGATCCGACTCCCGTCGCGGATCCGACCCGCGCCGCGAATCCGATTCCGAAGCCAACAGACCACGCATTCGATCCGACGCGCGACCCGGCAGCGCTTCACCTTCGACGTGCACCGCCTCCTCCAGCGCGTCCCAAAACTCGTTTGCATTTGCGTACCGCGCGCGCGGATCTACCGCCAACGCGCGACGCAACACCACTTCCACCTCGTCCGGCGACTCCACCCCCAGCCCTCTCAACGTCGGACGATTCTCCGTATCGGCCGCCGCCACGAACAACTGCGCCGCGTCCCGCCCATCCAATGCCTGCCGTCCGCTCACCGCTTCCACGAACACCAACGCCAGCGCGAACACATCCGTCCACGGCCCCGTCGCCCCGTAACGCCGACTGAACTGCTCCGGCGCACCGTAGCGCGCCGTAAACGCCTGCATCGAAGCGCCCGTCTCCTCGAAAGCCTTCGTCACACTCTCCGACTCCGACATCACCTTTGCGATGCCGAAATCCAAAACCTTCACCACATTCTGCCCAGCCACCCGCGCCAAAAACAAATTCGCCGGTTTGATATCCCGATGCGCCACACCTTGCGCATGCGCCACGCCCAGCGCCCGCGCCGCGCTCCCCAGCTGCCTCACCACCTCCACAATTTGCCGCGGCGCTCCTCGACGCTCCGCGAAATCCTTATCCAGCGGCGTCCCCTCCAACCACTCCAACACCAAATACGGCGTCCAATGCTTATTCGGCGACACCGCCGCCCCCAAATCCAACGCCTGCACAATCCCCGCGTTTGCACGCGACAACTGATGCAAAAGTCGCCCCTCCGCCAAAAACGTCTCCCGAAACCGCTCACGCTCCGATTGCGTCAACGTCTTCGGCAAGCGCAAACACTTGATCGCCACCGTCTGGTCGAAACCCAAATGGTGCGCTCGATACACAATCCCAAACCCGCCTTCACCCACCACCGCATCCACGCGGTACTTCCCGTCGAGCGTCGCTCCGACCCAACCAAACAGATCGTGCGTTTCGTTCATCGCGCGGCCAGGTGCAGCCTAGCAAACTGAGCCGCCCACGTGACCCGCCGGCACCCTTTTTGCGGACCCTTCTCGAAGGTCGGTGTGGGTGCGCAAACTGCTGCAGCCTCGCACCCGCGCCGCCTCCGTGATCCTCGAACTCCGCGTCGCCTCCGGCCTTGCAGCCGCGACACCACCCTCCACGATTGCGTCACCTCACAGCGAGCGCTATTCGACGAAAATCGTGCCGTCGATTGAATTCCTGGTCAACGCCATCGGCCGCGCCAAACGCGTCGATGCGCCCGAAGGAGGCGAACTCGTCGACATCTGTGACGAATACTTGGCGCCGATTCCCTTCTCCTGCCGCTCTGCCAGCTGCGGCACCTGCCACGTCCAAATCTTGGAAGGAGCCGAACTCTTCGAACCGCCCGGCCCTGCCGAAGCCGAACTCCTCGCCCTCCTCGGTGGCGGTCCTGATCATCGCCTCGCCTGCCAAGCACGCATCCGCAGCGGCCCTGGCGTGATCCGCTTGCGCGCTGTCCTCGGCGGCTGATGATTTTCTGATTGGTGGGCGCAGCGTCGTAAAGGGCGCGCAACCAAACCCCGCTGCACGCGAGCGCAGACAACGCGCGAAATCCGAATACACCACACCGCGCACGCGCCCCGCTGAAAAGAGCACGCCGCCAACACCGATCAAAACCCCGGCCGGTGCTACGTCGTGAGCACGTGGAGCGCCGTGCGCAACATTTCCTCCCGAGTCGCGCCGAGAGCAATCGCCGCCGCGCAGCGCTCCAACGCCGTTCGGCACTCGCGCTCCTTGAACCCCATTCCCCGGAGCGCGGCGAAAACCTGAGCGTTTCGGTCCGCCGCTCCAACCAGCAGCGCGCCGCCGTAGGGGCTTCCGTCGGCATGCTTGAAGGTGAGCATCAAGCTTCGGGGTTGTGTCAGGGAAGTTGTCGCTCAATATCGGGTGCGCGAGACAAAGCTTGGGTCGGGAGAAGTGATGTAGAGAAAACCCGAAACCTCACGATGAACCAGCAAGCAGAGCCTGCCCGGCGAGGGGAGGACCACAAGCCGTAGCGAGTCTTGCAAGGCGCGGCGATCGCGAAAGCGAGAGCAGCGCGGTACGCCCCCTGCGCAATGGACAGAGAGTGCTGAGCCGTTGGTCGAGAATGCTCTCTCCAAGTAGAAGATGTGACGTCGTCGGCCCGTGTGGGTCACCTGTCCGCATCGCCGATCGTGTGGCGAAATACGCCGCGCAATGCGCACCCCTTCTCACACGCACGAACGCGGTAGGCTAGCCGCCTTCCGCAAGCGTGGCGACCGGATCAGAAAACTTTCTGTGAACAGCCACTTACCGAGGGGCCTTCATTCGCATGAGACTAGGATTCTGGGTTTCTGCTTCTGTTCTGTGCTCTGTCTTTCTGGTTGGTTCAGCTCGAGCTCAATCGGGCACCGCACTCAATCAATTCGATCCGGCTCCCGTGGGGGATCGCGCGTTCGGTGTTCAGTCGCCCGATGTGCGCGGACACAACCGCCTGCGAGCCTCGCTGCTGTTCGACTACGCACACGACCCGCTGGTTTTGAGCTCGGGCGATCGAGAAGTTGGCGCCGTAGTCGGAGATCAATTGTTCCTGCGCCTCGGCGCATCGTACGCGCTGTATCAACGTCTGCTGCTATCGCTCGAGGTTCCGGTCGCGCTCGTACAAGCTGGTGATGACCCATCCGACGCAGCCAGTGGCCTCAGCGCCGCATCCCCTGATTCAGCCGAGTTTGGCGACGTGCGGCTCGGTGCGCGCGTGCGCCTGCTCGGACCGGAAGGGCCGGGGATGCACCTTTCGGCTGGTACACACGTGTGGCTGCCGACGGGCGCGAGCGGCTCGTACGTTAGCGACGAAGGCGTGCGCGGCGCACCGTTTCTAGTGTTCGGCGGCTATGAAGACCGCATCTCGTGGTCGGTGCAGGGCGGCATGATGTTTCGCCCGGGTAAGACTTTGCCCGGCAGTACGGCAACGCCTACCGGCACGGCGATCACGTTTGGAGCCGCGTTCGGTTACATGCTGGACGAGGCACGCACTTTTCAGATTGGTCCCGAGCTCTACGGGCTGACGACGGTGGCGCAGGGGGGGAGTGTGTTCGGCGAGCACAGCACCAACGCCGAGCTGTTGGCTGCGGCGCGGTTTCGTCCAAAGCAAGGTCCGTGGCTGTTTGGCCTCGGCGCTGGGCCCGGGATCGGTCGCGGCGCCGGCACACCGGACTATCGCGTCGTCGCTATGGTTGCGTTCTCTCCCGAGTCCGAGCCCACGCCCGAAGCGCCGGCTGACACCGATCGCGACGGAGTGTTGGATCGCGATGACGCGTGTCCAAATCAAGCGGGCTCACCCAGCAGCGATCCGAAGTTGAACGGCTGCCCAGCGGTTGCGCCCGATCGCGATCACGACGGCGTTTCCGACTCGGTCGACATGTGTCCCGACCTCGCCGGCATTGGCAGCTCCGATCCGAAGAAGAATGGCTGCCCACCGGATCGCGACAACGATGGCGTGATCGACAGCGAAGACGTGTGCCCGGATGTGGCCGGGTTGAAGACCGGCGATCCCAAGACCAACGGCTGTCCGAGCGACAGTGATGGCGACGGCATCGTTGATGCGGAGGATGCGTGCCCGGCGTTGGCTGGCGTAAAGACCTCTGATCCAAAAACGAATGGCTGCCCCGCCGATCGCGACAAGGACGGCGTGCCGGACGCCGAAGACGCCTGCCCGGATCTGGCGGGCGTGAAGCAGCCCGCGCCACACAATGGTTGCCCGCTGGCGCGTTTGATCAAGGAAGAGAGCCTGATTGCCATCACGCAGCAGGTTCAATTCGATCACGGCAAGGCCACGATTAAGCCGGAAAGCGATGAGCTTTTGAACAACGTGGTCAAGGTGTTGAAAGAGTTCCCGGAAATCGAGCAGCTCGAGATTCAGGGGCACACCGACAACACCGGGCCGGCATACATCAACCGCAAACTCTCAGCTGATCGAGCGCACGCTGTGCTCGATTGGCTCGTGAGCCATGGCGTCGAAGCCAAACGGCTCACCTCGCGAGGCTATGGTCCGGACAAGCCAGTCGACAACAACGCCACCGAAGCAGGGCGCGCCAAGAATCGCCGCGTCGTGTTCCGCGTGTTGCGTGGCCCTGGCTTCTCCGGAAAGGACAATCGTAAATGAAGGCGTGGATGCAAAGGGCGCTCACTTCGGTTTTGCTTTTGGGTTCGCTGCTGCTCTCGCGGCAGGCATTGGCGCAGACCTTTCCGAGCGACTCGGCGTGGGTGCCGATTACACTCAACGGAGTATCCGTCACCGATCCGTTGGGCGACGCGCAGAACGAGCGCGACATCGTCGGCGACGCTACGTTTCCAGCGGCGTACGTCTATCGCGACGCTACCCACATCTACTTTCGTTTGCGCGTCGATGCCACGCCGCTCTCACGACCGACGGAGTACAAGCCCTTCGGGTGGGGCGTTGCGTTCGACACCAACGGCAACCTCGATCAATTCGAGTACTTGGCCATGTTGAACGGCATCGCCAATCCCGACCAAGTCGAGCTCTACCAGAACACTTCGCCCGGCACCCGCGGCAACGCGCGCGATTCAGCAGAGACTCTGCTGCAAATGTACGATCCTGCCACTCACGCGCGCGTGCTGGAGGCCCCGTCCATGTTCGGGAGCACTCCCGACTTCTTCGTCGATTGGACGGTAGCAGTTCAAGATCTAGTCGCTGCGGGCGTCGATTTGACTCAGCCGCTGCGATTCATCTTCGGCACTTCGAACAACGCTCAAACCCTCGCGTCCGATCTGCTCGCGGCTTCGAGCTCGACCACCATTGCCGACATCGCGAGTGATCCCGTCAACTGCAGCGGCACCACTTGCACGGCGTGCTCTGCCCTGTGCGGCACGAGCTGTACGCGTTGCGCGGCGCCAACACCTGCGTGTGATGGCACCCAGTGTGTCGAATGCCAAGTTGCGAGCGACTGCAAGAACGCTGCGCTCCCGCTCTGCGACGTGGCGACAGGCACTTGCGTCGCGAGGCCTGGCTGCACCACCGACGCGCAATGCACGCTGGCCAGCGCTCCCGCTTGCCAACCCAACGGTCAATGCGGCGAATGCTCGGCTACGAACAAGTCGCGTTGCACTGCAGCTCTCCCCGTGTGCAACGTAGCAACCGGAACTTGCGTTGCAGATCCGAACGCGGGCACGTGCACGACCGACGCTGATTGCAAGAACTCCGCAGCGCCCGCTTGCCAAGCCAATGGACAATGCGGTGAATGCTCCGCCACGAACAAGGCGCGTTGCACTGCGGCTCTGCCCGTGTGCAACGTAGCAACCGGAACTTGTGTTGCAGATCCGAACGCAGGCACGTGCACGACGGACGCCGATTGCAAAAATTCCGCAGCGCCTGCTTGCCAAGCGAATGGCCAATGCGGCGAATGCTCGGCCACGAACAAGGCGCGTTGCACCGCAGCTCTTCCGGTCTGCGCGCTCGCAACCGGAACTTGCATCGCCGATCCGAACACCGGTCCAGGTACGTGCACGACCGACGCCGATTGCAAAGACCCCGCAAAGCCTGCCTGCCAACCCGACCGCACTTGCGGCGAATGCTCGAAAACCAACGAAACCATCTGCGACGCCACCGCCACTGCCGCCGCGCCGCGCACCGCGTGCAACGTCCCAATCGGCACCTGCGCTGAGCCCTGCACCAGCGACACGAGCTGCACCGATCCAACGCGACCCGCTTGTCAGCCGAGTGGCGTGTGCGGCCAATGCTCGGCAACAAACGACACACTCTGCGCGGCTCCCACGCCGGTTTGCTCAACCGGCCAGGGCATTTGCGTCGAGGCTGGCTGCACCACCGACAAGGACTGCACGAACCCTGCTCTACCCGCGTGCCGCGCTGATCGCACTTGCGGCGAATGCTCGAGCACCAACACCACATTGTGCCAGGGCGCGCTGTCAGTCTGCAGCGCCGAAATCGGTGTCTGCATCGCCAAGCCAACATCCGAAGCGAAGGCGACGTTCGAAGGCAGCGGCATCGGTTGTGCCATGGGTCACAACGCAAACACCGGCGGCTCCGCGGAACTGCTTCTGGCTCTCATTGCGGGCGCGGCCGTGCTGAACAGAAGGCGCCGGCGAGTGACGCGCGATCGTTCCGAATCGTACCCCCAATGAAGGTCAGGGTGTCGACGACGAAAGTGGCGCGGCCTATTCGCCTTTCACGCTGAGGATGATCTTCCCAACGTTTTTGTTGGACTCCATGTAAGCGTGGGCGAGGGCCGCGTCCCCGAGGGCGAAGGTGCGGTCGATGACGGGCGTCAGGCGGCCGGCGTCGAGCCAGGGCCACAGATCGCGCAGGAAGCCGCGCACAATGGCGGTTTTCTCAGGGAGGGGACGCGAGCGCATGACGATGCCGCGCAGCGTTTGGCGTTTCATCAGGAGCTTGGAAAGGTCGACGGCGGCTTGAGCCCCGCCGAGCAGGCCGACGACGATCCAGCGGCCGCCGGCTGCGAGGGCGCGTTGGTTGTTGGCGGCGTACGTAGCTCCAACTAGGTCGACGATGACGTCGACGCCGCGGGCTCGGGTTTCGCGTTCGATGACTTCGACGAAGTCTTCGTTGGTGCTGCTGATGACGTGGGCACCGAGTGCTTGGAGGTGTTCGCGTTTGAAGTCACTGCGCAGCGTGGAGAAGACTTGGGCGCCGAGTTCGCGCGCGATTTGGAGGGCTGCGATGCCGACGCCACTTGCACCGGCATGAATCAGGACGCGTTCGCCGGGCGAGAGTTCGGCCGCCGTAAAGAGCGCTTCGTAGGCGGTGAGGAAGGCTTCGGGAACAGCTGCGGCTTGTTTGAAATCGAGGCGCTCGGGGATGGGTAGGACCAAGTTTTCGTGGACACGAACGCGCTCGGCGTAGCCTCCGCCGCCGAGGAGCGCCATGACGCGATCACCCACTTTGAAGCGCGATGTTTCACGGCCGATGTCGCGCACGATGCCGGCGCATTCGAGGCCGATGATATCACTTTCGCCGGGGGGGGCAGGATAGCGGCCGCGGCGTTGCAGGAGATCGGCGCGATTCAGCGCGCTGGCGTGCACTTCAATGAGGACTTCGTGCGCGGCGGGGTTGGGATCGGCGACTTCGACGAGTTCGAGTGATTCGGGGCCGCCGGGAGATTTTACGCGAATCGCACGCATCTTGAGTTCCTGGAGTGTGCGCGCGTGATGATACGCACATCAGAGGGTCGTCAAGTAGGCGGCGCCGATCATGCCGGCGCGTTCGCCGAGTTCGCTCGAGAGCAGCGGGACTTCGGCGAGCGGCGGCGCGAAGGTATGGGCACGCAAAGCGGAGCGCAGATGTGGCTCGACCAGATCCAACGCGGCCGCGATGCCACCGGTGAAGATGATGGCGTTCAAGTCGAGCAGGTTTTGCACCGCCGCCAGGCCTCGGCCCAACGCTTCGCCCATCGTCGTGAACACCGTGAGCGCCGCTTGATCGCCGCGGCGAGCGTTTTCGGCGATCGGTCGCACTTCATCGAGCTCGACGCCACTCAGCTCTTTGTATTTGCGCTGCACGGCCTTGGTGCCGGCGAAGGCCTCCACACAACCACGCTGCCCGCAGGCGCACAGCGGCGCGTCCGCGCTGCGATCGATGTTGAGGTGACCGAACTCGCCAGCAAAGCCGTTGGCGCCCGGATACAGCATGTGCCCCAGCACGAGTCCCGCGCCGATGCCCGTGCCGAGAGTGACCATCAGAAAGCTCGGGTGTTCACGTCCGTGCCCGAACAAGCGCTCGCCGAGCGCTGCGCTGGTTGCGTCGTTTTCGACGGCAATGGGGCAGCCTCCCAGCCGGCGCGAAAGCTCTGCAGCAACGTGCACGCCAGCAAAGCCCGGCACGTTGGTGAGTCGCCAACAACGCCCTTCGGCGTCGACCTCTCCCGGAATTGCGATCCCAACCGCTTCCGGCTCGCTCGACAACGCGAGTACGGTGCTCGCTAGCAGATCGAGCACGTCATCCGGGCTCGCGCCGTCGCGCGTCGCAGCAGACGTAGAGCGCAGCACGTCGCCGCCTTCGACAACGCCCGCTTTGACGTGCGTCCCTCCGAAATCGACTCCGATCAACATGGAGTTTGCAACAAATAGATGACACCCGAAGTTGCCGCAATGCAGCCGAAAATCACGGGGGGAAAGGCCCCCGCGGGTTCCGAGGTAAGGGAGTGTAAGCGCTCACCCATGCAACTTCCGCTACTGTAGTTGCGCATGTCGACGCTTCGGATCGCGACGCTCAACATTTGGAACAAGTCAGGGCCGTGGATCGACCGCTTGGTGTTGATTCGGCGAGAGATCGAACGACTCCAGCCGGCCGTTCTGGGTTTGCAGGAAGTGCTGCGTTTTGCAGCCGATGGACGCGAGCGCTTCGTGGCAACGCCAGCCACGTGCCAAGCAACCGAGATCGGCGAAGGCTGGGACTATCAGGTCGCCTACGCCGAAGCCTCCGATTACGGCGGAGGGCTGATGTTCGGCAACGCGCTCTTGAGTCGGTTCCCGATTCTCACGGCGCAAAGCTTCATTTTGCCGGGGCTCGAGACGGGTGAGTCGCGTTCGTTGCTCTACACGTTGCTCGAGACGCCCTACGGGAACCTTCCTGTGTTCGTCACGCACCTGAATTGGAAGCTTCACCACGGTTCGGTGCGCTTGCAGCAGGTGCGCTTCATCGCCGAGCGCATCGCTGCGTTGGTGCCAATCCGCGCGTCGTTCTTGCCGCCGGTATTGATGGGCGACTTCAACGCGGAGCCCGACTCCGATGAGATGCGCTACTTGCGCGGATTGGCGGTGGTCGAAAATCGCAGCGTGTTCTTTGCCGACGCTTGGCTCTATGGCGGCGACGGAAGCCCGGGCGCGACGTACGACCGCAGCAACGACTACGCGCGCACTGCGCGAGAGCCTTCGCGACGCATCGACTACATCTACGTGCGCGGCCCGGACGCTTCGTTGCGCGGCGAGCCGGTGCAGACGGAGCTCGCCTTCGCGACGCCCGAAGTGCGTTCGAAGAGCGTCGTGTGGCCGTCTGACCATTTTGGCCTCGTGAGCGACATCTATCTCGCGCCGCGCGCTCCGTAGCCGCTCCTCGTGGCGGTCGCTGCCGGCGCGGTTTTCCCTGGATGCGGACCTGGGCAATCGGCGTGCCACATCGCCGAGGGTTCGTAGCTGACTGCGGCGTTTTGGCGCGAATATTCGGCACTGGCGAAACGCCAGCGAATTTGCCAAGCTCTGCCCCGCCAAAGATGAAGCACGTCGTTTCCCACGATTTGGGTCAGGAGCGAGCGAAGAAGGTCGCTGAGTCAGCGCTGAGCTCGTACGCGCAGAAGTTTGCTCAGTACTCGCCCGAGGTGCGCTGGCACTCCAACAACAAGGCCAACATTGCCTTCAAGATCAAGGGAATGACTTTGAGCGGCTCGCTCGAGGTGTTGGAGCGCACCATCGAAATGGATCTCGATGTGCCGTTCATGTTGCGCCCGTTCAAGAGCAAGGCCCTCGACGTCATCGAGGGTGAAATTCAAGACTGGATCAAGAAGGCCAAAACCAGCGGCGCTTGAAACTAGCGGCGCTTGAAACTAGCGGCGCTCGAGAACCAGCGCGCGTGATTGTTGGCTTGCTTGGGGCGCCTCACCGCAGCCCGCCTGCGCACCAGCGTGTCACGCCAGGTGCCGCTCGGCGGCCGCGAAACCTCGGATGTACTCTCAACGCGAGTGGGTGACTGCATCACCCGCCGCGCGGAGAGTATCACCCGTGTCAACCCTATCGCCCGTCTACTGCGACAAGGCTGCGATGCGTTCGCGCGCTGGTGGGTGCGAAGCGTAAAACGCCGAGTAGATCGGGTGGGGATTCAGGTTCGAGAGATTATCCCGTGAGAGCTTGGCGAGGCCACTGGCGAGGGCGGTGGGATCACGCGTGAGCTCGCTGGCGAACGCGTCGGCTTCGCGTTCGTGCTTGCGCGACCAGTAGCTGAAGAGCGGCGTGGCGGCGAAAGAGAGCAACGAAAAGGCGTAGCCGACCACCAGCGCGCGAAAGGCAAACGAGCCATCGCTAGCGCCGACCCAAGTCGCCACGTTGGTTCGCGCGAGTAGCTGCGAGCCGGCGTAGAACGCAGCCAGCGACAGGATTTCGCCGGCTACGAAGCGCTGCAACACATGATGCTTTCGGTAGTGCCCGAGCTCGTGTGCGAGCACGCCCAAAATTTCGTTCGCGTTCATGCGAGCGAGCAGCGTATCGAACAAAACCACGCGCTTCTCGGGCCCGAGGCCACTGAAATAGGCATTCGAATGATTGCTGCGCTTGGAGGCATCGACCTGGAAGACGCGGCTCACTTGCACACGCGCGCGCTCCGCCAGCTCACGAATGCGCGGCTCGAGCTCGGGATCACGCAGCGGAACGACTTTGAAAAACAATGGCTCGATGACGTGCGGCCACGCGATGGACATCAGCACGGACAGCGCCGCCAGCAGCGCCCAGGCGAACAGCCAATAATACGACGGAAACCAACTCACCAACGAGAGGCCCAGGGCCACCACACCACTCAGCAGCACGCCTGAAATCAGTGCGCCCTTGACGTGGTCTTTGCACCACAAGCCGAAGCTCATGCGATTGAAGCCGTAGCGGGCTTCCACCACGAAATGCAGATAGAGGCTGAATGGCAGGCTCACGACGAACGCAGCCGCAGCCAGCCCGAGCGCGAACACGACCCCACTGGCCACGAACGTTGACACGTGCGTGGTCACCCAGGCGTCGTACGCGGCGACGACTCCACCGAACAGACAAAGCACCGTCACGGCGCGCACGACCAACAAGCTCACGAGCCCTAGCCGAGCGCGATCACGTGCGTAATCGATGGCCCGCCGCCACGTCTCTGGCTCGATTACAGCGGCGAGCAACGATGGCAGCTGAGGGAGCGGCTTCGAGAGCTGCTTCAAGTTGAGAACGGTGAGGCCCACGCTCGTCAGCGTGACGAACAGCGTGAGGATCAACAGAATGCCCTGCACCGCTCGAGGCTAGCATTCACCGGCGGCGACAGGCGTTCAGCGGCAGCGTACCGGCCGGCGTGGGGCAGCGCTCGGGTCGCCCAGCGGAATTCATGCCGAAACCTGGGATTTGCCTGTCTGAAAGCGCGGATCCTTTCGTCGTTCGGGTGCGTGGCCGCTCTTTCAAAAGTGAGGCGGGATTGGTATTCAGCGATCATCGTGAGCGCCGTCAAGAACAACACCCCCGTCGAAGAGCTCCCGCTGGACCCCGCGGCGTTGCGCGAAAGTTTCTTGCGCCACCTGCAGTACACCCAGGGGAAGCATCCAGTAGCCGCCACCCGTCTCGACCAATTCATGGCTGTGGCGCGTTCGGCTCGCGACCGCATGTACGATCGGTGGACGCGCACGTGGCATCGGCGCGAGCGTCAGCAGCCGAAGGTGGTCTACTACCTGTCGCTCGAGTACCTGCTCGGGCGTTTGCTCGAAGATGGCCTGATCAATCTGGGAATGCGCGAGCCGATGGCGGAGGCGCTCGCCAGCGTGGGCGTCGATCTCGACCAGGTTCTGAATCAGGAGCCAGACCCAGGTCTCGGCAATGGCGGCTTGGGGCGTTTGGCAGCCTGCTTTTTGGATTCGATGGCGACGCTCGGCATCGCCGGGATCGGCTACGGCATTCGCTACGACTACGGCATCTTCCGCCAGGAGATCACCGGGGGCACTCAAACCGAAGCGCCCGATCAATGGCTACAATACGGTAACCCCTGGGAGATTGCGCGCCCCGAGCGTGTTTACAAGGTGCGCTTCGGCGGTCGCGTCATTCATTACACCGGGAGCTCCGGTCGTCTCACGCACGAGTGGATCGACACGCACGACGTGCTCGCGATGGCGTACGACGTTCCGGTGCCGGGTTACCGCAACAACGTGGTCAACACGTTGCGCTTGTGGTCGGCGAAAGCGACGCGCGACTTCGATATTTCGTACTTCAACCGCGGTGATTACATCAAAGCCGTAGAAGAGAAGTTCTCGACGGAGAACATCTCGCGCGTGCTGTATCCCAACGATCAGCAGCCCGCCGGCAAAGAGCTTCGGCTGAAGCAGGAATACTTCTTGGTGTCTGCCACGCTGCAGGACGTGGTGGCGCGGCACTTGCGTTACCACGCCGATCTGTACAGCTTGCATGAGCAAGCCGTATTCCAGATGAACGACACGCACCCGGCGCTGGCGGTGGCCGAGTTGATGCGCATGCTCGTCGACGAGCACGGCATGCCGTGGGATCACGCTTGGTCGCTCACGCGCCGTTGCTGCGCCTACACGAACCACACGATTTTGCCGGAAGCGCTCGAGCGTTGGCCGGTTTGGTTGATGGAGCGCGTGTTGCCGCGCCATCTCACCATCATTTACGAAATCAATTCGTGGTTCTTGGGTGAGGTGCGCAAGCGTTTCCCGGGCGACGAGGATCGCATTCGGCGCATGTCGCTGATCGAGGAGGGCGCGGAGCGCTCGGTGCGCATGGCGAACCTGGCGGTGGTGGGCGGCAGCAAAGTGAACGGCGTGTCCGAGCTGCATTCACACTTGCTGCGCGAGCGCTTGTTCCGCGACTTCTATGAGCTCGATGCACAGAAGTTCATCAATGAGACCAACGGAGTCACGCCGCGTCGCTGGCTCTTGAAGTGCAATCCGGCACTGTCCGCGCTGATTACGTCGCGCATCGGCGATGGTTGGGTCACCGATTTGGATCAGCTCGAGCGCTTGATCCCGCTGGCTTCCGATCCTGATTTCCAAACCGAGTGGCAACGCGTCAAGCTGACCAACAAGGAGCGTCTGGCTGCGCTTTTGAGCCGTCAGTTCGGGATCGAGCTCGACCCGACACACCTGATCGACTCGCAGGTGAAGCGCTTTCACGAGTACAAGCGGCAGCTCTTGAATGTGCTGCACATCGTGTCGTTGTACCTGCAGTACAAGCAGAAGCCCCCGCACGAAGCCGTGCCGCGCACCTTCATCTTCTCGGGTAAGGCAGCGCCGGGCTACGACATGGCCAAGCGTATCATTCACCTCATCACCAGCGTGGCGCAGGTCGTGAATCACGACATCGCCGTGCGCCCGTTCTTGCGCGTTTTGTTCCTGCCGAATTACGGCGTGACGTTGGCCGAGCACATCATGCCGGCCAGCGACGTCTCTGAGCAGATCTCCACGGCGGGGATGGAAGCGTCCGGTACCGGCAACATGAAGTTCGCGATGAACGGCGCGCTCACCATCGGTACACTCGACGGCGCGAACATCGAGATTCGCGACGCTGTCTCCGAAGCCAACATGTTCTTGTTCGGCCTCACCGCTGAGGAGGTCATTTCGGCGCGCGAAGGCGGATACGATCCGAAGCAGGTCTACTACGCCGAGCCGGCGTTGCGTGCGGCGCTCGACGCGGTGGCAAGCGGCGTGTTCTCGCCCGAGGAGCCCGCGCGCTTCCGTCCGGTCGTGGATTCACTCATCCACGGTGGCGATACGTACATGGTTTTGGCTGACTTCCTCAGCTACCTGCACTGCCACCGCAGCATCGAGATGGCATACCGTGACAAAGCAGGTTGGACGCGGCGCTCCATTCTCAATGTGGCCAACATGGGTCGTTTTTCTAGCGACCGTACCGTGCTCGGCTATGCGCGCGACGTGTGGGGTGTGTACGTGCCCCCAGCCGTGAAAGGCGTCCGCGCGTTGCACAGTTTCCCTCCGGTTGGTACGGCTGAGTAAGCCGCTACGCGGCTCCACACGCCCGATAGTCGTCTTTCTTAACGCAAGCCAGCACGCGAGACGCGCCGGCCCCGAGGTCAACGCAGGACGAAGCCTTGCGTTGCATGACGTGCGGTGGGACGATTCACCACACGTTCACACCGACTTTCCGTGGAGATTTCGGAGCAGGTCATGTCATCGCAGCTCGAGTCGCTGAAGAAGTTCACCACCGTCGTCGCAGATACCGGCGACATCGAAGCCATCGCCAAGTACCACCCGCAGGACGCGACCACGAATCCGTCGCTCTTGTTCAAGGCTGCGCAGTTGCCGCAATACCGGCCGCTCGTCGAAGAAGCAGCGAAGTACGCCGAGAGCAAGGCGGGTGAAGGCAGCGCGCAAACGGCGCTGTTCATGGATCGCTTGGCCGTCAACTTCGGCACCGAGATTTTGAAGCTCATTCCCGGTCGCGTCTCGACCGAGGTGGATGCGAGCTACAGCTTCGATACGCAGGGCACGATTGAAAAGGCACGCTCGCTGATCGAGCTCTACAAGAGCGTTGGCGTCGAGCGCGAACGCATCTTGATCAAGATTGGTAGCACCTGGGAAGGCATCCGCGCTGCCGAGCAGCTCGAGCG
This sequence comes from Myxococcota bacterium, assembly GCA_049324695.1. Classification (GTDB taxonomy): domain Bacteria; phylum Myxococcota_A; class Polyangia; order Polyangiales; family Polyangiaceae; genus PMG-095. Next base: position 338,246 of record JBMOMJ010000055.1, read on the forward strand.
CGAAGGCATTCACTGCAATCTCACGCTGCTGTTCAGTTTCGCTCAGGCAGTCGCCTGCGCGGAGGCGAAGGTCACGCTGATCTCACCGTTCGTCGGCCGCATTTACGACTGGTACAAAAAAGCGCGCGGCGCCGAGATCCCCCCGGAGGAGGATCCGGGTGTCGCGAGCGTGCAGCGCATTTACACCTACTACAAGAAGTACGACTACAAGACGCAGGTGATGGGCGCGAGCTTCCGCCGCGTCGAGCAGATCATCGGGCTCGCCGGTTGCGATCTGCTCACCATCAGTCCGGATCTCTTGAGTAAGCTCGGCGCTGAAGGCGAAGTGAAGCGCGTGCTGTCTCCCGACGCGGCCAAGTCGGCCGACGTGCCGCGCGTGAGCCTCGACGAGAAGAGCTACCGTTTCCAGCACAATCAGGACGCCATGGCCGTCGAGAAGCTGAGTGACGGCATCCGCGTTTTCTACGACGACGCGCGCAAGCTGGAGCGTTGGGCAGAGACAGCGCTGGCCAAAGGAAAGGCGGCCTGAGCGAGCCGCGATGTACCGCCACCTGCTGAAGCCGCTGCTGTTCCTGTTTCCGGCCGAGCGCGCACACCGCTTGGCCTTCGGGCTACTGCGCGCGCTGATGAGTCTGCCGTTCCTACGTCACGCGGCCCGAGCACTGCTTTCGCCGCGTGACGAGGGCCTGAAGGTGAACGCGCTGGGACTCACGTTTCCGAGCCCGATTCTGCTCGCCGCGGGCTTCGACAAGGACGCAGAAGGCTACGAAGCTTTGGGTGCGCTTGGCTTCGGAGCGATCGAGGTCGGCACCATCACGGCCGAGCCGCAACCTGGCAACCCGACGCCGCGCTTGTTCCGATTGCCGCGTGATCGAGCGCTCATCAATCGTATGGGCTTCAACAACCACGGTGCGCTCGCCGCAGCCGAACGCTTGAAGGCGCCGCGCGACGTGGTCGTTGGCGTGAACATTGGCAAGACCAAGCTGGTGGCCGAAGAGGACGCGGTCGCTGATTACGTGAAGAGCGCCGAGCTGCTCGGGGCCTACGCCGACTACGTGGTGGTCAATGTGAGCTCGCCGAATACGCCCGGCCTCAGAGCGTTACAGTCGGTGGAGCGTTTGCGGCCGCTGTTGCGCGAGGTGAAAGCAGCGCTCGCGCGCGTTCGACCGCAGGCGCCGCCGCCGTTGCTCGTCAAAATCGCACCCGACTTGCTGGACGACGCCATCGACGAAATCGGCGATCTCGCGCTGGAGCTCGGGCTTTCGGGCATCATCGCGACCAACACCACAACGAGTCGCGAAGGGCTCTCCACGGCCGAAGGCGTAGTGCAGGAGCTCGGCGCGGGTGGCTTGTCGGGAGCGCCGCTACGTCAGCGTTCGCTCAGCGTGTTGCGCCGCTTGCGGGCCCGCGTGGGCACTCGGCTCTTGTTGGTCGCCGCGGGTGGCATCGAAACTGCGGACGACGCCTGGGAGCGCATTCGCGCTGGCGCGACGCTAGTGCAGCTGTACACCGGCTTCATCTACGAAGGCCCGCTGCTGCCGAGCCGCATGGCGAAGGCGCTCATCGCTCGCGCCCGCGCGGCTGGCTTTCAATCGCTGCAGGCCGCCGTCGGAACCGGTTCGGATCGCGCGTCGCTACCGCCGAGCTCTTCGATGAGCCCACGCGTCACGCGCGCGGCGTCCTGAGCCGCTAATTGCTTACGGCTAGGCAGTAGAAGCCGCCGTAGCCGCCCGTCGATCCGACGCACTTCTCGACGGAGCCACCCACGGCAAGTGCACATGGCGCGCAGCCTGTCCCGTCGTAGGCTGACATCCAATTCGAGCCGCTGCCGGCGCGTGGCCATGAGTGCCCGCTGCGAGGGTGCCCGCTGGCTTCACTCGACGTCCAGTCATTGCAGGTTGCATCGGTCAGCGGAGTGGTGCCCGTGTAGAGCGCGCCGTCGATGCCGGTGCCCGTGAGCACCTGATGGTTGTCGGGGCAGCTCGAGCCGGAGCAGCCCGGCGCTCCGTCCATGTGATTGGGAGTTCCGTACTCGTTCGGCAAGTCGTTGCGAATCGCTAGATCGGCGTCGCCAGGGCGATCTTTCAAGAGCTGGGTGAGATCGGAAGCGACCAAGCGCCCCAGCGCGTCGTACCAAGGGCCGTTGCCGACGCGATCCTTGGCGTGCACGGGGCCGCCGTCCGGGCCTCCCGACGTAGTGCTCAAGAAAGCGCGCCATGTCTTCGCTCCGGCGCCGGGCATGCCGAGCTCTGCGGCCTTCGCGCAGATCTTGTCGGCACCACGCAGGCCCGCGCCTTCGCCGGTTTCACCAAAGCGTAGATCGCCACCAAAGCCATCTTTGCTGCCAGACAGTGTGCGCACGGCGCCCACGCTGATCAAAAAGAAGCTGAATTTACCTAGATTCGGGTTCGCGCTGGCCCCGCCGTTGCCCGCCATGTTGCTCGAACCACCACTTCCGCTTCCGCCACCGCTTCCCTCCGAAGCGCCGTTGCCTCCGCCACCGCAGCCGATGGAGAGCAGCAGAGCAAAGACGGCGCTGACCGAACAGATCGAACCAATTCCTTTGGTGAGCGATGCGGCGCGCGTCATTTGCAAATCCGTTCGAAGTCGCTGCAAGTCATGCCCGAAGGACAAGGCGGTGAGTCTTGCCCGCCGCAGGAAATCACGCCGGTGTCGACGGCGCGTTCGACGAGCGACGGCATGATGAGTTTCACATTGGATTCGTTGGGTGCGGAAGCGCTCGCGAGGCGCGTCACCTTCACGGTGGGATAGCCGGCGCGACCGCGGGCAATAAGCGCGGTGACCAAGCGCTCCGGAATGTCGAACGAACCCGTATCCGGAACGTCGCAATCGATTTCACCCTTGTAGCCACCGTGATGTGAAATCTCGAGCTCGATCTGGATGCGCGAAATGTTGGCTTTGCCAGGCGCCGTCCAGGTGAGGTGCACGGGCGAGCCCGACATCACAGGAATGGGTGTGGGCCCTCCCAACGTCAGGCTAGTGATGCACTTGCCAGTGATAGAGAACAGATCACTCTGCACCTTGATGTCGTCGCCCTCGGTGCACGGCGGATACGTCTCCTGCAGTGTGGGCCCTGAATAGGAGAAGTTGGGAGGCAGCGGATCCATATCAATGGCCATGCTGCTCAGGCCTTGAACGTGAATCACTCCAACGTTCTTTGGCATCGGCTTGGGTGTGCACTGGTTGTTGCCGGTGCACACGCTGGTGGTGCCGCACTCCGGAGAGCACGTGATGCTGCGCGGGATCAGCAGCTGACAGCCATTCAGCTCGTCAGCTACGTCGAGCGGTTCGCCGTTGGGAATGGGACCATCGAAGATTTGCGCGGATACGGTCGCGTATTGGTCAGCAGGAAAGAGCTCGACCTTCACGTTGCCGCTCAGCGTGCCGGTGGTTTTACCGCCGCTCGCGTTTCCGCCTGCAGCATTGCCGGCGCCTCCTCCGCCGCCCGTGCCATTGGAGTCATTGTCTCCACTCGAAGAGCACGCGGCGAGCGCAAGCGCGAAGGTGCCGAATGCGATGAACCAAGGCGAATTGCTAAACTTCAAGATTTCCCTCAGGGGCGCGGCGTGACTGCGAAGCAGTAGAACCCACCGTAACCACCAGCCGAGCCGACGCGCCGCGTTCCGTCGAGCCCTCCGGTTTCCATCAGCGTGCCGCCCGGAGCGCAGCCGCCCTCGTTCCACACCGAGATCCAGTTTGTTCCGCTGCCCTGGCGCGGCCAGGAATGACCGACGCGCGGGCAGCCCTCGTTCGTTTTGCGCGTCCAGTTCCAGCACGTCGCGCGCTCTGCCGACCACGTACCCTGACCGGTTGCGCCAACGTCGGGCCCGCAACTCGTTGCCGAGCCATTGGTGCCGGGAGTTGCGCTTTGTGTGTAGAGCTTGCCGTCAGTTCCGCTTCCGGTGAGCGTTTGATGATTGTCGACGTTGCCGGTGCCGTCTGGATTGTGGTTGGGCGTGCCATTTTCGTTCGGCAGGTCGTTGCGAATCGCCGCATCGGCACCGCCGGGACGATCCATCACCAGGTTCGTGAGGTTCTGCGAGACCAGGCGACCAATGCGATCGTACCAAGGCCCAGTGCCAACGCGATCGACTGCGTTCTCGGTCGTGGTGCTCAAAAACGCGTGCCAAACCTTGTTCGACTGACAAGGGGACACGTACTCCGCAACCTTCTGGCAAATGCGATCTGCGCCAGTGATACCGCCGAGATCGCCGCCGAAGCCGTTGGCGTTGCCGGATTCTCGAATCAACGCCGCGTTGCTGACCATGAAGAAGCTGAACTTCGTCTCGTTCTCCGTCGGGCAGCTTCCACTCGTACCTGCGGCTCCGGCGCTTCCACCTTTCGGGGCGCCGCCGCCCTCGGAAGAGCCACCACCCTTCGCGGTGGTACCGCCTGCGCTCGTGCCGCCGCTGGACGCGCCTCCATTCGACGTCGAGCCGCCCGCGCTCGAACCTCCGCTAGACGAGCCGCCATTGGCAGCACCTCCCGAACCGGTCGCTCCGCCCATCGAAGTGGTGCTTCCACCCGAGCCAGTGGCGCCGCCATTGCCAGGGTTGCCTCCTTGGCCAGAAGCACTGCCGCCGTTGCCGCTGTTGCTTTGGCCGCCGCTCGCGTCGTTGCTGCCGCCGCCCGAGCAAGCGAGCAGCAAGGGCACCACCCAGAAAGCACGCAGCCAACCAAAGGATCCAAAACTCGAAGCAGGTAAGTTCAGGTGGTTCACGGTTTTGCTCGATTACAGAAGGTGGAGCGGCGTTGTCAGGCTTGCGCCTGCAATCACGCCGCAAGGTTGAAGACCCGGCAGATCACCGAAGGTCCAATCCTTCCGTGCGCTTTGATATTGTAAATAGTCCGTCGGTAAACCGTCACCGAGCCTTCACATACCTGCTAGGGCGTAATTCTCCTTTCTAGGTGAAGAGTGATGAAGCGCCTCGCGCGTTCGCGGCGTGCGAACCGCTTCGCACACGTGGCTCCGCCGCGAGCGTCGCCATCGGACGCCGCGGCGGAGGCATAACTCACGACTTGTGACTGGCTCAGCCGATCAGCCGATCACCAGCCCGGGCAGCTAACGGTCTCTTTCTCTTCGTCGATGTGGCACACGCGCACGACGCTTCCGAAGCTCTGGTTTTTGCGAACCGTGATGGTTTCGGGAAACGTGTCGTCGATACGATCCAGGGTTTGCGCACCGGGTACCTCGATCACGCGCTGCCCTTCCTTCGCGGGGACGACGCCGTCTTTCATGTTGCCGCCATAAAACTTGGTGGCCACACCGAGCCCTTTTCTGCCCCCGAGATTGTAGACGGCGCGGTAGCCCCACGCCTGCTTGCTGTTGTCCGGCACGACCAGCTTGCCTTCATCGAGAGCCTTGCCGCTTCCGGCGAACGCGAGCGTGTAGGAACCCGCGTCGAGCTCCACGCGGATGTGTTGCCGCGGAGCGATGTTGCCGTAGGACTTTCCATTCAGTGTGAGCTCACCCGGCGAGTCGAGGCTGTTCTCGAAGAGCACGATGTTGGCCTGCGCCTTTTTCATCATCAGCGCCGAGAACCCCAACATGCCGACGATGAAGAGGGCCGTGCCTCCGTATTTGATTTTGGTCCACAAGCTCATGCCCGCGAAAATCGAGGGCTTCACGTTGTGCATGGGCCCACCCACGTGTCCCGCCGGCGCAATTGGTTCATGTTGTTGCATGCTCGCTGTCGGGCTTCTCCCCCAGGAGCAGCCCTCCTCCTTCCACCACGTTGATCAGTACCGAGTTGGCCGACTCGCGTCAAGGCAAGCTGTTCGTGAGGCGTGCGACTTCTACGACTTCGATGTTGCCAACCAGGGTATCGAGGCGAGGGCCATCGCGCTCGGTTTGCTGGCTCGCCAGCGCTCGCAAGAAATACGGCGGGACTGCGCGAAATAGCACGCGAACTTCGGTGCGCAGGGGTCGCGCGCTGCCTGCGACGCCAAAAGAGTAGTTGAAATTGCGTGTTTCGCCCGGGAACAGGGGAGTCAGGCGTTGGTTGTCGAAGGGGCGAACGCGCGCGACCGGGCCGCTTGTGACGTGTTGCACCACGACTTCATCCGCGCCTGCCGCGGCGCTCAGCACGAACTCGCCGCGTATGTCGCGCAATTGTGTACCAGCGGCATCTTTCGCGATTTCGACGCGATCGAGCAGGCGCTGCTGCAAATTCACGAGCTGCGGATCGATGGCATTGCAACCGACCGCAAAACGAGCGAGAGCGCGCCCGGGTTGCAACAGCTCGTGGTCGCACAAATCATCGCTGGTTGCTTTGAGTCGCCCAGAGCTTGCGAGCAGGCGGTTCTGCGCATCGAACACGCTCACCTCGAGCCACATCTGCCGCACGAAAGCGAAGCCGCCCGGCAGGTTGTGCCCCGCTCCAGAGTTCTTGAGGCTTACGGTGCAGCGCAGCTCGTCAGCTACGCGGGTGACAGTTGCATTCAGCGCGACTGCGCTACTCAGTAGCGCCTTGCGCTCCGCGTGGGTCGCATCGCGCAGCGCTGGTTGATCGAGCGGATAGTCAGGGCCTACGAAATGGTGACTGCGCAGCGGCCGCAATGGCGCGTCTTGATCTTGTTCGAAAGGGATGTCGGCGTGCTCAGCGCTGCGCCCTGCAGCTTTGCGCGGCATGTGGCAGTCGACGCAGCTACGGCCGCCCTGTGCCCGGTACTGTTCCCACTCAGAGAACAGGTTTTGCAACACCAGATCTTTTCCCTTCTCGATGCGTCCGTCGCCGTCGCGGTCATACACCACCGAATGGCAGTTTTGGCACAGGCGCTCGGGTGCGACGAAGCGCGCGTCACCCTCGGAGCGATGAAAGGCGTTGCCAACCGGATCGTTTCTGGGGCCGAGGTAGGTACGCCCGGGTTGCAGCGCATGACCGAAGGCGCTCAGCGCTGCGCCGCCGGTGTGAGACTCACCCGTGAAGCCGTGGCAAGCGACGCAGGTTACTCCCTCGTGCACGAGTGCCGGATCGGTGAGCTCGGGCACGGCTAGCGGTAACGTCGCGCCGGGCGAGAGCCGGGCGGCCAAGGGCGCGTGACAATTGACGCACAAGTTCTTGGGATCCGGCGTGCCGAGCGCAGCCAGCGAAGTGCGCGCGGCGACGTTGGTCTGCACACGCATGATCGGTCCGTCGAGCGCGTGGGCGTGCATCGAGCTCTGCCATTCGCTCACGATCTGCGCGTGGCAGCGCTTGCACGTGCTTGCCGGTTCGAAACCGAGCCCAGCAGCTGTTTCACTGGCGGCCGCGAGTTGCTCCGGCGCGTCGTAGGCGAAGATCACGTGAAGCGGCAACAGTAGTACGAAGAGTAGACTTACTGGCACATGCCAGACGCGCGGGCCTTGCAGACGCAGCACGAAACGATCTTGGCCGCGAGCACGAGCCAACGCGGCGTGGCGCTCACTGGCGAGCCGCGCGATTTCGGCGAAGATGGCGCTCTCGGCTGGATCGAGCCCAGCCGCTGCGCGACCCGCTTCGGCAGCGTCGACTTTTACAGCGAGCACACGCGCGACCAACTCTTGCAGGCGTGGTGAGCGACCGGCGGCGAGCTTGTCGATTTCGACGGCTTGAGCACGCGCGCGCGACAGGCTTTCGTCGGCGGCATAGTTGCCGACTTCGCGCGCGGCTCGTAGCGGCAGGCGCGCGTACACGAGGCGCCACAGCACTCCGCTGAGACTCGTAAACACGAGCAAGAACAGGAGTGCCTTGCCGAGCGACGGTTGCAGGCTGAAGGCGCCGTAACCCGCGTGGATGCAGGCGAAAACCAGCGCCAGCGCGCCGAGCGTGACGTGCGCCCAGAGCCACATCGCGAGGGTTCCGCGTCCGAGCGGTAGCTTCTCTTGCAGAGTGCGGCGCCGCAGCGAATAGAACATCGTTGCACCCGCGGCCAACGTCGCGAGCACGCCGAAAACGACGCCCGTCGGCGTGTAGCCGCGCACGATGGCTGGGAACAGCTGGTACTCGCTCAATAGGCCGAGATCGAGCAGCGTCGCGAAACCAATGGCTCCGATGCCAACGGCGAACGCCCACAACAACCAAGGTGCACCGCGTTCGAGCAACTTGCGTTGCCGCCCAAGCTTCGGTGCTCTCACGAGCTGGGCTCCCCCTTCAGCGCTGCTTGCGGATCGACGCGGAAGGCCGCCGCCGTGGGACAAGCCGTAACGCAAGCGTAATCAGCATGGCGCGCGCAGAGATCGCATTTTACTGCGACGCGCGCGCGGCTTGGATCGATGGCGTCGAGTGCTTGACGGCGACGTGTGGGGCCCGCGAGAAAGTCACGCAAGCTTGGCAAGAAACCGCGCGGCTTGGGGTCGGCGGCGTGCATGCTGATGCTGCCGTAGGGACAGCGCTCGGCGCACGAGCCACAGCCGATGCAGTTTTCGGTGACGATCTGAATTTCGCCGCTCGGTAGACGCGCGATGCCGTTCACGCTGCACAGCAGGCACGCCGGATCTTCACAGTGCCGGCAGGCGCTAGGGAACAGGTAGTTTTCGACTTGAATGCCGCGCAACTGCAGCCGGCTCATGCCGTGACGGCGCTCGCACGCGTCGATGCAGTTGCCGCAACCGGTGCAGCGCGTTTGGTCGATGACCAACACCTCGCGGCCTTTGGCGATGCCGCGCTCGACGAGCACGGCGGCCTCGAGCGGCGCGCGTTCACCGGGCAAGCTGGGACCCGAAGCGCCCGAGCGCGAACCCGGCGCGATGCTGGCGTGCGCAGAGGCTGGCGGCAGCGGACCGAGACCCACGTCGCTCGCTCGCGCCAGGCGCTCGGCGTCGAAGCCGCTCTGCGCGAGGGTGACGTCACTGCCGGGAAAGCGGGCGAGGACACGTGTTAGCGCGCTACCCGGCACGCAGATCACTTCCGCGCGGCTGACAGCAAACACGGAGTATCGCTGCGCGGGCTCGTGGTTCAAGAGCGCCAAGATTCCGAACACGTTGCCTTCGCGAAAGTACGTGAGCACACGCTCGCTGTGCGCGTCGCGCTGAACCGCTCGCAAGAAACCGCTGCGGACCAGGAAGAAGTCGCGCGGCGCTGCGCCCTTCTCAAACAAGTTCTGTCCGCTCGCCAAGAGCTCGAGCCGCGCTTCATGAAACAGCTCGGCGATGGCGGTGTCGGGCAAGGAGCCCAGCGCACCCGGACTCTTCGCGTAGGTCCACAAAGCGCGCCGCGCGTACAAAACTTCCAGCGTTTCGCGCACGCTGGGAGCCTCATCGAGCAAACGCAAGGCGGCGACTTTGGGCGACTCGAGCACGATGCTCTTTTCCTTGGCGGCCACCTCGAACGGCTCGGGTGCGTCACCCAGAATGCCCATTTCGCCGAAGAAAGCGCCTGGTCCCAGCGTGACCAAATGCACCTTGGCTCCGCGCACATCGCGCGAGTGCTGGTCCAGAGCGCCGCTCAGCACGATGCACAAACGTTCGTGGAATTCACCTTCTTCACATAGGACTTCGCCGGGTACCAAAAGTCGCAACGTGCTCTTTTGCACGAGCCGGCGCAGCGCCTGCGCGCTCGCGCCGCGAAACAGTTCCAGGCCTTCGAGCTCGGCCGCCAGCGCGTTTCGCGTAATGCCGGCAGGAAACGCGACTGTGCGAGCCGTGAGCTGCAGCTCGAAGTCTTGCACGCTGTCTTCGACCTTGAGCTTGTTGTAGAGCACCATCTGTGCGCGGCTCAAATCTGCCGGGCAGGCAGGCACACATTGGCCGCACTGGGTACAAGCAGCCACGAATGTTGCGACGTTCGCCGCTGTGATCAGCGGCAGGTGCAACGCGCGATTCAATTCGCCGATGGTGACGTTGCGCGACTCGGGGATCGGACAAGCCAGCAGGCAATCGTTACAGCCGATGCAGGCGAGCGCTTCGGCTTCCACGCGGCGCGCGAGCTCGAGCTCGTAAGGACTCAACGATTGCGCAGGAGCGGCGCCGATGGTCATGCTTCCTCGAAACGCAGCAGGCGCGAGCCGGGCAACATCAAGAGATCTCCGTGTTCGAGCGGCACCCAATTGCTGCCTAGTGGACGACCCGCGCGCAGCGTGCGTTGGCCAACCACGTCGCGCGCGAAGAAGCCCCGGCCGTGGCGCACGAACTCGACTTCACACGGCGCGAGCCCTTGCAAGACGAGCTGCGCGTCGGGCCCGCTGCCGACGCGCGCAACGTCACTGAACGTCACGCTGTGGCCAGCACCTTGTCCGCTGTCTACCGTCAGACGCGCCGAAGGGGCCAAGGCGCGCGCGGGCTCTTCGCGCGCGTCCTCCAAGTACATCAAGTCGACGCTCCCCACGCGCAACCAATCGCCGGGGCGTAACGGCTCCGCACGTCCGGGCACGAGCGGTTGACTGCGAAGCCAGGTTGCTGCGTTGGGATCCACAGCTTGGACGACGTAACCAGCCCCGCTGCGGCTGATGCGCACATGTTCGCGCGCCACGCCTCCATCACCCAGGCACAAGCCGTTGGAAGGATCGCTACCTACGCCCAACGGATGCTCAGCGAGCCGTACTGCCAGCCCCACCTTGGCGCCACTTTGCACGAGCAACCGCGACGCCTGCACCAGCAGCGCTTGCGTGGCCGGTCGCGCTGCAGCGCCCGGCAGGCGAAAAATCAGCGACTCCCGGCCCACCTGTATGCGATCGCCGTTGCTGAGACGATGCTCTCCGCTGAGCGCGACGCCGTTGAGCCAGGTACCGCTGGGACTGCCCAGATCACGCAGGAAGAAGTGCCCGTTTTGAGCGATGATCTGCGCATGCATCGACGCGACGCCAGGCTGAGCGATGCGCACGTCTGCCTCCGGCGCGCTGCCCAAGCTGGTAATTGCGCGCGTGACGTTGAAGTGCTCTGTGCCGCGTTCGATGAGCGCACCCGCGGCGCTGGGCGGAAGCTCTGGTGGTCGACCCACCTCGGCGGGTAGCCCAATCGAGAGCAACCGTGTGCCACGCACCGCTGCGCCCGGCGCGGACGGAGCAGCACTCATCCCAGCAGACGCAGCGAGCCCTCCGATCACCTGTGTTCCCGGACTAGGCGACGCCGCAACCGGCATCTGCAAGGCAGCGGTTCCAATTGCTGACGGCATGCGCACGGCTTGAGTGCCGCGCAGCTTGGCAGCAGGAGCTACCTCCACGAAGGTCTTGTGTGGTGCACTCGGCTTTGCGACGAGGCGAGTCGAATCGAGCCAGCCTGCTAGGTCGAAGTTGCTCGCATGGATGCGATCCTTGATGGGAGCAACGTCCGCTTTTGTGTCGACGAGGCGCTTCAAGACGCGGCCGGCAGTGCGCACACGTAAGGAGCGTTCGCCCAGCATCAGCGCGCCGACGAGTCGCCCGTGTTCGAGCACTAGCTTCTTGTAGGCGATTTTGCCCGTGCCACGTGGGAAGTCGATGACCTCTTCACGCCCGGGACCCGGCTTGATGTCACCGATTTTCGCGAAGTCCAGGTCGAATAGACGCGTTGCAAAGTAGTGCGCACCGGGTTCGTAACGCATGCGTCCGCCCAGCATGTTGCGCGCTGCCGTGCGACCTTGATGTTTGGCCGGCTCCCACAGCGCGAGCTCCTCGCCCTCGACGCTGACGGCATCGCCAGCGCCCCACACGTTGGGCGCGGAGCTCTGCAAGGTGCGGTCAACCAAGAGCGCGCCGCTCGCTGCCATGCGCAGGCCAGCGCTTCTCAGGAATTCGGTATTGGGAAGTACGCCGAGCGCAATCGCGACGAAATCCGCATATAGCTCGCGACCGCTGCGCAACATGAGCGCGCCTACGCGGCCGCTCGCGTTGGGACGTGCCGCCGCGACCTCTTCGCCGAGCAGGAGGTCGATGCCCGCCGTGCGCAACCGCGCCGCCAACAGATCGCTGGCTACGTCGTCGAGCGCGGACGCCATCAAGCGACGTGAGCGTTCGATCAACGTGACTTTGATGCCTCGCTCCAGTAGCGCGCTGGCCCACTCCAACCCGAGCGGCCCACCGCCGAGCACGGTGGCGGCGGTGATGGTGCCCTGCTTGATCGTGTCCATCATCATGCGCGCATCGAACAAGGTGCGCAGCGTGACGACCCCGGGCAGGAGCCCTCCTTCGAAGGGCGCTGGTCGTGGCCGCGCACCGCTCGCCACCAGCAAGGCGTCGAAGGGCGTCGGGTGGGACGAAGACGTGTCCCACACCTCGCCGCGCGCTGCATCGATGTGTACGACGCGCGTGAACGCCCGCGCGATACGCTGCGACTCGTAGAAGTCGGGCGGATTGACGAACAGCTGATCTTCGCGCAGCTCGCCGAGTAGATAGTTCGTGAGCGCAGCGCGGTAGTAACTCGGATGCGGCTCTTCTGTGAACACGCCAATCGCTGCGTGTGGATCGAGGCGCCGAAGCTCTTCGGCGGCGGTCGCCCCCGCGGCGCCTTCCCCGATCACGACGTAGCGTTTTTTGGGCATGCCCCAGCGTGCTCAGCCGGGAAAGCTGATGAAGTTGCCGCTCAGCATCAGGAGCGACATCACCGTGTATGAGTGGTTGTAGTAGCGGCTGCGCGCCAACAGGTCGCCCTTGCGCACGCGTGCGTAGGCCGCGTCGACGAAGGATTGATACCGCAGATCGTGCATGGCACCGACAGCGGCCGAACCCACGAACACCGCCGAACCCGGGTTCGGGCGCTTGGCACGCGGATCGGGCGCAGGTTCACCGCTCAGCGTGTAGCCGTCGACAATCTGGTCTGCGCCAATCTTGGCGAAGAACTCGGTCACCTTTTCGAGGTACACGCGGGCTCGTGGATCGCGGTGGTAAACGAAATCTTGTCCGAGGCGGAACGGCATGCGCGCCGAATCGTATTGGTAGTTCATCATCGCGCCCGGAAAGGCTTCGACCGGGGTGCCTTCGGAGTCGCACCAAGCCGGAACCAAGCCGTTCGTGCGATTGCCATTTCGATCGTTGAGGCTCTTGTCGATGATGGCGTAACCCCGATCGATGACGCGCTGGAAACCGTCGACGTTGCCGGAGATCTCTCCGAACAACCGATACTGGTGCGGCGCGAAGTACGATGGATTGAACACATCGCGTCCACGCCACTCGTCTCCGGGCAGCAACATGTCCGGCCACTTTCCATGATCGACCTCGAATTCCCAAATTCGATCGATCCAACGCTTGGCGTAGCTCAAATAGTCTTCCTTGAGCGAACCACGCCCACCCCATTGTCGGTGCGCCATCACTAGCGCCCAAGCCATGTCTTCATCCGAGTCGGTAGCGGCGCCGAGGCCCAACGCGCGCGAGCCGTCGGGCGCGATGTACCAGCTCATCAGCCCATTTTCGTTGCACCAGCGCAGCCCATACTGAAAGAAGGCGTCGAACATCGGCTGGTCGTCGAACATGACTGCGATCAACATGCCGTACGCGATGCCTTCCGAAACCGTGGAGTTCGCTTCGCCGTCCGGTGTGTCTGGTCGCCGCGCGCGCAAGAAGCCGCCCGCTCCGTCTGCGGTCACGATTTCATCGCGATAGCGCAAGAATGCTTTTCGCGCGTCTTCGGCGTTTGCCTCGCGCGGGTAACAGCAGCCTTCGACTCGTTGGTTGTGCGGGAACGGAAAGCGACCCATTTCACCCTCATAGCAGGAAGAGAGCGCGCTATGCTCGCGCCCGAAGGAGACCAGGAATGCGGAGGAGTATCGTGCTCGGACTAGAATTCGGCTTGCTCGCGCTCGGCGCGCTGATCACGACCGGTTGCCCCGAAAAGAAACAGGATGCTGCCGCTGAACCCAAAGCGGCTGCCAGCGCCGAGATCGGCGCACGCGGAACACCGGCGCACGAACCCGACGACGACAAAGACGAGAAAGAGGAAAAAGCCGAGAAGAAAGAGCAGGGGGGCTGGTAGACGCGGCGCGCTAGACTCGCCGGCCGGGCCGCCTCAGAAAGCGTCGCGTCGTTTGAGGATGATTAGAATTGCGATGAGCGCCACGACGGTCATGCCGGCGAGCACTGCGGGCGGCAACCAGGCGAGCTGATAGTCGGTGAAGCCCCAAGCGCCGTTGAAGTCGTTGCTCGCGATTTGCGCCTCCGCGCAGCGAAACTTGCCCTGAAAAATGAAGTTTTCCGGGCTCGTCACATCGGGGCGATTCAGGTCCAGCACCCACGCCGCATCATTGGCAATCGCCTGGCGCTCCTGGCCGACCACGCCTTGAAAGCCCCAACGCGCAGGCATCAGGTACATCGGCCATTGCAAGAGAGGATTCGTGGTCATCGGCACCATCAAGCCGCCGAGCACGACCTGCGGAATCAGTGCGATCGGTGTGAGCGCCATCGCCGCCTCGCTGCTCGTCACGAGTGCGCTCAAGAGCAAGCCCACACCCACGGAGTTCATCGAAGTGACCACCAACGTGACCAGCGAAATCAGAAACGCCTTGGGTCCGCCATTGTAGCCGAGCGCGAAGAAGACGATGGCCAGCAGCACCGTGCACTGAATCACGCAGAACAAGCTGAGTAGCAAGAACTTGGAGAACACGTATTGGAACAGCCGCAAGTTCACCATGCGCTCGCGCATGTAGATCGCGCGTTCACTCACGATCTCGCGCGCCGCGTTGCTAGTACCGAACCACACCGCAGCGACGATCAAGAAGAAGATCGAGCCGGAATGGTCGGGAGTGGTGGCCATGTTCTTCAACATGTTCTCGGTGTTGTTGCCGAGCCCACCCGAACGCCGCGACAGCTCTTGCAGAGCGCCGAGGCACCAATACGGGATGGCGTCTTTCTGGCCCCCGAACACCATCGCGAGCAATACTCCGATGATGGGTGCCTGCAGCAGCATGATGGCGGTGCCGCCGACATCGCGCACCTTCACCTTGAAGTAGCGGCTGAACAGAAGCCCGAATTGACCTGCGCTGTTCGGCTGCGTCTGGACGGCGCGCTGCGTGGAGCCGGTGCCCACCGCGCGCTTGCCCGAGAACATTCGCTGATAAATCGGGTTTTGCGGATTGAAGTACTCAGCGTTCCACTCGCGAGCGGCTTGTGCTCGAGCCAAGTAACGCGGCGTCGCGGGGTTCTGCGCGCGCATCGCGTCGAAGATCGGGCGCTCACGCTGATTCAACATGTCGAACATGTCGCGCGGATTGTCGACAGTGTTGGGTTTGCCTTGTCGGTCGAGCCAGCTGCCAAAGAAGCGGTAACCGTCTTTCGGCGGACCGTAGAAGGTGGTGAGACCACCAGGGCCCAGAATCAGCGCCAGGTTGAACTTCTCGAACTCGTCCTTCGCGGGCTGATGGATGGTCGTGATGATGGTCTTGCCGGTTTGCTTCGCCAAATCGGCGAGCAGCTGAATCAGCGCGGCAGTATCGTCGGCGGCCAAACCGCTGGTGGGCTCGTCCAGGAACATAATGACCGGATCGGTCACGAGCTCCATCGCGATGTTCACGCGTTTGCGTTGACCGCCAGACAGAATCTTCTTTTCGGGGCGACCGATTTGAAGGTGGGCCACGTTTTCGAGGCCGAGTTGCGACAACGTGGTGTGCACGCGGCGATCGATTTCGTCATCCGAATAGTCCGGCGGCAAGCGGAAGCGCGCGCTGTAGCGCACCGCCTCGAACACCGTGAGCTCCGGGTGCACGATGTCGTCTTGCGGCACATAACCGATGGAGCCGCGCAAAGCGTCGTAGATGGCGTACAGATCTTCGCCGTTGATGCGCACCTGCCCCGCTGTGGGCGGCAAGTAGCCGTTCAATGTGAGGAGCAGCGTGGTTTTGCCGGCGCCGCTCGGGCCCATCAGCGCGATCAAGTCTCCGGGCAGCGCCTTGAAGCTGACGTGATCGAGTAGCGTTTTGAGCTCGCCGGGGTTATCGCGATCCGGCACCTGCATCACGAGATCCCAAGCTTCGATCTCGTAGAGCGGGCGGCCCTCCCACTGCGCGGCGTCTTCGACGACGACCACTACTTCGCGATCCGCAACTTGGATCAGAAGTGGCATCGGCCCGATGAAGACCTTTTCGCCATTTTGCACCGGAACGCGCTGTCCTGGTGCGATGCGCTGGCCACGTACGAAGGTGCCGTTCGCGCTGCCGCGATCCTCCAAAGCCAGCTGATCGCCCTGCACGTGCAAAATCGCGTGGCGACTCGACACCTGCGGCATGGGCAGCACGATGTCGTTGTCCTTGGTGCGACCGATGGTTTTGAACGGCTTCGGGCTTTGTGCGCCGAGCTGAATCTGCCCGACGACGGTCTTGTGCTTCTTCGGGCCGGGTTTGTCGTCAGTGCCCGCAGGCATTTGCACCGCGGAGGTGCCCTGTTGGGGCGCTGGTTGCCCAGCGAGTGGAGCCGCTGCCGGGGCCACAACTGCAGCCGCGCCGGTTTGCTGGGAGTTGCGCGCCGCCGCCAGCTGCAGCAGCAGTTGCACCGCAACGGGGACTGGTCCGAACGTAACGATGCCTTGCAGATCGAGCGGGCGCCGTTGTTCGGTAGGCAGGCGCTCCTGACCGAGCCAGGTGCCGCTGGTCGAGCCGTGATCGACGACGCCAATCGGGTTCAGCGTGAACGTTGCGTGCAACCCCGAAATGTTCGGATGCTGAATGACGAGGCTGGCGCGCGCCGGATCCCGACCGATGCTGAGCTCACCGGGCTTCGAGGCGGCCTGACCCATTGCCATCAGCATCAGCACAATTGCCGGATGCGAGTTGGGCACCGCGGCGTGCCCCACCGCGAACTCGGTGCGGAAGTCGAATGGTGTGCTCGAGCTCGGCGGCAATTGACGACCGTTGGCTGCGCTCGGCCCAGCACCTGCATCGATGAAGACCAGGTTGCCCATGCCGTGGTGAACGATCGCCGCGTGCTCTGGCATCACGCCAGGCTGGGTCAACCGAATGTCGCAGTGCGGAGCACTACCGATGACGATGCGTTGCTTGCCGAGCCCGGGGATCATTCAAAGCCTCGAGCGGCGTTTTAACAAACGCGAGCCGGCGATGGAACCTTCGTGGGTCGGCGCCTACTCAGCGCATAATCGACCACACCACCATCGCGAGCAGGATCAGCGCGCAGGCGAACGCCGCGGTCCAGAACAAGAGCCGTCCCTCACGCCGCGCGGAAAAATGCCTCGACTGCGACGAAGCGTGCGGCGCCCGAGGCTCTGCGACCGGCGCCAAGTGCTCGCGCGGAGCGCGTGCGGCCACGAGCGGATCGACCAGGGTCGGAACGGTCTGGCGAGGAGCGTCGTGTTCGGTTGCGGGGGCGCGCGGACCGCTCTCTGCGGCGGGCATGACCACCGTGAACTGCGGCCCATCCAACACCGTGGGCGGCGTGCCGGCTGCGTTCATCTCCTGCGTGGTCTCGCGGCGCTCTGGGCCGACCGACAATACGCGCAGGAGTGCCACCGAAATGTTGTCGTGCCCGCCGCGTTGGTTCGCGAGCGCAACCAGCGCCTTGCTGGCGGCTTCGGGTGAGGTGGAGCTCGCCACTACCTCGGCGAGCTCGTTGTCTTCGACGAGATCACTCAAGCCATCGCTGCACAAGAGGAACACATCGCCGAGCTGCAAGCGCTGGGGTGCACACACCTCCGGTTCGATCTCAGTCGCGATGCCGAGCGCGCGGGTGATTCGGTTGGCGTCGGGGTGCGCTCGCGCAACTTCGGGCGTGATAGCGCCGGCAGCGAGCAGCGCTTCGACGACGGAGTGATCACGCGTGAGCCGTTCCGTGTTCAGTCCACGAAGTCGGTACGCGCGCGAATCTCCGACATACGCGATGATCGCTTCCTGTCCGGCCAACGCGAGCACCACGGCGGTGGACCCCGGGCGCACGTCGACTGGGTTGTCGCCACCGAGCGCGTAAACCTCTGCATGCGCGCGTTCGATCGCCATTGCGAGCAAGCGCTCGAGCGGCTGCTTGGGCCCGTTCAACGTCTCCAGAATTTGCTCGAGTGCCGTGCGACTCGCCAGCTCTCCGGATTGGTGCCCACCCATGCCGTCGCACACCACCGCGGCCACACCGAACGGCGCTTCGACGAGCGCAACCGCGTCTTCGTTGGTTTGCTTTTCTGGATCTCGGCCTGGATCGCTCAATGTCGCGGCATCGACGACCACCCCCTCGGCCGAGCGCAACACAGCGATGGGTCCTACTGAAGTTTGACGCTGAGCTCGACTGGACCGAGCCGCAGCAGCGAGCCCGACGGAACGGGCGACCACACCGAAGGCGTGAGGCGCACGTTGTTCACCAACGTGCCGTTGTTGCTGTTTTCGTCGCGAATCAGGAGCTGGCCGTGCTCGAACTTCAAGGTGGCGTGCACGCCCGACACTCGCGGCTCGTTCAGCAAAATGCCGCAGTGATTCGGATCACGCCCGGCCCGCAACTCCTGCCCATTTAAGATGGTGAACGTGCCGGCCGCTCCTTGCAGAACTGCGGCGCTGGAACCTCCCATCGGTGCCTGCGCCGCGTAACCCGGAGCCGGCGGTTGCGCACCGTAGGCGACTGGCGGCGGTGCATATCCCGCTGGCGGCGGTGCATACGCTGGTGGCTGATACGGCTGAGCCATGCCGGGAGCTGGAGCGCCTCCGGCAACGACTGGCGCGAGTGGCGGGCTGCCCGCACCGCCGCGCTTGCGACCACCGCTCTTCAGCACGACTACCACCAGGAGCGCGAGCACGACCACTCCGAACAGACTGCCCAGAATCAGCAGCAACGGGAGCGGCGGAGTCGTGCCCTTGAGCGTGACGATCGAGTCCGCGGTAACGCCGCTCGTGCGCCGCGCGCGGTTGTCGTAGAGCACCAGCCGAACCACGGCTTGGTCGCCCGAGCCGTGCAGAATCTTGTCTTTGTCGGGCGCCTCGAAGGTGACCGTGGTTTCGTTCGTCTCGATGGCGGTGCCCTTCATGCCCATCGCGATCAGCTGCTGCTGGGTGCGCTTGGCTTTATCGATATCGGCACCGGCGAGCGCGGTCGGAACCTGTTGCCCGGCGGGTAAGAAATAAACTTCTGCGCGGCTCTTGTCGCCGCCCCAGCAAAAGTCGCCGTACACCTTGAAGGTTCCGCCCGGATACACGCCGCCTTGGCTCTTCGCCATTTGCGCCGTGTATTCCGTGTTCACGTCGAGCGGCCAGCTCGTGGGATCGATGCCGACCGGCACGTCTTTGAAGCTGTTGTCGCCGAGAATCGGCGGGTTCACGTTGTTGAAGACGAGCTTGAAACTTTGCGTGACCGACGGCGCGACACAGGAGACACGCCATTTCACCACGAACATCTTGGAGAAGCGCTGCCGCACTGCGCTCACGATTTGAGCTGCGCGGCCCCCGCCTCCCTGCTGCACGACCGTGAAGAAGCCGCCCAGCTCCGTGTTCGCCAAGTTCTGCATGAACTCGCGGCTGTTCAGCAGGAACTCCTGATAGGTAGCGGGTGGGAAGAAGACGCTCACTACCGGCACCGGCGTCTTTGGCAGCGCCGTGTTCTCCTCAGGAAAGCGCCCGTTCGAGAGGTACTGCTGCAGCTGCAGCGCGCCGGGACCAGTCGTCGCTGGGTCGGTGCCGCCGAAGCCGCTCGACAACACCACCAACGATTGGTGCAACGGCACCTTCACACCTTCGCCGACGTTGCCCAGCGCCGAAAAGCCATCCGTGGCCGCGGTTTTGATGATGGTGAGCAGCGAGCGATTGCGCCCCGCCGACGAGAAGATCTCTCCGCCTTGTACGAACGACTGGGCGCGCGCGCGTTGTGCCGCGGGGATCCACTTGGAGTCCTTCACGACCTGGCGATCGTTGAAGAACATCACGTTCACGATGTCGTTGGGACCGAGGCTCGTGATGAACTGCTGGGCGATCTGCTTGGCATCGTCGAAGCTCTTGGAGATGCGGCTATCGGCGTCGACCAGGATTAGCCACGCCGTTCCCACGCCGGGCTGCTGCTGGCTTTCGCCCCACTGCGCATGCGATAGATACTTCGCCGGTACGTCGGTACCGTCCACGCCGACCGTGAAGATGGCAGCCTGAGCAGGGAACGGGAACGGTGTGTAGAGCGCGAGCGGTTTCTCCAACGCCTGGCTCATGCAATCGAACTCGGCGCTCCCCTTCAACGCGGCGCACGCCGCGACGGCATCGCTCACGCGCTTGGTCTGCGTGACATCCACGACTGTGGTCAGGATCGGATTGCCGTTTTCCTGAGCAGCGCGCGGGTCGATGCGCAGAAGGCGCGCCGCCGGGGCTGCAGCGGCTGGCGACGACACCAAGGTGCCGAGCGCGATGCCGCACAACAGCGCGGCCTTTCGTGCGCGCGTGAAGAGCGTGCGAAAGAGCGGTATTTGCATGGCGATAGTCACCTCGAACGTTCGGAAGTGAAGCGCGGAATGCTGGTGCTCACACCAACTTGACGATAGTTAAAAATCCCCCAAATCGAATCGAGTCGCCGTCCATGATCTCGTGCCGCTTGCCGCGCTCGAGCGCCTGCTCGCGCAGGAAGGTGCCGTTGGTGCTGCCAGTGTCTTCGAGCTTGAGCCGGGCAGGCCGTGCCGAAGCGTACAGAATCGCGTGGCGCGAAGACGTGGTCGGATTATCGATCTCGATGTCGAGCCCGGGCGCGGCACCGCGTCGCCCAACGACGTTCGTGCCTTGATAGATCGGCCAAAACGCGCCGAGCTCGTTGCCATCGTACGTAACCAAAAAGCCAGCCAGCACACGCGGTGCGCCGGCCTCGAGCTGCTCCGGATCGCGCCCCACGCCTGCTTGCGGCGGACGCGAGCCACCTGGTCGCGCGATGTTTGCAGCAGGCTGATGCGGCGGCGCGGCGGGTGGTGGTGGCGCAGAGGGAGCAACCGGCGGCGCCATGGCAGGAGGTGGTGCGTTCCAGCCGCGATTCGGATCGCTGTCCTCGCGCGCTCGTGGTGCAGCAGGAGGTGGTGCGTTCCAGCCGCGATTCGGATCGCTGTCTTCACGCCCTGGCGGCGCGGTGGGCGCGAACGGATCGCGCGATTGCGATGGGTACGCCGGCGGCGCGTTTTGAATCACCGGCGGCGGACCAGGCGGGTACTGCGGACCGAGTGGCTGCGGCGGCTGCCCCTGATTGCTGCCGAATGCGCCCCCTCCCACCATCGGAGGAGGGCCGTAACCTCCGTGCTGCGAAGGCCCTGCCGGCGGAGGCGGATTGAAAGCTGGTGGTGGTCCCGCTGGACCGAAACCGCCTCCCGGTGGTTGCGCGAGTGGGGGAGGGGGTTGATATCCCTGTGGGGCCGGAGGAGGCGGCGCACCAAAACCTGGCGGTGCAGCCAAGTTTGGCCCCACCGTGGCACCGTACGGATTCAGGCCATCAGGCGAACCAAAGCGATGTCGATCGTCATTGGGAGCCGCGGGCGGTGCCGGAGGCGACGGTGCTTGAGGCCCTGAGCCAGGCCATCCGCCACCTGGACCTGCTGGCGCCGCAGGCGGCGGCCCGTAACCTGGTGGTCCCCACGCCACTGGCGGCAACGGCGGGAGCGCGGCTTGACCGGGTGGTGGCGGAGGCGGCGGAGCAGCGGCGCCTTGCCCTGGTGCTCCGGCGCTTGCAGCGGGCAACGGCGCTCCGCACGAGAGGCAGAACTTGCTAGACGGCTGATTGGCGGCGGCGCACCTGGCGCACTGGATCATCGAGACGCTCCGGTCCGCGAGCATCGCCGCTATTTAGACCGGGAGCAAGCTCAGCCGGCACGGATTTTCCGCGGCCCGTCGGCGGAATTGGCTACAGCAAGGCGGCCTGACAGGCACGCCTCAGTTCAGCGGTCCTTCTGGTCCTGAACGCGAGCGGCCTTGCCAGCCAGGTCGCGCAGGTAGAAGAGGCGCGCGCGGCGCACGACACCGCGAGAAACCACCTCGATCCGCTCGAGGCGTGGCGAATGCAGCAAAAACACGCGCTCGACCCCGACGCTGTAGCTCACCTTACGGACAGTGAACGTCGAGCGGACGCCTGCGCGGTGGCGTTTGACTACGACCCCTTGGAACACCTGGACGCGCTCCTTGTCGCCCTCCACAATCTTGTAGTGGACAGCGACGGTGTCGCCGACGCGGAATTCCGGCAGGTCCTTGCGGAGGCCGGCGGACTCGAACGCTACGATCTTGGAAAGCGTGGCCATGACGGGGGTCCCCGGTAACGGGGCGCGCATTATGCACCCCTGCCGCGCTCCGTCAAGCCGCGCGGTCGCGAACCCTTGACTGGCCTCCGATCAGAGGCTAATCCGCGGGCCTCCTGGTAGCCGGCTATCAATCGGTATTCGCCAGGCCCACCCACAGGTCCCGCGTCGGTCCAATTCGGAGCCGGCCCGGGCAAGCCGAAGGACACTCACTATGAATCAGCACCCGGGCGTTATCGGGCGCAAGCTCGGTATGACGCAGGTCTTCAGCGACGACGGTTCGGTCATCGCCTGCACGGTCGTCGAATCGAAACCAGTCGTTGTCGGTAAGCGCACCGAGGACAAGGACGGCTACAGCGCGCTCATCCTGGGCATCGAGGAACGCGCCGAGGGCCGCGTGAACAAGCCGCTCGCTGGCCTCTACAAGAAGGCCAACGTCACGCCGAAGAAGGAGCTCCGCGAGCTCCGTTGCAGCGCCGAGTTCGCTGCTGGCTTCGAGGTTGGACAAGAGATCAAGCTCGACCAGGTCTTCGAAGAAGGCCAGCTCGTCGACGTGCAGGGCATCTCGCGCGGCCAAGGTTTTCAGGGTGTGGTCAAGCGCTATAACTTCGCCGGTAACGTGCAGACGCACGGTACTCACGAGTATCGCCGTCACGGCGGTTCGATCGGCACGCGCATGACGCCCGGTCGCGTGAAGCTCGGCATGAAGATGCCGGGTCAGCACGGCAACAAGACCTTCAGCGTGCTCAACCAGCGCGTCGTCAAGGTCGTGCCCGAGCAGAACCTGATTCTGATTCGCGGTGGCGTGCCCGGTTCGCGTGACGGCCTCGTCGTCGTGCGTGGCGCCGTGCGCCGTTCAGGCGGCAAGGCGAAGCCCAAGAAGTGAACGCAAGCGGGAGCTTTCGGGGCCCCGCGTTCGTTCCTTGGGTCGACTCGCGAATCCTCGAGGATTCGCCTGATTTTCTAGTCGTCGACAAACCGAGCGGCATTCCTACTCACGGTGGGGATGCCGCGCTCGGCGACGACGTCGTGACGCGTCTTGCGCAGCGCCTCGAAGCCTGCGGGCGCGACGCGTATCTCGGCGTTCACCAACGCCTCGATCTCGGCACGTCCGGCGTGCTCGCCTTCGTGCGACAGCGCGAACTCTCTGGCGCCGTGCAGCGCGCCTTCGAGAGCGGAGCCGTCAAGAAGCGCTACATCGCCGGCGTTCACATCGCCGCTTCGTCGCCGCTCGCGCGCCGCGACGAGCTCGTGCTCGAACATCGCATCGAGTCGACCGGCAAGCTCCAGCGCGTCAGTCCCCGCGGCAAACCATGCCGCGCGCGTTGCCGAGTGCTCGACCGGCGCGCTGAACGTGCCCTCGTCGAACTCCTTCCCGAAACGGGCCGCACACACCAACTGCGTGTGCAGCTCGCCGCAATCGACGCCAGCATCGCCGGCGATCGCGACTACGGCGGCGTGCGCGCGCAACGACTCCTCCTCCACGCCGAAAGCCTCGAGCTTCTTTCAAGACGCTTCCGAGCGCCCGTCCCGCCCCTCTTCCAACGCTGGCTCGAAGCACGCGAAAACGAACTCGGCAGCTCTGCCGAAATCGAACAGAAGCTCGCCGACGCAGCTTCGCGTCGCTACCCGCTCCTAGAGCGCACCGAAGCGTTTCGCTGGGTCAACGCCGCCGCCGACTACCTTTTTGGCGTCGAAATCGACCTCTACGCTGGCTACGCCACTCTCGCCCTCTCCGCCGACGAAGCCATCGCCCGCCGCGATGAACTCGCCGATCTCGTCCACGCTGCCGGCGCGCTCGGCGTTTACCTCAAACTTCGCGCCCGCACCGACCTCCGCCGCGCCGACCACAGCGAACTCGCACCCACTACTGCACATCGCGGTGACACCGCGCCCAGCCCACTCCCTGTGCGCGAAGGCCCGCTCCAAATCGAAATCCAACTCGGCGACGGACTCTCCACTGGACTCTTTCTCGACCAACGCGACAACCGTGCTCGCGTCCAAGCCGCCGCCGCGGGCCGCCGCGTCCTCAACCTCTTCTCGTACACCTGTTCCTTCAGCGTCGCCGCTGCGCTGGGAGGCGCCGCCCGCGTCACTAGCGTCGACCTCTCCCGCCGCGCTCTTCGCCGCGGTGAACAAAACTTCCGCCTCAACGCCCTCGACCCCACCCATCACGCCTTCGTTTGCGAAGATGTCCTCCGCTACCTCACTCGCGCCGTCGAGCGCCTCGAACGCGCCCAGACCCACTCGCGCTCCCGTTCCAGTGATCTCGTCGACTCCAACACCTTCGATCTCATCATTCTCGATCCGCCCAGCTTCTCCACTGCAGGCAAAGGCAAAACCCTCAGCGTCGACCGCGACTACGCTCGCCTCGTTGCGCTCTGCCTCGAACTCCTCACGGCTCGAGGCCAACTCCTGGCGGTGACGAACCACCGCAAGACCTCCGCACCCGCGCTTCGTCGCATCGTCCTCGCCGAAGCCGAACGCGCGAGCCGCCCCGTAGAAAGCGCCAAACTCCTCGCGTCCGGCCACGACTGCCCCGACGGCCCCGATGGTCCACACCCCAGCAAATCCGTCTGGCTTCGCCTCTCCTGACCTGTAATCTGAGGCCACATGGGTCGCAAAAATCCATATGCTGGAGCGGACTCCAAAACGCGCGCAGCCAAAGCCCAGGGCTATCCAGCTCGCAGCGTGTTCAAGTTGGAAGAGATCGATCGACGTGTAGGCCTGTTGCATGCCGGCCAACGCGTTTTGGATTTGGGCGCCGCACCGGGATCATGGTCACTTTACGCGAGCCAGCGTGTCGGGGAACGCGGTCGCGTGTTGGCGGTCGACCTACAGGAGATTCGCCAGACCTTCGGGGCCAACGTCGAGGTCATTCAGGGCGACGCGCTCGACTTGCAGAGCTCGTTGTACGTGCGCGGTGAGCCTTACGACGTCGTGCTGAGTGACATGGCGCCCAGCACCTCCGGCAACAAAGTGCGCGATCAGGCCCAGAGCTTCGAATTGTTCATGCGCGCGTTGATGGTTGCGGGTGAGGTCGGGCGCCCTGGCTCCAAGTTCGTCGGCAAGCTCTTCATGAGCGGAGACTTCCAAGAAGCACGCAAGGCCATGCAGG
The DNA here is from genome assembly GCA_049324695.1 of Myxococcota bacterium. Classification (GTDB taxonomy): domain Bacteria; phylum Myxococcota_A; class Polyangia; order Polyangiales; family Polyangiaceae; genus PMG-095. The sequence goes on from JBMOMJ010000055.1 coordinate 363,409, forward strand.
AACGATACGATCGCGTGCAGGTCATCCGTCCCGAGGGAACGCGCAGCCAGAGCTCTGAAGTTTTTATGGTGGGGATTGGCTTGAAGCGACGCGCGGAACCGTAGAAGTTCCGCGCACCCATAACGGCGAGTGCCCCCGCCGATTAAAAAGCGCTTTGCCCGGTGAGCGCTTTGCCGAGCACCAGCGTGTGAATCTCGTGCGTGCCCTCGTACGTGTAGACGCTCTCGAGGTTGAGCATGTGCCGAATCACTGGGTACTCCAGCAAAATCCCGTTGGCGCCGAGCAACCCGCGTGCGCTACGTGCGACGTCGAGCGCCATGCGCACATTGTTGCGCTTGCACAGTGACACCTGCTCCGGCAGCAGCTTGCTTCGCGCTTGCTTCAAGCGTCCAAATCGCAACGCCAGCAACTCTGCCTTTACGATCTCGCTCGCCATCTCGACCAGCTTCTCCTGCACCAACTGCTTCTTGCCAATCGGCACATCGAACTGAATGCGCTCCACAGCGTAGCTCTGCGCGCATTCGAAACACGCCTTCGCTGCGCCCACCGCGCCCCACGAAATACCGAAGCGCGCCTCGTTCAAACAGCGCAACGGCGCGCCCAGCCCGGGCTTGCTCTCCAGCATCTGATCCGCCTTCACCCGACAATCGCTCAACACGATCTCGCCCGTTTCACTCGAGCGCAGACTCATCTTCCCGTGCATCGTCGGCGTTTCAAACCCCGGCGTTCCGCGGTCCACCAAAAAACCGCGCACCGAATCCGTGCCGTCGTCGACCTTCGCCCACACCACCGCCACATCGCAAAAGGGAGCGTTCGTGATCCACATCTTCGCTCCGTTCAGCACCCACTCACTCCCATCGCGGCGCGCTCGCGTCTTCATCGAACCCGGATCGGAGCCACTATCCGGCTCCGTCAAACCAAAACAACCAATCAACTTCCCCCGCGCCATCTCCGGCAAATACCGTTGCTTTTGCGCCTCGCTACCGAACGCATAAATCGCATACATCGCGAGCGACCCCTGCACACTCACGAAACTCCGCAACCCGCTATCACCTGCCTCGAGCTCCTCCAACATCAGCCCATACGCCACTGGCCCCATCCCCGCGCACCCGTAACCTTGAATACTTGCCCCCAAAAGCCCCAACTCCGCAATCTCCGGAATCAAGTCGCGAGGAAACTTCTCCTCCTCATACAAGGCCCCCGCCCGTGGCAAATAACGCTCCCGCACAAAGCGCCGCACACTCTCTTTGACCAGGCGCTCCTCATCCGAAAGCTCGTCATCGATGGCAGACAGCGCGTCGAGCGACAAAATCTCCATCCCTTGATTGAAGCACCGTTCACGCTCTGTTGCCCTCAAATCGAAAACCGCGAGCGCCCCAAAACCGAGAAGCGCCATCACTGCAAGGCAAACGTGTGTGCGAAGGTACTCAAACCCGACGGCCGGAACCCCGGCACGCCGCGTTCACGTGCGCCGCTCGTTCCACGGGTCGAGCGGATCCCACATCAGCCGGTGCTTGCTTGCGTCAAGCACAAGGGGCGCGTGCAAGAGCGTTCAACGCAATAGTCCCAGGCGGCGAAGAATCGAAAGCACGAATTAATGTGATCGATTCTTCGGAGCGCGCCAGATCGAAGTGGGTGCCAACCGAAAGCGAGAAGTCAGCGCTGCGGCGGTCACAGCGAGCGTAGCGGGGATCGCGTGCCTGCTGTCGGACACGTGTTAGGGCTCGATTAAGAACCGATTTGGCGACGACTCGGCACCCAAGCCCGTTCCGAAACCGACAGACGAGCCGGACTCCTGCGAGCCTCAGGCCCATGAAATCTGCGTGTTGGAAGAAGAAGAACTCTTCGACACCTGCTACTACAATTGTCCATCTGGGGAGCAGGTCCAAACCAAGCGAGACGGTGCAGGCGAAACTATCGAGGATGGAGAGTGGATTGATCCCCGAAATGACGTTTGCCCCCCTGCGATAATCTATGGCTAGCTCACATATTTTACAGCGACGACGAGAACGCGGCCTACCGGCGGAACAAATGATTGCCCGGCGCTTGGCTTTCGATCACGCATCACTCAGTCTCGTGCTCGGTGGGGTCGAGCGACGCCCTGAAGCGCTACCAGATGTTTTCGTGAGAGCTCTCGATGCGGAGCGCTATACGAGCATCTCCGAGCTGATCAGCTCGCGCATTGGTGACACGCTTCACACTCGCCTTGCTATTACAAGTTGGTGCACTACTGAACTTACGCTATTCTGCGCGGTTGCTCAGGCAACACATGCGGAGCCGAACGTTCACGCCCTGCGTCACATCCGCCTGGCTCGGGTTACGCTACCGGACTTGCAATGCACGAGCTGGGAAGAAGAGCATGGTTCCCTTGACGGTTTGGTGATCAGTGAGCTCGTTGCAGCCCGCAACAATTCTACTTTGGATGGTGTCACCGGATTCCGTTCGCCGATCGGAGGATCCGTGAGTTACTTCGTCACAACGTTTGATTGGAAATCAGGAGCAGTCGCGCGAATTGGTGCGATGCCCGATGTTTTTTTCTGATTGCCAGAACTACGGGATGTATTCGAGGGCTGAGAAGTGGTCGCCTCGTTGCTGAGCAGGACGCAAAAGGGTTTGCGTCGGAAGGGGGGACGATAATGTTCTGCTCGTTGTGTGGCAACGCACACGCACAAGATGATTCTGTTGCTTGCTATGGCTGTGGTGCTCGGGCAGGCATGTTCGTGCTAGCGGCTGCCGTCGAGGCCGTGCAGTGCTTTTGGCGAGTGACCCCTCGGTTCGAGGAGCGCCGCCCTTACATTCTTAACCGTAAGGACTATCATGTGGATCGACACGCAGCGTTCAGGATTGGAGCTGGTCTTGCGGTGGGTTTCCGCGGAATCGGCAAGCTCGACGACGCGCTTCTAACTGCAGCGCTGACATTGGTGAGATATTTACCCGCAGACTGCGAAAGGTGTTCCAGTCCCCTTGAGGTGATCTTCGACCCGAAGTTGCTGGATTTCACCAAATTGAACGAGCTGCGAAAGGCTCTGGAGCAAAGTACCAGACCAACGATCGACTCTGGCTGCGTGCACTATCGAGGATCCAAGTAACGTTTTCTGCTCCTCGTGAGACGCGAAGACACGTGACCCGTTAGATGCGACGTTAGCCCGCACCGCGCACCGGTGACGCCGGAAGCGGGTCTCGCGCGCTGCGCGCGCAGCTGGGCGACTACGCCGGTGCTATGCGGCATCGCCAATGTTCCTTGCAACAAGCGATAAATGGGTCAGCCAACGAGCGCGTTTCGTCTCGTCGCACTAGCGAAATTGTCCGAACCCTGATCGATCGAAACGCCGAACACCACGCAGCGCTTCGTCTCACGCACCGCTTCGTCTCCTAGGAACGCGGCGGTTCAGCTGAACGCATGTGGCGACTCTGGTGAGACGATGCCGGTCGGCGGTGGCTGCGACCTTTTCAGAAGGGACGAGCAACGTCACGAATTCGCGTGACCAATCGTGTATGTTCAGGCTCACGTGGCATCGAGGAAGAAATCACTGCCCCAAAAGGCTCAGCGGGTGCTCGCGCAGAAGACCAAGGCGCCGCGCGCGTCGCATTTGGAGCCGCCTACGATTTTCGTTTACATCGATGCGGTCGCGCAGCATGGCTCGATTCGCAAGGCGGCGGATGCGTTGCACGTGGCTTCGTCGGCTTTGAACCGGCGCATCCTCGATTTGGAGGATGAGGTGGGGTTTCCGTTGTTCGAGCGTTTGGCGCGAGGAGTGCGGCCGACGGCGGCGGGGGAGTTGTTTTTGGTTTATGTGCGGCGGTCGCTGAAGGAGCTGCGTCAGCTGGAAGCGCAGATTGATGGGTTGCGCGGCTTGTCTCGCGGGCAGGTGCGGGTGGCAGTAGCTGAGTCGGTGACGACGCGATTGTTGCCGGATGCAATTGCCGACTATCAGGAGCGGCACGCGGGGGTGGTGTTTGCGGTGACGGTGGATGGTCCGGAGCGTTTGCAGCGGTTGCTGTTGCGGGATGAAGTGGATTTGATTTTCACGCACGCGCCGGTTCGTGACCGTGGAATTGAGGTGTTGGCGTCGGTTGATCAGCCGTTGTGTGCGCTCGTTTCGGCGGAGCATCCGCTGGCTGGACGTGAACGTTTGCGCTTGCATGATTGTGTGGCGTACCCGATTGCAATGCCCGATGAGACGCTCGCGGCGCGGACGTACTTGGACGCGGCGTTGCGGCGCGCTTCAATTACGCTGGAGCCGGCATTGGTCTCGAACTCCGTGGAGACGACGAAGATTTTCGCGCGCACGCGTCAGGGGGTTTGCTTTTCGTTTCATGTCGGGGGCAAGCCGGATCCATCGGGGATGGTGTGCATCCCGTTGTCGGACCCGGCGTTGCAGGACACGCGTCTCGAACTCGCTAGTCGAAGAGGGCGCGTTTTGCCAGTGGCTGCTGCTGCGTTCGCCGAAGAAATGGTGGCGCTGTTCGACATGCTTTGAACGCGCAGCGCTCGACGATGTACTGGGCATTTCCGCGCGCCGAGTGTCGAGTGCGCTGATTTGAGCAGCACATCGCTCGCGGATTGGCGCTAGTCACGAAGCTCGGCGTGCACGTACACATACGCTCACCTCGTACCATTCGCGGGCGGCGCGATTCGATTCGATTCGATTCGAAACGCTCTCGAAACACGGCCAGCCTCTGCACGATCTTTCCCGCTCGCGAGTGGCAACGAGGTGAGCAAGAAAACGTGCGCATCTCGCGACTGGCTGCGAGCTGAGCATGAACAGCGTGCGCACTGCCGCACGATCGCATCGGAGTACTCGCTATGACCTCTCTCATACCGTCGTCTCCTCTGGTTGGTAGGCCCAAGTTGTGGGTTCCAGGCGACTGGAATGCGTTCTTCGGTTTCGGAACGAACATTCTGGTCAACCTGTTGACGTTGACGGGCCTGTTGCGCTTCGTGTTGGAAATGCCCTCAGACATGGTGTTTGGGCACATCTTGCCTGCCGCCGGTCTGATGATGTGCATGAGCACGATGTACTACGCTTATCTCGCGTATCGCCTGGCGCAGAAAACTGGGCGCACGGACGTGTGTGCGCTGCCTTCGGGCATCAGCGTGCCGCACATGTTCATTGTCACGTTGGTGATCATGTTGCCGGTGAAACTCGCGACTGGCGATCCAGTGAAGGCCTGGCAAGCCGGGCTCACGTGGGTGTTCGTTCAAAGCTTCGTGCTGATGGGTGGCGGCTTCTTGGCTCCGATTGTGCGTAAGATCACACCCAAGGCGGCATTGCTCGGTGCGCTCGCTGGCGTGGCAATCACTTTCATCTCGATGAAACCAGCGCTCGAGATGTTCATGACGCCGGTGGTTGGTGTCGTATGCTTTGCGATCATTTTGATCAGTTGGTTTGGTGGCGTGAAGTACGGCGGCATTCCCGCTGGTCTGGTGGCTATCGCGGCTGGAACGTTGATCGCTTGGGGCTCGAACGTGTTGGGTTTCAACTTCGGTGGGATGAGCGCCGAGGGGCTGAAGAATTCGTTTCAAAATTTCGGCTTCGCCGTGCCCCACCCGGTGATTGGTCTCGTGCTCAGTGGCCTGCACTGGTCCTTTCTGAAGACCATCCTGGTTACGGCGATTCCGTTCGGCATCTACGACCTCGTCGAAGCCATGGACAACGTGGTGAGCGCTGGCGCTGCGGGCGACGAATACCCGACCACGCGCGTGCTCACTGCAGACGGCGTCGTCAGCTTGATTGGGTGTTTGATGGGCAATCCGTACATCAACGCCGTGTACATCGGGCATCCTGGTTGGAAAGCCATGGGTGGTCGCATCGGGTATTCGGCAGCAACCGGCGTGATGGTGATCGTTCTGTCTTGGTTCGGAGTGATTTCGTTGATGACCGCGGTGATTCCCGTGGTCGCGATTTCACCGATCTTGCTCTACATCGGCATGCTCATTGGCTCGCAAGCGTTCCAGGAGAGTCCGCACAAGCACGCTCCCGCGATTGTGGTGGCGCTGGTGCCGTCGCTAGCTGCGTGGGGCAAGCTGCAAATCGACAACGCGCTCGGCGCCGTCTCCAACATTCACCAGATCACCCCCGACATGATCGCTTCGATGAAGCAAGTGGGCATCATGTATCACGGTCTTTCAGTGCTTGGTGCCGGATCGATTCTGTCCGGTGTGGTGCTGGGTGCTATCACAGTTTTTATCGTCGACCGGGAGTTCTCCAAGGCCGCAGCGTTTTCTGCTGCGGGAGCGCTGCTCACGAGCTTCGGGCTGATGCATGGCGAAGAGGTCGATCCGACCCGCGTTCAAAATCCGGGAGTGGTAGTCGCTTACATTCTGGTGGCGGGAGTGCTGTTCGTTTGCGGTCGCTTTGCCGTTGCGGCTACGAGTGCAAAGCCTGTTGCCGATTCCGATCCAGATCTTTCACCCGCCGACGAAGAAGGTGAGATGGCGGCCGTTGTAGTTAAGTAGCGTGCGTTGCAGCTAGCTAAGCTAAGGTGAGCTGAGCTGAGCCGAGGCGGACGGAGTTTACGGCGTAAGCTCGTAAACTCCGTTGAAGTAGCCATCCATGGTGAAGCGGAGGGCCGCGGTGTTGTTTTCGGGATCGATCTCGTAGACGTCACTGCGGCTGCCGTCCGGGCTTTCGCCGGTGTACAGGTAGCCGCCGAGTGCGCTGCCCGAGAACCCAATCGCGGAGAACGGAGCTCCACCGACTTCCTTGGCCGTGGGTGGTTCGCCGAACTCGATGCGCCATAGCTTGTGAGCGGGTTCGCTCCAGAATGCGAAGTCGACGGGCTCCACGCCGACTGGCAACTTGTCACGATAGAAGAACTTGCTGAAGCCGATGCCGCTGCCCTGCTGTGCGGTTTCGAGCTCGCCGATCGCTTCGAGACCGTTACTGAGACTCTCGATGGTGTAAAAGTAGTTCGCATCGAACTCCACTGCGCCCGGTGCCATGCGAAGCAAGCAGTTGGCTGGTGCGCTGCCACCGCTCGCGTTGGCGAACATTCGAATGGAGTAGTTGCGCCCGTCTCCCAGTACATAAGCATAGCCCGCGCCGTCGAACACCACGCGACCACCGCTGGCGCAGCGCTCGTCGCGCGCGGTGCCGAGCACGCTGAGGGCCTTCGGATCGATGATGGTGGTCGAAACCTCTGGATAGATGCGCCCGCCTTCCCAATCCGACCAGCGCCCGGGGATGTACACGAGCCCGTTGTGTGCGACCGTTGTCCATACCTCGAGCTCATAGCCGTCGCGCAGCAAGGACGTGAGTGAGATTTCGCCGCGAATTTTCATGCTGCTGGGATCCCAAACGACGGCGACGCCGGGCTTGCTGAACACCGAAACGGCGGTTTGCGCGTCGACGATGACGTTGCCGTAGTCGATTGAGCTCGCGCCATAGTTCAAAAAGCTGAGCCTACCCGTCTCGCTGAGCTTGCCTGCGCCGTCGATGCTGTAGCGGATCCAAACCGGCGCTTCGGTGAGCCCGACGTAGAAACTGTTGTCGGCCGCCATCAAAACGCCGTTGCCAGGGAGCTCGATGGCTTTGCGATTGTCGAAGGGGCCGCCATCGAGAGAGGCAATCGTTTGCACGTAGGTGGTGCGGTTGCCGTCTGCATCGATCACGACCGAGCCGAGCACGTAACGTCCGGCTCGAGCGCCCTCGGAGTCTTTGCCGCTGCAACCTGACAAGGATGCGGCGAGCAAGGCGATGAACGCGAAAATACGATCGGCGCCTGGCACCCCAGCGGTGCGCGCGACGAGGCCTGAAGTATCAAACATGGATTGCATGCGTCCTGTCTTGTGAAAGCCCGATTGCTCGGGCCAAGGCTCGGGACGCGAGGTCGCTGGCCGTGGTGTTTGTCGATGACCGCCGGCAGCGGCCACTTACCTGCTGGTGTCGCTCTCCTCGAGAGCAGAAAGCGGAATGCTCACGATGCGCTTGCAGCGCCGACACTTCAGCTCGAGCGCACCACCAACAAAGCGAGCCAGCAGGCTGCCGCAGACACAACGCAGCAAGCCTTCGGCGCTAGCCAACGTGCCGCCGCCGCAGTGCTCACATTTCACCGAAATCTCGGCTTTTGAGGGGAGTTTTTCGCGGGCCATCAGCACGATCGATGTCGAGCTTACTGATAGTGACTTTCATTTTCAATAGAAATCGGCCGGCTTCGGCAAATGATGGGGGACGCGCGCGAAGGTCTTGCTGGGCTCGCTACCCCGAGTGCGGGTTGGCTTCGATGTCGACGAGCCTCGCGCGCTGCGTGGCTTCGAGGTCACGTGGTTCGGCCGCGCAGCGTTGCGCTCACTCCCAGGACCCGCGCTGGCGCTTAGGGTTTTCTCCGAGATCGAAGTGGTGTTGCACACCAAGAATAAACAAACGCTGATCGAAGCCGCCACTCAGGATGGGTAAAGTGGTGCCTGGTTTGTTCACGTCGCCGCGGTCTACGATTACGTACGCCACGTAGAGGTCCCAATTCGTGCGCTCGGGGCTGAGTACTGCACCGAACTGGAGATTGAGACGCACGTTTGGATCGAGCGGTACGTGGCTGGGGTCGTTGCGTTTAGGGCCGCTCGCGACGGGGACGTAGTAGTCGACTCCGATCCACGCGCCGCCACCTTCTCCACCGAATTGAATTTCGGCGTGCGCCATGACTTCATGAATCCAGGCGTTGCGCGCGCTGCCTTGGTCGTAGCGGAGCGCGGTCAAGGTGTAGCCGCCGCGCAGCTCGAAACGCATGTGCTTTTCAGCTTCGAGTTTGGCGAGCAGGCTCGATTCGCCTTGCCACCACAGGCCTTGATTCCTCATGAGCGGGCCGAGCGCACCGTGCACCGTGCCAGCAAAGATTTTCGCGAAAGGGACGCGCAGGGCGAGTTCGCTGCCTTGCCACACCTTCTCTTGCATGGCCTCGGACTCTTTGATGAGTAGCGCTGTACCTCCGGAGAGCTCGAGCCAAGGATTGAGCGCGCCGCGCACATGCAATGGCAACAACGCAACGTCACTGAAGCGGAGCGGCGCGAGGCTCAAATCGCGATCAGCCGTGAGAAATACGAGCTCACCACCCACTTCGAGGCGACCTTCTGGCAAGATCGCGGAGCGAGTTTTCTTCGCTGCCGAAGAGCCACCGTAGGAGCTCCCGCTGGCGACTGTCGGAGCCATTTGCTGGATCTCCTGCGCAGCGGCGCCGCGCGCGATGACGGCGAGGTAGGCGCCGAGAATCCCCTGAGAAACGCGGCGAAGCCGAGTTCGGCGAATCAACATCTAGTGTAGGCTAACGCAATTGCCGCCGTAGCTGGGAGAGATCTCGAATGGCTGGCGCCGACCCCGTTGGTGCGGGCATAATGCGGCGTCGTGCGGGCAACATTGGAGTGTGAAATGGCGCGAGCTAGATTGGCTGCTGTGCTAGCGATTGGGTTGTACGCGTGTGGTGAGGAACGGCATGGGCAGCCAACACCAGCACCAGGTCTTGGGCAGGGTGGCATCACTTCGGGTGGAGCCAGCATGACTTCAGGGGGCGCTACTTCGAGCGGGGGGCACGCAGCGTCATCCGGCGGCGGCATCACCATTCCGGACGACGCGCGAGCCGCGTGTTTCGACACCAAGAACATCCCGTCGTGCACTCCGGCTCTGCAAAACGGATTGGAGTGGAGGGGTAGGGTCCTGGCTGACGTGTCTTCGCTTGGTTATCCCGAGGCGCGCTTTCGTGATCTGGGAGGCAGAGCCGCGTTGCTCGAACGCGCTGACGGTACTTGGGCGGTGATTGCGGCGGATCTAGGTCCGGACGGAATTCAGGTCTATGACATTGATACCAGCCAGTCCGTGCCGGATTTGCGGATGCGCAGTGCGTACGCCGAAGAGGGACCGCTGACCAAGGATGAGCTTTGGGTCGTCGCGCTCGGTTGTGGCTCGACTGGTTGCCAGCTGTTTGGAACTGCTCGCAGGGACGACACGGTGCTGCGTCCGATTGCGGATCTCGAGCTGCCTGCCGGTGCTGACGTGCGCAAGCTAAGTGGAATGGGGCATCCGTACGCGATGTGCGCGTACGGCCAGGGCTTGTTTTGCGTCGAGAATGAGCAATGGACGAGCGTGCTTGCTCCAGCGCAAGTTGGAGAGATCGTGGCGGCCGATCCACCCTTTGCAGCCGCTACCGCTGACGGGCGTCTTCTTACGAGTGCGGCCGTTGGTTGGGATGAGCGCCCGTCACCGATTGGGACTGCCATTTCAGTTCGTGTCGGCGGCCGAGGCATGGTGAGTGTGTTGGACACGGCGGGCAATTGGCTGATCGCCTCGATCACCAACGAGAGCCAGGCGAGCTGTGTCCAATCGCCACCACTCCTCGCTGCGATACCGAACTATCTCGCAGTCGCCTTGGACGGTACCGGCTACGCGCAACCCGACATCGGCAGCGCGTGGTGCCAACTGTGGCAGGCAGGGCCGAGCGATCTCGTTCAGGTGGACGAGGCTCGCTGCAGCCTTTCGCAGAACGTATTTGCGATCAGCGAGACGAAGTTCTACTCACTGCTCGGCGAGCCCGACTGCATCATCGATTGACGCTCGGGGCGTCTAGGTCGAGTACGCTTCTTCGCCGACGCGCTCGCGTTTCAGAAATACGACGTGACGTGCGACTAGATCGTCGACGGTGTCGCGCAGCGTTTCACCGGGATCGCGCGCGCTGAAGCCGAGCTCGCGTTCGGCCTTGCTGGAGTTGCAGTACCAAAAGTACTGGCCCATCTCGAGCGTGGTTTCGTCCACGGGAGGTTGCCCACCGATGGCTTTGACGGCGCGCATGTACAAGCGGCCGATGCCGAGCGCAACTGGGCGTGACTTGGGCAAGGGGAGGGCAGGGCCCTTCACACCGCTGATGCGTTCGAGGCGCGCAAAGAACGCAGCGAGGGAGAGGTTCTTGCCGTTCAAGAGGTAGCGCTCACCGGGGCGGCCGCGTTCGAACGCCAGACGCATGCCTTCGGCGGCGTCGCGCACATCGACGAAAGCCATGCCACCGGCTGGAATCGCGGGCACAGAGCGTTGCAGGAACAAGCGCACGTCGGCGGTGGAAGACTCGCGCAGATCGCCGGGCCCCAAGAGCAAGCTCGGGTTCACGACGATGACTTCGAAGCCGGCCTGGTTGGCGGCCAATGCTTCGCGCTCGGCGTAGAGCTTGCTGCGGTAGTACGGCCACGGCGCGATGATCTCGAGCGGAGCTTGAGCGCTTTCGTCGTAGATGCGATCGGGATCGGTGCCGACGGCGATGGTGCCGCTGGTGCTCGCGACCACGACGCGCTGGACGCCAGCTTGTTTCAAGCCGGCGAGTGCGCTGCGTGTGCCTTCGACGTGCAGACGATGCAACTCGCCCGCGGCGTCTTTGTCGCGTGCGACCTTGCCCGTTGCGAGGAAGGCGCCGTCCACGCCACGCGCGCTTTCGGCCACCGCGTCTTCATCGAGCACGTCGACTTGCGCGACGGGAATGCCGTCGACATTGCCGCCGCCGCGCGACACCGCCACTACGTCGTGACCGGCGCGGACCAAGGCGCGCACCAAATGCGAACCGAGAAAGCCGGTAGCGCCCCCCACCCAAAAACGTTTGCGTTGTGAGGCTCCGTTTTCCATGCGTGTCATTCGGCGCTCGGCGTTTCGAGCTGGAAGGCTTTCTGGAACGTGAACAACAGCGCAATGTTGTTCGATTTGATTGCGCCTGCCATGAACTCGGCGGGCGACGGCGTGTAGCGTTCGCGCACGATGCGCGTGAACATTTGCGGCGAAGTTTTCAGCACGCAATCGGCCGGGCTCGTGACTTTGCCGGGCAGCACTTCACACGAGGTTTCGGTGATGCGAACCGTCCAGCGTTCGGTGTCCCCCAGTGAGAAATAGAAGCTGACCGGGTTCGCCACGCTGCCGCGCACGAAGCGGCCTTCCAGCTCACGGAAAACCGTCTCCAGCGATTCCGGTAGGACTTTGGGCTCTTCACGCACATCGGCGGGCGACAGTCGCTTGATGTCGAGCACCTCGCCTTTGCTCAGCGCAATCACCGCGCGCTCGATCAAACGTGCCACAGCGCGCGCGGCGTCGGCGGGGGGCATGCCGTGCGTGAGTCGCTTGAGCTCGGCGGCCTCCAGCGGTGGACCAATGCGTGCTTCCACGTCGCGGCGGCGCAGCATGTTGGCGCCCTTGGGCAACGCGGCGAAGGTGCCACCCAAATAAACGGGCAGCACGTCGATGCCATGGTGCAATGCTAGGTAGCCGACCGCCGGCTTGAATTCGTGCACGGCGCCATCGGTGCCGCGAGTACCTTCGGGGAAGATCAGCAGCGTTTTGCCCTGCTCGATCAGATCACCGGCTTGGCGCAGCGCCTGACGCAACGCCCCGCTGCGTGTCATCGGCACGAGGTTGGTGAAGTTCTCGAAGTAGAAGCGACGCCAGGCAGGACCTTCGAAGAAGTAGTCCTGCGCGGCCAACGACACGATGCCGTCGCCGTAGCTGCCGAGCGCGTACTTCACCAGACCCATATCGAGGTGGCTCGCGTGGTTGGCCGCCACCATCACGTTGCGGTTGTGCGGAATGAAGGCGCGGCCGGTGACTTTGGTGGAGAGCACCTTGTCGTAGAAGCCGAGCTGTGCGCGGCCCATCCACTCCATGGCAGCCGAGCGCAGTTCACGCGGCACCTCGAAAGAGACTTCTTTCTTCTCGATGCTCTGCGTCGGCGAGGCGTTGCGCTTGTGTTCACGCGCCTCACGCACCAGGGCTTCGGCGTCGGCCACGGTGATGCAAGCGTTGAGGCGCTCCGCGTCCACGCTGCCGCCGACTTGATTTTCGAACGCAACCAAGAGCTCGAGCAGCATCAGCGAGTCGAAACCCAAGTCGCCGCGCAAACTTTGGCTCGGCTGAATGCGCAACGGATCGCGGCGTGAAATGGCGCCGATCGCGGCGCGCACGGAAACGGCGGCTGCGTCCAGCTGCGAGGAGGCGAGCGCTGCCGGTGCATTCGAGTCCAAGGTGCGCTCGAGCATGCGGCGGAGCTCGTTGCGCTTCACCTTGCGGGTTGCGGTGCGCGGTAGCTTGTTGTCGAACAAAGTCACCACTGCCGGGCGCATGCTGCTCGGCAACTTGGCGAGCTCGCTTTCCAGCGAATGACGTGCGCGCGCGTGGCGCTCCGCACGCGGGAGATCCGATTCGCTCTCGGGTACGGCGGCGCACGCAACACGCTCACCACCGCGCCCATCCGAAATGCCGAGAATCGCTAGCTCGGCGACATGCTCGATGCGACCGAGCTTTTGCTCGACGTCGTCGGGGTACACGTTTTCCCCGTTGGAAGCGACGATCACATCTTTGGCGCGGCCCACGATCGAGAGCTGCCCGCGCCGATCGATCTTGCCGAGATCGCCGGTGCGCAACCAGCCCTCGGCAGTGATGCTACCGCGTGTAGCTTCGGGATCGCCCGTGTAACCGAGCATCACGTTGGGGCCGCGCGCGAGCACTTCGCCCACGCCTTCATTGTTGGGCGAGTCGATGCGAATTTCCACGCCGGGAATGGCTTTGCCAACGTGGCCCGGCTTCGAACCCGGGCGCGCTTCGGCAACGGTGAGTACCGGTGACGCTTCGGTGAGACCGTAGCCCTCTGCTAGATGCAAACCGAGTCCAGCGAAGGTGCGATGCGTGCTCTCGGGCAGCGCCGCGCCGCCGCTCACGAGGAAGCGCAAATGGCCGCCGAGCTCTTCGTGCACGCGGCCGAACAAGAGCCGCCCCGCGTCGACGCCGAGCGACTTGCCCAGCGCGCGATTGAGCTCTGCTGCCACATCGAACAGCCACTCCGCCAGCGCGCCGTGCTCCGCAACACGCTGATTGATGCGGCGCTCCAGCATTTCCCACAGCGCGGGCACACCCACCAAGCCCGTGATGCGCGCCTCGGACAAGGTGCTGGTGAGCCGATCGGCATTGAGCTCGTCGAGGTATACGATGCGCGAGCCGCGCGAGAGCGGCAGCAACATGCCGCAGGTGAGCTCGAAGGTGTGGTGCAGTGGCAGCACGCTCAGGATGCGATCGTCGCGGTTCAGCGGGAACAGCGGCGCCAGCATGCCAATCAGCGATGTCAGGTTCTTTTGCGAGAGGGCGACACCTTTGGGATTGCCCGTCGTGCCACTCGTGTAGATCAGCGCAGCCACGTCGTCGGCGGACACCGGCTCGAGTGCGCGCTCGAGTCCCGGCTGAGCGATTTCTTGTAGGTCAATCACTCGCAGGCGCTCCGCGAGGCGCGCTTCCAGTCGACCGCGCACGCGAGCATCGGCGAGCAAAATCTTCGATTGCGAGACGCGCGCCAGGTTGTCCGCGATATCAGCCTCGATGTTGGCGTCGAGCGGCACCGCGGTTGCGCCTGCCCACATGATGCCGAAGAAGGCGATCGGCCACGCCGGATGGTTCTCACCAGCGAGCAAGACGCGATCACCGCGACGAATGCCGGCCGCGTAGAGGCGCTCCGCCACGGCGGCCGATAGCGCGCGCCAATCGCGGAAGCTGATGCGGCTCAAGCCTTGCGGCTCGGTGCGCTGCAGCGCCACGGCGAGATCGTAGCGATCTGCCATTTCCTCGAGCATGAGCGGCAACGTCTCATGGCGTTGCGCTGCCTTCTTCGGACGCCGCAGTTTCTCTTCGATCTGCGGGAACACCCAACGCTCGAGCCCGGGCACGTGCACATCCAAGAACCAGGCGCGCCAATCGATCTTCTCCGGGCTGAAGTCCACTTTGGCGCGATCCGTCGGAACGAGACGGGCCTGCGCGGCGCGCACGTTGTCCGTGCGGAAGACGTAGTGGTACTGCGCCGTGAAGGGGACGAACACTTCCAGGATGTTCCCCACGCGGCGCTGCTGCTCGGAAAACTTCTCGACGGCTTCGGCTGCCGGCTTCAGCAGTGGCGCGATGGGACCGGTTGCGGCGAGATTGAGCAGGTTCGAGAGCCCGCGCGCTTTCTGCGCGATCGCCTTAGGCCCGATGCGATGGAATTGCTCCTTATTGAGCATCGCGCCTTCGAAGTGCGACTGCAAAAAGCTGAGCAGTGGTCCACCTTTACCCGAGCGCTGATAGTGACGGCGCTTGTAGAGTCCGGTGAGCTCGAAGAAGCGTCGCATGCTGCACGGGTTCGTGTCGGATGAGCCGAGTTGGTACACCGGCTTGGCGCGCCCTTCGAGCAGCTCACCGAGCGCCAGCACGAGGCCGCTCGCCACCATGTCGCAGGGGATGACGTCCAGGCAGTTGTCTGAACCGGGGATCTGCAAGCCGCCTTGGCGCAAAATGAAAATCAGCGGTGCGCTGGTGTTGATGCCTTCGTTCCAACCCGGAAACGGAAAGCTCAACGTGGACTCGACCACCGCCGGGCGCACGATGGTGAAAGGCAGGCCGGAGCTCGAGGCGATCTGCTCGCCGATGGCTTTCGTGTACGTGTACGTATTGGGGAACCCCCAAAAATTGGCGCGCTCCATGCCCATTTCGGCGAGACGCGCTTCGACGAACTTGCGCTTCACCTTCTGGACTTCGCTGTCGAGTACGCGCCCGCGCGCCGGTTCACCCCGGTCGAGCAAATTCTTCTTGGCTTCGTCGAGGAAGCGGCTCTGGCGAAACGCGTCGCTGGAGCGATGCCGAGCTTGCTCGATCACGTCGAGGCACTCTGCAATCTCGCGATCCGGATCCCAGTGCACGCGGTCGAGCTCGCCCGCACGCGGGAAGGGATGTTCGAACGGATCACACTCTTCCACGAAGCCAGTGCGGGCGCCTGCCACGTAACAAGTGCTGGTGTGGAGCAGCGGTACGCCGCCGAAATTGCGCGCCAAGGCGACCAGGTTCTGCACGCCGAAAGCGTTCACCTCGAGTGCTTCGTCGAGCGGCGGATCGAAATCCACGACGCCCGACACGTTGACGACCGCATCGACCGAACTCCCGATCTGTTGGCGCAGCGCCGGGTCGAGGCCGCAGAACGGCTGCACCACGTCACCCGCCACCGGATAAACCTTGCTGCGCAAGAAGTCGGCGTACCCCGCGCCGTAACGCTCACGCAGCGGCGCAAAGACTTCGCTGCCCAGCACATCGCGCTCGAATCGCTGCTCGGCGGTGCAGCCACCTTTGGGTCGCACCACCAAATAGATGCGCCCGAGTTCCGGAAAGCGCGTGAGGATGAACGACAGCCAGACTTTGCCGAGGAAGCCGGTGCCACCCACCACGACCAACGTCTTGTTCGCAAACAAGCGCGTGAGATCGAGCGGCGCGTGCCCGTTCATGGCGTGCTCCGGCCCATGCCCGTTCATGCCGTGCTCCCCGCTCAAGGCTTTGCTCCCTCCGCGCTGGACGCGGGCTTCACCGTGACGTCGCCCATCACGATCGGCGGCATGTGCAAGAGCGTGATGTCGAGCGAACGCGCTTCACCATTCTTGGCGCGGTAGAGCGCGTCCTCCATGCTCGGCGCAGTTTCCCAGCCAAGCAAACGCGGAATGTATTCGTTGTCGGCGCCCACCACGATCACGCGCCCGAGGTGCTGGCGACCGTTTTCGCCCCAGTACCACATGAAAAATGGATGCGCGGGGTGGTAGGCATGCCCGTTGCGGAACATCTGCAAGAACGCCGGATCCTTGGCGAACTTCTGCTCGTAACGGTGCCCGAGCTCCACGGCGTCGCGCGTCTCCGGCAGCAAGCGATGCACGAAGTCGATGTACGGCGCATGCTGCTCGTGATCGAACTTATCGGTGCACGGGTGCGTCAGAATCAAGGTGCCACCCTTCTTCACGAGCGGCGCGCCGCGATACATGTTGAACAGGTAACCCTGCGCCAACACCTGCACGAGCAGCGGATTCAAGAAGGCGTGCACGTTGTAGGGGCTGATGTACGGAATGCCCGTCACGAGCACGTCGGCCTGCCCCTCGATCGGTACCAGGTACTGATCGAAGCACTTTTCAATGGCGCGATCGTGCACCGCTTCGGCCGAACCCGCGAACACACCCGTCAGCTCGTAGGGCGCCGGGAACTTGTCGAAAATGGCCTGACGTGCAGGTTGCGGCAGCTTGGCAGTGGAAGCGATCAGCGCCTTCATCAAGAGGCGCTCTTTGCCGGTCAGGTCGTCCTCGTTCTTGTAGAGAAAATCGAGGTTTCGATCGAACATGCGGTTATTCACCGTGGTTTCGATCGTAAATACGTTGAGCTTCTTGTGCGCGAGCCGACCCATCCGCGCGATGTCGTGCGCGAGGCGCGACGCCTTCGGATCCATGTAGCTGTCCGAAGCGCGAATCGTGTGCGGGTTATGGTGCGGGCGCAGGCTCTCGTAGCTGCACAACCCGACGGCCACCGACTTGTAGCCACCGTTCATGGCCACGAAGTTCACGTTCACATAAATCAGCAGGTCGCTTTCGACCGCGCGACGGTTCAGCTGCAGTGACTCACCGTGATCGGTGTGGCCCACCTCCACCATGTTCTTGGTGTCTTCGGCGTCGTGGTTGTAGAGCCGCTCCGGCCAGTACGCCTCGAAGATCTTGTCGCCGACCATGTGACGCACTTCGTGCGCCTTCATGCGGCGATGAATGCCAGTGGCGATGATCATCTCGATGTCATCGACACCGTGATCGGCCAACAACTGCAGCACCACCGTGAGCACGCGCTCGCGCACATCCGGGCGACGCATCGGTGGCAACGGCACTGAAATGTCATCGATGGCGATCGTGACTTTCATCCCGGGCCGAAGCTTCGCGTACAGCGGTTCGGAACCAACGGGATGGTTGATCGCGTAGCGAATCGCCGCTTCCGGATCCTTGATCGGAGCGAGTGCCGGCTTTGGATAGATGCAACGCGTGCCGGGCGGCAGGTCGACCTCTACCAGCTGGTCGCCGGCGAAGAGAACACGGGGGGCGCTATCGCGCTCGAGAGTAACTAGGCAGGGATGGTTCATCGCAGGGGGCGCTCAGTTGGATGCGCAGGGCGCGCTCATCGGAGATCGAAGCTTGGCCAGCTGTAAGCTTTGGCCAGCATGGCAAGTCGCTTATCAGGGTTCACTGCGGCGGGGTGACCCACCACGCTCAGCATCGGCACGTCGGAGTAACTGTCGCTAAACGCGAAGCACTCGTCGAGGTCGAAACCGCGGGCGCGAGCGTGATCACGCACGATGCGCGCCTTCTCGGGTCCCGCCACCACTGGGCGTAACAACTTCCCCGTCGCAATGCCGTCTTTCATCTCGAGGCGGTTCGCGATCACCTGCGTCGCTCCCAGATGGCGGGCCAGGTGACGGATCACGCATTCGAGAGCGCCCGAAACGAAGACGACTTCGTGGCCGGCAGCGAGGCTTTTGTCGACGAGACTCTTGGCCGACGGGAACAGCGACGGCAGCAACACCTGGCGAAAGGTATCTTCGCCCAAGAGCTCCAGCCGGTCTTCGCTCATGCCGGCGTAAGTGCTGAACAGCAGCTCATTGAAGGTGCGCCGGTCGAAGAGCTCCGCCACGGCCATGCGCGGCGCACCCACGAGTGCCCGACCGAGCCGCAGCGCGCTCTGCAGCGGCGTGCCTTGGTTCGCCAAGTAGTAGAGAGTCGGTTGGACCAGGTTCGTTCCAACCAACGTGCCGTCGACATCGAAGTAACAAGCAGCCACGGGGGGTTCTCGGTCGTATAGGTCGGCGAAAGTGTCAAGCCGCGAGAGGCCGACCCGAGCGCGCTGCGTACCACATTGGTCGGGCGGCTGACCAGCATAATGCGCACGGGCTGCGAACGAAAACGCGCTAGCACCTCTGCCCCCATGCAGTTGGTCGCCGATCTCCAAGCCCTCGAGCGGGCCTGCCGCGCGCTCGGCGAGCACGACGTTTATTATCTCGACACTGAGTTCGACTCGGGACGCGAAGGCACGCTGCTCTGCCTAATCCAGGTGTCCGGTGGGGATCAGGTCTTCTTGATCGACGCGCTCGCCATTAGTGACCTGCGTTTGTTGGGCGGCCTGTTGGGGCGAGCGGGAGTGACTTGGGTGTTGCACGCCGGGCAACAAGACTTGCCGCTTCTGAGGCAGCGCCTCGGCATCGAGCCGGCACGCCTGTTCGATACGCAGCTCGCCTGGGCTTTGGTTTCCATCGAATACTCGACCTCGCTCGCTTACTTGAAGTTTCGCCTGCTCGGCATGCGCGGCGAAAAGACGCATCAAGCCGACGATTGGCGCCGGCGCCCGCTGCCCGAAACGCAACTTGCGTACGCCGCCGATGACGTCGCCTACTTGCCCGCCATTTATCGGAAACTGATGATGCTGTGCGAACGTCGCGGGCGCGTCGAGGCCGCTTTCGAGGCGTCCGCCGAAACGCTGCGCGCCATCATCGAGCCGCCTCCACCGCTGCGCTTGGAGACATTCCGCAATGCATGGCAGCTCGAGCCCGAGGGCCAGGCCGTACTCAAGTTCCTGATCGATTGGTACAACGGCTTAACTGAAGAGGATCGTGAGATTGCGCCCGACGCCAAAGGCTTGTTTTCTCTAGCGAGTCGGCGACCACGCTCCCTGGAAGACCTCTCTAGTTTGCGTGCCGTGCCGCGTCGCGCCGCCGGGCGCTTCGGTCGTGCGTTGATTGCCGGCATTCAACGCGCAGTGGCCAGCGCGAAGACTTCGGACTTTGCCCAGATTGCGCCGCCGCCATACGCCGTACCTGAAGAAATTTTGGCTTCAGGTTGGCTGGAAGCCGTGCGCGCCGAAGTGTGCGTCGAGCTCGAAATGGCGCCTGAGCTGGTGCTCCCTTCACGGGTGATGAAAAAGCTGCGCGATTCCGCGGTGGCGGCCGGGCGGTTAGAAGGGGCGCTCGACGCGCTCACCGGCTTTCGCCGTACCCTGCTGCTCGCTCCGCTGGCGACCAAGATTGCTAGCTACGGCGCTCTAAAACGCGAGGTAGATTAGTCCCGTGTCTAGCTCCGAAACCATTACCAAGGGCGTCCGCGTTCACGTCGAAGCTCGTTTCTCGCCGAACCACTCCGATCCCAAAAAGCGTGAGTGGTTTTTCCTGTACACGATTCAGATCAAGAACGAGGCGAGCTCCACGGTGCAATTGGTAAACCGGCATTGGGTCATCACCGATGCACACGGCCACGTGGAAGAGGTGCGCGGCCCAGGTGTCGTTGGCAAGCAGCCCGTCCTCAAGAGCGGTGAAAGCTTCGAATACACCTCGGGTTGTCCTTTGAAGACGCCGTTTGGTTCCATGCGCGGCAGCTACGAAATGGTGAGTGAAAGTGGCGATCGCTTCGACGCCGCGATCGCGCCGTTTGCGTTGCGCGAAAACGAGGCCTTCAACTGAGGACGCCGGACGCTTTCGTTCTGGACCGAGAAGCGTTGCGCCGCGCATTCGCGGACGCCGACGCAGCCGAGATCGTCTTCGTCGCACAACAACAGCTCCAGGCAGGAGCGTGGGACCAAGCGCGCGCCTTGTGCGAAGCCTTCCCAGAGCTTGACGCGCCGGCGCTCAGGTTGTGCCGCGCCGTCGCCAGCTTCGTGAGTGGTGACTCCGCGAGTGCGCTGCGCCTCGTTGCACAGGTGTTGGCTCAGCAACCACCAATGCTTTCGGCTCTCGCCGTGCAGGCGCAAATTCTGGCGCGCACGGGTCAAGGCAGCGCGGCGCTGCGGCCGCTAGCAAAGCTGCTCGAAATCTTCCCCGACTATCCGGGCGCGCAATCACTACTCGGCGCCCTGTTATTCCCCGGCCCACATTATCGCGATGTGCTTGCTGCCTGCCATGCGCGCTTACAACCGCGCGCGTATCTAGAAATCGGCGTCGACACTGGTGCGACCTTGATTTTGGGCGCCAACTCCGAAATCGCGATTGGCGTCGATCCGGCTGAAGTTCGCCTGCAAAAGCCATTGCCCTCCTGTGCGCGCCTCTATCGCTTCACCAGCGA
This sequence comes from Myxococcota bacterium, assembly GCA_049324695.1. Lineage (GTDB taxonomy): Bacteria > Myxococcota_A > Polyangia > Polyangiales > Polyangiaceae > PMG-095. Next base: position 384,272 of record JBMOMJ010000055.1, read on the forward strand.
CGACTTCTTCGCTCACCACACACGCGAACACGTATTCGCCGAGCGTCACGTCGATCTCACCTTCATCGACGGCATGCATCGCCTCGAAAACGCACTCGCTGACTTCATGCACGCCGAGGCCTGGTCGCACCCGGATGCAACCGTCGTCTTCCACGATTGCTTGCCGCTGCACCCCGTAACGGCAGCACGTGAGCGGCGCAGCAACTTCTGGGTAGGCGACACTTGGAAAGTGGTCCTCGCACTGGCCAGTGCGCGCCCTGACCTGCGCATCCGCAGCATACCCTGTGCGCCATCGGGTCTCGTCATCGTGCGGCGCTTGAACCCAGCATCACGTATCTTGGCAGAGCAGTTCGACGACATCGTGGCGCGCTTGGCTCCGCTCACATGGGATCACCCGCTCGGCGAGTTTCCGAGCGAGTTCGGCTTGGTCTCGAATGACGCAGCGGGTCTGGCTGACGCTGTGGCGTGACGCTCGCGAGAAACAAGACTGATCAAAAGGCGGCGCTCGAGTCTTTGTTGCTATGGAGGCAAACATGCGGTTTCGTTACGTAGCAGCTGCGAGTGGCTTGGTTTGGATGATCACGGGATGTAGCCACAACGAATACGATCTCGGTGACCTGCTAGATGAGGCATCCAACGTGAACCAAGGTGGCGTTATCGGGAACGGCGGCACGACTGGTTTGGGGGGACAACCCGAAAAGGGTGGGACGCCGTCAGGTGGAATCGGAGCAGGTGGAACATCAAATGGCGGCGCCGGAACCGGCGACGGTGGACAAGTGCCGACGGCAGGAACCACTGGCGCGCTGCCGGACCTCGCGACTTGGTACGTGTTCGCGGACGGATTGGGGCCAGACGGTTCGAACACCGGAAGGTGTCAGCAGGCAGGTCATCCAACGAGCGATTGCTCCACCGTGCTGATGCCCGATCCGAAGTTGATGCCCTATGCCAACACCGGAACGCAATGCATTCAGGGTTTTAACGCGCGGCTCACCCTGAACCCGGAGTCTGGTGAACCTGATTACATGAACATCAGCGGCGGAGGCATGGCGTTCGACTTTGGTCGCGACGTCACCGACGCACGGGTTGCTATCAATGCGGTTGAGGTCGGTATCGTTGGGTTCAGCTTCGATATTGACACACCGCCCGCCCGAGGTTTGCGCGTGGAGCTGCCTTCCGGAGGCGATGTTGAATGGGCAGTTGCGTATTGGGGAGCTCGTCCAGAGTATCCTCCGTCCCCAGTCAAGGCGGGAAGCAACGTTGTGCTGTTCGAAAACGTCTTGTCGCCACATACGTGGAGCTCGTTCGACCCGAGTCGTTGGTTGGGGATCTCATTTGTTATCCCGACTAGTGAGTCGACCGCCATCCCCTATTCCTTCTGCATCAGCAACCTGAAGTTGTTGACCGAAAGACCCTAAGCTCGAGCGGAATGCTTTTCGGGACGGCGTCGCCGTGAACGACGCCGTCCCGAATTTTTTGACCCCGTGCCGTTTCTACACACCCGCAGGCGCTGCCACCATGTGCCGAGCGCCTTCTATTTTGCCGTTTCGAGCAAGCGTCGCAGCCTCTCGCTGTGTGCGCCGCTCGGCGCTTTCGATTCAAATTGCTTGGCGAGCGCCGTCGCGCGGGCGCGTTCGCCATGAGCGAGCAGCGCTTCGACGTGGACCAGCGTTGCTTCAGGCCCTAGCGCTGGATGCACAATTTCTCGCTCGCGCCGAGCCAACGCGGCGAGCGCGGCGTCGACGTTGCCTCTTTGCAACTCACACTGTGCGCTGTCGATCAAAGCAAGCTCGCGCGACAGCTCGCTCTGTGTGGTGACCGGTGCGGGCGCCAACTCGGAATCTTTCGCGGCAACGTGAGGTGCTGCCGCGAGCAGCGGTTTCACGCCCCGGCTGTTGTTGCGCGGCGCGTTCACTGCATGCTCCGCCGCGACTTGCGCGGGCGTCAACGGAGCTTCGGCTATGGGCGTTCCGGCGCTCGGCGCGAACATTTCTGCAGGCACTTCGGTGCGCTCAGTCGCGACTTCACGCGGAGCCAACGCGGCGGGCGCTGGTGTGCGAGGCTTCACGATTGGATTCTTCGGTGGAGTTCTCTGCTCGCCGCGTTGAGCCGCAACGGGAGCGCGAAGCAAAGGTTCGGCCACTAGTGCTGCTCCGATGCAGCAGCTTCCGACCACGACGCCAACGCCCAGGCTCTTTAATGTGAGTCCGAGCAACGAAGCCTTCGCCATGGCTGTTGCCGGCAGCGCCACTGGTAACGCCGACATGACCGTGAGCGCATGCAGCATCGCACGCTCGGAACCACGGTCCCGCTGTGCGGAACGCAGCAGCGCCGCCTCGAACGGGTCGAGCGACTCATTGACCAAACGAGGCAGCTCTTTCATGGCACTACCGACCCAACCGCGCGCGCAGAAGCTGCGCCGTCTTCTGAAAGTGCTCCCGTGCGCGCCGCAAGCGTGAAGCAACCGTGCCCGCTGGGATTTCCAATAGTCGCGCGATCTCATGCATCGCGAGCCCTTCGAGCTCGTGAAGAACGAACGCATCGCGAAGGTCGGCTGGCATCTTGTCGAGCACCCAATCCAGCAAGGCACGGTTGCGTTGCTCATCGAGACTTCGCTCCGGATCGGCGCCCGGATCGGCTTCATTGGCCAGGCGCTCTACATCCAGAAGCTCGCGCGGATTCGCTTGCGCGCGGCGGCGCTCTTTCGCCACCAGGACGGCGGTTTTAAACAAAAAAGCGCGCTCGTGCCCGACTCGAATGATATCCACGCGCGTTGCAGCGATCTCGAATACGCGCTGCACTGCGTCGTCCACCGCGTGATCGGGCTGCACCCCAAAACGTCGTAGGCACCGCCAGATGAACTGAAAGTTCTCTCGCGCCGCGTTCTCGAGACGGAGCGCGTCCGCACGCGATTGGGTTGTCGCGGAAGCACCCGCCGTGCGCACCACCGCGCTCGACTCGTCCGCACCGCAAAATGACGCGGGCAAGCTGAACTGCCCCTCATTCAAGGCGGAATTCTCTCAGGGTTGGCCGACGGCACCCCCAACAATGATCGACCCCATCCGATTTGATCAGGGTAATTGCACGGAAACGCCGATCTCGGCCGTCAATCCGCTGCTGGCCACCCGATGCAAGAGGATTCGCTCGGCTGGCACTTGCCTGTCCACCCAAAATGAGCTCCGCGTGAGCGGCAACACCACCCCGGCGCTCGCATGGAACCAGAACGGTCGAAACAGCCGCAGTTTTCCGCGCGCGAGCAAGCCAGCGGCCCGCCAGGGGGAAAGCCCCTCGGCCGTGGGATCCACGTTGCTCGTCCCGCGAAGGCGCCCGAGCTCGAAGAACGCGCCTGCCTGAGCTGCCAACCAGGACGTAAGCTGCTGTGCCGCGTAGCTTTCCAGACGAACAGCCGCGAAACGAAAGGTCGCCTCGACTTGCTCGACGCTGACGGTTTGAGTGCTCGGAAGCGCCGCCGAAAGAGCCAACGCGACTCCGCTGTTGCGCGTAAACATCCATTCACCGCCCAACGTGAGCCGCGGACCCACCGAAGCATTGGGGAGTGCGCCAGTCTCCAGATTTGCGCCCAAGCGGGCGCTGAGCAGCCAATGCGCTCCTACAGAGGGCCTAGGCAGCTTGGTTGGCGGCTGTTCCGTCCTCGCGATTGGCGACGACGGAGGCGCAGCTTGCGGGGCTGGCGCGACCACAACCGCCGGTGCGACGGCAGCTGGCGCGCTGCTCTCGGCGTCCACCTTCTCGCCATCCTTCTTCTCCGCGTCCTCCTTCAACACTACTGCCGCTACCAGGGCCAGCGCCTGAACGAGCTCGCCGCAGCTCGCGCTCTGGAGTTGCCTTGCTCCGCCTTGTGGCAGGCCCGGAAAGTCGATGTGCCCTTGATAGCCGCCGCCGGGCGTTGCCTGGATTTGCACCCTGAGGCTCGTGCGAGCCGTTTTGGCGTCTCTCGCAGGCAATCGCCGAGAAAACTCCGTCGAGAACGCAGCAGCGTCGGGACAGCTCAGCGGCGCGAGGTACTCGACGCTCGGCGTTTGCGCGCCGGCGCTGGTCTGCAGCGCGAGCGCGGCGCACCACGCGCTTACACCCAAGAACACCCCGTTCCGCGAGGCGTTGCGCACGATCGCCGCGCAGTCTCTCACGTCGAGTGCGCTTACTGCAAGCTACGGGCGAAGCGCTTTTCTCCTGAATTCGCTGCGATTCGCGCTTTGAAATTGCTGGACAAGGCGTCGGACGCATGCATCGCGAAAGCGCGTTCAGCGCATCACTCATTGATAATTTGAGTAACCATGTTGCTGAGATCACGAGCACTTCGAGCAACTCACACACATGCTCGATGAGACTCCAATGTTGATCATTGCAGCTTTCTTTCAGCAGTGCTGCCGGACATGAATGTCGGAAAGACGAAATGACATAAGTTCGAAACAGACCGGAAAGCTCCCGCTTCGTACTCAGGCAAGCGTCTCCGCGCTCCGGCGTTTTCTTATTCGTTAACGAGCCGTCCGCTGCGGAGAAAGGAAGGTCTCATGAAGGCTGCCGACCGCGTTTGCAATAGGCTCCACTCTTTGGCGCTGGCAGGGCTCGCGCTCGTTGCCCCCAGCCTGGCTTTGGCTCAGGAAGCGGCGCCGGCAGCTGCGGCACCGCCGGATTTGGCGGCGCGCGTCGCCGATCTGGAAGCATACGTAACCAACGGCGCACCCAAGGCTCTCATCTCGCCCGGCCCTGGTCACAACGCGTGGATGATGGCGTCGGCAGCCCTGGTGTTGTTCATGACCTTGCCGGGCCTGGCGTTGTTTTACGGCGGCCTGGTGCGGCGTAAAAACGTGCTGAGCGTGTTGGCACAATGTCTCGGCTGCGCTGGCGTCGTCGCCATCCTGTGGTGGGCGATTGGCTACAGTCTAGTTTTTTCACCCAGTTCGCCGCTGCTCGGTGGGACCAAGTTCGCGCTGCTAGCTGGCGTTACGTCCGTGCCCAACGCCGACTATGGCGCTTGGGTCTCGCAAAATGTGTTCTCGATGTATCAGCTGATGTTTGCGATCATCACGCCTGGCCTCATCGTGGGCGCCATCGCAGAGCGCATGAAGTACTCGGCGATAATGGCCTTCATCGTCGGTTGGATGTTCCTGGTTTACTTCCCGCTCGCACACATGGTGTGGGGCATCGACGGCATGATGAACGGTGTTTGGAATGCCAACGCCAGCATCAAGGCGATCGACTTTGCTGGCGGCACGGTGGTGCACATGTCGTCAGGTTGGTCTGCGCTCGTGTTGTGCATTCTGCTTGGCAAGCGTGAAGGCTTCGGCTCGCGACCGTTTTTGCCTCACAGCCTCGTGCTCACCATGGTCGGCACCGGCATGCTGTGGGTTGGTTGGTACGGCTTCAATGCGGGCAGCGCCGTGGCAGCTGATGGCGTCGCCGCCCAAGCGTTCACCACCACCACCTTGGCTACCGCGGTCGCTTGCACCGTTTGGCCCGCACTCGAGTGGATCACGCGCGGCCAACCCACGGTGCTCGGCTTCTGCTCCGGCGCTGTTGCCGGGCTGGTCGTGATTACCCCTGGCGCCGGCTTCGTCTCCACCACCGGTGCCGTCATCATCGGCGTACTAGCAGGCGTCGTGCCCTTCTTTGCGTGCACCAAGCTGAAGGCAGCCCTCAAGTACGACGATGCACTCGATACCTTCGGTGTGCACGGTGTAGGAGGCACCATGGGTGCGCTTCTTACCGGCTTTTTCGCCACACCGGACGCAAACGGAAACCTGAATACCAACCTGAAGGATATTGTCGGCAAGAGCTTGTGGATCGAGCAAATCAAGGCCATGGGCCTCACTATCGTGCTCGCGGTGGTCGGAACCGTAATTCTGGCCTTCGCCGTCAAGGCCGTAATCGGACTACGTCCCGACAAAGAAGAGGAAGAAGCGGGCCTCGACACCACCGACCACGGCGAATCGGGCTACCATTACGAAGAAGCCGGCGGCTGAGTGTTCCGGCGAGAGGAGATTTCATGAAGCTCATCATGGCAATCATTCGCCCCCACAAGCTCGACGACGTGAAGGCCGCCCTCTCGGAGGCCGGCATTCTCGGCATGTCGGTCAGCGAAATCCGAGGCTTTGGGCGCACTGGTGGCAAAACCGAGGTGTATCGCGGCTCCGCCTATCAAGTCGACTTCGTCCCCAAAGTGCGGATCGACCTCGTCGTAGCCGACAACCAGGTGCACTCGATCCTCGACGCACTCGAGCGCAGCGCCAAAACCGGCAAAATCGGTGACGGCAAAGTCTTCGTGCTCAACGTCGACGAAGCCATGCGCATCCGCACCGGCGAACGCGGCGAAGAAGCCATCTAGCGTTTCGACAAAACCTACTCTCGAAAAAACTAGCGACGGGAGGTTGGCACAACGTCAGCCTCCCGTTTGCTGCTTTCGGCAGGGCTGGCAAAGCCGCTCCGTCGCCTGCGAGCACATGACCGAGAGAGCTCAGACCAGCACTGGCAGAGCCCTTGTGCGAACAGCCTGGTAGACGCGGGTGACCTCAGGCGCAGTCGGCATCTCATCCCAAGTTCGCCCCTCGAGCATTCGACCGGCTTTCTTCTTGTTCTTGCCTCCCCACTGCTTGAAGAAAAACGCCACGCCAGCGCGCCGGCACTGGTCACGAATATCGATTACCCACGCGGGGGCCATCGGCCTGGCGCGGTGTCCCGATTCGCCTCCAACGATCACCCAGTCGACACCGTCCAGCTTGAGCTCTGGTAATGGTCCGAGCAGCGGCTCGAGAGAGAGGAATTTCACGCGCGCGCCCGTTGTGCGCAGGTATTCGATTCGGTCGACGTAGTCCGCATTCTCGACGCTGACGCCCATCCATACGTTCTGTGGCCACTCGATGATCGAGTTGAGCTCCGCGAGACGTTCAGCTCGCTTCGTCAGCACTTGAAAACGATGCCAATGCGAGCGCCGCATGACATCGAAAACGCGCTCGATATAGGGAGCGGGAACGTTCTGGTGAAACAGATCGCTCATCGAGTTCACGAAGATCGTCTGTGGCTTCTTCCACTGGAGGGGCAACTGGAGCATGTGCGGCTGGAGCGTGAGAACAAAGCCGTTCCGGTAGTTTGGTTGCCCCATCGCCTGCAGGCGGTCCGCCATGCGTTCGGCGTAGCAGTACTTGCAACCCGGGCTGATCTTGTTGCAACCGGTTACCGGATTCCAGGTCGACTCCGTCCACTCGATTCCCGAGCCGAGCGCCATCAACGAATCCCTTTCAGCGTGGGAATGCCGCCCCTAGCGGCGCCCTAGTTCGATTTTTCGGCCAATGCGGCTCGCAGCTCGGCTAGTTCACGTTTGAAGCCGCCGGATAGAATCGGGAAGCGACACCAGGTTTTGGGATCGAGGTTCGCATCGTCGACATGGAACGAGGGTGCATAGCGCTCGCGTTTCCACTGGTTCTGCGCGAACAAGCGAAAGAAGCGCTCGATGTAGTTTGCGAGCTCATTTGCGGCGTAAGCGGGAAACGCGACGTGCAGCACATCCAATATTTCACGCGGACCACGTTTGTCGCGAATCGCGGCGCGCTCGATCAGGTCGAGCACTTCGTAGGGCATCAGATCGGCTTCGTCGGTTTGATTGGCAGAGGGCGGGCGGAGCTCGGCGGTCGGAGCTTGCTCGTTCACTGCACGAAGCGCTGGGATGGGGCCGAAACCGAGCGGGCCCTGGTACTCGAGCCAGCTCAACCAGCGGCGAATGAACGCCTTGTCGATGCCGGCGATGGGACTGATGCTGCCCGCCGTGTCGCCATCCATCGTTGCATAGCCGACGGCAGCTTCCGAGCGGTTGCTGGTCGCCAGTAAGAGCGCCCGTTCGACATTGGCCAGCAACCACACGCTCGGTGCGCGCACACGCGCCTGGATGTTTTGCAGTGCGAGATCGTCCTGCTCCCAGGTGAGTGAACGGCCCAGCGCTTGCTCGGCGAGCTTGACGTATTCCGTTGCGAGGCCGTCGACGTCTAACTCCACGTGGCGTGCTCCAACTGCTTCGGCGACCGCCTTGGCTGCCGCACGCGTGACGGTGCCGCTGTTTTGGGTGCTTTGATAGGCGGTGGTCAGCAAACGCTGGACGAGCTGCTTCGCGTCGGTGGCATCGGCGAGACGTGGGATGTCTGGCAAGCGCGCGCGCACACCTTCGATACCGAGTGTTTTCACCGCGAACATCGCCATCAACCCGACCAAGCAGGCGACCGCTGCGGAATCCGCGCCGCCACTCAGTGACACGACGAAACCGCGCGCGTGGCTCTTGCGCAAGTAGTCGAACAAGGCGAGCGCCAGCGCGCGCGCGAACTCCTCTTCACGTAGCCACGCGCTGGCTTCCCACGGCGCTGGACGTGGTGAACTGCGTTCGAGCGCTGCGGCGGGGAACGCGAACTCGCACGTCACGCATTCATCGACGGGACCTCCGAGTTGCGGCGTGAAGCTCGATAGGAAGCTGTGACGGGTGCGCGGCAAATCGATGTCTACGCTGGCGCTGATGAGCTCGAAATCCGAGTAGCTGAAGCGGGGCGCTTCTGCGAGAACGCTGCCACCGCTCGCAATGAGCGCATCGCCATCGTAGATTGCGCGCCCGGCTTCGTTGCCGAGCAGGTTCGAGTACACGTAGGCCACGCCGAACGCGCGCGAACCTTCCAGCACCAGTCGCCGGCGGATCTCGTGTTTGCCGAACGCGAAGTGACTGGCGCTCGGGTTCAAAATGATATCCACCGCACGCAACGAAAGCTCCGCGCCGGGGCGTTGCGCGATCCAGGCGTCTTCGCAAATCTCGAAGCCGATTTTCACGCCGCCGATATCGAAATACAGATCGCCGAACGGCACTCTTTCGCCAAAAAGGCGCAGCGTCGTTCGTTTGCCATGTGGCCATGGCTTGAACCAGCGTGGCTCGTAGTGAAGCCCATCACCGGCTAGGGCTTGCTTGCACGAGAACCCCAACAAGCGACCGTCGGCTACCAAGGCGCAGGCATTGAAAACCGCCTTGTTGTGCCAAACCGGTAACCCGAAGCTTGCCACGATGCCGTGTGTGTGCGGGAGCAGCTCCTTCAGCACTTCCAGCGCCACTCGATGCGTACCCGGTGCCAAGAACGCATCTTCGCAACCGTAACCGGTGATACATAGCTCGGGCAGGCAAAGAATGCCGACCCCTGCGCGCCGAGCGGCCTCGATCGCACTCACGATGTTCTGGCGATTTCGGTCCCAATCGAGGGGCGTCTGGTTCAACGTCGCTGCAGCGACCCGGATCAAGCGCATGTCGCCGTGACTTTACCGGCCGCATCCCAAACGGTCGAATTTCACCGCGGTTACAGGCCTAAACCCTAGCCTTGCGACCAATCCACCAGGCCGAAGTAGCTGGTCAGCAGCACGAGCACACCGAAGGCGATGCGGTACCAGGCAAAGCCGCTGAAATCGTGACGACTGATGAATCGCAGCAGCCAGCGCACACATAGAAACGCGGACACGAACGCGGAACACAGACCGACTGCGAAGAGCTCCACGTCGTCGACACGCAGCAGCGCACGGTGCTTCAGCAAATCGTAACCGCTCGCAGCGAGCAAAGTTGGCACCGCCAAGAAGAAGGAGAACTCGGTGGCCGCCCGACGTGAGAGGCCGAACAACATTCCTCCGATGATGGTCGCACCGGAACGCGAGGTGCCGGGCACCAGCGCAAACGCCTGCGCGAAGCCAATCTTCAGCGCGTCCAGCGTCGTGATTTGCTCGACGGTTTCGATCGCCACGCGATGCTGGCGCCGCTCAGCCCAAAGAATGACGAAACCGCCCACGATGAACGCCAGCGCAACTGGCAGCGGTTTGAACAGAAGCTGCTTGATGAACTTCGACAGAAGCAGGCCGAGCACAGCGGCCGGCAGGAAGGCGATTCCTAAATTGAGAACGAAGCGCCTGGCCTCCGCATCACTGAACAGGCCGGCAGTCACACGTGCGAAGCGCGAGCGATACTCCCAAATGATCGCGAGCATCGCGCCAGCCTGAATCACGACTTCGAATACTTTGCCGACCTCGTCGTTGAAGCTGAGTAGCGCCCCCGCCAAGATCAGATGCCCAGTCGACGAGATAGGAAGAAATTCGGTGAGCCCTTCAACGATGCCGAGAATGAGGGCTTTGATAAGTAAGGGGATTCCCATGCGGGTCCTATGCTAATCGGCGAGACGAGATTCGCCCGCGCTGCGGTAGTGGTGGCGAAAACTTACGGTAACCGTGCCCGGCCAGGGCGCCTATTCCGCGCTCAGAGAGGGCTTGCACCGGAAGCACGGAGCGGACAGAGTCAATGTTCCAAGGTTTGGGGCCCGGCCGACGACTGGAGTGCGCCATGTTTACTGCAGACTGCGACCAATGTGGGGCGCGCAACAAGCTCCCCGCGAGCGCTCAGGACGAGGGAATCAATTCAGGCTCGCTCGTACCGTGTCCGAATTGCGGGGCCGAGGTTTGCGTACGCCGCGCGATTGACTCCGAAGCCGACGCCGAGGTGAGAGCCAGCGCGAGCGCCATGCCCGTGAGCCACGAAGTGACTACCACGCCGCGTGACGAGGCTGGGGAAGACGAGGCGACGCAGGTCTTGGAACCTAGTGCGCTGCCCGACGCGCAGCCTGTTGCTTCTGCGGACACGAACGCAGAGGAGCCCGAGCCGTCCACCACACGTCGTCCCAGCGCGGAGGCGTCGTCCGAGCCATCCCGCATCTCGCTCGTGCCCGTCGATCCTAGCGAGGGTATGGAATCGGCGCCCGAGTCGCTCGTTCCCCTGAGTGACCGCGACTTCATCCCTGCGGAGAAGCCCGCGCGACATCTACCGGTGCCGCCTCGACGCGAGGCGCATGGGGCGTCCAACGAAACTAGCGACGAGCCCCCCGTGAGCTTCGGCACGCCCACGCTGGCGGCGCTGGTACGCAAGGCCACGCCGCCGCCGCCGCGTCGCGACCACGATCGCGATCGTGAGCGCCGTAACGATAACGAACTCGTTGATGATGTCTTGGTTCCACCGGCGGGCCCGATCGACGAACTTTGGGATGCGCGCGTCGTTCCGATGATGCGTCAGCCGACCGCAACCGACGCACCCGTCGCCTCCGTCTCGCGGCCGCCCGAAGTGCAGAAAGAACCTCCGCGCAGCAACGGCGCACTAGGGTTCGCGCTGCTCGTTGCTGGCGTCGCATTCGTCGCCGGCCTCGCCGTGAAGAACGCAAAAGACTCCGAGTCAGCGGCGCCTGCCATTCCGGCGGCGGCTCCGCTGGCCGACGCGCCCGCCGTTGCACCACAACCGGGCCCTGTTGCAGAACCCGCGATCACTCCACCAGCTCCGCCCGCCGAACCCGGCGAAACGGCAGCCGAAGCTAGCCCGCCGCCGACGCTTGCTGCGCCCGAGACCGATACGAAGCCTGCCGTTGCGGCGCCCGCGCTCGCGCCTGGCAACGCGATCAAGCCCGTCGCGGCCGCCGCCGACGCGCCCAAGTCTGCTGCCAACGCCAAACCTGCGAGCGCCACCGAAACCCCGCGCTCGACCGTCGCTCCCGTGCGCAGCGCCACCGTTTCTGCTGACTCACCGCCCGCCGAAGCGGCATTCAACTCCGAAGCCACCGCCAGCGCTCTCAGCGCCGCGGCCCAACGAGCTTCTACTTGCAGAAAGCCAACGGATCCGAGCGGCGTCGCGATCGTAACCATCACGTTTGCACCCTCCGGCCGTGTGACGAGCGCCAACATCTCCGGTCCTCCTTTTGCTGGAACGGAAACCGGCAGCTGCATCGCGTCCGTCCTACGCAGCGTGAGAGTTCCCGCGTACAGCGGCGACTTCATGACCGTCAAAAAGACGATTCAGGTGCAATAACGCCGGGGGGTTTTGCCGCCCGCGCGGCTCGCGCGCCAATCGCGTCACGTTTGTAACTCCCTGGGGGTGGTGGGGCGGCGCTAGAGAATGCGTGCACTCAGCGACGAAAGGCAGTGGCATGAACACACGTATTGGAACGCGCGAGGAATGGTTACGCGCTCGGGTAGAGCTGCTTCAAGCCGAGAAAGAGCTCACGTATCGCAGTGACGAGCTGGCACGGCAGCGGCAAGCGTTGCCTTGGCTTCGCGTCGAGAAGGAGTATCGCTTCGATACTGAGCAGGGCGGCGCGTCACTGGCAGAACTGTTTCAGGGGCGCTCGCAGCTCTTGGTTTATCATTTCATGTTCGGGCCCGAGTACACTGGCGGCTGCCCGTCGTGCTCCACGATTGCGGATGGGTTCAACGGCAGCGTCGTGCACTTGGCGAACCACGACGTGACGCTCATGGCGGTGTCGCGCGCGCCGCTTGCCAAGTTGTTGGCCTACAAGCAGCGTATGGGGTGGACGTTTCCTTGGGCGTCGTCGCACACGAGCGACTTCAACCGCGATTTCAACGTGCAGTTTACCGAAGCGCAGCAGCGCGAAGGCAGCATCGAGTACAACTATCGGCGCGAGGGAAAATGGCAGCTGAACTCGTTGCCACAAGAGCCGGGTGGTGGCGGGCCGGTTGCGCAGATTGCCGCGATGACCGGAACCGATCCAGCGACATACACTCGTGAGAGGCCAGGGCTCAGCGCTTTTGTGCGCGAGGATGGCGTCGTTTATCACACGTACTCCGCGTACGCGCGTGGGCTCGACGCGATTTGGGGCATGTATCAATGGCTGGACCGCGCACCGAAGGGGCGCAACGAGAAGGGCGTGTGGTGGCGCCGCAACGACGAGTACGAGAAGGCGAGTTGCTGCGAGTAGCGGCAAAATGAAGGAGCGCCGCCGCGACGACGGCGCTCCTCTTCGCTTCTATTCGAGCAGCGCGCGGCGCAGGTACGGAACCCACTCGCCGGTTTTCACGTCGAAGGCACGCATGGCGCCGCCGTCGTTCCAATAGGCCCAGGGAATGCCGCGGGCTTCCGCGTGTTCGCGCACCAAGCGCACCCAGCGTTCGCGCGAAGCTGGGTCGGCGGTGTCGACGGCGCCGAATTCTCCCAGGTACACCGCGCGGCCGCTGTTTTCGATGAAGCGATCGACGAACGCAAAAGCTTCTTCGATGACCGCCGCTCCACCCGGATTGGTCTCGGGCGGCGCGCTGTTATAGCCAGCGAACCACTCCGCGATCCAGTTCACCTTTTGGGCGGCTTCGACGGGAACTAGCGGCTCGAAAGGTGGGCCGGGGAAGACGACACAGCGAGTGCGAAGCTCCGGCCCTTGCCAGGAAGCGCCTTGGTGCGTGAACGGAAAGGGATCGTACAAGTGGAAGGTTGCGACCAAATTTGGATCGTCAGGGAGGAACAGATCGTCCAACGACTGAGGTGACGCCCAGAAGGCGCCGTCGATGATGACGGTGCGCACGGGATCGACGGCGCGCACGGCTTTCAGCGCCTTGGGGTAAAGATAGTTCCAGTAGTCGTCGAGCTTGCCGTTCGGTTCGTTGGCGAGCTCGTACTTGAGTGAGGGAGGGCGTGCGTAATAACGTGCTGCGAGCTGCTGCCATAACGCGATGAAACGCTCCGCTTGTCCTTCCGGATCGGCGACGAGCTCTTCATAGTGGTGTACGTCGAGGACGGCAGAGAGGCCGCGGCTTTCGGCTTGATCGAGGACCCAGTCGACTCGTTGCAGAAACGTTTCGTCGATGGTGTACGGTGGCTCGCTGGCTGCATGCGCGCTGAAGCGCACCGGCACACGTACGTGATCGAGGCCGGCTTCCACGGCCATGTCGAAGTGGCGCTCCTGAATTACGACACCCCATGCGCCCTCACTCGGCGCGTCGAGTGCGTTGCCCAAATTGAAACCGCGATGCATGCCGTTGAGCCCTGTTGCCTCGATGCCGGGTTTGGGCAGTTTGATCGGCAGCCGCACTGGAACTCGCAAGGAGTCGGCGTCATCACGCGGGCGACACGAATCAGCGCCGGCAGTTGCACCGCCGCTCGCGCCGCCGGTTGCCAGCGCCCCACCCATTGCAGCACCACCATTGGACTCACCGCCGTTCGTTGGAGCTCCACCGGCACCCACCGACTCAGTGCCCATACCGCATGCGGGCCCACCGAACGCTACCAAGAGCGCAATTCCCCACCTGATTATCGCTGACATATTGACCTCTCGCGCAACCTTCGCGCGCCTCCTTGCGCGCGCCGACAAAGCAGCGAACGTGCCAGTTTGCCAACATCGCAAAGTTGCGCAGAAGTGCGCGGTAGCGCAGGAGGTATTATTGCGGTGCGCGAGTGCGCGCGCATCGAGCGGCGGGTTTTTGCGCAGCGTGTTGCGCAATGCTCGTGCTGGAGCTTGCGGCGACGTTATGGTGCCGCCTCTTTTCAGGGCAGCGCGTGCGCGGTGGCGGTTCCGCGCAGCGCGCGCAGTGACTGCGCTCACGTATCCCGCGTGGGGAAGTCGCGCCCTTTACGGGGTGGCGCCCCAACCCAACCCGTAGAGTTGGTTTAGTCGGTCTTGCCGGGGCGCGAGTGCGTTATGGCCACAGGCAGTAGCCGATGTTTGAACCGGGGTAGACGTAGCAGTTCATGCCGGTGGGGCAGTCGTAACGTGTGCCGTTGGTTAGGCAGGTGAGGAGGCAGTGTTTTTGCGTGACGAAGTCGACGCAGGCAGCGCTGGCGCTGACGCCGGATGGCGCGGTGGAGCAGTCTTTGTCGCTTTGGCAGGGATTGGAGCAGCTGTAGCCGTTGACTTGTGTGCCGTCGCGAATGCCGAGGCAACGCAGGTTGGCGACGTCGATGCAGGTGCGTGTGTCGCCGTGGCACTCGGTGGTGTAAGGCGAGCTTCCGTCCGATTTGGCGGGTGGGGGAACCATCGCCGGGTAGCCGCCGCTGCCGATGCTACCGGCGTAGCTGGTGGTGGTACCACCCGCGTTGGCCGCAGCTTTGCCGCCGGAGGCGCCGCTAGCGCCGAGGCCACCGCTGCTGGTGTTGAGGGAACCGCCGCTGGTTCCAGAAGAAGTTCCCCCTGAGGCAGGCGCGCCACCCAGGCTGGTGTTGGGCTTTCCCGCGCTTGCGCTGATGCCGCCTTGGCTTGAGGCGCCTCCGCGTCCGTCGGTCTGCGCGCGCCCGCCTAGGGGGGAAGTGCTGGTGGTTCCGCCGCTGCCTGTCGATGAGTCGTCGTTGGAGCCGCACGCAACGCAGGTGACGAGTAGCTGCAGTGTCACGAGTGCGGCGAACGCCGGAGATCGCGGCTGGCTGCGGACGGAAGGCACATGGGTGAATGGCTGTGGCTTGCCGGTTTTCTGAGTGACGCAGCGAATTTCTGAAAAAAGCGACAGGGGCTCAGAAAGGCAGGCGAAGGGCGCCATTGAGCTCGATAGGTTCAATGGCGAGCATCTCCCGAGCTTGGTCGCGTTCAATGCAAGCTTTGTCGCGTTCTGCGCGACTTGCATCGTTGGGCTGGTTGGCCGCGCTGGTTGGCTGTTCTGGCGGGCCGAGCACGGATATCGTCACGGGGGGAAGTGGCGGGAACGCGGTGCAGTTGGGTCGCGGTGGCGCGAGTGGCGTGTCGGGTTCGCAAGGCTCGAATGGATCGGTTGGGGGGACGAGCCAGAGTTGCGCGGATTCGAACCCGGATGTGTGCGCGGGAGCGAACTTCGAGGTGGAGAGTATCCCGCTGGATATTTACGTGATGTTCGATCAGTCGGGCTCGATGCTGAACGACGTGGGTGGCATGACGCGGCTCGCGGCGGTGCAGCAGGCGATGGCGAGTTTTCTACGCGATCCGAACAGCACCGGGATTTCGGTGGGTATTGGTTATTTCGGTTTCCAGCCGATTGGGCAGGTGTCGTGTGATGCGGGCGTGTACACGAAGCCGGACGTGAGTGTGTCGCTCGATCACGAGGCCGTGATCAGTTCGCTTTCGAAGCGGATGCCTACGGGTGAGACGCCGACGGCTGCGGCGCTGCAAGGCGCGTGCTCGTACGCGCAAGAGCATCGCGATCGGAATCCGGGTCGCGCGGTGGTGATTTTGCTGGTTACGGATGGCAAGCCGGAAGCACCGGTTTCATGCAGCACGGGAGGTTGTTGCCCCACGTTGGACGAGGCAACGCGCGAGGCGAAAGCTTGCTTGAGTAGCAAGCAACAGATTCCGACGTACGTGCTGGGAGTTGGTCCGAACCTCGATAATTTGCACGCCATCGCCCAGGCGGGCGGCACGAAAATGGCGTACTTGGTCGGCGACCAAGACGTGTCGAGCCGGGTGCTTTCTGCGCTGAACGATATTCGGCGTGCGGCGCAGCTGCCGTGCAAAATCGAGATTCCAACGTCGCAATCGGGTGCAGTCGATCTGGAACGCGTGAATGTTCTGTACGCTAAAGAAGACTGCCAGTTCAGTCCCATTTATTACGTGGCGCGCGCGGATGCGTGCTCGAACGAGGGCGGCTGGCATTTCGACAATGCGTCGTCGCCTTCATTCATCGAGTTGTGTGCGAAGAGTTGTGAGGCGGTGAGCAGCAGTGCCTCCGCTCTCAAGATTTCGGTTGGGTGCGCACGCGTCGAGCCACCGATCCGTTGATATCGATTTCGAAAGCGAGGCAGTGACATGGTGAGAAACAGCGCGTATTCGCGGCTGGGAGCGCTCGGGCTCGGGCTCGTGCTCGCGGCCTGTGGTGGAAAAGATTCATCCGTTGACGGACCGTCCTTTGGGCAGGGTGGTAGTACCGGGAAGGGTGGCGGATTCGGCGGCGCGAGCACCAGTGGCTTCGGAGGCAACTCGGCGAGCATGGGCGGCGCAACCGGCTCGGGCAATAGCTCCGGGAACGGCTCCGGCAATGGCTCGGGTAGCGGCGGAACGCAGCCGAAAGGCTTCAACGGAGCTCCGGGGTCGACTGGCTTCAAGCCGCTGGTGCCGGGTTGTGGCCCCGAAACGGCGCAGTCGTGCACGAATACGTGTGAGACGAAGGGCGGTAGCACTTCGACGGTGATTCGGCCGCCGGCGACGCTTTGCTTCAACGGAGCGGAGGATCCAACTCCGGATGATCCGATGGCGATCATCGAGCAGGTGGTCGAGGAGATCAACGGTAAGCGCATCGTGCACCTGCGCGTCACGTTCGATCCGAACTTCGTGGACAATACTTACGGTGCAAACGCCGTAGGCTGGGATCACGGCGCCGCCAGTGGTAGCGGCGGTGCAGCCACGGGTACGGACGGCAAGATGATGAAGGCGCCGAAGAGTGGGCACACGTTCGGCGACTTGGTCGGCAGTGATCACGTCGAGTTGCTCCTCACCGATGGCAGCTCCAACACGGTGATGGATTTCAAGCTCGATTACATCACGGCAGCGAGCGGTAGCGGTACCTGCGGCTACGACAATCTGGGGGTGAGCGGCGGCGAGGGCAAGATGATCACCGGGAACGCGTCGGCGGTCATCGCTGCCACGAGCTCGCTCGATCGCAATCTCAATGCGTGCGGCTACTGCCTCACTACGGATTCACCCCCCACAGACGCGAAGTTCACTCCCAACCCGTCGACGCCGAACTGGGACTATCGCGTCGTTTACGAGGTGTGGATCGACGAAGCGGCTTTTGGCAGCACAGGCTTCGGTCAAGCGTATATTACCTTCGTGCACGCTTCGCCGTCGAAGCTGTCGACGAACACGGTGACGGTGACGCCCGGCGGCTGCCCACCAACTTGGGACACTCCGTATTGTCCGCCGGGACAGACCGGCCCGAACTGCATGAATACGGGTACCTGCCCGCCGAATCAGCAGCTGTACATTCAAACCGAGGGCCAGAGCTTTTGCACACCAATTCCGTTTGCCGGCTATCCGAACATGGCGCCTTGTCCGCAGGGCTACATGCTGGATCCGAGCACCGAGGGGCGCTTCTGCGTTCCCACTAAATGAGAGAATGACGCGCCAGGCGCGCGAGTTCGTGTAAGCTGAATGCTGCTTGCGCGCGTCAACTCTGCTGCTCGGTTGGCTACTGTTCGCGCATCCGCTGCGCGCGGCGAGCGAGGCGCCCTCGGTGGAGTTGACGTGGTCAGGGCCGGGTGTGGAGCACGCGTGCATCGGTGGCGAAGGGTTGACGCGCGCCGTGAACGAGTACCTCGGCCGCCACGCGATTTCGTCACCGCCGGCAGAGCTTGCGTTGCACGTTCGCGTCGAGCGGCTGGCGAAGGGCTGGCGCGCACTAATTCGCCTGCAAGATCGCGAAACTGGCGAGTCGCTCGGCGAACGAGAGCTGACGAGCGAAGGCCCCTTGTGCTCCGGCCTCGACGAAGCGTTGAAGTTGTCGGTGGCGCTCTTGGTCGACGACGAGCTCGCCGAGGTGGGTGCTGCGCGCACCGCTCCGCCGAAGCCCGAGTTGGTGCCCGAGCCACCTCGCGAAGAGCCGGACGATGAAATCGAACCCAACGAGGAACCGGATCCGTTCGAGCCGCCGCCCTGGCGCTTCGCTCTGGACGCGTCGCTCGTCGTTGAACACGGCGTGCTGCCGTCGCTCGCGACGGGGCTCGATCTCGGCTTCGAGGCGGCACCTGCGGATTGGCTGGCGCTGCGGGCTCACGCGGTAGGCTTCGTTCCGCAAACTCGAAGTGTGGGGATGGCTGAAGCGCAAGCCTCCCTGCTGCAAGCGGGGATCGCGTTATGTCCGCGCAGCGAATTGCAGCAAGGCTGGACGGTGCAGGGCTGCTTCGGGATCGACGCCGGCCGTCTCGGCGTGGATCGCACCGGCTTCACGAGCGGGAGGGACGTAACACGTCGACTGCTGATGGCCTCGGCAGGTGTGCGCCTAGCTCTGCGTTTGAGCCCGCATGTTGGTGTAACCTCGCAGTTTACAGCGCTATTTCCGGCGCGTCAGGATCGCTTCGTGGTTGAGATCGACGGCGCGTCACACGAGCTCTTTCAGGTCGCGCAGGTGGCTTGGGTTGCCGGGCTCGGCGTCTCGTACACGTTCTGAGGTGAGGTTCGCCTGAGCTCTCGCCCCGCCCTTCAGAAAGAAAGCCCCGAGCTTCCATTCATGGACGTGAACGCAGGTTCGGCTCGCGCGGTGACCCACGCTTCCGACCTCTCATTTGCCGAGATTTTTCGTCAGCATGCCCGCTACTTGTGGCGTGCCTTGCTGGGGCTCGGCGTGAGGCCGGCCGATGTCGACGACGTCTGCCAGGAGGTGTTGCTGGTGGTGCACCGCCGGCTTCCGGAGTTCGATGGGGGTGCGCTGCGCAGTTGGCTGTATGCCATCTGTTTGAGGGTGGCCTCCGAGTACCGGCGCAGCGCGCGCATTCGCCGCGAGGTGACGGTGGCTGAGCCGCCGGACGGCGTGGAAGCCAGTGGACCGCTCGAGGACGTGCAGATGCGTGAGTTTTGGGAGCGCTTGCTGTGTGGGCTGGATCAGCTCGATGAAGCCAAGCGGGCGGCGTTCGTGCTCTACGAAATTGAAGAGCTTACGTTGCGAGAAGTCGCCGATGCCATGGGTTGTCCCCTGCAGACGGTGTACTCGCGCTTGAACGCAGCGCGCGAACACATGAAGACGCATTTCGGCGTGGAGGGGAGGGAGCTCGCATGAACGAGCCCAAGCGCCTGATTATCTCGGAAGACAACGAGCTCGGCTTGGCATTGGCGGCGGCGCGAAGGCAATTACCGAACTCGAATCGGCTTGCGCTGTTGGCCGAGCGACTCGCGGAGCAGGGGGTCGCCTTTCCGCCGCAGTCGCTTCCGCCGGCACCAAGTTCCCCGGCGCCTGCCGCGCGCTGGGGGCTCAAGTTCAAGGTGGGGATCGGCATTGCAACCATCGCCGGGCTGGGTTTGCTCGGGGTTTTGAGGTCGCGTTCGCACGAAGGCTCGGCTCCGAATGCAATCGCGGCGCGCGAGGTCGTGACGGTGCAGGTGACGCCAGCAGCGCCGCTGCCAACGGTCGTGGTGGCGCCCCAGCCCAGTGCTCATGCGGCGGAACGCGCGCAGCGAATCGTGAAGACAGAGCCTGCATCTGTGTCGGAGGAGCCGAAAAGTGCGGGCGTGCCCAGTGTTGCTACCGAAAGCGTGCGGCAACCGCAACCGACGCGTACGTCGCGGGCCAGCAGCACGCAGCTGCCTACGGCTCACACGTCGCCTGACGAGTACGTGAAACCGAGTGGTGACGAGGAGCCGACCACGGAGCTCGATCTCTTGAAGCAGGCGCGCAACGCCGTCAACGCGGATCCATTGCGCGCGTACGCACTCACGGAGCGTTCGCGAGCCAAGTTCCCTCGAGCCGCGCTGGCGCAGGAACGCGACTTCATCGCCATCAGCGCGTTGTTTCGCATGGGCCGGGAACAGCAAGCGCGTAGCGAAGCAGCGCTGTTTCGTTCGCACTACCCGCGCTCGGCGTACCTGCCGCAAATTGCTCGAATGCTGGGCGAGCCATGATCCGAAGCGGCGTAGGGCTCTGGGCCCTTTCGCTCGCATTTCTGGCCTGCGACAATCAGCACGACGTCTTTCTCGGCAGTGCGCTGTCGGGCTCCGGGGGCAATAGCGGTAGCGGCGGGGGAGCTTCGGGCGGAGCCTGCACGATGTGCGGCAACGTGGCGACTTTTAGCCATCCGAGTGCGCCGAGCAATGCGGCGACGCTATTTGCCGACGCACGCAAGCAGCCGCGCGGCGTGAGCCCCGAGCGCGAACCGGAGCTCATCTACCCGAACCACGAAACCAAGTTTCCGAGCAATGTACCGAGCGCTCGTTGCGAATGGCGAGCGGGTTCGGAGAACACCCTGTTCGAGCTCCAGCTGCGCGGCGAACGCAGCGCCGCCGTGGTGTACACTGCCGAGACGAGCTGGCAGCCCGCAGATGATCTCTGGGATGCCGTATGGACAGCGCTTGCGCGTGAAAACGTCGGGCGGAGCGTCTTGCTCAGCGTGCGCGCGCTCGATTCGAACGGCGCCGTGTTCGAATCCGCGCCGGTTAGCCTGTTCTTTGGAGCGCCGTTGCGCGATGGTCCGATTTACTACTGGTCGACGACGGCGCGCGGTTTGATGCGATCGGAGCTGCGAGCGGACGCTTTGCCACAGCGCTTGACGTTGCCCACTGATGGCAAAGCCGACACTGGCTGCAGCGGCTGTCATGCGCTCGCGAGCGATGGCAAGCACCTGGCGTTCGATGACGGGGCCGGTTTGCAGCTCGCCGATTTGATGGCGCTGGAGCCCACGCTGGTAGCCGCTGGCAGCGGTGGTGCAGACGCGGGAACGGGTAAGATGGACAAGCTGGGACCGGACGCGCCCGCGGTGTGGCCAGCGTTTTCTCCTGATGGGACGCGTATTTTGCTCGCTGCGCAAGGTGAGCTCGCGCTGCTCGATGCAAACGGCGCCCCCGTGAGCTCTGAAATGGTCACGTTGCCTGGCAAGGCTGTCGCGGCGCACCCGAGTTGGTCTCCGCTCGGTGATCGCGTCGTGTTCACGTTGGCCGAGAAGGGCACCGCTCGCTTCGTGGAAAAAGGTCAGATCGCCAGCATGAGCTTTGCTGACGATCGTTTCGGCCCGATTGAGATTTTGGTGCCGAACGAACCCGGCGCAGAGAACAATCTTTTCCCCGCCGTGAGTCCAGACGGAAACTTCGTTGCGTTCGTGAGCACGCGCGCCAAGTCCTACAACTCGGCGCCTGGCACACTGCGTTTGCTGCGGCTCTCGGATCGCGCGACGTTTACGCTGGAGCGGCTGAATGCGCGGGTGAACAACCAGGACGCCATCGGCAACGTCGGAAACTCTATGCCGAGCTGGGTTCCCGCGACCGACGCTGGCAGCTTGTGGCTTTCGTTCTCGAGCGCGCGGGCTTACGCGGGGGTGCGACCACAAGATCCCAAACGCGACCAGCTTTGGATTGCGGCGATCGATCCCACACAAGACGAGCCGAGCTTGGCCGCGTTTTGGGCACCCTTTCAGCGCCTGTCGCAAGCGAACCATCGCGCGCAATGGGGACCGGCGAGCGTTGGAGCGCAGTGCGGCTGCCACGAGCTGTGCGGCGACGCGATCGACAACGATTGCGACGGCAGCGCGGATGAAGCGGACTGCGTGGCGACGTGCGCCCTCGAAGACATCTGCGACGACGGCATCGACAATGACTGCGACTGTGTGATCGACGACTGCAACGAGCTCTGCGACGACGCCATCGACAACGATCGCGATGGCTACATCGATGCCGCCGATCCGCTGTGCGGCGGCAAGCCTTAGCGGCGGCGCGCTGCCTTGCGCTGGGGCGCTGGATTCAGGCGTTGCAGGATGGAGCCCGACACTGACTCTCCGGTGACCCACGTCTTGATGGCGGGCTCCCAACCCTCTTGCCAAACGTCGCTCAAGCGTTCGCTCAAGAAAGCCGCGTAGAGTTGGTCGAGCGTCGAAAATAGAATGCCGGCCAGAGTCATGCGCTCCAGGAAGGCTTCGCTGGCGTCGGCGTTCATTACGGAGGGCACGCTGGCGCTTGCGATGGCGAAGCGCGGCGCATCGAGGCCAGTCGCGAATTCGTGCTCGGCGCCTTGAATGGCGATGCGTGCGCGGACCGGAAACTTGCGGGCGCGCACGGCTTCGCGCGCTTCTTCACCATCGGCCGGGGCAGCTCCGCGAATGGTCACGCGCTCGTTCTTGTCGAGCGGCGACTCCAAAACCAGCTGACGATCGAGCCAGACTTGGTGTGTGCCAGCTTCGCCGAGCTCGACCCCGGCGTTCACGAACTCGCCGCGCAACCAGATCCAGAGCAGGAACTCCGGGCCGAGAAAGCGCGTGGTCTCGATGCGTTGAAAGAGCTCGTCTTTCTCCTCGTCGGCTTCAGCTTCACTTTCGGCTTTTGCTGCCGCCTCGGCTTCGGCACGCTTCTCTTCGGCGCTGGGCTTCGAAAGGCGCAGCGGCTCGATGTCGTTCAGACGTTTGAAGACGCGTTCGGGGAGCTGAGCGCGCTCCGCGGCCAAGTAGGGGCTGTCTTCGTCGAGCTCGAGCCCGAACGTCTTCTCGAACAGTGCGCTGAAGTCAGCCAACACGCGCCGCGAATGAGTGAAGAACATGACCAGGCCTTGATCGATGTCCCACACCATGTCGATGGAGCGTGTGGAGGGAGAGAACTTCTTGCGAAGTTTCATCACGATCTTGTCGCGCAGCTCGAGGCGCTCGTTGCGGCTCAGCCGATTCTTGCCCGTCTTCGAGAGGATGCGTTGCTCCTCGTCGGCCATCTGCGAGCGGATCATGGCGGCCGGGATGCGAAAGCGATCGATGCGCAACCCCAGCATCACGTAGTGGTCGTCGTAGACCTTGCCGGCGTCGAATTCGAGATCGAACGGGCGCTCCATCACGCACCAGCCGCTCGACTCGATGGCCCCGTCGTCCGGCTTGAGCGGTTGAAACATGCGCAGGCGAATGGCCTGCAGGAAGCGTTGGCGAAAGTCGCGGGGCGGGCTGCCCTTCACGAACAATCGGGTCAAGGTCAGCGATCCGCGGCGTGCGCTCACGCCGGGCTCCTTACTTGTGGGAGAGAAGGCGGTCAACGCGCTCGCTCGCATTGCGGAAGGGCTCGCGGCGTGTAAGAAGGGGCGGCAAAAGGTGTTCCCTCGATTGAGCGAGACCTCCGGGCCCACGCCGCGCCCCCACTGTTACCGTTGCGATAAGCCCGAAGTGGCTTGTTTGTGCGCGCGCATTCCGCAGGTACAGAATCGCACGCCGATTGTGATCGTGCAGCACAAGCGTGAGTCTCGGCACCCGCTGGGTACGGTGCGCATCGCCGACTTGGGGCTGCAAAACTGCAGCGTGCGCGTCGTACCCGGCAACGCGCGGTCGGGCAGCGCGCTCCCAGAGTGGCTTCCCGCGAGTGCCGGTTTGCTCTACCCGGGCCCGGAGTCGCGCGGGCTCGACGAAGTGCCTGTGGAGGAGCGCCCGAGCTCGCTGGTCGTGATCGATGGGACCTGGCACCAGGCCCGCGCGCTGTTTCGCGACCACGCCTGGCTGCGCGAGCTGCCGCGCTTTCGACTCGACCCAACGGAAGCCGCGCGTTACCGCATTCGGCGCGAGCCGCGCCCCAATTACCGCTCCACGATCGAGGCCATCGTGCAGGCGTTGGAAATTCTGGAGCCTGAGCTCGCTGTGCGTGGGCTCATCCAAGCCTTCGATGGACTGATCGACGATCAAATCGAGCGCGGCCAGAAGCGACGCGGGCGTGCGCCGCGCAAACGGGAGCTGCGTCCGTTCGGCGTGCGGAAGATGCCAGTGGCTCTGGTCGAAGGTTTCGATCGACTGCTGCTGGCGTACGGCGAAGCGGCGCGCCCGGAAAGCGATCCGGACGGCCCGACGGAGCTCGTGCATTGGACGGCGTTGCGCCTCTCGGACGGAGCGACGTTCGACGCCGTGTTGCGGCCGAGCGGTGGTGTACCGAGCGACGTGCGATTGCGTCACTTAGGCCTCGGCGCGAGCGATGTAGAAGCTGGGATTTCGCTGACCGAGCTGAAGCAGCGCTGGCTCGATTTCATTCGTCCGGATGATCTACTCAGCGCCTGGAATGTGCGCACTCTCGACCTGTTCGCAGGTTGCATGGAGCTCGAGCCGCGTGGCATCGGCCTGAAGAGTGTTTACCGGCGCATGCGCGGCGTGGACGGCAACTTGGAGAACGTGCTCGACCGCGAAGCGGCGGCGGAGCTCCCCGAAACTTGGCAAGCAGGGCTTGCGGCGGTGCGTGGGCGCGCGCGGCTGCGTTTGTCGAACGCGTTGCGAATCGTGTTTTTCCTACGCCAGATAGCTCTCGGCGGCTGAGAAGGAAAAGGCTCTTGCCGAATCGAGCGCGTCGCAGTGTGCGGCACGCGAGCTATAGTTTCGCGCCGTGACGCGCGCACTTTTGATCCACGCTGCTGATACCGTCGCGGTCGCCATTGAATCTTTGGTTGCTGGGGAACGCGTCGCGGTGGGTGGCGATATCGTCGAGCTGTCGAACGATATCCCGAAAGGTCACAAGTTCGCGCGGCGTGCTCATCAGTTGGGCGAGCCGGTGTTGAAATACGGCTATCCGATTGGCGTTGCGAGTCGCGCCATCACGCCGGGCGAGCACGTCCACGAGCACAATTTGGTTACGGCGCTTTCCGAGCACGCCGAGCTCGACTTCGCTCCACAGAAGCGAGCTGGGAGCTCCGCGCTTGGCGGCAGTTTTTGGGGTTTTTTGCGTGAGGACGGGCGCGCCGCCACGCGCAACGAGCTCTGGATCATTCCAACGGTGGGTTGCGTTGCGCGCACTGCCGAAGCGCTCGCCGCGCGCTTTCGGGCGCGGCTCGCCGACTTTCCCAACATCGACGGTGTGCATGCCTTCGCGCATCCGTTCGGCTGCTCGCAATTGGGCGCGGACTTGGAGAACACACAGCGCGTTTTGGCGCGCCTCGCCACGCACCCGAACGCCGGTGGCGCGTTGGTCTTGGGGCTTGGTTGTGAGAGCAACCACTTGGCAGCGTTTCGTCCGTTCTTGGGTGAGCATGATGCGTCGCGCGTGCGTTACCTTTCGGCGCAGGCCGCCAGTGACGAATACGAAGCAGGTTTGGTTTTGCTCGAGCAGTTGGCGGAGCGAGCCAATATCGATCGGCGTCGCGAGCTCACGCCGGAAGCCTTGCTGGTTGGACTCAAGTGTGGTGGCAGTGATGGGTTTTCTGGGATCACCGCCAACCCGTTGGTGGGCCGCTTTGCTGCTCGCTTGGTGGCAGCAGGCGGTGGCGCTCTCTTGACCGAAGTGCCGGAGATGTTCGGAGCCGAGCGGGCATTTCTGCCGAGCTGCGTCGACGCAGAGGTGTTCGAGCGCGCCAAAAGCATGATCTTGGGTTTTCGGCGCTACTACGCCGATCACGGCCAGCCCGTTTATGAAAATCCGAGCCCTGGCAACAAGGCTGGTGGCATCACCACGTTGGAAGAAAAGTCGCTCGGCTGTGTGCAAAAAGGTGGAGCGGCCCCGATTAGCGACGTGATCGGCTACGGCGCGCGCGCGAAGCGCAAAGGGCTCACGCTATTGCAGGGTCCTGGCAATGACGCTGTATCGACCACCGCGCTCGTCGCTGCTGGCGCGACGGTCGTCTTGTTTACGACGGGGCGCGGCACGCCGCTTGGTAGTCCCGTACCGACCGTAAAGGTGTCTACTCAAAGCGACTTGTTTCGTCGCAAGCGCAGTTGGATCGACTTTGATGCCGGGAGCCTGCTAGAAGGAGCCGACGCGACCGTGCTCGACGACGCCTTCGCCGAGCTGGTGCTGAAGGTCGCGTCGGGCGAAAAGACCTGCAACGAACGTTACGATCAGCGCGACATTGCCATCTTCAAAGATGGCGTGACTCTGTGAGTGCTTCGAAATGTCCGAACGAAACTCATTTTTGGAACAGCTGAAGCAAACCGGCGTGGTTGCCGTCATTCGTAGTGCCTCCGCCGACGCAGCGGTCGCCGCCGCTCACGCGCTCGTGCGCGGAGGGGTCACCGGTATCGAGGTGACGTTCTCCACGCCGGGCGCGCCCGATGCCATTGCGCGCGCGCGGCGCGAGCTCTCGGGCGCGCTGGTCGGAGCTGGGACGGTGTTGGAACCAGCCGAGCTCGATGCCGCCTGCGAAGCTGGAGCGCAATTTTTGGTGAGCCCGCACACCGACGTGGAGCTCATCACACGGGCTCGCGAACGCGGCGTGCCGTTCCTGGCTGGCGCGCTCACGCCGACTGAAGTCGTGCAGGCGTTTCGCGCGGGTGCGAGTTGCGTAAAGCTTTTTCCCGGATCCGCTGTGGGTCCTTCGTACGTGAAGGCGCTGCGCGGTCCGCTGCCTCACATCCCCCTGATGCCAACCGGTGGCGTGGACGAGCATAACCTTGGCGAGTGGCTGGCCGCCGGAGCTATCGCAGTGGGAATGGGTGGCAACCTGGTGAAGGGTTCGCCGGAGAACATCGAAGCCGCCGCGCGCCGCGTGAGCGTTACTTTGTCACACGCGCGCGCCTGAAGCGCGTAGCGCCGCGTGAGGGCAGCTCCCTCAGCGATGTAACACGACGATCGTTGCGGGCGCTTCGCTCGGGATCCAGCGCACGCCGTGCCAACCGGGCGGAAGCTTCGGCTCAGTGAAGTCGAACAACCATTTGGCGTCGATGGGCGACAAATTGATGCAACCGCCGCTTTGCGGATTGCCCCAATTATCGTGCCAGTACGCGCCATGGAGCGCGTAGGGGCCAACCAGGTTTTGAGCGAACGGCACGTCGGAATGAATCAGATCGCCCGGCGCTTCCATGGTGGAGGTCACGAACTTTCCCGAAATTGGGTAAACACCAGTCGGCGTAGCGGCGCGCTCGAGTGGATCTTCACCGGGCTTGGCCACACCGCCTTTGCCCGGTGAAATCAAGGTGACGTACACCTTGCGCGTGCCTTCGTAGGCAATGAGAAAGCCGCCCTCGATGCTGACTTCGATCCAGGTTTGACGGCCCTTGGGTGCGCGGCTCTTCGCGGCCGCGAGCTCGGCAGGCGGTGTGGTGCCCGAGAGTGGTTCACCCCACGGCGTCGCTGGTTGCGATACGGGAACGACCACCTCGCGTCCCCGGACCCATATGTTCGTGTCGCTGGTTTGATAGTAGCGGTCGCGTTGGCTGGTTGCTTCGAGCCCGCTCAAAGCAATGCTCGCCAGGTGGGGAAAAGCTTCGCTCGTTGCTCGAAACTCGCTTTCGCTGACGCGCTCGTACTTGGCCGCGGAGGCTTTGCGTACGAACGCTAGCGGTTTTGAGCCTTCTGTCAGCGCATGGCCATGAAACGCAATCGGCGGATAGGCGCGAACGCGGTCTTTGGGCACCCAGGCAAAGTCGGCGCTGAGCAGAAACGCACGATCACCGAATCGGGCTTCGGTGCTGTACGCGACAGTCGAACGGCGCTTGAGCTCCTTGCGATCTTCGAACACCGGAATCGGCAACGCCGGAAGCTCGAGCGATTGCTCCGGCACCCCCAAGTCTACGCCTTGTAGATGCGTCGGCACATCTCCGCCGCGCGCCGCCGCGACGTGACGCAAATGGGCGCGCAGATCGCCCTCGCGCATCGCCTGCATCTCGGGGGTCGGCGAAGAGAAGTAGCGGGGAAGCCCCAAGGACTCGCCGTAGCGATGAGGTGTGGGCGAATCGGCGCGCGCGGCGTAGGGGCGCAGCGCTTGGTAAACGGGGTCGCTTTCCGCGAGTGTGGCGCGCGAGCCCTCGGCGCACACGAAGCCCTTCGGTTCGACACTCACGAAAGCAGTGCAACCATTGCCAACACGCGGCTTGGGGCTACTGAGCTTCACCGCGCTGCCACTCCGCAAAAAGCCGATCCATTGTCGGCTCACGTCCGGCTCGGGATAGACCCAAACGAAGCGTGTTTTGGCGTAGACGCGAGGCGCCGAGTCGGGAGCATTTTCAGTGGTTCGCGCGGCGATTTCGACAGCGCCAGTGGCGGCAGGGGTGACGGCGTGTATCGCTGCGGAATTAGCCGTTGGAGGCGACGCCGGGGATGCGCTCGCCGTAGTGGATACGAGCGCGTGTTGCACTTGCTGAGCTCGCTTGGTCTCGTTCGGGGAGCACGCGACGAGGAACGAGAGCAGAACGGGAGCTGAAGAACGAAGCGCGAACGGCACCGCTCGGGAACCTAGCGCAGAATGGGGCAATGTGTACGGCTGGCTGTGTCCGAGCCCACACCGGCGTACTTTCGAGCACGCGGAAAATCCGGAGCGCCTCGCTCACACGTCTGAATCCGATCTGCTAGCTTGGGAGGTTCACGAGATGGGCACTTTCGGTCAACGCTGCTTTGAAGAAGCCAACAAACTCGGTGGTCTCGTCGCCAAGATGCGCCTCGCGTCCATCGCGCAGATCACTTCCACAGAGGCCGCCACGCTGAACGACTCGCCGGAGCTGATGGCCAAGCTCGAAGCAGCGCTCGGCCGCATTCGTGGCGAGTTTGCAACTGTGCCGAATCCCAAGCCGAGCCCGGCGAGTCCACCCGTCGCGACGCCGGAAGCTCCCAAAGCGGCGCCGGCCACCTCGGACTTGCCGCGCCGTTGCATGACCACCGTGGCCGATCTCATCGCGCAGCGCAGCTTGTTTGCGGGTGATCTGGACGCAACAGTGCGTCGCATCACCGAAGCTGCTGCATCGACGCTCGACATCGAGCGAGTCAGCGTGTGGTTCTTGAACGCGGAGCGCAGCAAGATTGTTTGCGCCGATTTGTTCGAGCGCGCCGCGGCGCAGCATTCGTCCGGCGTGGAGCTCATGGCCGGCGACTTCGCGCCTTACTTCGAGGCACTCGCTGGCGAGCGCACAATCGCGGCACACGATGCGAACAGCGATCCGCGCACACGCTGCTTCTCTGAAGTTTATCTGAAGCCCCTCAACATCGGCGCCTTGCTCGACGTGCCGATCTGGGCTTCGGGAACGATGGTCGGGGTGATCTGCCACGAGCACATCGGGCCGAGCCGGCGTTGGTCAACGGACGAAGAAACCTTCGCCTACGTGATGTCGAGCCTGGTTGCGCTCACCCTGGAGCAACGGGTGCTGGTGCACCCGTCGCTCGCTCCCCCGCGCGAAGCGTGAGCTCGCTACTCTGGTGACTCGAGCTCCTTTTCCAAGGAGCTGAGCTCCGCTTTGTAGTTGCTCGCGCTGATCTCCTTCTCGGCGTCGTCCTCGAAGTCCTCGGACACAGCCAGATCGGATTCGGCAATTTCCGCCGCTGGCGCTGGCGCGGGCACGGCGGGTGGCGGTACCACGCTGGGCGTGGCTTCTGCAGCGGGCTGCTCTTTCTTTTCGCATGCAGCGAGGCACAAGAGGAGCGCACACGGCAGCGCGCTACCGAGCAGAGTTCGCAGCTTCATGGTGCGCTCCCGGTAGGGGCGGCGGCACCAGCCGCAGCGCTCGCGACACCTGGCGGCGTCGCGTGTTTGCCAATCCAGCGTTCATGGCGTTGGTTCTCTTTTTCCAAAAGCTTGTCTGCGCGCGCAACCGCGTCTGCATCCTTGGCTTGCTCTG
The DNA here is from genome assembly GCA_049324695.1 of Myxococcota bacterium. Taxonomy (GTDB): domain Bacteria; phylum Myxococcota_A; class Polyangia; order Polyangiales; family Polyangiaceae; genus PMG-095. The sequence goes on from JBMOMJ010000055.1 coordinate 414,186, forward strand.
CCACCTCGCGGGCTCGTTGGATCCGCGCCACGCGACGCGCGTGGCGCCTCATCTCTTCGCCAAGGCCGCTCGGCGCTTGTCCGTGGAACATGTGCCGAAAACGCATGCGCAAATGCTTCTTGTGTTCTCTCGCGCGCTCACCACGGTCGCGCGGTGCACCCGCATCCGGACCACGGCCATGCGCGAAGTGTCCCAAAGCAGATCCGGATGGCGCGGGAAGGGCGGAGCCAAACGGACGCGCTTTGCCGGGGCCGCCGGGCCCGCCGTGATCGCCATGATCGCGACCACCGGGTTGGTCACCTGGTTTGCCCGGTGGCTTGCCTTCTGCATTGGGTTTTCCTGGACCAGGACCTGGACGGTCTCCCGGGGGCCCCGCGAACGCCAACGCGGCAGCGAGCGTTGCCACGAGCGCGATCCCAGGTGCAAGGACGAGCTGCGGTCTCATGCATGCACTCCTCTCTGAAGTGCGCGTCAGTGGGGACGAGCACTTTGAGTGATAGTCACCGATCCGCGGCGTGTGCACACGCGAAATCGTGCCTGCAATTTGTTCGGTAGACCGGCCGCCTCATGGCTCTGCTATGAGCCTTTGTATGCTGAAGGCGCCCCAAACGGAGGCCGAGCTCCTCGCGCGCGCCGATGCGCTTTCTGGCGAGTCCATTCAGCGAGTTGCGCAGGCACTCGGCGTGGCAGTGCCGCAGGATTTGAGTCGCCACAAAGGCTGGGTCGGCAATTTGGTCGAGCGAGCATTGGGGGCCACGTCGGGATCGCGACCCGAACCCGATTTCGGCGAGCTCGGAGTCGAGCTCAAAACGTTACCGGTCGACGCGCACGGCAAGCCCTATGAATCGACCTTCGTGTGCACCATTTCGATGACGGAGCTGTGTGACACCGAGTGGGAAGCGTCGCGCGTGCGTCGCAAGCTCGCGCGTGTGCTGTGGGTGCCGGTCGACGGCGATCGCACTCGTCCGCTCGCCGAGCGTCGCTTCGGTTCAGCGCTCCTGTGGTCACCGAGCGCAGAGGAGGTTGCTCTTCTGCGATTCGATTGGGAAGAGTTAGCGGGCTTGGTCGTTCGCTTCGGGATCGACTCGATCACTGGGCACGCTGGGCGCTTCCTGCAGATCCGACCGAAGGCGCGCGACTCGAGCGTTCGCCGACGAGGGCTTGACGTGGAGGGAGCGCTGGTTTCTCAGCTTCCGCGGGGCTTCTACTTGCGGCAAAGCTTTACGGCTCAGATTCTGCGGCGAAACTTCGCGCTCGGGCTCGACGCGGGCGCGAGCAGTTGAGCTACGCGGATTGCTCGGCAGCGGCGCGGGCTTCGGCTCCACGAGATTGCGATCCGTTTCGGGGAGGGGAGCCAAACCGAGGTGAATGTGATCGTGATGATCCGCATCGTAGTCCGGCGTCAGCAGCTCGCGGAACAATCCGATCGCGCGTAGCCGACAGCCCAGACGATTGAGCAGCGGGCGATCGTCGGCACAAGTTTGACCGCGCTCGAAGTCCTTGCTCACCGAAAAGACTTCGCCGTCCACCTTCACTTCGTGAATGTCGATCGCGAGCCCGTAAGCATGCAAGCTGAGTCGCCCCTGCTTGCTAGTGCGATACACGTAAGCGCCGGAAAAACGCACTCGCTCGACGCCAAGCGCCGAAAACTCCGGTGCGACGCGTTCGAGCGCGAGCGCCATGCGGCAGTCCACCACCATCGGGCCGCCGTGGGACCAGAACTCCACACCAGCGAGCGCGCCGCGCACCAGTACCGGAGTGTCCACGCCGCGCTCCTCGCTGAGCTGCTCGAAGCGCACGTTGTGTTCGCGAAGGCGGTTCAAGCACTGGTCGCCGCCGGGGATCAAACTATCCGAAGGCAACGCAGACCGGTGTGCGGTGGTAACCGGGTGTGTCTTCGAAAGCGCGAGTGCCCGCTCGCTCGGGTGCATGCGATCTTCTTTTTCGATGGTACGCGGCGGCCAACCGTAGCCGGCGGGCGTCACCCACGGGCGCAGCGCGGCGCTAGGAGCGCGGGCGGACGGCGTTTCGCGAGCGCAGCCTGCGGCAGCGAGCAGCGCCATCGCGGCGACCGAAATGCGGGAACGAAGCATCGGTCGCGAAATCGTGCCGCGTCCGATCGCTCCGGCTCAAGTTTGTGGCGCGCTTTCGCGTTACGGGCCGGAGTTATCGAAGCCCGTAGCGATGCAGTGTGGGGTGCCTTGCCCGGAACTCGAGCACGTGGCGCCCTGCGGGTTGACGCATAGAACTGCAGCGCACGCGATGTTCGGGCATTGTTTTTTGAACTGGTTCAGCGCCGTGTTGTACGCCTGCGTGGCCATCGAAGTCCCACTGTTCACAGGGACAGTGCAGCCACACTCGGTCATCACGCGGCCAGTGCATTGGGCCGGTCCGGCGGGGCCCCCGACGTTGCGCTCGCATTCCTGCGCCGTGTCCAACAGCTCATTGAGCCGCGTCCGCAGCGCGGTGCAGTTCACGTTGCCGCCGGAGCCACCGCTGGCGCTGCCACCGCTGGTGCTGCCACCGCTCGTCATCGAAGATCCGCCAGCAGCGCTGCTACCAGCGGCGCTGGGCGCTCCACCCGTCGCGGATCCGGCGGTCCCTGCACCGCCATTCACTTGGCCGCCGGCACCGCTCGTAGTGCCTCCGCTGCCATTACCGCCAGCAGATGGAGCGCCCCCGCTGATGGCAACTGCACCGCCCGCGCCGTCACCGCCGTTCGACGAAGCGCCGCCCAGGCTCACCGATGTGCCTCCGCTGGCCACCGAGCCGCCCTGGGTCTGAGTGACGCCGCCGTTCTGGGTGGTTACTGATCCGCCCTGCGCGCTAGCGCCGCCTGCCGCCGAACCTCCCTGCGAGTTGCCGGAGCCACTTCCCCCATTACTGAAAAGATCCCCTCCGGGTGATCCGCTGCAGGCGAGGCCTACGAGCGTGAACGCCAGGATTGATCCACGGGGCAAATACATCACTTCACTCGCTTGGGTGCCGATCGAGGTCACGTCATTCGTGCGCGAAGCGCAAATGGGTGACTTGTCATACTCGTAGAGTGGTTGCTCACACCATATATCAGGCAAACCCATGTACGGCGAGTCTCGTCATCTCTCGGACTTGCGCGGATTTTTGCGACGAAGACGTGTCGAGCACAAGGCCGCGGCGAGGGCGCTGAGCAGGCCCGTACGCTTGCGTGCATCGCTGGCGATGCGGCAACTACACCCTGAGGAGTGATTAGAGTTCGTCGAGCTCGTGTCGCCGGCGATGGCACTGCCAGCGCTCGCATTTCCGCCACGACTCATGTTCGCATTGCCGCCGCTCGCTGGGCTCGTTCCACCCGCGTGCGTACTGCTGCCTGCGGTGCCCGCATTTACCGTCGCGCCACCTGCGTTTGCTGCGGTGCCACCCGCGCCGACGGTGCCACCTCGTGCTGGAGCGCCGGCTTGCGCATTAGCGCCACCGCTCCCTGGTGCACTCACGCCGCATTTAATCGCGCCGGGCGAAAGCGACGCCATTCGAGAGCACGCGTTCAGCGTGGCACAGGCGCCCTGCCTCGTAGGATTATTGGGATCGCTGCCGATCCACTCGGCTTCACATGGGCTCTTGCTCCCGCTGGCCCAGGGCAATGGACCGCGCACGTCGCGCAGCTTCAAAAGGGCTTGGAAATCCCCCTTACTTTGCGGCACGCCCGAGCCCTTGAAGACACCAATATGGAAGTCGTTCGTGGCCGTTCCCAGTGGATCACTCTCTTTGGCGCACGCGTACAAGCCGCTTGTTGTCCAATGCAAGCAACTCACCGCGAGCTCGGGCACGCGCTGCGTGAAAACCAAGTCGTTGGTGCTCGCCGCGTATAGTCCCAGCTCGTCATCGGAGGTCACGACGGGTGGTACCATCGGATCACCAAAACCTGCGAGCACACTGGTGTCGTCGGGGGACAGCGCGAAGCCGAGCAATGCTCCGCGGCGCCGCAGCACGTCGCGAAAGTGCACGCCGGCGTCGTCGCTGACGAGCAAAGAATCGTCCCAGGTTTCGCTGCCGTCGTCTGCCTGGCTGCGGCGGCTCACGCGCACGTAGACGCGATCGGGATCTTGCGCGGAGACTGCCGCGATGTAAGCGCCGGTCACGCCCTCGGCGTCGTCGAGGACGATGGGGTGAGTCGTGAAGCTCGTCCCAGCGTCGTCCGAAACGGCGAGCGTGCTCACTCCGGAGTTCATGCCGCTCACGTAGATTCGCGCTGGCCTGCTAGGGGCCACATCGACCGTGAGAGTCGTTCGTAAGGCCGATTTTTCGATTGAATTCGGTAGCGCCGTCCAGGTTCTGCCGCTGTCGCCGCTCTTGTACAGGCGATGCTCGATGGTGCTGCCGTCGCTAGCGCGCAGCGTGCCGAGCGCCAGCAAGGAAGTGGCCCCATCATGAGCGGGGCACACGTCGATCACGGCGCCGAACGCTGCGTTGGGCGCCGGACCATCACCGACGAAGCTCGCGTCGTGAGGTAGCGTGAACGCGGTCTCGAAGCTGCAGGCGTCATTACGCGAGATGCGCAACCCGTTCGTCGATCCGGAGATCAAAGTACCATCCGGGAGCGCTTCGAGCAGCGGATCGATCCACGAGCCCTCGCTGGCTTTTCCGAACAGCACCGATTCACACACGAACTGGAAATCGGTGCCGGCGTTGCCCGAGATCAAGACACCGTAGGTTCCAGCTACCACCAAGGTGGGGCCGACTTCTCGCAGCTGCTGCGCATTGGGAAAACGTCCGTTGGCGTGTGCAACGCTGCCGACACTCCAAACAGCGACGCCAAACGCAAGGGTGCGCCAGCTCCTGCAGCAAGTCATGAGGCTCCCACTTTGATGCCAAACCAGTCGTTTGACGATGCGCGAAGCGGCGCGCCGCGATAAGCTGCAGCGAGCTGATGAGGCGATTCCCGCGGTTGTTTGCGTGCGCGCCGGCCTTTATCGCGCTGTCGTCGTGCGGCAACGATTCCACTCGCAAGCCCGACGACACGCCGGTTCTCAGCGCTGAGCAGCTGATGAACCCGGAGCTCTGCCGCACCTGCCACGCCCAGCAACACGAGGAGTGGACGCACAGCATGCACGCTTACGCCTCGCTCGACCCGGTCTTCTTGGCTATGAATCGGCGTGGGCAACGCGAGACGGCTGGCGCGCTGGGTGATTTCTGCGTGCGTTGCCATGCGCCACTGGCCGTTGCCGTGGGAGCCAGTTCTGATGGGCTGAATCTCGAGAGCTTGCCGGCGGCACTGCAAGGCGTGAACTGCTACTTCTGCCACAACGCCAAGGCGGTCGAAGGCAGCCACAACAACCCGATTCGTCTCGACAGCGAAGCGCCGCTCACGCTGCGGGCAGGCATCGGCGATCCGCTGCTCACACGTGCGCACGCAAGCGAAGCTTCGCCGTTGCTCACCGGCTCTCACGCAGACAGCGCCAAGCTGTGCGGCGCATGTCACGACATCGTGCTGCCAGCACCTCCGGCGCGCGCGCCGATCGAGCTCGAGCGCACCTTCAAAGAGTGGCAGTCGACTCTGTTCGCGCCCGGCAACGATCCGCAGAACCCAGCTGGTGTGACCTGCATCGGCTGTCACATGCCTCCGCCCGCTCGCGGCGCAGAAGGTGCCGTGGCGCCCGGCGGTAGCTCTCGGCGCAAGTTGCACGACCACGTGTTTCCAGGTGTGGACGTCGCACTGGATGGTCCGTTTGCTGGTGATGCGAGTGAGCTGAATTCCAGCCAGGTGCAGAGCTTTTTGGATACAACTTTGCGCGTCGTCAGCTTGTGCGTGGAGTACCGCGCGGACGTCGACGAGCTCAATCAGATTCGCTTGCTGGTCGACATCGACAACGTTGGCGCAGGTCACTCTTTCCCCAGTGGCGCGAGCCAAGATCGGCGCGCGTGGCTCGATGTGCGCGTGTTGGTCGACGGCGCGCTGGTCTACAGCAGCGGCAACCTGCCGGACGAAGTGGATGTCACGACGGCGGCCGATCAGGATTTGGTCCTGTTTCGCGACGACGCGCGTCAGAGCGACGGAAGCCCCGCGCACATGTTCTGGGACGTTGCCACGCTCACGCCGCACACGTTGGGAGGCGTCGTTACACGTGTGGTTGGAGCTCCTGGCTACGACGTTACACACGCCGTGCGCTCCTATCCACGCGCCGCCAACGCCTGGATTGATGCGCCGGCCGATGCTCAGCGCTTGCGCGTCGAGCTGCGCATCAAGGTGTTGCCCGTGGGACTCGACGTGCTGAACGACCTGGTGGCGAGCGGCGACTTGGATCCCGGTGTGCTCGCGAACATGAAGCCGCGAACCTTGCTGCCGAACCGGAACTTGGCGCGCCCGGAGCTGGTCTCGCGAGTCCCAGAGCTTGCGCGGTTTAACGAGCTTTCCTTCGAGTGGAGCTCGCTCACCTTGCGCTCGCCGTACTTCGCTCCGGCATCGACGCGGAGGCAGGGTTCCAGCATGTTTTCCTGCGTTGGCATGAACCGCGCGCCGTGAATCGTCGCGCGTCATCCGCTGGCGGCCTCCACACAAACGTAAATCGCGACACTCTCCTTCACGCCGGCCTCCGACGTCAGCCCGAGCGTCACCGCGTACAGCGCTGGCATGGGAAACACCAGGTTTTCGATGTCGTACACGCCAGCTTCGGTTTCGATGCCGAGGGTTGGTGGACCCGCGTGCCCATGGTCGGGCATGTAGGTCGTCACGTTGAGCGCACCACTCAAGGGAGCACCGGTCGCGTTGGTAGCGCGCAGCGTCCAATGATTTCCGGGCGGACCAACTGATTGTACTGGCACGCTGGGCGCAAGCATCAGGAGCTCGAAGTTAGCCCGATTTTTGCTAGTTTTGCTCAAGCCAGCGCCGAGTGGATCAGCGCGCATGAGGCAGCTACTCATCGACGAGTTACCGCCCGAGCTCGTGCTGTGATCGCTGTGGCTCGAGCCACAAGCTGTAGCGATCAGCGCGAGCACCGCCGAAAAAGTTAGCGAGCTCGCGCTTCTGCTCATCGCCGGCGCCGCCGTAGGCTGAGGCCGAGACCCAAGAGACCAGCCAGGCTCCAAGCGGATCGGTGCGGCTCATTCGGTACCGTGCGGCACGAGCAGCCACCCACGTCCCCCGGATTGTTGGGCCCGGCGCCGCCCTTCGCGCTTGCGGCTCCGCCGGTGTTATTCGAGCCACCGGTGCCCGTGGCTCCGCCGGCGCCCGTCGAACCTCCGTTGCTGTTCGAGCCACCGTTGCCGCTGTTGTTTCCGCCCGACATCATGCCGCCAGCGGCATTGCCGCCGCTGTTGTTCGAGCCACCAGCGCTGTTGCCGCCTGAATTGCTCCCGCCGGAGTTGTTTCCGCCGCTCACCCCTCCTGTCGATGAGCCGCCGGAGTTGCTTCCGCCCGCGTTCTTTCCTCCGCTGTTGCTTCCACCGCTGGTGCTTCCGCCAGCGTTGCTACCGCCCTTGGGAGCGCCGCCGCTGCCTCCTGCGTTGGTGCCGCCGGCAGCCCGACCACCGCTACCGCTGTTGGTACCGCCTGCGCTGGCCTTGCCTCCGCTGGCCGTGCCACCCGCGCCGCCCATGCCGGTTGCGCCACCCATCCCGCTGCTTCCACCCATGCCCGAGCTCGTTCCACAGCTGGCTGGGCCTGGCGGTGCAAAGGTGCTGCCGTCCATGCAGGTAGCGCTGCCGGTTCCGTTCGACACCGTCACGTCGATGGTTGCATGGCTGGCATCGAGCTCGGTAACGGTGAAGCTCACGCCGCCCGCGGGATCATTGAAGGTTTGGCCCTTCGACATACCGTCGAAGGTGTTCGTGCTCGGGTTCATGTCGAGCACCCACGTAAACTGCGACGTCTTGCTCTGAGCAGGCACGTCGTCGCCGACCATCACCAGCACCATCGGACCGGCGTCGTTCGCGTCGATGCTAGTCTTGGTGCGCAGCTCCAAGTAGTACTTGTTCAGGTTGACGGTGGTGGTGGTGCCCTGCGTGTTGCGAAACGGCCGCGTCTTCGGCATCGGAATTTGTAACGCCTGCACGCCGTCGCACGGAATCTCCGTGGGAAACACTGTGTACGTACCGCTCACCGTGGCGCGTACCGCGTTGCAACCCGCAAAGAACCCCTCGTACCACTTGTCGTAAGCGGTGAGGTGCGCGCAACCGCTGCCCATGACCGAATGGCGATTGCCGTATTCGGCGCCGGTGCACGTGAGTGGATCGTCGTTGAAGATGGCGCCACCAGAACAGCGCAGTGAATTCGAATGCATCATGCCGAGGTTGTGCCCAACCTCTTGCGCCAGCACCGTGCAGCCAGTGCTCGCGTTGTACCAGGACCCCGACGCCGGCCGCGCGGCAGTGCCTTCTCCACCGATCCCGCTCCATCCGCATTGGCTGTAGTTCTGACCGATGTAGGTCATCCAGTGTTGGAAGGTTTTTCCGAACTGGTTGTCCCAATTGTTTTCGATTGCGGTGATTGCGCTCTGTTGGCACGAGCCGAGTGTGGTCACCGTCGCTGGCCCCAAGATCTCGCCCGTGAAGCTGAGCCCGCCGTAGGAGTTCTCCGTATAGAACTGATTCAGTCCCGCTTGCGTGGCCGTGCGAGTACCGAAGACGGCCGTTTGTGCGTTCGTGGTGGTGAGGTTCGTTCCGCTGCCCGTGTCCATCAGAACGAAGCCCACAGTGCGGGTGCGCTTATTGGGTGGATTGAGTAGCGGTTGGCTGGTGCTCGCGACGTCTTCGTCCACGGGCTCGACTTCGTAGCGGCTGACTTTGAAGCCGTCCGCACTCGCGGCGCCCCACACTTTCACACGCGTCCACGGATCGAGCTCTGGATCACCGCGAAAAATCAGGCGCGTGTCCGCGGGGGTCTTGTCGTTCGGCGCCAGATAGAATTCGCGCTCGCTGTGCCCATCGAGATAATTCACGCGATAGATGTGCAGTTCACCGCGGAGCGAACCGTCGCTTTCTTGCGTCGTCGATCCGTTGCCACACCCGAGCAGCGGCAAGCTACTAACCAAGAGAGCCAGCGGGCTCGCGTAGTACCGGTAATTTCTCGTGAGCTTGTCGACGACGAATTTCTTCTGAGCCAGCGTCATAGGCACTCCAGGGCAGAGCTCGGCCAAGGGTTTGCGCGTCACGGTTGAGTGACTTGCCATTGGCCGTTGGCTCATAAAATTGTGGATAGCGTTCTGATTTCGCGAACGTCCCGCTCAGAGCCGAAAAGTTCGTGCGCGGTGCATGCACGAGGCTGAGTGACCAGAGGCTGAGTCACCGCAAATGGGGGCCACACTCTTGTGGCTACACGCCGCGAATTCGGGTGGGGACTATTGCGCGCCGAGCTTTGCGAAGCTCACTTGCCAGGACCGCGACCGAAGAACTCGAGCACTTCGTCGCGCCGCGCGATCGCGTCGGCGTGACCAATCGAAATCAGCTCGGCGGCGAAGCCCCCATCAAACAACAAATACGAGGCCCAGTCCGCTTCCGACTCGGGCGAGCTGTTCACGGCGCGTTCGAGAAAATAGCGAGCCACCGGTGACAACGTTTCCGTGCGCAGCCCCGTGCGCATGTACTCGCCGGCGGCCTCGCCCAGGTCGCGCGAGGGAGTGAACACCAAAGTGGCGAGCTTCTTGTACGGCATGCCGCGGTGCTGAATCCATACGCGCTGAACTCGATCGAATTCAGCCGTGGACAACGTTTGCTCCAGCACGTCGATCATTTGATTGAGCCGCTCGAGCACCTGCAGGTCGTATTGCACGGGGTCGAGCAACAACGCGTTGAGGAGCTTACCCACCAGGAATACGGGGCTTAGGTTCGCACCAATCGAGGACGTCGCTTCCACTTCAGCCACGTCCCGCGCGGAACGACTATGCCTCACCGTAACCACCACCAGCTTGTCCGCGCCGGCACGGATCGCGGGCGCGATCGGCGTATTGAAGCGCAACCCGCCGTCGCAGTAGTAGTGATTGCCGATGCGACGAGTGGGAAACAGAAGGGGGATCGCTGCGGAAGCGAGTACGTGATCGGCGGTGATGCGCTCGAAGCTCGTCGCGCGCCGTTCGTCGCGTGTGGGAACGACCGTCGTACCCGGCGCATGTTCGGTGAACATGATGGTGCGGCCCGACGCAACGTGCAGCGCCGCAACTAGTAGCGCCGTGACGCGACCGCTGTCGATCACTCGATGCAAGCGCTCCCAATCGATGCTTCGGCGAACCACCACCTCGATGGCGCGCGTATCGAGCAACGAAGACCCCATGCCTTCGGCGCCGCTCAGCACTTTGATCTTGTCGCGCAACCCCTGGGGCCAACGCGCCAGGCCAAGCGGCCTGAGCCGCGCGTGGTCGGCCAGCTTGAGCGAGCGCCACAGTTCGACCAAACGCCCGATGCCATGGTCGTTTAGTTCGGCGTTCGCCGCCAGGTACGCGGTATTAATGGCTCCCACGGAGGCGCCTGAAAACACGCGAAACACCGGGGGTTCGCCGGGTTTCGGGCGCAGCACATCCAGAATGCCGGAGACGACGCCGACTTCGTAGGCGCCACGCATCCCGCCCCCCGAGAGCACGAGCCCAGTCTTCGACGTCGCAGGGACGAGGGATCGCATCGATCGCTCCGACTCAGTTTTTTCGGGAACATGGGTGCGGTCAAGCGCATTCGCGTACACACGCCGTCGTATGCGGCGCTTCTCGCCCACCTTTGCGCACGTTTCGTATGCAATTTTTCGCGATTCAAACACGAGCGCGCGCGGCTTTCGGCTCGACCGGTTGCGACTCTCGTGCGAAAAGCCGAGGGGCGATTGTTTCGCGTAGCCTCATCATGACAACCGAGCTCGTGCTTCGCGCATTCGGAAATACCGACGTCGGACGCGTACGCAGCAACAACGAAGATGCCGTGCTGGTGCGCTCGGATCTCTTCTTGTACGTCGTGGCCGATGGCGCAGGCGGGCACGCGGCCGGTGAGATTGCCAGCCGGCTCGCGGTGCGGTCGATTGAGAATTTCTTCGGCGCGACGGTGCGCGCGACGCACGAGCGGCCCGAGTTCGATCGTTTCGGCATTCCGTCGGGCGCGCGACGCTTGTCGCAGGCCGTGCTCAAGGCAAACGCCGACGTGATCGAAATTGCAAAGAGCTCCGTCCCACATCGCGGCATGGGTACCACGGTGGTGGCAGCCTGCTTTTCGCCGCGTTCTGGCCTCTTGCACGTGGCGCACGTGGGTGACAGTCGCTGCTATCGCCTGCGCTCGGGCCACTTGGAGCTCATGACCCAGGACCATTCGCTGGTCACGGATATCATCGAGCAACGGCCTGACCTCGATGACGAGGTGCTCGCGCGCCTGCCGAAAAACGTGGTCACGCGCGCGCTCGGCATGGACGCCCGTCTGCGCGTCTCGATTCGGTCCCACGCGGTAGTCCCCGGAGACAAGTACCTGCTGTGCAGCGACGGCCTGAGCAGCATGGTCACGGTGGAAGAGCTGGCCGAAACGCTCAATCGCAGCGAGCCGACCGAAGCCGTGGTGGAGCGCCTGATTGCGATTGCCAACGCAGCGGGCGGCAGCGACAACATCGCCGCGCTGGTGATCGAGTGTCAGGGCGGCCACGAGCACGCTCGCCCCGCGGACGCGTCTCTACCCGGCGCAACTTCCGGCGCCGAACGGCTCTCCGAGCCCGAGCTCTTGATTCTTGGCATCGAAGATCTAGACAGCGCCGGTGTGGATCGCACCGAAGGCTTGATGCGCGAGTTGAACGAGCTGTTCGGCCGTTCGCGCTGACCGAGCCCAGAAAATGGAAGTACACGAACCGCCTTTCGCCACGCCCGACTTGCCTGCTACGGGCGGGGCCATCGGTCCTGAGCCAGACGACTTCTGCGTCGAGGAAATCCCAGCGTATGTGCCGAGCGGGAGCGGCGAGCACGTCTACATCGAAGTGCGCAAACGCCGCCTCTCTACGCAGGATCTAGTGCGTCGCATCGCCGAGGCCGCACAGATCGACGCGCGCGACATCGGCTACGCCGGGCTCAAGGACAAGCACGCCGTCACCACGCAGTGGCTATCTTTACCGTCGCGTTCCACGCCGGCGTCGAGCTGGGCGTTGCCGAGCGAGATCGAGGTGCTTCGCGAGTCGCGCCACAACAACAAGCTGCGCACGGGGCACCTCAAGGGAAACCGCTTTCGCATCACGTTGGCGGGAGTCGAACCCTATGGCTTGGTACGCGCCCAAGCCATCACAGCGCGGCTTAGCGCGGGCGGCGTGCCCAACTACTTTGGCGCACAGCGCTTCGGACGCGGCGGTGAGAACCTGGCGCGAGCCACTGATTTCTTGGCGAGTGGAGGGCGCACGCGCTTGCCTGCCTTCCGATTGAAGCTCTATCCGAGCGTGTTCCAATCGGAGATCTTCAATCGTTATCTGAGCTTGCGCCGGGAAGCGTCGCTCGATCGCCTGTTCGCCGGCGAGGTGGTTCGCTTGGAGGGCTCCTCCGCGAGCTTCGTGGTGGAGGACGAGCAGCGCGAGACACCGCGCCTCTTGGCGCGCGAGATTCATCTGACGGGACCCATGCCGGGGCCGAAGATGCGGCCGGCGAGCGGGCACGTCCAAGCTCTGGAGCAATCGGCTTTCGAGAGCTTGGGGGTCGACGCGCGCACATTGGAGGTGCTCGGCCGTTTTGCCCCGGGCGCGCGACGTGACCTTTTGGTGTTTCCCGAAGGTCTTTGTGTGAGCTCCGCCGGTGCGGACCGGTTAGTGCTCGACTTCGCCCTGCCTGCCGGCAGTTACGCCACGGTGTTGGTGCGGGAGCTCACCAAGCGGGCGTTGCTCGCGGCGAGCGCCGACCTCGAGCGCGACGCTTGAAGAGCTGCCCGCAAGGGTTTACTGAACGGGAACGATGAGCTCTCAACGCTACGACGTGATCGTGATCGGCGGTGGCCCAGCCGGTTCCACGGCGGCGACGCTGTTAGCGCGGCGTGGACGGCGTGTGTTGGTGCTCGAGAAGGAGCAATTTCCGCGCTTTCACATCGGCGAGTCGTTGCTGCCCTGCTCGATGCCGCTGTTCGAAGAGCTAGGGCTGATGCCAGAGCTCGAGCGTCGCTTCTTGCCGAAGTACGCTGCCGAGTTCATCACCTCGGACGGTAGTGTGTACCGGCGCTACACGTTCGAGCACGGCATGATAAAGGGGCCGAGTTCGGCTTTCGAAGTCGATCGCGCCGAGCTCGATCAGCTCATGCTCGACAATGCCCGCGAGGCCGGCGCCGACGTTCGGCAAAGTGTGTTGGTCACCGACTTCGACGTGAATGCACAGGCAGCTCGTGTCACCGCGCGCGATGCGGCCGGCTGTTACCACGGCTTCGAAGCCGAGATGTTGATCGACGCGAGCGGGCAGCAGTCGCTACTAGCGGGTCGCATGAAGTTGCGACGCATGGATCCCAGCTTGCGCAACTTCTCGGTGTTTTCGCACTTCGAAGGCGCCGAACGTTACCCAGGCAAACGCGAAGGCGACATCAGCATCGTTCTGGTGCCCGAGGGTTGGTGGTGGGTGATTCCCATGCGCGGGGATCGCACCAGTGTGGGCCTAGTGGCGCCGGCTCACACGCTGGCAGGGCGCAAGCCGGACGAAGCGTATTTCAACGAGCAGGTGCAAAGCTCGGAGTTTTTGCGGCGCCGGCTTCAGTCCGCACGTCGCGTCGCGCCGGTTCGCACGATATCGGATTGGTCGTATTCGAGCGAGCGCTTGGCAGGTGATCGTTGGATCTTGGTGGGCGACGCCGGTGCCTTCATCGACCCGGTGTTCTCCACCGGCGTGTACTTGGGCATGGTCGGCGCGTTCAAGGCGTCGGCGGCGGTCGAGGCAGCGCTCAGCAAGAAGACCTTTTCGCGCCAAGGCTTCGTCGAATACGAGCGCTGGGTCATGCGCGGAGTGCGCACTTATCGAGACTTCGTGCGCGGCTTCTACCATCCAGCCTTCGTGGAAGTCCTGTTGCACCCGAGCGATTGGCTCGGCCTACGTGGTGCGATCACGTCACTTTTGGCTGGTTGGGGGATGGATAGCTTCGAAGTGAACTGGCGCACGAAGCTCTTCCGTGTGCTCACGCGCATCAATCGCCACGTCGAAATCGTGCCGCGCTTGCCGGAGCGTCGCGCTGCCCACGCCGAGCGCCAGCTGAGCCGCGCGTAGCGCTCGATTGCTGAGTTACTTGTCCGGCAGCTTCGGCTCCTTCAGCTCGCCTTTGCACTCGAGCGCCTCCAGGAACGCGACGAGCGACTGAATCTCGGCGTCGGTCAGCTTTCGGTCCGATAACAACGGGGACCTTCGCGGATTGTCGTATCCGCCGCTCGCCATGAAACGAACGGCGTCTTCCAAGGTTGGCTCCGAGCCATCGTGAAAGTACGGCGCCGACTTCGAAACGTTGCGCAGCGAAGGAGGCTTGAACGCGGCCCATTCTCCTTCGGCTTTCGACACCGCCATGCGACCCACGTCCACCTCTTCCTTCTTCTTGCCCTCGATGCCGCGCCCCACGTTGAAGTACGCGCCTTCTTGTCCCATGAAGGCAACGGAGAAGTACGGCGGTGTGTGGCAGGTCACGCACGCGCCCTTGCTCATGAAGACTTCGAGACCATCCTTCTGCTTCGCGGAGAGAGCGCTCTTGTCACCTTTGGCAAAGCGGTCGTAGGCGGTGTCGTCGCACACCAAGGTGCGCTCGTAAGCGGCCAGGGCTTGCACGATGGTTTCCGGAGTCACGCCCTTGCCCGGGAACACTTTGTCGAACTGCTTCTTGTAGCCTTTGATCTTTGCAATCTCTTTGGCTTTGCTCTCCAGGTTTTCCTTGCCGACGCCCATGTTTCCACCGGCCCAAGCCGCGGTCGCCTGCGCTTCCAGGCTATCCGAGCGACCATCCCAGTAGAACCTCGGCAAGTAGCCGACGTTCCACATGACCGGACTGTGGCGCGTGAGTTGCTTGCCTTTGGCGCCCACGGCCAGCGGATCGTGCCCGCCGGTGCCGTCCGCGTTCTGATGACACGAGTAGCAGGCGCGCGAGCCATCCACGCTGAGGCGCTTGTCGAAAAACAACTGATTGCCGAGCGCGATCTTCTCCTCGCTCTGCGGGTTACTCTCCGGAATGGGAACGGCGCCCAAGGTGGGCAGCTTCATGTCGTCAGCGCGCGGACCCGTGGGGATCTCGGCCGCTGATGCCAGCGGTGCGCTGCTCGGTACGGCCTGCTCCGCAGCGGGCTCGGCCTTTTTGCAGCCGCCGACCGAAACAATGAGCAACAGCGCGAAAGCGTAGCGACGGACGACCCACATTCCGTCGTGAATAGTCGACCGGCTACGCAGGCGCAATCCACTCACCGACGCGCGCGGCAACCTCGGCGCCGTGAAGATTCGTTGCAGCAGGGCGCCACCAACCGGCGACGCCCCGTTGCCTATCTCAAGTGCGCCGCTCTAATGCGTGCGGCGGCCTCCGAGCGGTTCGTCGGGTGCTCGTGCGGGCCTCGGGAGGTTGTTTAGGAAGCCTTCCACGAGTGCTTTGCGATGGGGCAAGAAGTTGTTCGCTAGCGCCTGCGAGATCAAGTAGCGCGTGACGCCGTCGACCGTCTCGAGATCCACGTCGCGCTCCGACACGTGCGTGAAGCCGAGCGAAGCGGGCCAGGTGAGCCCTCCGCCGAGCGCTGCGTTGTTGCTGAGTCGATGACAACCTGCGCACGACATTGCTTGCGCGCGTGCCACGATCTCATCCGGTGTGAGCGTGCTGCCCTCTGTGGTCAACGCGGTTTGCAACGCGCTGCGGAAGTTCGTGGCGTAGCCGCCGAAGTTCACCACGTAATTGTTTTCGGTCGTGCCGTTCGCCTGGCTCTGGCCGGTGTTGTAAACATCTGCCGTGTTCATGCCGATGCCGTCCAGGCTGGCTGCCGCGAGCCTTGCGACTTGATTGGGGAAGTCCGCTTGAAACAGCGGCGCGTTGGGCTCGGTCGAAGTTGCGTCGAAGAGTGGACCGTAGGGGTTCACCTTGTTCGTGACCGGCACGAACGTCGCGCGGCAGGTTCCGTCGTTACAGCGGGTTTTTAGCTTGAATTCGCGCAGCGACCAAATGCGCGGTGAGCTCGGTTGAACGAATTGATTGGTGCGAACCTGTCCCACCCCGTCGCTGTTTTCACCGAAGTGCGCGTAGCTGATCACCGGCTCGAACTCCTTGTAACCGGTGAAGTAGAACTCCTCGAGCTGGATGCGGCGCTTGTCGAGGCTAGGCTCGTCCGAAAGCTCTGCCCAGGCGCGGACGAACTTCTCACAACCGCGGATGCCCTGCTCTATGTGAGGGTTCGGCAGCGCGGCCTCGAAGATGACGATGTTGCGATCACCGCTTACGGTACGCCCGTTGGCTTTGGCGTACACGATGCGATACTCGCCGCAATTTTTTCCGGACTCCGGCGCCAGATCGAAGCGCATGAAAAGACCGACCGGAATGTACGCGCACGCGCTGTTGGCCGCGAATGGATCGCAGCTCGCCTCGATGCCCTCGGCCGGCGTTGCTCGACAGGTATAGGGATAGC
The DNA here is from genome assembly GCA_049324695.1 of Myxococcota bacterium. Lineage (GTDB taxonomy): Bacteria > Myxococcota_A > Polyangia > Polyangiales > Polyangiaceae > PMG-095. The sequence goes on from JBMOMJ010000055.1 coordinate 430,699, forward strand.
CGTTCAGCGTTGGGCCATAGGCATTGCTGGTGTCGTCGCAATGGGGACCGAGCCCCAAGCCAGGGCCAGGATTTTGCGTATCCCACCACTGTTGGAACAATGCGAGCGATGTCTGTCCAGGTATGCCACTCGTGCTCACCAACTGATCGAAGACGCGCTGCATCGAAAAATTGGTAAGAATGGGCAATTCGGTGATGGCCAAGGAACGCCGCACGTCGACTACCGGCGAAGGGCGAACGCCCATCACGACGTTTGCGCTGCTCACGATGCTCGCGCTGCTCACGCTATCGTTGCCTCCCGCGCTCGAACCGCAGCCAATTGATAGTGCACCCAGCACGGTAGCGAGCGTCACCGCGCCGGGTGTGAAGATACTTCGGATTGATCTTGGGCTACGCATGGAATCCTCCCTGAAATTCGAGATATCGACGCAAAAATGAGTGCGGCCCCAAGCTCAGCGATTGGTGTTGGTGGAATCGCTCTGCCACCCACGCATGCACCCGGAAACCAACTCGGCTCCTGCTCGAAGCGACTCTTGCGCTCAGAAGTTAAGCAGTGAGCGTCCTTCAACGATCGTCGCTCGTCTCATCCGCTCATGACGAGTTTAGCTGCGCACCACACTGCCTGCACGTAGACCGAGACAGACGACACGCACGCAGACAGATCTTCGCCAGCGGCGACTCGCGCCAGCAGTGCGTGTAAGCGTCGCGCGTCGCGCAGCATCGCGCACAACAACAACTCACTAGGCGAAAACCACGAGGATGACGCGGCGTGCAGTTGTGTGCGCGTGACGTTGCTCAGCAGTTGACGTCAGCGTTCTGCGACGGCATGCAGTGGCTGAAGTGGAACCGCTTGGAGGTAAATCATTACGCGCGCGCTGGCCGTGTGTCTGCTTTGCGAGCGTGCTGCTGTTTGGTTGCTCGAGCTCGGACGCAGACGTAACGCGCGCGATCGCAACATCGATTGTGAACGGGAACGATGACCGGGTGGAATTTTTCGATGCGCCTGCTGGTTCGCCTGAGCGCGCGATCGTGAAACAGGCGAGCGTCGCGTTGATGTCGCGCGAAAACGCAGAGCGGTTACTGCAGGGCCGCATTGAAGAGCTGCCGACTTGGAGCACGTTGGATGCGCTGTGCGAGGGAGAGCCGTTTGCGGAGCAAGCGTCAGCCGCATTTTGCTCAGGGACGTTGCTCGACGACGACTTGGTTCTCACCTCGAACCATTGCTTTCGCACGCAGCCATTCGGCAGCTGGGTCGTGGTGTTCGACTACTTCTACGAAGCGAGCGGCGTGCTCGGTGTGCAGGCCGAGGACATTTACGAAGCCGAATCGGTGGTGGTTGCTGAAGAGCGTGATCCGGAGTCGGGTGAGGGCGCGGATTACGCGTGGATTCGCCTCGGAACTCCAGTCGAGGCGTCGCGCCGACCAGCTCCCGTTTTCAGGCGCGGTGCTCAGAAACTCGCTGTGAATCAGCCGCTCGTGAGCGCATCCGCGGGCGGCGGTGTGCCCATCAAATTGGACTTGGGGGCCAGCATTCGTGAGCTGCGCGCGCCCGACTACGACTACTTCGTCGCCGATACCGACACCAGTCGCGGCTCGTCCGGCGCTGGGGCGTTCACGCGTGAGCTCGAGTTCGTGGGAGTGCTCGTTCGCGGTGGTGCCGACTTCGTCGAGACCAGCGAAGGTTGCTTTCGCACGGCGCGGCCACAAAAACCAACGGAGCAGTTCACCCACGTACACCGCGCCGTGAACGGTCTTTGTGAAGTTGCTGCGAGCGCCGGTCTCTGCCGCGAGTCCAAGACCGAAGCGAGCGCGTCGAGCGGATGCAGCCTCGCTCGGCGCGGAGAGGTGAGTTCTATTGTGCTGATCGCCAGCGCGGCCGTTGCTCTGCGAACGCGCCGGCGACGCCGTTGAGCGCGGCTCTCATTACATGCCGGGGCAGGTGTCCGCGCACGCCTTCGAAACGCACACCGCGTAGTCGACCCAAGCCGCCAAGCAGGCCTCGTCACCGGGAGCATTGCAGCTCTCCACGCAGGCGCAGAAGTCGCCGTCACGCAGCCGGTTCTCACAGCCTTCACAGCTGCAATGGCGTGTGACGCAATCCGTATGGTTTTCACAGCCGGGGACAGCCGCGCGGCTGCACTTCGTTATGCATTGACCGCATGGTCCGAGCGCTTCCGGATCGGGCTCGCCGGAACCTGGTCCACCGCTCGACGCGCCACCCGCTGCCATCACCTCGGCTGCGTAGCTGCGCACAAAGTCCGGATAAAGAATGCAATCACCGCGCGCGGCCGGCGGTACGCTGGATGCCTTGCCGCCGCTGCCTGCTCCCGCCATAGGCGCGCCACCCGAGCCATTGGTAACACCGCCCGAATTCGCTTGCCCACCCAAGCCCACGCTGCCGCCCATCCCTTGCGAGGAGCTCTCCGCCTTTCCGCAGGCGAGTGCGGCAAACCCGAGCGCGCAGGCGAAGGCGCACTCGGCCCAACGCGAAGGGAAGGGGTTCATAGTGTGCACGTCGATTGCGCCGCTTCCCAAGCGCCCTGGTAGCAAAACACGTCCGCGTAGGGCGCGTAGCAGCCCTGTTGCACGATGCCGTAGTGGCAAGTCTGCCCGTTGCTGGAACACCCGTCGCCGATGTTCGGCAAGAGCTCTGGGCAGGCGCTGTTCCGCGGAGGGCCATAACACTCCCAAGCACCCTTTGCGCCCGTGATCCCAACTGGGTTCCCCAAGCAGTAGCAAGCAACGCCGCCCGAATATTCGCAGGAGACGAACACGTCGACGCTGCCCACGGTGCAAGCTGCGCCCTGTGATGGTTTCGCGGGGCAGAAATTGGCAGGCTGAGAAAGGCAGACGTCTTTGCGGTTGTCCGGCGTCTTCCAGCTACCGGCGCTGCAAGTCAGGTAGCTGCGACAATACGCCGTGACTGAGTCGCCGTAAGAGCAAGTGAGCCCTTCCGCGCTGCAAGCGCTGCCTTCAGCCGGAGCTGAGTCAGGGCAACTCGGCTTGGGTACGGCTTTTGGTCGTTGCCCGTTCGCCGTGCACACCTGATCGAGCGGGCAAGCGAAGTTGGCCGGATCGTTTGGCGGGATCACGCCGCCCATTGCCCCATAACCGGCGGCGCCGCCGCTCGACGCGGATAGGCCCCCAACTCCCGCGTGCCCGCCGCCGGCAGCCACTTTCGAGGAAGTAGCGTTGCCGGAGCAGGCAGCGAGAACGGAGAGCACAACGCCGAGTGCGGCGACGACTGGCGCGATTTGCGTGGTTGAACGGAGCGGAGCGGCCGCGCTCATTGATAGAGGAAGTTTACCACTTCGGACGTCATCGCGTTGTAGTTCGTATTGAACTGACCGAGCGCGGTGTTCGAAGCGCAACCCACGGACCACCACTGGCTGCCATCGAGCGCGATGATCGAGCCACCGCTATGGCCGGCAGTCACGTCGAACTTCGAGCTTTGGATGTAGCCGCCGGTGAGGATCAGGTTTGGATCGGAGCTACCTCCGCTGGTCCAATACAGGGTGCCACCCGTGTACGGACGCGTGCTGGTGTTCGGACGCAGACGGACCGAGCCGCCGGGGCAATCGCTCGAACCGGTGCTGTTCCCGATTGCACCCGCCGGGCAAGGCTGCAGCGCGGGATAGCCACCCTGGAAGGTAGTGCGCAGTCGCAAGGTTGCTTGATCGATGGTCCACCAGCCCACGTTGCCGGCGCCCGACGGAATGCAGCCGTCCAGGTTCTGAACGCCGTAGTCCCAGCGCGCGAGCGTCGTGCCTGACGAGCCGGAAGGCAAGTTTCTCCAGCCGGTGGGAACATTCTTGAAACCGCACAGCACCCACGGCGTGGCCCAGGTCTGCGTCTCGACGCCGTTGGAAACCGTGATCTTGCCGCCGAAGCGCCAGCGCGGATGACCAGCGGTCGAGCACGACGGCTCCGTCCCAAACGGCGTGGTGGAATTGTCTCGGCACGTCCAGCCATCCGTGCCCGGCACGGCGACGTTGTTGTAGATGACGTGACCGGCAGTGTAGATGCGCCAGCCGACCATCGTACCCGTACCGCCTGACTCACTCAGAGCGTAGGCGTTGCCAGGATTGGTCGTGGTGCTCACCGCAACGGTGCGCTGGTCGCCGTTGGAGGTAATGGTTTTCTCCACGAGCCGCACGCCATCCGGTGGAGCTTCGTTGCCGCCCTGCAGGCCGCGCGGCGAGGGATCCAAGCCGAGGGAGATTCGCGCCAACTCGCGGTTGGGCTCAGCCTCGACGTAGTCGCCGTACTTGTAGTGAGAGATCCAGCCGCGCAGCAGCTGCTCGAGCTTCTCCACCGTTTCCGGCGGTTCCCAAAGCGCCGGATCTTTCATGGCATCGAGCTCGGCTTGGCTCAACGCGGACATGCGCACGTAGCGGCGCCCATTGATCACCAACTCTGACGGCGCTACCTCGACGACGCTGGTGTCCCCGCTGGACCCATTAGCGTCTGCAGAGCCGCCGCACGCCGCTAACGACAACGCGCCCAAAATGATCGCGCTGACGCCAAGCACAGAACCACGCATCGACATCGTCCCCATTGCTACCTCCTCGCAAAGGAGCTCGTCAGATAACGTGCCACGCAAGCGCCTGTCAATTCGATACGCCGCGCGTGGCAGTTATTTGCAGTCGCGACACGAAGTCCTCGCAAATTGCGAGTCCCACGGTTGTGGCATCGTTACTCTCGAGGACTGGCTTCGTTACTTCTTCGGGTTGTTCAGGATTCAGTGTTGCGTGCGGAGAATCTGGATCACGTTGGCGTCGTCTGCGAAAAGCTTCACGAGCTTGAAGCTTTTCACGAGTGAAGCGTACATGTTCAAGCGGCGTCGCTGACGAGAGCGCTGAGCTTCGTAGCGTTTGTACGTGGCGCTCGACAACACCAGATAGTCGAAGCGCTGCGCGTACCAGCTTGCTGGATGCTGACTCAGCGTCGGAAAACCCTGAACCAGGTAGCGCCCCGTGTCGACGAAGGGCGCGTAGGGTTCGATGGCGACGCGCGCGCCGGCGGGAAGGTTCGCGTTGATCCAATCGCGCGCCTCGTCGACGGAATCGCGCCTGCCGATCGGCAAGCTCAGGTCGAAGCTGCGCCAGGCGGGGAATAGAACCAGGTAGGCGCCGAGCACGGTTGCGCCCAGCAACGTTGCCCGACGCAGCCAGGGACGTTCGCTACGCGCCAACACCCAGTCCAAGATCGCGAAGAAAGCCATGGCAGCCATGGCACACAAGAGCGGTACGACCGGCAGCAGCGTGCGATCGTTGTAGATCGCATAACGTGAAATGAAGATCAGATACGCGAGCGGGAACGCGCTTAGAAACAACCACGCTCGCGAGCGCCGCAGCACGCCGAGCACCACGAACAAAGCAGCGAACACGCTCATGCCGCCTTCTTGGGTGAGCAGCCAGTCCTTGTAGAAGTCGAACGCCGAGCCCTCTAAACCCACCAATCCCTGTGCGTAGCGCTGCTCGCCAAAGCTGAGATCGTGTTTGAAGGTTTTGTAGTCGAGCACTACGTACGGGTTCGTGATCAAAAATGCGAGCACGCTGATCACGCCCGCAACCACTAGCTTCCAGACGTCTCGGAAAACGCGCGGCCGCGCCAAATGCGCCGCTGTTACGGCCAGCGCAACCATCGCGCCGTTGTACTTGGCGAAGCCAGCCAGGCCAATCGCAGCGCCTGCCAGGCAATAGTCGCGCAGCTTACCGTGCACGAAGACGTTTGCGGCGAAGAGCAGCGCCAGCGTCACGAAAAACGTCGTGATGGAGTCGGGCGCGACGTAGCGCGACTGGATCACGCACACCGGCGAGACCGCGGTCAGCAACGCCGCCAATAACGCGTCACGGTCGCGGCCGCTGAGCCGCCGCACGAGGTAGAAGACCAACGCAACACAGCCAACTCCAGCAGCCACGCTGAGCAAGCGTCCCAACATGAACGGCGCTACCGAAGGCGCGAAGCCGCTTCCCCAAATGGGTTCGATCGGGCCTTGAATGTCGCTGAAGTGCGTGAGCTTGCCGAACACCCGCGCGATGCCGAAGTAGATAATCTCGACGAGCGCGTTCAGATAAAAGACGCCTGACGGATAGCGAAAGAAATGCGGATTCAAGTCGCGCTCGTTCACGATGCGAAGCGCGTGGCGAATGTTGTGACCCTCGTCCGGATGCCGCAGGTAGGGAAAGCCGAAGCCCACGTTCCAAAGCCGGAAAGCCAGACCAAAAGCGCACACCAACACGAGCGCGATGCTGCCTGCTTGTGGATGAGCGACCCAGCGCCGGACGCGCGACACACCGGCACTCCAAACGTTGCCCGTCATTGGGGGCGCGCACCCTAGCGCCTTCGAAGAGGAGCGTCCAGCTGGCCTGCCCGCGAGCTAGTGCAAGGTTGCTCCTACCTCACAAGCGCTGCACTGGCACGTGCGTACCTATGCGAAAAACGCATGCAAGGAATTGGCAGTATGCGTTGGACGCAATGCTCACGGATCCGCAGGTTTCTCCTCACCAGGAGGTCCCGATGAAACTGTATTTCCGTCCGCTCGCCTGTTCACTCGCCACGCGCATTGCTTTGTACGAAGCCGGCGTCGAGGCGGATTATGTGCGCGTCGACTCCAAGACCAAGCTCACCAGCGATGGTCGCCACTATCCCGACGTGTTTGCGCTCGATCAAGTCCCGCTACTCGAATGCGAACATGGGTTCATCAGTGAGAACGCCGCCATCTTGCAGTACGTCGCCGAGCGCTTCCCCGATGCACGTCTCGCGCCCGTGGACACGCTGGGGCGTGCCCGACTTCGGCAGTGGCTCTCCTACATTTCGAGCGAGCTCCACAAGCCCATCTTCACTCCGCTGTTCGACCGCGGCGCGCCGGAAGACGTGAAGCGCTACGCGTTGGCCAAGGTGCCGTCGCGCTTGGGTTATCTCACCGACCAGCTGGGGGAGCGGCGCCACCTACTGGGCGAATTCAGCGTCGCCGATGCGTATCTCTTCGCGATTTTGAATTGGAAGGCAGTCACGCCCGTCGAACTTCCGCCGGCACTCGCGCGCTACCACGCCGAGCTGGGGAATCGACCCAGCGTGGCCCGCGCTTTTGCCGAAGAGCGCGAGCTTTACCTGGCTGAGCGCTGAGCGCGATGCATCGAAGTTGGGCTACACTTGGGGAATGCGCTGCTCTCGCCGCATCGTTCTCGGGGCGTGTTCCTCTTGGGTGCTGATGTTCGCCTGGCCCGCTTGGGCTCGCGAGTGTGAGGGCGTGAGCATGCCCGACCAAGTCAATGTCGACGGCAACAAGCTCGTGTTGAACGGGATGGGTGTGCGCGAGGCGACGGTGTTCAACGTGAACGTCTATGTTGCTGGGCTCTACTTGCAGAAGCGTTCCAACGATGGCCCGAAAATCGCGGCTGCCGAAGAGCCGAAGCAAATGCTGCTCGCGTTCGTGCGCGCCGTGAGCAAGAGCGACATGGCTGAAGCCATTCAGAAGGGCTTTCAGCGCGCAGCCGGCGGCGGCTACGAAAAGCTCAAGGCACGCGTCGAGCGCTTCACGGCAGCGCTGCCCGAATTCAAAGTGGGCGATCGCTTGACGTTGACGTACCGGCCCGGCGTTGGGCTGGATCTCAACGCCGGAAGCGCTCGTGCGCGCATCGAAGGCGCCGACTTCGCGCGCACGCTGTTCATGATTTGGTTGGGTTCGAATCCGCCCAACGCCGGCTTGAAGCGTGGCTTGCTAGGCGGAGCTTGCGGCTGACGCACGTCGTCGTCAGCCGCTTCGCTTCGTGAACCTCAGCCGAGCTCGGCGACCACGGCGTCGCCCATGCCGCTCGTCGAGAGCGGGCGCTCGCCGCCCAGGTCTTTGGTGCGCGCGCCTTTGCCGAGCGCACGTTCGACGGCAGTTTCGACCGCCGCGGCTTCTTTTTCGAGGCCCAGGCTGTGACGCAACAGCATGGCGCCGCTCAAAATCGTACCCACCGGGTTGCAGATCCCCTTGCCGGCGATGTCCGGCGCCGAGCCGTGAATTGGCTCGTACAGGCCAAGCTTGCCATCGCCGAGCGACGCGCTGGGTAGCATGCCGAGTGAACCAGTGAGCACCGCGGCTTCGTCGGAGAGAATGTCGCCGAACATGTTCTCGGTGACCATCACGTCGAAGCTCCCCGGCGCGGTCACGAGACGCATCGCACACGAGTCCACGAGCTGATGCTCGAGCGACACGTCGGGGAAGTCCTTGCCGATCTCGGTGGCGATTTCACGCCAGAGACGCGACGAGTCGAGCACGTTGGCTTTGTCGACGGAGGTGAGCTTTTTCTTGCGGCCGCGCGCGAGCACGAAACCGAGCTTTACGATGCGCTGAATCTCGATGTCCGAGTATTCCAAGGTGTCGACCGCGCGGCGCTTGCCCTCCGGTGTGCGCTCGCGGAACTGCGGCTTGCCGAAGTAGAGCCCGCCGGTGAGCTCGCGCAGCACCAACAGGTTCACACCTTCGACGCGCTCGCGCTTCAACGGCGACGAATCGATCAACTCCGGGTAGCTCTTTACCGGGCGCAGGTTGGCGTAGAGGCCAAGTCCCTGACGAATCGCGAGCAGGCCCTTCTCCGGGCGCGTCTTTGCGTTCGGGTTGTCCCACTTGGGCCCGCCCACCGCGCCGAGCAGCACCGCGTCGGCCGCTTTGCAAGCCGCCAGCGTCGCGTCCGGCAAGGGATCACCCGTCTCGTCGATGGCGATGCCGCCGATGAGCTGCGTGTCGTAGCTGAACTCGTGATTGTACTTGCTGGCGACTGCGTCGAGGACCTTGCGCGTCTCGGTGACGACTTCGGGACCGACGCCATCACCGGGGAGGAGGACGATGCTGGCTTTCATGGCTGCCCCTCCTTAACGTTTCGCGGGGCCGGTGGAAAGGCCCTACTTGGCGGAGGCGGGAGCGCTGTATTCCACCTTGCGAGCCAGCGCGCGGGCGTCGGCGGAGAGTGGCTCGGTTGGTGGCTTGGCGCCGGCAAGCAACAAGCCGTATTCGATCGAATCCACCAGGGCGTGCAGCGAGGCTTCGATGATATTCGGTGACGCGCCCACGGTGCTCCAGCGCTCCGTTTCGCTGCGGCTGTCGATCAGCACGCGCGTAACGGCTCCGGTGCCCGCCGCGCCATCGAGGATGCGCACTTTGTAGTCAGCCAGGTGCACCTGCTGCACCATCGGGTAGACCGGCGTGAGCGCCTTACGGAGCGCCGTATCGAGCGCTCCGACGGGGCCGTTGCCTTCTGCGGCGGTGTGCAAGATCTCGTCGCCCACGCTGAGCTTCACCACGGCTTCGGCGAACGTCTCGGACTGGCGGCGTTTACCAACCTGCACCTGGTAGTCCAGGATGTGGAACAGCGGCGTGTAATCTTTGGCGCGGCGCTTCAAGAGCAAGGCGACCGAGGCCTCGGCGCTCTCGTACGAGAGACCACGCGCTTCGGCGTCTTTGATGTCCTTCAACGTCTCGACCTCGATGCCACCGTCGATGTCGACACCGAGCTCTTCGGCTTTGGAGAGCACGTTGCCGCGCCCCGAGAGCTCACTCACGACCACGCGCATGACGTTGCCGACGAGCTCCGGTGTGATGTGCTGGTAGCTCTCCGCGTGACGGCGCATGGCCGCGACGTGTACGCCACCTTTGTGTGCGAACGCGCTTTTGCCCACGTACGCGGTTTGCGGCGCCAGCGTGAGGTTTGCCACGTCTGCCACGAAACGTGACATCTCGGTGAGCTCGATCAGGCGGCCCTGCGGGAGGCAGCGGTAGCCCAGCTTCAGCTCCAAATTGGGGATGATCACGCTGAGGTTCGCATTTCCGCAGCGCTCGCCGTAGCCGTTGATGGTGCCCTGCACGTGACGCGCGCCGGCTCGCACCGCGGCCAAGCTGTTTGCCACGCCGGTGCCGCTGTCATCGTGAACATGGATGCCGAGCCGCGTCTCGGGCAGGTTGCGCAGCACCTCCTTTACGACGGCTTCCACGTCCCACGGCAAGCTGCCGCCGTTGGTATCACACAAAGTGATCACCTCGGCACCTCCGCGCGCCGCGGCGCGTAGCGTTTCGAGCGCATAGCTCGCGTCGGCACGATAGCCGTCGAAGAAATGCTCCGCGTCGTAAACCACCGTCTTGCCGCTCGCGCGCAGGAACGCGACCGACTCTTCGATCATCTTCAGGTTCTGCTCGAGCGTGGTACGCAGCACCTCGGTGACGTGGAGCACCCACGATTTGCCGAAGATGGTGCACACGCTGGTGCCGGCCGCGACCAGCGCCTGCAGATTGGGATCGTCTTCCGGCGCGAGACCAGCGCGGCGGGTCGAGCCGAAGGCGCTGATCTTGGCGTGTTGGAAGCTGAGATCGCGAGCGCGCGCGAAGAACTCGGCATCCTTTGGGTTCGAACCGGGCCAGCCGCCTTCGATGTACGTGACCCCGAACGCGTCGAGCCGCGCCGCAATGCGCAGCTTGTCCTCCAGGGTGAAGGAAATGCCCTCGCCCTGAGTGCCGTCGCGTAACGTGGTGTCGTAGATCTCGACTACTGGGGGGTCCGAAAGGTCTGCCATGAGGTTCTCGGGACTTTGCTATTCGGCGGCGCCGCTAGCGCCTTCGCCCTTGGGCGGAGTTTGCTGGCGATCGTAGGTGCCGAGCGCTGCGAGCAAGCGATTCAACGCGCTGAGGTAAGCCTTGGCGCTCGCGACGAGCACATCCGTATCGGCGGCGTGGCCGTGAAACACGTTGGCGTTGGAGCCGTGCTGCGGATTGAGTCGCCCGTCGGCGTTGTCGGCGCGCAAACGCACGCTGGCGTGGCCGAGCGCGTCGATGCCTTCGGTCACGGCATTGATGGAGTACTCGACGAGCTCACTCGGCGCTTGCACCAACGAATCGATGGCGCGAAACAGCGCGTGAACCGGGCCAGTGCCGACCGTCGCGCGTGTGCGCGCCTCACCATCGGGGCACACCAGGCGCACCGTCGCCGTGGGCATGCCACTCGAACCGCTCGTCACCTGGACGGCATCGAGCGCAAAGTACTCACGCCCGCGCCCGATCTCCGAAGCCGCCAGCGCTTCCAAGTCAGCGTCGGTGATGCGCTTCTTGCGATCGGCGAGCTGCTTGAAACGGTTGAATGCCGTCTCCAAGGCTTCACCTTCGAGCCCGAGGCCGAGCTCGCGCAAACGCACCGCAAACGCGTGACGGCCGGAGTGCTTGCCCAGCACGAGCAGCGTCTGGCTCGCGCCGACCGCTTCGGGCCGCATGATCTCGTACGTCTCCTGGTGCTTCAGCATTCCATCTTGGTGAATGCCGGACTCGTGCGCGAAAGCGTTGGCACCCACGATCGCTTTGTTCGGCTGCACCACCATGCCGGTGCGCAGGCTGACGAGCTTGCTCGTGCGCACGAGCTGCGTCGTGTCGATCCCCGTGTTCAGCTTGACCAACGGGTGGCGCGTCTGCAGCGCCATTACCACTTCTTCCAATGAAGTGTTGCCCGCGCGTTCACCGATGCCATTGATCGTGACTTCGGCCTGACGTGCGCCGGCACGGATCCCAGCCAGCGCGTTCGCCGTGGCGAGCCCGAGATCGTTGTGGCAGTGCACCGAGACCACCACCTTCTCGATGCCGGGCACATTTTTCATGATGCCCGCGATGATCGCGCCGAACTCGTCGGGCAGCGTGTAACCCACCGTGTCCGGAATGTTCAACGTGGTAGCGCCGGCAGCGATGGCGACGCCGAGCACCTCGTACAAAAACTCGGGCTCGGTGCGGCCCGCATCTTCCGGCGAAAACTCGATGTCGTCGCACAGGCTGCGTGCGAACGTGACCATCTCACGCGTCCGCGCGACGACCTGCTCCTTGGTCATGCGCAGCTTGTGCTCGCGATGAATTGGGCTCGTCGCCAAAAACGTGTGGATGCGCGGATGCTTGGCAACCGAGATGGCGTCGTAGGCGCGCTGAATGTCTTTTTCCGTTGCGCGCGCCAGCCCACAGATGATCGGCGGTTCGCTCTGCGGCCGGCCTGACACCGAATGCACGCCGACGCTCTCCGCGATGCGGCGCACGGCATCGAAATCATCCTGCGATGCGGAGGGGAACCCCGCCTCGATCACGTCCACACCGAGCCGCGCCAGGGCGCGCGCTACTTCCAGCTTTTCTTCGGAGGTGAGCGTCGCGCCCGGTGATTGCTCACCGTCGCGCAACGTGGTGTCGAAGATGCGTACGTAGTCGGGTGCGGGATGCGGAATCATGGCGGGGACTCCTCTTTCAGCATCAGGCGACGCTGACGTCGCGCAAGCTTTGCGGATCACGCAAGGCGCTGGCAGCCGCGCCGCGCGGCCCGCGTGTCATGGCTACGGTGCCGGTTTGAACCATCTCGGCGATGCCGAACGGCTCCAAAATCGCAACCAATCCATCGATCTTGTCTTGGGTGCCGGTGGTCTCGACGATCAACGTCTCCGGGCCGACGTCGACGGCGCGTGCGCGGAACACCTCACAAAGCTGAAGCACTTCCGCGCGTTTGTCCGGTCCCACCGTGACTTTGATCAGCGCCAAATCGCGAGAAACACTGGCTTTTTGCGTGATGTCCTCGACGCTGAGCACGTTTACCATCTTGTACAGATTGGCTTCGATGCGGCGAGCCATGTCGTCGTCGGCTTCCATACGGAACGTCATGCGCGAAACGCCGGCCTCGTGTGTGCGCCCGACGTTGAGCGACACGATGTTGTAGTTGCGGCGCCGAAACAGCGACGCGATGCGGTTCAGGACGCCGGGGCGATCCTCCACATAGGCCACGAAGGTACGAAGAATTTGGCTCGAATGCGTCATGGGTCCTTCCCCGTCTCGAAGATCGGGTTGTGCTGAGCGCCTTCCGGCATCGGGCGTCGAATCATCGCGCCGAGATCGGCGCCGGCGGGCACCATCGGGTACACGCTGTCTTCCTGCTCCACGCGGAAGTCGACGATGGTCGTTTCCTTGTTGTTGCGCGCCTGCTCGACTGCGCTCTGAACTTCATCGCGCTTGGTGACACGAATGCCCTTCAGATCGTGCGCCTCGGCGAGCTTCACGAAATCCGGGCTCTTGATCGGCGTCGCCACGTAACGGCCGCCGTAGAAGAACTGCTGCCACTGGCGCACCATGCCGAGGTAGCCGTTGTTGATGATGGCGATGTTGACCTTGATGTTCTCCTGAGCGCAGGTCGCGAGCTCACACGCCGTCATTTGGAAGCCGCCGTCGCCGGCGACCACCCAGATTTCGTCGTTGGGGCAAGCGAAGCGCGCGCCCATGGCGGCAGGCAGCGCGAAGCCCATCGTGCCCAAACCACCCGAGGTCAAAAGCTTTCGTGGGTGATCGTGCTTGTAATACTGGGCTTCCCACATTTGGTGTTGGCCCACGTCGGTGACGACCAGCGCGTTGCCTTGAGTGAAGCGCCACAAGTCGTGAATTACGTGCGCCGCGAAGAGCCGGCCGCTGTCGGGCAGCTCCTTGATGTCGCGCACGGCGCTGTCGCCCTTGAGGCTCTCGATGTGCTCGATCCAGCCGTCGATGGGCAGCTTTTCACAGTGCGGCACCAACAGGCGCAACGTCTCGCGCAGATCGCCGAGCAACGCCAAATCGACCTTTACGTTCTTGTTGATCTCGGCGGGGTCGAGCTCGAAGTGGATCTTCTTTGCGTGTGGCGCGTAGGTCTTCAAGTTGCCGGTCACGCGGTCGTCGAAGCGCATGCCGAGCGCCAGGATCAAATCCGCCTCTTGAATGGCGGTGTTGACCCAAGCCTCACCGTGCATGCCCATCATGCCGAGGCTGCGTGGATGCGACGCCGGGAAGCCACCGAGGCCGAGCAAGGTGAGCGCAACCGGGATGTTGGTGCGCTGCACGAGCTCGAGCACCAGCGCCATGGCGTTCGCCTTGATCACGCCGTGACCGCAAAAAATGATGGGGCGCTTGGCGCTCTTCATCATTTCGAGCGCCTGCTCGATTTCGTCCGGCAACGGATGCCGATCGGGGCGATAACCCGGCAAGCGAATCGGCGAGCCGTCGTAGCGGTGGTCGACGCTGGCGTTCTGCGCATCTTTGGTGATGTCGACGAGCACCGGCCCAGGGCGCCCCGAACTAGCGACGTAGAACGCCTGCCGAATCGTCGGCATGATGTCTTCGACGCGCGAGACGATGAAGTTGTGCTTGGTGATGGGCAGCGTGATGCCCGTGATGTCCGTCTCTTGAAACGCGTCGCTACCAATCAGGGTGGAAGCGACTTGCCCGGTGATGCACACCATCGGGATCGAATCCATCATCGCGTTGGCGATGCCGGTAACGAGGTTGGTCGCGCCGGGCCCGGAAGTAGCGACGCACACGCCGACTTTGCCCGACGCGCGCGCGAAGCCGTCGGCCATGTGGGCCGCGCCTTGCTCGTGCCGCACCAGGATGTGACGCAGACCCGGAAAATCCGGAAGGGCGTCGTAGGCCGGCATGATCGCACCGCCGGGGTAACCGAATACGACGTTGACTCCCTCGTTGACGAGCGTATCCCAGATGATCTGCGAGCCGGTGAGGCGGCGCGTTTCGTTGCGCGCGGGGGTGCCGATTGGGATGTTGGTCACGGATGCAGCCACGGTTTCGTCTCCTCTTGGAGGGTTTCGGAGGGAGTCAGAGTCAGGAATGTCGAGGGCTGAAAAAAGAAAACCCCCGGACCTTTTGGGTGCGGGGGCCATGTTTGCTGAGCTTCGTGTCGACTCAGGTGGCCGCCGCACCCGGGCTAATAAGCAGCCCGACTACGACAAGTCCAACAACGACACCGCCAATGCTCACGCCGGAAAACGCGGCGGGAAAGCTCTGGTCGGAGGAGGACGCGGCCATCTACGGTGCGGCTTACTTTTCTCTCGTCACCCCCTTCCGTCAAGTGTTTTGAGGTGTGAAACGATTTTTGCAGCGAGCACGACGCAGCCGCGAGAGCGCTCGAATGCCAGCCCTGCGAAGGATTTCGTGACCAGCAATTTACCGTCTGACGAGAGTGCTGGGCGGGCGGGAAGCGTCCAGGCTTCATTTCGGCTGCAATCCGACCGCTTGTAATCCCGAGATCGAATTGCAGCCCCAAAATTGCGAGAAATAGCGCAAAAACCGAGCTGGTCTCCGGGCCGGCAGGCTTGGGGTCTTCTGCCCTGCCACCATGGCGGCTCGGTGCTGGCCCTGGCGCGTGCGGGCGGATGCCGGTAAAGGATTGACGCTATGGGTCAGGTCGAAAAACGTCAGGATCTCGAGCGCGTCATCGCCAGCGCGACGGACAAGCCGCATGTGATCCTGCTCTGGGGTCATCCCGATCCCGACGCGATTGGCAGCGCGATTGCGCACAAGCGGCTTTGCGAGCGCATGGGAGCTTCCGCGACGATTGCTCACGTGCTCCCGGTTTCGCGAGCCGAAAATCGCGCTCTGGTCAAACTCTTGAACGTGCCGATGCTGCGCGTTTCGGAAGGCTCCGAGCTCGAGCAGTTCGGTTATCTCTCGCTCGTCGATGCGAGTGCGAGCGAAGCAACGATTCGTCTGCCGGAAGGGCTGAAGCTTCTCACGGTAGTCGATCACCATCGTCCCCCGACGGTTCCCAAGGCCGAGTTCGTGGACATTCGGCACGACGTCTGCGCGACCTGCACCATCTACGCGGATTACGCGGAGCGCGGCCTCGCTTCCTTCGGCGCCGATGGCAACGACGACTCCGCGGTTGCGACCGCGATGTTCTTCGGAATTCAAACCGATACGGATGATTTCACGCTCGCTACGCCTGCAGACTTTCGAGCAGCTGCATACCTCAAGCCGTTCTGCGATGCGGAGACGTTGAGCCGCGTTGGGCGACGCACTCTCACGGCAGAGTCGATGGACGCGGTGGGCCGCGCCCTCAGCGATCTGGAAGTGATTCGCGATTTCGCGATCGCTGGTGTGGGTCGCGTCTCTGCCAACAATCGCGACGCGATTCCAATGGCCGCGGACTTCATCCTGCGCCGTGAGGACATCGACACGGCGATCGTTTACGGCATTGTGGAAGATCGCATCGATGGCTCACTTCGCACGCGCCGTGCCAGCGTGGATCCAGCAACCTTCATGCAAGCCGCGTTCGGTGAGGACAGCGAGGGGCGTCCTTACGGCGGTGGGCGCGCAGATATGGGAGGTTTTCGTATTCCACTCGGGATGTTGGGTGAGTGCGAAGACGAAGAAGGCCTTTGGCGCCTAGTTCGGCAGACCGTCTACAAACGCGTATCGCGCGTAGTTCCCGAGCTCGAGAAGAAGCGCGACCTGCGCGGCAAGTCCGATTAGTTTCTTACGGTCGGAGCGGTCTCCAGCTGAGACATCGGCCGCCCGTTCGAGGCAGCTTGCCACACGCAGAATATTCTTCCTAAACCACGCTCGCGAGCGTTGACATAGGCGAGACCAACAAGCGAAGCTCTTTTCGAGTCTGGCTCGAGGTCCGTGTTTTCTGGGCACAGCCTCGCGCTCGATCGAGTCGCAAAAAGAGCTGGACCAGAGGCGGAGAAGAAGAGGGAAAAATGACGCAGGCGGGAGCCGTATTAGTGGTCGACGACGACGAAGACGTCGCAAATTCACTGTCGCGCTCTCTTGCCGGGCTGGGTTGGGCCGTGGACGTCGCTCGCGACGGTGGCACAGCCCTTCAGTTGCTCGGTGAGCGGGCCTTCGATGCGCTAGTTATCGACTTGATGCTGCCAGAAGCGGACGGCTTGTCCGTGATGCAGCAGCTGTCGAAGAAGCCACCTAGTACCAGACCCGTTGCCATCCTCGTGTCAGCGAACCTGGACATTCCGACGACCGTGCGCGCAATGCGTGCTGGAGCGTCGGACGTGCTGGAGAAGCCTGTCGTTGCCGCGGAGCTCGATCAGCGTTTGCGTGTTGCGCTCACAGATCGCGCACGCCAAGCACAACCCGAATCTGACTCGGTAGACTCGCTCAGGCCGAGCGAATCCCTGCGCGTCTTCGAGCGCCGTGTCATCGAGCAGGCGTGGGTCGACTCCGAGCGCAATCTGAGCGCTGCTGCACGTCGCTTGGGCTTGCCGCGCACCACGCTGCGCGATCGGCTTCGTAAGTACGGGCTGCGCTGAAGCGCCCGCTAGCGCGAAGTTCTCGAATTAGCACGGGTTTCCGTTGGGAAGCCGTGCTCCGCGTCGTCGTGCGCGTGGAACGGTGGAAGATCGTCGTCCACGCGCATGCGCGGCGTGCCCTCATGGACTGAGGGTGGCACACCCCGTACGTGGTCGATGGCGCGCCCGATGGCCGCGTCGGCGCGTTCGCCTGCGTGCATCGTGCGGCGCGCCGCGCGACGCAGCCCCGCGCCGAACACCAGCGCCAACACACTCAATAGGATTGGTAAGGCGATCCGCAGCACACCCGTGACCACCAGGCGTGCAGCGAACAGGCTGATCCCAACCACCAACAAGATCCAAAACCAGCCGGGCATTCTGGCGATTCGGTTTCCGGTGCGCGCACGCCGCGCAGCGCGTCGAGCGTCCTTTCGCGCGCGTCGTGCCTGCTTCTCGAGGCGGCGGGCTTGCTTGCGCGAGAGCCCTGGCAAGCTCGGCAAGTCGAGTGGGTCGCGCAGCGGAGGCACCCAGCTTGCGCGCGGCTGGGCTGAGCTCACTCGCGGTCCGCGATTCAGTGTGGTGGCCAGGGCATTTTTCAGGGAGCGCGGGCGCTGGTCTGGGTTCGGCTCCAGCAGCCGCGTGAGCAGCTCGACCCAACTGGCATCCACCTGGCCGCGTAGCGCTTGCTGCACGTCGATCGCGAGCCCGCGGTGTGGGAGCTCTTCGGGATCGATGCCCGTGAGGCAAGCGATGGCCGTCGCACCCGCCCCGTACACGTCCGTAGCCGGTCCGGCACGTCCTTGAAATTGCTCGGGCGCCATGTAGCCGAAAGTACCGACCACGGTGCTGCCGCCTTCCGGTCGCAGCTTCTCGCGCACTGAGCCGAAATCGACCAGCGAGAAGCCGCCATCGGGCCGCAAAATCACGTTTTGCGGCTTGATATCGCGGTGCACGATCGGCGGCGACAGCGCGTGCAGGTATTCGAGCGTGTCGCCGAGATCTGTGAGGAAACGCCGCATGAGAGCTTGATCGAGCGCTCCGCGAGCACGGAGCTCGGCCAAGGTGGAGCCCTCGATCTTCTGCATCACGAGGTAGAGCGCGCCGTCCTCTTCGAAATGATCGAGGTACTTGGGCAGGTTTGGGTGGGAAAGGCGCGAGAGCACGCTGGCTTCGCGCTCCGCGAGCTCCACGTCTTTCCACGACTTGGCTCCGCGCACTTGGAAGCGCTTGATCGCTACGTGCCCACCGCCGAGCGTGTCCTCACCCCAGAGCGTGTCGGCTTGCGCGCCGCGCCCGAGCAGCCCCAGGATGCGGTAACGACCTTCCTTCAGAAGCTTCGCTTCTGCGCTGTCTTCCGTCACGCCCTGGATGCTGGCACGTCAGCCCGTGTTGCGCATGCCCTGCGCAATGCCGTTCAAAGTCGTGCCAAGCGCCGAATCGATGTGACGCAAATCGGGGTGCCCCTCTGCGAGGGCGCGCTTCTTGCGTAGCAAGCTGACTTGCAGCAGCGACAGCGGATCCACGTAGGGGTTTCGCAGAGCGAGTGAATCGCGCAAGAAACGGTGGCCTGCGATGAGCTCGCGTCCACGAATGCGATGCAAGCTCTTTAAGGTGCGCTCGAACTCCGCTTCCAGTCCGGCCATCACGCGGGGATCTCCGCCCAAAATCCGGGCGTAGAGGCGCGCGACATCGGGGTCGGCCTTGGCCACCACCATCTCCAGCTTGTCGAGCAGGTCATCGAAGAAAGGCCATTTTTCGGCCATCGCGCGCAAGAGCTCCACACCGCCCGGCTTGTCCAGCGCTGCTTCCAGCGCGGTGCCGGCGCCGACCCAGGCCGAGGCCATCCAGCGCATTTGCGTCCAGCCGAAGTTCCACGGGATTGCGCGGATGCCAACGATGCTTCCGGCGCCGCGCTCGCGGTAGGCCGGTCGCGAACCGAAGTGCACGTGCGTGAGCTCGCGCACCGGAGTTGCGGTGAGAAAGAATTGAAACAGCGCCGGGTCGTCGTGAATGATGCGGCGGAACGCGACGCGCGACGACTCGCTGATCTCTTCGATCGCTGTACGGAAGCGCTTCAGGAGCTCCGGATCCAGCGCTTGGCTGAAGTCGTTGTAAGCCGCGAGCAGCGTGCCGGTGGCCATGACCTCCAAGCTGCGCTCGGCGAGCGGCAATAGACCGAACTTCTGAGAGATCACCTCGCCTTGTTCGGTGATCTTGATGCGACCGCCGACGGTACCGGGCGGAAGCGCCGAAAGCGCGCGAAACACCGGAGAGCCGCCGCCGCGCCCCACTGTGCCACCGCGTCCGTGGAACAAAGTGAGCTCCACGCCGTACTCTTTGGCCAAGAGGGCCAAGCGCTCTTGCGCGAGATAGAGCTCCCACGAAGCGGCCACCATGCCCACGTCTTTGGCCGAATCCGAATACCCCAGCATCACTTCCTGGCGCATTTGGCGCGCCTTCAGCTGACGCTTGTAAACGGGGTCATCGAACAAGCTCTTCATGATCGACGGGCCGCGCGCGAGATCGTCGCGCGTTTCGAAGAGCGGCACCACGTCGAGCCGCGACGTCGGCTCGTCGCTGCTGAGATCAACCAGGCCGGCTTCGCGCGCCAATAGCAGCACGTTGAGCAAGTCCTCAGCGTGGTGCGTCATCGACACGATGTAGGTCGGAGCCGCGCGCTCGCCGAGCTCGTCTTGCACAATGCGCATGGCGCGGAAGACCTCGACCGTCTTCTTGGTGGCGTCGTCGAGCGCCAGATGGTCGGCAACCAAGGGACGACGGCCGAGCAGCTCGGCGCGCAGGGTGTCCTTTTGGAGCGGAGGGAGGTTCAGCGCTGCCGCGATCTTTTGAATCGCCTGGGCGTGAGCGTCCGAATCCTCTCGCAAATCCAGCGTGTAACCGAAGAACCCGAATGCCTGAACCTGCGCGATGAAAGGTTCGAGCAAAGTGCGGCGGTTGTGATCGGCTCCGGCCAGGATCAATGCTTGGCGCACGATTTCGAGATCGGCGATGAGCTCGTTGTGGCTCTTGTAAGCACCCGGAACGCGTACGGGGGTGCCCGCATCGCGTGACGCAATTTCCTGCCGCAGCGCTTCGATGCGGCCGGCAATGAAGGTGAGCTTCAGGCGCAGCGGTTCGTGAGCATCGCGGCGCCGATTCGTCTCCCAAATCGCCGGCAACAAGCCCTTGTCGCGCTCGATTGAGTTTCTGAGCTCCTCGGTGGCGGGGGCGATGCGATCCGAGATCGAAACCTGGCCTACGAGCTGCTCGATGTGCTTGCGGTAACGTGCGAGCAGGGCGTAAGCGGTGCGTCGCGTTGCTGCCAGGGTGATCTCTGGAGTCACGAACGGGTTGCCGTCGCGATCACCGCCGACCCAGCTACCCAGACCGATCTGCGCGGAGACCCCAAGATCTTTCCCGAAGACAGCGCGAAAGGCGCGCTCGGCGGCGGCGCTGACGCGACCACCTGCTTCCATCAAGCGATCTTCCAGGTACCAAATGACGGAGCTGACTTCGTCGAGCACGCTCGGCCGATCGCGGCGCACCTCGTCGGTGAGCCACAGCAACTCCACGTCGGCTTCGAGCGACTCCTCGAGACGCAAGCGCTCCGACGCGGGTGCGTCACCGCGAGCGAGCAGCGCTTGTGCCATGCGAGCCTGTAGGCCCAACAGCGTACGGCGAGTTGCTTCGGTGGGGTGCGCCGTGAGCACCGGGCGCACGTCCAAGCCGCGCATCATCTCACGCACCTCGGCCGGGCTGGCTCCGCGCGACTTGAGCTGCTCGAAAGCCCAAGTGAAGCTGGCTGGTTGCGGCGTCGTGTCACCACTCTTCTCGTAGGTCAGGCGACGGCGCACGCGATGCACCTGTTCGGCGGTGTTGATCAGGAAGAAGAACAGCGTGAACGCACGCGCTACGGGGGCCGCCTTCTCCAGCGGCAGCGCGTCGACGCGGGCGAGCAGCGCGTCCAGGGCTTCCGCTCCTTCCGATGCACGCCGGCGATCACGGCTCCGCGTCCGCAGTTCTTCGACAGCGCGAAACACCTCTTCGCCCTCGAGCCGCTTGATGACGCGGCCCAGCACGGCGGTGAGGTAACGCATGTCGTCGTGGAGGGGGCGGTCTTCGGGGCGGACTTCGATGCTGTTCACGGGCTCCTCGAAAATCGGTCTGTCACGGACACCTGACGAAGGCCAGTTAGCATGGCTTCGGGTCCAGAGGCTGGCGTGGCATCGGTTTCAGGACGGTTTTGCCGCCGCGCTTTTCGCGGCGCGCCTTGGCCTGCGGCCCGGGGTGGCGGGTGCAATGCCCAGTTCTCCGAACGGGCAGGTCGCGAGGCGTAGCCGGGTCGGTTAGAACCAGCGCAATGCGGCCGCATTTGCGCCCGAGGGTCAGCGTAGAACCCGTAGCGAAGGCCCGAGTGGGCCAGCTTCTGCGCGCTTCGGCCGAAGTTCTCGGCTACGCGCTGAAAACGTTGCAACTCGTGGCGCGCTCCTCGCGCCGGCTGCTCACGCTGCAAATCCTGTTCACGGCGAGCGCCGCACTACTGCCCCTGGCGGTCGCCTACGTTGGCAAGCGCATCATCGACGCGGTCGTCGCGGGTGAGCGTGAACGCGCGTTGCACTGGGTACTGCTCGAGCTCGCTGCGGTGCTGGCCCTGACTGGCACTCAGCGAGTGCTCGGCTTGATTCGCCAGTTGCTCTCGGCGCGCATGGGTGCGGATCTGAATCACGCCATTTTGGAAAAGGCGCTCAGCCTCGAGCTGGCGTTTTTCGAGAATGCGGAGTTTTACGACAAGCTCAACCGCGCTCGCCGCGAAGCTTCATCGCGCCCACTCGCGTTGGTGAGCGACTGCTTTCTCTTGCTGCAGAACCTGGTCACTCTGCTCGGCTATTCGCTGTTCCTGACCGGCTTTGGTGCGTGGGTGCTGCCGGTGCTCTTCATTGCGACGATACCGGCGACGTTTGCCGAGATGCACTATTCGAAGCTCACGTTTCGAGTGCGCAACTGGCGTTCGCCGGACACACGTCGCCTTTTGTACCTCGAGCACGTTCTCGCCAACGACGAGCACGCCAAGGAAGTGAAGCTGTTCGGAATCGGGCCTTTGCTGCTCGGCCGCTACAAGGATTTGGCGAACACCTTCTACCGCGAAGACAAACGCCTCGCGTTGCGTCGCGCGAGCTTTACTCATGCGCTCAGCGTGGTTGGGGTGGGAGCCTTCTACGCCACCTATGCAGCCATGGCGCTCGCGGCCGCCAGCGGGCAGGTGAGCGTGGGCGCTCTCACGCTGTACGTCGTGTCGCTGCGTCAAGGCCAACAAGCCTTTCAGTCGGTGTTGTCAGGGATAGGAAACATTTACGAGCACAATCTGTACATGTCGAATCTCTTCGCGTACCTAGCGATTCCGAGCGCTCGAAAGCTCGCTGCTGCCGGGAGCGCGGCGCCAGCCCGAGTTTCGGGTGCGATTCGCATGGAGAACGTCGGCTTCCGCTACCCTGGGGCGAACGATTGGGCGCTTCGTCACATCAACCTCGAGGTGAAGCCCGGCGAGAGCATCGCACTCGTCGGTGAGAACGGCGCCGGCAAAACCACTTTCGTCAAGCTGCTGACCGGCTTGTACCAAGCAAGTGAAGGCCGCATCTTGCTCGATGGGCGCGAGCTCTCCGACTATCCGGAAGACGAGCTGCGTCGCCACTTCGCCGTCATCTTTCAAGACTTCAACCAGTACCAATTTCGCGTGCGGGAGAATGTTGGCCTCGGTAGCGTCGCGCATCTCGAGGACTCCGCGCGCATCGAACGCGCTGTGGAGCGCGGCGGCGCCAAGGAGTTGGTTGCCGCGTTGCCCGCTGGCCTCGATCAGCCGCTCGGCAATTGGTTCGAGAAGGGCAGCGAGCTCTCTGGCGGCCAATGGCAAAAGCTCGCGCTGGCGCGCGCCTTCATGCGCGAAGAAGCCAGCATTCTGATTTTGGACGAACCCACCGCCGCCCTCGACGCGAACGCGGAGCATGCCGTGTTCCAACACTTCCGCGAGCTCTCGCGCGGCCGCACCAGCATCATCATCTCGCACCGGTTTCCCACCGTGCGCATGGCCGATCGCATCCTCGTGATCGAGCACGGCCAAATCGTCGAGAGCGGGTCGCACGCCCAGCTCTTGGCCGAGCGCGGTCGTTACGCGAGCTGGTTCGATTTGCAGGCCGCCGGCTATCGCTGAGCTCCACGAAGCGCGTTTCCGAGCTGCGGGATGCCGCAAATTGCGCATTGCTTTGACAAGGGCTAGTGGCCGAGTATCCTGAGGCCCTCGATGTTGCGCCTGCAGGCCCTTCTATCTCGCACCTCGCTGCTTCTTAGCGGCGCGGGCGAGGTGTGAAGCGCGGCGCGGCAACGTAACCCGATTCACTCCTCTCCCGCCAACCCGGCCGGAGAGCGAAGGTCTCGTTTTCTCCGGCATAAACAACCGAGAAAACCCATGCCCTTCGCCCCGAATCGTTACGTAGCTCCCGAACGCGTTCACTTACCCGATCGCCGCTGGCCCGAGCGGGTGCAGAGCGCCGCGCCAATCTGGTGCAGCGTGGATCTGCGCGATGGTAACCAAGCCTTGCCCGACCCGATGGGGCACGAACGCAAGCGCGCGCTGTTGGAGCTTTTGTTGCGCGTCGGCTTCAAGCAAATCGAGCTCGGCTTTCCCGCGGCTTCGCGCACCGACTTCGATTTCATTCGTTGGGTCATCGAAAACGGAATTTTGCCCGCCGAGGTGATTCCGCAGGTGATCACTCAGTCACGCGTGGGTTTGATCAACCGCACCATCGAGTCGATCGCAGGTGCACCCCGGGCCATCGTGCATTTGTACAATTCGACCTCGGAGCTTCAGCGGCGCGTCGTGTTCGGCATGAATCGTGAGCAAATCGTGAACTTGGCAGTGCAAGGCACGCGGCAGATCCGTGAGCGAGTGGCGGGGCTCACCGGCACGCACGTGACCTTTCAGTACTCGCCCGAAAGCTTCACCGGTACCGAGCTCGACTTCGGTCTCGCGATTTGCAACTCCGTGATCGAAGCGTGGGATCCGACACCGCAAGATCCAATGATCATCAATTTGCCTTCCACCGTCGAGAACACGACGCCCAACGTGTTTGCCGACCGCATCGAGTGGATGTCGCGCAATTTGGCCCGGCGTGACAGCGTGATTTTGAGCGTGCACACCCACAACGATCGCGGCGCAGGAGTGGCTGCGGCGGAGCTCGCGATGTTGGCGGGCGCTGAGCGCGTTGAAGGAACCTTGCTGGGCAACGGTGAGCGCAGCGGCAACGTCGACATCGTCACGTTGGCCATGAACCTGTATTCGCATGGCATCGATCCGGGCTTGCGCTTCGACGACATGAAACAGGTGGTTCGCGTCGTGGAGGAAGCCACGCGGTTGCCTGTACATCCGCGCCATCCCTACGCTGGTGAGCTGGTGTTCGCGGCGTTCAGCGGCTCACACCAAGACGCGATTCACAAAGGCTTGAAGCACATGGCCGCGTCTTCAGGCGAGCGTTGGGAGGTGCCGTATTTGCCGATCGACCCAGCCGACATCGGCCGTGAATACGAACCAGTGATTCGCATCAACAGCCAGTCCGGCAAGAGTGGCCTGCTGCACGTGTTGGAGCGCGACTTTGGTTATCGCGTGCCGCGCGAGCTCGCCATCGAGTTCAGCAAGGCGGTGCAAGCGGTGACGGACGCACGCGGGGAAGAGCTGTCGTCGGCGGAGGTCCACGCGCTGTTCGAGTCGAGCTACGTGCATGCGCCGGGCTCGATCGCGCTTTCTAGCGTGGGCGTGGAGCGGCGCGCAAACGGTCGCGAGTGCGCGGTCAGCGCCACGCTCAACGTCGACGGGGAATCGCGCAGTGTGCAGGGAATTGGTGCGGGTCCCATCGAAGCGTTCGCGCTCGCCATCGGGCGCGTGTTTCCGCGCGCCTTCGAGGTGGTCGACTATTCGGAGCATGCACGCGGTCACGGCGCTGCCGCCGAAGCCGTTGCGTATCTCGCCGTGCGCGTGAATGGCGGTGTCTACTACGGGGTGGGCAGCAACACTGACGTGGTGCTGGCCTCTGTTCATGCGTTGGTCTCCGCGCTGAATCGGTGTCGCGCCGTTGCGGCCGCAGAGCCCGTGGTCACGCGGTCGGCCTGAGCAGCGGCAGGCTGGCGAAGTCGTCCCAAAGCTCGCGATCGGCAGCCAGCGGATCTAAGCTTTCCGAATGGCTCTCGCGGACGACTTCGCCAGCGCGCAGACGCGCGTAAAAAACCTGAAAACCACGCCGGGACCCGACGAGCTACTCGAGCTCTACGCGCTCTACAAGCAAGCCACGCTCGGTGATGTGCAGGGGGATCGGCCGGGCATGCTGGATTTCAAGGGGCGCGCCAAATACGACGCCTGGGCCGCCCGCAAATCCACCCCACCCGAGGCCGCAATGACCGCGTACGTGGAGCTCGTGGACCGGCTGGCGAAGAAGTACGGCTGAGTCCTAAGACCGAAAGATTTGCCAGCAGCGCGCGGCGGTTCGAAAATCGTCCGCGTGAACTCCGTAATCGAGCCGGCTAGCACCGGTCGCTCCAAGTGTCGCGGCTGCGGCAACGCGATCGCCAAGGGACAACTTCGCTTCGGTGACAGTGTGCCGAACCCCTACGCCGAAGGTGAGACCTTGGTTTGGTTTCACTTGCGCTGCGCAGCGTGCATGCGTCCCGAGCAGCTGTTGCCGGTGCTCGAAGCTTACTCACCCGTGCCCGATGACGTGGACTCGCTGAAGCAGCTGGCAGAGTTCGGCGTGAAGTTTCCGCGTGTGGCGCGGCTGGCACGAGCGGAGCGGGCCGCTTCGGGGCGAGCGCATTGTCGGGTGTGCCGCGAAGCCATGGAGAAAGGGCGCTTCAGGCTCGCGCTACAAGTGTTCGAGGACGGCCGCATGAATGCCATGGGTTCGATTCACCTCGAATGCGCTGAAGCCTACTTTGGCACCGCAGATATTCTGGATCGCATCGCGCGGCTCACGCCGGATTTGGACGAAGCCGCGCTTGCCGAAATCCAAGCTGCTTTGAAAGAGCAACGTCCCGCGCCGCCTGCTTCGGATGCCGAACCCGACAGCGAGGCGCCAGGGCTCGCCAAGACTGCTGCAGATGCGAGTGAAAGCGACGCTCAGAAGAAACAGGCCTAGTCGCTCAGCCTGCTTTGGGCTCGGTGTGACGCCAGGCGTCGAGCTCTGCGAGATGTGAATACCACGAGCGCAGATTGGGGAACGCATCGAGCTTGAGGCCGGCCGCGATGCCTTGGGCGAGTGAGGCCGCCACCGTAAAGTCTGCGATGCTGATGCTGCGCCCAACCAGCCACGAGCGGTTTTCGAGGTGGGTGTTCAGGATTTTTGCGTAGCGCTCGAACTGCACCTCTGCATCGCGCACGCGGCTCTCGTCGGGCTCACCGCCGGTCATCGGCTTGAGCACGCGTTGAAAAAACGCCGTTCCATTCGGCGGGCTGAAGTGCGCGGCGTCCCAGAACTGCCAACGCAGCACCTCGGCCAGCTCTTTGGGATCCGTCGGGATCAGGCGCGACTCCGGTCGCAGCGTCGCCAGGTAATGCAGCATGGCGCGCGACTCGGTGAGGATCCAATCGCCGTCTTCCAACACCGGCACGGCGCCATTGCCGTTCAACGCCAAAAACTCACTGCTCCGGTGCTCACCTTTGCTGAAGTCGACGACCTGGATTTCTGGTGTGAGACCCAGGTAGTCCGCAACGGCGAGGACGCGACGGCAGTTCGGAGAGAGGGGATTGACGTAGAGTTTCATGGCAAATCCAAAGGTGCGGCCAGAGGTGTAGCCTGTCCGCCCCAGCGCGAGCAAGGCGTGCCAGCCTCTTCTGCCAAAGGCTTGCTAAAGCTTTGACGGGGTGGCCGTTACGTCACGGGACGCAGCTCCGCCACGGCGGCGTCCACAGCGGCCAGCACCAGCGGAACTTCGTCGAGTGAGTTGGGAAAGTGGGGGGCAAAGCGCAATAAGCCGTCGGGCATCGTGGCGATCACACGCCGCTTGCGGAGCTCCCGTACCAGGTCGGCGGGCTTGATGCCGTGGGGCGGGATGCTGGACAAGATCCCGGAGCGCCGCGCTGGATCCCTGCTTCGGAGACTCCTGAAACCGCGCTCGAGCAGGCCGGCCTCCAATGCGTCCAGGTAGTTGCTGACGTGCGCGAAGATGCGTGGCACCGAAATCTCTTGGATGGGATCGAGCCCCGCTTCCAACGCAGCGAAGCTCAGCGTGCTCATCGAACTGCCTTCCAGAAATTGCAGGCTGCTCTTGATTGGCCGGTCGTAGCGCAGCTCCCCGGGTCCTTCGAACAAGAACTTGAGCCCATCGGTGTGACTCAGCCAACCAGCGTTGCGCGGCACGAGTCGCGCGGCGCGATCGGAGCGCGCGAACAAGAAGCCTGCGCCTTCGACGCCCATCAACCATTTGTGCGCGCCGCCAGCGACGTAGTCGACGCCCAGCTTGTGAACGCTGAATGGCACGACGCCCAACGCTTGAATTGCATCCACCGCGAGCTCGGCTCCATGTCGATGGCATAACGCCGCGACATGTTCGAGCGGCATGCGCAAGCCGCTTTGAAAGCACACCGCGCTCAGCGCAACCAGCCGGACGCGTTCGTGCAGAGCGGCTTCGAGCGCATTCAGAAATGCTTCTTCGCCGGCGTGCGGATCGGGTCGGGGCAAGAAGCGCACGCGCAGGTTGAATAGCGCCGCCGCGTTCTGAAAGGGCACCACATTGGCGGGAAACTCACCCTCGGTGAGCAGCACGGTGTCGCCCGCGTTCCATGGGAAGCAGAGCGCTAAAGCATTCAGCGCTTGCGTCGTGCCGCCCGTGAACGCGATTTGCTCTGGCGTGGTATCGAGCAGCGCGCTCACTTTTTCGCGCAATCGCTCCCGGCGCTCGTACCATCGAAACAGCGCCGGTTGCCCCCGAAGCGCACAATCGCGCAGCACCTCTTCGATGGTGGCTTGCACCAGCTGACTCACCGGCGCGATGGCAGCGAAAGCCAGATACGCATCCGCCTCGAGCAAAGGGAATAGGCTTTTATCCCCGAGTCCAACCGATACCTCAGTCACGCCCCTTTCTTGCAGTGCAACGCGCGCGCGTCGAGCGTTTATGCTCATTGTGCTGGTAGCAGGTCAATTCCGTACCACTGGGCGCAGGGTCGGTGATAAGCGAGGCCCAATGCGCCGTTCCTCGAAGTCTCCGTTCCGTTTCTCACGTCAGCTGCTGGGCGTCTCGATTCCGCTCTTTGCGGCGGGTGCGTGCACGCCTTGTCCGAGCGCCGCGCCTGCAAACGCTCCTGTGGCGGCGACTCCCGCTGCGTCGTCGGCGGCTCCTGCCCCAAAAACCGATTGGCTGCTCGAGGACTTCGAGCGCGCTGAGGGGCGTTCCGGGCCGCTCTGGCTCGAATTCGACAAGAACGGATTGGGCACGCGCGCGGCGCCGTTTCCGTTTCAGCCCGAGCCGGGTGGCGCGAGTGGCAGCCCAGGGCACGCCGCGCACATCACTGGTGCGCTCGGTTCAAACAAGGCGCCGTGGTCTTGGGTGCAGCTGCAAGTGCACCTAAATCCCAACAAAGCCCCGCAGGATCTGAACGGCTACAAAACATTGCGCTTTTTCGTCAAAGCCGACGGCGGACGCTACAGCGTTGCACTCGAGAAAGCTTCGGTCACCGATCACGACCACTTTCGCTACGAGTTCACGGCGCCGAGCAGCTGGACCGAGATCGTCGTGCCGCTCGCTGAGCTAGCGCAGGCCGGTTGGGGCAAGCCACTTCCACGTCGCTTCGACGATGTGCTGCGAGTTCGCTTTTCACCCGCCGAGTTCGACAAGCCGTTCGACTTCGCGGTCGATCACTTGGTGCTTTCGCCCACCGAGGTCAAGCTCACACCCAAACCCTATGCAACCGCGGATTGGTTCCCATGGACGGGAATCGACGCGAGTAAGCGTCGCGGCACCGCGCTCGATGTGAGCCGCTTGCTGGATGCGCCCGCGGGCAAGCACGGCGCGCTCGGACGGCGTGGCGAGAACTTCGTGTTCGCCGACGGCAAGAAGGCCCGCTTTTGGGGAGTGAACATCGTTGCTTCGGCCAACTTTCCCACGCACGAGGAGGCCGACAAACTCGCCGAGCTCCTGGCGCAGCTCGGTGTGAACATGACACGTCATCATCACATCGATGCCGCGTGGAGCACGCCCAACGTGTTCGGCAACAAGGCGAACACCTTGGCGCTCGATCCCGCCGCGATGGACCGCTTCGACTACTTCGTCGCGGCGCTGCAGAAGCGCGGCATCTACCAATTTTTCGACATGCTCGTGCACCGTAAGGTCACGAAGGAAGACGGCGTTGCCGAAGCAGACAAGCTGGCGCAAGGGCTGAAGATCGAAGGCGAGTTCGACCCCAAGCTCATCGAGCTGCAAGAGAAGTTCATCGATCAATTCATGGGTCACGAGAACCCCTACACCAAATCGACTTACGCTAAGAATCCTGCGATCGCGCTGGTCGAGGTGATCAACGAGGATAGCCTGCTCTGGCTACGCAACGAGGGCGACTTCGCGTTGAAGACCCCGGCCTCGCGGCAACTCATCGCACAGCTCTTCTCGGCGTGGTTGAAGAAGCAGGTGCCAGGCGGGCGCGCGGCGCTCGAGAAACGCTGGGCGGACGCAAGCGGCAAGCAGGGGCTCTTGCCTAGCGAGGATCCCGAAAAGGGCAGCGTGGAGCTTTCGTTCTCGTTCGAACGAGAAGTCTATCCCAAGCTCGGCAAGGCACGCCTCGCCGACACCCTGCGCTTTCTCTACGACACCGAGCTCGACTACTACAAACGCATCCAAAAGCGCCTGAAGCAGGTTGGCTATCGCGGTCTCACGACTGGCAGCAATCATTGGACGGAGCACCCGCTGGATTTGATGGCGAGCGCTGAGCTCGACTTCGTCGATCGTCACGCGTACTTCAGCCATCCAGAAGCCGGTTGGGGCTACAACAAAGACATTCGTTGGAACCCGAGCTCCATGCTCAAAGATCCATACCTCGGCATCGTTGGATCGCTCGCGCACCGACGTGTGAAGGGGCTGCCGTACTCCACCAGTGAGTGGCAGACCTCAGCTCCCAACGACTACCGCCAAGAAGGCGTGTTGCTAATGGGTGCTTACGCCGCGTTGCAAGGCATGAGCCCGATCGAGTTTGCGTTCAGCCACGATGTGAAGAAGCGCCCTGAAGCGATCGATGTGCTCAGCAACAACTTCGACATCATCGAGCAGCCGGCGATGCTCGGCTTGTGGCCGGCCGTATCGCTGCTGTTCCACCGCGCCGATGTGCGCGAGTCGGATCTGGCCGCTTACGTGAAGGTGGACCGCGAAGCATCGTTGGTTCCCGAAGCTGCCCTGCCTGCGCCCGCCAAGCTGGGCCTCATCGCGCGCACTGGTGTCGACTTCAGCCCGAACGCCGCGACGCCGCCGATCGACAAAATCGTGAAGGATCACACCAACGGCACGATGGTGAGCTCGAGCACACGGGAGCTGCGCCACGACTCGACGTCCGGGCGCTTCGAGATGGACACGCCGCGCTCTCAAGGTTTCGCTGGCTTCAATTCGAACGAGACCGTTGCGCTCGGCAACGTGCGCATCGATCTGAAGAGCCCTTACGCCGTAGTGGTGGTTTCGTCGCTCGAGGACGCGCCAATTGCCACCACGCGCCGCTGGCTCGTGACCGCTGCTGGCAATGCCGTCAACACCGGTATGGCTCTGGCGGCGAGCGGCAACGCACTGGCTGACCCCGGCCGCGCTCCAATTTTGGTCGAGCCCATCGTTGGCAACGTGACGCTCGGCAAGATCACTGGTGCCCTCGACAAGCTCAAAGCCTACGCTTTGCTCGCCTCGGGCGAGCGCGGACCGGAGGTGCCGCTGACGCGCACGGCCGACGGTTTCGTGCTGCCGCTGAGCGCCGCCAGCAAGACGCTGCACTACGAAATCGTACGGCAGTGAGCGTTGTCGCGCTGGTCGTCGGCGCCGTTTTCGCGAACGGCGCCGGCCGCGGCTAATGTCCTACGCAAGCTTGCTCGCAGCGCTCGTTCACGATTTGCCCGATCGATTGCTGCCGCACTTTGGCGTTGAGCTCGAGCTGAAAGTCTTCGACGCCGGGTAGAGCTGGGATCGTAAACTTCACGTATTCGTACTTGGGGTGAAGTACGACGGGAGCTTTAACCAGGATCGGCTCGCGGCTCGCGCCTGGAAACACGCGGATGGATACACCCCGCTCGGTGGATTCATCCGCTGACAGACGCAAGCCGAACTCCGCGGTCGAGCCTTTGCGCAGCAAGCAATAGCAACGCCGCGCAACGTGGATCCCGCTGGGAGCGAGCGTGGCAGCGGTACTGATCGGCTGCGGTCCTGCCAGAGTGCGCACCGGCTTCGGCGGCGTCGCCGCGCGATCGCGCCCTGCTGCGCACGACAAAAGTACGATCGAGAGCGCGAGTGGCCCGAGCGAGCGGTGGGAGAGGCGAGTAGCCATGCGGATAACGTCGCCGTAGGAGGTCGCCGTCGCCCGGCACGCTACGCGAAAAGCTGCCGCGCCGGAGAGTCATTTGTTTGCTCGCGCGACCGCAGTTGGGCCTCGAATTGCGCTCCTGCGCGAGCCGTGCACTCAAAGTGAACTCAGTCGAGGCCGAGGCGCTCCATGTCTTCTTCTTCGAGCCCGAAGTAGTGCCCGACCTCGTGCAGCACCGTCGTCGCAACTTCCGCCTTGAGCTGCTCTTCGTCCACCGACTCCGCGAGCAAGTTGGCTGAAAACAGCACGATGCGCGTCGGCATGTCGCTGGCCTCGTTGTTGTCGTGATCGGCCGAAGTGGGCCCTTCGAACAGACCCAGCGCGCGCGGATCGAAGCCTTCACGCACGAGCTCTTCGTCGGGCCGCGGCGCGACCAAAATGGGCACCCCCTCCAGCCGCTCGCGGAACGCTTGTGGAAGGCCGGCCACGGTCTCTTCAGCTGCGGTCACGATCAAGTCTTCGAGCTCGCGGCCCTGTTCGGCATCGAGCCCAGCGTCGAGTCCCTCGTCGAGGCGCAGCACCTCCAAGAACTCTTCGATCATGCGCTGGTTTTCACCGAGCTCATCGTGGAGCGAGCCCAACAGGTAGCGCGCGTCCGCGTAGTCAGGCACGTCGTGGACCAGCGCTTCCAGCAAGGGGAGCGCGACTTTCGCGCCGTGCACCTCCCAGCTCAGATCGGAAGCCAACAGGCGTGCCTCCGGCCGGCGCATGACCTGCGAGCCGGAGGCGTTCAGCTTTTCCAACGCGCGAGCCGGGTCTTCACCGCGCAGGGTCTCGATTTCGATCAGAAAATCGTCGCTGCTTCGAGGATCGAGCTCAGGCGTCACTGGTTCACGCCGCTCGCGAGGAAGCCTCCGTCGACGGCGATGATCTGCCCATTGACGAAGCTCGCGGACTCCGAGGAAAGGTACACGGCCGTGCCGACCAGCTCTTCGAGCTTGCCGAAACGCTTGAGCGGCG
Source organism: Myxococcota bacterium (assembly GCA_049324695.1). Lineage (GTDB taxonomy): Bacteria > Myxococcota_A > Polyangia > Polyangiales > Polyangiaceae > PMG-095. The sequence continues at coordinate 463,297 of JBMOMJ010000055.1, forward strand.
TGCGCGTCAGGAGCTCCTGCCCACGCGGAGTGCCGTCCAACAGCTCCTGGTTGAGTGGCGTGCGGAACACACCCGGCGCGATGGCGTTGCATACGATGCCGCGCGGCCCCCATTCCACCGCCAACGAGCGCGTGAGCATCGCAACCGCGCCTTTGCTGGCGGCGTAAGCGGCAACCTCGTGGAATGCCACGAACGAGGTGAGCGAACCGATGTTCACGATGCGCCCATAGCCGCGCGAAAGCATGTGACGTCCGAACACCTGGCAGCCGCGCAGTGTGCCCATCAGGTTGGTCTCGAGAATGCCCTGAAACTCCTCCTCCGACACCTCGATCGTGGGGGTGCGCTTGATACGACCAGCGCAATTGATCAGGATGTCGACCTTGCCGAGCTCCTTCACCACGCTGTCGCACAGGTTCTGAAGCGACGCGCGATCGGTCACGTCCGAAGGAATCCGCAGCGTGCGCCGGCCAAGCGCGGCAACCGCATCTGCAGTGGCGGCCACTTCGGTCTCGCGACGGGAAGTCGGAACCACGTCGGCGCCGGCCTCGGCCAGCCCCGTCGAAAGGTGCTTGCCGATGCCTGAGGTTCCGCCAATCACGACCGCCACGCGGCCTTCCAAACTGAGTCCGGGGTATCCCATTTTCGTTTCTCGGTGGTTCGGGTCGGCGCTGGTTTAGCAGATGCGCGGGGCTCGGGGCGCCGCTTTGTCGCGCGTTGCGCCCTGGGCGCGCGGCAATGTTAGTGATCTTTCCGTGCCTTGACCGGGTCGCGCACGAACTCCTATGGTCCAAGCGTCTCGATGCCCCTAGCTGTTCCGCCGCCGTTTCGGCGCATGGTTGCTGCGCTGGCGCGCTTGCTTGGGCTTTGGGCATGGCTCCTGGTCTCGTCCTGGGTGTTGTGGTTCGGCGTGCCGGCGACGGCTCGCGCAGCCGAGCCCGGACGCGTGAAGGTGTCCTACTGGGAGAAGTGGACGGGCGTCGAACGAGCAGCGATGCAGGCGCTGGTCGACGATTTCAACCGCTCGCAGACACAGATTCACGTCGAGTACCTGACTGTCTCCGCAATCAGCAAAAAGACGTTGGTTGCTACCGCTGGCGGTAACCCACCGGATCTCGCGGGGCTGTTCGCGCAGGACGTCTTCGACTTTGCCGAGAAGCAAGCGCTCATGCGCCTCGACGATTTCGCGCGAGGCACGAGCTTGACCGAAGATCGCTACCTCGCTCCGTATTGGGAGATGGGCCTCCACGAAGGTCACCTGTACGGTATGGTGTCGGTGCCTGCCGTCAACGCGCTGCACTGGAACAAGCGCTTGTTCCGCGAAGCCGGCCTCGATCCAGAGCAACCGCCGCGCACGCTCGCGGAGCTCGATGTTTTAGCGCAGCGCCTGACTCGGAAGCAGGGCGACCGCATCGTGCAAGCCGGATTTTTGCCATCGGAGCCGACCTGGTGGGCATTCTTTTGGCCCTACTTCTTCCATGGTCGTCTGTGGGATGGCGATGCGCGCATCACGTTGAACGATCCCGAGAATGTTCGCGCCTTCAGCTGGATTCAGGGTTACGCCAAGCAGCACGGCGTGCTCGCGCTGCAGAACTTGTCTGCGTCGTTCGGCAACGTGGCCTCGGCGCAAGACCCGTTTCTCAGCGGCAAGCTGGCGATGGTGCTGCAAGGCGTCTGGCTCGCGAATTACGTCGAGGCCTTTGCGCCGAACCTCGAGTGGGGCGCGGCTCCATTCCCGAGCCTCAACGCGGATGATCCGCCAGTTTCGTTCGTGGATGCCGACATGCTGGTCATCCCACGAGGATCGGCGCATCCGCGCGAAGCATTTGCGTTCATGCGCTTTCTGTCCGAGCAGCGCAACACCGAGAAGCTTTGTCTCTTGCAGCGTAAGAATTCGCCGCTGCGCGAAGTGAGTCCAGAGTTCTTCGAGCAGCACAAAAACCCCTACATTAGAATGTTTCAGGCCCTGCCGGCGAGCCCTGGTGCACGCGGCGGGCTGCGCATGGGAGTTTGGACCGAGTACCGCACCGAGCTGCATTCCACGTTTCAGAAGGTCTGGCTCGGTCGCGCCACCCCCGAAGAAGCCTTGCGAGAGACCAACACGCGCATGCAACGCTCTTGGGACCGCCTGCGCCGGCGCCGTGCCCTCGAGCCGTCGCCGGGCTTGCTTCACGCGCCGCTGTGGTTGCTCGGCGCTTGCGCGCTTGGAATTGCGGTGGTCATCGGGCGTGAGCTGCATCGCCGCCGACGTCGTGGCGCATCGAGTCGCCGTGAGGTGTTGGCGTTGCTCAAGGGGCTCGCATTTTTTTCGCCGTGGGCGGTCGGCTTGTTCGTGTTCGTCGGCTACCCAGTGCTCGCCAGCATCGTGTACAGCTTGTGTGACTACTCGCTGCTCAGCGCGCCGCGTTTCGTCGGTCTCTTGAACTACGTCGACCTGTTTCACGACGACGTGTTCTTCGCGGCGCTCAAAAATACAGCCGTTTACGCGCTGTTCTCGTTGCCGCTGCACCTGATCGTCGCCTTCTCGTTGGCGTTATTCCTCGACGCGAACCTACGCGGCTCGGGGATTTATCGCACGTTGGTGTTTTTGCCGTCGCTCACCCCGGTGGTGGCGAGTGCCATGGTTTGGCTTTGGATCTTCAACGCGCGCTACGGCGTGCTGAATTTTCTGCTCGGCAAGCTGAGCTTCGGTCTGATTCCGCCCGTTGCTTGGCTCACCAACCCGCACACGGCGTTGCCATCGCTGATTCTCATGAGTGTGTGGGGGGTAGGGCACAGCGTGGTCGTCACCTTGGCCTCGATGCAGGACGTTCCGAGCGCCGTATATGAAGCCGCCGACATCGATGGTGCGAACTTGTGGCAACGCGTGTGGCACATCACTCTGCCGTTGACGTCGCCGGTGGTATACTTCAACGGCCTGATGGGTTTGATTAGCGCGTTGCAGGTGTTTTCGCAGCCGTACATCATGACTCAGGGGGGGCCGGCGCGTGCGACCTTGAGTTACTCCATGCGCCTCTACGACAACGCGTTTACCTACCTGCGCATGGGTTACGCCGCCGCGATGGCTTGGATTCTGTTCGTGATCATCCTGGGTCTCACCATGCTTGCGCTGCGCGTAGGTAAGAACCGCGTCCACTACACTTCCAGTTGAACCCATGAGCGCCGCCGGATCGCCGTTTAGCAGCACTTTTCGTCGTTACCCCGCGTCGAAGCTTCTGGTTCACGCCGTGCTCATCGGTGCGAGCTTGGCCTTCTGCTTTCCGATGCTGTGGATGCTCTCCACGTCGTTGAAGCCGATCGAAGAGACCATGGTGTTTCCTCCGCGCTGGGTGCCGGACACGCTGCAGTGGCACAACTACCTCGAGACGGTTCGCTACATCCCGTTCTGGTCGTACACGTTGAATACGCTCATCGTGTGTGTGCTGTCTGCCATCGGCACGACGCTGTCGAGCGCGCTCGTTGCCTACAGCTTCACACGCCTCGAATGGGCGGGGCGCAATGCTCTATTTGCGCTCACGTTGGCAACCATGATGGTGCCGTTTCCCGTGTTGATGGTTCCGCTCTACAGCGTGTTCAAGGTTCTTGGTTGGATTGGGACGCTGAAGCCACTGTGGGTGCCGGCTTTTTTCGGCAGCGCCTTCAACATCTTCCTCTTGCGCCAGTTCTTCTCGCGCATTCCCAAGAGCCTGCCCGAAGCCATGACCCTGGATGGCGCTTCGGAGCTCGCGATTTTCCTGCGCGTGTACCTGCCGCTGTCCCGCGCACCGCTCGCGGTGGCGGCTTTCTTCCAGTTCATCTACTCCTGGAACGACTTCCTCGGCCCACTGCTCTACCTGACGAACCAGGACACCTTCACGCTCTCGCTCGGCCTGCAATTTTACCAGAGCCAGCACGGCGGCACGCAGTGGCACTACCTGATGGCGGCGTCGTTTTTGACCACGTTACCAATCGTGGTGCTCTTCTTTTTCATGCAGCGCTCGTTTTTGGCTGGTATGAGCTTCATGAAGAACGTCGACGCCTGAGGCAATCGTGCGCACGTGAGCGTCGTCGAAGTAAGAGGGATAGCTACACATGGCGCTCGTCAAGTTGCTGCTCGATGTATCGAACGACATTTCCGAGCTCGTAGGTCAAACATTGATCGAGCTCGGCGCGGGTGGCGTCGAGGAGCAATCGGGCAGCCGAGGCGCACGTTTGATTGTGTACGGCGACGATCGCGAACAGATTTCTGCGTTGGCCGAGCAAGCACGCAGCGCGCTCGGCGACATGGGCCTCGATGAGGACCAAGGCAATCTGTCCATTCGCATCGAAGTAGATCCCAATTCGGATTGGGATACGGCTTGGACACGACATCTACAACAGCAAGCGCTGACGCCGCGCTGGGTGATTCAACCCGTATGGGACGAAACTCCGCCTCCGGAGGGTATGAACCGCATCGTGATCCGCCCCACGTTGGCGTTCGGTGACGGCGCGCACGTGACGACGCGTCTCGCTGCGCAGGCGGTCGAGCGCTTTTGTTTGGCGTTGCCGGGCGCGAGCGTGCTCGATGTGGGAACTGGTACCGGCGTGCTGGCAGTGTTGGCGGCGTTGTCGGGCGCGAAGACAGTGCACGGCATCGACATCGACGCGATCGCCCTTTCGGCTGCACGTGAGAACGCAGAGCTCAACGGCGTCAGCGAGCTGGTCTCCTTCGAAGACGCCGCAAACGTCGAAGATTCGGGTTTCGATATGGTCGTCGCCAACTTGGAGCCGCGCGCGCTGCTCGCCGACGCTGCGCGCATCGCGCGGCGAGCTCGAGACGCACGAGAGCTGACTTTGACCGGCTTCTTGAGCGATCAGGCGGACGGGATTCTCGAACGCTTCGAAGGGTTCGGCTTCAAGGAGCTCGCGCGAGTCGTGGAAGAGGATTGGTGCTTGCTCGTGCTCGGCAAGGGCTCGCAGGTCCACTCTGAGCCGCCGTGAGCGCTCGTTCAGGGCGAAGGCGGCGCTTCGCGTCACGCGTTGGGTCGAATCGAGTGCTTCCATCATTCGATTTCAGTCTGCCCCAGTTTCTTCGGCGGAAGACGGCTGTTGCGCGTTTGCAACACCTACGCTTGTGAGCAGCGTGGTTACGGATATACGCCCTCGACCATCCATAATTCTGCTTGAGCCCACCAGCGTGCAACGTCATGATTCGGAACGCGAACGGCAGTACCGCGGGTTCGCTTTTTGGGGAGTGATGCGATGTGCGGGCAAACTACTCGAATTAGAAGCAAGCGGTTCTTGAACGGTGCGATTGGCCTCGCACTCTTGGGCATCGGCTGTCAAAACATGTCGATTGAGGAGCCGCAGCCACAGCCGCTTCCGGAAACGGGGGTCGCGGGCGGCGCCGGTCAAACTTTCGGCGTCGATAATCGGCCCGTTGTGAAGTCGGAGCACGCGCCTCCCCCAGTGACGGGCGGCACGTTGCTGGCTCTCACGGACGCGCGGCGAGCGCTGATCTCCGATCCCGATCGCGATCGGATCTGGCTCGTCGACTACCTACACAACCAGTTCGAAGGCCCAATCGCTCTCGAAGCGGGTGCGCTGCCTTCACGCGCGGTCGAGGACAAGGCGGGTCACGCTTACGTCGTGTTGCGCGGCAGTGGGGACGTGCTCACCATCAACCTGAACGACGCTAGCGCAGGCGAGCGACGTCACGTGTGCAACACGCCGCGTGGCATCGCGCTGGCGCCGAGTGGTGACAGGCTCCTCGTCGCGTGCGCCGAAGGGCGTCTGGTCGAGCTCGGCTTGACTGGCCCCGTGCTGAGTGAATCGCGCATCGAAATGGATGCGCGCGACGTGGTCGTTCAACGGGATCGTGTTTTCGTATCGCGTTTTCGTTCGAGCGAGCTACTCCAACTCGACAGCGCGCGGGCCGTGGCGACGCGCATGCGCCTACCGAGTGTGACCGGTACCCTGGGAGGCTCAGGCAAACGCCTCGATCCGTTGACGGAGAACGCTGGGCTGTTCGAGGCTGCGGTGGCGTGGCGCACGGTGGTTGGACCAAACAACAACAGCATCGTGATGGTGCATCAGCGCGCGACGGCGAACGATATCGCGCTGCCGCCCCACATCGATGCTACGCAGCCGTCGACGGATGGTCCGAATGCCGGTGTGAGCACGGCGCCGGGTGGTGGCAGTCCCTACGGTGGGGACTTCAGCGGCTGCGGGGGCATCGTGCAATCCGCGCTAACCGTCGTGCAAGATGGCGTCGCCGTGACGAGCCCTCAGCTCGGCGGCGTCGTGCTCCCGGTGGACATTGCCGTGTCCAACGATGGCTTCATCGCTATCGCCAACGCGGGCAGCGCCGACCAGAGCGGCGGCAACGGAGCCTTCTCGGCTAGCGCCGGTAACTCACTGGTGGTGTTCACGGCGACCAGCATCGACCGCACATTGAATGGCGACTGCGTTTCATTGCCACGATCGACATTCGAACAACCGATGGTGGCGGTGGCGTTCGAACCTGGACCGAGTGGCCGTGTGCTCGCGTTGGGGCGACAACCCCTGGCTCTGTATGTGGTCGACGGCTTCCGCAACGGGGGCGCTCCTGGCCTTACGACTCGCGTCGATATCGCTACCGAAAGTCGCTTGGATACTGGTCACGAGATCTTCCATCGCGACGCGGGCGGCGGCATCGCATGCGCGTCGTGCCATCCCGAAGGCACCGATGACGGACGCACCTGGAACTTTGCTCCCATCGGCGCGCGGCGCACGCAGGCCATCGACGTAGGGCTCGCAGATACGGCGCCTTTCCACTGGGACGGCGATTTGCCAACGCTCGATAGTTTGATGAGCGAAGTCTTCGTGCGCCGCATGGGTGGTGCGCGTGAAAGCAGCGAGCGCGTAGCCGCCGTTCAGGACTGGATATTCGGGTTGACTCCGCGTGCGGCGTTGCGCGCGCCGGACGATGCCGCTGCGCTACGCGGAGCCGAGCTGTTCAACTCGAGCGAGGTGGGCTGCGCGTCGTGTCACGCGGGTCCCAAGTTCACCAACAATCTGAGCGTCGATGTGGGGACCGGTGGTAAGTTCCAGGTCCCCTCGCTGCTCGGCGTCGGTCAACGCGTCCCGGTCATGCACAACGGGTGCGCGACGACGCTGCGGGCGCGCTTCGACGCTTCCTGTGGCGGCAGTGCCCACGGCAATACCCGGCACCTCGACGAGTCGCAGCTCGGCGATCTAGTTTCTTACCTCGAGTCGTTGTGAGCTACGCAAAGGCTCTCCAACTGAATGCCAACTTTCCTCGCCTATTTTGGGGGTTGGTTGGCCCCCGCTGCGCGCGCGGCGCACATCCCGAGCACGTCGTCGCCGAATCCTAGCCAACGCCTGGCGTCGCGATCCGCACCCGCGTCGCGATCCGCACCCGCATCGCGATCCGCATCCGCGTCGCGATCCGCACCCGCGTCGCGATCCGCGTTTGCTGTTCACGCGCGAGGCACTGCGCTCGCATTGGGCACCAGCCGGCCCAATGCGCGACGCAACAGCAGCGCAGCATCTTGCCAGCTGTGGTCATCAACCTCCTCTAGCGCTCGCGCCGCCTCACGCCGACCAAAGCCCATGCCGCACAACGCTGAGAGCACCCGCGTACGATGCGTGCCTTGTGCGCCAACCTCAACCTGCTCCGGGCCGATAGGAGCACCCGCGTACGATGCATGCCTTGTGCGCCAACCTCAACCTGCTCCGGGCCCGATAGGGGCACCCGCGTACGATGCATGCCTTGTGCGCCAACCTCAACCTGCTCCGGGCCCGATAGGAGCACCCGCGTACGATGCATGCCTTGTGCGCCAACCTGAATCTGCTCCGACATGGACTTCGCGTCCGCCAGCGGTTTCGCGTCCGCCATTGCCTCTGCGCCTACGATCAGGACCTCCGCACACGCTGTCGGTTTGGCAATCGACGTTGGCTTCGCAGCTGGTCTCACCCACGCGCGTGCTGTTGGCTCTGACCGTCGTACTTGCTTACGCCGACTCTCTTGCTGCTTTCGCTGGATGTGTTCCGCGCCGAACGCCAGCTCCGCGCTGTACGAATTATGAGGCGAGCACAGGAGACACAGATTCTCCAGAGTGGGAGCGCCACCCCGAGCAAACGGCACCCTGTGTTCGATGGTGATGAACCTTCGTTCGCTACAACGCCGACCTTCCGAATCGATGAAACTGCATTGGCCACCGTCGCGCTGCCACACGGCGCGCGCCACTTCCACGGGAACATGCCGCGACCCTTCCTTGAGAGGCCGGCGCTTCCGCGGCACACCCGCTCCTAACCGACGCTTCTCTTCCCGCTGTATCAACTCCTCCACTGCCCGCTCCAAGACGGCTGCCAACTCACCTCCTGGAATTGAATGACTGAGCAATTCGCGTGCGCGCTCGATCTTCGCGTAAAACTCGCTCGAAGCCGTGAATTGCAGCAAAACCGTCGACGCCGAGAGCGGTTTCAGCCGGTCCGCACCTTTCGCGATCGACGGCGTTGTGGCAGTCGACCGCATCATCGTTGGTGTGATGCTCTCTTCGACGTCGGGCCGCGGAAAGTACACAGCGATCAGACGCTCTATCTCACGCCGCGATTTGCCTCGCGCCTCACTGAGGAGTTCGTTTGCATTCTCGCGCGTGATGTGCGGCGCCAACAGAAACAGCCCCGTGAGGTGAACGCGCCCGCCGCGAAGCTCATGCAACACTTGCGGCACGTCCCGAGCCAGGCGCGCCAGCCGCACCCGCTTGCCCGCCTCGTCCTCAGAATAATCGAGACGCTCGCGACAGTACGCGCTCAACGAGGAACACGCCTGGCCCAAGTACAATTTGCGGCGATCGATCTCCATCAGGTGCTCGATCACATCCGCCGTGGCACCGCGGTCGCAACTTGCCAACACCGGCATGCGTGCCAATAACTCAGCATTCGAGAGAGAAGAATCGAATTGCATGCGCTACTGAATACCACGCACATTTTCGACTTCGCAGGCGGCGCACAGCGCGCGTTTCCACGCTGCGAATGACTTCGAACCTGTTCACTCGTCATTCGTTCGTCAGCGAAGCCGTCACAGCCCGTCGTAGCCAAACTTTCGTGCACCCAGCACGATCCAACCTGCCCGTTCGGAAACTCGGTCAACAAAAATCGACGCGACGAGCAGAATTAAGAGCCAACGCACGCGCACGTACGAGGAAAGCCAGCGCACGACGCTACGTGAATCAACGCACGTACGAAGAAAGCCAGCGCACGACGCTACGTGAATCAACGCACGTACGAGGAAAGCCAGCGCACGACGCTACGTGAGTCAGCGCCTGTGCGCGAAGAGGCACCGCACGACGCGCACCAAGAAACCCCGCACGCCGCGCGCGAAGCAGGCGAATGCCTCGCGATCCAACGATTGGGCATGTCCGAGCCAGCTGCATCACGCCACGCCCCAAAAATGCCCACTCGGCAGCGAGAGCACCGCTCTTGCGCTGCACTAGCCAGCGCTGAAACTCACGCGCGCGCCGCCCTCGGGGAGGTTCTCGGCCCAGGCGCGGCCGCCATGTGCGGCTGCGATTCGCTGCACCAGGGCGAGGCCAAGCCCGAGGGATGCGCGTTGGTCCAGCTCTGCGCGGGGACCTCGAAAAAAAGCTTCGAAAGCGCGTGCCTGAGCAGACTGCTCGAAGCCTGGTCCACGATCCCAGGCTTCGAATACTACGGCCGTCTCCGCATGATTGTGCTCGGCGGGACGCGCCCGTCGCACCACGAGCCGCGCCAGCCCACCACCGTGATGTGCGGCGTTGTCGATCAAATTGTCGAGCGCCCGCGCGATGAGAGTGGGATCACCGGAGAATCGAGCGCCGCCACTTTCGTCATCGAGGAGCTCCAGGGAGAGCCCTTGACGCTCTAGGGCAGTGCTCGCCACCGTCGAGGCTTCCAGCGGGGCGCGCGAGAGCGTACCGAAATCAAGCCGGGAGCTTGCGAGCAGCTTTCCCACCAAGCTGTCGATTTCGCTGACCTCGTTCTCGATTGAGGCGAGGGCACGTGCATCCTTCGGGTTGTCCTTCAAGAGCTCGCTCGAAATGCGCAAACGTGCGAGCGGGCTGCGAACTTCGTGCGAAACGGCGGCCAGCAGTTCGCGTTGTTCAGTGAGCTGCCGCTCGATGCGCTCGGCCATTTCGTTGATGGCGTGCGCCAGCACGCCGAGCTCGCCGCGTTGCGTGCGGTGCAGCCGTACGCGGCTCTTCAGGTTCCCTGCGCCAATCTCGCGGGTAACGGCGATGAGCGACGACAGCGGGCGGGTCAGAAAACGCGCCAGAGCCGACGCGGCCTTCCACAGCACGAGAAATGCCGTCAGGAAGGCCAGCAGCGAGGCGAGACCGTTGCGGTGCTTGTTGCGTATGCATACATCCACGTTGCCGAGGAGCGTGCCTGCGCGCGAAACGACGATGCTGTGGTCCGGCTTGGTGCACTGACCAACGCTGGCCAGCGAGTTGCCGTTGCGGTCGCGTACGTTGACGTCGACGCTCACGGCACGAGCGAGACTCTCAGCGGCGTTGCGGCGGCGTCCGGCGTCGTCCCAAGTGGTTGCAAAATGGTCCGCCACGAAGCCTTCGACGTGCTTGAGATCGAGGCCAGGCCGCGGTTGACCTAGGCGCGCGACGTGCAGCACCACGAACACCGCGATGCCGGTGGCGAAGATGGTGACCACCAGCCAGGCGAACAGCTGACGCCGGAGTTGAGGACGACGCAGCGGCCAGATCCTGCCGTGCCGTTCGTGCCAGCGATGATGCCAGCGCCAAAAGGCGCGCATCATGAAGAATCTTTCGCGAACACGTAGCCGACTCCGCGCACCGTCCGAATCAACTTGGGCGGGTCGTCTCCCAGCTTCTTACGTAGATGGGAAACGTGGACGTCGACGGTGCGATCGTTGACGACGACGTCGGAACGCCCTGCGAGCTCGAGCAACGTGCTGCGCGGCACTACGCGGCCAGCGCGCGTGATTAGCGCCACCAAGATATCGAACTCGAGCCCGGTCAATGTTACGGGCGCGCCGTCGCGTTCCACGCTGCGCGCGTCGAGGTCGAGCGCCACTCCCGAAACTTGCAAGCGGCGGCCCAGCAAATCGGACTGGGTTCGCCGCAGCACCGCGCGCAAGCGCGCCAGAAGCTCGCGCGGCGCAAACGGCTTCGGCAGGTAGTCGTCCGCGCCGAGCTCGAGCCCCACGACGCGATCCGTCTCGTCGCCCTTGGCCGTCAACATGATCACCGGCACCTGGCTTTTTTCACGCAGCTTGCGCAGCACCGTCAGGCCATCCATACCCGGCATCATCACGTCGAGGAGCACCGCATCGACCGTCTCGCTGTCGAGCAGCGCGAGCGCGCTGGGGCCGTCGGGGGCCGACAGCGCGCTCACGTCGTTCTGCTCGAAGTAGCTTTTGAGAAGTTCGAACAGCTTGGCGTCGTCGTCTACGATCAGGATCCTGAGACCCATTGCGAATTTTCCTCGAGTCGATGCCGGGGTATCGCTGTCTGCGCGGGAGCGCAAGCTAATGAGTAGCTTCGCGATTTCTGTGCACGCGCTCGGCCGCCTCCGTGCACACGTCTGCTACGTGCGCCTCGAAGTTCGCCCGGCGTGCGCCAGGACCCCAGCCGCAACCGCACGGGCTGTAGCCCATGTGGTGCAGGCTGCGGAAACCCGCGGCGAACCCCGCTATCGCGCCGATGCCCAACAACACGGCCCAAAACTTCCTTCTCATGACATGCTCCTCTCAGGCGAAATGGAAAAAGCCAGGTCCGGAATCGAGCCAGCGCGCCAAGCGTTTGCGTTGCTCCGGGTCGAGCGCTTCGTGAATCTTCGCGAGCGTGGCCGTCACGCTGTTGCCCAACGTAGCGAAGTCCTCGGCGTGCCGCGCGACGACGTTGTGAACGCGGTCGCTATCGAAGTGATCGCTGCGTAGCGCGTCGGCTACGTCACTGCGTGACGAGGCCACCCTGGAGCGCACGCCGCGCGCCGATTCACTGAGCTCATCGAGCGCTGCCAAGATCGCCTTTTCTTGTCCTGGCGTGGTGTCCAGGCGATCGAAGGCCATGTTGATTCCGTAACGTCCGCGTCCGTAACGGCCTCCGAAGCCGCCGCAGTGGCCACGGTGTCCAAACCGATGGTGCGGCCTACTGAAGAGCAGCGCGGCCAAGCCACCCAGGCAGATTGCACCGAAGAAAAAACCGAACATCTGTAGTTCTCCTTGGATTTGGGGGGGGCGGCGTCGTTTACCGCCCCGTTCACATCCAGAGTTTTCTGCTCGCGTGTTGGCGGCGTTCGCGGACTTGGGTGAAGAAGTGTTAAGCTCGAATTCCTCCCGGCATGGGCGACGAGAAAAGCGATTCAGACGCTCCGCGAGCGGTAGAAAGCCCTCCCAGCTCACCGCCTCGCATCTCTCGGCCCGTCTTCGCGCCACCGCGACCGAATGGGGGCGCAGCCCCTGTGCCGCGTCCCTCGGTGCCGCCATTGCGCCCGAGTGTGCCCCCGCTCACCAGCACTCCCAGCGCGCCGCCTGTGCACGCGGGTACGAGCGGCACGCCGCCGCTGCACGCGGGTACGAGCAGCGCTCCACCTGCTAGCGCACCGAGCCCGCCGCCGTTCCCTCCGAGTTTGCGTCCGCCACCACCAAGTTCGCGGCCGCTGGTAGATCGCCCTGTAGGAGAGCTCGCAGCCAAACTTCAGCGCGTGACACGCGAGCTCACGGATGCGCGCGCCGCGCTGACTCGGGCCGAGGCCGCGCTGAGCGAGCAGCGCGCCAAGCACGAAGCCGCGCTCGCTACCACGCGCACTGAGCTCGAGAGGGCGCACGCCGCTCGAGTGAAAGAGCTCGAGCAGCGCATCGCAGAGCTCGAGCGGCGCTTGCTGACGCAACGCGAGCTCGAAGCGCGCGTCGATGAACTCGAGGCACAGTCGCTCGAGGTAGTGAGTTTACGTTTGCGCAACAGCGAGCTCGAGGCGGAGCTAGCGAATGCACGCCGAGCGCCGGCGCCTGCCGCAGCGGACGATCTCAAACGTCTGCGTGGCGTGGGCCCTGCCTTCGAGCGGGGGCTGCGTGCGCTGGGAATCACGACTTTCGCGCAAATTGCCGACTTCACTGAAGCGGACATCGAGCGCGTGGCACGCGGCTTGAAGCTGAATCCCGAGCGAATTCGCCGGGACGACTGGGTTGGCAGCGCCCGCGCGCTCTTGGCTTCCCGCAAAATTAGCTAAGCTTCGCCCGATGCGCATCGCGCTCCTCTACCCCCCGCCTTGGAAGATCCCAGCGCGCGGCGAGCCTCGTTTGCCCCCGAGCGAAGGCGGTCCCCCTTCGGACTTTCGTGAAGGTGATCTCGACGCCGATTTCTTTCAGACACCGTATGGGCTGTTTTCGCTAGGTGCGCAGGCCTTGCGCGCGGGGCACCAGGTGAAGGTTCTGAACCTTTCCGGCTTTGCCTGGCGCGAAGTCGAGGCGGTGATCGAAAACCTCGAGGCCGACCTGTTCGGCATGTCGTGCTGGACCGCCAATCGTCGCGGCGTGGCCTTGGTTGCGGATCTCATCAAGCGTCATCGCCCGAACGCTCAGGTCGTGATTGGCGGGCCGCACGCCACGCCGCTCGGCAAGGAAATGTTGGAGCATCACGCCAGCATCGACCTGGTGTGCGAGGGCGAGAGTGACCTCACCTTGCTCGAGCTCGTCGAGCGCATGCGCCGCGGTGAGTCGTTGGCGGGAGTTGCGGGCACCATCTACCGCGACGGCGCTCGCATTCAGAGCGGCCCTCCGCGCGAATCGGTGGCCAACTTGGATACTTTGGCGTCGCCGCAGCGCTACTACGACACGCACATCTTGATGACGTCGCGGGGCTGCCCTTGGGCATGCACTTTCTGCGGCGCCGAGACCAGCTGGGGTCGCGGCTTTCGGGGTCACTCGGTGCCCTACGTACTCGACGCGCTCGAACAGTTGTTGCCGCGCCTGCGCGTGAAGATGGTGCAGGTGAAGGACGACACCTTCACCACCAACAAGAAACGCGTGCTCGAGCTGTGTCGTGGTATTCGCGCGCGTAAACTCAACTTCCTGTGGAGCTGCGACACGCGCGTCGACGTGCTCAACGAGGAACTTCTGCGCGAGATGCGCCTCGCGGGCTGCCAGCGCTTGAGCCTCGGCGTCGAATCCGGCTCTGAGCGCATTCTGAAGGAGATCGACAAGAAGATCACCAAGCAGGAGATCATCGACGCGGCGCAGATGGCGAAGAAGTACGGCGTGCACGTGCGCTTCTACATGATGCTCGGAAATCGCGGCGAAACCGCGGACAGTTTCCGCGAGACGCTGGATTTTCTGAGCGCGGCCAAGCCACACCAGTACATCTTCTCGTGTTTGTCGATTTACCCTGGCACCAAGGATTTTCACGATGCCGAAGCGGCAGGTTGGCTCCAGCGCGAAGAGTACTTTCGCGGCGACTTCCAAGAGCTGAAGGTGCCGTTCGATGCGAGCGAGGAAGACACACGCCTCATGACCGATTGGTTCGCGCAGAACCATGGCTTGCGCGACTACTATCTGGAAGGCGTGGAAGAGTGCCGTGCCATCCTGGAGCGTCTCGGCGACCATCCTCCGGCGCACATGGATCTGGCGGGGGCTTACTTGCGCGAGGGCCAGCTGGAGCTGGCGGCGCAGCACGTCGAACGCGCTTTGGCCTTGGGCTTCGCCGCGCCCGGCCTCGCCTACAATTACCTGGCAGTCATCGCTCAGCGCCGCGGTGACATTCAGGGCATGCAGGACGCCTTCATGAAGGCTGCCAAGCTAGACCCGCAGCATCTGGTGCTGATGCGCAACGTGGAAGCGGCGCGCAGCTGGTTTCGCGAGCGCGGTCCGGAGCGAGGCCTGCCACTGCAGCTCGTCGCGCGTCATGATTTTCAGCTGTTCGAGCGTACGCAACAGCCCACGCTACCCGGCCCCTTGCCCGACGACGTGTTTCGCTGGGAGGCGCCAGCAAGCGGCACAGAGAGCGAAGCCTCCGAGGCGTCTGAGATGCTTCGCATCGACACCGGCAATGAGTCGATTCCGTTTCGTTCCAGGCGCTTGCCGGTGGTTTGAGCCGGGCGGGCTTGACGCGGCTCCGCCGAGCCCGACAAGTTCTGCGGCGAGGCAACATGAACATCTACAGCAACAGCACGCGCACTCTGGCGGGTGAGGCGACATCGCTATCGCGTTTTGCAGGCCAGGTGACGCTCATCGTGAACGTCGCGAGCGAGTGTGGCTACACGCCTCAGTACGCCGGGCTCGAGCGCTTGCAACAACGCTTTCGCGGCCGCGGCTTCTCGGTGCTCGGTTTTCCCAGCAATGATTTCGGCGGGCAGGAGCCGGGCACGCCCGAGCAGATCCAAAGCTTTTGCACGAGCCGCTACAACGTCAGCTTTCCCCTGTTCGAGAAGGTGGTCACCAAACCTGGCCCAGAGCAGTCTGCTGTTTACAGCGCGCTCGGCGAAGCCGCGGGGGCATCGCCTAAATGGAATTTCGGCAAGTACCTAATCGGGCGGAACGGCAAAGTGATCGACTTTTACCCCTCGTCCGTCGACCCGGAGGATCCGAAGCTCATCGCTGCGATTGAGAGTGCGCTCGCTGCCCAGTGAGCTCTCTATGGATCCGCTGGCTCGTCTGGCTTTGGCGGCGCTCGCGTTTTTTGCGCTGCATTCGTTAGTGTCGGGCACTGCGATTCGCGCGGTGCTGGTGCGAGCAGTGGGCGAACGCGGTTTTCGGGCGGGGTTCTCGATTGCGTCGCTCGCCGCGATCGTTTGGCTGGTGCTTTCGTACCGAAATTCGCCGTGCGCGCCGTTATGGGTACTGCCACGCGAGTTCAGTTGGTTGCCCGCGCTGCTGATGCCGCTTTCGTTGTTCTTCGTGGCGGGAGCTTTTAGCGTGCCGAATCCCACGGCGGTGGGCGGCGAACGAGCGCTCACCGCCGCGGAGCCCGCGCGCGGCGCGCTGCGGATCACACGGCACCCATTCTTGTGGGGAGTGATGTTGTGGGCCTCGCTGCACTTGCTGGTGATTGGCGGCACGGCGGCGCTGTGGTTCTTCGGTTCGTTCCTGCTCACCGCGGCGCTCGGCACACGCAGCATTGATCGCAAACGTGCGCGCTCCGGCGGGGAGGCTTGGTCGCGGTTTTTGGCAGTGACCTCCAATCTGCCGTTTGCAGCGATCGCCAGCGGCCGCAATCGCCTGGTGCTCCGCGAACTCGCATTGCCGCTTGCAATCGCGGCGGCGCTCTACGTAGTGCTACTCGTCAGCCACCAGTGGCTGTTTGGCGTCTCGCCAATTCCCCGCTGAGCCGGCGGCTGCGCGTCAGGTGAACTACGGACCAATCCACGGAGTCGCACTCGGCCAGATCCGACTAGCGAGCCACAGCGTTCCGACGACAGCCAAGCCGACCACGAGAGCGCCGCGCCAGGTGTAGGTGTGGCGCTTACTTCGTTTGCCCTTCGTGCGAAGCATGACGTGGCTCACCAAGACGGCCGCGTCGTCCTGCAGTGCGCGCTCGACCAGCACGGAGATGCGACTTGCGTCGCCTGATCGCGTGGCGCGTACGGCGTGCCCCTTGGCTGCTGCCAAGATTCGCGCGTCTGGGCCCACTAGCGTGCCGAGCGCGAGCTTCGCCTTCTCGAGAGCGATGCGCGCCACCACGTCCCGCACGATCTCGTCGCCACGAAAGGTGGGTAGCGCCTTCAAGGTGGCAATCAATGCTTCGAGCACGAGCGCGGAAAGCTGTTTTTCCTCAGTCGCGCCGGCCGCCCGCGCAACGGCGAGTACGGTCGGGGCCACGCGCGATAGAAGCTCCCGCTCCGCTCCCCGGTCGCCGGCCTTCGCCGCAACCACGAATGGCAGCAGCGGATCGTCCGCGGCGTCGCGGATGCCCTTGGGCGGGTTCGGGGGCTTCACTTGCTTTCACCTCGCAAGAGCGGACAATTTAAGCAAGAATTTAGCTGCGGTCGAGCCCAGTATTGAGGTTCGTCCGTGGTGAGCTCACCAGTGTCTAATCGCGACGGGAATTTGGACCGTAGCTGGCGAATGGCGCGGGCTCTTCTGCGATGACTGATCTGATTTCCGCCACGCTCTGCGAGGAGCTACTCGCAGTTTTCGATGATCCCAATTATCGCCCGCCGCCACTGCCCGAGGTTGCGCTCGAATTGATGTCGCTCGGCGGTCGCGACGAAACCAACGTGGCCGATGTGGTGGGGCTGCTCGAACGCGACGAGATGCTGGCCGCGACGGTGCTGCGACTCGTTGGTTCGCCGATGTACGCGGGGCGTACCGGCATTCATTCCTTGAGGGAAGCCGTGGTTCGCTTGGGCGTGCGCGGCGTGCGTGATGCCGTATTCGAAGCTGCCCTGCGCCGAGGCGTGTTCACCCTTGGCGAGTATGGTGAGACCATGGCCACAATCGCGCGGCACAGCACGATGACTGCCTACATCACCCGCATCGTTTGCCGTCGTGCTGCCATCGATCAGGATCTGGCCTTCATCTGCGGGCTGCTACACGACGTCGGCTTTGCGGGCCTGTTGTTGGCGGTGACACACATGGAGGGCGCCGCGGCGCCGCCGCTCGACAAGCTGTGGAAGGACGTCGATTCGTTGCACGAACAGGCGTCTCTGATGCTCTCCTCGCGCTGGAGCTTGCCCGCGCCGGTGGTCGAGGTCGTGGGGCATCATCATCACCTGCACACCGGTCCGTACGCGACCTTGGCTGCCGCGGTTCGGCTCGCGGATCACTTGACGGAGCACTTCGGCGCGACGGTGACGGGCCCGGTCGTGAACGGCGTGCCGATGCCTGGGGATTCGATGGATCCGTTCAACGTGGAGACGGCCTGCGCTGAACTCAACATCGACGACACGGCTCTGAAGCTGATCATCGCGGACGCTGAGCGCACGGTTCCGGAAATCGTTCTGCTCTAAGCCTGGCCGCGGCTCTTTCTGAGTGAGCCGGGGGCCAAGGTGCGGACGGCGTTGCGTACACCCTGCTGCACTTCAGCCAGGCGTGCACCCGACAACGCGCGACCTTCCTGGTCCGTCAACGTGAAGCGATCCAGTGCCATCTGGCCATGCGTGCGCACGTCGGACGCGACGATTTCGACGGCTTGGCGGTAGAGCTCGCTGGTGATTGCGAAGAGCAGCCCTGGCGTGTCGCGCGTTTCGACTATCAATACGGACTCGCCGCGATGCAGCGCCTTGACGTCGAAGTACACGCGCGTTCCAGCGACTGGACCCACCGGGATCGTCGATGAACGCCTGAGCGACTCCTTTTCGCGCTCCTCGTCGCGCAGCAGCTCGCGCAGCGTTTCGGCCACCAACGCCACATCGTCCGCTTGGATCGCGCGTGCGCGACGAACGGGGCGCAACCAGAAGAAGTCCACCGCCTCTTCGGGCGCGCCTTCGGGGGTGCGACAGAAGATTTGCGCGCTCATCACATCGAGCTGATGCACAGCGAAGGCGGCCGTGACTTGCGACAACAGTCCGGGCCTGTCGTCTGCCACGACGCACACGGCCGCGCCGCCGGCCGGGAGCAGACGCCACAGGGCCACGTGAGCAATTCTATCGGCCCGCTCGGAAACGATCTGAGCGTGCGACGAGATGTCGCTCATTTCGAACACCTGCAGATAAGGGCTGGGCATCGAGCGCAAAAACGGCTCGATCTCGGCGAGCCGCGCGTCGGTATCGATCGAGGCTTGCATGACCGGGGAAAATGGTACGCCCTTCGTTGCCGCGCGCTTTCGGATCAGTTTCGAAAAAGCAAAATCCCCCAAAAACCCCGACAAAAGTGCGCTGTGAGCCCACATTGGACGCGGGAGTGGCGAAAGTAGCCTGCGAGCGCTCTCTCTGCTTTCGGCCGACTCGAGCGCGTATGGTCCGATCCTCGTTGACGAGGCGAGAGGGCGTCGTGAAATCGGAGCTGGGTGTGAAACTGAGCCACGCAGCGTCGCCCACGGGTCACGCCATTTGCGCGCATCCGTGGGGAAGCTTGCTGCGTTCATTCGCGTAGATCGCAGTTTGTCGCTTTGCCCGCGGGGGTGCACTCGAGTCGTTGGGTGTGTGGCACATGCGTTGCTGAGGGCCTGGATACCGGCGGAGGCGCCCATCGAGGGAGCCAATACGCGGGGGTGGGGGAGGTTCGTCCTTCGCCGGTACCGTCTTCAATCACCCATGAGGGTTGCATGAAGTTTGTCTTTTCGATGGTCGGATTTCTCGCTTTGAGCTCAGCGTTTTCACCTGCATACGCCGCAAGTCGCGAAGTTTCGGTTTGCGTCGAGGTGGTTGTGCAGCGCCCGCCGGATAAAGCTGGCGCGACCGGGCCCGGCACTTCGGCGAAACCGTCGCCGGCCACCGCGCCGCAGGCTCCGCCGAGTCGAGGCGACAACAAGAGCGAGTCCGCGGAAACAACATCGCCGACTCGAGGCGACAACAAGAGCGAGTCCGCCGAAGCAACACAGTCGAGCGACGGCAGCGCGCCGGAATCTCCTCCCGCCGTCCCGCCCGCTCCCACACCACCAGCAAGCGCAATTGTTCCGCCTACTACGCTCGATGCGACCGCGAGCGTAGATCCGGAGGGCAGCCGCGATCCCCGCGTGCAAAGCGGCGCACATCTTCCCTTGGGGCAGACCCCCGAGGTTTATCTGCGACGTCTGCTCGAGCACTTCGTGACCCACGAGCGAGGTTTCATCGCCGTCAAACAAGGCTGTGAACAGCGCATCGTGGTCGACCTATACCCGTTGCGCCTCGGTTGGACCGTATTTGCGCGCTACTCCGGCAATGGTCGTGAAGAGCGCATCGACCAACTGCTGCCCACCGAGCTCTCGCAATTTGCCGAGCGCAGTGTGCTCGCCCTGCTGCGCGACGTTGCCATCACGGAAACGGTCGATCGCAACAACGTGCTGTGGGCAGATTCGCTCAAGTCGACGCAGAGCATTCGCGGGCGCGGGCACGTGGTGCTAGGCTTCGGTTCGCGTCTGCGTGGCGGTCGATTCCACACTGTAGACGAGTCCAATGGCGCGACCACGCCGCAGCTTCGGCTGTTCACGCCCATGCTGATGATGCTCGGCTACCGCGGTCAGTTCGAGGAGTTCGGCGTGGAAGCCGCGGCTGAGGTCGGCATCGGAGGGAGTCGGTTGGCGGCTGGCAAGAATCCTGGCGGCGGCCATGTGGACTACGGCGGCAGTGTCGGCGCCAGCCTACGCGCGATGCGCTACGTGAACGTGCGCGGGCTCACGTCGTTGTACGTTGGTGGTGGCGCGACGTTTGGACTGCACTGGTTCACGGTGATTATGCCCGAGCGGCAGCGCAGCGATGGGTCGAGCAGCACGCTGTGGAGTGGTGGCCTCGACGTGGACGCAGTGCTCGGCTACGAGCTCATGCGTGCGAGCTCGGTGTCCTTCTTTTTACAGAGCGAAGTGAACTTGCCGGCCTACGTCGTGCGCAACCAAAACAACGCCGGCGGCGTGAATAGTTGGTTCCCTGGCGCGGCGCTCAAGTTGGCCGCGATTTTCTGAGGGCGCTCTTGTTACGCAGCCTTCTGCGATACTGGCTGGCTCTGCTGGCCGCCTGGGCTCTCCTCGTCTGGCAGCACGCTTCGCATGCGAACGTGAGCCTGTGCTTGGAAGTGAAGACCGACGTGGTAGCGAATCAAGCTGGCTTCGAAAAGTTGGTGCGCTCGGAGCTCGCACGCCACCCGAGCCATCATGTGGTCGAGGCCAGCTGCGACAGCAGGCTTCTGGTGGAGCTGTTCGAGCTCGGTAAGAGCCGTTTTCTCACGGTGCGCATCGATGGTGAGATCCCCTTGCGCTACACGCTATCGAGCGAACGTGAGCTCGAGGTGCGCCTGGCCGAGGGGATCTCGCGTGTACTCCGAAATGATCCGGCGTACCTGGCGGAAGCTCCGACACGGCTTTCGAGCGGCGAGCGTGCGGTTCGCGCCGTGTTGGTGCACGGCGTGAACAATTATCGTCTGGCGTTCTTCGAGGCGATCGCGCGCACCGATACTGGCATGGCGTTCGCGCCGGGCGTGGGCTTCGAGCTCGCGCGCAGCGGCGGGCATTTCGGGATCTTCGTGCGCACGGCGCTGGCTTACAGTCCGCCGGGTGTGCGCGGCGACCAACGATCGTTGAACCTCCTCGGCCAAGCTGAAGCTGGGCTAACCTACGAGTGGTGGCCGCGGCGTGGTTGGACTCCGTATGCAGGGCTGAGTGCAGGCGCCTTGGCGCTGCGCTTCGAGGGTCGCGTCGATCCGCGTGACCCGAACTCGCAAGATGGGGTGATGACCACCGGCGCTATGCTCGGAGCGCGCGTGGGCGTGCGGCTCTTGCGGCTGTACGACTTCGATTGCGATGCGTTCGCCACTTTGGTGGCTCCATTGTTTGCAACGCGCAATCCCGACGCCGAACTGTTCGGCGAGCGCGGCGTTTACACACCGCTGGCTCAGTTGGGTTTGGGGGTGGGATTTTAGATCAGCGCGACGTCGAGCTCGAACGCCTGACCAGCGTTGTCGAAAACCAGCGTGCGACGGTTGAGCGTGAGTTCACGCCCATCGAGCTGCGCCGTGGCGTCGACGTTGCCGTGAAATACCACGCGCAAACGGCGACGTTTGAACTCGGGGAAACCAGCGCCGTGCACGTTCGCTTTCAACTCGATGCGGCGGCCTCGCCGCGTGAGCGTGAGCTCCGTGCGCAGGAAGGCACCGCGCCGGTGCGCAGTCGAGTGCCCGTCATCTTCGTACAGCAGGCTCGTGGTGGAGCCGTCGAGCTCTGGCACGAACACGTGCAACTCGATGAGCTCGGGTTGAAAGCCAAGCGTGCTGCGCGGCGCGCGTTCGAGCAGTGGGATCACGTGGCCCGCTCTGACCAGCAGCGGAATGCGTCCGAGCGGCGCCGGGATCACGGCGTACTCGCCGCCGCGATGGCGGGTGTCGTCGTGAAAGTCGATCCAGCACCCAGGTGGCAGGTAGACGTGGCGCGCCGTTTCGCCCGCTCGCAGCACTGGCGCTACCAACAGCGCATCACCCAGCAAGTATTGATCTTCGACGCGGCGTGATTCGAGATCGTCCTGGAACTCGAACACCAACGGGCGTTGAACCGGCGCACCCGTTTCACTTGCCATGAGGAACGCGCCGTAGAGATAGGGTAACAGCCGATAGCGCAGCTGGAGAGCTTCGCGAGCGACGCGCTCCACGCCAGAGCCGAATGACCACGGGTAATGGTCTTCGTTGCCCGAACAGTTGTGACAACGGCAAAATGGAGTCAGCGCGCCATACTCGAACCAACGGGCTGCGAGCTCATTGCTCGCGTTCTCCGCGAAGCCAGGGATGTCGGCGCCGATGAACGGCTGCCCCGACACACCCATGCCGAGCGCCATCGGTACTCCCATCTGCAAATGGGACCACTCCGAATAGTTATCGCCCAACCACTGCGCTGCCACGCGCTGAATTCCGGCGAATCCTGCGCGGCTCAAGATGAACGGTCGCTCGTCGGGGCGCGCTCGAGTGAGGCCATCGAAGGTCGCGAGCGCCATCAACAGGCCATACTGATTGTGATAGCGCTCGTGCGGGTGGTTCTCACCGTCGCGGTCGAACGACATTGCGAACGGTTCTACCTCGCCCGTCGCAGGTTCGTTCATGTCGTTCCAAATGCCGGCCACGCCTGTTTCGCACAAGCTGGCGTTCAGCGTGCCCCAGAATGCGCGCGTCTCGGGCTTCACGAAATCCGGAAACGCAGTGCGACCCGGCCAGACTTGCCCCACATAGAGCGCGCCGCCGGGCGTCTTGCACAACAAATTCTGCGCGCGCATGTGATCGAAAATCGCGTACCCGGCTTCGTATTTCACTCCCGGGTCCACAATGGTGACTGCGCGAAAACCCTCGGCGCGCAGCTGTTCTAGTAGGCGCGCAGGCTCGGGGAAACGCTGCGGATGCCACGTAAAGACGCGGTAGCCATCCATGTAGCCGATGTCGAGCCACAGCACGTCACAGGGGATCTGCCGTTCGCGGTAGCGCAAGCCGAGCTCGAGCAACTCCGCGTCCGAGTAGTCGTGCCAACGGCATTGGTGATGCCCGAGGCTCCACAACGGCGGCAGCGGCATCCGCCCAGTGATGAAGGTGTAGCCTTCGAGCACAGCGCGCATCTTGGGGCCGGCGAACACGTACTCCGTGTACTGGCCGCCGTGGAACAACACGTGGAACTCGTCGCGCTGAAACTCGACGTTCCCTTTGTAGCCGTTGTCGATGAAGAAACCGGCCATGGGCAGGCCGTGCGTGCCACGCGCGTGATAGAAAAACGGGATCGTCGTGTAATAGGGATCGAAGTGCGTGCTGCGCCCCGGCTCGCTCAAGTCTTTTTCGTAGAGCCGGTTTTGCCGCAGAACGTCGTCGGCCAACACGTCTACGTTCCACAGCGTGTAGCTCCCGCGGCGTCGGTCGAACGAACCGGTGCGCTCGCCCAGGCCGTAAATCGAGTCGAAGCGCGTCAGCTTGCGCCGCAGCGTGAAACTATCGTTCAAGCGTGAGAAACCGCGCGGCCGCCCGTTGCCGTCGCGCACGCTTTCGATCACCGGTGAGCCGTCGCGCCTGAACACGTCGAAGGAGAAGCCGTGTTTGTCGATGACGATGCGCAGCGCCGTCGTCGAAAGCTCCACCACGTGATCAGTTTCGTGCACGTCGAACGCGACGTGCTGCGTAGCTTCGAAGCACGCCGCGTACGTTGGCTTCTCGTCGAAGCGCCCGCCGTGTGAAACCTTCAGGCGTAAGATATCGGGTCGCACCACGTCGACCCGAAACCTCTCCTCATCGAGCTCCAGCAAAAGGCCGTTCGGGCCACGCTCGATGCGGCGAACCGCACCGAGCCCGCTGAAGTGCCGGGTGTCGAGGGCTAGTCGGCTCATGCTTGCAGCAAGACTCCCTCGCGCTCGAGAGCTCAGCCTGGGGTCGGGCCTTTCAGAGCCGCGTCGATCATGCTGGCGACGGAGTTGAAGTCGCCGGGATTGTCCACGCGGGCACCGTTCACGAACATCGTGGGCGTACCCTGCACCTGCACTTGCTCCCCGAGCTTCATGTCGGCGTCGACCTGCTCCGCGAGCTTCTTGTCGTCGAGCGCTTTCTTGAACTGGGGCACGTTGAGGCCAGCTTCCTTGGCGTGGTTCTCGAGCGCTGGACGATCCAGCTGCTGCTGGTTCTTGAACAGAACGTCGTGATACTCCCAGAATTTGCCTTGTGCGTTGGCTGCCAGCGCGGCCTCCGCGGCGATGTGAGCCTGGGCGTGCATCGGCAGCGGGTACTGGCGGAACACGAAGCGCACTTTGTCACCGTACTTCTCGCGGATCTTGTGCACCACCTCTGCGGCGCGCGAGCAGAACGGGCACTGGAAATCCGAAAACTCGACGATTTTTACGGCGGCGTTTTCCGGCCCGAACGCGGGCGCGGTGTTGGCGGCGATGGCTGCCTGTAGCTCGCTGCTGAGCGGTTTATTGGCCGCCTCCATCTTCTTCAAGTCTTCGACAATCTGCGGGATGTGCTCGGACATCATCTTGCAGCGCGCGGGCGGGAACGACGCGGTCTGCGTGGTCACCATCTGGCACGTCTTGGTGGTCGGGCCGATGGCGGCACACAGCGTCTTGACCAACTTGTCGCACTCGCCGCGTTGCGCCGCGAGCTTATCGATGGTGACCTTAATGTCTCTCAAGCCAGCCGTGCACGTCGCAGGCGCCATCAAGTCGGTCGCCTCCTTGAAGGACGAGCACGCGGGTGACTCGGCGCCGGCCTTGTCACAAACCTTCTGAGCGTACTGAGCGCAGGGTCCACTTGCGGCCGCTGCCGAACCCGATGCGGCCGGGCTGGCTTTTCCAGCTGTTGGCTTGGGCTTACAGCCCGCGACCGACGCGATCCCAATCGTCAGCCCGACGAAGAGCCGAGCTCCCCGAGAACGCGCAAAAATCGATGAACCCATTGTTGAATCCTTGCTTCCCCGAGCGAACACCGCCCGAAGCGGACGCCGGTCTTAGCAGCTCTCCCGAAACTCCGCTATGGGCGCGCGCCCACAGGTATTTTTACGCGGTTCGCCGCCCAACGTACGGAGCGAGCTGGAAGCAGAGCGTCACGCCCGCGGGCCTTTCCGGCACAGCTGCCGAATTTTCGCATCACTTTCGCGTGTGACATCGCAAGTTCGCCTCGCACAGTGACGCTTCTGAAATGTGTTGCCGCGCCGATGAGGTATGGTGACTTTCGCCTCCCCGAACGGAACCGCTTTCACTCCGCCGGAAGCCTTTCGTGCTGCAGACCCATACCGACGACATCCATAGGTTCGCATCCTTGCTGCGCTCTGCTCGCCGCACGGTGGTCTTCACCGGGGCGGGAATGAGCACCGAGTCCGGTTTGCCAGACTTCCGTTCGGCAGACGGTCTTTGGAAGCAAAATCGCCGCTTCGAGGAGCTTGCATCGATCGACGCACTCGAGCGCTCGTACGAAGAGTTCGTCGAGTTCTATCGCTACCGCATCCGCATGCTCGGTGGCGTGCGCCCGAATCCTGGCCACGAAATCTTGGCTGGTTGGCAACGCAGCGGCCTGGTGCATGCGGTCATCACTCAAAACGTGGACGGTTTGCACGAAGATGCGGGCAGCCGGGAGGTCTTGAACCTGCACGGTTCATTGCGACGCATCCATTGTCGTAGTTGCAGCTCCGACATGCCGTCTTCGGCGTTTTTGGAGGACATTGGTACGCACTGTGGCCGTTGCCGCGGCATCATGCGCCCCTCGGTAGTGCTCTATGGGGAGGCGCTCGAAGCCAAGACACTCGAGGCGGCCATCAACGCGAGCCGCAGCGCCGACCTCTTCATCGTGCTCGGCTCTTCGCTGAGCACCTCGCCAGCCAACACGCTGCCCCGCGCCGCGGTCGAGCACGCCGGCGCGTCGCTAGTCATCGTCAATCGCGAAACCACTCCGCTCGCCTCTCTCGCGACGCTCGACGTGCGCGGTCGTATCGGAGCGATCTTGGCGCAGGTCGATCAGAAGCTCGGTGCGCGGCGAGTGCGCTGAACGCCTCGCGTAGTGCTGCGTCTCAGAAGTAGTAATTGTTTTGGGGTTACTTCTGGGACAGAGCGCTAGCGCAGCGCGCGACGCAGCACTTTGCCCACGTTGGTCTTCGGCAGCTCGCTGCGGAACTCGACGTGCTTCGGCACTTTGTAGCCCGCCAGCTTTTCGCGACAGAACTCGATTAGCTCGTCACTGGTGAGGCTGTCGCGCTTTTTCACGACGACCACCTTCACGACTTCGCCCGACCTCTCATCGGGCACGCCTACGGCGCCGGCCTCTTGCACGTCGGGGTGCTGCAGCACGACTTCTTCGATTTCGTTCGGGTACACGTTGAAGCCGGACACCAAGATCATGTCCTTTTTGCGATCGACGATGCGGAAGAAGCCGTCGGCATCCACGTCGGCTACGTCGCCGGTGTAGAGCCAACCATCGCGTAGAACCTGCGCCGTCTCCTCCGGGCGATTCCAATAGCCTTTCATGACCTGCGGCCCGCGCACGGCGAGCTCACCCGAACCCTTCTCCACTTCGTTGCCGTCGTCATCGACTAGCTTGATATCTGTGGAAGGGAAGGGGAGGCCAATGCAGCCGAGGCGATCGCTGCCGTCGACGGGGTTCGCGCAAACGACCGGTGAAGCCTCAGTGAGCCCGTAACCTTCGATGAGGCGGCTCTTGGTCAGGTTGCGCCAGCGTTCTGCCACGCTGCGCGACAGCGCCATCGCGCCCGCGACCGTCAGCTTCACGCGCGAGAAATCGATGGCAGAGAAGCCCGGCTGGTTCATGAGTGCGTTCAACAACGTGCTCACCGCCGTGAGCACCGTGAAGGGCTGTGTTTGCAGCAGCTTGATGAATGCAGGGAAATCGCGCGGGTTCGTGACGAGCACGTTGTGACCGCCCCATTTCAAGAACAAGAGGCAATTCACCGTCAACGAGAAGATGTGATAGAGCGGCAGCGGGCTCATCACGATCTCTTCGCCTTCAACGAAGCGCGGTCCCATCCAGGCGGACGCTTGCTCCATGTTGGCGACGACGTTGCGATGCGTGAGCATGGCCGCTTTGGCGACGCCGGTAGTCCCGCCGGTGTATTGGAGGAAGGCGAGATCTTCCGCGTCGACCGTGATGTCCTGAAACTCGGCGTGACGGCTGCCCAGAGCTAGCGCGTCGCGAAGGCGCACCATGCCCGGGATGTCGTACGCGGGCACCAGCTTCTTCACGTAGCGAACGACGAAGTTTACGATTTGCCGCTTCGGGGTCGGAAACAGGTCCCCGAGCCCCGTTACGATCACCTTGGGGCGATCGATGGCACTCCACACTTCTCCCAAGCCGGCCGCGAAGTTCTCGAGCACGACGATGGCTTTCACACCTGCGTCGCGATACTGATGCTCCATCTCGCGAGGGGTATAAAGCGGGTTGGTGTTCACCACCGTGAGACCAGCGCGCAGCGCTCCGAAGAGCGCGACCGGGTACTGCAGCACGTTGGGCATCTGCAGGCCGATGCGGTCGCCCTTGGCGAGCCCGAGGTCTTTATGCAGGTAGGCCGCGAATTGCTGGCTCAGGCGCTCGACATCGTTGAACGAGAGCGTAACTCCCATGTTCGTGAAGCACGGCTTGCTCCCGAACTTGCCGCAGGCGCGCCGAAAAACGTCGACTACCGAAGCGTAGCGGCCGGGATCGATTTCGGCCGGAACGTCCTTGGGATAGCTCTTGAGCCAGACTGCCTTATCCATCAAAAGGCATCATCCCTCACTTGCCGCGCGCATACCAGAGTCCAGCATTGTCGCCGTTCGGTACCAGGTAAATCAGGCCCATGTACGGCCAATCGGCACGTAGGAACTCCGCCACATTTTCGGCCACTAAACCGCGTGCATCCAGGCTCTGGTTCCAATATTCGAGTGCGCCCGTGCGGCGTTCTACGTCGAAGCGAGTGAGGTAGGCGACGCCTCGGTTCATGATGGGGTAAAGCCCCACGAAGCCGCCCGCCGGCACACCCCCTGCTACCACCGGCCCATCTTGGATGGACAGCGTTCCGAGGCCGGCTTCGGCGTCGTGAAGCAGGGCAAAGTCTTCGGAACTCACCGCCGATGCAAAACCGAGCTCTGGCACTCGCTCGGCGATGGTTTCGGTCGGCAGCTCCGCGGCGGCAACGGCTGGGCTACAGCCGGCGAGCTTGCAGATGCGCACCAAATGCGCGTCGCGGCCAGGCGCGGCGTGAGCGAAGAACCAGTAGTCGCGCCGATAGTAAAAAAGGTTGCGCGCGGTGCGAGGCACTGCGTCGACGATAGTTTCGGCCTCGCCCGCTCGCGGTACGTACACGACGCGCCCAACGCCGGCTTCCACGTCCACGAGCGCGTAGGTGCCATCGCGGCGCGGAGTCGAGTGCAACCACGCCAGATCGGCGGCGTTCGCGATCTTGTGCGGAATAGCTTCAGCATCGCTGCCGGGTGCACCTGCGGCGCCGTCGTTCGACGAGGACGTCGCGTCGCGAGGCACGTCTAGCGCCCACAACTCACCTAGCCCAATGGTGGTGTCCACCTCGCGCAACATGAATAAGCGCAGAGTGCGATTTTGGGCGCTGGCACTACCGAGCGAGACGGGCAGCGTGTACTTGGGATCGACATCGAGGGGACCAAAATCGACGTCCCCGTTGCTAGCATCGAGCGAGTGCAACCGGCGCTCGGAGCAGGGAGAGAGATAGGTGAAGTGCTCGCGATCGGCGGCATACGGGCGGCAGCCGTCTTGCGTGAGGACTGTGTCGAGCAGGGAACTCTCCGCCGTGATGCGAAGCAAATGCAGAGCGTTGCCATCTTGCACTAGAGCCGCACCGGGCGAAGAGATGGTTGCGACCTCCCTGACGTCTTCGCCGAAGCGCGATAGCTCTCGCCAGCGCGCATCGAACAGGATGAGCTCGCCTTGACTCGCGACCAGCCAAACATACACCTGCTGACCCGGCAAAAAGAGGCGATCGGCGCCAGCGTAGGCGGAAGCGATCACCCGATCGGCGCCGGTGATCGGGTCGATGGCGCGGAGCTCGTCACCAACCAGCAGCACCGCCTCGTGGTCATGAGTCACATCGAAAGGCAGGCTCGCTCCAGCGACTACGGAAGGCAACGGATCGCATTCGGGTGTGGCGAAGTGGATCTCCCCCTGACTGCTCGCATCCGTCGCGCTGGTATGGGCAATCCAGCCAATGCTGGGGTAAACGAAGCGGGCGGCTCCTTCGAGCTCGCACGAGCGCTCGCGCTGCGGATCAATCAAAGTGAGGCTGCCTTCCGGCGCGCCGGTCCTGCGCGCGAGCAGCAGGTCACCCCGACTCGTCAATGCGTGATAGCTTCCCGCAAGGATGCGCGTGCCGGGGCCCTCGATCATTGCCACCTCGTTGGGTGACAGCACTGCCGGCGTCTTTCTTAGGCCCTCTTCGAGGTTGCACGCTACGAGGAAGCTGAGCGCGATCCAAAGGGCCGTCCGCGTTCTGGTGGTCGGCCTGGCGCTGTTGAGCCCGCGCACGTTGCGCGCTGAATCGGCACCCATCGAAGTCATCGTAGAAGGCGAGCGCACGCCGGCGGGCACTGCACGCGTCACGCGTGAGCAGGCGCGTGCGTTGCCGGGCAGCTTCGGCGACCCGCTGCGCGCAATCGAGGCCGAACCCGGGGTGACCCCCATCGTCTCTGGGTTGCCGTACTTCTTCGTGCGCGGGGCACCTCCGGCAAACGTAGGCTTCTTCATCGACGGCGTGGACGTGCCGCTACTTTACCACGCCTTCTTTGGCCCATCGGTGATTCACCCCGGTTTGATCGACAGCGTGCGGTTATACCCGAGCGTTGCGCCCGTAGAATTCGGGCGTTTTGCTGGGCCGGTCGTAGCGGCGTCGACCACACCGCTGTCTTACGAGCTCGGTGGTGAGGCCAACCTGCGTGCGATTGACGCGGGCGTCTTGCTGCAAGCGCCATTCGGCGGCTGCCCTGGTGAGGAGCGGCCGGGTTGTGCGCGCGGTAGCGCGTTGGTTGGCGGTCGCTATTCGTACACTGGTTTGGTGTTGTCGTTGCTCAGCGACACCAAGCTCGCGTACTGGGATTACCAAGCGCGCGTGAGCTATCGCCTGAGCCAGCGCGACGAGTTGCGCCTATTTGCTTTCGGGGCATACGACTTTTTCGACGCAGGCGACAGCGGCATCGAAAAGGTTGGTGGTTCGACACAATTCCACCGCTTCGACCTGCGTTACGAACACGCCTTCTCGAGCGCCACGCGCCTCGCGCTGGGAGCTACCGTGGGCTTCGATCGCACCGGCGACGAAAACAGCTTGGTTCGCGACCGCTCCATGCGGGGCCGCCTGGAGCTGGTTCATGCGCTCGGGAAGGGCAGTACGCTCAAAACCGGCGCAGATCTGCGCGTCGACGCCTTCGCGCTGGAGACGAACGAATTCGACAGGGGTTCGTACGATTTCAACCGCTTGTTCCCGGCGCGCAACGAGCTCGCTTCCGGTGCTTACATCGCGCTCGATTGGCGCGTCGCGCCGCGCATTCGTGTGGTCCCCGGCGTACGCGCCGATTTCTACCGCTCACTCGACCAGAGCGCGTTCGGCATCGATCCGCGAATTAGCGCAGAGTTCCAGCTCGCTCCGCGCTTGCAAGTCGAGCACGCCGTCGGCTTGTCGCACCAGCCACCCAACTTCATTCCGGCCATCCCAGGCGCGCAGGTTGCCGATTTGAAAGGCGGATTGCAGCGGGCTTTGGTGGCGAGCTCGAGCCTACGTTACGGCTTCCCGGCTGACATAACGGCCGAGGCCAGCGTGTTCCGTTCGGCGTTCTTCAACGCGCTCGATCCCATCGGCGGCGGTCGCGAGTTTCGCATCGACGCCGACGTGCTGCGGCAGCGCGCCACCATTGCCGCCGTCGGTTTCGAATTGAAGCTTTCCCGTTCGCTCACCCGTCGCCTAGGTGGCTTCCTCGCCTACACATTCTCGCACACCCGCGAATCGAGCCACGATTGGTCGTCCGTCGCAGGCTTCGATCGGCCACACGTGCTGCAAGCGGCGCTCGCCTACGATTGGGGCGCCGGTATTCGCACCGCCGTGCGCGGCGTCCACTACACAGGCATCCCTGCGCGCCTAATCGGCAGCGGCCGAGCCCGCTTCGATGCATCACGCCGTGGCGATCCCTACTTTCGTTTAGATGCGCGCATCGAAAAACGCTTCCGCTTCGGCGAGCGCGGCTCGCTCTCATTGGTCGCCGAAATCCTCAACGCCACATCCAGCACCGAAGTCCTGCGCCTCGATTGTGGCAATGTGTGCAGCGTCGGGCGTGCCGGTCCCGTAATTTTGCCCAGCGTTGGTGTTGAAGGGAGATTCTAGCCTAGTGTGATGAATCCGTGACGTGCACTAGTTGAACGTGAAGGTTACCGCGAGTGAGAGGGGCATGACGTAGCGGTTGGATACGGAGAAGAGGGGGGCGTCGGCGCGCAGAGCGGCTCCGAGGCGGTTTCGGTGCAAGCGCAGCATTTCGACACCAACTTCGCCGAATGCGCCGAGTCCGTTTTGGGAGTGCGTGTCGCGCTGGACTGCCATGTAGGCGAGGCCACCGCCGATGAAGGGGGAAAAGTCTTCCGTGCTGAGCATGTAGCGGGCGCCAACACCCCAGTCGAAGACGCGGAGGCCTTCATCGTTGCCTTCGTCGTCGTTTTCGATATGTGCGGCGTAGCGCAGGGTAGAGTGGGCGACCCAGCGTGGCGTGTCGTAGCGAAGGCTGAGTTCGAAGCCAGGCGCGAGTGTTGGAACGCTGGGCGCGTATACTCCCATGACGCCGACGCCGATTTGAAGGGAGCCTGATTTGCGCAGCGGTGCGCGTGCTTCGGTTTCGGTGAGGTTGTCTGTGCGCTGGGTTTGAGCGACGCTGGTTCCGTTCAAGAGCGCGTCAGCCAGGCGGGGCGCTGCGTCTCCGGTTTCTTCGATGGCAGCGAGTTGCATGCGGCGGGAAGCAGCGTTGCCAGTTGCGTCTTCATCGGTGAGCGTGAGGTAGACGACGGTACCGAGGCGATCCAAGTCGACGCGATAGTGGTGGCCAGCGGCGGGCTTTTTCTCGACCTCGCGGCAAACGAGCGAGGCCGCCGTGCTGGCGTCTTCCTCGGGAATACCGCTGTGGACGCCGAGCCTGCAGGTTGGTTTGGGAGCCGCTTCAGTGACCGGCGGTGGAACGCTGGGTGCGCTTTCGCTTGCGCTCGCAGGCGTGGGCGCACTCGCTGCGGCAGCTGTCCCATTGGCTTTCCCGGGCGCGGTTTGCGCAGTGGCCGGCGCTGCCAGGCCGAGCAACACCGTGAACGCCGAGAAGCACGGAAGGCTTTTCGAGAACTTCATGTGAGGCCGTTCAGCAACCGTCGTGCCACGGTGTCCGACTTGGCCATCCACTGGGACCCTCGGCGAATGCCAGCCAATTTTGCGGCGAAACCTCGCGCCGATAGCTCGACGCGTGACCTAGCGATCACACCCCGGGGATATGGGTGTCGTGGGCCCGCGTCAGTGTGGCTGCGTCAGCGGGTTCGCGTCGGTCGTTGGCGTCGGCTCAGTGGGCCGGCGCTCGGTCGGTCGACGCGTCGAGGACTCGCGCCAAGGTTTGCGCCAATGCCGCGGCGGAGACAGGTTTTTCGATCACCTCGCGGATGCCCACGGCGGTGACGCGTTCTGGTGTCCACTTGTCGCTGAAGCCGCTGAGTAAGATAATTGGTAGTTCAGGGCGCAGCGCGAGCACCTTTCGCGCGAGTTCGATGCCGTTCATGCGCGGCATGGTCAGGTCAGTCAACACTGCCGCGAACTCCTGCGGCGTGTCGCGAAATCTCGCCAGAGCTTCATCCGAATTGTTGAACGCTGCGACTTGATAACCGAGCCGCTCGAGAATCAGCGCAACGCTCTTGCTGAGTTGAGTTTCGTCGTCCACGAACAAGAGCCGCTGGCCGTGGCCGCGAGGCAAGCCGTGCGCGCCCTGCTTGTCGGCTTGCACGGGCGCGAGGTGCTCGGGAAAGTAGAGGGTGATCTGCGTTCCGACGCCGACCTGAGTGTCCACCACGATCGCTCCCTCGTGATCGCGAACGATGCCGTGGACCACAGCCAGGCCGAGCCCGGTGCCTTCGCCTGGTGCCTTGGTCGTGAAGAATGGCTCGAAAATGCGCTCGAGTACACTCGCGCTCATGCCGTGTCCGCTGTCATTGACGGTGAGACGCGCGTAGCGGCCCGGGCGCAAGCCGCCAATCTTTCGTGCTGCAGAGTCGTCGAGCTCGATCGGACAGAGCTCGATGACGATCCGGCCCTGCGCTTCGCCAATCGCGTGCGCCGCGTTGGTGCACAGATTCATCATGACTTGGTGAATCTGGCTGGGATCGGCCAGAACCAAAAGTGAGTCTGCATCGAGCGCAGAGTGGATTTCGATGCTCGACGGCAACGTGGACCGCAGCAGGCGCAACGCCTCTTTGATGACGTGAACCAAGATGGTGGGTTCACGCGCGAGCTTGCGCTGGCGACTGAACGAGAGGATTTGCTTCACGAGCTCGATCGCGCGCCGCTGTGCGCTGCCCAGCTCTCGCGCGTGGTCGCGCACCATGGCGGGATCCTCTGCGTCGGCCTGAATCATCTCGGTATAGGCAACGATCGCCGCGAGGATGTTGTTGAAGTCGTGTGCGATGCCACCGGCTAGCGTGCCGAGCGCGTCCAGACGTTGAGCTTTACGCAGACGCTCTTCGAGCTCAGTCTGCATTTTCTGCGCGGCGATGCGCTCCGACACGTCGCGCGAAATGATGACGCTGCGTTCGGTGTTGTCGCTCAGCCGAAAGGCGCGAGCGGATGCCTCCAACCAGTGGTACGCGCCGTCTTTGAAGCGGAAGCGAAACTGGCCAAAGCCGCGATCTTCCGCGAACTTTTGCGTGAACTCGGGGGCATCTTCCGGGTGCACGAAATCGAACACGCTTTTTCCGGCAAGGTCGGCGGCATCGAACCCAGTAATGGTGGCGTGATTGGGGCTCACGTACAGGATGCTGCCGTCGCGCGTGAGCTCGGCGATCAAGTCGTTGGAATTTTCGACCAACAGGCGGAAGCGTTCCTCGCTTTCGCGCAAGGTCTCCTCCGCGCGCTTGCGAGCGCTGATGTCCTGCAGCGTGACCACTAGCCGGGTGGCCCCGTCGAGCTCGATGGCGCTGAACGACGCGAGCACCGTCAAGTCTTCACCACGTGACGTGTGCACTTGGCGCTCCACTCCGCGTGGATGATGACTCGCGTTCTCGCCCATCAGCGTGGCGCGCTCCTCTGCGCCGGGCCAAGCCGCAAAGCGATCGGCTGGCAAACCCACCATGCTCTCGCGCGTGCAGCCGAACAGCTCGAGCGCCGCCGGGTTCGCGTCGTAGACCAAACCATCACTCAGGCTGGTGACCACGATCGCCACCGGGCTATTGCTGAAAATCGAGGTGAAGCGCCGCTCGCTGCTGACCAACCGCTCCAGATCGGCTTTGCGCGTTCGGCGTAGCTCCGCCTCGCGTAGCTCACGTGCGACCGCCGGCCCGAGCCGCGCCAAACTGTCTTTCAGGAGGTAGTCGTGCGCGCCCGAGCGCATGGCTTGCACAGCGCGCTCTTCGCCGACGGTGCCGGACACCAAGAAGAAAGGCATGTCGAGCCCGCTCTCGTTGTAAATCGTGAGCGCTTCCAAGCCGCTGAATGCGGGCAGGTTGTAGTCGGCAATCAAGACATCCCACGGCTCTGCATCCAGCGCCGACCGGAACGAGCTCTCACTTTCGACTCGCGTCACCTGCGGCGAGAAGCCTGCTCGAAGCAGCTCGAGTTGCAGTAAATCGGCGTCACTCTCCGAGTCTTCCAACAGCAAAACACGCAGTTTGCGAGATGTGGTCATGGCGAATCGAGCCTGCGCGCGCTCACGAACTCGGCGTTGGAGGCGGTTCGTTCATGAGCAACCAGTACAGCCCAATTTGCCCGACGACGCGGATGAACTCGTCGAAATCGACTGGCTTACGAATGTAACTGTTGGCGCCCAAACTGTAGCTCTCGATCACGTCCTGCTCTTCGCGCGATGTGGTGAGCATCACGACGCGCAGCAAGCGGGTTTGCGCATTGGCGCGAATTGCGCGCAAGACTTCGTGCCCGTCGATGCGCGGCAACTTCACGTCCAAGAGCACGATGGAGGGTTGATCGGCTGGATCCCGCTCGCTGTAGGCGCCGCGACAAAACAGCCAATCGAGCGCTTGCTCACCGTCGTTTGCGACCACCACGGGATTCGATATCGCGTTCTTCTTCAGCGCACGCAAGGTGAGGGTTACGTCGTCCGGATTGTCCTCCACCAACAAGATCTTGGAGAACGCGCTGGACTTGTTGGGAATCGGACTCATTCCGTGGCTCCGCTCAACGTAAAGTACACGATTGTTCCCTGGCCCACCACCGATTCCGCCCAGGTTTTTCCGCCGTGCCGTCCCGCAATGCGACGCACCGTCGCGAGACCGATACCAGTGCCTTCGAATTCACCTTTTGTGTGTAGGCGCTGGAACGGCGTAAACAGCTTGCTCGCGTAACGCATATCGAAGCCCGCGCCGTTGTCGCGCACGAAGAACACGCTTGCTCCCTGCTCATCGGATTGAGGCAACTTACCGAGCTCGATTACGGCGCTTTCCCGGCCCTTGCTGTACTTCCAGGCGTTGTCGAGCAAGTTTTCCAACAGGATGCGCGACAGCGTCCGATCCGCTTGCACGAGCAGGCCCGGCGCATGAGTGAAGCTCACGTCGCGGCCGGCGTAGCGGTCTCGCAATTCGCGTTCGATTTCGCTGGCAACCTCGCTCAGATCGATGCGCTCGCGGCGTAGCTCGCTTCGCGTCGCGCGCGAGAGCTGTAACAAATCATCGATTAGCTCACCCATGCGCTGCACGGCGGCGCGCACGCGACGTAGGTAGTCGCTGGCTTCTGGATCGAGCTTTGAACCATAGTCCTCCTCCAGAGCCCGGCTGAAGCCGTCGATCGCGCGTAACGGGCTGCGTAGATCGTGTGATACCGAATAGCTGAAGGCTTCGAGCTCGGCGTTCGCGGAGGTGAGCTGGGCCGTGCGATCCGCGACGCGCTGTTCCAGCTCGGCGTTGAGCTTGCGAATTGCCGCCTCACTTTGCGCACGCAAGAGCTCGGCGGCGCGCTCGGCACGGCGTTGCTCGCTCACGTCGAGCATGCTGCCGCGCACCAGCACACGCTTCGGATCTGGCAGTCGCAGCAAGCGCACCTCGCAGGGAACGTCGCTGCCGTCGGCTCGCTGGTGCAGCCAATCGAAACGCGGCCGCTCGCCGGAAATGGCAGCTCGCAAGTAGATGGGCGCGGCCTCGGCCGACAGGCGACCATCTGCCTGGCGCTCGGGACTCACGTCGACGGGACCGCATTGCTTCAGCTCGGCTTCGGAACGACCGAATAGCTGCTCCGCCGCGGGGTTGGCGGCTGTGAAACGGTTGGTTTCGACGTCGAACACCACGATGGCATCGGGCGCGTGCTCGACCAGCAAACGGAAGCGCTCCTCGCTCTGCTTCACGGCGAGCTCCGCGCGGCGCTGTTTGGTGACGTCGCGCGCCACGGCCACGATGTGCCGTTCGCCGCTGAGCTCGATGAAATCCGCGCTGAACAGGATGTCCAGCGCTTCTCCGGCTTTGTTCTTGACGATGATCGGATAGTCGCGCAGCGTGCCTTCACGCTGCATCTTTTCCATCATCGGCGCGCGACTTGCCGGATCGGCCCACATGCCCACCTCGATCGCGGTGCGCCCGACGACCTCGGCTCGCGTGTGCCCGATCAGGACTTCGTAGCCGCGATTCACGTCCACGAAGGCGCCGGTCTTGGCCGACGTGATGCTGATTGCTTCTGCGCTCGCGTGGAAGGCCTTGGAAAACTTCTCTTCCGACTCGCGCAGCGCCCGTTCGGCGTTGAGGCGCTCGCTGATGTCGCGGATGGTGGCCACGAAGCAGCGCCGATCGCCGAGATCCACCGTTTCGGCTGAAAACAAGCAGGGGAGGTCCCTGCCGTCACGCGTGCGCAACGTGCTCGCCACGTCGTGCGCCGAGCCCTGCTTGAGGACCTCGGCTGCCAAGCGTGCACGTTCACTGGCGTGGGCCCACATCCCGATATCGACCGAGGTGGCACCGATGATCTCAGCGCGGCGCCAGCCGAACAGGCGCTCGAACCCATCGTTGACGTCGACGAATCGCCCGCTGTCGATCTCGGTGATCGCGATCGCGTGAGGGCTGGCTCGAAATGCGCGTTCGAACTTTTGCTCGGAGGCCTGCAGCGATTCGGTCGCATGCTGCGCGCGCCTCAGCACGCTCATCACGACCGCGCTGACCGAGATCGAAACCAGCAGCTGACCAAAGCCGACTCGCAGCCAGATGTGGCCGCCTCGCAGGTTCATGAATGCCGGCCCGGGCGGCATCACCGGCAGCTTGCCACTGGTCCAACCGACGGCGGCGAGCGCATAGAGTACCGCGATTGCGGTGGCACCCAACAGCGTACCCCGCCGCGCGAAATACAAAGTAGCGAACAGCAGGAACAACACCAGCAGTGCCAACACCGCGGGCGCGAACGGACCCACGATGGCGAGTGTGAGCGCCGCGCACGAGTAGTGAGTTCCAAGAAGTCCCAAGACCCGCACGCTTTGCGGGAGCTGGCGAGCGAACGCCATTAGCCAGCTCAGGGAGAGCGAGAGCAACGCCAGCAACGCCACCGTTCCGCGCAAAGACGGCTCGGTCACCAGCACCACTGCGACCCAGATCAAGCCGATGCTGCCCGTCAGCCACAAACTCTTATCGAGCAGCGGCCCTTTCCAGCCAGCCCCCGGAAGAGTGTTCTCTACCCTGGATCCATCCTTTTCGCGCAAGCGACCCTCGAATACTCACGACATAGTCGCGGTAATTCGGTGTGTAGGTCAAGCCTCAGGCGCGCAGTGCTGCGGCTTGTGCGAGCAACGGACGCAACGCGTCGAGCGCCGCGACGCGCGCCGGATCCGGCAGCGCTTCGGCACTATCGACGTCGCAGAACACCAAGGCTGGTTGTACGCCCTTGTCTGCACAGGTGTAGATCGCAAATGCTTCCGAGCCGATGACCTCGTAGTAGCGCGCGGGAATCATGTCGTTCGCGCGGGGCGACAGCGCATCTTCCATGCGCGCGTCGCGGCCGTTTTGATAGCACGACGAGAACACGTCCGTGACTCCGCGACCGAGCTTCAGCGGGAAGCGCAGCTCTTTCCCGAGCGCGTCGATATCCTCACGGATTCCGTAGCGGACCACGAAAGCATCGCGTTGCGGTGTGGCCACCAACAACAGCAGTCTGCGCACTCCGAGCTGCTCCGCGAACGCCGAAAGCGCCAGCGACAGCACGACATCAGCTGGCACGCGGCCAGCGATTTTCTTGCGAATTTCTTCGATTTGCGCGTCGAGCCCTGTCGCCGCGCTCGGTTGCGCATCGACAGCGAGGCGACGCCCGAGCTGGAGCGGTGCGATCGCGATCTTTTCAGGTGCAGCGGGGGCGCCTGCGTTCGGAGCCGGGCCTTGGGGCACTCTAGGGGCTGCCTGCGCAGAGGTGGCGTGAGGAACCGCCGCGAGAGGGCCGGCGACGGGAGCGGCATGATTTTCGTCAGTTGGTGCGGCCTGTGCCTTGACCACCTCGGCCACGTTGTTCAGAAAGCGGCTCGCTTTGATATCGAGACCGAGCAAGGTCGAGTAGCGTTCCTGAAAAGAGTTCTGCACCGCCTCGAGCAGGTCCGGAATTGCTTCCTGTTCGATCGTAACCAGGTGCTTGTGGCGCGTCAGTAGCAAGCCAATTTCGCGTTCACGCGTCGCTGACGGCGTAGACGCCACGATTTCGCAGAGCTCGTTGGCAAACTCGGCGAGCGCGCTCAAGCGATCCTCTGCGCGAGTCAGCGGTCCGCTGCCACTCGGTACCGCCGCAATCGCCGTCAACAGGCGCGGCGGTAGCCGCCAAGTCTGCGCTACGGCGACGCCCAAACGCGCGAAGCTCGAGCCGAGCACGCGTTCCGAAGCGGCGCGCACGCTGATCTGTTCGTTCTGCACCAGCGCCATGACTTGGTCATAGAGCTCGGGCAGGTACACCACCACCAAATGGCGCCCGAGGTCGCGGAACATGGCGCATACCATGGCTTCTTCGTCGTTCAGCTTGCTGTCGAAGGCGAGGTTGCGTGCGATCTCGCCGCTCACGAGCGAGCTGATCGCGGAATCCGAAATTCGCTGCGACTGCCCGCTCTTGCCAGTGCCTTTGAACAAGCTGATGCTGAGCGCGAGGGAGCGAACGCGATCGAAACCCAAGATCACGATGGCGTGCTGAATGCTGTAGATCTTGCCACCGAAGCGGTTCGCATACATCGAGTTCACCGCGCGCAGAAGCTTCGCAGTGAGCGCGTAGTCTTTGAGGATTGCAGCGCCGAGCTGGCCCGCCGAGTAAGCTCCGGTAGCGTCGGCTTTCTTGCTGACCTCGCCGACATTCTGCGCGAACGCAGGAAAGTCTCCCTGTCGTTTCAAACGCAGCATCAGCTTGTTCAGCGTTTGCTCGGCGGTTGCGCCGAGCGGCGCGTCCAAGCGCTCTGGCAAACGCTGCGCGGCAGGTTGCGCTACGGCAGGCTCGGCTGGCGGCGCTGGTGCCTCGGCCGCTGCTTGCGCTTGCGGAGCCGGCGCCGGCGGGGGCGGACTTTTTACTTTCGCAATTTCCGGCTGTGCGCGTTCGGCGCGTGCCATAGCCGGCGGCGATGTTGGGACATCGGGCGCGGCGGCGGGCGCGGCCATGATGACGGGCGCCGTGCGCTCCGCAATCGGATTCGGGATCGCTACCGCGCCAACCACGGGCGCGTGTTCCACGTGGGCGGCTTGCCCGATGTGCGTGTTCCCGTGGTGCGTGTCGATGTGCGCGCGCACCAAGTCGACGCGCGCCGCCGGCTTGGGCGGCTCGACGTGCATACTCACGGCTCTGGCGAGCTCTTCCGCCAGCACGCGCGCTGAGCTCGGTCGCGCTTTGGGATCCTTCGCCAGGCACGACTCGATGACTTGTGCGACCGCTGGCGGCAAATCCGGGACCAGCTCGCGCAGCGGACGCACCGGGTCGCGCACGTGCATCACCATCAGCATCACGTCCGACTCGTGGTGAAACACCGGAGTTCCGCTCAACATCTCGTAGGCGATCACACCTAGCGAATAGATGTCGCTCTGCGCGGTCACCTGAGGCGAATCGCCCAGCGCTTGTTCCGGCGCCATGTGACTCGGCGTACCGAGCACTTGACCATGGCGCGTCTTGATGCCGCTGGTCGACAGAACTTTGGCGACGCCGAAATCGACCAGCTTTATTCGCAGCGGCTCCCCTTCGAGCACGAATACGTTGGCGGGCTTCAAGTCACGATGCACCACGCCGGCTCCGTGTGCGGCATCGAGCGCGCTGCAAATCTGTCGCACGTACTCGAGCACTTCGTGCGGCGTGAAGCGATGCCGCTCCTTCATGCGCTCGCCCAAGTCGTGGCCACGCAAGAGCTCCATCACGTAGTAGCAGCGGCCCTCCAGATCTCCGAAATCGAGAATGTCGACGATGTTCGGATGATTGAGGCGCGCGGCGATGCGCGCTTCGCTCAAGAAGCGCTGCGCCAGATCCGGATACGAAGTCAGCTCTTGGCTCAGAAACTTGACCGCTACTTCGCGTCCGAGCTGCGGATGTTTGGCCACAAATACCGAGCCCATGCCACCGCGCGCGAGCGCTCGATCGAGCACATAATTGCCGACGCGGCGCCCAACGAGCTTCGGCGCGATGGGACGCTCACCCATGGCTTGGGCCTCCTGAGCCGGCAAAACTGGGCTATTTTTCGACATTCGCGGCGCGAACCTCCAACTTCCTGGAGCCCAATAACGGCCGCTCGCTGTGCAAAATCAGTATGAAAGCGCCAAAATAGACGCGCCGGCTTTGGGGCCGAGGTGGCGCAACCCGCGCGGCTGAACGCACACGCCATGCGACCCGGAGGTTCGTAGTATGACCCGCCCATCATGAACGCCGCCTGGTGGATGCTCGCTGCGTTGGCCGTCCTCGCCATTGGATACCGCTACTACTCTGCCTTCATTGCAGCCAAGGTGCTGTGCCTCGACGACAGTCGCGTCACTGCCGCGCATCGCTTCAACGACGGCCAGAACTTCCATCCCACCAATCGTTGGGTGCTGTTTGGTCACCATTTCGCGGCCATCACTGGCGCGGGACCGCTGATTGGACCGGTGCTCGCCGCGCAGTTCGGGTTCTACCCGGGCTTCCTTTGGATCTTGTTCGGCGTGGTGCTGGCGGGGGCGGTGCACGACTTCGTGATTCTGGTGTCGAGCACGCGCCGCGGTGGTCGTTCGCTGGCGGAGATCGCTCGCGAAGAGCTCGGCCCGGTGTTGGGCACCGTCACTGCGATTGCAATTCTGTTCATCATCGTGATCGCGCTGGCGGGTCTCGGTAACGTCGTCGTGGGCGCGTTGTCCGAGAGCGCTTGGGGTGTGTTTACGGTGAGCGCTTCCATTCCGATCGCGCTCTTGATGGGCATGTACATCTACGGTGTGCGTAAGGGCAGCGCGCGCGGCATTCGCGAAGCCAGCATCGCGGGCGTCGTGCTGCTCTTCTTCGCGCTGATCGGCGGCAAAGCCGTGGCCGATTCCGGCGCTGCGGACGCGTTCCGCTTCTCGAAAACAGCGCTTACGCTCGGCATTGCTGGGTACGGCTTCTTGGCCAGTGTACTACCGGTGTGGTTGCTCTTGTGCCCCCGCGACTACCTCTCGAGCTACCTCAAAATCGGCACCATTCTGCTGCTCGTAGGCGGCATCATAATCGTCAATCCACCGGTACAAATGCCGGGCATCACCGAGTATGTCCACGGCGGCGGCCCCATCATCAAAGGCCCGCTGTTCCCCTTCGTCTTCATCACCATTGCTTGTGGCGCCATCAGCGGTTTCCACGCCCTGGTTTCGAGCGGTACCACGCCGAAAATGATCGACCGCGAGAGCCACTGCCGCAGCATCGGCTACGGCTCCATGTTGATGGAGGGCCTGGTTGGCATCACCGCGTTGATCGCCGCCTGCGTAATGCCGCCCGAAGATTACGTCGCCATCAACACCGATCCCAAGATCGCGATGGTTGCCAGCGCCGCCACACAGCAACAAGGTTTGGCGCGCTCGCGTGAAGAGCTTCTGGCGGCAGATCGCGCACTCACCGCACACGACCGTAAGATCCTCGGGCTCACTTCCAGCGACTCACTCGCCAAGCTCGAGAATCAAAGCGTCAACGCCTCGAAGCTGTTGTCGCTCTCGAACGGAACCTTGGCTGCGCTGGGCTACGGCGTCGATCCCCGCCAAAACCACGCTACCACCCTGGACGACGCCGATTTCGCGCGGCTCGGCATTCAGGTGAAGGAGCTCCCGGCATTGTCACGCAG
The DNA here is from genome assembly GCA_049324695.1 of Myxococcota bacterium. GTDB lineage: Bacteria > Myxococcota_A > Polyangia > Polyangiales > Polyangiaceae > PMG-095. The sequence goes on from JBMOMJ010000055.1 coordinate 505,774, forward strand.
CGCGGGTGAGGTCGTGGCCGCGCGCACGGGTGGCGGCGTTTCACTCGCGGTGGGTATGGCACGTGTTTTCAGCGGCTTGCCCGGCATGCAAACCTTGCTCGCGTATTGGTACCACTTCGCGATCATGTTCGAGGCGCTCTTCATCCTGACTACGATCGATACCGGCACACGCATCGGTCGCTTCCTGCTGCAAGAGTTCTTGGGGCGCATGAAACCGGAGCTCGGGCGCGCCAACAGCTTGCCCTCCTCCGTGTTCTCCACCTTGGTCATCGTTGGTGGTTGGACCTACTTCATCCTGACCGGCAACATCTCCACGATTTGGCCGATGTTCGGCATCGCCAATCAGCTCTTGGCTTGCACCGCTCTATGCGTCGGTACCACCATCATCCTGCGGGAAGCGCCGCATAGAAAGTACGCACTCATCACGTTCCTGCCCCTCGTGTTCATCGGCTTCACGACCATGACAGCAGGCGTACAGAGCTTGTACAAATTGTATTACCCGATGACGCAAGCGGCGGCCACGCGCACGACGGGCCTCGTCAACCTGCTCGTGACGAGCGCGTTGTTACTCGGCGTCAGCCTCATCTTGGTCGGATCGATCCGTCGTTGGCTCGGCATGTTGCGCTCGCCGGAATCGCCGGCGCTCACGGCCTGAGCGCCGCGGCCCCGAGCGCGAGGCAGTCGGCGCCGTGCACGGTACTCGCGGCAGCAAGGTTGCTACACATAGCGATCGCTTGCGTGACGCGACCCTGGTAGCCTCGGCGCCATGAGCCACATCATCGATCACGTCGGTATTTCGGTAAAAGACTACGCTCGCGCGAAGGCCTTCTACAGCGAGGCGCTCGCACCGCTCGGGATCACTCTCATCATGGAGTACGGCAGCGGCGGCGGCTTCGGTCGCGGCAAGCCCGACTTCTGGATCTCCGCTGGCACCATGGCGTTTCAAACGGACGCGCAGGTCGCTTCCATCACGCCGGTGCACCTCTGCCTGCTCGCGCGCAGCCGGGAAGAGGTCGACGCCTTTTACAAGGCCGCTCTCGCCGCTGGCGCCAAGGACAATGGGCCGCCTGGCATTCGCGCCCACTACCACCCGAACTACTACGGCGCGTTCGTCATCGATCCGGACGGCAACAATCTGGAAGCCGTATTTCACGGCTGATTCGCGGCTAACGGTTCACTCGCTGGTCCACGTCGCTCACGATGCGGCCGTCTTGCATCGAGATTTGGCGTGAGGTGCGCGCGGCGAAGCTCTGCTCGTGGGTAACCATGATCACGGTGATGCCGCGCTCGCGCACCATGGTTTCGAAGACATCCATCACGATGCGGCCACTCTTCGAATCCAGGTTCCCGGTGGGCTCGTCGGCGAGCACGATGCGCGGATCGTTTGCCACGGCACGCGCGATGCTCACGCGCTGCTGCTGGCCGCCGGAAAGCTGGTGCGGACGGCGCAGGAGCAAGTCGCCGAGCCCAATCGAGGTGAGCACGTCCCGGGCCTTGGCTTCGATTTCTCTACGGCTGCGCTGTCCGCGCCGCAGCATCGGAATCATCACGTTCTCGAGCACGTTGAACTCTGGCAGCAAGAAGTGAAACTGAAACACGAAACCGAGCTTTTCGTTGCGCAGGTGTGCACGCGCATCATCGTCGAGCTCTGAGATGTCGACGCCGTCGAGCTCGACGCTGCCCGAGGTGGGTCGATCGAGCGCGCCCAGCAAGTACAAGAGCGTGCTTTTGCCGGAGCCGCTGAAGCCCGTCACGCTCAGAAACTCGCGAGCGTGCACCCGCAGGTTCACATCCTCGAGCACGCGGTTTTTCACGGCGGCGCCGAGCTCGCGGCACAACCCGCGCGTCTCCAGTACGACCTCGCCTTTCTCGGGCCAGGGTAGCGCCACGTGAGGCGCCATCGAGTCGGGCGCGCCGCTCGGCGCTCTCGAATCCGGTGCGTCGCTCATCCGATGCGGCCTCGCCCGCGATCGGGTGCGGCGGAGTAGTGCGCGTTCATCCGAGCTGGCCTCGCAGAACGTCCACCGGCTCCACGCGCGAGCCGCGCAGCGCCGGAATCAAGCTGGCGATGAGCCCGACGCTGAGCGCAAAGCCCACGCCGTACCAGTAGAAGCGCGGATCGTCCTTCACCAGGAAGTATTCGCTCTTCACCAGGCCTTCTTGGTGTGTCTTCAAGTGCGAGAGCGCCACCACCAAGTAGTGCCCAATGATGTCGCCGATAGCCGCGCCGATCAGCGCGATGATGGCGCCTTGCAGTAGAAACCCAAACAAAATGTCCGCGCGTCGGAAGCCAACGCTACGCAAGATCGCGATGTCGCGCGTCTTTTGCAGCACAATCATGACTTGAATCGCAAGAATGCCGAAGCCACCCACCGCGAGGATGGCTCCCACGACGAAGCTGATGATGGTGTTCTGCATCGCGAAGATGCCGAGGAAATTCGAATTAGTTTCCTGCCAGCTCTCCGCGTCGTAGCCGAACAGCGCTTCCATGTTGTCACTGACGCTGGGCGCGCCGTCGCTATCTTCGAGGCGCATTTCGATGCGGCCAACGATGTCCGGCTTGCCCAACAAGATTTGAGCGTTGCGAAGCTTCACGTAGACCCGCGTATTGTCGACGGGTGGAATGGCGGCTTCGAAGATCCCCACCACCTTCAAGCTCAGGCGATCGCCGGCGCCGGTTCCGCACACGACCACATCGTCTAGCCCGGCACCCAGGCGCGATGCCACGCCCGATCCCAAAATGATGCCGTCGGAAGCTGCGCTGAACGCGCGGTAGCTGCCTTCGATCAGGTACGAGCTGAGCGGCGTAACCTGATTTTGTTTGCTGGGCTCGATGCCGCGCAAGTCCACGGGGTACTGCTTGGCTCCGAACAAGAGCACACCCGAGCCGACCAGCGAGGCGGCCGCGGCGCGTACGCCGGGCAACTGCTCCACGGCGCGCACGATTTCGGCGGGCCGAGCGATGCGCAGCTGACGGTCGCTCGGATTTTCGTGCGTCACACGCGCTGCCACGAAGGTTTGCGCGTAGCGGCTCAAAATCGACGCTGAAGGGCGCAGCTGCTTATCGAAAATGGTGACGTGTGGGCTGATGCGCAGGATGTTGTCGAGAAACTTGGTCTGAAAGCCCTGCATGATGCCGTTGATGGCGATCAACACCAGCACGCCGAGCGCGACGCCGAGCACAGCGATGCCGTTCAGTAGCTTGCGGTCCCACAATTGCCTCAGCGCGATGAACACCACGATGCGGGAGATCACAGCGCCGCCTTCGAGGGTTGGGACTTGTCCGGCATCGGTTCGAACGGATCCGGATTTTTGCGTACAGGGCTCACGCGTGTGCCGTCGCTCAACTGGTCCTGCCCGCTCACGATGACGAGCTCACCGGCGTTCACACCGCTCAGTGCTTCCAGTCGTAGCAAGTCGCGAATGCCTACCTGGATTCGTCTGCGCCGCGCTCGTCCTTGATCAGCGACCCACACGAAGCCCTGGTCCTCGGCGGAGCTAGGCAAGAGCAAGGCGCCGTCTTTCTCGCTCGAGATGATGTTCACCTCGGCGCTCATGCCGCTGCGTAGCTCGGCCGGCGGCGCATCTAGCCGAACTTTCGCGAGGAACGACTTGCGTTCACGGTTCGCGTCCGGATACACCTCGAAGACGTGGCCGCTGAAAATTTGCTTGGGAAATGCATACAAGCTGACTGCCGCGGCCGATCCCTGGTTGCCCGCCGCCGCACGCACGCGTGCGATGTCGGCTTCGTCGACCGCAACTTCGAGCACCAGGTTCGCGGTATCACCGACTTTGAACAACGTTTGATTCAAAGCCACCACTTCGCCGAGTTCGACGTACTTACCGAGTACGACGCCGTCGAGCGGTGCGCGCACGAACGTATCGCTCACCCGCGACGCTAGCGACTCGAGCAGCGCCGACTTCTGCGCCACGCTCGAGCTGAGATCGATGCGCAGAGCGCGCTGCTGCGCGCTGAGGGCAGCGATTTGCGCGTCGAGCTGTGAAACGCGTGCGCGAGCGCGGTCGAGCTCGGCGGTCGTCAGTGCGTTGCTCTTCGCGAGTGCCTCGCTGCGCTCCAGCTCGATGCGAGCGAGCTTCCGTTCGGCGTCGATCGCTGCGGCTTGCGCCTCGAGCGCCGCAAGGTGTGGCGCGCTCTTGCCGGCTTGTTGCGAGGCCGCGCTGAGATCGGCTTTGCCACGTGTCAGCTCGAACGTCGCGCTGGGATTATCGATGCGAGCCAGCACGTCACCGCGCTTGACGCGATCGCCTTCCTTCACGCGAATCTCGAGCATACTGCCCGACGTTTTGGCTTTGACGTTCACGCGATCGTCGGCTTCGACCGTGCCCGTCGCGTACACCGCTTCCACCGCTTTGCCACGCACGACGGGCGTGACAGTCACTTCGTGGGGAGCGAAACGGCTCTTGATGAACACAGCGAGCGCGACACCGGCGAGGACCAGCGGAACCACCAATTTGAGGTTGAAACGCCTGCCCTCGCCGTTAGCCATCCACGTCGGTTTTACCGCGCTCCCCGCTGCGAATCCCGGTCTCGCGCTTCGATTCTGCGTTCTTGGGCCGCCGGCCGGCGCTCAGTCGATGAACGCACGCATCAATTCCAGGCTTTTTTCGTCGAGCTTGTGCGGAGCGCTGATGCGGTACAGGTCGCCGTAGACGTCTTCGATGACGAGCCCGCCGCCGTCGAGCTCCCGCGGCCACGCGTCGAGGGCTGTTTGGAAGCGGCGCGGCCCCTGCACAGTTTCGACGGCGAACGAACGCAGCTCGAAATCTTCTTCTACCTCGAGCACGCGCGTGACCTCGAGCACGAAGCCCGAGCGCAATAGGCCTTGCTGGAGTGCGCGTTGCGATTCCGCGTCGAGATCGCGGACGGCTGCGACGAAGCCGTGTTCGGTGCCGTCACTGTCGCGCAGTGAAAGAAAGCGATCCGGCTGAGTCCAGGGGAAGCAGCGCACCACTTCTACAGCGACCCAGTTTTCTTCTCGCGACAGCCACAACTTTCCGTCCACGCGGCGCTCCAAGCGAAAGCCGGGAGCGCTCGCTGATTTCGCGCGCAGTACCGCGCTGGGATTGCCTCGTCGAGAGGAGACGGCGGCTGTTTCGATATCAGGCTGCATGATGAAGCTCCTGCTGCAATGTAAATAGCTTGCGATAAATACCGTCGGGCTTGCCCATCAGCTGAGCGTGCGTGCCCACTTCGGCTAGACGCCCGTTGGCGATCACGAAGAGGCGTGACGCACGCCGCAACGTCGAGAGCCGGTGCGCGATGGCAAACACGGTGCGCCCCGCGACGAGGCGATCGAGCGCCTGCTGAATCTTCATTTCGGTTTCGGTGTCGACCGCGCTGGTCGCCTCGTCCAAGATCAAAATGCGCGGATCGTTCAGCACCGCGCGCGCGATGCTGATGCGTTGGCGTTCGCCGCCAGATAACGTGTGTCCCCGCTCGCCCACGAGCGTATCGTAACCGAGCGGCAGCTTGCAGATGAAGTCGTGAGCGTTGGCTGTGCGCGCGGCATCGACCACCTGCTCGAGCGTCGCTTCTGGGCGTCCATAACGAATGTTCTCCAGCACGGTGCCGTGGAACAGGTACGGATCCTGAAGCACGATGCCGACCTGGCGTCGGTAGGCACCGCTATCGAGCGCTTGCAAATCGTGCCCATCGACGAAGATGTTGCCGGCTTGCACGTCGTAAAAGCGCGTGAGCAAGTTAATCAGTGTGGTCTTGCCGCCGCCCGATGGTCCCACCAACCCAATCAATTCGCCGGGTTGAACTTCGAAGGACAAGTCGCGGATGACTTGGCGCACGCCGTCGTAGCTGAACGAAACGTTGCGGAACTCGATCTGCCCTTCGAGCCGCCCGGGCACGATCGGATCGGCAATGTCATTCACCTCCGGTTTCGTGTCGAGCACCTCGAACACGCGATGTGCAGAGCTGGTCGCACGTTGCAACATGCGCGCGACCTGACCCACTGTTTCGACCGGCTGCACGAACATGGTCGTGTACAGCAGAAAGGCCACGAAGGTTCCAGTTGACAAGGCGGGGCCGAGGAAAGAGCTCTGCCCGAGTAAACGCGGCAGTGCGGCCGTCCACACCGCGACGATCATCATCTGCACGGCGAGGCCCAGGCGCGGCCAAAACGCCGTCCAATACGCGTGGATGCGGTTGAACTCACCCACCACGTCCGCATTGTAATCGAAGAAGCGCGCCTTCTCGCGCTGCTGCTGGTTGAAGGCTTTGACGACGCGCATACCAGGAATCGTGTCTGACAAAACGTCGGTGAGCCGCGACCACTTGCGAAACGCTCGCAAGAACAACCTCTCCATCGTCTCGCCGTTGCGATAGATCGCATAGCAAAGCGCCGGCACTGGCAGGCTCATCAATAGGCCGAGGCGCCAATCGAGATAGATCAAGATCCCGGAAAGGCCGAGCAGCATCAGCGCCGACAACGAAACCTCCACCACGCCGAAGGACAAGAACTCCCACAACCGATCGGTGTCGGAGCTCACGCGCGTGATCAAGCTGCCCGTCTTCTTGCGACCGAAGAAGCTCATGCTCAGCTTGTGCAGGTGTGCGTACACTTCGTCGCGCAGATCGCCTGCCACGAACTCGCCGAGCTCGGCCAAGAGCCGTAAGCGAACCCAGTCGCAAAGCTGGCGCAGCACATAGAGTGCGGCGAGACCAGCAACACAGGTCCAAGCCAAAGTCGCTACGTCCGCCGTTTTGAGTTGACCGCGCTGCACCGGACCAATCACGCGATCCACTAAAAACCCAGTGAGGAGCGGCGGCGTCATGGACAGCAGCGTGATCGCAAAGGCAGCGGCGGTGCCCCAAATCATGCGTTTTCGATATGGCTTGAGGTACGCGAGCAAGCGCCACACCACGGCAAGCTTATTGGAAGTGACCAACGCCTGCGCATCGCGCACTTGGGTGAGCATGCTGGTGGCATACGCGCTGTTGGCGTCTTCATCGCCGCTGACATCGCGATTCTCCAGAGCCTGATCCAGCAGAAACTCGATGCGCCCCATGCTGCGGCGTTGGCGGCGCGTGAAGTAGAGCTCAGCTAACGGAGCGGCGTTCGGTTCGCCGTGCAAGCGCAGGACTTGGCACGAGAGACCAGGCTCTGAGCTCAGCGCGCGCAGCTGGTTGCGCCGAAAGCAATGCGTGCGATAGGCGTCGCTTTCGCCGCTGATCACTGCGACGTGTTCGCGGCCGACCACCAACCAGCTCGAGCACAGCCGCAGGTCGCGATTCAGATCGGCCATCGCGTAAGCGACGATCTCCCTGTATCCGAAGGCGGTTTCGGCGGCGATGCGCACACCAGCGGGGAGTTCGGCGGCTTGGCCCAAGTAGCGATGAAAGAGCTCGCTGTCGGAGAGATTGTGAGGTGACATGGCAGCGGGTGCGCGCGCGCTGAAAGACGGCAATGTGCCCCCCAAGGCGCGGACGAGCGCCGCGTAATGCGGAATCTGTGCCGCTCGCTGATTTTACGGATTTATCGCGAGTTTCCGCAGGTGCGCGGGTTGCCGCGAGTCAGTTTGCGCAGCAGCTTGCGCAAGCGCGTTGTGCAGGCGAGCGCGCAAACCTCTAACGTGGCCCGCTGCGCTTACGCGGTCGCGGCAGATCGAATTCGTGCAGGCGCGAGACCAACGTTCGACGTGAAATCCCCAAGAGCTCCGCGGCGCGAGTCTGATTTCCCGAAGCGCGCTCCAACGCTTCCACAATGCGTTCGCGGTCGAGCGCCTTCACCTCGGCGCGAAAACTCTTGGCATCCAGCTCGGGCACGCGCGACGCCTCAGTGCTCGGCGTGGCGGCGCGCGCATTGGCTCGCGCCAGCTCGGAGCCGGCAGCGCGCAGGGCAGGGGGGAGCTGCTCCGGCCGCACGCAGTCGTCCGCGGAAAGGATTACCGCGCGTTCCATCACATTGCGGAGCTCGCGCACGTTGCCCGGCCAGGAGTAGGCGCGCAGGCAGGCCATGGCATCAGCACTGATCTCGATGTCGGTGCGCTCGAGTTGACGACACGTGGCCGCCGCAAACGAACGCGCCAGCGGCTCGATGTCGCTCGGTCGCTCGCGCAATGGCGGCAGTGTGAGCACCACGCCGCCCAAGCGAAAGTAGAGATCTTGACGAAACCGCCCCGACTCCGCGTCCGCGACGGGATCACGATTGGTGGCCGACACGATGCGCACATCCACCGGCCGAGCCTTGCGTGCGCCTATGCGCATCACGGCGCGTTCCTCGACCACGCGCAACAACTTGGCTTGCGTCGCAGGCGAAGCTTCCCCCACCTCGTCCAGGAACAACGTGCCGCCGTGGGCTGCTTCGAAGAGACCTCCGCGCGCGTCGCGAGCTCCGGTGAACGCCCCGCGCTCGTAGCCGAATAATTCACCTTCCAGCAGCGACTCACTCAGCGCGGCGCAGTTGATGCTCACGAACGGACCCTGCGCGCGCGGCGAACGCCCGTGAATCGCGCGGGCCAGCACTTCTTTGCCGACGCCGGTTTCGCCGAGTAAGAGCACGCTGATGGTGGCGCGCGCCGCTTGGTACGCTTCGGCATACACCGCGCGCATGGCCGGATCGCTCAGCACCACGCCGTTGGGCTGCGCTTCGAGCCCACCTTCACTCTGATCCGGATCCGGAAAGTGCACCGGCGCCTCGGGAACGTGGCGCACCACCGCGCAGACGGTACCCAGCAGGATGCAGTCGCCGATGCCAATCTCGGCGCTGTCGCGCACCAGCCGGCGAATCCCCTGAGTTTGGCTGGGATCGCGCCCGGCACGCGCGTCGCGCACACACGTACCATTGGCCCCGCCGAGATCTTCGATGATGAGCTTCGGCCCGACGCGAAGCAGCGCGTGCCGGCGCGACACCGAAGGATTGTCGATGCGCACGCTGTTTTCGTCAGCGCGACCGAGCGTGACTTCACCCTCGCTCGGCAGCTCGAAACGCACCGTTTCTTCGCCCCAGAACACGAGCAGTTGCAGCCGGGGCTCGTCGCCTCGTGCCGTGCCCGTTTTCGTGTCGCCGCTCGCCACCGAGTCAGGGTTTATACTGGGCCGTTGGGTGTCGTCAAAGTAGCGCTGAAATCCGCTGAAAAGTGCATTCACGCCGCCGTTGCCGTCGCGCCGGTGTTCCCAAAACGCCACGCCGCGCTGGCCGTGCACGTCATGGAAAGTCGACGCGGCGCTGCGAAGTAGCAAGCATTTCAGTGGAGCTGTCCGTGGCACATGGCTTGCTTCAGTCGTGCTCGGCGCGCTCGACTGCGCGCGGCTTATCACTCCAAGGAGATAACAGCGATGCCACGACTGAACTCGATGTCGACCGCTGCGAGCTTACTGGGCTTCACGCTGGCGGTCGGCGTGATGGTCGCCGCGCCACCCGCGCGCGCAACGGGCAAGCTTGGTGTCGATCTGGAAGCGGCCTTTCCCGTGGACGTGCCCGATGCTTCATCAGGCTGGGGTGGAGGCGTGCGCTTCGGCAACGAGTGGAACCTGGTGTTGATCAAGCTCACTCCTGAAATTCAAGGCAACTACCACGCGTTCGGCGGCGGCTCCGATGCGAAGCAGTTCGGGGTGATGGCCGGCGGGCGTTTAGGAGTGGGCCTCTTGCTTCAGCCGAGCGTGTTCGCGCACGCCGGTGTTGGTCACTTCGGTTACCGTACAGCGACGGTTGACGTCTCGCACACGTCGCTCGCTTACGACGTCGGCTTGGCGCTCGACGTCACCGCCCTGCCGCTGATCGATTTCGGCGCGCACGCTTCAGTGAACGGCGTGGCGGGCAACGCCGATACTGATCCCTTCAATTGGTACGCACTCGGCGGTCACGTCGCCTTCTCGTTCCGCTAGCTGAGGGCCATATTTTAGCGGGCTCGCCGCGGATGCCAGCCATCTCGCGGCGCGATCGCGGGCTGTATTGTATGCTCGCGCCGCCATGGTCATGGATGACACCCTGCGGCATTGCGCGGCTTGCAGCAGCATTCTGCCCGGGCGAGCGCGCTTTTGTCCTAGCTGCGGGCGCGATACGCAAGCCGACGAAGGTGAGTCCGCGCGCGGGGCCGATCTCTTGCGTGACAGCTCGCGGCGCGGCAATGGAGCGTTCGAGCAGTTGCCGCCAATGCGCATCGCTCCCGGCACGCGCATTTCCGTTTACCGTGTCGAGGATGTGATCGGCGAAGGCGGGATGGGTGTCGTGTACCGGGCCTACGATGAAGCGCTCGATCGCGTCGTGGCGCTCAAGTGCCTGCACACCAACTTGGCGGGCGACGCCGACATCCGTCGTCGCTTCGAGCGCGAAGCTCGCGTGCTGCGTTCGTACTCGCATCCCGGCGTGGTCAGCGTCTACGACTTCGTCGAGCACGACTACTTGCTCGCCATGGTGATGGAGCTCGTCGAAGGGCCCAGCTTGGTGCAACACCTGCAGAAGTGGCTTGGTCACATGCCGTTCGAGGAGATTCGGCACCTGTTCGCAGGTGTGCTCGACGCTGTGGAAGCGGGTCATCGCAACGGGGTGATTCATCGCGACCTCAAGCCCGAGAACATTCTGGTCACCAACAGCGGTCAGGAGCTGCGTCCGAAGATCGTCGATTTCGGGATCGCGCGCATTCTGGAGGGCACTACCTACACAATGACCGGCGCTTTCCTCGGCACCTGTTGTTACATGTCTCCCGAGCAAGTACAGCGTCCGCACGCGGCCGATCCGCGTTCCGACATCTACTCGCTCGGTGTCACGCTGTATCAGTTGTGTACCGGTAAGCTGCCATTCGACGGTAACCATTTCGCGGTGATGATGGCGCACGTGAACGAGACGCCGCGCCGTCCATCGGAGCTGCGCAGTGAAATTCCGCCGGCGCTCGAGCAACTGATCTTGGATGCGTTGTCGAAGGATCCCTCGCAACGCCCGCAATCGTGTCGAATCTTTCGCGAGCGTTTGCAGGCGGCGCTGCCCGAACGCGCTCCCAGCCTGATTCCGCGCGCTGCTCTGCCTGCGCTATTGAAGGGTGCCGATGGTCGCGAGATGGCGCTGATTCCCGCCGGCAGCTTTCGTATGGGGCGCGGCAAGCGCCCGGTGCACCTGGACGCGTTCTACATCGACCGTACCCCGGTCACCAATCGCGAGTTTCTCACCTTCTTGGAGGTCACCGGCTACCGCCCGACGGATCCGAGCGGGGGGCGCTTCGTGCCGCACGTATTGAATGGCAAGCTTTCGAAGCGCGAAGAAGATCACCCTGTGGTTTACGTATCCTGGTTCGACGCCCGCGCCTTTGCTGCTTGGGCCGGCAAACGCTTGCCCTCCGAAGCGGAGTGGGAGAAAGCCGCGCGCGGCTCGGATGGTCGCAAGTATCCGTGGGGTCGCGGTGAACCCAACGAAAAACGCGCGAACTACGGCAACAAAGCGGGCGGCACGGCGCGCGTCGGATCTTATCCGGACGGGGCTTCGCCCTACGGCGTGCTCGACCTCGCTGGCAACGTTTGGGAGTGGTGTGAGGACTACGACGATCCGGCGTTCTACGAAGACGGTCCGCCCAACAATCCGCGCAACGAACACCCGAGCGAGCGCGTGGTCATGCGCGGCGGTTCGTATTTGTTTGGGGTGCAAGCGCTGCGCACGTATGCCCGCACCAGCTTCGATCCGCACTATCGTTTTGCGGGCGGAGGCTTTCGCTGTGCGCGCTCGGCTTAGCTGAAAAAGGCACTAATTGCGCTCGAATAGCGCGGCGAGGCTCGCTAACCCGGCGATGAGCTCCGCTGGCTCGATCGGCTTCGGCGCGTGCATGTTGAAACCAGCAGCCAGCGCCTTGGTACGATCTTCGACGCGACAATATGCGGTCAGTGCGACTGCAGGCGTGCGCCCCCCGCTGCTCGCTGGCAGCGCTCGCAGTTGGCGAATGAAGTCGTAGCCATCTTCGCCGGGCATACCAATGTCAGACACGATGACGTCGGGCCGAGTGGACTCGATGAGACCCATCGCTTGCGCGACGCTGCTCGCCGTCGAGACGCGCGCGCCGCAGCCGGAAAGGATCTCCGCCAGCAGATTGCGTGCATCGTCCTCGTCGTCGAGAACCAGCACGTGCACACCCGTGAGCTCACCGTGCGCACGGAACGCCGATGAAGCTACCAGGCGCAACGCCGGCGGCCGCTCGAAGCCAGAACTGCGAACCGCTGAAATCGGAAGAGAAACGGTGAACGTTGCGCCCTTTCCGAGCCCTTCGCTTTCGGCGCGCACGCTGCCGCCATGCAGCTCCACCAAGCTGCGCACGATTGCGAGCCCCAAACCGAGCCCTCCGTGCTTGCGTGTGGTGGTCGAGTCGGCTTGCCGGAATTGCTCGAACACATGGCTGACGAACTCGGGTGGAATGCCCTGGCCGGTGTCGGAAACGGCAACGGTGATCGAAGACTCATTGCGTTCCACGTTGACGTGCACGCTGCCACCCTTGGGCGTGAACTTCACGGCGTTGGTCAACAGGTTCCAGACGACTTGGCGCAATCGATCGGGGTCACCCAAAATCGGGCCGACGTGCGGAACCACGGTTTGGCTCAGCAAGAGGCCCTTCGCCGTTGCTGCCGGGCGCACCGACTCGATGGCTTCATCCACGATGGTTGCGATCTCGACCGCGCTCACATCGAGCCGCAGCTTGCCCGAAATGATGCGACTCACATCGAGCAGATCTTCGATCAGCTGCGCCTGTGCGCTGGCATTGCGATCGATGGTTTCGAGCGCACGCGCCTGCTTCTCGGTAGAGAGCGTGCCGGATCGTAACATGCGCACCCAGCCCAAGATGGCGTTGAGCGGCGTGCGGAGCTCGTGCGAAACCGTGGCCAGAAACTCGTCTTTGGTGCGATTGGCGCTCTCGAGCTCCTGAATCACCGCTTCGATTTTGCGATTAGCCAAGACCTGCTCGGTAACCTCGAAACCAAACGACATCACGCCTTCGATGCGGCCGCTGGCGTTGCGATATGGCTCGTAGACCACATTGAAGAAGCGCTCGTAAGGCCGCCCGTTGCGATTCCAATCGCGCGTCGAACCGAGGTTGTCTGCAACGTAACGCTCGCCGGTGCGAAACACTCGGTCAATGACCTCGAGGCGCTCTGGAGGCAGGTCGGGCATTACTTCGCGGAGCGGCCTCCCAACGATGTCGTCGCTGTTCAGCAGCCGTTGCGCGGCCGCGTTCACGAAGTCGTAGACGTGATTGGGTCCACGCAGAATCACGACCAGCGCCGGCGCTTGCACGAAGAGCTGGCGCAGCTTCTCCCTCTCTACCTGCGCCTCTTTCTCGAGCGTCGCTTGCCGCTCGCGCAGCGCTCGTTCTCCCTGGCGATGGCGCTCGAGCTCCTCTTCGAGTGATTGTACTCGCGCTCGCAGGCGCTCGAGCTCGCTCGGAGCCGTAGCTGGATCGAAGCTATCCGAGGTGTGGGCGTGAATCAGGCACAGCCGTTCGGCTCGGGCTAACGCGCTCCACAACTCTTCCAGGCGCGCGGCGGCGGCTTGTTGCGCCGGGTCACGAGGTAGTTCACCAAAGTCGACGTAAGCGTGCAGGCGGTGCTCGCGCCAGCGGGTCTTCGTTTCGCGAACCAGCTCACCAAGAGCTGCGTGAAAGCGCTGCGCATCGCCCGGTTCGGCGGGGCGTACGTTGCCTGAGAGCTCGTTGGCGTCTCTGAAGAGAAGTTGCCGCGCCTGATAGGCTCCCTCCACATCCACAGCGAGCTTTTGCAGCGCGCGTCCGATGGCGTCGCGGCACTCCGGTGTGCTGACGAGCAAAACCGCGTCACCTAAAGCGAGAGCGCCTGCAATCGATTCCGCGACTCGGGACGATGCCTCGTCATCGAACTCGAAGGGGCTGGTACCGCCACTGCTGCGACTCTTGGTAGCGTCGTTAGTCGGCGAAGGAGCGTCTCGCTCGCCGAGGTGATTGGCCGAGCTGTTCATGCTGACATTCGGCAACACGCCCCATGTGGCCTGTGCGCACGCGCGGCGTATCGCGTTGCTGGGAAATTACCGACTTGGTCTGCGAGAAGCCGAGGGCAAAGCAAAGCACGTGCCCATTGCGGCCAGCTGTCGCAATACGCCAGCCACCCGAGCGCGCTCCGCGGGTTACGAGTCGGGGGTGTGACACCGCGCCTTCATGTGTGATGGCCTCTTACCCGCCTACCGCACAGCGTCGACCAGTTTTGTCGCAGCGAGTCGCTTCAAGCGAACGCCGAGGCACGACGATTCCGCGTGAAGCCGGAAAAGTGTGCCGAGGACAGTGGGAAAGCCGGAAAACCCGAGACCGTTCCCACACGCATCACTCCCGAGCATTAAGATTCGCATGAATAAATGGGACTTAGCTAATGGAACCGTTGAGAACTTCGATCTCAGCATGTTAGCCTGAGGAGTAGATCGGTCGGGTTCATGTCGAATCGTTGGTTCGAGCCCTCCGTGGCGGGCAACCCCATGAGCGCATCGGCACTGTCTTCGACGGTCGCCGATCTCGACGCCGTGCGCGTGGCTGTGCGACAGGTGAGGGCTCACTTCCAGCCCATCGTCGACCTCTTGGGAGGTACGGTGCTCGGCTACGAAGTTCTGTCGCGAGCGGCGCGCTTTCCCAAAATCGCGGACGCATTCACCTTGGCACGTCGGCACGGCCTCGGTTGGGACTTGGAGTTCGCGTGCCGTGCGGCGGCGGTCGCGCAAATCGTGGCGCTCAACGGCCACGCGCGCGGGTTGCGCTTTTTCCTGAACGTGGGTCCTGAGGTACTGAGCGATTCGCGCTTCGTTTCTGCCTTCACGGGGAACTCGTTGCGCGCGGCAGGTGTTGATCCGTCTCAGGTGGTGCTGGAGCTCACCGAGCAAGAAATGGTGAGCGATCGCAGCCGCTTCACGGAGCTGATTCAGTACTACGCGAGCCAAGGCTTCGAGATCGCCATCGACGACTTCGGTGTCGGCCACTCGAGTTTGGTGACGTTGGTGAGCTGCACCCCCCACTTCTTGAAGCTCGACCTCGAACTGGTGCGAGACATCCACACCGATGCGTATCGTCAACGTTTGGTGCGCTCGCTCGTGGGCTTTGCAGCCAACGTGGACGCCAAGTTGGTCGCCGAAGGCGTGGAGAGCTGGGAAGAGCTAGAAGTGCTGGTGCGCCTAGGGGTGCGCTACGCACAAGGCTTCTTGTTTGCGAAGCCCGCGGAGCATCTGCAAGCGCTCGAGGCAGAGCAACGAAGCTCACTGCGCAAGCTCATGCGCCGGGAAGATGCATGGCATTGTGAGCTAGGCGAATGTATCGCGCAGCTCGTTACGAACTCGCCCAGCGTCAGCATCGGTGGCCTCAGCTGTGGTGATCTGGTTCAAGCTTATCGACGCCAGCCCGCGCTCGACGAAATGGTCGTGCTCGACCTCGATGAGCGTCCCGTGGGGCTCGTCACGCGCCAGCACTTCTTCGAAAAGGTGCGCTGCCCGAACGCCGCCGTGGTCGATTCCCTGTTCGTCCACGAAATCGCCAAGCCGCACTTCTTGATGGTGGAGTCATCGACTCCGGTCACCAGCCTCTCGCGCCTAGCCATGGAGCGCAAACGCGCCGATCTTTACGATCCCGTCGTGGTGGTGAGTGCGGAGGGCAAGTACGTGGGCGCCGTGACCATCCGCAAACTCCTGATGCGGTCCGCGGAACTCGAGGTCGAGTCGGCAGAGGGCGCAAATCCGCTCACGGGTTTGCCGGGCAACCGCGCCGTGTTGTGCTGGCTCACGAGCGTGCTCTCGCGTCCCGAGTTCACCATCGTGTACGCCGATCTCGATCGCTTGAAGGAGTTCAACGAGTCGTACGGCTTCGTCGTCGGCGACGAGTTGATACGCACTGCCGCCAAAGTTCTCGCTGCCGGAGCCGCCGAGCTCGGCGACGCACGCCTCGGTCACCTCGGGGGTGATGATTTCGTTTTGGTGTGCACCGGCCAGTGCGATACCGAAATATTGAATTGGATATGCGCTGAGTTCGATCGTGAGAAACGCAAGCTCTTTCGCGGTCGCCACCTCGCCCGCGGCGAATTTCACACCACCGACCGCCAAGGCCGGGAGGTTTGGGTGCCTCTCACCACGTTGAGCTTGGCCGCGATCGACGCACACAAGCTGTCCGCCGACGTCCACCCAGCCCTCCTCTTCCAGATTGCGGCGTCACTGAAGACGAAGGCAAAGCAAGAGACCAGCCAGCAACGCCGCAGCCTCGTACTGTTCGAGCGGCGCAGCTACCCGGCGACCCGCGCGCCCAGTATCGACGGCCCCGCGAGTAACCGCCCCGCGAGTGACGGCTCCGCGAGTGACCGCGCCGCGAGCGACGGTCCCGCGAGCGACGGCCCCGCGAGCGGAGAGTGCTCACCAGGCACCGGCGATTCCGCGCGGACTGCCGAAAACCAAGCCTGATTCTCACGCGACGTGGCGCGCCAAATCACGCGAACTAGCCACACCAGTCGCCGCGCAAAGTATCAAACAAGTACTCACGCGAAATAGCCACGCCCAACCACGCGAAATAGCCACGCCAAATGACCACGCGAGTGGAATGCGTGCGCTCCTCACGCCGCGCTACACAAACAACCGACGAAGCGCTACCGTGGTCGGGTGCGGGCTCCAAGGTTGAAGAGGCTTTAGAGGACTTAGAACACTTATTTTGCCTGCTCAATCCACGGAAGCCGACTCTCTTAGGAGTGGGTCATGAGCAAGTCGCGTCAGGTTTGGGAACGGGGGAGCGAACGGCTGCAGCAACGGGAGAAGCGGCGCAAGGCACGCCGAGGCATTGCTCTGCTAGCCGTCGGCGCAATGCCAATCGCGAGTGCGTGGGTGAGTGGATGCGGCGGCCAGAGCGGCGACGATCTCGTGGGCGCTCACAACATGGGAGGCGCGCTGGCCAAAGGCGGAGCCAGCGCTAACAGCGGCAGCGGAAACGCCGGCCGCGGCGGAACTAACGCCTCAAGAGGCGGACAACCCAACGGGGTTGGCGGCAATCTCGGCGGCTTCGCCGGTGCAACTGCTGGCGACAACGCTGGAGGTCAAGCTCAGGCCGGAGCCGGTGGCCACCTCCTCAGCGGTGGCGCGGGTTCAGGCGGTCGCTCCACAATCGCTGGCGGCACCACAGCCAGCGGTGGCCGCGCTGCCGGTGGCACTGCGGGTACCGGCGGAACCAAACCCACCGGTGGAAGCTCAGGCGCTCCCTCCGGCGGCACCTCGAACGGCGGCACCACCAACGGCGGAACATCAGCGGGCGGCAATACCGCAGGCGGCACAGCCGGCACGTCGAGCGGCGGCACAGCAAGCGGCGGCACCTCGAGCGGCGGCATAGCAAGCGGCGGCACCGCAAGCGGCGGCACCTCCTCAGGAGGCACGTCGAGCGGCGGTACAGCAGCCGGCGGCACTGCGAGTGGCGGCACTTCCACGGGAGGCACCGCGAGCGGCGGCACCGCTGGTGTCGCGGGCCACGCAGGCAGCGGCGGCACCAACACCGCAGTCTGCAACTCACTCGCCAACTCCATGAACCAGGCACGCCAAGCCGCTATCGCGTGCGACCCCATCTACGATGACGCCTGCACCGGCTTCGTCGAAGACCAATGCGACTGCACCGTCGCCGTCGATCTCCCAGACTCGAGTGAGACACGCGCTTATCGCGAAGCCGTTGCAGCCTTCCTCGCCAAGTGCATCCCCGCATGCACCGCGATCATCTGCCCGCGCTACACACAGGCCAAATGCCTACCCGCAACTGGCGGCGGGTACACCTGCGTCGGCGTCCCTGCGACCGGTGGTACCGGCAACGGCGGCTAGCCGGCATCGCCCCGAAGCGCCGGCCCGGCCCTGCAACCCAGCACCTTCGTCCGCAACGAATCCCCACAATACAAGCGCGATTCGTGCGTGCGGTTGCGTAACGGCCGCGCGAGAAATACAACAGCGCCCCCAACGTCCCCGTAGCTCAGCTGGATAGAGCAGGTGCTTCCTAAGCACAAGGTCGCAAGTTCAAATCTTGCCGGGGACGCCGAGAGAAAGCCTATCCGAAGGGCAAGCCAGTCGGATCGATGTGAGTGGCGGCGAGAGCATCATCCGTCATGCTTGCTGTCACCGAGCAGCACGGCGCGGGCCGCGGGACTTCTCACTCGCGACAACTCCTGAGGAACGCGACGGTCGGTCACTTCCTGTTGGACCTAGCGGAGGCGGAGGCGGAGGTGGAGGCGGTTTTTCCTCGTTCTCGTCGTCGTCGCTTACTAAGGCCGTTACGATGCGCTTTGCGAGGCGATCACGTGCATTCCGATATTCGTCATGCTTGATGACGCCGACGAACAGGAGCCCGCGGAGCCATGCGATACGAAAATGGAGAAACGCGAACTTGGCTGCCGCTTCACACACTGTCCCAACCATCGAACCAATGGCTGCCGCGAGCCCCACGTGGGCAGCTCCGAGCTCCACGCCGAAATACTTCTTGGAGGCCCAACGGACGATGATGACGGAGATCACGGCCCAGGTCGTGAATGGAGCGATCCGGCGCGGCAGGTGCCTTCTCATCGCTGGCGATTATCTTCAGAGTTGAGACGGAACGGGCGGATCGTCTGAAGGTGCTCTGAAGGCCAGCCCCTCGATGCAGAGCGCGGCAACTACTAACGCGAGAGCTGCAATCGAAGCATGCATGGATATGAGAAAGAAGAACGTTGCGATTAAGGCTGCGACGCGAAACGGGCTTGGGCCCATATTGGTGACCATGCTCCAAAATGGCGTATGGGACGACAGCTCGCGCTTCCTGGCTACGCCGCTCTCGTCGCTGCGCGGAGGCGCGTCCGACCAATAGACCGCGGCATCCTCCGTGGAGGTATAGCCGTCCTCAGCGTGGTCCCCTTCAACTTCAAGCGGGCGACTGTGCTCGCCGGATCGGTCCATTGCCCCTTGGCTGTTCATCGTCGTTCCCTCCGTGGAGCCCGGAGGCCTCCGCCGCCCTCGGGTCTTTACCGAAGCCGGAGGTTCCCGTGTTCCCTTGCGATGTGACAATTAGAACAGACTCCTTTGGAGCAGCAATGGTAAATCTTTACTTAGAACTATCGAGTTGGCGGCTAACAACTATCGTGTTGGCTTGTCCCATTGTTTCGATACGAAGCGAAGTAACGGTCGGGCCAGCCGCCTGCATAAGTGTGGATAGGAAGCACATTCTGCGCCACGCGTTGAAGCTCTGATTTACGCGCCAATTACGCCGAATATGACGCCCTGGTGGGCGCATGAAATGCGCAAGTGAGGCAAGCCCTTCACGACAAGTTGCGCAATTCTCGCGGTCTGCAAGTGCATCCGGCGGAAAGCGTCCGCGCGAGTTCTGCTTGCCGCCAGTGACATGCGCTGACGAGGCTGGTCGGCACTCGCGTACCAAACGAAGTGAGCGTCAGCATGTGCCGCCCCACTATTGCGGCACTTCGACGTCTGCCGATGCTTGATGGCAGGTCGGGCCGCATTCGGGGCCGTTGGGTTGGGTGATTGAGTATTGGAGGGTGAGGTTGCGATTGATGATCTCGGCGTCGTCGCGGCGAATGATGACAGCGATGTCTTTGGGTGTGCCGAGAACTGTGGCCTGCAGCACGTAGCGCCCGGGGATTGGAGTGCAGCTTTGGCTGACGCTGTCGCCGTTGCGAGTGGTTTGGCACTTGCTGTCTTGAAAGAACTGGACGCCGGCGTAGCCGATGTCGGGAGCGCATGGGATGGCATGGCTGGATCCGCTCATCGGTAGAGCATCGGGAACGGTGAATTGGCAGGCGTGTTGGACGCCGTCGTAGGTGAGGACGAGGGCGTAGGAGCCTGTCGACCACGGCGTGTCCGCGGGAGTGCGGAAGCTGAGGATGGCTTCGTCGCCGCAACCGATTTCAGTGCAGGCTCCGCCAATGCCGGAGCAGGCGTAGAGGTTGAGGCCGCTGGCGCAGAGGCTGAAGGCGGCGAAGGAAAGGAGGATGGCTTTCTTCAGCAGTTTCATGTTCTTTGCCCTAGGTTAAGGTGCTTGCCCAATTCGGTGGACCAATTCTGTTGGGGAGGGGACCACGCGAAAACCCCGCGAACGAGTGTAGGGTACGCGCCTTTCGTCGTGCGGAGAAGGCCATGAGATTTGGTGACGGCGCTTGGAGAATGGTGCCGGGTGTGAACCCGAGTTACCTGTCACGAGTGGACGCTGTGAGGGTGGAGGCGCGCGAGGTGGCGCTGGATGTGTCGAGTCGGGTGGAGAAGCAGCGCTGGGACACGTTGTTCGGGCACATGTTCACGCTGTCGCTGAGCTCTCCGGCGGAGAATGTGGTGCGTGTGCGGGTGACGCATCACAAGGGGCGGAAGCGTTTAGGGCCAGACTATGTGTTGAGGAATGCTGAGCCGCAGGCGTTGGAGGTGAGCGACGCGGGTGCGGCGGGCGCTGCGAGTGCGGCCGGCGCTGCGGGCGCTGCGGGTGCGGCGGGCGCTGCGGGTGCGGCGGGCGCGGCCGGTGGCGAAGTTTCGTTTACGGTGGGGCGCCTGAAGGTGGTGGTGCAGAAGGAACCGTTCACGTTGCGTTTCGTGGATGCGGTGAGCGGCGAGGTGATTACGTCGAGCCCGTTCAAAGCGTGTGGCTTGATGCAAAAGGATGGCGCGCTGTATGTGCGTGAGCAGCTGACGTTGCGGCCCGGTGAGTTGGTTTATGGGTTGGGTGAGCGCTTTCAAGCGTTGATGCGCAATGGGCAGAGCGTCGACATGTGGAATGACGATTGCGGCACGTGCTCCGATAAAGGCTACAAGGACGTGCCGTTTTTCATGACGAATAAGGGCTACGGTGTGTTCGTGAATTCGTCGGCGCGGGTATCGTTCGAGATTGGCACGGAGCAGGTAGCGCGCGCGCAGTTTTCGGTGCCTGGCGAGGATTTGGATTATTTCCTGTTTTATGGGCCTTCGCCGAAAGAGGTGCTGACGCGTTATGGTGCGCTGACGGGCCGCCCTGCGCTGCCGCCAGCGTGGTCGTTTGGTCTGTGGCTGACCACGTCTTTCGTCACGAATTATGACGAGGGGACGGTGAACGATTTCGTGAGTGGTATGCGCGAGCGGAAGTTGCCGCTGCATGTGTTCCACTTCGACTGCTTCTGGATGAAGGCGCACCATTGGGTGAACTTTCGTTGGGACGAGGACACGTTTCCGGATCCCGAAGGCATGCTGGCGCGGTTGAAAGCGCAAGGGCTCAAGATTTGTGTGTGGATCAATCCCTATATCGGGGAACGCTCGCACCTTTTCGAGGAAGGCGCGGCGCACGGGTTTTTGTTGAAGCGGCCGAACGGCGACGTGCACCAGGTGCCGACTTGGCAAGCTGGAATGGCAATCGTTGATTTCACCAATCCACATGCGCGCGCTTGGTACCAGGCAGAGCTGCGGCGCTTGCTGCGGCAGGGCGTAGACGCATTCAAAACCGATTTCGGCGAGCTGATTCCGACCGACGTGGTCTATCACGACGGCGCGGATCCGGAGCGGATGCACAATTATTACACCTATCTCTACAATAAGGCCGTGTTCGATGTGCTGAGCGAAGAGCGCGGGCGAGGTGAGGCGCTGGTATTCGCGCGTTCGGCGACGGCCACGTGCCAGCAGTTTCCAGTGCATTGGGGCGGCGACTGTTACGGCACTTTCGAGTCGATGGCGGAGAGCCTACGCGGAGGGCTCTCGCTCACTTTGTGTGGTTTTGGGTTTTGGAGTCACGATATCGGTGGTTTCGAGAGCACGGCGCCTAGCGGCGTGTACAAGCGCTGGATCGCGTTCGGGTTGCTCTCGTCGCACAGCCGCCTGCATGGCAATTCGTCGTATCGAGTTCCCTGGTTGTACGATGAAGAGGCGGTCGATGTGTTACGCCTTTTCACGCGCTTGAAGTGCCGCTTGATGCCGTATTTGATGCGCGCGGCGGTGGACGCGTACGAACGCAGCATTCCGGTGATGCGCGCGATGCTGTTGGAATACCCGAACGACCCGGCGTGCCACACACTCGACCGCCAATACTTCCTTGGAGACGATTTGCTGGTTGCGCCGGTGTTTCACGACAGCGAGGCAGAGTACTACTTGCCTGAAGGCGAATGGACGCACCTGCTCACTGGCGAAGTGCGAACCGGTAGTCGCTGGCAGCGCGACAAGCTCGGCTTCTTGGAGATGCCGCTCTGGATTCGTCCGGGCGGAATCATCGCACTCGGGCCCGAAGTCGAGGCCGTCGACTACGACTACTCGTCGCGCGTACGGCTCGTGTGCGGGCGTTTTGGTGAGGCGAGCGACCGCGAGCTAGAGCTCGTCGATACACACGGTCGCGCTCTCGAAAGCTTTCACGTCGTTCAGCAGGGGCGCTCGTTGATGATCACGAACCGCGACGGTCGCCATGATTACGAGGTCCACCTGCCTTGGGCGAAGGAGCTCGTACGGGTCGAGCGCGGTGAAGCAGTGCGGTTCGAGTCAGGCGCGGAACGCCTTCCGGCGGACACGGGAGGAGTCTTGGTCCAAGCGCGAGGAAACCCGCTGCGCATCGAGTGGCAATAGCTATAGGGATCGGACGGTCGAGGTCTGTTGGCGTCAGATGGTCGGAACCATGCTGCCGTCAGCTGGTCGAGACCTGCTCACGTCAGATGGTGGGGACCATGCTGTGCGGAACCAGCTCGACCAGAAGTGCGTCCACCGCGCGGATGAGTGCGCGTAGGGAAAGGTCACACGCTGCGCGGCAGGTGCTGGCGCTGCGGGCGGCGAGCTCTTGATGACGCCGGGCTGCTGCAAGCTCGCGCAGGGCGAAGGTTTCGGCTTGAGCCATGCCACCTTCGATGACGCGGGTGCCGTCGTGAATGCGAGGCAGGGCGGCGAACACGGCTTCGACGAGTTGGCGCGTCTCGGCTAGCAGCGAAGCGGGATCACGCGAACGATCGCGGGAGAGGAAGTCGGCGGACTCGCGCAGTTCGACGAGTCGGGTAATGAGGGACGGAGTGCGAACCTGTTGGAGCGACGTGGGACTGGCGGTCGACATCTTGACGAGAGACTCAGCATGCGCCGTGCCAGGGCCGCCACCCCTAGCGCTCGAGGTTTTTCTGGGATTTCTCGCGAGTGCGCGCAAAGTTCGCGCTGCCTGGTCCCGTGTTGAGATCGGGTTCGCGTCCCGAGACGAGAACGTTTGCTCGAATTTGGGTCGAGACGAGATCGCGACTTCGCGTTCGCGCGCTGTGCTCACTCGTCGAAACGAGAGCGATCACTTGCTCGAAGTAGGTTGCAGCGCCTGCACGCGCGCAGTTGCGCGCAGGAGAGGGCGCAGTGAGAGATAGGCACCGCCGAGCGCGATCGGCGCGCTGCATGCGAGCACGGCGAGTGAATGATTGCCGAACAAAGGCGTTGCGAGCGATCCCAACAAGCCCGCGAGCGGACCGAGTGCGAAGCCGAGACCGATCAGTCCTTCGTGAGCGCCGCCCGCGTCCACGGAGGCGTTTTTCAGGAGCAGCGCATAGTAGAGCGCGGCGGTGTACACAAAGCCTGCAGCGACACCGAACAGCGCTTCGCCCAGCAGCACCCAGAGCAGGCTCTTGCCAAGGAGGATGAGGGCGAAGCCGAGCGGCAGGCACACGCTAGCGAGTACGTGCGGAAGCGTACGCCCGCGCCAACCCACACGCGCACCCAACCAGGCGAAACAAGCGAGACGCGCCAAATCGAGCAAGCCAGCAGCGGTGGTAGCGCTGCCCACGCCCAACCCCAAAGCCGCAAACACGGCCGGCATCAACGGGGCCAGCAAGAACAACAGCGCGTAGCTCGAAAGCATGCACCAGCGAGCGGAGCGAAGCAGCGTGCCTAGGCGCGTCAGCTCGGCCTCGGCGGGGCGCTCGGGGTGCTCGGCGTCCAGGTGCGCGGGGCGCGCTGGCAAGGGCAGCGCCATGGCGACGGCGAGCGCGTTGAAGCCAGCCGCTGCCGCGAAGAGTGCGCCGGGGAACGCTCCTGCGATGATCTGTCCGGCAGCGACGAGAGCGAGTGGCACCGACGCCGCCCACGTTACGTTGAAGCGACCGAGCGTGCGCACCAGCTCTTGTGGCGTGAGGCCGGCGCTGAGAAAGCTTTCGATGACGGGCCACTTGAAGCCCTGAAGCAAGCTCAGCAGAGGAACCGCTACGAGCAGCAGCGACACGGCTTGGTTCTGGGCGAGCAACAAGTGCAGGCTCAGCGCGCCGAGCAGCGTCACGAAGAGGAGCCGTTTTTCACCTAGCTTCTCAGCTGTGCGGTGGCTCGCGACAGCACCGATGATGTAGGTTACGCCCGAAGCCAGCGCGAGCCATAGGTTCTGGTTGTCTTCGAATGCGAGCGCGTCGTGCGTGTAGAAGTAAACGCCGCGTTGCAACAGGACGCCGGCGAAGCTTTCGACGAACGTGAGCGCAAAGATGCGGGACAGCCGAGCCGAATGGTTCACGGTTTCGATTCCGGCGCGAGCGTTGCAGCGGGTGAGGTCAGTGACAACACCGAAGTGAGCGTCACGACACCAACCAGCGCGAACAGCGCCGGATAGCCGGCCGCGCGTGCCACCCAGCCCCCGCCGAGTAGTGCCAGGCCTGCCCCGGAATTGAAGGCGGCGTTGAAGTTCGCAAGCGTACGTCCACGGCGCGCAGGATTCGAACCCTCCGCCGCTAGCGCTGCCAAACTCGGATACAGAAAGCCGTGCGCCACGCCGAAGCCGAGGCCGAACAGCAAGAGCCAGCGCGGTTCGAGCAAGGTAGTGAGCAACGCGACGCTGCCATAAGCGAACAGCGCGCTTTGTGCGACACGTCGCCGATCGCCGCGATCCGCCAAGTTGCCGAGGCCCACGCGCACGAACAACGCGCCCAGCGTATAACCTATCAGGTAGCTCGAAACGCGATTGGCACCACGCGAGAGAGCGAAGGGCAACGAAAAAGTAATCAACGTGCCGAACGCTGCGCCGTTCATCAACGTTGCGAATCCGACGCGTGCGCTGCGTGACGCCGGGAGGGAAGCGCCGGTTGGCGACGTCACGCTTCGGTTCGGCTCAGGGAGCGCATAGGCGACCGCTGCCGTGAACACTCCGGTAACTGCTGCAGCCGCAAATACAGGTGGCCAACCCCAGTGGGTGGCAGCGATCTCGAACAGAGCCGGAGCAATCGCGTTGGTTAAGAGTGAAGAGGCACCGAGCAGACCCATCGCCTGACCGAGGCGTCCCGGTGGTGCGATATCAGCGACGTAAGCTGCGGCCGCATTGAAGCCGAGTGCAAACCCCACCCCTTGCACGATTCGCAGCGCGTACAACAATGTGCCCACCTCACGCACTCGCAGCATGCCGAGCGACGCGATCACCACCAACAACGCGCTCATCGCCATTGGCAAGCGGCGCCCGCTGCGGTCCAAGATCAAGCCCATTAGAGGCGTCGCAAGCACCGCTGCAACGAGCCCAGTTGCGGCGACGTTCCCGATTTCGGTTGCACCGGCATGCAGCTCGGTTGCCAAGTACTTCGGCAATAGGAAGTAGATCGAGAAACCGAAACCAATTGCTAGCTGCGCGAACAACACGCGCGCGAACGCGGGTGTGAGCAATGGCGGAGGTTCGGCGTCGCTTTCAGACTCGGCAGATGGACTATCTTGAGTTGCCATGCGGGACTTTCCCGCCGAACGAGAGGGCCAAAATGCGAAAACCCTCTCGGCCGGAGCGGAGAGGGTTTGAATTGCTGTTGAAGTAGGCTCGAAACCCTCAGCCGCCGTCCTTGCGGACGAAGCAAATGTGCTTACGGCTAATGAGCTTCCAAGACATCGCCGGCTAGTCTTACAACCGACGCCCTCGTTCGTCAATGGGCACACCGCGCACTCTCATACCGAGCGCGCGATTTTTTTCGAAGCATGGTCGGCAAGTGACACGAGCTCACTCGATCCCGAGCACGCCTTTTTTGAGCATGGCCAACAAGTGACGCAGCGTTTCGTAGCGGGGCAACGGCGAAAGATCCAACAGCTCTTCGACGCTCGCGTGACCTTCGAGACGCGAGAGCAAGAAAGCTTGCTCTGGCCGAAGCTCGAACGCATCGTGCGGCGATGACGACACGCGGCGCACCATCAAACGACCGCGTTGAGAACCGATGCGGCTCAAGAGAACGCTTTCGATCAGCGAGCTCTCCGCGTTGAGCGCCAACTTCTCTGACGCCGCGGGCCCAGAATCCGCCATTTGCAGGGCGCGCTCGACGTAACTCGCTGCCAACTGATTATCTCCGAGCCCGAACGCTTCACGGGCTCGCGCAAGAATGGAGGCGACCTCGGTAGCGCGGGGACTCGGTACCGGATCGGTCGGTCGCGTGGCTTCGCTCTCCACATCTTCGCTGGCCGGAGTGCTGCCTCGATAACGCCCTGCGGGCCGCGCGCTCAGCGAGTTCGGTGGCGTGATCGAGTTACCGGGCGGCCTTGGGTATTCAGTGATCGCTTGTACCGGTCGCGCAGCTGCGAACGGAGGATTCGACGGTGGCAGTGAACGACCCGCGGCTAGGAGCAGCGCTTGCGAGAACTCTTGCACGCTGCCAAAGCGACTGTCCGGGTTCTTGGCGAGAGCGCGCTGCAGCACTTCCCATACAGCCGTGGGAATTTGGGGCGCCACGTCTTGAATCGGCACGGGCGCCTCCGAAATCACTTGGCGCAGCACCTCCATCAGCTCCGTACTCGGAAACGGAGTTGCGCCGCACAGCGCTTCATAAGTGATCACGGCGAGTGAATATTGATCTCCACGGTGATCGACGCGCGCGGTGCGACCCGCTGCCTGCTCCGGCGACATGTAGTCGGGCGTGCCGAGTACGTCGAACTCGCCGGTGAGACGACGATCGGTGCTCGAGCGTAGGCTGATGCCGAAGTCCAACAGCTTGACCTGCACTTGGCCTTCGCCGTCATCTGCTAAAAAGACGTTGGCTGGCTTCAAATCGCGGTGCACCACCGACGCGCGGTGTGCAGCGGCCAACCCCAGCGCCACCTGATGCACGATGTGCGTGACCACTCCCAAATCGAGCCGCCCCTCGCGCTCGATCTTCGTGGACAAGCTCTCGCCCTGCAGCAGCTCCATCACAATGTAGGGCTGGCCGCCTTCGGTCGTGTCGTAGTCGAGCACCTGCACGATGTGCGGGTGCTGCAGATGCGCCACGATCGCTGCCTCCCTATGGAAGCGCGCTAGCGCCTGGCTATCGTTCGTGAGGTGCCCGGCCAGCACTTTTACTGCCAGCTTTCTTCCAAGCCGCACGTGCTCGGCCACGAACACCGTGCCCATTCCACCTTGGTCCAGCACCTTCACGAGCCGGTACGTGTTTCGCAGCACGGCGCCCAAGAGAGGGTGTTCGTGCGGCTCCACCGTGTTAGCTGAACGTATCAACAGGGCTCCAGGAGGGGGAAATGTAGGACAGTGGAAGATGGCAGCTCCCGCGAGGGGGGTCGAGGTTTGCGCTCGAATTTCAATCCCGAGGGTAACAGCCTAGGCGCTTTCCGTTCCAGCAAGGCTTCGCGCACTCGACGACAGACGGCCGGATCTGTAGGTTCCTGAGAGGTCATGCCGCAAAACGTGGGCTCTCGCCCCCCGCCGCCCCCAGATACTCGTCCTCCGCCTCCGCCCTCTCTCGGACCCGTGCCAGAAGGGCCGCCCACGGGACGTCCTGGCTGGCGCGGCTGGGTCGTACTTGGCCTCCTACTTGCGACCGTCGCCATCTGGGAACACTTCGCCAGCAACGAGCAGAGCCATCCGCCCATCTCGTATACCGCCTTCTACAAGGCGATCACCGAGCAACAGGTGGAGTGGGTGACTATTCGCGGGCAAAGCGTCTCGGGTCGCTTCAAGCGCCCGACCACCATCGAAGGTCGCTCCCTCGAGATATTTCGCACGCTGGTCCCAATTCAGGAAGATCGTGAACTCTTACCGCTCTTGCGCGAGAAGGGCGTGATCATCAACGTCAAGAGCGAGGAGCAGCCGCCCGCCGTTCAAATCGTGATGACCCTGCTGCCGTTTGCGCTGATCGTCGGCGCGTGGGTTTGGTTATCACGCCGTGCGCAAACCATGATGGGTCCAGGCGGGCCGCTCGCCATGATCAAAGGCAAGAGCCGACGCTTCGAAAAAGAAGGCAAGGTGCAAGTCCGCTTCGACGACGTCGCCGGGCTCAAGTCGGCCAAACAAGACCTGCAAGAGATTGTGCAGTTTCTCAAGGAGCCCGAGCGCTTCCGTCGTCTTGGCGGTCGTGTACCGCGCGGCGTGTTACTCGTTGGCCCGCCCGGAACGGGGAAAACGTTGCTCGCGCGCGCAGTCGCGGGCGAAGCGGGCGTGCCGTTCTTCTCGATCAATGGTTCCGAGTTCATCGAGCTCTTTGTCGGCGTCGGCGCTTCGCGTGTACGTGAGCTCTTCGAAGAAGCCAAAAAGGTCGCCCCCGCCATCATCTTCATCGACGAAATCGACGCAGTCGGTCGCTCGCGCGGCGCTGGTCTCGGCGGTGGTCACGACGAACGCGAACAAACCCTGAACCAACTCCTCTCTGAGATGGATGGCTTCGATCGCAACGACCTCACCATCGTGCTCGCTGCTACCAATCGCCCCGACGTTCTCGACCAAGCCCTCCTTCGCCCTGGCCGCTTCGATCGCCGCGTCATCATCGACCGCCCTGAACTCTCGGCTCGTCGCGCCATTCTCCAAGTTCACACCCGCGGCAAACCCCTCGCGCCCGACGTCGACCTCGGCCAAATCGCAGGCAACACCCCCGGCTTCTCCGGCGCCGACCTCGCCAACCTAGTCAACGAAGCTGCTCTCAACGCAACCCGCCGTGGCGCGGACGCCATCGCCAAGAGCGACTTCACCTCCGCTTACGACAAGATAGTTCTCGGCGATCTCCGCGAAACCAAACTCGACCCCCACGAAAAACGTCGCGTCGCCGTTCACGAAGCTGGCCACGCACTCGTGGCTCACTTCTCCCCCAACGCCGAACCCCTCGAACGCGTCACCATTATCCCGCGCGGCATGGCGCTTGGCGTCACCCAATACGTACCTGGACAAGACCGACACCTCTTCACCGAGCCCCAACTTCGCGACAACCTCGGAATGATGCTCGGAGGTTACGCGGCCGAACGCCTCGTCCTCGGCAGCATCTCCTCCGGCGCCGAAAACGATCTCAAACGCGCCACCGAACTCGCCTTCAAGATGGTTGCCCATTGGGGCATGAGCGAACGCGTCGGCCCCGTTTACCACGAACATCGCACCGAACATCCGTTCCTCGGCGCCACCCTAGCCACCGAAAGCGGCACCAGCGACGCCACCATCCACATCATCGAAGACGAAACCCGGCGCATCCTCAACGGCGCACTCTCCCACGCCGAAAACCTCCTCGCTGAAAAACGCGCCGAACTCCAAGGCCTCGTCGATGCCCTCCTCGAACACGAAACCGTAGAAAAAGACGAAATCGTGCGCCTCGTAGGCCCCGGCGCCGCCGGCACCGCCCGCGAAGCCTCCGCATCCGCAGCGTTCGCCTGAGCGGTTCCAGCGGCGTGCTGAAACGGTGCTGGTTCGTCTCGGCGTGCGCGGTTACGGCGCCGAGCGATTCCAGCGGCGTGCTGAAACGGTGCTGGTTCGTCTCGGCACGCGCGGTTACGGCGCCGATCGGTTCCAGCGTGCGCTGAAACGGCGCTGCGCGGTTCCGCGTGCGCGGTTACGGTGCCGAGCGGTTCCTGCGTGCGCTGAAACGGCGTTGCGCGGTTCCTGCGTGCGCTGAAACGGTGCTGCGCGGTTCCTGCGTGCGCTGAAACGGCGCTGCGCGGTTCCTGCGTGCGCCGAAACGGTGCTGCGCGGTTCCTGCGTGCGCCGAAACGGCGCCTGGTTCTCGCGCCCTGGCTTCCCACACATCCGCCCAATTCAAGTTCGCCGGTTCAATTCAAGCTCGCCGGTTCAATTCAAGGTCTTCCGGTCCCTAGCGACCCAGGGCGAGTCTTCCGAAAACACCTAGCGCTCGGCCGCCAACCGGGCGAGACTCTCCTACGCGGGTTGTCAGAGTGAACCTTCCCCGCTCGATTGGGGCGCGAGATGACGAAACTCTTCCATTGCATCGTCGTGTTGGGTGCGGCGGTTGGCGCATGCGGCGGCAAACAAGAGTCCAATCAGCCTGAGGTCGGCGGTCAGGGCAGCGGTGGTGCGCAAGCCAGTGGCGGAGGCACAGGTGCCGGCGGAAGCGGTGCTTGCGGCGGTTCCAGCGCCATCACGATTTGGAATTGCGGTCGACCGCGCACTGCGTGTGACGATCCCAACGTCGTTATTAATGCGAGCGACTGCAACGCACCCCAACAATACGACTGCAACTCGGGAAAGTGCGTATGCAACGAGAACGCTCCCGTGGTGCCCACCGATTGCGCGCACACAGCCCAATTCAATTGCGCGAGCCACTCACCTGAGTGTGCCTGCTACTGCGATGTCGACGCACCTCTCGACCCCGCTTCATGTCGCACTGGCGCGTGGGAGTGCACTTCATACGATCCCCCCGTTGGCTGCTACTGCCAAGTCGTGATCCTGTGACCGCCGACGCACCCCTTGCCAGCGAACCTTGCGTCGACGCCCTCGACGCCTCCCTCCGCGAGCGAATCGCCGCCGAGTGGCTCCGACGCGCCGAAGTCGAACTCACCACCGCTGCTCTCAGCGCGCAAATTGCTCGCGGCCTCGTACTCGACGGCGCCCTTCACGAAGTCCTCGAACTCGCAGCTCGCGCCGTCCAAGATGAAGTGCGCCACAGCCGTATCTGCCACCGCGTCGCCGAACTCTACGCTGGCCGCGACCTACCAACTCCTCGCGCCCGCCGCATGGATGAACCCACCTTCGGCGATGCCCCACCTCAACTCAGCCGCCTACTCGCCCTCGTCCTCCACTCCTGCATCAACGAAACCCTCGCCACCGTCTGCCTCCGCGACAGCCTCAAGGCCGCCCAATCCAACGCCGTCCGCGCCGCGACTCGCCAACTCCTCGAAGACGACATCAATCATGCGCGCCTCGGCTGGGCGCATCTCGCTTCTTCACATGTCAGCGCCCACCACCGCCATCACATCGAGCGCGCTCTTCCAACCCTCCTCCGCCTCGGTCGCGAAGCCTGGATTACCGAGCCTCGCAGCGACCTAGACCTTCCAGCTCACGGCGTTCTCGCAGCGCCGCGCTTCGCGCCGCTCACCCATCAAGCTCTCACCGAACTCATTCTCCCCGGCTTCGAACACCTCGCCCTCGACGTTCGCCCGGCTCGAGACTGGTACGCTCGCCAACCCCCGCTGCACACGGGCTGACGCACGCGCGCTGATGCGCGAAGCATACAAGCTGACGCGCGCGTAGCGTGATGCGCGAAGCATACAAGCTGACGCGCGCGTAGCGTGATGTGCGATGCACACGATTCGAAGCCGCGCGCCGCTGCACACGGCTGCACGGCGCTGAACGCGGCTGCACGCCCTGCGGATGTGCGTCGGCCGCTGCGTGCGGCTGCACGGCGCTGAACGCGGCTGCACGCCTGCGGATGTGCGTCGGCCGTTGCGTGCGGCTG
>JBMOMJ010000055.1:537380-545119 GCA_049324695.1 Myxococcota bacterium
CGGCTGCACGGCGCTGAACGCGGCTGCACGCCCTGCGGATGTGCGTCGGCCGCTGCGTGCGGCTGCACGGCGCTGAACGCGGCTGCACGCCTGCGGATGTGCGTCGGCCGTTGCGTGCGGCTGATGAGTGCACGTTGATGCTGCGTGCGGATGTCGGCACGCAGTCGACGCGCAGCTGATTGCGGCGTTGTTGGGCCGATCAGGGTTTCGCAGGAACCTTGGCGGTTTACGCCCGCCGCTTCGCAGGTTGGTCGGAAATTGAGATCCACCCCCATTGCTTCCATCCGCGGGCGAGTAGCCACGTACGTGGCCGTTCGATTGGGACGGACTGTGCCGGTGCCAGCGCTTGCGCCAACACTTCGCGCCCAACAGAAGCGCCCGCGCTGCCCTGAAACTCCCGAAAGCCCTGAAAGTAGGGCGCCGACGAGTACCCATCGATCGCGCGCGGACGCCCGCGACCATGCCCGTGCTTTCGAAAGTTTGCGAACACGTAGACGAGCGCATTGCGGACCGAGCGCGCAGTGGTCAGGGCAACGGTGTGATATCGCCCGTCGAAGAACGCCCCCTTTTCACCAAACAGCCGATTGACCCGCCGCGCGATTCGAATCGCAAGCCCTCGCAACCCACGGCGTAAAGCCGCCGCGCTCTCCGCTTCCACTAACAAGTGAATATGGGCTCCCTGCACCGAGAACTCACAAATGCGAAATTCGTCTACACCCTTTGCGCGAGCGGATTCAATCGCACTGCGTAAAGTCGGAAATACGAAAGGAGTTCGCAAACACTTCCACCGTGAACGCATCGTCACGAGCACGGGCCAGTCCTTATCATGGCCCGCACGCCGACGATGCGGCACATTCCTGCGCCCTTCGCTGATGGGACGTCCAGCGCCAGCTCGCCGGCCACCCCAGTTCGTCGAAAGCCCCGAATTTGCGCGGCCCGCACGCACCAGATCCTTAAACCAGGACTTGCCCATCTGTGGAGTCGACACTAGCAAACTAGAGAATAGATGTCTATATCAAATGGAGTGGCGAATATCTTATCTGCGTGGTCGAAAGCCTGGTTGGCAAACTCGAAAAGGGCTGATGTTGATTTGGGGGAGGACGGATATTGGTTGGGGTCGGGTTGGGGAGGTAGAAGGCGGTGTTGGTCGGCGTGGAGGGCAAACTTGAAAAGGGCTGATGTTCATTTGGCGTTGGGTCGTGGTTGGGGTAGGTGTGTCCACCGCGCGTGCCTGGCCGAGGATTGTCCGCAACGCGCGCAGACCTCGCGTCGCTTGCGCCCATTCGCGCGCAGACCTCGCGTCGCTTGCGCCCATTCGCGCGCAGACCTCGCGTCGCTTGCCCGCGCGCCCGTCGCGCGCAGACCTCGCGTCGCTTGCCCGCGCGCCCGTCGCGCGCAGACCTCGCGTCGCTTGCGCCCATTCGCGCGCAGACCTCGCGTCGCTTGCGCCCATTCGCGCGCAGACCTCGCGTCGCTTGCGCCCATTCGCGCGCAGACCTCGCGTCGCTTGCGCCCATTCGCGCGCAGACCTCGCGTCGCTTGCCCATTCGCGCGCAGACCTCGCGTCGCTTGCGCGCGCGCCCATTCGCGCGCAGGCCTCGCGTCGCTCGCGCCCAATGCGCGCAGGTCTCGCATCGCTCGCGCTCAACGCGCGCAGGTCTCGCATCGCTCGCGCCCAACGCGCGCAGACCTCGCGTCGCTCGCGCTCAACGCGCGCAGTCCTCGCGTCGCTTACGCGTGGTTCGCCGGCCCAGGAGGGTTGCGGCGTTTTTAGGCGGGGACTAGGCCGACGCGGCGGGCGAGGTCGGAGGTGAAGACGTTGTTGGGATCGTATTTGGCTTTTGTTTGGAGCCAGCGATCGAGGTCGGGGTACATGGCGCGGAAGGTGGCGGCGTTGACGAAGGAGTCTTTGCCTAGGTAGATGCGGCCACCGGCTTCGAGGACCATGGCGTCGAGGCGAGCGAGGAGCGCGGGGGTGCCGTTGCGGATGGGGAAGTCGATGGCGAGTGTGTAGCCTTCGCGCGGGAAGGAGAGGGGAGCTTGGTTGCCCTTGCCCATGCGTTTGAGGACGTTGAGGAAGGGGAGTTCACCCGCTGACAGAATGGTGGTGAGGATGTGGTCGAGGCGCGCGAGGCCGTCGCTGAAGGGAATGACGAATTGGTATTGGGTGAAGCCGCGACGGCCGTATCCGCGATTCCAGTTGTTGAGGATGTCGAGGGGGTAGAAGAAGCCTTCGAAGTGGCCGAATGGGCGAGAGCTGGATTGGATTTTCTGAATGGCGGCGTTGACGACGCGCATGCTGAGTGGATTCAGTACGAATTCGGGGAGCTCGAAGGGGACGTTGACGGGCTTTCGGCTTTCGACGCGAAGGGGGTCGGCGGCGAGACGGGGCGGGAGTTCGTTGCGTTGGGCGTGGTCGCCGACGTTGACGACGCCGCGGCCAAGTCGGGCTCCGGTGGCGAAGATGTCGAGTGTCGCGACGGAGTAGGGGAATGCGCGATCTTGCTCGGCGAGGACGTCGAGCATGGCGGCGAGATTCTTGGCGCGGAAGGAGCGTTGTCGAAAGTAGGTGGTTTCGATTTTTCGCAGGCGAATGGTGGCAGTGAGGACGATGCCGAGTAGACCCATGCCTCCGAAGGTGGCCCAGAAGAGATCGGGGTTTTGATCGCGGCTAGCAACGACGACGTCGCCGTTGGCGAGCAGGATTGTCATCGCATCGACGCAGTTGCTGAAGCTGCCTTGCACGTGGTGGGCCTTGCCGTGGATGTCGTTGGCAATGCAACCGCCGATGGTGACGAGCTTGGTGCCAGGGGTGATCATCGGGAACCAGCCGCGCGGCGCGAAGTAGCGAATGATTTCGGCGAGGCTGACTCCGGCTTCACAGGTGAGAACGCCGGTGTGTTCGTCGAAGGCCAGGAAGGCATCGACGCGGGTCATCGCGAGTACTTGGCGATCGGTATTGGTGGCGGCATCACCGTAGCTTCGGCCCAAACCGCGCGCGATGGTTCCGCCGGGGTCGAGCCACTTGGCTACTTGGGCGGGGGTTTCCGGTTGGAGTAGGTGACACGGGGCGCGACGATTGGCGCCCCAACCGGCGAGCTCGATCATCACTCCTGAGGGTATGCGTTGGATCGCCGCGGGGTTGGATGAGCCTAGGAGAGGATTGCCCATCGCCGAGTTGCCTGTCGCCGAGTTGCCTGTCGCCGAGTTGCCTGTCGCCGAGTTGCCTGTCGCCGAGTTGCCTGTCGCCGAGTTGCCTGTCGCCGAGTTGCCTGTCGCCGAGTTGCCTGTCGCCGAGTTGCCTGTCGCCGAGTTGCCTGTCGCTGAGTTGCCTGTCGCCGAGTTGCCTGTCGCTGAATCGGAGGCGCTCTTGAGTGGCTCGCCTGTCGCCGGTGCGCCCGTCGCCGAGTCGCCCATTACTGAGTCGGAGTCGCTCTTGAGCGGCGCTGGGGCCGAACCGTTCAGTGATGAAGGGCGGCCGGCTGCGAGATCGAGCGCGTTTTCCTGGCTACCCGCGGGCGTCGTCGAAGGCGCGCGGTTCTTTTCGCGAGCGAGGAGCTCTTTGCTGACGACCATCACGGGTGCGGATCTTAGCCCCACGCGCTCGCTTGGCCAGCTAGACTGAGCGCCCGCATGGCTTCACCCTCTGCCTTTTGGCTCGCCAAGAGCGAACCCTTCAAATTTCCCTGGGAACAGCTGGTGCGCGATAAGCGGACGACTTGGGACGGCGTTCGCAGTTTCGAGGCTCGAAACAATCTGCGCGCCATGAAAAAGGGCGATCTCGTGTTGTTCTACCACTCGAACGAGGGGAAGGAGATCGTTGGAATCGCCAAGGTCGTGAAGGAGGCCTACCCTGATGCAACCGCCGAGGAAGGCGATTGGTCAGCCGTGGATTTGGCGCCGCACAAGGCGCTCGCGAAGCCGGTGAGCCTCGCGCAAATCAAGGCTGACAAGAAGCTCGCGAACATGTTGCTGCTCAGGCGCTCGCGGTTGAGCGTCGTGCCGGTCACGCCAGCCGAGTTCGCTCACATCCTCGAACTGGCCGAAACCAAGGTCTAACGCTCTGGAGCCGGCCGAGACGAAGGTCTAGCGCTGGGAGCCGGCCGAGACGAAGGTCTAGCGCTGGGAGCCGGCCGAGACGAAGGTCTAGCTCGTGGAGCCGGCCGAGACGAAGGTCTAGCGCTCTGGAGCCGGCCGAAACCAAGGTCTAGCGCTCTGGAGCTGTCCGAAACCAAGGTTTGGCGGTTCCGCGCAAACGACGCGCTCAGCCACGCGCACGACGCGAACATCGTGCCCACGGTGGGAACGACGCACACCGCACGAAGGCGCGCAAGTCGCTCACGCGCTGATCGCGCAGGCGGCGGTCGAAACGAAGTGTTCTGGAGCTGGAGCTTCAGCCCTCGTCGCTCTTTGCTTGGCTCTCTTTGATATCGATCAGCGTGTTCAGCGCTTCGATTTCGCGCTTGGTTTGGATCTCACGCTGGCGGACGCCCTTCACCTCGGCTTCCATCTTGCGAAGCTCCGCCTCGATTTCGCGCAGCCCTTCTCGTAGGCGGTCGCGTTCGTGTTTTAGGAGCTCGAGCTCGATCGGCAAGACGTCCCTCCTCGGGGTGTGGGTTTGGGTGAACTGGTAGCAAACTCCCGGCGCTTCGGGAAGAGCAACGCGCCAGCGGTGAGCGACTGGATGCGTCGCGAAAAGCCGCGAGCGTGCGGTTTTCGAGCAGGTTTGTCAGGTCGCCAGTTTTGCACCGAGCGGGCGGCCGGGGCGCGCGGCCTCAGGGCAAAAACGGAGCTGCCGCGAGCGGCAATACGCGCGCGAGCAGCGCGGCGAAGCGTTCCTGACCATCGGGCTCGGCGATGAGGTCCTGCCGGATTTCGAGCTCCACGTGGACGTGACCACGCTGCTCGCCATAAGTCGGCACGCCGTAGTCGGTCTGGTCGCTCACGAAGTACGGCTGATTGTCACCTACCGTAAGCCCTTCGGCGCGCAGCAGCGGCAGGAGCCTGTCAGGCAAGCGGCGATCGCGGTGATACAAAACACCCATGTGCCATTCGCGATCCACGCCTTTGAAGCGTGGCGTGAAGCTATGCATCGCCACATAGACGATCGGTTCGCGTTCACGCTCGCGCCTCTCGAACTCAGCGAGTAGGCGCGCGTGATACGGCTCGAAAATCTCGCGAGCGCGTGTCGCCTTCTGTTCTGCGTCCAGACCCCGATTGCCAGGGATCTCTGTGTGCTCACTCAAGATCGCAATCGAACTCTCGACGTGCAGCGGTCGATTGCAGTCGATCACCAAACGCGAGTACGTCTGCAGGATCGCGAAGGCTGGCAACTTGCCTGCGAGTCGCTCCGTCACACCAGCGATGCCGATATCCCAGCCGATGTGCGTCGAGAGAGCCTCTTGGGACACTCCAAGCGTGCCCAGCCCCGCGGGAATCAAGCGCCCGGCGTGATCGGCGCTCAACAAGTACGGCGACTTCTCGCCTGGCTCGATGACCCGAAACGGCGGCGGATCCTGCGGTCCCAGTAAACTCCCGGTACCGTGCGGTCCCAGTAAACTCCCGAAGCCGTGCGGGCTCACGCTCTGGCCTTGGCTCTGGCTCTGGCCTTGGCTCTGGCTCTGGCTCTGGCTCTGGCTCTGGCTCTCACTCGCGCTCCCGCGGTTCAAAGCATTGGGGCTGGATTCGTTCATCGGTCGCTCGCCGGACGCAGCCGCTGCCTGTTGCTCAGACGGCACTGCAAGTATATGCGTCCGCGACGTGGACGCCCACGTAACCAGAGGCTAAGCCTTCCGGCGTGCAGGGATCCGCCGAAAAACTAGTTCTGCTAGGCGACAAGCTGGTCGAAGTGCCCGCGCATGGACCGGGCGATCGAATCATTGCGATCCCCGAACTCGGCGAAGTCGTCGTCGTACCAAAAAGCGCCGTCGAAATTGCGCGCGAAGCCGTCTCGGCCGCCTCCGCCGCCTTCACTGAGCTCGGGCGCGTGCCCGACGACGCAATTCGCGCCTTCTTCGTCGACTTCGCCGAGCGCCTCTCCGACCCCACCAAAGTTGCGCCCATTCGCGCCGCCAACGAACTCGACGTGGCCAACGCGCGCGCTCGCGGACGCGCCGTGGGTCGCCTCACCCTCAACGACAAAATGCTCGCCGCCATGATCGACGGCTTGCGCGTTTGGGCCAACACCCCGAGCCGAGTCGGTGAACTCATCGAATCGCGCGATGGAGAAGGCTTCCGCATCGAACGCCGCCGCGCGCCCCTCGGCGTCGTCGCCTTCGTCTTCGAGGGCCGCCCCAACGTATTTGCCGACGCCGCCGGAGTCCTCACCAACCGCAACACCGCCGTCTTCCGCATTGGTGGCGACGCACTCGGCACCGCCACCGCCATTGAAGAGCACGCCCTCCGTCCCGCCCTGCGCCACGCCGGCCTGCCCGAAAACGCTCTCGCCCTCGTTCGCAGCAAAGACCACGGCGCCGCCCACGCCCTCTTCACCGAACGCGCCATTCGACTCGCCGTCGCGCGCGGATCCGGACGCACCGTCGCCCTCCTCGGCGCCATCGCACGCCAACACGGCATCGCCGCCTCTCTCCACGGCACTGGCGGCGCCTGGATGTACATCGAACCCAGCGCACCGCCCGACCTCGTCGAAAACGCCGTCCGCCACAGCCTCGACCGCAAAGTCTGCAACACCCTCAACGTCCTCGTCCTCCACCGCGACGCCGCCACCTCCCTCGCTCCCGCCATCAACCGCGCCCTCCAAGCCACCCGCGCCCGCGTCTACCCCTGCCGAGGCTCAGAAGGCATCGTCAACGGCGAAGCCATCACCGACGGCGAAGCCATCACCGACGGCGCCGCCATCATCAACGGCGCCGCCATCATCGACGGCGCCGCCACCGAACGCACCCTCGACCTCAGCGAACTCTCCCACGAATGGGAATGGGACGACCGCCCTGAACTCTCCTTCGTCCTCGCCGACGACTTCAACCACGCCGTCCACCTCATCAACCGCTACAGCCCCCACTTCGTTGCATCCATCCTCTCTGCTCGTCCCGGCGCCTTCCAACAATTCTACGACGCCGTCGACGCGCCCTACGTCAGCAACGCCTTCACTCGCTGGGTCGACGGACAATGGGCATGGCAACGCCCCGAACTCGGCCTCACCAACTGGGAACAAGGCCGCCTCTTCGGCCGCAGCGGCTTCCTCTCCGGCGACGACCTCACCAGCGTCCGCGACGTCTTCATCGACCAAACCGGCAGCGCGCCCCACCACCGCTAATCGCCGGAAACCTCCTCCTCGTCCACCACCACTCTGATTTTGGGGGCGCCTCACTGGAAAGGGCGCGCAACCATACCCTTCGGCACGTGAGCGCAGACTCCACTCGACGCCGCGAAGCACTACACCGCGCACGCGCCCCACTGTAAAAGCCACACCGCTGCCGTCGACCCGATTCGCCGAGCAGCGATGCGCGCGCGAGTCGCTGAGCGGAAACTTGAAAAGGCGGATATTGAGATGCGCGCGCGCGTCGCTGAGCGGAGCCGGAAAGAGCGCGCGCGAGTCGCTGAGCGGCAGTGCGCGCGCGAGCTGCTGAGCGGAAGTGCGCTGAGCGGCAGTGCGCGCGCGAGTCGCTGAGCGGAAACTTGAAAGGGGCGGATGTTGAGATGCGCGCGCGCGTCGCTGAGCGGAGCCGGAAAGAGCGCGCGCGAGTCGCTGAGCGGAAACTTGAAAAGGCGGATATTGA
>JBMOMJ010000056.1:0-105671 GCA_049324695.1 Myxococcota bacterium
TGCGTCTCGCCGAGATTGCGTCTCGCCGAGATTGCGTCTCGCCGAAGATGTGTCTCGCCGAAGATGCGTCTCGCCGAGATTGCGTCTCGCCGAGAATGCGTCTCGCCGAAGATGTGATGGTGTGCCGTCGGGCAAGAGCAAGTTCGCTCTTTCGGATAACTCCCTTCGATCTCGGGAGGCGTGCAGCGTGCAACGGCGGGGGCCACCCAAAATCCCACGCGAATAGGAGCCTGCAACGGGTCTTCAGTGGGGCAGGTCAAAACAAGTGCGGAATTAGCTTCGCGAGCGCCTCTGGATTGCCTGCGCCGCCTTGAATTCTGGGAAGCTTGCGGATGGGCAGAGCCAACTTCGTGAGGCGTTCCAAGCTTTCGCGTTGAGTGCGTTCGGCTAGGGCGCGGCGTGCGGCGGCGCCGAGGGCAGCGTCTTCGGCGGTTGCGTTGGCGTAAACGAAGGGTTCGAGAGCGCGGCCTTCGGTTTCGCTGAAGAGTTGGTCGAGGCAGGCGTTGGCGATGACTTCGACGATGGGGAGTGCGAGTTCGTTGCGAACGGCGTCGGCGAGCTCGAGTGTTTCGTTGGTGGGCATTTCTTCGGGCAGGGTCGCGAGCACGACGCCGCTCGAGTTGGGATCGCGCAGAAAGGTGATGGCGCGCTCGGCGTCGGTGCGAAGGCGTCCGGGGGGCGCCGCGGAAAGAATGACTTTGGGTACACGCAGCATGTCCAGGCTGTGGCCAGTCGCCGGTGCGTCGAAGACGACGACGTCGAAGCGGTGGGAGCCGTTCGGAAGAGTTTCGATGGCGTGGTACCAGGCCTTGCCGAGCAGCGCCCATTCCTTCAAGCCGGGCGCACCGTTGAAGAGGCCGGAGACGTACTTGTTGTCGAAGAGGGCGTTGACGACGGTGTGGCTGTGGAGAACTAGGGTGCCGTATTCGCGCAGCGCAACCTCGGGGGTGAGCAGCACGCCCCAGAGATTCGGGGCAAGCGGCTCGATGCTGGTCGAGAGGCGCGGGCCACCGAGTAACGTGGATAAGCCTTCCTTGGCTCCGCTGGTGGTGAGCAGCACACGTTTGCCGCGCTCGGCGAGGCCACGCGCGATGGCGGCCGAGACGGTGGTCTTTCCCACGCCTCCTTTACCCGTCACGAAGAGAAAGCGGCGACGATCGAGAGGCAGCATCGGGAACGGGCAGGGTCGGCAGGGTGACGCAACACCAAGCTGCGTGGTACATGTCCCGCCCGGCTGCGGAGGTCAAATGCGTCGCTGTTCGAGCTGGTCCTTCTCGATTGCCTCGGTTCTTGTAGTGCTCGCCTGCAATAAGTCGAAACCCAGCGCGAAACCCGCCGCGCCGGTCGCTTCCGCATCGGCCAGCGCGAGCGCAC
Organism: Myxococcota bacterium; assembly: GCA_049324695.1. Classification (GTDB taxonomy): domain Bacteria; phylum Myxococcota_A; class Polyangia; order Polyangiales; family Polyangiaceae; genus PMG-095. The sequence goes on from JBMOMJ010000056.1 coordinate 1,375, forward strand.
GGTTGCCGCCGCCGAAGCGGCACAATTGGCCAATGCCATCCGGCCCGATGTTAGCCGTGCTCGCCGGCCAAGGGGTGGGGCCAATTCGCATCGGCGCCACGGTTGCGACGATCGAGCGCTTGATGGAGCTGCCGTGCGAAGTGAAGACGGCCGAGCTGTGTCGTTACGTGGCGCGCGGCGTCGAGTTCAACCTCGAGGGTGGTGTGACCAAGACCATCTACGTGCAACGCGCAGGGCGACCGACGAAGGACGCGCAGGGCAACGACACCGAGTTTGGATTTTTCAAGGGCGGTATTCCACCGGATTTGCGGCTGGGAATGGTGCCGAAAGCCATTCAGGAATACCTAGGCGAGCCGAAGCGCATCGAACGCAGCGGCGCGACCGGTACAGCCAACAAGGTAGAGACGCACTACTACGAAGGCATGACGCTCGAGTACGACCGCATCGAGAACGGCAACTTGGTGTTGAGCGCCATCTTGCTGTTCAAGCCGGACGTTGCGGCGACGCCGAGCGCCAGCGTGAGACCGCTGCCGGTGAAGGCGACGCCTAAAGCGCCATGAATCTCAGCTCGAGCGCACGCGACGGCGCTCTTGAATCATGTGCTGCGTGATGATCTTTTGAGCGTCTGCTGGCTCGACCAAGGTCCACACGTCGTGTTCGCTGCGCGCGCCGGCCACTTCCAGCAAGATGTCGGCAGCGCGTTCGGCGGGAAGTGCATCGCGGTGCCTGCCCGGTAGCTCCACGACGGCGGTGCGCGCACGCAAGCCTTCGAGCGTTTTCAGGATGCGCTCGAGCACCGCGCGAAAGGTGAGCTCGCCGAACTCGGTCGATTTACCGAGCCCGAACAGGAGCACCTTGTCGAAGGGCAACTTGGGTTTGCCAGGCACCAGCAACACTTCGCCGATGGCACCCGTCGCGAAACCCGACTTGATCAAGCGCGAGACGCGGCCGCCCAAACGCCAGTCAACCAGCCCAGCGACACCGTGTGGCGGGCGTTCGTCGCTGTGCAGACCTGCCACCAGCACTTCGGTGCCGGACAAGTCCAACTTGCGAAGCGATGGTTGCGTGAAACGAAGGTCCACGCTGCGTTCTCACTCGGATTGGTTGGGGGTAGAGGCTTCGTCTTGCCGCCCGCAATCGTCAGCAATGCGATCGAGCACGCCGTTCACGAAGCTGCCGCTCTCCTCGGTTCCGTAGCGCTTCGCAATTTCCACCGCTTCGTCCAGGATCACGGCGCGCGGCACGTCCTGACGGTGCTCGAGCTCCCAGGCGCCGAGGCGCAGCACATTGCGATCGACGCGTGTCATGCGTTCGAGCCGCCAATTCTTGCTGGCGGAGCGGATGCGCGTGTCGGTCGCTTCCAAGTCGCGCGCGATGCCGCGCACGAGCTCATCCGCGTACGCGCGACCCTCGGCGTCACCGGGGGTTTCGCGCCAGTAATCGCTGATCACGCTGTCCGCCGATGCGCCCGACGCGTCCAGCGCAAACAACATTTGCAGAGCCGCCTCGCGAGCGGTCGAGCGCGCGCCCATGGCTCAGTAGCCTGCGTCGCCGAGCGCACGCCCGAGCGACACCATTTCGACAGCGACGAGCGCCGCGTCGAAACCCTTGTTGCCCGCCTTGGTACCCGCCCTCTCCACGGCTTGCTCGATGGTGTCCGTGGTCAACACGCCGAACACGACCGGAACCGAACTCGCGGCGGCTGCCTGCGCGACACCCTTGGCAGCTTCACCAGCGACGTAGTCGAAGTGCGCCGTGGCTCCCCGAATCACGGCACCGAGCGCGATCACGGCGTCGAACTTCTTGCTCTTGGCGAGGCGCGCACACACGATGGGTGTCTCCCACGCGCCCGGCACACGCACGATCGTGATGCGACTGGGATCGGCGCCGTGACGGCGCAACCCATCGAGCGCGCCTTCGACCAAGCGCTCCACGATGAAGGCGTTGAAACGCGAGGCGACGATGGCAAACCGCGCGCCATCGGGCACGCTAAAGGTTCCTTCGATCACCTCGACCTGAGAGCTATCTGCCATGGGGTGCCTTGCTGACGGCTGCCGGTTCTATCACATCCCCGGGCAGCGGCATTCTCAGCGATTTCAGCCGGAACTAGCGCTGCCGAGCGCTATCGACTCGACCAAATCGAGACCGTAGCCCTGAATGCCGGCGATCTTCTTCGGATTATTGGTGAGCAGGCGCAGCTTGCGCACGCCGAGCGCCCGCAGCACCTGCGCGCCGAGACCGTATTCGCGCAGAGTGCCCGCGTGTGGCCGACCGCGCGTGGAAGCAGGACCGTGTGCAGGAGCGCTGTGCGCTTCGCGCGCGAGCAGCTGAGACAGCTCGGCAGAGAGCTCCATGCGCGGCGGCAAATACACGACCACACCGCGCCCCGCCTTTTCGATGGCGTCGATGGCTTCGGTCAGGTTGCGTCCACCTTCGGTGGCAGCGGAGCTGAACACGTCGCCGATGATCGAACCCGAGTGCATGCGACACAGCACCGGCTCGTCTCCGTGAAGGTCGCCCTTGCTGCACGCCAGAATCTGACGCTTGTCGAGCAAGGTCTCGAACACGACGCAGTGCCACGGGCTCGCGGTGCGATCGAGTACAATCTCACCTTCCGAAACACGCTCGACTTGGCGCTCCGTCTGCAAGCGGTACGCGATCAAATCCGCGATGGTGAGGATGCGCAGCTGGTGCTTCTCCGCGAAGCGCTCCAGATCCGGCATGCGCGCCATGGTGCCGTCGTCGTTGATGATCTCGCACACGACGCCCGCGGGATTTAGCCCTGCCAAACGAGCCAAGTCGACGGAGCCCTCGGTTTGACCGGCGCGCACCAGAACGCCGCCCTGGCGCGCCACGAGCGGAAAGGTGTGCCCCGGCACGACCACGTCGGTCGGCTCGGCTTTGGGATTCGAAGCGACGCGAATGGTATGCGCGCGATCGGACGCGCTGATGCCGGTGGTCACGCCTTCACTGGCTTCCACGCTGACCGTGAACGCCGTTCCGAGCCGCGGACCACTGCGCCCCGGCGCGCTCATCATCGGCAGCTCGAGCCGCTCGACCTGCTCTTCGGTGAGCGTCAGGCAGATTAAGCCGCGCCCGTGGATGCACATGAAGTTGATGGCTTCCGGTGTGACGGCATCCGCGGCCAAACACAGGTCGCCCTCGTTTTCGCGATCCTCGTCATCCACCAGGATGATCATCTTGCCGGCGCGAATGTCTTCGATGGCCGCCTGCACGCGGCGTAGCGGCTCGGGACCGATGTCGAGCGGGCGCACCGCTTCGAACGTAGAACTTTTGCTCATACCTTTGGCTCGCCTAGATACCCGGCGCGCGCGAGGGCTTGCTCGAGCCCGCCGGACGACTCGCTTCCACTCGTGGACTCGAGCCAGTGCACCGCATAGCGCGCCAAGAGGTCGACTTCTAGGTTCAACTCGCGGCCGCGCTGAACACCCTGCAAAGTCGTGCGCTGCAGCGTCTCGGGAATCAACATCACCTCGAATGTCCCGCTCTGAGTCGCGTTGACCGTGAGCGACACACCGTCCAGGCAAATGGAGCCTTTGGGAGCGATGAAGCGCTGCAACGATTTCGGCGGCTTCACGACGACGCGCAGGGCTTCACCCACCGGTTCGCTGTGCTCGACCAGCGCGACCCCATCCACGTGCCCCTGAACTAGGTGGCCACCCAAGCGATCTCCGAGCGCCAAAGCGCGCTCCAAGTTCACGCGTGCGCCATTTGCGAGGCGCCCGAGCGTGGTTTTATCGACGGTCTCGGCCGATACGTCGGCTTCGAAGCCGCTCTTAGTGGTCGCCGCAACGGTGAGGCAAACGCCGCTCACAGCCACGGATTCGCCCAGCGTGAGTGCGCCGAGGTCGGCAGTGAGGCTCATGCGAAAGCCAGGGCCGCGCGCGACACGCGCCGCAATCACACCGGTCGACTGAACTAGGCCGCTGAACATGCGAGCGTCTTAGCACGCCGAGCGCTTGCGGCTCGCGGGCAGGGCCTGCATGATCGGGCGGTGATCGCAGCTTCAGGCGGTTTTCGGCGAGTCGCGACAGCGCTGCGCGCGGTTTGCCTGCTGAGCGGCATCGCACTCGCCAGCGCGCTCGCGAGCAGCTGCGGACCCAGTGTGCAATCGATCTACGAAGGGGACGTTCGCTTCGAGCACTGCTACCGGCTCGATCTCGATTTGAACATTGCTCCCTCACACCGCGAAGCGTGTTGGAAGCAGTGGCTCACTTCCTACACGTACGGTCAGCCGCGCGATCGCATCGAGTACGCGCGGCGACGCGTGCGCGCCTTCGGGAGCGGCGACGTGACGCGGCCATCGTTGGATAGTGGAACGCAAGCGCGCAGCGAGCGGCGCCAATTCTATTTAGTGGTTCCCGAGCCCACGAGCGCTCACGCCTCGCCACCTCCGCTCGCAACGGTGATCCCCCCGAGCGACAGCGCTGCACCGCCTGCGCCTGAACCGCCTCGCGCCCCCGCGGCCACGTGCGCCGCCGCGTGCGACTCGTCGTGGCGCAGCTGTGAGACAGCGTGTGCACCCGATGGCGGTGCGTCCGAAACCGCATGCAAGAGCTGCGTGCCGGACTACAAGCGCTGCATGAAGCGTTGCTTCGAGTAAATGAGGCAAAACGGCGCTCGCGAGGAGTTACCGCTCGGCTCGAATCCCACACCTGCGGAGGATGCTGTCCGCGAAATGCCCGGCTACAAAGTTGACGGGCGCATGGCATCGGAGCTACGTCCGAAACGCACGATGACGGTTCAGCGCCCTGCATTCGATGCTCCCGCGGCGCTCGCCGGCGCGCCCGCGCTCGCAACACCCTTGCCGCGCGTGCTTCGCCCACAGCGAGCCCTGCCCTCGGAAGCGGTGCGTCCGACGCGCGCCGAGGTGAATCTGGCGAACCTGCGCCACAACCTGCGCGTCATGCAGCGTGCGGCGGCGGGTGCCCCGGTTTGGGCGGTGCTGAAGGCCGATGGTTACGGCCACGGCTCGAAAGCCGTCGCGCGCACGTTGGAGCGAGCGGGCGCGAGCGGCGTCTGTGTTGCGTTGCTCGAAGAAGCCATCGAGCTGCGCGAAGCCGGAATTCGCCTGCCCATTCTCGTCATGGGTGGCTACTACGGCCGCGCCTGGGGCGAGCTGTTGCGCCACGATCTCACGCCTGTCGTGCACGAGCCCTCGCAGCTCGACGCGCTGGCGGAAGAGGTGCGCTTCTCTGGCTCGGAGCCGCTCCGCATTCACGTCAAGGTCGACACCGGCATGGCGCGCCTCGGCATTGCACCGAGCGAAGTGGCGAGCATGGCGGAACTCCTGAAAGCCCGCCCGGAGCTCGTGCTCGAAGGCTTGATGACGCACTTCGCGAGCGCCGATTTGGGTGACCAAGCCTCGATCGACGATCAACTCGACAAGCTCGACGCCGCCGAGAAGGTGCTGAAGCAGCACGGCGTCGCGCCGAAAGTGCGTCACGCCGCGAACTCGGCTGCGGTGTTGGCAAGCCCGCGCGCTCGTCTGGATCTGGTGCGCCCTGGCATTGCGTTGTTTGGCGTCGAACCGCGACCGGGTTCATGCCCCGATTTGCGCCCGGTCATGTGCGTGCGCACCGAAGTCGTCGCGCTGCGCGATCTGCAGCCCGGCATGCCCGTCGGCTACGGCGCAACCTTCCACACTGCGCGCCCGAGCCGCATTGCGACGATTCCGATGGGCTACGCCGATGGGCTCAGCCGTGGCCTCTCGAACCGCGGCCACGTCCTCGTGCGCGGACAGCGTGCTCCCATCGTTGGCACCGTCAGCATGGACATGACGATGCTCGATGTCACCGACATTCCCGAAGTACGCGTGGGCGACGAGTGCGTCGTGCTCGGTTCGCAAAAGGGTCCCAACGGCGAGCTGCGCATCACCGCCGAAGAGCTCTCGCGCGAGCTCGGCACGATTCCGTGGGAAGTGCTCACCAGCATCTCGCGCCGCGTGCCACGCTTCTACCGCGAACCCTGAGGGACTGATTCGCCGGGCGCGCGCTCGGCTGGTATGGTCGAGCCATGCGCTGGCTTAGGGTGGTCGGGTCGTGTGCGTGCTTGCTCGCACTAGCGCCGCCGGCGCGTGGCGAGGAGAAAGTCGACGTTGCGTTTCCGCTCGGCTTGCGCGCGCGGCACGTCGAGTCCAGCGCCGCAAGCAGCTTCGAGCTGGGCGTAGCAGCCACCGTAACAGGCGCCGGCAATGGTTACAGCGGCGTGGTCGACTGCATCGCGAGCATTGGCAGTGACGGCTCGCGGCTCACGGGAACCTTTGCGTACACGCTCACCTACGGCGTGCTTCTAGGGGAAGACTCGCAGGGTCTCGCGCTGCGCTTCGGCGCAGACATTCTGGTGGATTCCTTAGGCTCGCTGCGTGCTTCGCACCTGTCGCTGCCCCTGGTGCAGACAGGTTACGCCTACAGCGACTCGACCTTTTTAATCGACGTTGGGATTCAGTCCGCTCCGATTCTGGCCGGGCGCATGCGCCAGGACGACGCTGCGCGCTACATGGGTTTGGGTGCCAAGGCGGGTCCCTACCTAGCCGTCATGCTGCCCAACATCGGACTGAGCGCGCGGTTTACAGGAGACCACCTGGTTGCGAGCACGAGCGAGGGCGGCGCCAGCGATTGGGCGCGCGGGCTCGTGTGCGTGAGCTTCGGTTGGGTGGATGCATGCGCTGACGGTTTGGTCTCGCGTTTCGCACCCACCGACGACGCCAAGGCGATCACTATGGGTTACGCGGGTGGCACTGTGGGCGTGGACTTCACGAGAATTGCCGGTGCGTTCGGCTACCAGCCTCGCTAGCGCGAGCTGCGCATCACGCCGCGCGCGCTCGCGGCCGCGCTGCTGCAACGCTCGGGTTAGGCATTCTTCTTAACGTCAATCGACGTTTCGCAACGATTTACCGCGAGCGAGTTCGTGTATCGTCTTGCCCGATGCGACGCTTCGCCGCGCTGGTTTCCGTCGTGTTCGTCGGGTGCGCGGCTCGACCCCAAGCCGCGGCGAGCCGCGCGACAGTGGAGCCGCAAGCTTGTGAGGCGCCCGTCGGTTTCACGACGACGCGCGGAGGGATCGGCGGAAGCATCGTGCGCGTCACGTCACTCGCGGCAAATGGCGAAGGCTCGCTTGCATCGGCGTTAGCGCAGCGCGGCGCGCGCATCGTCGTCTTCGAAGTAGGCGGCGTAATCGACCTCGAGGGACGTTCGCTCGACATATTCGAGCCGAATCTGACCATCGCCGGGCAGACCGCACCTTCACCTGGAATTACGCTGGTTCGCGGCGGCATCGAGGTGCACACACACGACGTCGTGATTCAACACTTGCGTGTTCGCCCGGGCGAGGCTGGTCGCGAAAAGCAGAGTGGCTGGGAGGTAGATGGCATCACGACGGGCAAGGGCGCCGCGGATGTCATCGTGGATCACTGTTCGCTGTCGTGGGCGACGGACGAAAACTTAACGGCGTCCGGGCCGCGTTTCGACGGCGCGACTCCCGACGCTTGGCGTGCGAGCACTTCACACCGCATTACGTTCAGCAACAACATCGTGGCCGAGGGCCTTTCGTTGTCGACGCATCGCAAGGGTGAACATTCGAAGGGCACCTTGGTTCACGACAACGTGACCGACGTGGCGCTGGTGAGAAACCTGTACCTGAGCAACGTGGAGCGTAGCCCCTATTTCAAGGGCGGCGCGCGCGGCGTCGTGGTCAACAACTGGGTCGTAAACCCCAGCCATTACGCCATGAAATACGCGCTCAACGCCGACGAATGGGGCGACCACCCACCCCAAACCGGCGCAATGAGTGTCGTTGCCAATGTCTTCGAGTACGGCCCCGATACGCCAGCGGCCACGGCGCTTCTGTTCGTCGATGGCGTGGGCGCCTGCCAGCTCTACCTAAACGGCAATCTCGCGTTGGATCGCAATCGTCAGACAGTGCCGCTGGTGAGCGGCAAGAGCCAGCTGCTTTCGCTGCAGATGCAACCGCTTAGCTGGCCAGCCACGTTGCGCGCTCTGCCGGCAACTGACGTCAAAGCTTTCATCAGCCGCAACGCTGGCGCGCGACCGTGGGATCGTGACGCCACCGATCGACGCGTCATGCGCGATGCGCTGAGCGCGCGTGGCAAGATCGTAAACAGCGAAAGTGAAGTCGAAGGTTACCCGCAGGTCGCCGCCACACGCGCGCCGTTCGTTGCCGAAGAATGGAACCTAGCGTGCGTTTCGGCGCAACGTCGGCTCACGCCAACAACGCATTGACCTTTGCGGCCGAGATGAAGTCATTTTCGGTGAGCCCACCGACTGCGTGCGTCGTGAAACGCACCTTACACGTCTTGTAACCCACCTCCAAATCGGGGTGATGGTCTTCGCGATGTGCAACGGCCGCGACGGCGTTCACGAACAACATCGTCTCGGGGAAATCCTTGAATTCGAAGATTTTCTCGACGCGCGTGTGCGCCGGGTCGACCTCGAAGCCTTCGACTTCCGCGAGGTACCTCGAGAGCTCTTGCTCGGCGATACGCGGTGTCTCCGAATTACAGGCCGCGCAGCGTCGTTCAACGAGTCGGTTCATGACAATCCTCCTCTTCTACATTTCCTCGAGCAGCAGGCGCTTCTCGTTCAGCGCCGTGGCCACCGGAGCCAGGCGCTCGTCGTTGCGAATGAGCTCGATCAAGCGGCGCATGGCGTTGACGTAGCCATCGCGCTCGAGCTCACCGCGTAAGAGTTGCACGCGCAAGAAGACACCCGCCGTTTGTGCCACGTCACACAAACAGTAGTTGCGCACTTCTTGCAAACGCCCGGCGTGCACCAAGGGCCCGACGTCTTTCCCATCCACGCCGACTTTGCCAGGCATGCCACAAAGCTTGGCGATCACGTCGAGGCGCGATGGCTTGGCCGCACCGAAGTCCGCGACGTAGTCCATCAAGTCGAGATGCCCTTCGGGCGAAAAGCGGTAGCGAACTTCTCGCGTGCGATAGTAATGGCGCAGGGGAATTCCGTAGCGCAGGCAGCGCGTCGCGATCACCGGCAGATCGAAGCCGCGGCCATTGAACGTCACGAGGCAAGGTCGGCGTTCCTCCAAAAGCTTGGCAAAATCCGCAAGGATGCCCGGCTCGTCTTTGGATTCACTCATCACGCCGATGCGCCTCGGCTCGTAACCAACATCGAACAGCAGCGCGCCGATCACGACGATCTTGTGGTGCGGCGGCGCAGGCAGCCGTTCGACTTCACCGGTCGCGATGATGGGCAGCTCGGGATCGAGCACGGTCTCGATGTCGAGCACCAGGAATGAGGTCGCCAAGCGCCCGGAGCATTGAGGCGGTTGCGAGCTGGGTCAATGCGAGCGCCGCGTCACTCGCGGTCGATCTGCCGCAAAAACCCGGCATTTTCGCGAACCTCGCTGGCTCGCCATGGCCCGCCGCGGGTGCTCGATGCGATGGTCGCAACAGGCCGGCCGCTGGATAAATCTCGAATTATTTCCGGTCCGTTGACAGAGGCGGACGCCCGTGGTCACGTGGCCGAACCGCGCGGGAGCGGCTGCGCCAGGTGGTCTTCCCCGTGGTAAGCGGACGTGATTGCCCCCCGGCCGCGCAACGAGCGCCCGGGGGCGCGCCCGAACGGCGAGCCATGCCTCGAAATACTCTTGTTATCAATTGCGACATCCGTGAGACGCGAGTCGCCCTGATCGAGGGCGGCGTCATCGCCGAGCTTCAGATCGAGCGCGCCGGGTCTCGCGGCACCGTGGGCAACATCGTACTCGGCCGGGTTACGCGCGTGCTGCCCGGCATGCAAGCAGCGTTCATCGACGTCGGGATGGAGCGCGCCGCGTTCCTCCACGTGGAAGACTTGATCCGGCCGGACGACTTCGACGCCTATTTGGCGGGAGCGCGACGGCACGACGAAGGTGAGCGCTGGAACAAAGGCGAGGGCGGGAAGCGTCGGGGGACGGCTCCCGCTCAGGCCACGAGCGACGACGACGAAGACGACGAGGATGATGACGAAGACGACGTCTCTTCGCCGATCGCCGCGCCTCCTCCCAGCGAAGTCGACGACGAGGACGACGACGACGACGCACCCGAAGAGGAAGAAGAGGAGGAAGAAGAGGTCGAGGAGCAAGAAGTCGACCCCGAAGAGGAAGACGTCGCCGAGGTGGCTCAGGCAGACGATGACTCCGCGGAAACCATCGCTGAGCAAGAAGCCGCCGCCGAACCGCTGCCAGAGACCGAGAGCGACGACGAAGATGAGGAAGTCGCTGTCGAGGCAGAGACCGACGAGGACGACGAAGACGTTACCGAGGGCGAAGGCGAGCTCGCTGCCGAGGGCGCTGCAACCACGAACGGGGAAGCCGCGGAGCCTGCGCTTTCTCGCCGCCGTCGCCGCCGTCGACGCCGCCGAGGTCGTGGCGAAGGCCAAAATTCGAGCCCTAACGCGAGCGAGGGGCCGATTGAAGTGCGTGAGGCGCGGCCCCCAGCGCGCCCGGCTCGCCCGGAGCGCCGGCAAGATCGCGCCGAGCGTGGCACGCGTGCGGATCGCAGTGCACGCGATCGCGGCGCCAAAGAGTCCAGCGCCGACAAAGACGCGCGTCGCGTCAAAGGCATCCCGCGTGTCTCACGCTCCGTGCCCATCACGGAGGTGGTGAAGGAAGGTGACGAAGTCATCGTGCAGGTCTCGAAAGAGCCGATCGGCACGAAGGGCGCACGTGTCACCAGCCACGTTTCGCTGCCCGGGCGCTACGTCGTGTACCTGCCGACGGTCGACCACGTCGGAGTGTCGAAGCGCATTGGCTCCGCACGAGAACGCGCCCGCTTGCGTCAGGTGGTGGATACATTGAAGCCGCCGTCCGGCGGCGTGATCGTGCGCACCGTAGCCGAAGGCCTGACCAAGAAGGACTTGAAGTCCGACATTGGTTACCTGGTGCGGCTATGGGACGACGTGCTGAAGAAGCGCGCCGGCGCCAAGGCACCCTGCGTGCTCTACACCGAGCTCGACTCGGTGTTGAAGACGGCGCGCGATTTGTTCACCGACGAAATCGAGAGCATCGTCATCGACGACAAGGCCGAGTACGCGCGCCTGGTGCGCTTCGTCGAGATGTTCATGCCCTCGCGCGTGAAGGACATTCACTACTACTCCGGCGACGAGCCAATCTTCGATGCGTACGGCATCGAGGACGAGATCTCGCGAGCGCTGAGCCGCAAGGTGCCGCTGCCGAGCGGTGGTTACCTGATCATCGACCAGGCCGAAGCGTTGACGGCGATCGACGTGAATACCGGTCGTTTCGTCGGCAAGGGCAGCAAAGATCTCGAAGAGACGGCGCTGAAGACCAACCTGGAAGCGGTCGAGGAAATCGCCTACCAGCTACGCTTCCGCAATATCGGCGGACTGGTGATTTTGGATTTGATCGATATGGACGCGCCGGCGAGCCGCGAAAAGGTCTGGCGCGCCCTCGAACAGCGCCTCGCCAAAGACAAAGCCAAAACCACGATCAACCGCATCAGCGAGCTCGGGCTCATCGAGATGACGCGCAAGCGCACGCGCGAGAGCCTGACCCGCACGATGCACGAGACGTGTTTCTACTGCGACGGCACCGGGCAAATTCAGTCGCGTACCACGATCGCCTATGAAATCTTGCGCCAAATCCGGCGTGAGCGGCACAACCTCGCCGGCTACTCGGTGGTGGTGAACGCGCACCCCGCGGTGGTCGATCTGATGACGGGCGACGAGCGCGAAGCGGTAACCGAGGCCGAGCGTCGCTATATGCGGCGCATCGAGTTCAACCCGCGCCGCGAGTACCACATCGAGCAATTCGATCTACAGGGCAAGTAACTCGATCGAGGGAGGCGGCCATGCCGAGCGGACGCAAGGACGAGCGAGTCACGATCAACAAGGAATTCGAATCGTTCGATCAGTTCATGAGCGAGTACGTGACGAACCTGTCACGCACCGGTGCATTCATTCGCACCAGCACACCCTTGCCCGTCGGCACGGAGGTCGACCTGCGTTTCACCGTCGTTCTCGAAGGAGTCGAAACCATCGAGGGCATCGGCGAGGTGGTGCGAATCGAAACCAATCCGCCGGGCATGGGCGTCGCGTTCAAGAAGCTGAACAGCTACTCGCAAGAGCTCATCGAGCGGCTCCTCACGCGCAACGAGAAGGGCGAAAAAGGCAGCGGAACCTAGGCCGCGTGCTCGCTCATTTGGCTGCCGACGAACAGCCGACGAACGCCTGAATGCGAGCCGCGGGGTCTGCTTTGATGCGTCGGCAGGCGGTTGAGCACAAGCTGACGAAGCCGTCGCCGAGTTGCCAGCCCTCGCTGCAACTCACAGAAGCATCTCGACGCAGCAACGTGCGCGTGCCGTCGCCCGCCACGTAAACCAGGTTCAGAGTGCTGGCGTCGCTGCTGAGCCCGGCAGGCAATTGGTAGCTGCAGCTCGTCACCGACGCCGCGATCTCGGCGAGGCTTTGCCGCAGTGCCGCGCCGAAGTCGGCGCTCTGGGTGAGATCGATGTGGCAGAAGTTGGGGCCAGCATTCGAGCAGCCGGCAGGAGCTGTGCCGCCAGCGCTCGCCGCCGCGGATAGCCATGCCGAGCGTGCGTCTTGGCCATTGATTGATTCCTCGCTACCAGGCGCGCCGACGATGAACGTTCGAATGTCGCCCTGAGCGGCCTGCTCGATGAGAGCTACGATAGGCGCTGGGTCCACCACTTCGGTACCAGGGTTGGGACCGAGCCCGCAGCCCGGCGCCACCGTCGGTGCGCCATCCGTCAGCAAAACCATGTAGCGAGTGCCGATCATCTTCGATGCGAGCAAGCCGAGGTCGAGCCCAGCCTCGTACGCATCGAACGTCGGTGTCACCGATTGAGGCTCCACGGCGGCGATCGCACTCGTGAGCGCCACGCGCTGCGCCGAGCCAGCTGTGCCCAAGCGATCGACTGGGATCATCGCGTCGGTGCGCACGCACTGGGACGCGGTCACTCGCATGTTCGGGAAGAACAAGAGCCCCACGCCGGTCGAATTCGGTAGTTCATCGATCGCGGAGATCAGTGCTTCACGCGTTACTTCCCACTTGCTGACGGCGCCCCCCTGCACCGACTCGTTCATCGATCCACTAGTATCGACGACGAACTCGAGGATGGGCGGGATGAGCTCAGCATCGCTGCGCGACGTAACGCATCCCATGCGCTCCAGGTCTTCGACACTCGAAGCGTTGCCGGAGCCTTTGCCCGCGCCACCGCCAGCCTGCGCTCCACCGCCGCTGCTGGTGCCACCCGCTGCGGTCCCGCCTTGCGCAGCCGTTGCGCCACCAGTACCGACGGCCGAGCCGCCCTGCGCACCCGCCGCGCCCGCTTGCGAGTTGCCTCCGCCGCGACCTCCCGCGCTGGCGTCAACACCGCCGTTCGAGGCCGCGCCACCGGTCGACGTCGCCCCGCCGGCATTCGACTCCGACTTGTCTTGCCCTCCGCAGGAACTCACCAGAGCAGCAAGCGCCCCGAGGACGGCAATCCCGCAACCACCAATGCGCATCGTCTCTGAGTGTACAGAGGCTTCCGCGATTACGTACATTTCATCGGCCTGAGCCTTTGTTCAGGCGCCGCACGAAGCGTCGGCTTGCAGACTGAAGAGGGTCGCACTAGACCTGCCGCCGCCATGTACCTCGCCAAGACCAAGTCCCCGCGCAAGACCAACCGCAAGCGCTCGGCTCGCCTTCGCGCCGCCGCCAAGTCCAAAAACAAGAAGCGCCAACGCGGCATGGGAACGCTCAGCAAGCGTCGCAGCTGAGGTCCTTTAAGGCGCCGCAGCAGCGGCCCTTCCCAATACGAAGACGCGCAGCGCTTGCTCCGCAGTGAGTGAAAGCCACGCGCAAGCCAACGTCTGCGCGTCTTTCAGTTCGCACGGCTCGCGGGTAATGGATAGCACCGCCGCGACGTCGCTGTTCATCGCTGCGAACTCTGCGACGGCCCCGGCTAACACCAGCGTAGGAACACCGTGCACGCGAGCACGGCGCGCGACGCCGACGGGACCTTTGTTGAGTGCACTCTGAGCGTCGAAGCGGCCCTCGGCGCTGACAACGAGCGACGCACCCACCAGAGCGGCATCGAAACCGATCGCATCGAGCACGAAATCGATGCCGCGCACTGCCTGCGCGCCGAGCACTGCGCAGAGCGACGCCGGAATTCCGCCGGCCGCTCCTGCTCCCGCAAACGCAGCTCCGGCACCGAGAACACCGCCGAGCCGGCGCAAGCCGCGCTCGATTTCGGGCAAGTCTTCGGAACGGGCGCCCTTTTGCGGCGCGAACTCGATGGCTCCCGCGAGCTCGACGTCGACGTCACACAAAATCGTCCAACGCGCGCTGCGAGCCGAAGCGATCAGCGCTGAAGTGTCGAGCCTGGCAAGCTCCGGCAACGAGCGTGCGTTGGGCAAAAGCTCGTGACCAGCAGCATCGAGCGGACGCACGCCGAGCGCTTTGAGCAATCCCAAGCCGCCGTCGACGCAAGCGCTGCCGCCGACGCCGAGAATGATTTCGCGCGCACCCGCAGCGAGTGCTGCGTGCACGAGCTCGCCGGTGCCAAAGCTCGAAGCGAAAAATACGTCGCGCTCGTCGTGAGCGAGCCGCCCGAGCCCACTCGCCGACGCCACATCGATGACGGCGCGTTCGCCAGGCAAAAGCCCATAACTCGCCTCGATCGGACGACCCAGCGCGTCGTGCGCCGGCGCACTCCGCAGATCTCCCTTCAACGCGCGCACCAACACTTCGGCGCTGCCATCGCCACCATCAGCAATGGGAAGCAGCGCGAGCTCGAGCTCCGGCTGCGCTCGCCGCAGTCCGGCTGCGATGGCGTGGGCTGCCTGTTCGGCGCTGAGCGCGCCTTTCAGCGCGTTCGGCGCGACCACGATCTTCATGCGCGCCTCGGAAGCCTCGGAACGCATGCCATGGCTCGACGATAGCGCAGCCGTCAGAATTCGTCGTCGGCTACGTCGCCGGCGCCGAGCGCCTTGCGGCACGTATCGAAATCGAAGCCGGCGCGGGCCAAAACAGCCAAATCTTTACGGCGCTTTTCGGCTCGTTCGGCCTCAGGTCGAAACATGCCGAGGCGCCGCTTTTGCACGAGCGCCTTGGCTGCGGCGAGCTCCGCGTCGCGATTCTCGCGGCGGTCGGCGCCCAGTGCGGCTTCGATGGATGCAGCGCCCACTCCTTGCGTGGACAGCTTGTAGGAGATGGCGCGCGCCGATTTGCCCCGCGCACGCAAACTGCGCACGGCGTTGTGAGCCAGGCGCTCGTCATCGAGCAGGCCCGAAGCCTGATAACGATCGAGCAGCTCGCGCAGCGACGCACGCAGCACCGGCAGCTGCTCCGGCGCCGCCTTCTGCGCGAGCCAGCGCTCGAGATGCTCAGTCAACTTGGTGCGACTCGCGTCGCGCCGATTGAGGTAGCGAAGCGCTGCGTTGGCGAGCGCCGCAGCGTCCACGCTGAGAGGCGGCGCTGCCGGCTTTTTCTGCCGTGCCATGCGCCCCCTCACCGTTCAGCCGCCGCGCTTCAGCTCGTTCAACACGAGCTTGCTCACGGCTTTGAGCGTATCGAAAACGCCCATGCCCGAGCGCGCGTTGGCCTCGAAATCAGGCACGTTCATCGGATTCAACAGCGCGCGCAGCTCTTCCACCGTAACGACGTTGGGCAGGTCGCGCTTGTTGTACTGGATGACGTAGGGAATCTTCTCGAGCGAGTAACCCTGCTCCGCCAGGTTTGTGCGCAGGTTCTCGACGCTTTCCTGGTTGGCCTCGAGGCGCTCCATCTGCGAGTCGGCCACGAAGATCACTCCGTCGACGCCCTTCAAAATCAGCTTGCGGCTCGCGTCGTAAAAGACCTGGCCAGGCACCGTATAGAGGTGAAAGCGTGTCTTGAAACCGCGGATCTCACCGAGCGAGAGCGGGAGAAAGTCGAAGAACAGAGTGCGCTCGGTTTCGGTGGCAAGACTTATCATCTTGCCCTTCGCGTCCGGATTGGTGCGCTCGTAAATGTACTGCAGGTTCGTCGTTTTGCCGCAGAGCCCGGGACCGTAATAGACGATCTTGCAGTTGATCTCCCGGGCCATGTAGTTGATGAAGCTCATCGCCCGGTGCCTTAGTCGTTGAAGAGGTTGTCGATGTCCTCGTCGGTGATCTCGGCGAACGGCGAGTCGCCGCCCGGCTCCTGTACCTTGCTGAGCAAGGCCTCGAAAATACGGTTCAGCTCGTCGCTCGCCTTGCGTACACGCAGGCGGACGAGCCCGAGACTCGATTTGGAATCGAAGATGACGACGAGGATGACGCGATTGCCAACCAGCTGAATGTGGATGTTGGCGCGCTCTCCCTCGTGGAACTGCGTCGCGAACTCGTTCTCTCGCAAGAGCTTCGCGATGCCGCCGGTGGCCGCGATGTTTCCCGCCGTGAGCGACGCGAGCGACGTGGTGTCGATGTTTTCGACTTCACCGCTCGCGGCGATGAGCTGACCATTCTTGTCGACGATGAAGACGACTTTGGCGTTCGCTTCCCTCACCAGGCGATCCACGACCGCCTGGATCTGGTTGAACTCCTCTTCGTACATCACCATCTGGGGGTTAACCATCTCGAGCCTCCGAGAGTCCCGACGCCGGGCCCTCTGTGCCCCCGCTGTATGTCGGGGGTTTTCCGATCAAAGCACTTCACCAAGTTTTCGAGTCAGCGCGATGCTCATTTCATCAAAAACCAGGTGTAGTTGAACACTTCTAACTGACCGCCCCCTGCCCAGCAAGCCCCATCCGGCGCGGAGCGGCTTCGAAAAACCGCGCACATTCCTCGGCCCGCTGGCTTATGGCAGGCGGCGGACACGCTCGCACCGAGTGTGCACTTGCGCCGAGTGCCGCCAAAAGCTACCCGAAGACGGTGAACCGCATCCCGTGCGCGGACAATTCGGTCGTTTCCCCGCGCTCCTTCAAAAGCGGCAGTCTCCGTGGCGCGCGATTGGCCATTGCGCTTTTCGCCGGCCTCGCGATCACCACGGTACTGCCGAGCGCGTCGCGTGCAGCAGCGGGCGTACACCCTGACCTCGAAGCTGCGCTGACAGAGCTGGACCGAGCAAAAGGTGCCGAATCGTACGCTGCGCTCCGGCGCGTGTGGGACACGTGGGATCGCGCTGATCCGGCGCAGGTGGAAGAAGCGCTGATCCTCGCCTCGAAGTCGAAGCAGCTGAGTGCGAGCGCACAGAGCTACGCCGCCACCTTGGCAGCGTATGCGCGCATGCGTCGCGGCGATCTCAAGGCTTCGCGCGAGCAGCTGCACGCGTTGGGCTACGTGGATCGCTGGCTCGCGATTGGCCCCTTCGACAACGACGGCAAGGCCGGGCTCGGTGCGGAGCTCGGCCCGGAGCTCGATCTGACGCAGCCGCTCTCGACTGCAAAGGCCTACACCGGCCGCGAGCGCGCGGTGCGCTGGCGAGCGCTGCCCGACGTATTTTCCTACGGCTTTCTGGACTTCGGCTCGCTAGTTCGGCCGGAAAGCAAGGCTTGCGCATTCGCCGCCAGCTTCGTCAAAGCCAGCGGCGAAAAACCCAAAGCACGTGACGTGAGCGTTTGGGTTGGCAGCGGCGGGGCGTTTCGACTTTTTTGGAACGGCCAGCAGGTGCTCGAGTCGGATATCTATTCGCGCCACGACTTCGAACGCAACGCCGTCAAGGTGAAGCTCGAGCCCGGGCCGAACCTGCTCGTCCTGAAAGCGTGCGGCGACGATCAGGCGCCAACCGTGTCGGTGCGCGTGGCGGATGCGCAGGGTGCGCCGGATGCGAAGCTTTCGTTCTCGAACGAGCTGGCAGACGCGGAAGCCGCAGCTGCGATCGCCGCGGAGCTCGCGAAGTCGAAGCGCAAGCCCGCGCCGTCGAACTTGGAAGGGCCAGCTCAGTACTTCACGCGGCTCACCTCCAAAAACAACGCTTCGGCCGCTGCACTCGAGTCGCACGCTCGCTACTTGGACGAAACGGACGGCGATGATCCGGCACAGCACCTGGCGCGCGACCTGGCGCGGCGCGCGGCCGAGCGCGAACCCAACGTGGAGCGTTACCTGCTCGCGAGTCGCCTGGCAGAAGATCGCAACAAGGCCGGTGACTGGATTGAAAAGGCCGAAAAGCTCACGCAGGCGAAGCCGAACCGCGATGTGCTCTTGGCGCGCGCTTGGCAGCGCCGGCACGGCCCGAATTTCCGCGAAGCACTGCCTTACTTCGATGCGGCGCTGAAGCTCGACCCCACCAACGTCGAAGCGCTGCGCGGCGTACTCGAGCTTTATGATTTGGCGGGGCTGCCTCGTACGGCGCTCGCGCGGGTCGAAAAGGCGCTCGAACAGAACCCGAATTCAGTCGGCCTGCTCGCGCTCTACGCCGCGCAATTGCGCACGCTGGGGCGCACCAGCGACGCTGCCGATGTGGAGGCGCGTTATCACGGCTTGCGCTTCGACGACAGCAGCTACGTCAACACCGAGCTCGAGCTGGCGCTGGCTCGCCGCGACAAGCAAGGCGCGCGTCACTGGGCAGAGCGACTGACAGCGGCGCAGCCACACGACATCTGGGCTCGCAGTGTGGCGGCGCGCGCTTTCGTTCGTTTGGGCGAGCCGGAGCGCGCCGTCTCGACGCATCGCCTTTCGTTGTCGCTCGCGCCGGAAGATGTCGGCACGCTGCGCGCGTTGGCTGATTTGCAGGGTGATCTCGGGCGCTCGGGCGAGCAACTGAGCCTACTGCAGGAAATCTTGCGGGTGCGCCCGCAGGCGAAGGACGTGCGCGAGTACGTCGAGAATCTGGAGCCCGAAAAGCCGCGCGCGGACGAAGCCTACGCCTGGAGCAAGGATCGCTTCTTGTACCTGCGCCACGCGCCGCCCGCGGGTGAAAACCGGCGCGTGCTGCGCGATCTGAATGTGACCACCGTGTTCGAGAACGGCCTCTCGAGCCAGTTCCATCAGATCGTGTTTCAGCCGCTCACCGACGGCGCTGCGGCCCAGGATCGCCAGTATGCCTTTGGTTACGAAGCAGATCGCCAGGTGGTGCAGCTGCGCGGCGCCAAGGTGTATCGCAAGAACGGCAAGATCGATGAAGCCATCGAGTGGGGCGAAGGGCCCGCCGATGATCCCACGATCGCGATGTACACTTCGGCGCGCACCTTCTACGTGCAGCTACCGCGCCTCGACGCGGGCGACGTGGTGGAGCTCCGTTATCGCATCGACGACGTGACGCCGCGCAACGAGTTCGCCGACTACTTCGGCGACGTCGAGTACATGGGCGGCCGCGACCCCCTCAGCAACGCCGAATACGTGCTGATCACGCCGAACTCCCGAAAAATCTTGGTCGACGCGCAGGTGCCCGGCCTCGAGCAGAGCACGCAAAAAGGCGACCGCGCGACGATTCATCGCTTCTTCGCGAAGCAAGTGGCGCGCATCCAACCCGAGCCCGCCATGCCGCCGGCGAGCGAGGTGCTGCCTTTCATTCACGTCTCGACGTACCAGAACTGGAAGGATCTCGGTCGCTGGTACTGGGGTCTTGTCAAAGACCAATTCGATCTCGACGACGAGACACGCCAGCTCGCGCATCGCCTGGTGAAGGGCAAGAACGGTGACCTCGAGAAGGTGCAAGCCATCTACGATTGGGTCACGCGCAATACGCGCTATGTCGCCCTCGAGTTCGGTATCTACGGCTACAAGCCACGCCGTTGCGTGCAGACCATCGCGCGCGGTTGGGGTGATTGCAAAGACAAGGCGACCGTGTTGGTCACCTTGCTCAAAGAGGTCGGTGTACCGTCCACGATTGTGGTGCTGCGCACGCAAATGCGCGGAGATTTTCGCTCGAAGCTGGCAAGCTTTGCTCCCTTCGATCACGCCATCGCCTATGTTCCGTCCCTCGACATGTATCTCGACGGCACTGCGGAGCACACCGGCGTGAGCGAGCTGCCGCGTATGGATCTGGGTGCGCTCGGGCTATTGGTGAATCAGGGTGACGCCAAGCTCACACGGCTGCCCGAAGCCGACCCCAACAAGAACTTCGTGCGCCGCAACGCGCGCGCCAAGCTCTTGCCAAGTGGTGAGGCCAAGCTCGATCTCGAGTACACGACCGGCGGTTTCGTCTCCGCCGAGTGGCGCCGGCGTTACCACGCCGAATCAACGCGCCGCGATCGCGTGAACAGCGATCTGGGTGGTGAATATCCTGGTTTCGAGCTGTTGCCGGGCAATCAGGGGCTCACCACTAGCAACCTGGAAGACGCTACGGCACCAGTGAAGATTCAGGTAAAAGGCAACGCGGCTTCGTTCGCGCGCCATGAGGGCTCGGATTTGTCGATGGCGGTGACGACCAGCACGCGCCTGACGCCATCGTACGCGTCGCTTTCCACGCGCACCCAGGACGTGGTGACCTTGGGCTTCTCCACCACGGAAGATACCTTCACGGTGGAGCTGCCACCGGGCGCGCAAATTGTTTCAGCGCCGGAGAACGCGAAGCAGGAAGGGCCTTTTGGTTCCTTCTCGGTCGAGGTTCAGAAAGAGAAAGACAAGGTCGTGGTGAAGAGTAGGGTCTCGGTGAAGGTGAGCCGCATCACGCCCAAGGACTACGAGGCCTGGCGTCGCTTCTGCGACGCCGCCGATCGCGCCGTGGCGCCGCGTCTGGTGATTCATCCATGAGCGTACGACGAAGGTGGTTCGGGCGCGTCGCGCTCTCGTTGCTGCTCGCGCTCGGCAGCCAAAGCTGCGCGCCGCGTGCCAAAGAAGCATCCACTAGCATCGCTGAATTGCGCAAAGCCGCGGCCGGCTCGAAGGACCAGCAAAAGATTGCGCGCTGGCTTTTGGGTGAGCTGCTCTCGCCCGATGGGAACGCCGAACAGGCTCGCAAAGCGCGTGCAGCGCTCGGCAACGAAGGCGGCGGCATGCTGGCCGAGCTCGGGCGCGGTCTCGACGACGCGCTGCACGGTCGGCTCAAGACGGTTTCGGAGCACTACTTGAAGGCACTTCAGGCGGCGCGCGAGACCAACGACGAAATCGCGCCGCTCGTTGCGTGGTTCGCAGCACAGCAGGCCACCTTGTTCCGGCGTGCCGATCCGAAGCTGTTCGAACGCTGGAAACCTTTCATTCAAAGCGCGCTGGAGGAGCCACGCAACATTGGTTGGCGCGCCCGCGCCGATTTGGCAGAGCTGTGGCAGGAAGCCGCTTTTCGCGACGGCGCGAAGAATGTGTTGGAGCAGAGCGCGAAGCTCAACGGCTGCGCAACCAACGTGCGCCTGGCGGGTCCGTTCGGGCGCAACGCCGCGCGCGACACGGCGCGCAGCTTCGCGGCGGAGCGCCCCGGTCCGTGGCCGGCAGGCTTCACGCCTGACGAAGGTGTGTCCGAGCCGCCGCGCATCATCGTGACGGAGCGCGATGGCTGCTTCGTGAGCGCAAAAGAGACGGTAAACCCCGGCATTTATTACGCCGAGACGTTCTTCGAACTCGCGAGCCCGGAAGAGGTCTTGGTTGCAGTTCAAGGCGCCTACGGCATTTGGATCGATGACCAGCGTGTGCTCGAGCGCGACTTGCGGCAGTGGGGCAGCTGGCCTCACTTCGGCGCGCGCGTTGCACTCGGCGCCGGTCGGCATCGGCTGGTCGCGCGCGTGGGCGAGCCGGGTACGTCGATTCGTTTGATGCGCTCGGACGGCCGCGCGCTGGGCGCTCCCACCAGCACCGATTCTGGACCCGCATATCAGGTCGCGACGCCCAAGGTGTTGCCCAACGCGAACGTGCTGGATCGCTACCTGCTGGACGGCAAGCTGCGCGATCCGGGCGACGATCTGTTGCGCTACTTGGCATCTGTGATGGCCAATGCGGAGACGCAAGCGGACGTGGCCAACGTCCTGCTCGAGCCGCTGGTCGCTCGCGTCGAGCATGCCAGCGGTCCGGCGCTGAGCGCCGCTGCTATTTTCACGCAAAACGATCCAATTCTGTCCGACAGCCAGCGCCGTGATCTGAGCCGTGAGCTGCAGGAGCGCGCCGTGGCGCGCGATGCAGAGCTGTGGCACCCGCGCTTGCTCTTGGCGCTGGGCGAAGCGGATCGTTCGGGCAAAGCCGAAGCGGCGCGCGCCGTGAAGAAGTTGGTTGATGAGTTCCCGGATGTGCCGGCCATTCTCGGTGAGCTCACGCGCTTGTACGCCGAGCTCGGTTGGCGCGTCGAACACAGCAACGCAGCGCTACAGTTGGCAGAGCGCTTCCCGGCGGATCCGAGCGCACTCGAACCCGCGATCGACGTGCTGGATGCGCGCGGCAAACCAGCCGAAGCCGACGCTCTGGTCGAGCGCATCCAAAAGCTCGACGCCGACCGCGAAGTCTTGCTGGCGCGCGCGCTGGATCGCCAGGATTACGACGTCGCACTGAAGGAGCTGAAGCGCATTGGCGAACGCCGCCCGCAGCGCAAAGACATCGCCGAGCGCATCTCGGACGTGATGGTGCGCGCCGGCAACCAAGCCGAAGCCTGGAAGAAGCTGGAAGCGGCGCTCAAGCTAGACGCGAAGAGTGAAAAGGCGCGCCTCGACTTAGCGGATGCGGGGCTCTCGGTGGGCAGGCAAGACGCGCTCGTGCGCGCGTTGCTCGATGCGGTTGCGAACGGCGCTCCCTCGGGTCGCTTGGAAGAGGCGATCGATCTGGTCGAGGGCGCGAGCGAGCTCGAACCGTACCGTCACGACGCGAAGAAGATCATCGCCGAGTACGAAAAGAGCGGCGAGACGTTGTCCGGCACCGCAGCACGCGTGCTCGACTACGCGGCCGTGTGGGTGCACTCGGATGGTTCGAGCCGCATGCTCGAGCACGAAATCATCAAGGTGCAGAGCGCGGAGGCCGTCAGTGAAATGGCCGAGCAGCCGCTGCAAAACGGCTTGATGTTACACCTGCGCGTCATCAAAAAGGACGGCACGGTACTGGAGCCCGAGTTCGTGGAGGGCAAGCCGACCGTCACGATGCCGCACCTCGAGATGGGCGACTACATCGAAACGGAGCGCATCGAGACGCAACCTGGCGACGGTCAGCGCGGTGGCCGCTACCTCGGCCCGCGCTGGTTCTTCCGCGAGGAGAACATCGCCTACGCGCGCAGCGAGTTCTTGGTGATTTCGCCGAAGAGCCGCCCGCTCGACATCGAAACGCGCAACGACGTGCCCAAGCCGGAAGTGCACGAAGACGGCGCCATCATCGCGCGGCGCTGGCGTGTGGATCGCAGCCCGGCGGCGCCGGTGGAGCCGTTTGGCGCGCCAATAGTCGAGTTTTTGCCGAGCGTTCAGGTGGGCTGGGGAGTGTCCGAAGCGCGCACGCTGGAAGCAATGGCGGATGCGTCGGTCGATCTCACGCCGGTCGATCCGCGCATTCAGCGCATCGCGCAGCACATCGTGAAAGACGCACCAAAGGGTGCGTCGGAGCGCGCCAAGGCGCTCTATCACTGGCTCGTCACCAACGTGCAGGAAGGCGAAGAGAGCGACGGCCGCCGCGTCATCATCGGTAAGAACGGCAACTTGTGGCGCGGCTTCATCACGCTGTGCCGCGCAGTAGGCATTCCGGTCGACTACGCGGTGGTGCAGAGCCGGTTGACGTTGCCGCCGAGTGGACCGTTTTCGGCAGCGCAGCTCTACACGCTGCCGCTCGTGCGCGTCAGCGCCGAGAAGGGCGAAAGCTGGCTCTCGCTCGGCAGCAAGTACGCGCCGTTTGGCTACATTCCTGCCGAAGCGCGCGGCATGCCCGCCTACGTGCTCTCAGAGACGGGGCCGCGCGCGCTGCGCGTGCCGAGCGATGGCTTGGCCGACCGGGTCACGTACAGCGGCGACGTGCGTCTGGCGCTCGACGGCTCAGCGGATGTGGAGCTGGAGCAGACGCTGCAGGGCAAGTACGCCACGGCCTTGCGCGGTGCGCTGGCCGAGATGCCGAGCCAGCAAGTGCGCGACTTGGTCGAAACGCGCTTGATTGGCCACGCGTTGCGCGGCGCGAAGCTCGAAAAGTACGAGCTGGTGAATGCCGCGGATCCGGACAAGCCGCTCACGATTCGCTCGCGCTCGCGAGTGCCGTCGTTCGCGCAAGTCGCGGGTGGAGTGCTGTTGGTGGCGCCGCCGTTCGCGCCACGCATTGGGCAGCTGGCTGCTCTGCCCGCCCGCCAAACGCCGCTTTTGATGGTCGATTCCAGCGAGCAGCAGATCACACTCAGGTTGCATGCCCCCGCGGGCAGCGCCCTCGCAACGCCGATTGCTCCGCAAGAGCTCGCCGATGGCGAAGCGCGCGTTTCGATTCGCGATCGGCAAGAAGGCGCCAACATCGTGCTCGATCGGCGCATCGTGTTGCCCGCCGGCCGCGTTCAGGTTGCGGCGTATCCGAGCTTCCTACGCTTCGCGCGCCGCGCCGATGACGCTCTCTTCGCGAGCGTGCGCATTCGGCTGCCGCGCTGAGCTACCCCCAAACCCAAAATCCAAGGCACTTCTTCGCGAGCATGCGCATTCGGCTGCCGCGCTGAGCTGCCCCCAAACCCAAGCACTACTTGGTGATTGGGGCCTTGCGAGCTCTCTCGTCGACCTCTTTCAGGCGCTTATCGATGCGCTCTTTGACGGCAGCCGCGTCACTCTGGATCTGCTTCCATTCGGTGATGCGCTTTTTGCGGTCGGCGGCCGAAGCCAAGAACACCTTCACACGCTCGGAAGTTTTGGCGAACTCCTCGTACGCAGTCCAACGCTCAAGCGCCTGGTCCCACGCTTTTTGCCGCTCCGCCAGATCAGCCAAGCAGAACAGCACCTTGGCCTTCATTGCGGAGTCCTTGCCCACGAAGCGCAGCGCGGCATCGTACGCGGCTTGAGCTTCTTTCAAGTCGCCCTTCAGCACCTGCGCCTCGCCCATGCGATAGTGAGCTAGCGACGTTTGTGGGCTCTTGGTGATCGCATCGCGATAGGCGGCAACAGCCGCTTCGTAGTCGCGTGCGAGTACGGCGCTGTCGCCTTTCGCAATTGCTTCCCACATTGGGCTGATGCCTTGCACGCCCTTCGGATCGCGGCGCACGCCGTCAGCGGAGTCGGCCGGAGCGGCTTCGGCTTTGGGAGCAGCTTCTTGAGCGCTCGCGAGATGACTCAGGCATACGCAGGCGAGCAGCGAATAGGCGGCGACGCGACGCATGCTCGTGAGGTTATCACAGCCGCGCCGCGCCCGATCAGCGCACCATGGTGCCGGTGCCGCGCCAGGGCGCGTCATACGAACGAAACTTCAGCACCGGACCTTCGAATTGACCCGAGATGCGATAGCCAACGCCGGTCGAGTCGTAAAAGATGCCTTCCAGCAAGTCGCCGCCGCCGGTCAGCAACTGAAAACGCCCCGTGAGATCGATGCCCACCCCCTTGGCGGTGTAGCTGCCTTGGCTGAAGGTGATCACGAGGTTCCCGAGCTGCGCGTTGAGCAGGCTTTGCAGGGGAAGCTCGAGCTGCTGCTCCGGGGTGAAGGTCTGTACTCGCCAGCTGCCGCTCAAGCGCTGCTGGACGACGACCAGCTGATCACGTCCACTCCCTTGGTTGCTGCCGCCGCAACCGGGCAGGCAGGACAGCAAGGCGAACAACAGAGTGAATAAGGCTTTGCGAAGCGCTGGCGACACGTTCCAACATACGGGGTTCGCATTGGGGGCGCAAACCGACGGCCTAGAGCGTCTTGACACGGGCACTCGCATGGCGGTTCTCGTCAGGTACTCCACAGGATTTATCCACAGGTTTGTGGGTCCCTTGTGGACAGACCAATGAAGGTGGCGGCGTGTAGGATGGCGGCGGTGTCGAGAATCCCGGAAATTGCGGCATTTCCTTGGTCAGCCCTGGAAGCTGTGGATGCGCTAGCCGAAGCAGCCTTGTGGCGAGCTCGACGTTGGCTCGAGCCGAGCGTTGCCGAGCCGGCTCGATTGGCGGCTTCGCTGGGCGCGCTGCTTGGCGTCGAGGTTCGGCTGGTTCGCGGAGCTGTGCGTCGCAATGCGCCCGGTCGCTGGCTGAAGCTGGGATTTCGAGCGCATGGCAGCGCAACGAATTGCGTGGTGGGCGTTGAACCGCAACTCGCCGCAGCGTTGCTCTCGCTGTTATTGCGGCGACCGCTCACGGTGCTGTCGCCGGACGCCGAGCTAGACAGCAGCGCCGCCGGAGCGTTGAGCGCGTTGTTCGTGGAAGCCGCGCGCGCGAGCTCGGCAACGTTAGCGCTGCGCCCGTGCCCGGCACACCTGCACGAAGACGCCGTGGCGCTGCACATGACCGCGTTGGTGGCGGGCAAGCCGTATGCGGCGGTGGTGTGGCTGATGCCGGAACCGTATGGGGAGCCTGCGACGGATCCGCGTGCGACGCTGTCGGCGCTGGGGAATCTGGAGATTTCGTTGCCGCTGGTGATCGCACTCGGCACGACGACGGCGCGCGCCCTGGTGGCACTCACGCGCGGCGCTGCCTTCTGTCCTGGCAGTGAGACCTGGATTGATGTGCACGGAGTTGGACGCGGTGTCTTGATCTCGCCCACGAGCGAACTCGGGCTCGCCGTCGAGCTCGGATCCGACGCACGAATCGTGCTACGGGAACCGACGCGCGTCGCGCTGGCGAGCGCGGAGGAACACCGCATGAACAGCGATGAAGCATCCGGACCGCCCACGCTGGCTCAAGCCGTGTTGGACGCGCCCGTCGTCGTACGCGTCGAGCTCGGCTCAGTGAGCATGGCGGCGCGCGAGTGGGCTGCGTTGCGCGCGGGCGACGTGATTCACACCGGTCGTCGCATTGCCGAGCCCGTGCTGTTGCGCGCCGGCGGTCGGGTGGTGGCGCGCGGCGAGCTCGTCAACATCGAAGGTGAGCTGGGCGTGCGCGTGCTGGAGCTCGGCGCAGAAACCGGCGCATGATGGACAGTTGGCGATGAGCGTGCGCGAAAACCTCGAGCGAGTTCGAGAACGCATCCGGGCAGCAGCTGCTCACGCAGGGCGCGCGCCAGACAGTGTTGGTCTGATCGCCGTTTCCAAGTTTCAAAACGTGGCCGCAATTCGCGAAGCATACGCAGCCGGCCAGCGGGATTTCGGGGAAAATTACGTACAGGAGCTGTGCGCCAAAGCCGAGGAGCTGGCTGAGCTCGGCGACCTGCGCTGGCATTTCATTGGCCACCTGCAGCGCAACAAAGCGAAGAAGGTGGCGCCGCTCGCCCACGCGGTGCACAGCGTGGACTCGCTGGAACTCGTGACTGAGCTCGCTAAACGCGCGGAGGCGGCACGTGCTGAACGCACACGGCGCTTCGCGGAAGCGGGAGCGCGCCTCGATGTGCTGATCGAGGTGAGCATCGCCGGCGAAGAGCAGAAGAGCGGCGCACCACTCGACGAAGTGCCGAACCTGGTCGATGCGGTCGAGCGCGAGCCAGCGCTGCGTCTGCGCGGCTTGATGTGTGTTCCGCCGCAGAGCGAGCGAGCCGAAGACGCGCGGCCCTTTTTCGACGCCCTGGCGCGCCTGCGCGAGAGCCTGGGCGGCGCCGCTCGCTTGCCCGAGCTCAGCATGGGAATGACTGCCGATCTGGAACAGGCCATTTTTGCAGGTGCCAGCTTGGTGCGCGTGGGCACGGCGATTTTCGGTGAGCGCCCGCAGCGCGCGTGAACATGGCACGGCGCCCTCGCCCTCCCGCTCCTGATGAGCCCACCTTGCTCAGCCGCGCCGCCGAGCACGGCTCGCTGGGTGGCCCACCCAAGCCGCTCGCTGATCGCTTGCGTCCGCGCTCGCTCGACGAGGTGGTCGGGCAGCTGCACCTTTTGTCGGAAGGCAAGCTGCTCGGCGACGCCATTCGCAAAGATCGCGTACCGTCGCTGATCTTGTGGGGGCCGCCCGGCTCCGGCAAAACCACTCTGGCTCACGTGATCGCGCACGTGACGCGCACCGAGTTCGAATCGTTGAGTGCGGTGTTGGGTGGCGTTGCCGAGCTACGTGCAATCATCGATCGAGCCAAAGAGCGGCGACGTTACCAGGCCCGTGGCACGACGCTGTTCGTCGACGAAATCCATCGGTTCAACAAGAGCCAGCAAGATGCGTTTCTGCCGCACATCGAGGACGGCACCATCACGCTGGTCGGCGCTACCACCGAGAATCCGTCGTTTTCGGTGAATGCCGCACTACTGTCGCGCTGCCGCGTTTTTCGGCTCGAGCGCCTGGGTCCCGCCGAGCTCCGGCGCCTGCTCGAACGAGCACTGTCGGACAACGAACGCGGTCTTGGCAACGAAGGTCTCAGCGCCGACGCCGAAGCGCTCGACGCCATTGCCGATGCGGCTCGCGGCGACGCCCGGCGCGCGCTCGGTATGCTCGAAGTCGCTGCGGGGCTCGTGGGCCACGGCGGTCGCATCGATCTCGACGCCGTGCGCCGCGCCGCCGAAGAGCGCACGCTGCTCTACGACAAGAGCGGCGAAGAGCACTACAACGTTGCCAGCGCGCTCATCAAATCGATGCGTGGTAGTGATCCGGACGCGGCGATTTATTGGCTTCTGCGCATGCTCGATGCCGGCGACGATCCATTGTTTTTGTCGCGCCGCCTCATGATTTTCGCGAGTGAGGACGTCGGTAACGCCGATCCGCGTGCGCTGGCAGTCGCCGTGCAGGCCGATGAGGCGCTGCGACGCGTTGGCCTGCCCGAGGGTGTGTATCCACTCGCGCACGCGTGCCTTTACCTGGCGAGCTGTCCCAAATCGAACGCTGTGAAGCGAGCGATCCAGGCGACGCGCGAAAGCATTCAGCAACGTGGTGCGCTGCCGGTACCAATGAAGCTTCGCAACGCGGTCACCTCGCTGATGAAGCGCGAAGGCTACGGCGAGAACTATCGCTACCCTCCGGATCACCAAGGCAGCTACGTGGCCGGCGAAACCTACTTGCCCGACGAGCTCGCGGGCACTCGCTTTTATGAGCCCGGCAGCGAAGGGCTGGAACAAGCCATTCGCGATCGGCTCGAACGCCTACGCCGCGGTTCGCGCCGTGGCGGCGAGGACTAGTGTTTCAGTCGTTGCTCTGGCGGACGAGCCAATCGACGCTGAGATGCGAATCGTGCGACAGGTTCTCGGCGGAGCTTTCGCGCACGCAGACAGTGAGATCGCCGCTCGCGTCGAAGTCCTCAACCCAAACCAAGGTCGCACCGTGTGCGTCGGGGTTTTCCTCGGTACGCCGTCGATGGTTCACGCTGACCTGCACGTTCTCGCAATTGGCGCAGCCCGTCTCGACATGATTGCACTGAGTGCCGTCGTCCCAATTCCCGAAGTTGACCTCGCCCGCCGCGAAGCCGTGCCCGCTCAAGCTGGGTAAATACGCGGCCCAGTCCACCGCTATGTTGGTGAGCGCCGCGTCGCTGTTTTCGAGCTGCCGCGCGCACAAGCGGAACTCCGTTGCCGTCAGCGCTTCCACCCAAATCGCCGCGCCCGCATTGAGGTTGGCCATCGCGCCCATGTAATGACGGCCCGTCAGCAACTGCACTGGCGCACTCAGCGTGCTCGGGAAGGCTACGCTGGCGCACTCCATCGCATTCGTACTGCTGAACGCCGTGCGTCCGGAAACGAAGCCCCACGCGGAGCTCTCACCCGCTACCATTGCAACCCAGTCGACGCGCGAGCGCGGGTGCTCGCCATCGAAGCCACCATCCTCCGATACACACACGTCGAAGCCGGTAGCGGTGATCCCTCGCGTCCACACCGAGCTCGCGTCGTGAGTGATGTTGCTCGCCGGATGCACCAGAGTCGTCAACACGCGCAGCTGCGTCGCCGCAACCTGGAACGGCGCCGGAAAATCGATGTGCTGACATGCGGGCTGCTGCATGAAGAGCGGGACGATTCGAGAGCCGCTCTGAACCAACGGTCCCGCCGTGCTCCCGCTTGCGCCACCTTCGCCGAGCGGAGGACCACCGCCGAAACCCGGCGCTCCGCCGTTTGCCGGACTGCCGCCGTTTGCCAGACTGCCGCCGTTTGCCGGACTGCCGCCGTTCACGCTGCCGCCGTTCGCGCTGCCGCCCTCCGCGCTGGTGGCGCCGGCGCCGCCCAAGTCACCGCTGCCCCCTGATTCGGCACGACCGCCAGACGACGTGCCCGCTGAACCGCCGTTTGCAAGGCTCCCCGCGGTACCACCGGTGTTGCCGAACAGTTGCCCCGCGTCACTGCTGCATGCAGCCGTCCACCCGAGAGCACAGAAAAGAACCAGCGAGCTATGGCTCGTTCGCATCATGAGAGCAAAGTCCGTCGAGCTCGCCGATAAGAAGCGAGCCTAGTGCGCAGTTGCCTCAGAATAGCGAATCATCGCTCATCCGCCAGTGAGCAGAGCTCCTCGAGACGCACCTGAAATCTTTCAGCGAGCGTAGAGTAAAGGTGAGTGCCTCAACACTTGGAAAGCAGGCACGCGCGCCTCGTTTTCAGGCAATTTGCGGGCAGATCTCAGAAACAGCGCACTTGCGACGGCACATCGAACGAGCTCAAACACGTGCTGCTTTGTGAATCGCGTGGGCACACACACGCACATGCTTCGAGTTTAGTTGCGTAGCAAAGGCCCTCTGCGAAGTACTCGCATACGTCGCTACGCCACTGCTCCACGCCCCGAACGCACGGCGGAAGCGGAGTTTTGCCGTCCAGCACGGTGCCTTTCGGACTCTTGCCACCAGCGCCAGCTTGCGTGCCATTGCCCCCCACGTCGGGGACCCCATCACCGCTGTCGTCGATCGCGCGCCCACCACACGCAATGCCTAGGAGTGAGACCGTCGCGACGAGCCCCATCGCGCGCACGAACGAACCCACTCCGCGTCCTAGCCCTGCCGCCACGTGAACCCGCACCTGCATGCTCCTCGTCGTGCAAACCTTGGACCTGAGCGAAATTCGTTCGATTGCCGCGCATTGCGTAGCGTCACCGCCATCTGAGTTGGCGCTCAGTGCGCAGATGCGCCGCGCATCAATGCTAGCTGGCTGGTTCCACCACGCCGATGTACGGCAGATTTCGATACCGCTCCGCGTGGTCCAAGCCGTACCCGATCACGAACACGTCTTCAATGGTGAAGCCGAGGTAGTCGATGTCGACGGAGCGGCGCATGCGAGCCGGTTTGTGCAGCAGCGCGCACACTTTGATGCTGGCAGGGCCGCGCGCGCGCAACTGCTCGCTCATGTACGAAAGCGTGAGCCCCGTATCCACGATGTCCTCTACTATCAACACGTGGCGACCTTCGATAGGGTGCGCCAAGTCGAGGGTGATCTGGACGACGCCGCTCGATGTCGTCTCGGCGCCGTAGCTTTTGACGCCGAAGAACTCGACCCGCAGCGGCGATTCGATGTGGCGCGCCAGATCCGCCGCGAACACGAAGCTGCCTTTGAGCACACACACCAACACCAGCTCTTCGTTGGCGTAGTCGGCGCTGATGGCGCGACCGAGCGCCGCCACGCGTTCGGCGATTTGCTCCGCAGTGATGAGCGGCCGGATCTTGGAATCGTTCGGCATGCTGGTTCAAGAGAGCGCGCGGTGCCGAGCGCGTCAATCACCGGCGCGCGCCAGCGAGTACGCGAGGCGCGTACCCCAGGCTGGATAGGCTGAAATCGCGTCGAGTGAGCTCCCATCCGTGCGGATCTGGATGGCACCGTCGCGATCCGTCCGCAGGACGCGCGCGCCGGCCTGCGCGATGCGCGCCATCACTTCCGGCACCGGATGACCGAAGCGATTCCGAACTCCGCACGACACGGTAGCAAGCCGCGGTCGTACTGCAGCGAGCAGCTCCGCACCGCTCGAGGTACGGCTGCCATGATGCCCAACCTTCAGAACATCTGCACGCAAGTCGGCAGCGTGCGTCGCGAGCAGATCTCGTTCGGCAGCGTGCTCGGCGTCACCCGTCAGCAACAACTTGCGTACACCAAAGCTGACCTCCAGCACGAGTGAATTGTCGTTGGCACCTCGTGCCGGCACGAAGGTCGGGCACGGCGAAAGCACGCGCACCGCAGCGGAACCAAATGCATGCAACCGACCGCATAATTCGGTTGGACGCCGGATCGCAATCCCGCGCTGGCGCGCCAAGCGCAGAATTTCAGTGTAAACGGGGCCTCCGCCCTGCGCTTCGCCTTGCCCGCTATCCCAAATCTCACCCACCGAAAGCGAGCGCATCACCGCCAGGAGACCACCGAAGTGATCCGGGTGAGGATGCGACAATACCACTACATCGATATGCTGCCGCCGCCGCGCTCGCAACGCCGGCACGACCACACGCGCACCCGGATCGACTCCGCCTTCCGGAGAGCCACCGGCGTCGATCAGCATCAACTTGCCGTCGGGCAAATCGAGCAGCGTCGAGTCACCTTGCCCAACTGCAAGCGCCGTCATGCGCAATTGAGCGCTGGGGCGCCCGGCGTTACGCGCGCTGAGCTCGAGCAAGCCCAACGCCGCCGCGCTGCTCAGCAACCAGAACCGCAGCCACGCGAGTTGCCCCGGACCCTTGCGCAACAGCAACAACGCGCAGAACAACACCGCCACCAGCCCAAGGTGAAAAGCGCTCGGATCCGGCAGTGAAAACGCCAGCCAGCGTTGAGCCGCACTCTCGCGCGCGATGCCCCGCACCACCCAGAGCGCGCCGGACGCCACTAGCGCAATTCCCGCCTCCAACGCCGGCAATGGCGCTGACACCGCGTGCAACAAGCACAACGGCAACGCCACGGCTTCGCCCAACGGCGCCGCCACCACGTTGGCGAAGATCCCCGCGCAAGTGAGATCCCCTCCGAACAACGCGAGCAGCGGTGTGCACGGAATCATCGCGGCGAGGGTGGTCGCTATCGCTTCCGCAAACCAGCGTCCGGCACGCGACCGAATGCGCTCCGCAGGCCTACGCAACGGTTCACCCAACACGAGTAATCCCGCTGTGGCCGCGGCCGACAAAAGAAAAGAAATATCGAACGCCACCAACGGATCACGCAGCCACCCCACGGCAAAGGAGATCCCGAGTGCGCGACTGGCACACGCTGAGCCGCCCAGCGCACGCGCCAGCAACACGGCGGCCAACATGTACGCGGCGCGCCAAGCCGAACCGCTGCCTCCTGCAAAGTCGGCGTAAAGCAGGGCTAGGGTGAGCCCCCACCAGGCGGCAACTCGGCCACAGTCCGTGCATGCCGCCAGCCGCTCGATGCGGACGAGCAGCGCCGTGAAGGCGCGCACCAAGCTGAGCACAGCAAAAACCAAGTGCGTGCCGCTCACCGCCAACATGTGCGAAAGCCCACTCTTACGGAACGCCTCGTCGTCGTCGGGATCCAAATCGTTTTCACCGAGCACCAGCGCACGCGCCATCGGCTGAACTTCGGGCGCAAAGGTCGCGATGATGCGACGGCGCACCTTCGCTCTCGCCCGGTCGATCAGCGCCGCAAAGCGCTTGCTCAGCTGCTCTCGATCGACGCTAAGCGCGCTGCCACTCAATGTGACCCCGCGGCGCGCCGCGCTGGGCAACGGATCCGCCAAATCCAGATTGAACAGCACCTCCAACGCCGCAATCTGCGCGACCACGAGCAGCCGATCGCCCCGCGCCAAATCGTCAGGACCGCCGCTCAACCGCACACGCGTGCCCGCGCGCACAGCACCTGCGTCGCACTCAGCGCGCTGCACGTCCAGCACGTAGCTGGCGCGTCCTCCCACCCACGTCGGCGAGCTCACCACGCTACCAGACAACGCACAGCGCGCCGGCGCACCCAATGCGTCTCGCGCGGCGCGCCGCGCCCCATCGAAGTGCGCAATGCTCGAAGCCGCCCGCACACCTCCGAGCGCCAGCGCCACGAGCACGCTGCACACCACGGCTTTTCGCAGGCGCCGCCGAAGCACGAGCGCAATCCCAGCGAACGAGAGCAACGCCGCGCCTGGCGCAACGACGAGCGTTGAACCCGCGCACAACGCGAGCGCAACGCAAAGCACCGGGTCGAGCCACACGCCCGTCGGAGTGCACGCAACGGGCCGCCGCGCATCGAGCGCGATTAGAGCGCGTCAACGCGTGGCGGCCAACGGCGTGCGGCGGCGAGGCGCCGGCTCAGTTGTTGCTGTCGCTATCGTTGCCGTTGTCGGTAGCTTCTTCACACGCTGCGTATGCTTGCGCCTGCGTATAGCAGCGCGCGGCCAGCTGCTGGGCGAGCTCCTCGTCGTTCTCAATCTCTTCAGGGCAGTGGCCGGCCCCGTAGATGCAATCCATCACGGCCAAGAGTTGCGACGAACACGGCGCGTCGCGAATCTCCACACAGGCCGCAGGACAATCGGCTTCGGTGAGCTGAGTGCCGTCGTCCGTCTCGAACTCGCAGTCACTTCTAACCAAACGAGCACAGATCGTTTCGCAAGTGCCGCCCCCGCCTCCCGGCGTTCCCGGCGTCGAGGTGTTTGTCGAGCCGCCGGGCGGCTGTGAGTAATCCGGCGGCTTGGATTCGGTGATGACCGGGTTTTGATCGGCAATGTCCGGAGGCGCGTCCGGATCGTAACGTCTCGCGGCGCTTCCAGGGCCGCCGCCGCACGCGACGACGACCAAAGCCGGGAGTACGAGTGCAATGAGGCGCTGACGAATCATGTCGAATCTCCGCGCACGGGGCTCGCTCGGAAGAGGAGCCCCTTAGAGTAGCTCTTAGAAAATGGCGCAGCCACGGCGCTCTTGCGAGCGCACGTGTGCCGCGCGGTGAGGCGCTGTCGGATGGCTTGGAGTTCACGTCGGACGTTGGCACGCCCGGCGCGGAACTCAGAAGTAGTACAGCGCGCTCAGCGAGTTCGTGAAAATGCCCCAGGGGCTGTTGAACACGGTGGTGTTGAGCGACAAGTTGCTTTGGCCGCTCTTTTCGCCGCCGTCAGGCGTGGAGCTGTAGCTCTGGAGCGCAAACATCGCTCCCACGGAGCCTTGCAGTGCAAGCTCCGGCAAGCCGATGAATCCGAATTGGATTTCAGCGCCAGCGCGAGCGCCGAGATCGAGCAAGAAGCCGCTGTGGCTCACGTCGCCGCCGCCCATGGTCGTGGAGCCGCCGCCGAGACCGATGTTGGCTTCCGGCACGATTTGGAAGGTGTAGTGGCGACCGGTAGCGAGCGCGAGTGGCACGCCGCCGTGCACCACGAAGGCCCAATAGCTCGGGCCATCGTTGCTGGTTCCGCCGGCGGTCTGTGAGTTGCTCTGCAAGCCGAAGCCGAGACCAACATCGATACCCAAACCCGGGTCGAGCCAGTAGCGCACGCCGACCACAGGCGCGTTCACGACGGTGGCTCCAGCGCCCACGGTCACGCCAGGGCGGCCGAGGTATCCGAAACCAAGGTGTCCAACCACGAGCGAATGATCCGTTCCACCCGCAGCCGGTGCGGCGATCGCGGTTTGGGGTGCTGCGCCGGGCAGACCCATCCCGACCTGACCGCTGGCAGTTGCCTGGGCCTGCGCGGGCGGAGGCGGCGGGGGCGGTGCTTCGGCCGCAGGCGCGGCAGCAGGGGGTGGGTCCTGGGCGAAGGCTGAGGTTGTGGCAAGAAGAGCAAGGAGCCCCGCTGAGAGCCCGACCATCCTGAGCTTGGCGTTCTTCATCGATTCCTCCAAATTGACGTGCCGGAGCCCTGAGCTACTGAGCGTGCGCGCCAGCTGCGCTCAGGATTCGGTGACACGTGGGCGCGAATGCTCCTCCACCGACGCGCGAAGAGTCAACTTGCCGGTGACGCGCTGCATCAAATGATTTCAACGAGCGGCAAGATTCGGGCGGATATCCTGCTGGTCGAGCGTGGGCTGGCGGCCAGCCGTGCAAAAGCGCAGGCGTTGTTGTTGGCAGGCCAGGTCTGGAGTGGAACGGAGCGCATCGAGAAGGCGGGGCAGCTGTTGGCGAGCGACGCGCCGCTGCGCTTGGCGCAACAGGAACGCTTCGTCTCGCGTGGTGGCTATAAGCTCGAAGGCGCTCTGAAAGCGCTGGAGCTAGACGTCCGAGGTTTGGTTTGCGTCGACGTCGGCGCTTCGACGGGCGGCTTCTGCGATTGCCTGCTGCAAAGCGGCGCCGCCAAAGTTTACGCCGTGGATGTGGGTGAGAACCAACTGGACGCGCGGCTGCGCTCGGATGCACGCGTGGTCGTGATGGATCGCACCAACGCGCGTTACTTGGAGCCGACACATTTCGCGGAGCCGCTCGAGCTCGCGGTGGTGGACGCCTCGTTCATCGGCATCGAGAAGTTGTTGCCGGCGCTCGCGCGCATCTTGCCGTCGGGCGCGCGTCTGCTGGCTTTGATCAAGCCGCAGTTCGAAGCGGGCCGGCGCGAGGCAACACGCGCGCGCGGAGTGATTCGCGATGCAGCGCTGCGGAACGAGCTCATCGAGCGCGCTCGTGCACAGGTGGCGGAGCAAGGTTTCGACGTGCTGGGCGGCGTCGACTCGGTGCTCGCAGGACCGAAGGGCAACCTAGAGTATTTCGTGCTCGCGCGCAGAAGCTCAGGCAGCGCGCTCGACGCTCACAGCACGATCACCCACAAATCATAGAGGGTATGAGTCCATACGACGGGCGCGAAGCCACGAAACGCATAAATCGCGGTAAAAACCAGCCCGCAAACCCAGCGGAAAATGAACGACCGGAGCTCGAAGGGATCTCCGAATTCGCCAACGTAGTGCCAGCCGCTGAACAGCGCCGCGCTGAACGCCCCCCACGCGATCCACGAAACGATGCGTCGAGTACCTTGCTTGGCCTGGAACACTGAGCGCACCAACGGCAGGCCCAAACCGAATAGGCCAACGCGAAACACGAGCTCCTCGTAGAAGCCAGCACCCAACGACATCACGCTGCCAGCCAGCGCTCCTTGAATGACTGGCCCGCTCCCTGCGTCGAGGCGCAAGCGGCCCACCACGTAGCCAGCAACCAGCCGCATCATCACCGCGTAGAGCACGCCCTCCAACGCAACCAGCGCGAAGCGTTGCCAGTGCAAGCTGTTTTTGCGACCCAAGACCAACAGCACGCCGCTGAACAAGAGTCCAATGGCCAGCGTGAGGCCCGAGTACGCCAGCAAATCGTTCTGCGCGAGCGAAACCAACTCGTGCGTCACCAGATCGGCGGCGTTCCGCGTCGGCAGGAATACGACGCCCAAGTGGTAGGCCACGAAGAGCGGCAGCGTGAGCGCGAGGTCGTCGAGCGGCCCACTCGGGGACTTGAGAAAGCGCTCCGCCTCACTCTCGTTCATGGACTGGCCGCGACGTAGACCCACCTTATCTCGGGACTTCCGAAAGACAAGCCGACCGAAGCCGAAGAAGTAGTCGCGAGACCTTTTCGGGAGGGCTCGGCTGGCTATGCTCTCGGCCCTGTGCCGCCTCGAGCCTTCCGATTGCGCGGCTGGAGCTTCCGTGAACGACCAAGAACGTCATCGCGCCCTGAGCGAAGAGATTCGCGCCCACGACTACCGCTACTACGTGCTCGACGATCCGGCCATTACCGATCGTGAGTACGACGCGCTGTACAGCGAGCTCCGCGCCATCGAAGAGCGTAACCCCGAGCTCGTCACCAAAGATTCACCGACCCAGCGCGTGTCGGGTGCGCCGCGCGCCGAGCTTCGCACGGTGGAGCACGCCGTACCGATGATGTCGCTCGACAACACCTACAACGAAGCCGAGCTGCGCGACTTCGTGCGGCGCGTGCATGACGGCTTGCCCACTGGCGCTACCGTGCGCTTCTGCGTGGAGCCGAAGCTCGACGGCGGCAGCATCGAGGTGTTGTACCGAAACGGACGCATGGTCGAGGGTTCCACACGCGGCGATGGCATCAGCGGTGAGCTCATTACCGACAACTTGCGCACGATTCGCTCTTTGCCGCTGACGATTGCGCACGAGGGGCCGCTCACGTTGCGCGCTGAGGTCGTGATCTTTCGGCGCGACCTCGAGCGCATCAATCAAGAGCGCGTGGCGCTCGGCGAGCCGCCGTTTGCGAATCCTCGCAACGCCGCAGCCGGCAGCTTGCGCATGATCGACCCACGCGTCGTCGCCAAGCGACCACTGCGCGCGTTGGTCTGGCAGGTGATCGAGGGCGCCGAGCTCGCGGGATCGCACTCGGCGTCCTTGGATCGTTTGGCAGAGCTTGGCGTTCCCACCCACAAGAAGCACTTCGTCTGCGAAAGCGTGGAGGAAATTCTGGCGCGCATCGCTGAGCTCGATGCCGCACGCAAGAGCTATCCCTACGAAACCGACGGCGCGGTGATCAAGGTGGACGACTTCCGGCAACAGGCGATCCTGGGAGCTACCGCGAAGTTTCCGCGCTGGGCGATTGCCTACAAGTTCAGCGCGGAGCAAGCCGTGACGCGCGTGCTCGGTATCGAAATTGGTGTCGGTCGCACTGGCACGCTCACGCCGGTCGCGCTGCTCGAGCCGGTGCAGCTCGCGGGTACCGTCGTGTCGCGCGCCTCGCTCCACAACGAGCAGATCTTGGGTCAACTCGACGTGCGCATCGGTGATTGGGTCAGCGTGCAAAAAGCTGGCGAGATCATTCCGCAAGTGGTGTCGGTCGATGCTTCGCGACGCACCGGCGAAGAGCTGCCCTACAGCATGCCAAGCACTTGCCCGATCTGTGACAGCAAGGTGGAGCGCGTCGAGGCAGAGGTTCGTGTGCGCTGCCCAAACCGCGCTTGCGCGGCGCAAGTGGAAGGCGCCATCTATCACTACTCGCGGCGCTACGCGATGGACGTCGACGGCTTGGGCGAATCGCTGATCGGCGCGCTCGCCAAAAACGGCCTGGTGAAAGGCGTCGCTGATCTTTACACGCTGACCGCCGAGCAAATCGCGAACCTCGAGCGCATGGGCAAAAAGAGCGCCGAGAACGTGATCGCCTCGATCACACGCAGTAAGGAGCGGACTTTCGACCGCTTGCTGACCGGCCTTGGCATCGAGCACGTCGGGCAAGTAGCGGCGAAGCAATTGGCGGAGGCAGCCGGCTCGCTGCCGCAACTCTTGGCGCTATCGGATACGGAGCTCGAAGCGCTGCTGAGTTCGATTGCCGGCTTTGGTCCTAAAATGGTGGCCAGCGTTCAACGTTACTTGAAGGATGAGTCGTCGCGAGCGCTGCTCCAACGGCTCGCCGAGCTCGGCGTATCGCGCGCGCAGCCGCGCTTCGAGGTGGTGGAAGGGCCTTTGTCAGGCCTGTCGTTTTGCGTAACAGGCGTGCTCTCGCGCAAGCGCGAGGACGTCCACGCACTGATTCGCGCGGCCGGCGGCAGCGTGCACGACAAGGTGAAGCAGGGCACCACATACCTTTTGGCAGGCGACAAAGTCGGCGCAACCAAGCTGAATGCGGCAAAGAAGAGCGGCGCTCAGGTGATCGACGAAGCCACACTCGATCGCATGCTGGCGGGTGAGCTTCCGGCGAAAGAATAACGTGGCTCGCCGCGCGCGCTTTTCGTTGATGACGATTCGGGTGGCGTCCGCATTCGCCGCGGCAGCAGCGATTTCGATCGTCGTGCACTTGGCGCTGCAAGAGCGAACGCCGCCTGTACGTTGTGCTGCGGGGCTCGTGCTATTCGCGGGGCGTTGCTGCGGATACGGACAATCATTTGCGTCCGGCCACTGCGATGGGCGCGCGACCGCGTGCGCGGCGCAACAGCGATTTCACGAGGAAGGCGAGGCGAGCGGCTGCGTGCTCGAGAACCAACGCATTGCATTCCCCGCTGGAACGTTGCCCACCGGCAGCGCCGACTGGCAGCTCGCCGGTGCGCCCGGCTCACTTTCGGTTCAACCCTTCGCGCTCGACTCGGGTGAGGTGACGCACGCACGCTACGCCGAATGCGTGCGTGCCAACGTGTGCGAAAGGCTGAACGCGGAATCCGAGCCAGGGCTGCCGGTGACTGGCATCTCACCACAGAACGCGCAGCGCTTCTGTGAGTTCGAGGGCGGCCGCCTGCCGACTTCGGCAGAGTGGCGTTTCGCGGCTAGTGGCAAAGATGCCCGCCGTTTTCCCTGGGGTTTCACGGGCTTGGTTTGTCGCCGCGCGAGCTTCGGGTTGGTGGATGGGCCGTGCAGCAACGAAGGCTCGTCTCCGGATTTGGTCGGAGCGCGTCCCGACGGCGCAACGCCCGAAGGTGTGCTCGATCTAGCCGGCAACGTGGCTGAGTGGACACGCGATCCAGACGGGCGATTTCGTGCGCGGGGAGGTTCGTTCCGTTCTCGCGTTGCAGCCGAGCTCGTGACTGCCGCGGTCGAAACGCCAAAACCCAACGCTGCTCACGTCGGCTTTCGCTGTGCCTACGCGCGCGACTGAAGCTTCGGTTAGCTGCGAAGACGCTTGTTGAAATTGAATGCCTTGATCGTGAGCCCTTCGCGAAAGTAGAACTTGTGCGCTTGCGCGCGCTGCACGCCGGAGTCGAGCACGAAGTCGTCACAATCGAGCTCGCGGGCGATGCGCTCACAGTGGTCGAGCAAGGCTTTGCCCACGCCGCAAGAGCGACGCGCCGCGTCCGTTACCAGATCATCGACGTACAAATAGCGGCCCGAAAAGGTGTTTTCGGTCGAGCGCCAGACAGCCACGCCCACCACCTCTTCGCCAGCGTGTGCGATTAACATGCGCCCACCGCCGGCAAACACGCGGCCCATTTTGGCGGCGTAGTCCGCTGGCATCTGCGGCCGCAACTGGCGATGTACCGTTTCGGCGCGCGCAAGCCAGTTCGCGTGCACGACGTTTCCTGCGCGATCGGTGACTTCCACGAGCTCGAATTGAAGCGGCGCTGACATCGCCCACACCAGTAGCGGGCATCGCTCAGCCTGACAAGCTCAGCCGTCGACCGGAGCGGCGGGTGTATCGAGTAGCAGCTGATAGAAACCGAGATCGAGCCAGCGCCCGAACTTGAAGCCCGCCTGCCGAATGGTACCCGCGTGCACGAAACCGAGCTTCTCG
Source organism: Myxococcota bacterium (assembly GCA_049324695.1). Classification (GTDB taxonomy): domain Bacteria; phylum Myxococcota_A; class Polyangia; order Polyangiales; family Polyangiaceae; genus PMG-095. Next base: position 42,199 of record JBMOMJ010000056.1, read on the forward strand.
TGAAAACGAATGCTGGCTTCGTTCTGCATGTCGATACCCCCAACTAACAGGTGGTACTCCTGTGTGCGTGCGCGTTGGATCAGCTCACGCATCAAAGCGAGACCAACCCCGCCGCGGCGCAGATCGCGCTGCACATAAACGGAATGCTCGACCGTGTACTTGTAGGCTGGAAATGCGCGAAAAGTGCCGTAGCTAGCGAACCCCAAGAGCCGATCGTGCTCGTCGACGGCGCCGACTACTGGGAACGATTTGCTGCGCTTCAGTTCGAACCAACCCTGCATGCTTTCGCGTGTGCGCGGCTTGTAATCGTAAAGCGCCGTCGAGTTGGTGATGGCTTCGTTCAAAATCTCGAGAATCGCGTCCGCGTGGTCGGTTTCGGAACACTCGATGAGGCGCATGATTACTCCCGGGGACGACCCCACCAGAGAAATAAAGTCATCCCTAGTGCGCAGCAAGCGCCTCCGAGCAGACCGAGGCGAATCAACGCGACCCACCAGCCTGGCCGAAGGATGATCGTCAGCGCATCGGCTCCCCAATACGCACGCCAGAAGTCGATGCCGAGCGGCACCAGCGCGAGCGCTGAGCTCAGCAGCGCGCCGATCACGAACGCCGCCGCAATGGTCCAGAGCCAACGCTGCGCGAAGCTGTCAGCCTCGTTCGCAACCGTGCCGTGCACCGCACTACCGCCCACGAAGCGGCGGGCACAACCGAAAAAGAGGCTGTCGCAGCGCACCTGCAGTCCCGCAGCGCGGAACAGCCGTTCGACCTCTGCGCCGTCCGCAAACGCCTCGGTGTACACCGCTAGCATGCGGTAGTTCTCCGGGTTGCCGAGGAAGACGCGCCCGACCAGCGGGATGACATGCCGCAAATAGAACAGGTACGGAGCTCGCAGCCAGACGTTCGCTGGCACGCTGATTTCGACGAACGAAAAGCTTCCGGTTGGCTTCATGATGCGTCGTACTTCACGAGCCAGACAGGTGAGTTGGCTGGATGAGAACGTCTTTAGCCCGAAGCAAGCTACAACGTGATCAGCGCACGCTTCGCTCAAGCCAGAGTCCAGTGCGTCGAGCTGCCGCACTTCGATGGTCGAAGCGTTGAAGCGGCGCGTGTTTTCACGCGCTCGACGACACATCTCACTCGAGAGATCCACGGCGATGACGCGCCCGTTTGCACCGAGGCGCTGCTGGAGGAAGCGCCAACATTCGCCGCTCCCACTCATCAGATCCACGACGTGCGCACCGCGCTCAATGCGCGCGGCCGCAACCGCCTGGCGTCGCCAGCGTTCGCAGAAGCCGAAGGACGATACGTAATTGGTTACGCCATACGTAGCTGCCATCTCGTCGAACAGCGCCGTGACGAAGCGCGCGTCGTAAAGATCGTCGTTCGGCATGACCTCAGAGCCGGCGACGGCGGACGCCTAAGTTCGTAACGCGCTGATGCCAAAACCCCACGCACACGAACGTTAGTTGTCGCTGCGCGATTCCGCCACAGCGTTCGGCACACAAGCTGCATCGTACCTGGCGCATGACCCTGCAAAATCCCGTTGAAGCGCGCCTTGCTGGCCCTGGCGTCCCCACCCCGAACCCGCCGGGTCAGCCTCCTCCGCCGCCCGAACGCGTCCCGCCGGATCCGTTCGATCCCCCGCCGCCGAACTACGAAGACGAGCCGCCGGTTACACCCATTGACGATCCACCTCCCGACGAACGCTTCTGAAACTGCTGCTCAAAAAAAAGACGACACCGAAAATCGCGCTCGTTAGTCAGGGCGCCTCAGTGCGGCGTGGTTGAGCCGCTCGCTACGATTCTGCCCACGAACTACCTTGCTGCAGCGCTCGCGTTTGGCGTAACGCATGTGAGCGTCCATGGAGCAATTCGCACGTCGTCTCAATCAACCGCCCGATCCGAGTCGCGACTTCTTGGATACGGATGCTTACCTGTTCGTCGCGAGCAAGCTGGTCGACTTCGATCCAACGACTGGTGAAGGCAAGCTGGTGTGGCTGCGGCACCGTCGCAAGCCGCGCATCGCCTTCAATCACATGACCATGCCGCTCGAAGCCGTGGAGGCGTGGGAATTTCCGGCAGCTGCGTACCCCGAACCAAAAGAGCTGCCTTTTCAGCTGAGTTTCGTGGGCGAGGGCACGCTGCGTCTGCGTCTGCGCACGCGGCCCGGCACCTTCTCCGACGATGCGAGCTCCGCCATGCTGGTGAACCCGCCAGCGCGCAGCAGTGCGTGGAAGTCGATCCCTAGCGAGCGCGGCTTTCGCTTCGAGTCCGAATGGGGCGTGGTTCTCGTCGAGAGCGATCCGTGGGCGCTGGAGGTGCGCGATCGGAACGGCAAGCTTCTATTGCGAACACACACGCTCAAAGACGGGCGCTGCATGATTGGGGGGCGGCCGCTGCCGTTCAGCTACGTGCGACGCGCGGACGATGTCGGCCAGAGCGTGGCGGCAAGCTTCGGCCTATTTCCCGGGGAGCGCATCTATGGGTGCGGCGAGAGCTTCAGCTCGCCAAACAAGCGTGGCCAAACGGTGCTGGTGTCGACGCAAGATGCACACGGCAGCCAAACCGACGAGATGTACAAACCCGTACCGTTTTACCTGAGTAACCGCGGCTACGGCGTTTTCGTGCACGGTTCCACGCCGATGGCGTTCGACTTCGGGCTCTCGTACGGGGACACGCAGGTTCTGTTCAACGGAGACGACAGTCTCGATCTATTCGTGTTCCTTGGAACTCCCAAGGAGGTGCTGACGCGTTACACCGCGTTGACCGGCAGGAGCCCGCTGCCGCCGTTGTGGTCCTTTGGTTTGTGGATGAGCCGCATCACCTACAGTTCCGAGGAGGAGACACGCGGCGTTGCGCGCAAACTGCGGGAGCATCGCATCCCCTGCGACGTCATCCATCTCGATACCGGTTGGTTCGAGAAAGACTGGTGTTGCGACTATCAGTTTTCAGGCACGCGTTTTCAGAACCCGAAGCAGATGATCGCGGATCTGGGCGAGCAGGGGTTTCACATCAGTTTGTGGCAATTGCCCTATTTCACGCCGAAAAACCCGCTGTTCGCGGAGATCGTGCAGCGTGGGCTCGCCGTGCGAAGTCCCTCGGGCGAGCTGCCGTCCGAAGACGCCGTGCTCGATTTCACGAACCCCGAGACAGTGCGCTGGTATCAGGCAAAGCTCTCCGGCTTGCTCGAGCTCGGTGTCGGCGCGATCAAAGTCGACTTCGGCGAGGGCGCACCGCTGAACGGTGTGTACCATTCGGGGCGCACAGGCTGGTACGAGCACAACTTGTACCCGTTGCTCTACAATCGCGCGGCCGGCGAAGCGTCGCAACGCACCCACGGCTACACTTTGATCTGGGCACGCAGCGCGTGGGCTGGTTCGCAACGTTACCCACTACATTGGGGCGGCGACGCCGAAGCAACGGATGGCGGCATGCTCGGCTCGCTCTGGGGCGGGCTGTCTTTCGGCTTGTCTGGGTTTTCGTTCTGGAGCCACGACGTTGGCGGCTTTTTTCCGGCAACTCCGCGCGATTTGTACCTGCGCTGGCTACCCTTCGGCCTGTTCAACTCGCATAGTCGTTGCCACGGCTTACCGCCCACCGAACCGTGGGAATTCGATCCAGCGTTCCTCGACGCCTTCCGCAAGGCGGTGGAGCTGCGTTATCGGTTGATGCCGTACATCTGGGCGCAAGCCGCTGCCTCGGCGCGTCGTGGTCATCCGCTTTTGCGTCCGCTGTTCTTCGATTTCGGTGACGATCCCACGAGCTGGTTGATCGACGACGCGTTCTTGTTCGGCTCGGACATCCTGGTTGCTCCGCTGTTCGAAGAGATCAGCGAGCGACGCGTGTACCTGCCCCCTGGTGAATGGATCGATCTGCAATCCGGCGCGCGACATCAGGGTCCGGGTTGGGTCAGCATCGCCGCGGGCGACATCAAAGCCATCATTCTCGGACGTGGCGGCGCAGCAATTCCTACGGTCGCCAGCGCAGCACACACGCGGCTGCTGGACTTCAGCAACATCGAGCTGTGGGTGCTCGGAACCCACGCTTCGGCGCGCGGTTTGTTCCATGCGCCCGACGCGGGCGACGCCGAGCCCGTCGAGGTGTTTGTGAACGCTGGGAGCGTGAGCGCCGATCCGACTGACGGCCGTGTAAAGTTCCGCGTCACGCGCTTGGGCGGGTAGGTCAACGTAAGCATTTAAGGCTCGTCCCGCGCCGGCCGTTGCTACATCGGCAATGAATCGGCGCGGGGACTTTCGTACTCTGCTGTCGGGAGCGCCCGCGCGCGACCCGAGCACGAAACCATCCGACGACCCGCCGACGTTCGCAGTAAAAGCGCCGTCGACGCTCGAACTCGGGCCGGTCATCTCAGAGCGTCCTTCGGACGGATTCGCCGGCCGCCCGAGCTTCCCCACCTTGGATGGACGCGGCAGCTTCACGACGCTGGATGTGGTGAGCGGTGCGCCCGCCGCCGCGGTGAACGGCGCCACCGGGCTCTTAATGCACCTGCCCGCTGCGGAGCTCGGCGTGACGCAGGAGCACTCTGGCCGCTACAGCGCCGAACCCAATTCGGAACTTGGACGCGGCGGGATCGGACGCGTCTTCGTTGCGCTCGATCGCCACCTGGGTCGCAACGTCGCCGTGAAGGAGCTCTTGCTCGACGCTCCCGACGATCCGGGACGACCGGGTACGTTGCAAACCGTCGCACGCTTTTTGCGAGAAGCGCGCATCACCGGGCAGCTCGATCATCCCAACATCGTGCCGGTGTACGAACTCGGGCGCCGCCCCGACGGCTCGCTCTACTACACGATGCGCGTCGTGCGTGGCCGCACCCTGGCGCAAGCATTGAGCGACGCCAAGACGCTGCCCGAGCGCTTGGCTCTGCTCAGCCATTTCGTCGGGCTGTGCCAGGCCATCGCCTACGCGCACAGCCGCGGAGTCGTGCACCGCGACATCAAGCCAGAAAACGTCATGATCGGCGAATTCGGCGAAACGGTGGTGCTCGACTGGGGCATGGCGAAAGCCCAAGGCGGCGAAATCGAAACCGTTGCCGCCAAGCCCATCCAGGACCCGTTGCGGCTGGATCTAACAGTAGACGGCAGCTTGTGCGGCACGCCTACGCACATGAGCCCAGAGCAAGCGCGCGGCGCGACCCAAGAGGTCGACGAGCGCTCCGATGTATGGGCGCTGGGTGTCGTTCTGTATTCGCTGCTGGCTGGCAGCAATCCTTTCGGCGGCAAGACGCTATCTGATCTGATTCAGCGGATTCTGCGCGGAAAATACGCGCCGCTCGCCAGTGTCGACCCGGCAATTCCGCCCGAGCTCGCCGCCATCGCGGAGCGTGCGTTGAAACCGAATCGTGCCGAGCGTTACGCCAACGCACGCGAACTCTTGCGCGACGTAGAAGCGTACCGCAGCGGAGCACGCGTTGGTGCCTACGCTTACTCGACTCTCGACCTGCTGAAACGCTTTCTGGAACGCCACCGCACGGCGGCCGTCGCTTCGGGCGTCGGCCTCACCGTAGCTTTGGTGTTGGCCGTTGCCTCGTACGCACGCCTGGCAGCTGCTCGCGATCGCGCGCTCGCCGCCGAGCAGCGGGCCACTCAAAACGAGCGCGAAGCACGCGCCAACGAGCGCGCCGCCAAGCAGAGCTTGAGCTATGTACTCGTCGAAAAAGCGCAACAAGCCATGGGCGAAGGCGATCGCACTAGCGCCGCTGTGCTCGCCGCGCGGGCCCTCGAGCTTGGCGAAGGCGCCGAGGCACGCGGTATCGTGCTCGCCAGCGACGGCTCGTTTCGACCGCAGCCCAAAAGCGTGCACGCTGCGAGCGTCGGCTGCAAAGAGACCGCCCTCAGTTACAGCGCCGGGCTCATGGCATGCGCTCGCGCGGAGACACTCACGCTTTACGACCTGCGTGATGGAGAGAGCCGCGGCACGCTCGCGCCGCGCGGTAACATCGTAGCTTTCGATCTTGCGCGTGACGGAAAACGCGTCGTGGTCGCGCGAGAAGATGGCAACGTCAGCGTATTCGCCGTGGGCTCGAACGGCTTCGAACTTCTCGCCGAACGCAGCATCGGGTCCACGGCGCGCGTCAGCCTTTCCCCCGATGGACACTACGTCGCCTGTGGTGGAGCGAGCGGCGTGCTGGTGTGGCAGCTGAACGATCCGACTCGCTCGCATCGCTTGGCTTTGCGCCAAAAACTCGCTGCGTTGGCGTTCGAGCCGCGCGGCAATCGTTTGGTGATTACCGGTGAGCTCGGGTTGGTGTCGTTGTGGGACTACAGGAACGACAAGCAGCTCGAGTTGACGGGTCACACCGGCACCGTGCGCGCGCTTGCTTTCGCGCAAGAAGGTCGCTTACTCGCGACGGGCGCCGAAGACCACAGCATTCGCTTTTGGGATTCCGAGTCCGGTGAAACCAGCGCTGCACCAATCGTGTACAGCGACGCGATTACCTCGCTCAGCTGGTCGGAAGACGCTCGCATCTTGGCCTTCGGCAGCAAAGACAAGAGCGTCCATCTCGTCGATCTCAAGAGCAGCGATCGCAAATCGAGCGTGGTGCGCTATCACGACGATGTAGTCGAGCGCGTCGCGTTGTCAGCGGACACGACGGAGCTCGCTTCAGTGAGCCGTGATTTGGGGGTGGCGCTCTGGTCACTCGCCGGGATTCGCAAGCCCGCGGAGCTGCTCGAACGCGGTAATGTGCTCGCCTTGACGTTTACGCCCGGCCGGCGCGAGCTCATCAGCGTGGGCCTCGGCGCTAACGGCGTGGGTCTTTGGAACCTCGATTCACTCGAGTGCGACACACGCCTGCCCGCGGGCGTCGATCGGCTGCGCGCGGTGGGCACCTCGCCAGACGGCAAGAAGCTCGCCTTCGCTGGCTCCGCCAACCGCGTTTCGCTGTGGGATTTGCCGTCGCGCATCCCGCTGCGAGTGTTCGAAAACGGGCACGACGAAGTGCGCTCGCTCTCGTTTTCCGCGGACAGCCGCTGGCTCGCTTGGGGCGGACTGGATCGCCAGCTGCGCGTCGTCGATAGCTCGACCTTCCAGGAAGTTTGGAGTGTCGCGAACGACTCGCCACTGCAGGCCGTTGCGTTTCTCGGCGCAGGCAGCTCGCTCGTGAGCGGCGATCGCGATGGCAACTTGGCTGGCTTCGACGTCGCGAAGAAGCGGCAGCTATTCCGCTTCAAGGCGCATGACGACTGGGTGCTGGCCGTGTCGCCAACCCGAGATGGCAAACGTGTCGCGACCGGCAGCGGTGATCGACACGTCAAGGTTTGGGATCCCAACGATGGCCGCATGGTGTTCGATTTGAAGGGCCACGAAGGAAAAGTGCTGGCGCTGGACACTTCGCCGCGTGCGCCGCTCCTCGCGAGCGGAAGCGAAGACAAGAGCGTGCGACTCTGGGATCTTGCGAGCGGTCGTGAGCTCGCCGTGCTCAACGGCCATGCCGGCGCCGTGCGCAGCGTACGCTTCTCCGAGCAAGCTGAGCTACTTGCCTCGGCGGGTGACGACGGCACGATTCGGCTATGGCGCTTGGAAGCCCTGACCACACCGGCCGCGGAGCTCAGCGTGAACATCGAGAAGCGCTTTCGCGTCGAGCTGGTCGGAACCCGAGTCGTTCGCGCGCGCAGGCATTGAGCCGCGACGCGGAGCGTGCGAAGAGGAAGCATGCAACTTGACCTGCGCGGTCGAGTCATGAATTTTTGCGCTGGCCTCGTCGTCGTGAGTTGCGCACCGCAGGCTGTGAACTCGCCCGAGCCGATCCACTCCGTGAAGCTGCCTGCCGCCGACGCGAAGCTTCCTCCAACGTCCAGCCAAGGCACACCCTACGCGTTTCGCAACGTCACGATTCTGGGCGGCGGCTTCGTGAGCGGCATCGTGTTCAGCCCTGCCAAGTCAGGCGTCGCCTACGCGCGCACCGACGTCGGTGGTATCTATCGCTTGGATCCCACGCGGCGGCGCTGGCTGCCGCTTACTGACATGTTCGGGCGTGTGGACTCGAACTCGATGGGTGTGGAGAGCATCGCGCCCGATCCGGTCGATCCCAACAAGGTGTACGCCGCCGTTGGCACCTACGCTCAAACTTGGGCGCCAAACGGAGCTATTTTGCGCTCGAGTGATCAAGGCGTGAGTTGGCAGCGCACCGACATGCCGATTCGCATGGGCGGTAACGAGCACGGCCGCTCGATTGGTGAGCGCCTGGCCGTCGATCCCAATAAGACCGATCATCTTTGGTTCGGTTCGCGCAAAAACGGGCTCTGGCGAAGCGTCGACGCTGGCGTCACTTGGAACAAAGTAGAAAGCTTTCCGCAGAAAGAAGATCCCACGGGCCTCGGTGTTGGATTTTTGGTGTTCGACGCGCAGAGCGGAAAACGCGGCACACCGACGCCAAGCTTTTACGCTGGCATGGCGAGCGGCGAGGTTGGGCTCTACGTGACCATCGACGGCGGAGCCAGCTTCAAAGCGATACCCAAGCAGCCCTACAAATTGCTTCCAAGCCACGCCGCTTTCGACGCGCGCGGCACGTTGTACATCAGCTACGGCAACGCGCCGGGTCCCAACGACGTCACTGACGGCGCCGTGTACAAGTACGATCCCAAGAGTGGCGCGTTCAGCAACATCACCCCGCTCGCTCCAAACGCCGTCGATCGCTTCGGCTACGGCGGCTTGGCAGTCGACATTCAGCATCCCGGAACACTACTGACCACCACGATCGATCGCTGGACTCAAGGCGACGAAATCTTCCGCTCGACCGACGGCGGTCAGCACTGGTTTCCCCTACTAAAGCGAGCGATTCGCGATCCACGCGGCGCGAACTACCTCTACTTCGGACGCCGCACGCTGGGTCCCCCCGGCTGGATGGGCGACATCGACATCGATCCGTTTGACGCGAATCACGTCATGCACGTCTGCGGGCAAGGTGTGTGGGCCAGCGATGACGTCGCGAGAGCAGACAAAGCTCTGCCAACGCGCTGGACCTTTCGCAACGAGGGCATCGAGGAAACCGTCGTTACTCAGTTGGTGAGTCCTCCCAGCGGCGCTCCACTTCTCAGCGGCGTCGCAGACATTTGTGGCTTTCGTCACGACGATCTGGAGCGCTCACCACCGCGCGGCATGCACGCCAACCCAATCTGTAACGCCACTTCCGGCCTCGACTTCGCGGCGCACCAGCCCGAAATGATGGTGCGCGTCGGTAGCCTGTGGGGCGCAGGAAAACACGGCGCCTTCTCCAGTGATGGAGGCCGGACCTGGACTCCATTTCGTTCCGAACCGAGCGGCGCCGAAAGCGGCGGCGTCATCGCAATCTCTTCCGATGGCGCAAGCTTGCTGTGGTCGACGAACGAAGGCTCCCCCGTCTATTCGCACAATCGCGGCAAAACCTGGAGCAAGTCGCGTGGATTGCCCGCTGCAGTACCTGCAACGCTGTGGGTACCGGTGAATGTCTTACTGGCGAGCGATCGCGTGAATCCGGCGAAGCTGTACGCTTTCGACAGCGCGAACGGCGTCGTTTATGCGAGCGAAAGCGCGGGCGTCGATTTCAAGCCGACGTACTCAGGGCTACCGACGCTCGCGGAGTGGGCCCGAAGCTCCGGCTCGATTCAGGCGCTACCCGGCGTGGAAGGCGACATTTGGATTTCCACCGGTAAGGCCTTGTTTCGCTCCAGGGATTCGGGGCGAGACTTCAGGCAACTCGAGAAAGTGGAAGAGTGCCACGCCGTTGGTTTCGGAATCGGCGCTCCGGACCGCTCCAATCCATCAGTGTTCATGGTCGGAAAAGTGAGCGGCATTTCGGGGTTATTCCGCTCGGACGACCTCGGCAGAACTTTCGTGCGCATCAACGATGACCTGCACCAATTTGGCTTCGTAACCCGAATCACCGGCGACGCGCGGCGCCACGGACGCGTCTACGTCGGTACCGCGGGAAGGGGGATTTTGGTGGGGGATCCGCGGTGAAAGTCGCTCGGAGATAACGACGATACCCGCCGGAAACCGCCTCTCGCGAGAATGTCACGGATCCGAATCGGCGCTCCGCGAGCGGACGCCCCCAACACCGCAGGAGAAGCATGAGCACCACGATTCATGCAGAGCCCGAGCCGATATCCGTCAACTTCGATCGCACTGCGATCTTGATGATCGACATGCAGCGCGACTTCCTCGAACCCGGCGGCTTCGGTGAGACGCTCGGCAACGACGTGTCGCTGCTGAGCCGTGCGATCAAGCCGTGCCGCGCGTTGCTCGACGGAGCACGCAGGAAAGGCATCTTCGTGATCCACACGCGCGAAGGTCACCGTCCGGATCTATCGGACGCGCCGCGCGCGAAGGTCGAGCGCGGCGCGCCCAGCTTGCGCATTGGAGCCAAGGGGCCAATGGGGCGCATTCTGATTCGCGGCGAGCCGGGCCACGACATCGTGCCCGAATTGTATCCGGCGGCGAACGAGCCGGTGATCGATAAGCCCGGCAAGGGCGCCTTCTTCGCCACGGACTTGCATGCAATTCTCATCAACCGCGGAATCGAAACGCTCATCGTGTGCGGCGTAACCACCGAGGTGTGCGTGCATACGACGGTGCGCGAAGCCAACGATCGCGGCTACCGCTGCATCGTGCCCGCTGACTGCTGCGGCTCGTACTTCCCCGAGTTCCACGAGATGGGCCTCAAGATGATCAAAGCTCAAGGCGGCATTTTTGGTTGGGTCACGGACTCGAACCGGATTCTCGCCGCGCTCGGCTGAGCGAAAACCGAGCGACGCAGTGAACCGGCCCTCCGGCACGGCGGCGCAGGGTGCGCTCCGCCGCGGCGACTGCTGACAATTCCGTATTAAGTCTTCGGCATTTCGTGCCGTTCGCGGCCTCTGAAGAGGTTTCCGCGATGGGCTCGATTCACGAAGCAGAGGGGTATCGTTCGCGTGCGCGCGCAGTCCGCAGCGGTCTCGCTGCGGCGGCGTTAGTCGCCGTGCTGGCTGCAACGACAAATGCCGAGGCTCGCCCCGGCACACATCCTATCGTCGTGTCCACGTGGGATGCCCGTGCATCGAGCGTCGTGTTCGGGTATCGACGCGGCTTGATCGACGGCGGTGGCATGAATGTGTTCAGCTATCATGCGAACTTCAGCTCCACCGGCGGTCGCCTGAGCTCACAGTTCGGCCTGTTCTATTTGAATTTCAGCGAGGCAACCAAGCCAACCGCTCACGGCATGGCTGGTAGCGCGACTGCAGTGTTTTCGCTGCCGGTCACCAGCCGCTTCGACAACGGGCTGCCGCGCGCGGCGATTGGCCTCTACGTCGGCAGCGTCCCGACAGCGCTAATCAGTGGGGAGCGCAACTACGTGTCGGTGCCGTTCGTGTTCGGCGTCGGCGTGCCCATCACGCCGGCGAAAGCCATTTCCATCACGCCGTGGTTCGAGCTCTCGCCGAGCGTGAACCTCGACACGGTGATTCACTCATACGACTTCAGCAAAGAAGATCCGACCAAGTATTACGATCCAGCAACGGGTCAGCTGCGGCCGCTCACGGCGGCGGACGTGGAACGCGTGATCTCCGAATCGGTCGATCTCGAATTCGGCTTTGCAGTGGGCGCACGCGCCGGTCTCGATTTGTCGCTGCACGCGTCCGACTACTTCGACTTCAACGTGAACGCGAGCATGTCGTCGGTCGGCGCTGCGTTCGCTGGCGCGCGCGTCATGTACCTCGGCGCCGGCTTCACTTGGCGTTGGGACGATATCGTTCCGGCCGTGTTGCCCGCCGACAAACGCCTGCTTCACGAGTCATGCGAGGACGTCGAAACCCGCTTCCGCTCCTGTGCCAAATCGCGCGAATGGCGCTCTCCCGAGCAGATCCAAAAGAACTTCGGTCCCACGCAGCTGAACCCGGCGCCCGCACCTTTGCCGGCCGCACCGCCGCCTCCGCCCGCCGCAACACCGGCGCCCACTCCGCCGCCCGCGAGCACGCCGGTACCTCCGCCTGCTCCTGCTCCCGCTCCCGCAGATCCTGCCGCACCGCCCACACCACCTCCCGCGCCGCCAGCCGACGGTGGCTTCCCGCTCAAGTGAGCTACTGCCAAAACTTGGTACTGGTGATGCGGCCTTTGCGCGCGTCGTAGCCCAACGTGCGGCACTTGCCGCCGGGGTTCCCAACCACATTGCAGTGCTGAGGTCGAAACGCGGACTCGTGCCAAAGCTCGATCAACACCAGATCGTCGGTGGTTTGCACGCTAGCGAAGAACTGAGCCGGGTTCTCCAACACACGTTTGAGCTCCACGATGGCAGCTTGAACTGCACGCCGCTCTTTGTCGCTATCGCTTTTGAGCTCCGTGAGCAAAACGGCACCAACCGATTCCGGCGTGATGCAGCGTGTGGGCGCAGCAGCGCTGGGAGACGCGCTCGGTGTCGCTACGGACAAGGGAGCGCTGCTCGCCCGCGGTGGCGCTGAGCTTGCCGCAGCAGGTTTAGGGCGTTCTCGTTCGCACGCGAGAAGCAGCAGCGCGAAATAGGCGCCTTTCACGCGGCTCCCGGTTTGAGTGCACACAAGCGCTCCGCGGCTCGTTGCAGTAGCTCGTCGCTCTTCGCGAAACAGAAGCGCACCCGCGTGGCACGCGGAGGTTCGGCATAGAAAACCGAAATCGGAATGGCTGCCACCCCCGCTTCGATTGTCAGGCGCCGCGCGAAGCTCACGTCGTCTTGATCGGATAGCTTGCCGTAGTCCACCAATTGAAAGTACGTCCCAGCGACGGGCAAAAGTTCGAAGCTCGATTCAGTGAGCAAGCTTCGAAACAGATCGCGCTTCCGTTGATAGAAGCGCGATAGCTCCGTCAGGTGGCCATGATCGTTCTCGAGCATGTCCGCGAGGGCGTGCTGCGCCGCAGTCGAAGTGGCAAAAGTCACGAACTGATGCACCTTGCGGAGCTCGCCGCTGAGCTGCGCCGGTGCCGCAACCCAGCCGACTTTCCAGCCTGTCGCGTGGTACGCCTTGCCAAACGACCCAATCGCGAAGCCGCGCGCGGAGAGGCCCGGATGGCGCAGAATGCTCTGTTGCGGACGGCCATCGAATACGATGTGCTCGTACACCTCATCGGAGAGGACCAAGGCGTTTGAATCGCGAATGCACTCGAAGAGCTGGTGCAAGTCGCGCTCGCTGAGGACGGCACCGCTCGGGTTGTGCGGAAAGTTCACGATCACGAGCCGCGTGCGCGCGTTGATCGCCGCGCTTAGCCGTTCGAAGTCGATGGCGAAGCTGCCGAGCTCGAGTGGCACATGCCGAACCAGCCCGCCTTGCAGCAAAATGGACGGCTCGTAAGAGTCGTAACAAGGGTCGAGCACGACGACTTCATCACCCGGCCGCACGCACGCCGCGATCACGTCGAAGATGGCCTCCGTGGCGCCGCTCGTCACCGTAATCTCGGCGCCTGGATCCAGCGCAACGCCGTAGTCGCGCGCGAGTTTGTGCTCAATCTGCTCACGCAGGCGCGGCACTCCCGGCATCGGCGCGTACTGATTTCTACCGTTCGCCACGTGACGCGCCAGCGCTTCGCGCAGGGCCAGCGGCGGATCGAAGTCTGGAAAACCCTGCCCCAGGTTCAGCGCGCCGTGCTCCTCGGCGAGCCGCGACATCACGCTGAAGATGCTGGTCTGTATCAGCGGCAGTTTCGAAGCGAATTGCATCGGTCCTCGCGGGTCGTGCGCAGCGTCCCACGCCCTCCGCGCTGCGTCGAGGAAGATGGCTCGACGCGCGCTTCGGCTCGTGAAATCCTTCGAGCATGGCCACGGCGTGTGTGCTCTGCATCGGGACTGAATTGACTCGCGGCGAGATCGTGAACAGCAACGCGAGCGTACTTGCCGACGGGCTCACGGCGGCGGGATTTCAGGTTACCTCGATCGAAACCGTCGACGACGATCGCGACCGCATCATCAACTGCTTGCGGCGCTCGAGCCAGGGCCACGCGGTGTTGGTGGCAACGGGCGGCTTGGGACCAACCACCGACGACATCACCACCGAATGCGTGGCTGCCTTCGCAGAACTTCCACTCGAGCGGGACGCTGCCTCACTGGAAGCCATCAGTGCGCGCTTTCAAAAGCTCGGCCGGCACATGTCCGATAGTAACAAGAAGCAGGCCGATTTCCCGCGCGGAGCCACGATTTTGCCGAACCCGAACGGCACGGCGCCTGGCTTTTCGCTGCGGCTCGGCAACGCGCTCGCCTTCTTCATGCCGGGTGTACCACGCGAGATGGGTCCCATGTTCCGCAACAGCGTGCTTCCGGCGATCGCTCACTTGGTCGACGAACACTTCAGCCAAGTGCGACTGCGTAGCTTCGGTTTGCCCGAATCGGAGGTGAACGATCGCTTGGCTGGCGTCGAAGCACAGTTCGGCGTGATCGTTGGGTATCGCGCGAGCTTCCCCACGATCGAGGTGAAGTTGTTGGCGCAAGCAGCGAACGCGGAGTCGGCCGCCGCACGTGCTCGCGCCGCCGCCGATGAGGTCAAGCGCCGCCTCGGTGACGACGTGGTGTTCGGCGAAGGCGACATCACTTTTGCCGAAGCCATCGGTCGCGAATTGGTTGCGCGCGGACTGCGCCTGGCTGCTGCTGAATCCTGCACGGGGGGTTTGGTCGGGCAGCTCCTCACGGCGCGCTCCGGCTCCAGCGCGTTTTTTGTGGGCAGCGCGGTTACGTACGCAAATGAAGCCAAAATCAAGCTACTCGGGGTAGGTGAGGAGCTTCTCGCCGCCCACGGCGCGGTCAGCGCGGAGGTTGCGCGAGCCATGGCCGAAGGCGCGCGGCGCCTGTTTGCGGCTGACGTGACGTTGGGAATCACAGGCATCGCCGGACCCGAAGGTGGTAGCGACGTCAAACCGGTCGGCTTGGTGCACTACGCTGTGACCACCGAGCGCGGCACCGTCGATCGCAGCTTCGTGTTCCCGGGCGATCGTGAAATGATTCGCTTGCGTGCGGCCTACGCCGCGCTCGGCCTAGTGTACCAACGCGTGCGCGCTGGCGACTGCGAGAGCTGAAGCGCGATCACAGTTCACAAGCCTGGGCCAAGTTTTCGAACACGCGACGACGACGCGTCGCGCAGATCTTGGTCTCGCCTCGAAGCCACAGGTACCGTTCCATTCGAGAAGGCTCATGTCTGAATCGGACCGTGGAAAAGCCACCCCGGACGCTCCCGCTAGCCCGCAGTTTCCCGAGAAAATCGGTGCTTATCGCGTCGATCGGCTTTTGGGTGAGGGCGCCTCGGCGCAAGTATTTCTGGCGACCCACGAGCTCACCGGACAGGTGGTTGCTCTCAAGGTGCTGCGTCGCGAGCTCGAGCCGAGCTTGGCCCGCCAGGTGCGCACGCGTTTTCTGCTCGAGCAACGCATCGCTGCGACGATTCGCGATCCGCGTATCGTGAAAGTGTACGAAGCCAGCGTGCCCGGTGAGGAGCCGTACTTCATCGCCATGGAGTATCTGGAGGCGGAGCCCTTCTGCGACTACTTCGAGCGCCGCCGCGTCGACAGCAGCGTGGCGAGCCGCGGCTACCTGAGCGAGCTCTACCGGCTCGGCTACGAAGTCGCCAAAGCGATGGCCGCCGCTCACGCGCGCGGCGTAGTGCATCGCGATCTCAAGCCGGACAACGTCCTGGTTTCGCGTCGCGAGGCGCGCAGCGCGCGAGATCGCGTCAAAATCGTGGATTTCGGCATCGCCAAGGCGCCGCTCGGCGTGCTGGCGGGTGTGGCCGCGACTTTCACTCCGCACCACACCGAGCTCGGCACAGTCATGGGTTCACCTCCGTACATGGCTCCCGAACAATACGGTCGAGCTCACGCCGTAACTGGCAAGGCCGACGTGTTCGCGCTCGGCATCATGCTGACGCTGGCAGCGGTTGGTCTCGATCACGACTCGTTGGAGATGAACCGGGCCTGCTGGACCTTGCCCGACGACTTCGAACGCGCCTTGGCTCTGGGCCCCCCGTTGCCCGAAGCGCTCGAGCGTCTGCTGCGTCGCATGGTGGCGGAGTCGCCGGAAGACCGCCCGGAGATGCGTGACGTCGCGTTAGTCCTCGGTAAACTCGCACAACCCAACGAGGACATCGCAGAGGCCGTTTTTGCGTATGCCAGCGCGCGCCGCATCCCAGCGCGTAAAGAGCTGTTGCGCCTGCTCTCCGAGCTCGAAGATCAAACCGACCTCACCGACGACGAGCACGAATTCGTACGCCAGGCACCGGCGTCGCTGTTGGCGGGGCAAAAGGCGTGGGGTCGACGTGCGCTCGGTGGAGCGCTCGCACTTTCGAGCGCTGCGCTGGGCGCCTTGTACCTGCGCACACACCAGGAGCTGCTCGCTGCGCAGAAGCGTGCAGACGATGAACGCGCCAGCGCGCGTGGCAACACCTCAGCCCTGCAGCGCGACTTGGTAGCCGAAGCCGAGCACCGACAGGTCCTGCTCGCGCGCGCCGACACGCAGGAACGTCGCCTAGAGTCGCTGGACAAAAGCCAGCTCGAGCTCAAGCGTGACGCCCGCGTCAAGGAGAGCCGGCTTTCGCAATGCCGCGCCACCAGCGAAGAGCTGCGCGAGTGCACCGACCAGCGTGACCTGTTCGAGCTCAGCGCCAACGAGCGCAAGAACGAGCTCGCGCGATTGAAGAGCGAATTCGAAACTCTGCGCCGCGAAGCCGAAATGGGAAACGCCTGCCAGCGTGAGCTCGATGCCAAGAACAGCGCCCTGGCGGAAGCCTCGAATCGCTTACGACTCTGCAACGAAGGCCTGCGTCGCTCTCCCACGGAGCCCGCCGCCGGCGAACCCTGACTTGCTACTTGAGCAGGTACAGGTACGCGAGCTCCGCTGAATAAACGAGAGCGATGGCGATCAACATCGCGTTTACCACGCGATCGATGCGCCGCCCGAGCTCACGCCAGCGCACCCGAACCAAGAGCTTGAAGGCCAGCAACAGGAGAGCGCTGTACAGCACGAAGCGCGAGAGCACGCCTCATCATGCCCGTGAACTGCGGGCGCGCAACGCCCCGCGCCCTTCTAAAGCGCGACGCAACGCTCAGTCCAAATTGTTCCGGGCTGAGCGTTGCGAGCCTGCTTCAAGCGTGAGCGACCGGCCCTGCGTCGCGGGGCGGAACCTTGGCGCCGTCCGTGGGTGCTGGCCGACGCGTGAACACGAGATCGTCGGGACCTTTGTCGACCACCACCGTGTCGCCCGGCAAAAACTCACCAGACAGCACACGCGTGGCCAACGCATCTTCCACGTGGCGCTGAATCGCCCGCTTCAACGGACGTGCACCAAACTGCGGATCCCAGCCAACTTCGCTGATGAAATTCTTGGCTGCGTCGCTCACCTCGAGCTTCAAATCGCGTTGCGAAAGCCGCTCACGCAACGAACCGAGTTGGATGTCTACGATGCGCCGCAACTGCTCGCGATCCAAACGGTGGTAGACCACGATTTCATCGAGGCGATTGACGAACTCGGGACGGAAGTGCTGCTTCAAGGCGTTCATCGACACCTTTTGGAACAACTCGTCGCGCTCGTCCTCGTTCAGATCGCGCCGCTCTTCCAGCTGGGCGAGCTCGCCGGAGCCGATGTTGCTCGTCAAGATCACCACCGTGTTCTTGAAGTCGACGGTGCGCCCTTGCCCGTCCGTGAGGCGACCATCATCGAGAAGCTGCAGCAGCGTGTTGAACACATCCGGGTGCGCCTTCTCGATTTCATCGAATAGCAGCACGCTATAGGGCTTGCGACGCACCGGCTCGGTGAGTTGCCCGCCCTCTTCGTAGCCCACGTAGCCGGGAGGCGCGCCGAAGAGGCGCGAAACAGCGTGCCGCTCCGCGTACTCGCTCATGTCGATGCGCACCATGGCGCGCTCGTCATCGAACAAGAACTCCGCCAGCGCGCGCGCCGTTTCGGTCTTGCCGACGCCGGTCGGTCCCAAAAACAAGAAGCTTCCAATCGGCCTGCGTGAATCACCCAGGCCAGCGCGAGAACGACGCACGGCGTTGGCTACCGCGGCAAGCGCCGCGTCTTGCCCAACGACGCGCTCGCGCAAGCTGTTCTCCATATTGAGCAGCTTGTGGAGCTCGCCTTCCAACATCTTCGAAACCGGCACGCCCGTCCACTTGGAGACGATGGCTGCGATGTCCTGGTCGGATACCTCTTCCTTCAAGTACGCACCATTCTTCTGAATCTCGTTCAGCTCCGCGCGGTCGGCTTCGATGGCCCGTTCGATTTCGGGGATCTTGCCGTAGTGAATCTCGGCGGCCTTGCCGAGATCGCCGGCGCGCCGCGCGCGCTCTTCTTCCGCGCGCAGCTCCTCCAACTTGGCCTGCTTCTCGCGCGTGTGCAGGATGGATTCCTTTTCACGCATCCACTGCGCTCGCATGCGATCGCGCTCCGCCGAGAGCTCGGCAACCTGCCGAGCCAGATCTTCGAGCCGGCTCTGGCTGGCCTTGTCGCGCTCCTTTTTCAGAGCCTGCTCCTCGATGCGAAGCTGCAACAGGCGCCGCTCGATCTGATCGATCTCGAACGGCATGCTGTCGATCTCCATCTTGATCTTGCTGGCGGCTTCGTCGACCAAATCGATGGCTTTGTCGGGCAGAAAGCGATCGCTGATGTAACGATGGCTCAGAGTGGCCGCCGCAACCAAGGCCGAATCCTGAATGTGGATGCCGTGGTGCACTTCGTAGCGCTCTTTCAGACCGCGCAAGATCGCGATGGTGTCCTCCACGCTGGGCTCGCTCACCATCACTGGTTGGAAGCGGCGCTCGAGAGCAGCGTCCTTCTCGATGTGCTTGCGGTACTCGTCCAACGTCGTTGCGCCAATGGCGCGCAATTCACCGCGCGCGAGCGCAGGCTTGAGCATGTTGGCTGCATCCATCGCGCCTTCGGCAGCACCCGCGCCGACCAACGTATGCAGCTCGTCGATGAACAGAATCACACCGCCGGCCGAGGCTTCGACTTCTTTGAGCACGGCCTTCAAGCGATCTTCGAACTCACCACGAAACTTGGAGCCCGCCACCATGCTGGCCAAATCGAGCGCCAGAATGCGCTTGTCCTTGAGCGACTCCGGCACGTCCCCGTTGGCAATGCGATGTGCGATGCCTTCTGCAATCGCCGTCTTGCCCACGCCAGGTTCGCCGATCAGCACCGGATTGTTCTTGGTACGGCGAGACAACACCTGCATCACGCGCCGAATCTCCTCGTCGCGCCCGATGACAGGATCGATCTTGCCGCGCTTGGCGAGCGCCGTGAGATCACGCGTGTACTTCTCGAGCGCTTGGAACTTGCCTTCGGGATCTTGATCGGTGACGCGCTGATTTCCGCGAATCTCAGCGAGCGCTTTGACTAGCTTGTCGTAAGTGAGGCCGTGCTTGGAGAACGTCGCCTTCGTATCGTGATCACCAGAAGCCGCGGCCAGCAGAAAGTGTTCGACTGAAACGAAGTCGTCCTTCAGGCGCTTGGCTTCGTCTTCGGCTTGGTTGAGAAATGGCGTCGTGCGCCGCCCGAAGCTGGGTTCCGCGCCGCCCGACACTCGCGGCAAGCCATCCACGCGCTGCCGCAAATCCTGCGCGAGGGCGCGCGCTTTGGCTCCGGCGCGTTCCACCAGCGGCGCGCCCACACCGCCGTCTTGCTCCAAAATCGCAACCAAGACGTGCTCCGGAATCACCTCCGGATTGCCGCGCCGAGAGGCAGCGTCGATTGCCGCTCGCACGGCTTCTTGGCTCTTCGTGGTGAGTCGATCCATCCGCATGATAACGCTCCAAGGGGCACGTTCCGTGCCACAGCGCAACCTAAGTCGCGCCTCCGCGCGATCAAGGTCCCACGCTTCGATCGATCATATCGCAGGTCCGCCGAGCTGAAACCCGAAGGCGCCGTGTGGGAGAAGGCAGCTTCTCCCACCCCAACGCCAGGCCAGGCGCGGCCTACTATTGGATTGCCTCGAACTCAGCTGCGCGCGCGAGGCCGTCTCGAGGAGCGGGGACTGCGACCGCCCGCGAAAGCGGGACCGAGCAACGAGATGATATCGTCCCAGCGCTCTGGCTTCTTCATTAGTGCGCCGAACAGATTCGGAGGCAGGTGACCCGCTGCCGCCATCCAGCGATAGAGATCAACTCCGTCGATATCGAGGTAGGTTGCGATTTCTTCTAGGCGTGAGATGCCAATGCCTTTGCACAGCCCGGATTCGAGCATGCCGACATAGCTTCCGGAGCGGACTCCCAGCTTGCGCGCGAGGTCTTTTTGAGTGAGACCGCGGTGCATGCGAGCGGAGCGAATTAGCTGACCGATTCGTTTGGTGCCTTTCGTAGCCATGGATCCCGTTGCCGCACTGGCGATGATCCCGAGTGCGGCCCCTCCTTTCGTTCTAGCGAGCGGAAAGGGTCTATGAGTTTCTATCAAACCCATAGAACGCCCTCTGACGAGCGCTACCTTAACTCCAAGTTCTGCCTGATGGGTAGTGGCGAAAGCCGCTCAGTAATGATTTTCCTGAGGGGTGATGAATCATCCACAAGGGTTCCTCAACCTGCGCGCTTCGCGCAACTCGCTCCGTCGAATGAGACGCGATGTATGAAATTGCGTCACGCTGTTGACGAGCCCAACCCACCCTCGAGGTAGATCCTCGTGAGCCCAAGGAAATTGCTGGCTAGCTCAACTTCGACACCCCCAAGGGTGCTACGCCGTTCAGCGCTGGGCGCGGTCCTGCCGTCGCCCCGAGTGCTCGCGTCCTAGTCAAATTCGCTCACTCGCACTCTGGCCTCGTGGCCGGCACGTCTAAGCGACTTTCCCTCGAGATCGCGACTGATTCCGTTACTACGCCGGATGCGACATGCACGCTTCAGCCACGCCGCCGCGGATTCGCCTCAGCACAAATGCCCCAGAAACGCGGCGAAAAGCGTTGCACGTGCGCCTTTGAAAGCCCGAGTGACGCGCTCCATCTGCGAGCGAGCGCTGCACGCATAAGCGTGGAGTGTTGCTCGGTACGGTGGGTGAGTAATCGTCACTCACAATCGAAGACTTCAACTTCACTATCGGCGATACATCAACTCGCGACGCAGGCGTTACTCGACATCACGGCGGATTCTGCACTCACGGGGGTTGCAATTGGGCGCTTGTTCTCTCACTGAGAAACGATGCAGCGTCGCTTCGCACAACGATCTGCCTTCCAACACGTCCGTGTGTTTGGCGTCAAAAGACTTCACGGCGATGATTCGTGCCTGTGGATGCCGACGGGCCGACGTACGAACATGAGACAGCCCGCTTCAGAAGCCGCGTGCAACAGCGCGCGTTTCTGTGGGGTTGTCGCCAAGTTACCGCGACTTTTGCTGGTAGGAAACAGTACGCGCGCATGCCGAAGTGGCGGATATGGTCGGCGCGCTCTTGCGCGTTAAATGGGGCGAAGCGGATGCAACCGCGCACTCGGTCGAGTAATAGGGTTGCAAATGAGGAAGTCCCATCTGCCACTGCCAAAGCGGATGCACGAGGCAACTGGGCAGCGTGATTCTTTGCAGCGTGGAGTGGCTTGGGGCGTGAGCGTATTCACGGCGATGTCCGCCCTCGCAGGCTGCGGCGAAGCCTTCACTAGTGGTAGTGAATCGACCGGCGGTAGCGCGGGTACGACGAATACCGGTGTCGGTGGTGCCTTGGGAGCGGGCGGCCAAACGAATGTTGCCAGCGGCGGCAACGGCAACGGCGCAGGCGGCAAGCTGATCAACAGTGGCGGGAGCCCTGCAGCAGGCACCGGCGGCGACTCGGAGCATAGTGGCGGCGCGTGCAGCACAGGCGAGAGTCCAGCCAGCGCGGCGTGCACGGTCATCGAAGCGCTCGGTGTGTTCGTGTCCCCTAGAGGCAGTGATTCTAAGGGCAAAGGCAGCCGCGAGGCGCCATTCGCCACCTTGGCGAAAGCCATCTCCGAAGCGCGCAAGCAGAGCAAACGCGTGTACGCGTGTTCGACCGCGGGCGCTTTCAGCGAGAGCCTCTTGCTCGACGCGAGCTTCGATCAAACCGAGTTGTACGGTGGCTTCGATTGCGTCGATTGGACCTATTCCGCCGACAAGCCGACTCAAGTGCAAAGCCCGACTGCTCGCGCTTTGATCGCGGTCGAGCTGTCTTCACTCGTCGTCGAGGATTTCACGTTCAGCGCGGCAGACGCAACGGAACCGGGCGACAGCAGCGCGGCCGCGTGGATCGTCAACTCGAAAGGAGTGGTGCTGCGCCGCGTGTCGCTGACGGCTGGAAACGGCGCAGATGGCGCAAGCGGCATCGGGACACACGAACCCGCACCAAGAGGCGCCGACGGCAATCCCGGCGTAGCAGCCTGCCAAGTCTCGAAAGCGCCCAACGAAGGTGGTGCCTCGGTCACCACCAGCTGCGACGAGCCAACCGAGAGTGTTGGTGGCAATGGCGGCGATGGCGGCACCGACAACAAGAGCGGAGGCAACGGTTCACCAGGTGAGCCGATCGCCATGGGTTCGCGCGGGCAAGCCGGTTATGGCCAAACGCTCGCGACTACTTGGAACTGCGGCGTTGGACCGAGCCTCGGCGGTGGTCAGGTTGGTAGCGACGGCGTGGGCCAACCTGCAGCGCCCGGTGGAATGACGAGCGCGTCCAATCAGGGCACTCTGACTGCGGACCGCTTCATCGGCGTCGCGGGCCAAGACGGCGCGAATGGTGCGCCTGGGCAAGGCGGTGGCGGTGGTGGTGGTGCCATCGCTCCACTCTCCTGCGGCTCGACGCTTCCGCGCACGGGTGCATCCGGCGGTGGTGGCGGCGGCGGTGGCTGCGGAGGTAAGGGCGGTCGCGGCGGTGGCGCCGGTGGCGGCAGCTTCGCGCTGGTTTCGTTTCACTCCAACATCACGTTGGAAGGTGGCGTGCTCACCGCGCAACACGGAGGCAACGGCGGCAAGGGTGGCTTTGGTCAGCCTGGTGGCGCAGGTGGTCTCGGAGGCTTGCCCGGAGACGGCTCTTCCGGCTCACAGCCGGGTTGCGCGGGTGCGGCCGGTGGCAAAGGTGGAGATGGCGGTCACGGTGGTGGCGGCGCGGGTGGACCCTCGGCAGCCATCGTGTTCTCCGGCTGGCAACCAACCAAGATCGGTACGTTGCTGAAATCGAGCCGCACGTTGTCGAGCGGCGGCGAGGACGGTGCCGGCAGCGGCAAAGGTTCCGGCATGGGTAGCCCTGGCACCTCGAGTGAAGTGCTGGGGCTCAGTGGCTAGCCACTCAGCGATTCAGCGCGTCGAAAAGCTGGCGGCCGCACTCGGCGGCTGTGCTCATCGTCAATCGCGTGGAGGGAGTCTCTTCCGAATTCACTTCGGAAGAGGGGCGGCGCGTGCCGCCCCCACAAACTAAATGTCGAGGTTGCGCACGTTGAGCGCGTTTTGCTCGATGAACTGCCGGCGCGGTTCCACCTGATCGCCCATGAGCACACTGAAGAGCTCGTCGGCGCGCACGGGATCGCTGATCTTGACCTGGAGCAGCGTGCGCGCATCAGGACTCATCGTGGTTTCCCACAGCTGATCGGCGTTCATTTCACCCAGACCTTTGTAGCGGGTGATTTGCATGCCCTTGCGACCGCGCTCTGCGATGAAAGCCTCCAACGCTTCCGGATCCGAAATCTCGATGGGATCGGCCGAACCCACGCGCACGCTGTACGGCATCGGGCCGATGGAGCGAATGTCCTCCCAGATCGAGAGTAGCTCTTGATACTCCGCCGACTCGGCGAGCTCCCAATCGAGAATGGCAGGGCGCGTAGCAGCACCCGGGCGGAAGCGCACCACGATGCGACCGGCACCGTGCGCCTTCTCCCATTCGACGTTCACGATGAGCGGCAAAAGATCCGGGTAGCGCTCGGTTAGGGCGAGCTCGAGCTTCTTGGCGGCAGCCTCGACCTTCTCGTGATCGCGGAAGTCAGCCAAGGTGAGGGCGCTAGTGCGCAACAGCGCGGCCACGACGCGAGCATCGGCGCGCCGATCGATCTTGCCCAGAATGCCGCGGAGCGAACGCAAGCGCGTCGCCAAGTTGTAAAGCGGCATGCCCGAGAGCGATGGGCCCTTCTGCGCCTGCACCGACAGATCGTCGATGGCGTTCTCGACCAGGAAACGGTCGAGCGCCGTCTGATCCTTCAAGTACATCAGGCGCTTGCCCTTACGCACGCCGTAGAGCGGCGGCTGAGCGATGAACAAGTAGCCCTTCTCGATCACCTCGCGCATCTGCCGATAGAAGAAGGTCAACAGCAGCGTGCGAATGTGGCTGCCGTCGACGTCGGCGTCGGTCATCAGGATGATCTTGTGATAGCGGAGCTTCGAGACGTCGAAGTTGCCGGTGTCGTCGATGCCACAACCGAGCGCCGAAATCAGCGTTGCCACTTCTTGCGACGAGAGCATGCGGTCGAGGCGCGCGCGTTCGACGTTCAAGATCTTGCCCTTCAGTGGCAAGATGGCTTGAAAGTGACGGTCACGGCCCTGCTTGGCGCTGCCACCGGCGCTTTCACCCTCGACGATGTAGAGCTCGCTAACTGCCGGATCTTTGCTCTGGCAATCCGCGAGCTTGCCGGACAGCGAGGTATTGTCGAGCACGCCTTTGCGCACTACTTCGCGCGCCTTGCGCGCCGCCTCGCGCGCCTTGGCGGCGATGATGGCCTTCTCCAAAATCTTGCGCGCCGTTTGCGGGTGCTCTTCGAAGAAGACCGCCAGCTTTTCGCTGACCGCGTTCTCGACGATGCCTTTGACTTCGCTCGAAACCAGCTTGGATTTGGTTTGTGAATCGAACGAGGCGTCCGGCGCCTTCACGTGAATCACGCAAGTCACCCCTTCGCGCGTGTCGTCACCGCTGAGGCCGCTCTTGGTGTCTTTGAACAGATTTTGCGATTGCCCGTACGAGTTCAACGAACGCGTCAGCGCCGTACGCAAGCCGGTGAGGTGAGTTCCGCCGTCGCGATTGAAGACGTTGTTGGTGTAACAAAGGATCTGTTCGGCGAAGCTGTTGGTCCACTGCAACGCACAGTCGACCACGATGTTGGCTTTGCCCTCGCCGGCACCGAACTCGCCCGTGAAGGCGATCACTTCTTCGTGCACCGGCTCCTTGCTCTTGGCGAGGAGAGCCACGAACTCCCTGATGCCACCCTTGTACTCATACGTTTCGCTGCGGTCGCCGCGCTCGTCCTTCAACTCGATGACGAGACCGGAGTTCAGGAAGGCGAGTTCGCGCAGGCGGTTCGCCAGAATGTCGTAGCTGTACTCGGTGTTCGAAAAGATTTCGTGATCCGGCTTGAAGGTGATCTTGGTGCCGGTGCGATCGCTCTCGCCGATGGCTGCCAGCGGCCCCTGCGGTACGCCGCGACGATACTCCTGGAACCAAACCTTGCCCTCGCGCTGAATCTCGAGGCGCAGCCACTCGGAGACGGCGTTCACTGCGCTGACGCCCACTCCGTGGAGGCCTGCGCTAACCTTGTAGCTCGAATGGTCGAACTTTCCGCCGGCGTGCAGCACCGTCATCACCACCTCGGCCGCGCTCACACCGCGATCGGGCATGATCCCGACGGGAATGCCGCGCCCGTCGTCTTCCACCGTGACGGAACCGTCGAAGTGAACCACGACACGAGTCACGTTGCAGTGCCCTGCCAGGTGCTCGTCGACGGCGTTGTCGATGACTTCCCAAACCAGGTGGTGCAACGCCGAACCGTCGTGCACATCCCCGATGTACATACCGGGGCGCTTACGCACCGCTTCCAGGCCTTCGAGAACCGTGATGCTGCTGGAGTCGTATTCCGACGCTTTGGGCGTCGGTTCTTGAGCCTCTGTCGTCAAAATCGAATCCTCGTTGAACCGCTCGTCCGTCGCTCGACAACGGACTCAGCAGGGGGGTCGACTGCGGGCTCGATCCAAGACCGAAATCAGGTGCTGTTGGCGCCTTTCGAGGCTGGCTCAGCGAGCCCGCAAAACCGGCTTTTCCTATAGTATTTTCCGAGCGGCGCCGCAACTGAATTGGGCTGAAATTTCACCGAAAAACGCGCGCTAGCGAGCGCTCTCGGACGGTCTCTTTCGGGCTACGAATTCGATGCCGAGATCGCCCGCCGCAGGACGCCGCTTTCGACGCTGAAGTCGAGTCGTTCGCTCGCGCGGTCGGGCGTCGGAAATAGTTCGGGCCGCGTCGTTGTAACGAACACTTGGCCCGCGTTCGTGCGCAAAACTTCGTAAACCGCGCCGGTTCGCGCGGGGTCGAGTTCACTGGAAACGTCGTCGAGGAGTAACACCGCAGGCGCTCCGCGAGCACGCGAGATCGCATCGAGCTCGGCGAGCTTCAGCGCCAAGGTCAGAATCCGTTGCTGCCCCTGCGAGGCGTGCGAGCGCGCCGGACGTGCGTCGAGCGAAAGCGCGAGCTCGTCACGACCTGGGCCGAAACTCGCCGCCCGGCGCAGCCGATCTTTGGTGCGGCGCGCTTCGAGCTCTCGGCGAAACTGCGCAGCATCGTGGGTACCGCCGGCCAGGTAGCTCACGTCGAGCGCCAGCGTGGCCGGAGCCAGCCGCGCGAAACGCAGCGGCACGAGCTCGGTCAGAGTGCTGGCCGCGCGCTCACGAGCCAGCTGATAGCGCGCGCCGTCTTCAGCGGCGACCTGCTCGAAGGCATCGAGCTCGGAAGCTCGCTCGCCGCGTTCCTCGAGCGCACGCTGGCGCTCCTTCATGGCGCGCTCGTAACGGCTCTTGCGCTCATAACCCGCCGGGTCGATGAACAGCGCCACGCGATCGAGCAAGCGACGCCGTACGCTGCCTGCACCAGCCACGAGCTCCAGATCGCCGGGATGGAACGCCACCACCGGCGTTCGTTGCGCATAATCGACCAAGCGCGGCGGCCGCTTGCCATCGATGCTCGCGCGGCGCACACGCGGGGCCAACACCATCAGTTGCTCGCGGCTGCGTGTTCCCTCCACCAACTCGGCGCGCACGCTGGCTTGCTCGGAGCCATGGCGAATCAGCGTCGGCAGTTTCTCAGTGCGGAAGCTGCGCGTGGTGGCCACGAAGTACAGCGCTTCCAACAAGCTGGTCTTGCCCTGGCCGTTGTCTCCCGAAATCACGTTCAGGCGCGGCCCGGGCTCGAAGACTGCTCGCTCGAAATTACGAAAGCCGCTCAGCACCACGCGCCGGAACGCAATCAGCGTCCCGAGAGCTGCTGCAGGCGCGCTCGCGTCGCTCAAATGCGCATCGGCATCACGACCGCGAGGTACGTCGAATTGCCGCTCGCCGTCGAGGGGCGCACCACGGCGGGATCCAGCTCGCCGCTGATGCCCAGAACCACCTCGTCGTCTTCGATCGCGCCGAGCAGATCCAAGAAGTAGCGCGCGTTGAAGCCGACGGTGATCTCGGCGCCGTCGTAGTCGACGGCAACCTCGTCGAAGCCTTCGCCACTCTCGGGGCTTTCGCTCTCGAAGCGCATCTTGCCCTGGCTCAGGCTCAACTTGATGCCACCCGTGCGATCGCTGGCTGCCACGCTCACGGCCTTCAGCGCGTCGGCGAGCTGCAAGCGCGGTGCGCGCACGCTGTGCTCGCTGCGCTCCGGGATCACCTGCTGGTACGGCGGGAACTGCGCGTCCACGAGCTTCACGCTGAAGCGCAAACCTTCGAGCTCGAAGAAGGCGTTCGGCCCGCCCTGCACGATCTTGATTTCGCTCACGTCGGCGCCGCTTTCGCCCTTGGCCTCACTCGCGATCTCGTCGCACAGGCGCTTCAGCTCCAATACGCCCTTCAGCGGAATCAGCAGCGTGGTGGAAGCGTGCTTGCCGCGCACGAGCATCTCCATCTTCGACAAGCGGTGCCCATCCGTGGTCACCATGCGCACGTGCTCACCGTCCCACTCGAACAGCGCGCTGTTCAGGTGCAGACGAGTGTCGTCGGTCGAGATCGAAAAGTAGGTAGCAGCGATTAGACGCGACAAAGCGCGCGCGTCGAGCGTGAGCACGGGTGCGTTGGGATCCGGCTCCGGCAACGACGGAAACTCTTCACCGGGCACGCCGTGCAGCGTGAAGCGACGCGCGGAACCCACGGCGCGAATCGTCGTTGCCGAGTTCGCCGACACGCTGATCGCGAGCGGACCGTCCGGCATCATGCGCACGCGCTCGAGCAAGTCACGAGCACCAACCGCCACGGAACCACCAGCTTGCACCTCGGCTTGCAGGGTCGTGCTCATGGCCAAATACAAATCCGTCGCAGCAACACGCAGCCGATCTGGACCCTTCACCTCGAGCAGAACGTTGCCGAGCACCGGCATGGTGCTTTTCTTGTCGGCGACGCCCTGGCACCGACTCAGGACTTTCAGGAGGTCCTTCTTGCTCACGACGACTTGCATTGCGATGCGACGTGTAACCGGGTCCGCTCGCTGGCGCCAGCGGCTCTGCGTCCTCCTCGCGTGACCCTACCGGACGGCGGGAACGCTTCTGCTCGCCTCCGCTCTCTTCGGATCAAAGAATGGAAATAAATCAAATAAGTCGTTGTTATAGGCCCTGTGGACGCTGGGGAAAACCGTCTAACTGATTGAATTCATTGCTAAATGGATCATGGTGGCCTGTGAGCGTTCTTTGGTCTCCAATGTAGGACACCTGCCGGTAACTTGACGGACGCGTCGTCGTCCACCGCCAGTCACATGGACGATCCAGAGAGATTTCCAGAAGTTATCCTCAGCCTGTGGAGACGCGACGGCTCACTGGCCGGTGAACGTTCGGCCTCCTGCCGGCGACTATGCGATGAGTACGAGCCGTTAGGCTGCGCGAGGCCGCCGACGTTTGCGTGCAGCCGCAGGTTCCAAGGTGTCCCTACCCAGGCGAGCCAGCGCGTTCAAAAGCACGCGGCGTGCGTCTGCATAGGCGACGGGACCCAGATCGCCGCGTTGCTTGGAGCGTTCCACCTCCACCAGCTCGCTGAGCAGCACGTCGCGGGCGCGCTTGAGGTCCTGTGTCTTAGAGCCGGAGCCATCGAGTCTTAGCAAGCCGCGCGCCGAGGCGAGGCCGAGCCCGACGAAGCCGGCGGCGACCAGGACCGCTACCCAGCGCCCGTTGCCTGGCACGGGCAAGCCGCTCAGCGTCACGGTGAAGCCGTTCGCGAGCTCGTCGCCGCGTTCGAGCAGCTTGCGCGTGACGAGCACGCGTTTGCCCTGCGGGTTCGAGGAAACTTGCGGCGGCTCGAAGCCGTCGACTTCCAGGTGCATTTGCGATGACGCTTCGGCGATCACGCGCAGCTCGGCGAGGCGCGGCAACGTGCCGAGGCGGAACGTGGCACTCGCGTCCGAACCTTTCGGTACTTGGAAGCGCGCGCTGAGATCGTGTTGACCCGGCGTGAAGGTGCCCTTCAAGCGCGCGCCTTCGCCCGGCACCGCTTCGAAGCCCACATCGCTCATGCCTTGCTGCGCGTTGAAGGCTTTGAAGCCTTCGGGCAAGCGCACGACCACGTTGCTCGGCACCCAAGTGACGTTGCCCACGTTGAATACGCGGTACAAAAGCTCGAACACGAAGACGTCGTCGCGCGGCTCGATGTAGACGAAGCTGCGCATGCCAACCAGCGCATTTTCCAGGCTTTGCGTCACGGGGAACACATGCAACAGCACGCGCTGACCCAGCTCGCCGAGTGGGAAAGGCGTCGAGGCGTACTCCGCGGCGCCGCTCTTGAACGTCACCCGATAGCTGTATTCGCTCGCCGCGGTGAGGCCGTCGAAGCGAGCGCGGCCCTCGGCGTTCGTGCGCTGGAAGCGTTCGGAGCGCGACTCACCCTCCGAAATCTTCTGGAACATGATGCCGAGGCGCACGTCTGCGTTCGGGATGGGTTTGCTCTCACCATCGACAATCACGGCTTCGATGGTGCCCTTGGGTAGGTCGCTCGCCGGTGCACTCTCGTCGCGCGGAGTTCCTGCGTGTGGGTTGCGCGGCGCCACGGTTTGCGCGCCGGTTTCGGGATGGCCAGGTGGCAACGCAGTCGCGCTCGTTGCCGGGGCGGGACCGTGTGGGCTCGCGCTGGAGGTTGCGCCCGGTGTGCGCGCTGGTGCCGCCGCGCTGCCGGCGACAGGTGGATGCCCCGGGGGCAACGGAGTGCCCGGCGTGAGTGGTGATTGGGCCTGCGCGCCGCTCGTAGCGAGCAACGCCGCCACGAGGACACCTCCACACCATGCAAGCGCGTGCCTCACGCGATCTTCTCCTCACCGCTACCGGTTTTGGCTACGGATGGCTCCTGCAGCGTCTTGCCGCAGTGCTTGCAAAAGCGCGCGTCGGAGTCGTTCCAGGTTTCGCAGTCTTTACAGCGAAGTTCGCCCTCGCGCGTTTCTGCTTCGGGTGACGCGGCGCCATCCACGCC
The DNA here is from genome assembly GCA_049324695.1 of Myxococcota bacterium. Classification (GTDB taxonomy): domain Bacteria; phylum Myxococcota_A; class Polyangia; order Polyangiales; family Polyangiaceae; genus PMG-095. The sequence goes on from JBMOMJ010000056.1 coordinate 72,490, forward strand.
GTCGTCACTCGACGGTTCGTTTTCGGGCGCTGGTTCCTTGGTTGCTTCGGCTTCGTCGGGAGAAGCTGCCAGCGCGGCTTGAATGCGAGCCTCGGCGAGTTCTTCGGCGAGCTTGCGCGTCTCGGCCAACGATTCGTCGACGCGCGCGATGAGCCGCTTGGCCTCTGCGCGGTAGCGCGCCGAAAACTCTTGGTAGTCCTCTTCGCTGATCTTTCCGACGCTGCGCTCGAACTCGAGATCCTTGAGTGCACGCAGCACCGCGAGCTTCTGTTCTTCTTCAGCGCTCGGAGCTCCGTAAGAGAGCGCCTCGTCGAGCGAAAGCTCGCTGTCGTCCGCGAGGCTCGACACACTCGACCACAACAGCGCAACCACCAGCGTGAGCGCCGCCGCAGCAAGGCCAAGCACTGCCCAAGGCAGACCGTAAAGAGAGCCCAGCGCCGCCACTCCGAGCAACGTGGTGACTCCCGCGATGGGAGCCAGCGCACCCACACGAACTTTTGGCATTTTCATGGAAAGCTTAGCGATTCCTCGTCAGCGATGGGCTGCGCCGGCTCGCAACACGCGCGGCTATCAGACCGAGAGCAAGACCAGCCGCGACCGGTTGCCAAGCACCGGAGCTCCAAATTCGCGGCAAAGGGGAGGCGACGCTGAGCGTCGGGCGGGCGCGCGGGCGTTCCCCTGCGTAAGCCGTCGCCGGTGCCATCGCGAGCCAAACCGAGAACATGGTGCCGGTTGCAACTCCGGCCCCCGCGCGCGCGAAGGACCACGCGCGTGAGCTCGACAACGCGACCTCCGGCCAGAGCGAGATCGACGCGCCGGCGATGAGCACGAAGAGCCCAACCCAAATCCAAGAAACGAAAGGGTTCACATGGAACTTGAAGGTGGCGCGTTTGCTCTGCGGGTCGACGGTGCCGACGATGGTGTACAGATCTTCACGAAAAGAGCGCATCAGCGCGACTTCGGTGGTGGGCCCATCGGGGCTCTTGTGAAAGATGAACTTGGCGGGCGAAACCGTTCCAAGCGGCACGCCGTCGCGCTTCACGTCGATGTCCGCGAAGATCATGCGCTTGTTGAGATCGGCTTGCTCTTCCGCGCTGCAGCGCGGGTTGCCGGGGCACATGCGCGAACCCTTGTAGGTGAGCTCGAAGCGACCGATTTGCGCACTCTGCCCGGGCGTGAGTGAGGCTTCGCGATCGATGTTCCAAGCCGTTCCCACGAAGCCGACGAACATGCACGTGATGCCCAGGTGCACGATGTAACCGCCGTAACGGCGCCGGCTCTTGTCGACCAGGTTGAATAGCGCAACGAGCAAGCTCTCTGTTTCGCTCTTTTTCTGGGCGGCGCTGCGGCGCGCAACCACACCGCGATAAAACTCCTGAACGATCACCGCCAGGTTGAACGCCGCAAGAGAGATGGTGATCACGGGTCCACTCGCTGCTACCTGCTGCAGCAGCTTGCCGACGATGCCTGGGAACATCGGATCCTTCGGCACGAACGCCGGATAACCGAGGCTCTTACCGAACGCGATGTGGAGCACCGCTGCCGCTACCAACGCGATCAGCGGCGCGCGCACGGCCTTCTTCAACGCACTGTCGCTGGTCTTGCGCCAGCCGAACAGCGGGGCCAGGCCCATCAATGCGAAAATCACGAGACCGATCGGCGCCATCCAGCGGTTGAAGAAGGAGGGGCCAACGGTGGTGTTCTCGCCCCAGAGCTCGCTGAGCTTGGGATACATCGTGGCGCAGAAGATGAAGGTCATGCCGCCGAGCAGCGCCCAGTTGTTCACCACGAACATGGCTTCACGGCTGGCGACGCTCTCGATTTGGGCGCGGCTCCTGAGCTCACGCAGACGAAACACGGTGAGGCCCACGCTGGCTGCACCCACGATGCCGATGAACCACAGGAAGTACTTGCCGATGTCGCTCTGAGCGAAGCTGTGCACGCTGGTGATGATGCCCGCGCGCGTGAGGAAGGTGCCGAACAAGGTCAGAATGAACGTGAGGCAAATCAGGAACACGTTCCAAACCTTGAGCATGTTGCGACGCTCCTGGATCATCGTGGAGTGCACGTAGGCCGCAGCGGTAAACCACGGCAGGCACGCCGCGTTTTCCACTGGATCCCAACTCCAGAAGCCGCCCCAGCCGAGCTCCTCGTATGCCCAGGCCATGCCGAGCACGTTCCCAATCGAGAGGAACAGGAACGTGAACAACATCCACTTGCGAACCGCGTTGATCCACTCGTTGTCCAGCCGCCCCGTAACCAGCGCGGCGACGCAAAACGCAAACGGCACTGCACAGCCCACGAAGCCCGTGTACAGGCAGGGTGGGTGAATCACCATCCAGTAGTTTTGCAGCAGCGGATTCAATCCGTCGCCGTCTGGCCGCGCGCCGGCGATGCTGGATTCGAACGGGTTCGCCGCGAACAACATCAGCACCATGAAGAAGCTGATGACGACCATCAGCGTCGCGATCACGTACGGCTGCAGTTGCCGGTAGCCACCTTTCATCCACGCAACGCAACCCGCCGTGTAACCCGAGAGCAGCAGCGACCACCACAACAACGAGCCGTCCTGGCCGCCCCACAACGAGGTGATGAGGTACAGCGTCGGCATCGAACGATCGCTGTAGCGAGACACGTAGCGAATTCGGAAGTCGTGGGTGACGAAGGCGTAGGTGAGCAGCAGCACGGCGAAGAGCACCAACGCCGAGGTTCCGTACGCACCGAGCCGCGCCGCGCGCAGCAAGCGCGGTTGGCCGCGGCCGGCCGCCAAGGAAACGGCGAAGGTATACGCCGCGGCGACGAGCACCGCGTAGATCACGCCCGTCCCGAATTCAGGGAGCGACTGGAACATCGGCGCGGAGCTTACCCCCAAAAACTCCCCAAGCCGACAGGGCCGGTTCGGTTCCGGCCCCACGGTTGGATTTTTGCGCGCGTGCAACTACTGCAGCGCAAGTGAGACAGACATCACTCTGGGAGTAGCGCTGCTCCGAGCGGACTTATGAGTTGGGGTCCAGCCTGGCGCACGAGGGCGCGCGTCAGCTGGAGAGCGACACCGTAGTGCCGACGTTTTCCCCCAAACAGACGCGACGAATATTGCCATGCGTCATTTTGAAGACGCGAATGGGGAGCCCGTTCTCACGGCAGAGCGTGACCGCTGTGGAATCCATCACTCCGAGGTGATCGGCAAGGAAACGATCATACGAGACGCGTTCGAGCATCTTGGCATCGGGGTGGCGACGCGGATCGCGATCGTAGATGCCGTCCACCTTGGTGGCCTTGAGCAGGCCGTCGGCGCGGATCTCCATGGCGCGCAGCGCGGCCGCGGTGTCCGTGGAAAAGTAGGGGTTGCCCGTGCCGGCGCCGAACACCACGACGTGACCGCGCTCGAGGTGACGCATGGCGCGGCGTCGAATGTACGGCTCGGCGACTTGCTTGATTTCGATAGCCGTCATGACGCGCGTTGGTACGCCGCAGCGCTCGAGCGCGTCTTGCAACGCGAGTGAGTTGATGACGGTCGCGAGCATTCCCATGTAGTCGCTCTGCGCGCGATCCATGCCTTCGCTCGCGGCGCGCAGGCCGCGAAAGATGTTGCCGCCGCCGACCACGATGCCGATCTGTACGCCGGTGGCGTGCACTTCGGCGAGCTCGGTCGCAGTGGCTTTCAGCGTCGCAGTATCGATGCCGGTGCCGCCCTCTTTGCCGCTCAGCACCTCGCCGCTGAGCTTGACCACCACACGTCGGAATTTGAGCTTTGGATCAGGTTCCACGATCGCTCCTCGTACCCTTCCCTCCCGCGGTTTTCAACGTCGAAGGCGGCTTTCCTTGGCGGAGCCATGACTCTTGTACTAATCCGAGGCGCATGCTTCGTGCTGCGACCGCGCGCTCGCTCCTTGCCCCGATTTGCGGTGTCGCGCTTTTGAGCACGGTTTCTGGCTGCCAAAAGAAGAGCGGCAGCGCTGTGGCACCCGTGCCGAGCAGCAGCGCCACGCACGAAACGGCGGCCGCGAAGGCGCTGAGTCCCGAGCAAGCGCAGCAGGTGCTCGCGCAGGTGGGCGACACCAAAATCACCCTGGGCGACTATGCGGCATCACTCGATCGCATGGATAGCTTCGAGCGGCTGCGTTATCAGTCGCCCGATCGGCGGCGGTTACTCTTGAACGAGATGGTCGACCTCGAGCTTCTGGCGCAAGAAGCTCGCCGGCGCGGGCTCGATCAGCAGCCGGAAACGCAGGAGCGCCTGCGCCAACTCCTGCGCGAGGAACTCCTCCGTCAAGTGCGGCAGGAAGTGCCGAGCCCCAACGATCTTCCGCCAGCGGACGTTCGGAAGTACTACGACGAGCACAAGGCAGACTTCGACGAGCCGGAGCGCCGGCGCGTGGCGCACATCAGCGTCGCCAATCGCGCGCAAGCCGAAGCGCTGCTCGCCAAGGCCAAAGACGCAAGCGCAGCCGAGTGGGGCAAGCTCGTCACCGAGAACTCGCTCGACAAAGGTTCACGCGCGCTCGGCTCGACGCCGCCGGAGCTTTCGGGTGATTTGGGCATCGTGGGCCCGCCGGGGCATGCGCGTGGCGCAAATCCGCGCGTGCCGGAGTCGCTGCGTGCGGCCGCCTTCAAGATCGAAAAAGTCGGCGGCGTGTACTCCGAAGTCGTGCCCGAGGGAGGCGTGTTTCACATCGTGCGCTTGACCAGCCGCACGGATGCACGCGAGCGCAGCTTCGAGGCAGCGGAGCGCAGCATTCGCGTTACCTTGGTGCAAGAGCTCGTGAAGCGGCGCGAAGCCAGCTTCGAGCAAGAGCTGCGCTCCAAGTACAAGGTCGACATCGACGAGGCCGCGCTCGCCAAGGTGCATGCGCCGAAGCCCGCTCCCAGTTCGAGCGGCGGGAGCGCGCCGCCACTTCCCGATCGCGCGCGGCCGTGATCGAGCTAATTTCCCCTGCGGATTGGCGCTGGCAGTTGCGCCACGCCGTGCGCAGCGTCGCCGAGCTCAAGCAGCACCTCGAGCTCACCCCCGAAGAGCTCGCCGGCGCCGAGCACGCCGAGCAGCAGGGCTTTCCGCTGGCGATCACCCCGTACTACCTCTCGTTGTGCGACCGGCACGATCCGGCCTGCCCAATTCGCAAGCAGGTGGTGCCTGTACTCGCCGAGCAGCAAAGTGTGCCCGGTGACTTGCGCGATCCGCTCGGCGAAGAAGCGCACGAAGTGGCGCCCGAGCTCGTACAACGTTACCCGGATCGGGCGCTCTTGTTGGTGAGCGATCGGTGTGCGGTGTATTGCCGTTTCTGCACGCGCAGCCGCATGGTGGGCGACGGCGGCGGTCCGCGTTCCGACGCGCGCTTGGCTGCGGCGTTTGCTTACCTCGAGCAGCACAGCGAGGTGCGCGACGTAATCGTGAGCGGTGGCGACCCACTGACCATGGCGACGGAACGCTTGCTGCGCATCATCCAGCGCTTGCGGCAGATCCCCAGCGTCGAAACGATTCGGCTCGCCACGCGCGTGCCGGTGGCGCTACCGCAGCGCATCACCGATGAGCTTTTGTCGGCCTTGAAACCGCATCATCCGCTGTGGGTGATGACGCACTTCAATCATCCGAAGGAGCTCACGGAGGCCTCGCGCGCCGCCTTGTGTCGGCTGGCGGACGCTGGCTTTCCGGTGATGAATCAAACGGTGCTCTTGCGCGGGATCAACGATGACAGTCGCGTGCTGAGCGAGCTGTTTCGCGGCTTGGTGCGCGTGCGCGCGCGGCCATACTACCTCTTGCAGGCGGATCCGGTGCGCGGCAGCGGTCATCTGCGCACGCCGCTCGCACGCGGCATTCGCATCGCCGAAGAGCTGCAGGGTCGCTTGTCTGGCATCGCGCTACCGAAGTTCATCGTCGATACACCGGGCGGCTTCGGCAAAGTGCCGGTCGGGCCCGAGTGGGTCCTGCATCGCGAGCCCGGCGTCACGCGCTTCCGCACGCCGCGCGGCGTCGAGGTCGACTACATCGACCCGCCCGAGTGAGCGCCGTTACAGCGGGATATTGCCGTGTTTGCGCGCCGGATTGCGGTCGCGTTTGTTGCGCAAGAGCTTCAGGTAACGCGACAAGCGTGCGCGCACTTCACGCGGACGAATCACTTCGTCGACGAAGCCGAGCTCGGCTGCTTTATAGGGGTTGGCGAAACGCGCGCGATAGTCGGCGATGAAGTCACGCCGCGCAGCTTCTTTGTCCGGGGCGCTCTCGATGGCATTGCGATACACGATGTTCACGGCGCCTTCCGGACCCATCACTGCCACCTCGGCAGTCGGGAACGCCAAGTTCACGTCGGCGCGGATGTGCCGACTGCTCATCACGTCGTAGGCACCGCCGTACGCCTTGCGCGTAATCACCGTCAACTTCGGGACCGTTGCTTCCGCGAACGCGTACAGGAGCTTGGCGCCGTGCATGATGATGCCACGATGCTCTTGCTCGACCCCTGGCAAGAAACCGGGCACATCCACCCAAGTGATGAGCGGGATGTTGAAGCAATCGCAGAAGCGCACGAAGCGCGCCGCTTTTACGCTCGCGTCGATATCGAGCACACCCGCCAGGTACAGCGGCTGGTTGGCGACGATGCCAACGCTCTGACCGCCGATGCGCGCGAACCCCACGATGATGTTCTTGGCGAAGTCGGCGTGAATTTCGAAGAAGCGCCCGTCGTCGACCACCTTGCGGATCAGGGCGCCCATATCGTAGGGCTTGCTGCTGTCCTCTGGCACGAGTGAGTCGAGCTCAGGGATGTCGCGTTCGGGCGGGTCGTGAGGCGCGAGCCGCGGTGGATCCTCGGCGTTGTTGGCGGGCAAAAAGCCGAGCAGCTCTCGCACGGCGCCAAGGCACGCGCGATCGTCACGCGCTACCGCATGGCATACGCCGCTTTTTGCTGCGTGCGCCGCAGCGCCGCCCAACGCCTCTTTCGTCACCTCTTCGTGCGTGACGGCGCGGATCACGTCCGGACCAGTAATGAACATGTAGCTCGTGTTCTGCACCATGAACACGAAGTCGGTGATGGCGGGCGAATACACGGCGCCGCCCGCGCACGGCCCCATGATGCAGCTAATTTGCGGAACGACCCCGCTCGCGAGCGTATTCTTCAAAAAAAGATCCGCGTAGCCAGCCAGGCTCGCGACGCCTTCTTGGATGCGTGCCCCGCCGGAATCACACAGCCCGACGACCGGTGCGCCCACACGCAGTGCATGGTCCATGAGCCGCACGATCTTCTCGGCGTGCGCGCCGCCGAGCGAACCGCCGAACACAGTGAAGTCCTGCGCGTAGACGAAAACCGGACGCCCCTCCACGCTACCGTGACCGGTCACCACGCCGTCGCCCGCAATGCTGGTTTGCTCGCCGCCGAAGTCGTTGGCGTGTGAGCTCACGAAGCGACCGATCTCGATGAAGCTATCTGGATCCAGCAGCGCGTCGATGCGCTCGCGCGCCGTGAGCTTGCCCGCAGCGTGTTGCTTCTTTACTCGTTCGGCGCCGCCCGCGGCGAGGGCCTGCGCGTCACGTTGCGCCAAAACTTCGAGGGACGATCGACCGCTAGGTTCGCTCATGGGGGCCCGCAGCCTACCATCCGAAACACTGCTTTGGCTCAGGCGAACAAGCGATAACAAACGATGGCGATCAGAGCCGAAATGATGCCGAGCAGCCAGGTATTCCCGGTGCTCACCTTGGCGTGATCGCAAGCGTCCAGCGCGCGCAGACGCAACTCGGAAGCGCGTAGCGCCTTTTGCACGTCGAGATCGGCGTTGCGCAGCACTTCGAGCGTCTCTGTATCAACGGGTACACCGCCGCGCGCTGCCAGCACGGCGCGCCCCACTTCAGCCAACAACTTGCGCCCGCGCCCGTCACGCTCGCGCCGGCCTTTGTCGATACCGCGCGCTTGCTTGTGAAAGCGTGCAGCCAAGTCGCGTTTCTTACGTTCGAGCTCGCCGATTCGTTGCTTGCTTTCCGAGAGGGCGCGCTGCCGCAGCGAGTGCTCTTCGCGCGTCGCTTCGTAGGCTTCCTTCGTGGCCTCGAGCTCGGGCCGCAGCGCTTCCTGCGCTTCCTGCACGCGCTGGCTCTGTTCGCGCGAAGCGCCCTGTTGCTCCAACGCGCGCAGCTCGATGAAGCCGCGCTTGTAGCGAGCGTCCAGGCGTTGGAAGTTGTGATCGCGCTGCTTCAGAACCGTCGAGAGATCCTCGAGAGCGCGCATGTCGACGTCCAACTTTTGGCGAAGCTGCGAGAGCTCTGCATCCAACCCGCGCAGCTCCACATCGCGCTCTTCGGCGGTTGTCTTCAGGCGATCGCCGTGTTCGCGCAGTGCAGAATCCACCTCCGCGAGGGGGGCCAACAAACGCCGGAAGTTATCGTTGGCTTCGAGCTCGGGGCGCAAACGTTGCGCCATCGTGGCCAAGCGCTCGTCCCGCGCGCTCTCCGCGCGAGCCAAATCATTCTCATAGCGTCGCAGCTCGCGCGCCAGCCGCCGCCGTTGCTGCGCGACACGCAGCGCGTAGAAAATGTTCAGCGGCCCAATCGACGAAGGCTTGCCGTAGTTCGCGACAGCGCGCACTTCCTTCGAATCGAAATCGAACAGCTCGCGCGCGGGCGTCACGCCGTTCGGCCAATTTGCGCGACCCTCGGGCGCCACCGTGATCCCAGCGATTCCGGGTAGGTTCGAGTCCATCTCGAAACCCCCGCGCCCGCTGACCTCGTGAGCGAGGCTGCCCGCATCGCGCGCGCTGGAAATCGGCGAACTCAGATCCAAATCCAACGACGGACCCACGGGCAACTCCGAAAGCGCTACCCGTGCTGGCCCCGTGCGCGTTGGCTCCGCGGCAGGTGGATGCACCGCGGCCAGCTTCGACTGCGAAGGTCGCGGCTTCGGCGGCGGGAGATCCAAATCCGGGATCTCGAAGCCGGAAGCTTCGGGTCGTTTGCGCTGGCCGTTCACGGGCGTCCTTCTACGTGCGCGGAAAAAGGAATCTCAGTCAGCGTATCTGCTGCGAAAGATGGCGTCGAGTGCGCGGCGTCAGCTCGGCTTTACAGGTGCCATCTCGTCTGCTAGGAAAGCCGCGCGATTCGTTTTACGGGTCCGCCAACAGCGCAGCTTGAACCCCGCCAGGCCCGGAAGGGAGCAACGGTAGAGAAAAGCGGGTGTGGCGGGCCCTCCAATCGCAATTCTTCGGGGATTTCGGGATTTTTGTGGGCCCCCGCTCGTCGGCGTCGGCGCACGTCCCGAGCACGCTGGCGGACTTCTTCGTGTCCGTTAGCCTGCAGTGAGGCAATTGCGCGGGCAGAAAAGCCTCACACGCCGAACATTTCGATCACCGCGCCGTTGTGAGCGAGAGGCGCGTCGAGCGCGAAATGTGTCAGCGTGTGTGCCACTTCATCAGCGCTCATACGTGGCGGAAACCCACTCCCTTCGAGCATGCGAGTGTCGACCGAGCCGGGCAGCACCGCCGCCGTCATCAGCCCGCTATCGCTGATCTCCGCGGCGAGGCTTTTCATGAAGCCCAGCACGCCCCATTTGCTCGCGCAGTAGGCGCTATGGCGCGGCGTTCCGAGCGTCGACGAGATGCTCGCCACGAACAGAATGCGCCCGCGCTTGGCTTTCAACATGGACGGCAGCAGCGCACGCGTCAGCACGAACGGCGCGCTCAGGTTCACCGTGAGCTGCCGCTCCCATTCCTCGCGGCTGAGCTCCTCCACACTTGCGCGCACGACTTCGCCGGCGTTGTGAACCAACACCGACGGCGGGCCGAAGCGCTGCACCAGTTCGCGCCCGACGCGCTCCACACCCTCGAGATCGTTCAAGTCGACCGCCATCAAATCGACGGAAGCTGCGCCCACGTCACGACAAGCCGCGGCGAGCCCAGAGCGATCTTCCGCGTCGCGCGTGATGGCCAGCAGGCGCAAACCGCGGCGCGCCAACGCGATTGCCGTGGCGCGCCCGATGCCGCGGCTCGTTCCGGTCACGACAGCCAGACCCGCCGCTGCGCTCACGCGCTGGCTCCGTTCGCAGCGTTGGAGAGCGCCAGCGAGAGCTCCAATGCGCCCTCATTGCCAGCCAAGCTCCCACCGCGCGACGTCGTTACGAGGCGCGCTTCTGGCTGCTCGGCGCCGCGCGTCGCCAAGCAGGTGTGCAGCAATTCCAGCCGACAAAAGGCGCCGCGCGCTTCCGCATGCTCGAGCAACGCGTCGACCACGCCTTGACCAACCGCTTCTTGCAGAGCCAAGCGGTGCCCACAGGCTTGCACCAAACGCGCGACCGTGCCGAGCCCGAGCAAACGTTTGCCCGGCACGTAAGCGACGGTGGCGTGTCCAACGGCCGGCAACAGATGATGCGGGCACACCACCACCACGGAGATGTTTCGCACCAACACGAGCCCGCTGGTCTCGGCCGCCACGGGCTCCGAGCCCGCGCGCAACAGCTCGCGCAGATCGATGCGCTCGCCACTCAATAGCTCGTTGGCGAATGCTTCGGCGACGCGCTCGGGAGTGCCGCTGAGCTCGGGTTTCCCCTCGTCGAATCCGAGCGCACGCAGGAACGCGGCAATGCCCTGTGCCGCCGCCTTCAAATCAGGCGCTCGCATTGTTCGAGACCTCGCTCAGTTCAGAAGGCTCTTGCGGACGTCGGCGCTCAGCGGACGGCGACCGGGATAACCAGCGTCGAGCTCGTGATAGTAGCCGAGCGAGTCTTCGCCGTAGCGCCAGCACAGCCACACGACGCGCCCATCCACCCGGCCATAGAAGTCCACCAGACCGATCTGTGGATCTTTCACGACGCCGCCCAGCTCACGCACCTTGCTCCAGCCAGCTTCGTAACGGCTCACGCGCCGCCGCAAATCCGCCTTGAGGCGTCGCACTTCCGGCTGATCGCCTTCGGCCAACTCCAACGTGAGCGGCGTATCTCCCTGCAAGCGTGTGAGCTCGGCCAAGCCTTGCTCGATGTTGCTCTGCTCCCGCAGCTGCTGCGCCACGAACAAGCTCAGGGTCGGAATCAGCGCGTTCACCTCAGAGATGGTGAACACGCGCGCGCTGTCCATCGAGAGCTCGCCGCTCAACGCTTGAGATCCCACAGCACGGTCGCTGCCGGCGGCAGAACGCCGGCGTCTTTCATGGTTCGACATTCTCCGCAGCTCTCCGGGAACAGGTTGTTGTGGGTGCAAGCCCGACAGCGCGTGGCCAATGACCGCGCACTCTCCAATTCAATAGCAAGCCGTTGCAGGAGCGCCATGCGTTCCTTGATGCGCTCGCCATATTGTTCGAGCACGCCGTCGATTGTCGCCGCAGCGCTCGCGCCTGATTCAGCGCTTCGCTTCAACGTGAACAGCTGTCTAATTTCTGAAATCGAAAGTCCGGCTAGGCGCAGCTCACCAGCGAGCCTCAGCTTCTCGAGCTCAGTTTCTGGAAACATGCGATGCGCGCCCTCAGCGCGCTCACTCGGTTGAAGCAGCCCTGCCTCTTCGTAGAACCTCACGGTGCGCAGTGTGTTTCGCGTCCTGCGCGCCATCTCTCCGGTGGTCAACAAACCACCGCGTTGAAGTGAGCTTTCTGCTTCCCTGACGTCAGACAAGCGGATGGAGCTTAGGAAGCGGATCCCGATCGGTCAAGGCGACGCCGGTAATTCTCCATCCGTGAGGGCCGCATGTGTGTGCACGTCCGAAATAGGCACTTCACGCGGGCTACACTAATGCGCTCGGCGTGTCAGAATGTCGCCAGGGCGGTGTCGCAGTGTCGATCGCTGCGAGAAATCACGTGACTGAGCAGAGTTCGGGATTCATGCTCAATTGCTCGGCAGGGCGAGAATCACGGTTTCACGGCGTTTGCCGTGTGAATGATCGGCTAGTCCGCGAGTGTTATCCCGTGGGCCAAAAGATGATTCCAACTTTGGTCAGAAAAAAGTCGGCGATCAAGATCGTGATGGAAATGGCGACGACCGTGCGAGTCGTGCTGTTGCCTACACCCGCTGTGCCGCCGGTGGTGGTCATTCCGAAGTGACAGCCAACCAGCGCGATGATGGCGCCAAAGAACGGTGTCTTCAGCATGCCGCTAATGAAATCGGCGAGCGAGACCGCGCTCAGCGCCGTGCGTAAGAAGAAGGCTGACGGAATGTCGAACTGAACGTCGGTGATCAACATTGCGCCGGTGAAGCCCAACACCAACGCAAACGCGCCGAGCATCGGCATCACGATCACCGACGCAACCAAACGCGGCCACACCAGCTTCTTCAAAGGATCCGCGCCGAGCGCGCGGACAGCATCGATTTGCTCGGTCACCGACATTGCGCCGACCTCAGCCGCCATGCCCGAGCCGATGCGGCCACCCACGATCACTGCCGTCAACGTGGGTGCGAGCTCGCGCGCAAACGACAACGCGATCACACGGCCGGTGTACTCCATGCCGCCGAACTTGCGCAGACCGAACGCGAACTGCGTTGCCATCACCATGCCGATGAACACGCTCGTGACGGTCACGATGCCGACCGACGCGACACCGAGCCCTTCCAATTGCGTCAAGATGGCCTTCCACTCGAAGGGGCGGCGAAAGCCCGCTCGCAGTGTGCGCACAGTCATTTCGGCGATTACGCCCAAATGTGAAAAGAACGCGATGCCATCGTCGACGCGACGCGCGAACCAACTTTGCGGCGGCGGCGGAGCCAAGCTGGTGCGGCTCGGCCTTGCGTCGGATCCGTCGCTGGCGTTGGGCGAACTAATCGTCATTTGCGGGCCTCCGCTTAGATGTTCGTGGAGAAGCCTGTCACGAACGCCTCGAATTGCTCCACGCTGGCGCGCGGCGCGGACTCCGCGCCAATCCACATGAAATCGTAAACGCAGCCGTCCTTCTTCAGCACGTACACCACGAACGTCTTCGGTACGCCGTCGAGGTGCGCGCCGAGCTCGGTGCGTAACGCGCCGCGACCGTCGATCTGGAGCTCTTCTTGTTTCAGAATTTTGCGTTGTGTGAAGTTCAGAAACAGGTGATGCGTGAGCGCTGCGAGCGGAACGTCATCACCATCGACTCCACAGCGCCCATTGACGGCTACGGTTGCGCCGCTCGGATCGTCGCGAAACGCGAGCGCCGCGCCTTCGACCTCGATGCTGCGCCAGGTGCGCGGCACGGGGCCGACGCGAAACGCGATTTCGCTGCTGCGGTAGACCCGACCATCGAAGCTGGGTCCGCCGCAGCTCGGCGTCATGGCAAGAGCCCAGGCCAGGAGACCGAGCACACGAAATCGAAGCTGCATAGTCGCCGCGACGTTAGCACGCCCGCTTGCCACGGCAGGAAATGCTGAGCGTGGCAAGCGCGCACTGGGCCGGCCCTGCTCGCGAGCTGCGGGAGCGGGTGCTACCCTCGGCGAAGCTCATGCTTCCGATTGGGGACCAAAATCCAACGCGGTCTTTCCCGATCGTGAACTACGTCCTGATCGTGCTGAACGTAGTCGTCTTCGTTTGGCAGTACCTTTTGATCGCTGCAGGGGGCGAGGCGGCGCTCACGCCGGACCTCGCGCTGATTCCAGCAAGGTTCACCCAAAGTCCCCTGGCGGAGGCCGGCAGCGTCTTCACGAGCATGTTCATGCACGGCGGTTGGGGGCACCTCGCCGGGAACATGCTCTACCTTTGGATTTTCGGGGACAACGTGGAGGACGCCATGGGTCACCTCCGCTACATCCTCTTCTATTTGATGTGCGGAGTGCTCGCGGCGCTGGCGCAAGTCGCGATGGATCCGATCAGCACCATCCCGATGGTCGGAGCTTCGGGGGCGATCGCAGGCGCGCTCGGCGGTTATTTGGTGTTGTATCCGCGCGCGCCAGTTACGCTGCTGAACCCGGTGTTGCCGCTGTGGTTGTTCTTGGGTTTGTTCATCACGGTGCCTGCCTGGCTCGCCATCAGCGTGTGGTTCTTGCCGAATATCTGGAATGCGCTCTTGCAGCAGAGCAGCGACAGCGGCATCGCGTTTTTCGCGCACATCGGCGGTTTTGTCGCAGGCATGTTGCTGGTGCGTGGCGCGGTGAAGGGTCGACGTCGCATCGATAAGGGCCGCTGGACGGGCTGGAGGCCGCCACCTCGCGCGCAACGCCCTTCCTGGTCGGCGAATACGTCGCGATCATGGTACTGATCGCTCGGATTCAATGGCCCTTCGCCTTTACAACACGCTGACGCGCAACACGGAAGAACTCAGTCCCCAGGCGGGAAAGGTCAAAATCTACTGTTGCGGACCGACGACCTACGATGTGCCGCACGCCGGGCACGCGCGCGCTGCGTTGGCGCCGGACGTGTTGGTGCGGCGGTTGCGCGACTTGGGGCTGGAAGTCACCTACGTGCGCAACATCACGGACGTAGACGACAAGATTCTCGCGCGCTCCGCACAGAACGGGGAAGAACCGCTGGCGCTTTCGAACCGAATGGCGCTGATCTACCAAAAGCAAATGGCGGAAGTCGGCTGTGAGCCGCCGACGCACGAGCCGCGCGTGAGCGAAAACATTTCGCAAATCTGCGATTTGGTACAGCGCCTGATCGCGAACGAGAGTGCGTACGTCGTCGAGTTGCCGGGCGGCAAACGCGACGTGTACTTCGCCGTGCGCAAGTTCGAGGGTTACGGCAAGCTGTCGCGCCGGCGCATCGATGAGCTGATGGTGGGAGCGCGCGTCGCGGAAGGCGAAAGCAAGCGCGACCCGCTGGATTTTGCGCTGTGGAAAGGCGCTGCTGCCGAGGATTGGGGTTGGGATAGCCCGTGGGGCCGCGGCCGTCCCGGCTGGCACATCGAGTGTTCGGCCATGAGCGAGCGCTTCCTCGGTCACGGCTTCGACGTGCACTGCGGCGGCATGGATTTGATCTTTCCGCATCACGAAAACGAAATTGCGCAAAGTGAAGCGGCTTGTCCCGATGCCGGACCGTTTGCGCGCATCTGGATGCACAACGGTTTCGTGAACGTCGATAAAGAGAAGATGAGCAAGTCGCTCGGCAACTTCGTCACCGTGAACGACGTGCTGGTGCGCAACGATCCCGAGGCGTTTCGCTGGTTCTTGTTGTCGGCGCACTACCGTGGGCCAATTCAGTTCGACAGCGAAAAGCTCAGCGACGGTCGCGTGGTGTTTCCCGGTGTGGACGAGGCCGAACGTCGCGTCGACCAAATGTTCGCGGCGCTGGCGCGCTTGCGCGCGCTCACGGCAAATCCTGCGGAGGCACCCAAGAAGCCGATCGCCGAGCTTTCCAGTTACGCGACGCAGGTAGAGAAGGCGACGCAAGCGGCGTGCGCCGCGCTCGACGACGATCTGAATACGCCGGTTGCGCTCGCGTCGTTGGGCGAGCTTGCCGGGGTCGCGAACGAGCTCGCCGATCTCGCGCACAAGCGACGCAAGGACGCGGTGTTCGCCAAAGCCGCTTCGTTGCTCGCGCGCGAGGTGGAGCGTGGCATGTTGCGTGTCGCCGCTTTGCTCGGTGTATTGCGCACGAGTCCCGAAGAGTATCGGGCGCGAACGCGCGCTCGGCGCCTCACGCTGCGTGGCCTGAGCGAAGACGCCGTGACCGCGCGGGTCAACGCGCGCGCGATGGCGCGGCTAAACAAGGATTTCGCCGAGGGCGATCGCATTCGCGACGAGCTCGCGGCGCTCGGTGTCGCCCTGCGCGATGCGGCCGACGGCGGCACCGAGTGGACCGTCGAGCAGTAACCGGCGAGCGCTTCAAACGCCGATGAACAGGCGGTGCGCGAAGTTTCGCTCGAGCTTTGCGCGCAGCACTTTGTCGGCTGCCGTCTCGATGTCGTACTCGATGCGCTTGAACTCGAAGCGCTTTCGCGTCGTGTCGTACACCGTAAAGCTCGCGCGGTTGTCGTAGTCGCGCGGCTGTCCCACCGAGCCCACGCTCACGATGTACTTGCGATCGGGCGCTAGGTCGAAGTCGATCGGGGGCAGCTCTTCCACGGAGTTTGGCGTGAGCGCGAACACCTTGCACAGGTGCGAGTGACCAATCAGCGTGATTTGGCCGAGTTGCTCGTAGATGGGCAAGCACTCACGCGCTTGCTCCGGCGCGAAGATGTACTCGAACTCCTCGAGCCGCACCGGCGAGCCGTGGCAGAGCTGCACCCCCAAATCATCCAGCTTGATCTGGTAGGGCAAGCCCTTGAGCCAGGCCATGTTCTCGGCTGACAACAACTGGGCGTGCAGGTCGAGCGCGTGCCGCGCAGCCTCGTAGTAGTACGAGTAGTCCATGCGCCCGGCGACCGCCGCATCGTGGTTGCCGAGGATGGTGGCGACCACCAAGTCTCGGATCAGATCCGAGCACTCGTTGGGAGAGCCGCCATAACCAACCGTGTCGCCCAGACAATAGTACTGGTCGACGTTTTCTGATTTGTACGCCTCAATGACGGCGCTCAGCGCCTCGTAGTTGGCGTGGATGTCGCTGAGGATTCCGAGGCGCATGCCGTAACGGCCGAGGATAACACGCGCGCAGGGCGCCGACTCCCGAGCCTTTCTCCACAATTCACGAGCTCGGCCTCCCCGCGCAAGCCCTTCTCGACGCTCCCGGCAAATTCCCTAAGGCTCTAGGCCCAGAGCGCGTCGGGAGCATTGTCGGCCACGCGGCTGCTTCCGCGAGTTTTTTCGCATTTTGTTGCGGATTGGGCGGAGTGCGTCGCCTTCGGGGGCAGCCGCCTCTCGCCCTTCGTCCCGGGCAGGGACGCTGGCCGCCGGGCCCGCGCGGGCACCGTGCTCAGGGCTCAGTAGACTCCGACCGTGTCGATCACACCGCCGCCTGCCGCCGTCGAAGAGCTGACCCTGACTTGCCTCGAGTACGTGAAGCGCGCGCTCGGTGTGGCGCTCGACTTCAGTCCAGAGACACTGCCGCTCCTCGATCATTACGCGACGATTGCGCGCGCAGAGATCGAAGCGAACCCGGCGCTCGCCGCCATCATCGCACCGGCGGTTGGCGCCTACTTTGGTGAAGTAGTGCGCGCGCGTCTCGATGGCTTCTGGCGTGTGCCCTCACAGAACTTTCACGACTGGTCCGTGTGTTCGCGCGTCACCTATCTCGCCGTCAATCCGATCGGCGTTGCGTACGATGCGATTTACGGCAACACCGAGCACGATGGGCCGCGCTCAGCATTGCGTATCGCTCCCGAAGATCGCGAGTACCTGGATCGCCGCCTGGCCACGTTGCCGCCCGTTCCAGAAGACGAATTTTACCTGTTCAGCACGCGCTTCGAGGTACTCGAGGTAGCGACCGAAGCGCTCGCCGCGAAGATGGAAGAAGAAGGCTACGGCGGTACCGAGTATTCCCCCGACGACTACGGTGTCGACTACGGTATGAACTAAGGATCTTCTCCTACCGCCACGCGCGCGGGGAGCTCGACGATGCGGAGTGGGGTGGCGTCGTCTCCCAGGAAGTCGAGGGTAACCAGCGCGTACTTGCCGGGTAGCAAGCTGTCGATGCGGAGCTCGCTGCGTGGAGCGAGGCGCGCGATGCCGAGGCCGTCGAGCAGCAAGTAGCGCAGCGAATCGCCGCGATTTTGCACAATGAGGCCTTCCTTCGGCGCTGCGGCTTCTGCTTTTTCGGAGCGCGCCAGACCGCGCAGGCGGAGCTCGCGCAGGCGCTCCGCGTTGAGAACGAGCGCCGAGGGACTGCTCGGCAGCTCGAGCGCCGCGAAACGAGCGCTGCTCGGCGGCGTCTGCAGTGAGCTCGCGTCCAACATCAAATGATCGCGCTCGACGCGCACGGTTTCGATCACGATGTGACCGCCACCGCGTGAAAACAACTCTGCCTTGAGCGGCACGTACGCGCGCTCGCATGCGGCGTTGAGCGGCTGGGCTGCCACGAGCTCGCTCAACAGGCGGCAGAGCAGCTTGCCGGCTGCGGCGGCATTGGGCAAAAAGGCTTGTTCGAGCAGCAGGCGGCCGAGGGGCGTCGATAGCTCGATGCGCTCGGTGCTGAGACCGAGTACGTTGCTGGAGCCTTCCGTCAAGAGCTTGGGTTTGCTGAGTGGCACGGCGTCGATGCGGTTCTCGCTGAGCGCTGCGCGCAAGGTTCCGACAGGCAGCACCGAGTACACGCTGGCCGAGTCCCAGGTGACCACGTGCCCCAAGCGATCCAAGCGCGAGCGCAGCTCAGTGCCACGTGGCCACACGAACGAATCCGAGTTCAAGCGTGCGCGCATGCGGCCACCCTGCGAGAGCTCCACTTGCAGCTCGAAGGCAAGCGCTTCGCGCAAACGTTGGGAGGCTTCTCCGTTGGTCTCGGGCAAACGCGGAAACGGCGGCAAATCTAGCCAGCGCATGCGCAAGGTGAGGCGCACGCCGCTCGCATCGCGTGGCGCCAGATCCGCGTCGAGCGCGCTGTCTCCGCGCAAGAAGCGCGTGGTCACGACGCCGGCGTCGGCGCCAGCATCGGCGCTCACACCGGCGTCGCTGGCGGGCTGCTTCGTTTCCGGTTCGACTTCGCTGGCGAGGGGCGCCGGCAAGATGCTGGCGTTGGGGCTCGGCTCCGTCGCTTGCGGTTGTTCACTGGGGGTGCGCCGCGCTTCGTCGCAGCTGGTAAATGCCCACGCGCCGAGGGCGGCGAGTGCAAGCACAGTGAGCCAGAGCGATCGATTCATGGATCAGCGGGCGACAGCGCACGTCGCATCAAAACGGCGTCTTCACCATCGGCGTAGTACTTTTCGCGTTCACCCACCACCACGAAGCCCAGGCTCTCGTAGAGACCACGCGCCGGCTGGTTGTCGCGCCGCACTTCGAGCAGCGCCAGTCGGAACGGTCCGCGCGCGGCTTGCTCCAAAATCTCCCTCAGCAGAGCACGCCCGAGGCCCTGCCGTCGCGCCGCTGCAGCAACCAGGACATCGATGATGTGGATCTCATCTGCGACTTCCCAGGTGAGCGCCACTCCCAAAATTTGGGTGTCGCGGCGGGCCACCCAAACGCGCGCGTAACGTCGCGCGAGCTCCATGTCCACGTCGAATGGATCGGCATTGGCGGCGACTAGCTCGCGCACGGCGGTCGCGTCGTCATCGCGAGCGAGTGAAACTTCGATTGCCGTCATGCCGCAGCCCAAACCCGCGCGACCAGAAGCGGTACATCGAGCGCGAGGCGCAGCGAGCCGTCGCTGCGCAAGATCGCGCCGAAGTACGGCCCAGCTGCCGCAATCAATGAAGGTACCGGTCGCACCGTGACTTCTTCAATAACGCCGACGTTGTCCACGCCAATCCCAATCGGTTCCACGCCGTGCACCGCCAGTTCGACCTCGAGGCTCGCCGGTCGCGCCGCGCGGCGCCCAAGGCAGCGTGAGAGCCGCACCGGCGCGCGTTCGGCCTCCACGCTGCGAATGCCACGCGTGAAATTGACCGGCAACGCGAGCTCATCACCGCCTTCGACAACCCACAGAACCTCCATCAACGCTTGTTCGTTGGGAAAATCCAGGGTGGCCACGAAGCCGCCGCCTTCGCGAGACTCGAGCCGCACGTTGCCTCCCAACGCGCGCACGGCTTGTTGCACCAGCTCGAGACCCAGGCCGAGCCCCGCGAGCAAGCCTGGCCCGTCGTGCGTCGTGAGCCCTGGCAAGAACAACAACGCGAGCAGCTCGTTCACGCTGGCACTGGCGGCGCGCTCGGGGCTCAAAGCGCCGTGACTTACGGCCTGATCGCGAATGCCATCGACGTCCGGCCCCTGGCCATCGTCTTCAACGGTCACGCGGAGCCGCTCGGCGTGACGCTCCGCGCGCAAGGTCAAGGTGGCCACCGGCGACTTGCCGAGACGTGTGCGCTGCTCCGGCGGCTCCACGCCGTGCGCCACGGCGTTTCGCACCAAAGGCACGAGCGCATCGTAGAGCTTTTCGGCCACGCGCCGATCGATGCGCAAGTCTGCGCCCACCAACTGCACGCGCAATAGGCGCGATTCCGCCTCCGCCAAGCGCAGCCCGGCGCGTGCAACGCGCTCGAACACGGAGCCCACGCTGGTGCGTTGCAGCGCTGCGAGGTCCGCGCGCATTTCGTCGGAGCGCGCTCGCAAGAAATCCGCCGTGCGCCTGAACACATGCGCGCCGCGTTCGGTGCTGGCCGTCAAGTTACGCAACGTGTTCGCGGCGGACTCGATGCGGTCCACAGCTGACAGCGGCGGTCCCCACGGACGCGGTGGTCCCAAGGTGCGCAACGCTTCGCTCAGGCTGGCTCGCACTTCGCGTAAACGACCCGAGAGGCGTCGCGTGGCGAGGCTCGCGCGCCCGAGCTCACCATGGACGAGCTCCACGCGATCCAGGCGCTCCGCGAAGCCATCGAGCGCGCTGGGCGCAACGTGAAAACCTGCGTCGGGCGGTGGTTCACTGGCGGGCGGAGAGCTGCGCAGCGGGCGCGAAGGTTCCGGTGGCGGCAGCACCGACGGCGCTCGCCGTGCGCGCGTCTCCTTAGCGAGCGCCTCCAAGGTAGCGAGCCCACGTGATGGATCATCGATCATCAGCGCGAGCAGGGCGCGATGCCGCCCGAGGCCAACCAACACGTCGCGCGCCGAGGGTTCGGTACGTGCCGCTGCTCGCAGCCGCTCCTCCAAGCCGTGACAGTACCAAGAAGTCACGTCATCGCCTGCGATGCTGGCAGCGCCCTTCATGGCGTGAACGCAGCGTTCCGCGCGCTCCAAGCCCAAGACGGCGCTGTCGTGGCTGGAGAGCACCGCGTCGATTTCGCCCAAGCGCTCACGCATGGTTGTGCGGTACTCCGCCCGGTAACGCGCTTCGACCGAGCTCGGGCGCAAGCAGGGCGGCGGCTCGGGCCAAATCGTAGGAAATGGCGGCTCGCCCGCTGATAAGCGTGCGCTCGCGAGCGCCAGTAGGGCAATCAAGTCGTTGCGGGCTTCGCCGTCACCTTGTCGCAGGCGTGCACTCAATTGGCCGAGCACCAACGCGAGCTCCGGGTAGCCCGCGAGGCCGGCGGAACCTTTGAGCGAGTGCAGCGCGGCACGCAGATCGATGAGCTGCGTCTCCGGGCGTTCCACGAGCGCTCGGCGCCGCTCGATTTCGCCGGCCAGCAATTGGTCGAGCTCGCGCCTGTCGCTCGTCACGGCTGTTCGTCGTTGCGCGAAAGCAGCGTCGAGAGCGGCGCGATCAACTTGGAGGCGCTGCTCTCCCCTTCGGGCCCGAGCGCTTTCAGCTTTCCCAACGACTCGCTGAGTGCGCGCAGTTGGGCTCCGGCGTCCGCCAAGAGACGCGCGCGCTCAGGAGCGCTGCCCAGGTGCTGGCGCAGTTGGCTGTGCAAGCGCGAAAGACCTTGGCTCGACGCCGATTCCAGGCCGCCGAGCTCACGTAAACGTTGCGCGGCGGCGGCCACGAGTTCGCGGGTTTGTGACAACTCGTCCAGCCAACGCTCGCGTTCGCGCTCGAGCTCACCAAAAAGGGCAACGTGCTCTTCGAGCGCCTCGGTGGCGCGCGCCAACAGCACGCGCACGTCGTCCGCCATCACCAACACAGCCTTGCCCACGGGTTCGCCCAAACGAGCGCCTTCCAAGCCTGCGTTGAGCGCCGCGATGCGAGCGCGTTCGAGCGAATCGCGCACGGCGCTTGCGCTCTGGCGCATTTCGCGGCTGCGATGTCCGAGCATGCGTGCGCCGTCGTGTACCGCCTCGATCACGGCTTGAGCGCGGCTGGCGTCGGCGGTTGCGCCCTGGCTCAGACGATCGACTTGCGAGCGAGCCGCTTCACCCGCTTCGAGCAAACGTAAAATCTCCGCCGCGTCAGCTTCAGTCAGGTTCATCGCTGGGCTCTTTCGCTTGGGCTCCGAGGGCTCGTCGCAGGAGCTCCGCCGGAAACAGCTCGGGCAAGACGTCGTCGTCGACGTGCGCACCGCCCGCGTCGAGCTCGAACATCCCAACGCGTTCGATGGCGAGCCCGGAAAAGCCGACCAGTTCGCCGTCGAGATCGCACACCAGCAAAGCTCCGCTCGAGCCGGCCACCTCCACCACGCTCACGATACGCCCCGCGACCAGCGCGATACAAAGCTCGCTGCTTGGTACGTGCGAGAGCGTTGGCTGCGGCACAATTTGCTGCGCGCTGTCGGCTCGCACGAAACAGCGACCGTTGGGTCCGCGGACAATCACCGCGGCTTGTTGCATTACGCCGCCTTACGCCGGACGAGCCGCGAGTTCAAAAACTGAAATACGATCTTGCACAGCTCGAACGAGCTACCGTCCATTTCCTCTACGATTTCGCGGATCGTGCGGTTGCCATCGAAGGCGTGCAGCACCGTGCGCTCTTTGGGCGTGAGGTTGCTCTCGCTGCCGACGCGTTCGATGGCGACGGCGTCGGGATACAGCACCTCATCGAAGTCGAAGCTCCCTTCGATCAGGCGCCACTCGTCTACGCGACGGAAACCTTCCATCACGAGTGAGCCCGTCTCCAAATTCAGCGCAGATTTC
This sequence comes from Myxococcota bacterium, assembly GCA_049324695.1. Lineage (GTDB taxonomy): Bacteria > Myxococcota_A > Polyangia > Polyangiales > Polyangiaceae > PMG-095. Next base: position 94,869 of record JBMOMJ010000056.1, read on the forward strand.
TGCGCGATTTGATTTTCCACGCCGACGATGAACGAGAAGCGCCCGCTCTTCCAGCGCACCACCTCGTACAGCAGCTCAGAGGCTTGCAAAACCAGCGCGCGTTGCACCTGCTCTTCGGTAACGAGCCCGCGCTTCACCAAGGCTTCGCCCAGCAACAAGCCCGGCTCCGGATCGTCGAGCACGCTGGCGAGCTCGTCCTTGTGGAGCATCTCTGTGTCGACCAGGTAGCGCCCCAACAAGAACTCGTCCGAGAGCCCGCGCCACGACGCAAAATCCAAGTTGCCCTGGCGGATGTGCAGCGTGATCTCGCTCTTACGCCCGAAAATGCACAATTTTCCGGATTGGCGTTGCAGGTCGAGTAGCTGCAGCACTTCGGCGATCGAAATCACGGAGATGTCGCCGGCCAGCACTTCGCGCGAATCGACCCCAAAATCCAAGACGCGCAGCAGCGTCGAGAGTGAGCCGAGCGCTTCGGGAGTGAGTGCACGCAGGAAAGCTGCCTGCAAGCTGTCTCCCTCGAGCGGTGGCAGCTCCGGGCCCAAGATTTGTTCGAGCGCTGCCGCAATTTCTTCCGCTGTTTCCGGGCGCCGATAACCCGAGGGCTCGCTCTGGGTACGGCTCGGCCGGTCCAGCGCGGACTCGTCCGGCATGGCAGCAGCGTCGGGCACGGGGCGCTGGCGACCTTCTTCCTGCTTCTTCAGCGCGCCCTCGATCACCGCGATCAAACCGCGTGCGTCGAAGGGCTTTGTGATCGCGTCGATGGCGCCCGTCTGCTGCACGAACTGGCCGCGGATCTTGTCGCCCTTGGCGCTCATCAACACCACCGGCAACGAACGATGGTCCGGGTGGGCGCGCAGCTCGCGACAGAACTGGTAGCCGTTCATGCGCGGCATCACGAAGTCGAGCAGCACCAGGTCGACCTTCTCGCTGTTGAGCAGCTCGAGTGCCTCCACGCCATCGCTCGCGAGCACTGCCTCATAGGAGTGCGCGCTCAAGATCGCGCCCACCACCTTACGGATCGTGGAGCTGTCGTCGACGACCAGGATGCGGGCGCTCATGACCGAAACGTCCGAAGCAAGATCGAACGCATCGTGCCGTTCTCTCGAAAGGGGGGTCAAGGCCGAAACGCCGGGGCTGGAGGCTGGTGGTAGAGACCCCGAGCCCAGAGCAGGGCTCAACCTTCTTGGACGACCCGGATGTGAAGCTCGCTCAGCTGCGTGGGCGAGACTGGATTCGGTGCGTCCGTCATCAAATCCGTTCCCTTTTGCGTCTTCGGGAAGGCGATGACGTCCCGGATGCTATCCGTGCTGTTCAACAACATGGCCACGCGGTCCATGCCGAGCGCGATGCCTCCGTGCGGTGGCGCACCGAAGCGCAAAGCGGACAGCAGAAACCCGAACTTCTCTTGGGCTTGCTCCGGGCCGATGCCGAGCGCCTTGAACACGCGCGCCTGCACGGTCGGGTCGTGCAAACGAATCGAGCCGCCGGCGATCTCGAAGCCGTTCAGCACGAGGTCGTAACGGTAACACAGCACCTTGCCGGGATCGCTCTCGATGAGATCGATGTGCTCGTCGTGCGGGCGCGTGAACGCGTGGTGTGCGGCGGCCCAGCGCTTGCTGTCTTCGTCGTACTCGAACAGCGGCGGATCCACCACCCAGGAGAAGTTCCACTTCCCACCGTGCCCAACCTCGGGGATCAGGCCCAGCTTCTTCGCGATGTGCACGCGCAGGTTGGCCATCACGGTGTGAACGAGCGACGTGCGCCCGAACTGAAAAACCAACAAGTCGCCTTCCTTCGCACCCGTCGCGGCGTTGATGGCGCGACACAACTCGGGCGTGATGCTCTTGGCGAGCGGCGACTGCGTCCAGCTTCCGTCGGGCCCGACCTTGGCACGCGCGAGCCCGGAAGCGCCCATGCTCTTCGCCAGCTGCTCGAGCTTGTCCGCTTCGGTGCGCGACAGGTTCGCGCTGGCCGGCACTACCAGCGCCTTCACGATCTCGGGCGGCAAGTCACGGCGATAGGCGCCGCTCTTGAACTTCTCGGCGATCGGCTGCCAAAACGGAATGCCTCCACCGCCGTGCTCGACGACCAAGTCGGTGAGATCGACGTGCGGCATGTCGAAGCGCAAGTCGGGTTTGTCGTTGCCGTACAGCGACATGGACTTCTCGAAGTCGAGACGCGGGAATTTGCCGTCGGGGTAAGTCTCCTTGAGATCGATCCCCGCTGCTTTCCAGATCGCGAACACCAAGCCTTCCACCAGGCTGAACACGTCGTCCTGGTTCACGAAGCTGAGCTCGATATCGATCTGCGTGAACTCCGGTTGGCGATCGAGGCGCAAGTCTTCGTCGCGGAAGCAGCGCACGATTTGGAAGTAGCGCTCGTAACCAGCCACCATGAACAGCTGTTTGAAGAGCTGCGGGCTCTCCGCGAGAGCATAGAATTTGGTGGGGTGGAGCCGCGCCGGTACCAAGAAGTTACGCGCGCCACCCGGCGTGTACTTGCAGAGCAACGGCGTTTCGAGCTCCAGGCAACCTTGCTCGCTGAGGTACGCTCGCGTGGCCTGATTGATGCGGTGACGCATGCGCAGTGCGCGTTGCAGCGGGGCCCGGCGCAGGTCGAGATAACGATACTCGAGGCGCACTTCCTCGCGCGTATCGCTCTCATCTTCGATCGCGAACGGCGGTGTGTCCGCCTTGTTGAAGATGGTCGCTTCGAGCACGCTGAGCTCGACCTCGCCCGTCGGCAAGTTCGGGTTCGCCGCGCTCACCATCTTGTTTTCTTTCTTGCTGAACTGCTCGCCGCGCGAACGCACCACGCCACGCACACCGATCACCCACTCGGAGCGCAGCTGGTTTGCGACCACGTGAGCATCCGGCGACGTCTCTGGATCGAACACAATCTGCGTCACGCCTTCGCGGTCACGCAGGTCGACGAAGACAATCGAGCCGTGATCACGGCGGTTTTGCACCCAACCGAACAGCACGACTTCGCGTCCGATGTCCGAGGCGCGAATCGCGCCGCAATCGTGGGTTCGTTTGAGCTCGTCGATGAAGCGGGCCACGGGGATCCTCCGGGAGAGGCGCGAATTCCGGCCAGTGGGCCCAGGTCGCGCCGGGTCGGCACGTTTAGCACGAAGCCCGGGAGCCTGGTCCGAAAACTGGCCCGGTCAGGCGTCGCCATGGCACCGAGTCCGATGTGCCCGCGGATGGATCCCCAGGGTTATCGCCTTCGCGGCTCGAGTCGGCCTGCCAAGCGCTCGCGTTTCTCGCGCCGTGGCTGTTCGGTGTTTGGCACGCGAATCCCAACCCCCACTTTGGCAGCGACTTTGCGCTGGTGAGAAGTTTCGGGCTCCTGCCCGTCGGCTTCGAAGGCATCGTTTCGGCGGGCGCAGCGGCGGCCCTCGGGCTCGTGCCCATCGCCGGCTTCGCGTTGCGTTGCGGATTCGTGAGCGCGTTCGGCCTTGGGCTCGGTGCCTGGCTCAGCTATCGCCTGGCGCGCGGCTTGATTCGGCGCAGCGGCAAGAGCTCTCGCCTCGAAGGTCCGCTTTCGCTGTTGGCCGCGTTCGGGGCCACGCTTGGGCCGAGTTGGTTGCTCGAAGGGTCGGCGGCAGGCGGTCACGCCATGGCAGCGGCGCTCGCGTTGGCTGCACTCGAGGTGGCCGCGCCGCGTTCGTGGTCGCCGCGCCGCGCATTGGTTGTTGCAGCACTCACCTCGTTCGCGATGCTCGAATCGCGTTGGACCGGACTCGGCGCGTTGCTCGCAGTGGCTGCGCGTCGCGCGCTCAACGCCGAGCCATTGCTCCGGCGCGAGTCGTGTTGGTTGCTCGCCGGGCTGTTGGTGCCGTTCGCGTTGCCGGCGGTTGCGCTTGCGGCGTTCACCGGTTCGCCTTCCGCGGAAGCGGGCATGGCTTTGTCGGCGAGCTCCGCAGGGATCTTGCCGGCTGCTACACCTGTCGAGCAAAGCGTCGCGCTCGGGGCGTGGCTGCGCGAAGTCGGCCTCGTCGGTTTGGCGCTCTCGGTGTGTGGTGTCGGGTTTGGTTTGGCGGCTCCTTCGCAACGGCGAATCGTCGCTCCTTACTTGGTTTTTTTGGGGTTGGATTTGGGTCTCTGCGCGGCCGAGTTGGACCCAACGCGACACGATCCGATGTGGGGAGTTCGCTTGGTTGCGTTGTCGGCGCTCGGCGCGGCGAGCACGTTGTCGTTGGCCACACTGCTCGGCTGGTCCGCGCGTGCACGCATTGCGTTCGCGCGGCCTGCTGGCATTTTGCTCAGCGTCTACGGGCTGACTTTGGTGTTGGTGAGCGCTGAAGACTCTGCGCGCGCAGCCGAAGCGCGTGAACTCGGCGTGACCGAGCAGTGGACGGAGGCCGCGCTCGGCAGCTTGCCGCCCAACAGCGTCGTGCTCGCGCGCTCCGAAGCCGTGTTGTTTCGTCTGCTCGCAGCGCAGGTGACGCGGGGGAGTCGTCCGGATGTGTTGGTGGTTCCGTTCGAGCTCCTCGAGAGCGGAGGCGCTCGCGCCGCGCAATTGGCGAAACAGCCGGGCCTCTTACCGCTCGTCCGCGAAATGCTGCTCAAGGGTGAGCCCAGTGAGTTTGCTCTTTCGGCCCTCGCCGACGCTCGTCCCACCTTCGTCGACCTAGGACCCATGGTGGACGAACGCCTGGCGACTCATCTCGTGCCACAACCATTTTTCACTGCGTTCGCTTCGCAGCCGTTGGCTCGCTCCGACCGTCGTCAGGAGCTCGAGCGCGGCGCACGCTCCTTCGCGCGCGTGGTTTCGGCGCTGAAAACCAGCCCCGATGGCGATCCCGCCACCCGCCGCGTGCTCGCCGAGGCACTTGCACAACGAGCCTTGTTGCTCGCTTCACTTGGCGATCGCGAAGAGAGCGCGGCGCTGGTTGCGGAGCTGCGCACGCTGGACCCGAAGTCCACCGTCGCCGCTGCGTTGGGTCCCAAACTGAGCAAGCCGGGCAAGGGTCGAGTCGATGTGCGAGCTTTGCTCGCAACGCGCTGACGATTTCATGAGAGAGGGTGTAAGCTCCATGTCGATGCTCCGAGCGAATGAATCTGCGGGCTTCGTTCAGCGCGCGTTGGTCGCGTGCACCATGTTCATTGCCGGCTGCGGCGGTGGCCAAGCGGCGCAACCAGCGTCAGCAACGCCGAACGAGTCGGCGGCGCCAGCTGATGCATCGGCTACGAGCGAGCCCGAAAAACCAGCGGACGCCGCGGCGTCGAACAGCTCGACTGCCGCGAGCGGCAGTGAAGCGGCAGGAGCCGCGAACGCACCTGCCAAGAACGAAAAGCTGTCCCTGGTCGCGCTGTGCGAAAAGGGCTGCGACAAGATGAAGGCCAACTGCTCCAGCAGCTCGGTCGAGAACTGTCGCATGAACTGCGTGCAATACGAGCATCCACCCGCCGGCTGCGAAGAAGAGGCACGAGTTGCTCTCGAATGCGCGAACTCGGCGGAGGACACGACGTGCGTGAACATCGCCCCCGAGATCTGCGCGCACAAATTCCGCCGCGTCGTTGCGTGTGCCAACGGCAAACCCATTGCCGCCAAAGACGAAACCACACAAACGCCTACGGGCTGGGAGCGCTACGTCGCGAAGTCAGCTGGCTTCGCCAGCTTGATGCCGAAGGGTGTTACGGAGAGCAGCGAAGGCGGCGTACCCACCTACAGCGCAAAACAAGGCGACCTGACGTACAGCGTGCGCATTTTGCCGCCACCCAAAGAGCGCCCCACCCAAAAGAGTATGGTGCAAGTGGCCATGGGCATCCTCGGCAAGTGCAACCAGAAGCTCAAGCTCTACGGCATGGTCGATCGCCCCGAGAAGATCTTCATTCGCTTCAATTCGCAATGCCCCGACGGCACTGATTGGCGCGGCGCGTTCGCAATCACCGACAAGAAGCTGTACATGCCGTTTGTCACGTTGCCGAAGGGCTCCAAGGGCGAGGTCGACGCCTTCGTGTACGGCTTCGAAGTCGAGAAGTAGAGGACTGAACTATGCGCACCCTGCGCTACGTACTCGCCGACGTTTTCACCGACCGGCCTTTGACCGGCAATCCGCTGGCTGTCTTCACCGACGCGCGCACGCTCACCCCGGAGGCGATGCAGGCGATTGCCCGCGAAATGAACCTGTCCGAGACGGTCTTCGTGCTGCCACCCGCCGCCGGTGGGCACGCCAAAATTCGGATTTTCACGCCGCGCAGTGAGCTGAACTTCGCAGGCCATCCGACGCTGGGTTCGGCGTTCGTTTTGGGTGGGCCACTTCAGACCGAAGTCGTTCGTTTGGAAACTGGTGTAGGCATCATTCCGGTGAGGCTCGAGCGTGAAGCGGCCACCATTGCTTTTGGCTGGATGCAACAACGTGTCCCCGCAGTGCGCGCGTTCGAGCGCGAGGCGGAGGTCTTTGCGGCGCTCGGCGTTGAGCGCTCACTCACGCCCGTGCTCTTCTACAACAACGGCGCTCATCACGTCGTCGTGGTCGTCGATTCGTTCGACGCCGTGCGCGCGCTGAAACCGCGCCTCGATCGCTTGGCGGAGATCACGGACGTCTGCGTCAATGTCTGCGCCGTCTCCGGCGACCGCGTAAAAACCCGAGCTTTTGCGCCAGCTCACGGCGTGCCGGAAGATCCCGCGACGGGCTCTGCTGCGGGTCCGCTTGCAGTTCACCTCGCCGAGCACGGCTTGACTCAATTTGGTGAGCTTCTCACCATCGAGCAAGGTGCCGAGATTCAGCGACCGTCTGAGCTGCGCGCGATCGTGCGTGGCGATCGCGGCAACGTCACCGAAGTGGAAGTGGGTGGCGCTGCCGTCGTCGTAGGCCGAGGTGAGCTACGCATCGATTGAGGAGTCGGCGTGGTTTCAGCGTGACGCTCCAGTTGCAGCACGGCGCGTCTAACGCAGCTCATCGATTTTAACCTAGCGCCCTCATTCCAGCGCAGTGGTCCGCCAGTTGGCACGCCGCGTGCTGAATGACGCACGGAATGCGCAGGGAGCCCGTTTTCTCGACAAATCGCCGCCGCTCTTGGGTTCAATATGTGTGGTTAGGGCTTCACGCTGTGCCTTTTCTCCGACGCTCAGTACGTCTGCGCGCGCCGGCGCTCCTCGTGGCAGTGATCGCCAGCGCTTCGACGCCATCCTGTGTGCTCGAGTCGGACGAGTGCGTCGAAGGCGAGGCTCGTTGCGACGGCGCCATCGCGCGTGTCTGTCGCGGCGAGGTACACGGCTCGCGCGTCATCAACGTGTGGCACTCCGACGACTGCGGAGATCGCGTTTGCCTTGCCGCTGCTGATCCGCGCGGCATGCCGCAAGCCTTCTGCGCACTCTCTCTAGAGCCCGACGTCCGTTGCACCGAGCCCGAGGGAGCGTCTTGCGACGGCAAGCTCCTCGTCCAGTGCCGCGCCGGGCGCGCTGTCGACATCTCCGCCTGCTCCGGCACCTGCATTTCGCTCGACGACATGACCGACTACTGCGCCGACAACCCGCCCAACGAAGCGCGTTGCGTGAGCGGCGACGGCTGCGAAATGGCAAGCACCGGCTTCTCCGCCACGTCGGGCCAGGCTCCCGGCGCAACCTGCTCGATCACCCACTTCGGTCCCGTCACCGATCCCAGCACCAAAATCTACGCTTATCGTTGCGTCAACGGCCTCCTCACCGCGCGCAACCGTTGCGACAACGCCTGCGTCAGCACCGCGGCCTGTACGACACACTGCGAGTAGCGCCGTCCGCCGATCGGCACGCTTGAGCGCCACGATCGGCACTCTCGGCGACAGAATAAGTGCAGGACTGAACAGCGTCCAAGCTTGTGAGCGCGGGCTGGATGCCCTACGCCAAGCGGCTGAACGCCAGTTTCTCGCGAAATTTTGTACGAGACCGCGCGTTGCGCGAGAGTCGCGCTATGGCCCAGACCGGGAGTACCACCATCTCTGGTCCCAACCCGCCTTTCGTAGATTCGGAAATCGTGCTCGGACTCGTCGCCCCCGTCGGCACGAACTTCGCGAAATTTCAGCATCTGCTGACTCGGTGCCTGAAGCCGTTCGGCTACCAGTCGAGTGAAGTTAGATTGAGCAAGCTGATTGATAACTTCAGGCCGGAAACGCCACCTCCCGGTTCGAAGCTCACTGCCGAAGCCGTGCGTCTGCACAGGTTGATGCACGCCGGCAACGTGCTTCGATACGAGTCCGCTAAAGGGGAGATCTTGGCGCTGGCAGCCGCGAAGGACATCAGGTCCAAACGAGGGCAGCAACCGATGCTGAAGACCCTCCACGTGATCCGATCATTGAAACACCCAGACGAAGTCCGAGCGCTCAGACGAATCTATGGGAGCGGCTTCTACCTCATCGGCATTTCGGTCGAGGAAGCACAGCGCCGACGCTACCTTGAAGACGAGCAAGGCTGCGCCGAGCAAGAGGTTGACGACCTTTTGCGGCGCGACGAACACGAGGAAGATCAACGGTACATCACCGATGACGGCAGTAACTTCGGGCAGCGGACGCGAGACACATTTCAGCTTGCCGATGCGGTTATCCCGCTTGAAGCCGAGCGAGAATTGAAGCGCTTTCTGGATCTGCTGTTCGGGTGTCCCTTTCACACGCCCACGCCAGACGAATACGCGATGTTCTTAGCTTTCGGCGCGTCCCTGAGGTCAGCCGACCTCTCTCGGCAAGTGGGTGCGGTCGTCGTATCCGAAGGCGGGGATATTGTGGGAGTGGGAGCCAATGATGTGCCTAGGGCGGGCGGAGGGCTCTACTGGCCGGGATCGGAAGACCGCCGCGACCACGTGCGAGGTCATGATTCGAACGAGGAGAGGCGCACGCGCATCATCGTGGAAGTCCTGGAAAGACTGCATCCAGCGGAGACGGATCTGAGCGCCTGGGTATCCTTCGGACAGAAGGCATTGGAAACCGCAGGCGTAATGGACATCACCGAATATGGTCGTGCGGCACACGCGGAAATGGAGGCGATCCTCTCATGCGCTCGCTCTGGCACGAGCACGCGTCGCGCGACACTCTATTCGACAACGTTTCCCTGCCATAATTGCGCGAAGCACATCATTGCCGCAGGGATTCGGCGCGTGGTCTACGTCGAACCATACCCGAAGAGCCAAGCAAAGGAGCTGTTTGAGGATTCCATCCGCCTCGGAAGAAGTGAGTCGTCCGGAGATCGCGTCCTGTTTGAGCCGTTTGTTGGAATAGGGCCGAGACGGTTCTTTGACCTCTTTTCCATGGCGCTTTCTTCGGGTAACATTGTAAAGCGCAAGGAACGTGGAAAGAAGCGCGCATGGGTGCCGGAGACAGGAATTTTGCGGATCCCAATGCTTCCGAACTCCTATCTCGATCGAGAGCAGCTCGCCGAGAACGAACTCATGAACCTAACGAGGAACGCTGAGGAATCATGAAAAAGCTCGTGCGAAACATGTCTACGGACGAGAGCAAGTCCTTTTGGGAGAGCGCTGAAAAACAAGCGCATCAAGTTGAGAGTTGGCCGGTTTGGAAGCGCGCCGGCATCAACGTAGCTTTGGAGCGACCGGAGCCGCGGACGCCTTCCTCCGAGAGTATATCCGACGACATCCCCTCCAGTCCCAACCACTCGTGAGACCAAGCTAGAGGCGTCGGACAGATCGAAAGATCGAGTCCACCACTCCCGTGGGACGCATCGTGCCCGAAACCCCACACGATGCGCCCCACGGGTGCGCCCTCTCCGTCCCACCTTGCTATCTCCTCCGTCTCTCGCGCCGGCGTTCTACGATCCCACCACCTCGAACGCCGCGCGCGACAGCTCCGTCCCGTCCTCACTCCACAACACCGCTTCCCACGTGCCTGCCTCCCGCACGAAGCGCGTGTTGCCCCAAGTTCGATAGCGGCCACTGTGTGCTGGCACCGCCAGCGTCACATTGCCCACGCGATCACTCGACCCCTTCCGCTCGAAAGTGATCCGCACGTGCGCCTCCTCAGCGCCATCGTTCGCCAACTCCGCAAACGCATAAATCGGCTTCCCATCGGCCAGCAGCGCTCCTTCACTCGCAACCGGCTCGCGCTCGCGCACTCCCGACGCAACCACGAAACGCTTCACCACCACCTCGCCGCTCCCGCGCGCGCTCGACGACTTCGCTGACACCGCGTTCGTAGACAACACCGTCTTCACCGATGCCAACGCAGAACTCGTCGGCGCGGCGCTACCCGCCGTCTGCACGGCTTCAACTCCACGCGCAACCACCGCTGCTCCCACCGACGCAATCGGCTTCACCTCTGCACCGGCGCTCGCCGACTTGTTCGACTTAGCCACCTCGCTCGGTTGAGAGCCGCACGCCACCACCGCCAACGACATCCCCACCGAAAACATCGCCGCGGCAACCGCACCCATCGCCAGCGCACCCGAATCATTCAACCGAGACATGCTCCAAGTCCTTTCGGCTCGCCGACTCTGTCAACGCGAGCTCGACCTCCCTTCAGCAACCCCCATTCCACACCCCACGCGTGCAAATTCCCGCGAAAACCCCGCAACTCACCCACGCGCGCGTCTCCCGTCGGACGCCCCGCGTGTCCCCCTACACACACTCCACGCGCGCCGACTTGACGAGCTCATCCAGCAAGGCCAAAACCCCGCCACCATTCCACGGAGGAGTGGCCGAGTGGTTTAAGGCACCGGTTTTGAAAACCGGCGTACTCGCAAGGGTACCGTGGGTTCGAATCCCTCCTCCTCCGCCGCGAACCGCGGGTTCGCTTGCGGAGGAGTCGTGAGTCGGGCTCCCCGCTCACGCCCGAGGGCGCTCGCTTCCGGGCACGAATCCCTCCTCCTCCG
>JBMOMJ010000056.1:105771-122987 GCA_049324695.1 Myxococcota bacterium
CGAATCCCTCCTCCTCCGCCGCGAACCGCGGGTTCGCTTGCGGAGGAGTCGTGAGTCGGGCTCCCCGCTCACGCCCGAGGGCGCTCGCTTCCGGGCACGAATCCCTCCTCCTCCGTTGCGGCGCGCCGCTTGGCGGCAGAGTCGGCGGGCTTCAGGGTTGTGCTCGCTGGTCGCTCGCAGCAGCGAACCCTCCTCCGTTGCGGCGCGCGAAGATCTCGCTCAGCTTACGGTGAAAACCACCGCGGTCGCGTCATCGCGTGCGGCTTTGGAGCAGCGAAGGACAAGGCGCGAAAGGTCGTCTCGTGTTTGCATGCGAAATGCTTCTTCGAGCTCCGCGTTGCATTGCCAAACGCCGTTGGTCACGAGGGCGATCGTGGTCGGCGCAGCTATTTCGACGACGTTCATATGCAGAGTCTCGCTACCGAGGAGCGCGACCACCACGCTCGAATGATCCCGACGCGCCTGCTCCACCTCTTCGCGACTTGCGCCGGATGCTTCGAGCACCGACGGTAGTGTGTGGTCCGGAACCAGGAGTGCGGGAACCTGGTCGCGCAGGCTGTAGGCGCGGCACTCGCCGACTTGTGCCACGACGACCGCGTCCGGACCGACGGCGCACGCCGTGAGCGATCCCATGAAGTGGGCCAATGCTTCGTAGTCTTTCCAGGCTTGCGGGCGTACCGCGTCGGTCGCCTTTCGGGCAGCCTCTAGCCCGACGCGGCCTGCACGTTGAGCTTCGTAGTCTTCGTACATCGCGCGCATCACAGCGTGAGCCGCACGCACTGCCGACACGAGACGCTCTCGCGTCGGCCCGTGACCTGCGGTGAAGGTCTCGATGAAGCTAGCGACACCAGGATCGATTGCGAACGGCGCATGGTAGCCCCCATATGTAGGGCCCGAGGCGTCCACGACGAGGGCGAGACCGGCAGCGGCGTCGACGAGAAAGCGATCGTCGTTGATGCGCTCGTCCATCCACAGACCCGACGAAGCGCTCGCTGCGATGCTCCAGACGATCGACGGCACGTGGACACCCTAATCCAGCCGCGCCCGAGCGGCATTCCTGCCGGCGTAGAAGTTCCACAGTGGAGGGCGAGGAACCTCAGCGCTCACGCATCGGCATGTTTGGAAAGCGCTTGGACGACATCGACGATCACTGGCGAAGACCAACGTTGTTTGGTTGCGATGACGTAGAAGGCGGACGGCTCGAACAGCGAGCTAACGTCGCGGGCTCTGAGGCCGTGTAAGTCGATGGTGTGGCGGGGCAGGAGCGAGAGGAATGTCGCGCCGACGCCGGCTCGAACATAGGCGAGTGCGGCTGAGCGGCCTTCGACTTCGACGCGGATCGAGGCACCATAGGCGCTCAAGCGATTCATGACGCGAGCGCGTGTGCGCGAGGTTTCGCCGTAAAGGATCAGGGGGACGCCCGCCATCTGAGCCAGCGACAGCTTGTCCGCTTTCGCGAGCGGATGCTGACGCGGCACCACGAACAAGAGTCGGTCATTGGAGATGCGCTTGCTCGCAAACTCACGAGGCGATTCGTCGCCGCGCACTACGCCGAGATCTGCGTCGCCGCGCTTGGATGCGCCGGCGAAGAACACTTCGATCGACGCCGAGCTCGCGCGCCGTTCGCTCGAAAGCGCTCCGACGCCCGCGTCGCACGTGTTCGAGGAGCGCGATGAACGACTCGAGATGAAGGAGTAGGTCGCTGGGGTAGGACGGAATGATGCATAATATGCACCAAAGCGTCGCGAAAGTTGCATTGTCTGCTCCGCGCCCTCAACCATCATCTAGGATGATCAAAGCCACACTGGTCGTATTGGTTATTGTCCCGCACGACGGCAGGTACCTGCTGGTCGAAGAGCGTGACGGCACTTACTTCCTGCCCGCAGGCAAGGTCGAACCCGGTGAAAATCTCCTCGCGGCTGCAGTGCGCGAGACCGCCGAGGAGACCGGAATGGCGATCGGCCTAACTGGCCTGCTTGGTTTCGACCATGCGCACTACGACCATGGTCACATGAAGATGCGTTTTGCGTTCGTCGGCTACCCCGCAACGCTCGGGAAGCCCAAACGTTCTCCGGATCACCATTCGCGGAGCGCTGGCTGGTTCAGTAGTGCGGAGATTCAGAAGCTACCGCTACGCCATCACGAAGTGCTGACGTGGCTCGAACGGTACGAGCGAGGCACCCCACTACTACCCTGCAGCGCCTACGAGCCGCTCGGCGTGCAAACGCAACCGCCGACGTAGTCCGCGCGAATCTCGACTTGACGTTGCTGTCTCGTGAGCACACGAGACCTGCACGGCGTTGCGAGTGATTGCGATGCTTCGAGCATGTGGATCATGGTTTCGGGGCCGTATCGGTCGGGATCGGCGGATCGCCCAATGTCTGACGGAGTTCCTTCGCGATTTCATCGGAGACGTCGAGGTGGGCGACGGCGCTGGGAAATCGTTGGGGCCGAAGATGCGGACTTCAGGGCGAAACCAGTGGATGGCGGTGCCCGCGGCGCGCGCGAGTGTGGAAGGCGTGAGGACAGCGATGCGCACTCGACGTGCGCCGAGCTTCGCGTTGAGTCGGGCGCGTTGGGCGGCGTTCGGAGCAGAGCATCGGTGTACACGAGCGTACGCAGTTGTTGGTTTGGCTCGGAGTCTTCGTAGAAGGCGAGTACTCGATCCCAATCGGCGTCGCTCGGCGCGCTGGCGTTGTGAACGTAGACCACTACGTTTTTTACGCGTCGCGCGGCAAACGAAGTCGAGGCCATTGGCGCATGCTACTGGAGCGCTCGTTTTCAGCAAAGCGCGACGCACCGCTTGCGCGGATGTGCAGCGGCTGCGTTGGCGTGGTTTCGGCGCGCCATACGCAGCGCGGGCTGCGCGCGGAAAAGCCGCCGAAAGCGCTGTGGGAGCGCGCGGCACAAAGGCTGCAGGTCCCGTTGGGTTCAGTGGTTTGCAGCGAAAGGTATTCGAATGAAGCTGCTCGATGCACTGATTCCAACGCCGCGCCTGGTGGAAGTGAACGCGGTGGATGTGTTGGCGGCTCCTGATGAGGCTTGGGCCGCGGTTCGCGAACTCGACTTGAGTGAGAGTCCCCTCGCACGCGCGCTGTTCGGTTTGAGAACTGCGAAGCGCGTGACGTTGTCGGTGAGTGAGCTGCGATCGACACCGGAGAAGCCGGGCTTTCAGCTACTGATTGAGGATGCTCCGCGCGGCTTCGCGGTGGGCGCCATCGGACAGGTGTGGAGGTTCGATATTCCGTTCGTGCACGTCGCGAACGCTCAGGAATTTGCTGAATACTGCGCGCCGGGCGAGATCAAGGTGGCGTGGGCGATATTGGTGGAGCCGCTATTCAATGCCGGCTCTCGCATCACGGTCGAGGTGCGGGTCGACGCAACGGACGAAGCCAGCTGGCACAAGTTCCGCACGTATTTTGCGGTGATCGGGCCCGCTTCACGACTGATCCGGCGTGTGCTGCTGGGGCGCATTTCAGAGCGCCTCGGCAGGATCGACGCTTGCGATGAAGGTCGCGCGTCGGCCGGCGATGTCAGCGAGGGCCGGCGGCCACGTGACGGTGTGCGCGACGTGATCGCAGGCGGAGCCGGAGCCGCCATCATGCTGGCGAGCCTGCTCACGCCGTTCTTGCGAAACGAGCGTTCACATTGGGGTCTTACGGAGGCAGAGGGTAACGCACCTCGCGTTGGTGACGAGCTCGTCCCCCGGCCGCGCTGGCAGTGGACGCACGCGATTGAAATCGAAGCTCCCGCCGAGGACGTGTGGCCTTGGGTCGCGCAACTCGGCGCGGATCGCGCAGGCTTCTACAGTTATCAGTTCTTGGAGAACCTAGTCGGGTGCAAGCTTCGCAACGCCGAAACGATTCATCCCCGCTGGGCCGTGAAAGAGGGTGGGACATTGTCGTTGCACCCGAACGTGCCGCCACTGAAAGTCGTATTCCTGCTGCCGGGACATGGTTTCGTTGCGCACGCTGGCCCGGATCCTGACAGCGTTTCGCGCGAGAAACCCTGGGTGGCGGCGAGTTGGGGCTTCTTCGTCGACCCGCGGGGCGCTGGCCGCTGCCGTTTCGTCAGCCGCTATCGCTGCGCGAGTTCCGACGACCTCGCGACCCGGCTGGCCTTTGGCGCAGCACTGATGGAACCAATTGGTTTCGCCATGGATCGTCGCATGCTTCTCGGCGTGCGAGAGCGCGTGATGCGACAAAAGGCCAATCGACGCGCGGCGGTTTCGAGCGCGTGAAGTCGCGGTGAGTCGCAGCGACAACGACATCGTCCCACGAATCGCGAGGGCCGGAGTTCCAATTCGATCGCGGTTCGATAGCATCGATTCCCATGGATTCGAGGCTTGGCGTCTCTCGGTTGGGCGCGCGCTGCGCGTTGGCGTTGATGTTGGTGACGGTGCAGGGCTGCTCGCTTTCCAGGGAACCCGAGACGCCGCGCGAGTCGCTGCTCGCCACGAGGTGTCGTGTTGGCGCCTCGGACTTGGGTCCGCTGGTCACCGAGTGGTCGGCTGCCGAGAAATCAAATCTGGAAGCGTTGCTGCAGCGCAATCAAGCTGTGGCGGTTCAGTTTACCGGCTGCACGATGCGGCTGCTTCCACAATGTGAGCTCGGTGGAAACTATAGCTGGCAACGCACGAGTCCATCTCGCGATACCTTGCGCATTCGCAACGAGGCCGAGCTCTACACGCGTTTGCCGCTCGGCGCGCTCTCGCTAGCGGGCGAATTGAAGCGCTCGGGTGAACTCTTCATCGAAACCACCGTCGCTGGTCAGTTCCGTTTGCACGGCTTTACGGCGGCTCAAGTGCCGCAAACACCGGGTTGCTTGGAGGCAACTCACGTCGTCGGCGCAGTGAGTGTCGGCGCTTTTCAACTGCGCAACGCGGCCGACATCGCTGGATCCGGCTCAGCGCGCTATGCGGGCGTCGGTGAGATGGGAGGCAGCAGTCGCGAATCGGTGGGTGTGCTCGGCTCCGCAGGCGATCCGAATGCGTGTGGTCTCGCGACGCCCGAAGCTGCGAATCAAAATTGCAGCTCGCCCATTCAGGTCTTTCTCTCGCCAATTCCTGGGCGCACGGAGCCACCGGGCCCGCCGGGCAGCGTGAAGGTTGGATTCATGTCTGGCAGCCACGACGCGCGCTTCGACGTTTACGTCGATGACGAGGCGAGCTGCACGACACCCTGCGATCGCTGGGTCGATCCCGCGCGACCGGTCGTTATGCGCTCGCGCCAAGACGAAAAGTTGAGAGTGCCTGCGCTCGCTGCGGACAAAGGCCCTCTGCAAGTGACGGCGTTTCCCACTTCGCGAGGGCAATTGGCAACCGGCATCACGTTTACTTCGCTCGGCGGCATCGCCGTGGCAACCGGCATCGCGCTCACGGCCATTGGCTGCCCGGTGGAAGGTCGAGGTGGAATGTGCGCTGCAGGCCTGATTACCGGTGGCGTCGGATTGCCCGTGACCGGCGGCAGCATTCTCTTGATTTTGGGCGCATTGCCGCGCGCACACGTACAACCCATCTTCGATAGCAGCGAGCGTTCCGTGGCGATGGATCCCGGTCAGCGTTCGTTAGCGCTGGGACCTGTCGGTGTGAGTGGCAAATTCTGAGTCTGCGCGCCAGACACCAACCGGGATCGCGGTTAGCATGCCGTTAGAAGTCGCCCTCACGCACGTACGGGTAGCTCCACAACGTCACTTGCAAGAGGCAGCTCTTCAACCACGCCGCGTGCATGCGCTCGACTTCTGCGGGCGAATGACCGCGCTTTTCGAGGAACGGCTTCAACGTGAAAGTGATCGGCACCACCAGCGCGAAAAGATCACGAAACGGCACGATCGCGGTGGAGGCGACGCCATCGGTCAGGTTCTTCTTGCTGCGGTGATGACGTAGGCCGACTTCATGTTGGTAGTCCAGCCAGCGCTGATCGTAATCGGCGCGCGCAGTATCCAGAATCCAGCGCCCGAAACGTTTGCGAACGGCGGCGAGGTACTCGGCGATCGGCGCGCCATCGGTTCGTGTGAATGACTTCAACAGGTGTGGCTGCGAGCCAACGAAGCCGTACCAAACATCGAGAATGGCCTCGACCTGATCGGCGAGGATGTCGTGCGACGCTCGCAGGGCCTGCACGTCGTCGGCGCCGAACAATAGAGTTTGCTTGAGTGCTTCGAATTCCTCCGCACGGATTGGTGATCGCGCTACCGCGGCCGTTCCGTAGGTGTATCCATGGATCTCGCTCATGTTGTTGCCTTTCTGCGGACACACGCCCGCCTTCGTTCCCGCGCACCTGCGCGCGGAAGAGTTCATCGACCTCTCGAGTCAGCTCAGATTGATGGGTTCGAACTAGGAAATGCTGGCGAAGCGCTCGAAGTTCGCGCGTTCAACATCTGGCGCCGCGGCTTCGTGCTCGGCGCAATCCAAACGCAGATGCTCTGTGGCGAGCTCCGCATCGACCAGATCGCAATGATGAGGCGCTTTGCCGGAATGAACATGAGGACGGAAGAACTTGCAGGTGATGCACATGCGATTCACCGGGATTTGCCCGGCTTCCTGCAACGCGCGGATCATCTTCGAAAGACCGCTGAGGAACACCGTTTGCTCCTCGCTCGACATGGCATTCACTGCGCTGACCAAGAAGTCAGGCCAGTCGCTGACGCGTGCCGCGATCTTCCTTCCGCCACTCGTGAGCGAGAGCAAACTCGCGCGCGGATGTCGCGGATCGGGCTCCTTGTGAAGTAGACCCTTCTCGACGAGCACGCGCACTGCGTCGCTGATGGTTGGCAGGCTGACACCAATGCGCGCGGCGACTTCGGAAGGAGTCAACGTTTGCATCGATAACAAGGCGACGATCTGCCCCTGCGTTGGGGACAAGCCATCGAGCGCTGCTTGCTGCCAGGTCTGATGTTTGAGAGCCAGCCCAATCTTTTGGAGGCCCATAGCCACCCGCTGCGCCACTGGCACGGAGTTTTCGGCAAAAAATGGCAGCTTTTTCGACGCCACGGGCCGAGTCTACTTAGGAGTCCTAAGTTGTCAAGAGCGGCCTCGAAAAACGCTGTGGAATGTCGCTTCGCGACGCGGCATTAGGGTGCTGCGTGAAGATCGAATGGTGCCGGGCCGGCCTCGTTGCGTGGTGCAGCCCAATCGTTGTCAGCGTCGCCTTGCTTGGGTGTGCCGGGCATCCGGCGCGTACAACAACTGCGAGTGCGCGCCAGCAACCGTTAGCGTCTGCATGTGAGTCGAGCATTCGTGGCGCCGCCGCACTCCGAGCGGAAGGCTCCTGGCTGGCCGCGCGCAACGTGCTGTCTCGTGCCATGCCGACCTGCGGCGCCGAGCGCGCGCACTTGGTCAATGCACTCGTCGATTTGCAGATCGCTCTCGAGGACGCACGTGGCGCCGAGCAACTACTTGCCCAGTTGAACGATGCGTCGGCCGCTGCGGCACGCCTTCAGGTTTGGCTTCGACAATTCAAGGAGCACGATGCCCAAGCAGAAAGCAATGCAGCCGCATTCAGCGCGGCTCTGCGCACGATTCGAACGGCGCGTCAGGCTCACGACCAGAGCGCTTTGGGCAGTGCCAAGGAGGCACTGGCGCGCTTCGGCAGTCGAGGAGAGCTCTTGGCTGAGCTGGGCTTACTGGAGCTCGCGGTTGGAAAACGCGCGGCGCAACCCTACTTCGATCGAGCATTTCTAGCGTTGCAACGAGAGACCGGTAGCACGCCCGTTGCGTGGCTCATGCCGAGCGCACTCAGCTCCATTCGGGATGCCACCTGGTCAAACGACGGTGGCGAGCTGTGGTTGTGGTCTGACCGCGTGCACGATCCTGCTTTGCGCCCGAACGAGCGAACGGGATCGCTTGCGACCGTAATCGATGCAACGAGCTGGGAGCCACGTCGGCGAGTGCCGGGTCCTGCGAGGTCCTGTGCACGCGTCGTGCTCGACGAGGGTACGCGCTTCGCGACGTGTGAAGGCCTATTCGATCGCGATGGCGAACGGCTAACCTCGTTTCCGCGCGGTGATTCGGCGCTTGGCGACCTATTGGTGCGAATTCCAGGCGAAAAGCGGCTGCTCGTCACGCGTCCGGAAGCGACGAGCAGTGCTCGGCTCGGTTTGGTGGATCCCCTGACGGGCACCTTCGAAGCGCTGAACATTCCGCGCGCGCGACCGGTTGCAATCGACGTAGCGCCGGACGGCAGTTGGTTCAGCCTGGAGTCATCGCATGGCATAGAGGTCTTTGCGTGGCCCACGCTGAAACGCTTGTTTTCGATCCCGGGGTACCAGGCTCGCGCGGTGTCAGCGACGCACCTAGCAGCGGTGCAGCGCGATATCGTGCAAGTCTGGCGCGTGCAGCCTGCCGCGCGGGTGGCTGAGTATGCCTTGGCTCGCCCCGACATCGGCCTGCCACGCGGCGCGATGCCGGGATTCTTTCCAGAACCGACGTCGGAGAGCCTGCTTCTCCAATACGGTTACTTAGAAACGTCCTGGTCGTGGCAGCAGAGACCAAAGCCGCGCGACTTCCATTCCGAAGTCGATCTCCTACCGAACAGTACGGTGCTTTCCGTGAGCGTTTCGCCTGACGGCAAATCGGCCGCGGCGATTCGTACGCGCGATTCCAACGGGGCGAGGCAACTTGCCGTCAGCGACGTGAACGGCGCCATGCTGGAGCTCGAGGCTGCACCTGAGCTGCACTCCGTAGCGGTTGCTCCCAACGGCAAACGCGTCGCGCTGTATCTGGCCGGCCATGAGCTGCGGGTTTTCGATCTGTCGCAGGGATCGGCGCAAAGTTTCCCACAGGCCATGAATCGGCGCCTGCGTTTCTACGACAACGATAACGTGATGCTTCAAGGTTCGAGCAAAGCAGAGCTGCTCGACGTGCGTGATGGCAGCCGGCGGGAGCTGCTGCTGCGGCCATTCGAACGCTTCTTCGAGCGCGGCAGCTCAGGCATTAGCGTCACTCTCACGGACTCACCTGGTGGTGCTTGTGCCACCTACGGGGCAGACGACCGCTTGATGCGCGCCTTTCCATGGCGACCGCTCACGTTGTCTCCTTCCGGGGAGTGGCTGCTGCTTCACGACGAAGACTCTCTCATGTTGGCTTCGACGCGGACGGGCCTTGTTGCGCGCGTTCGCGGCAGCGGCACGCGATCGGCGCTGACTACGTTCTCCGCGAACGAAGCGAGGCTCGCGACGCTGAGTGATGCGGGGCTGGTAGTTTGGGACACGCAGACGTCGCAAACCTGGGCCGTCGCCGAGGTCTCAGCGGTGAGCAATGCGACGACGCTCGCCTTCTCCGCCGATGCAGAGGTCGTGGTGGTCGGCAGAGCGCACGGCGACGCATTAGCGTTTCGCTATCGCACTGGCGAGCAACTCGCTGCGCTGCCGCGCGTCGAAGCGCAGGCGCTTACTTGGTTCTCGCAGAACTCGTTCGCGCGTGCGCATCGGCCGAGTGACGGAAAGTGGGTGGCCTCGCTCGTCGTGGGCTCGCAAAACCCATCTGGATGGCTAGTTGATGCGGACGGGCGCGTGGAGGTTTTTGGTGAGCAAGTGGAGCCCGTTGCGCGCTGCGCCTTCGCGAACACGCTCGTGGCGTGGCCAGTGTGCGCCGCGCATTTGGAGACACACGGCTTGTTCGAGCAGCTCGCGCGCGATGCGGCGCAGACTTCGGGCTAGTTGACGCGCACGCCGAGGCCGCGCTGCACGATGCGCTCGGCGCGCTGCAGATCGGTGCGGCGAAACGCGTGACCCGGGCGTGACAGCTCCAACATGGCCGCGAGCTGCCCCTCGACCAGGATGGGAATCATCGCTGCTGCGCCGACTCCGCCTTGGCTCGTGGCGAAGCGCTTCGCAAGCTCGTCTTCCACGGGTCCGTAGGGAGGACCCTGCACCGGAATGCCATGACGAGCGCACCGCAGCACGGGATCGTGCTCCGAGAGCGGATAGCCGAGGCGAGCATTGGTCACAGGCCCGATGATCGAACGCGTGAACAGCGTGCGCCCGTAGCGACCGCGGTAATGGAACATCGCGCTCTCCGCGCCCGTTGCGATCAACGAAAGCCAAGTCACGGTGTGGCAGAGCTCGTCTTCATCGCGAACACGCTCGACGGAGCGGCCCCACTCAGCCAGCTGCTCTGGGCTAGGTCCGTGCGAAACTTTACCGTACAGCGCGGCAATTTCTCGAACACCGAGCAAGGCGCGCCAGTCGCCTTCGTGCGCACGCACGTGGCAGTATTCCGGCACGCGCCCGTGCTCCACGCCTCGAATCAGAAGGCTCGTTACAACGGGTCCAACGGTGAGCTCGCCGTTCGTGACGAACCAGAGCGGCGGTGGTGGCAGCCTGAAAACGCTTCGCGAAGGTTGGGTCTGCAACATGAGAATGGAGCTGTTGGGTCCGCGCAGTCTCGCTCTGGGAGCGGGGTGCGGGCCAACAAACCGGCGCTATTCACCAAGCTTCAAGCGTCATGTGCCGAGAGCTCCACGACGGGGCGTTTCGGTTCGGAAGCGCTCGGGCCGCCTCAGTGTAGCCGGAAAGTTGGCCTAAAACGCCGCCAAATCGCCGCGTTGCCACGCGTGTGGCGCATTTGCGCGCGCGCTCAAAACCGACCGTGGCCGTTCTGTACGGCTTCGCGGCTGCGCCATTAGCTGGCATGTCCGTCGCATAAGGGCTTCGGCTTCGATGGCTTCGATACAATCGATGAACCGAACCGAAGAACGCGCTGGAACTGGGATCCCCGGTCTCGATGACGTGCTTGGTGGGGGGCTACCCGCGCGGCGCCTGTACCTCGTTAAGGGAACGCCGGGCGTTGGGAAAACCACGCTCGCTCTGCAGTTCCTGATGGAGGGCGCGCGGCGCGGCGAACCGGTGCTCTATGTGACGTTGTCCGAAACCGAAGAGGAGATTCACCAAGTCGCGCATTCGCACGGCTGGGAGCTCGAGGGCGTGAAGCTGTTCGAGCTTTCTAGCGCCGAGCAAACGCTGCGCCTCTCGGACGAAAATACCATTTACGCGGCAGAAGACGTCGATCTGCGCGAAACCGTGCGCGTTCTGCTCGACCAAGTCGAGCTGATGAAGCCGAAGCGCGTCGTCTTCGACTCATTATCCGAGATTCGCTTGCTCGCACAAACAGCGGTGCGTTACCGACGTCAGCTGCTGGCTTTGAAGCAGTACTTCGCCGGCCGCGATTGCACGACGTTGCTGCTGGACGACCGCTCGGACGATGCAAGCTCCGACTTGCAGGTCGAGAGCCTGACTCACGGAGTGATCGTGCTCGAGCAGATACCGCTCCAATACGGCGCGGATCGACGGCGTTTGCGCGTGAGCAAGCTGCGCGGTTCACGTTATCGCAGCGGCTATCACGACTTCGCGGTTCATACCGGAGGGCTGGTGGTATTTCCGCGCTTGATTGCGGCAGAACATCGGACCGATCTGATGGCCGAGCCAATTTCTAGCGGGGTTTCCGGGCTCGACGCGCTGTTGGGGGGCGGCATCGATCGGGCCACTTGCACGCTGATTATGGGTCCAGCCGGGGTCGGCAAGAGCGCAATTGCCTCGCAGTTCGCCGTCGCCGCATGTGCGCGTGACGAATGCGCCAGCGTGTTCCTGTTCGAGGAGCGCATTGCTACCTGGGTGCGCAGAGCACGTCAGTTGGGCATGCCCGTCGATGAACAAATCTCGCACGGCAAGCTGCACGTACATCAAGTCGATCCTGCAGAGCTTGCTCCGGACGAGTTTACACACCTGGTTCGTTGCGCGGTGGAGCGTGAACAGTCGCGCGTGATCTTGATCGACAGCATCACCGGGTACTTCAGCGCCATGCCAGAAGCGCGCTTTCTGAGTCTGCAGATGCACGAGCTCTTGTCCTACTTGAGCGAGCGTGGCGTGGCTTCTCTCATGACGATGGCGCAGGCTGGGCTGATTGGTTCTCACATGACGGCGCCGGTCGACGTGAGCTACTTGGCGGACACGGTGCTGTTGCTTCGCTATTTCGAGGTGGAGGGCCGCGTTCGAAAGGCTGTTTCCGCCGTGAAGAAGCGCTCCGGTCGCCATGAAGATGCCATCCGCAGCGTGGAGCTGAATTCTCGCGGCATCGTGGTGGGCGAACCGCTCAAGAATCTCCATGGTGTGCTGCTCGGGTTGCCGCACATCTTGGGTCCGCAGTCGGAAAGCGAGAAGGCGCAGAGTGGCATTCGCTGAGCAGCTTCCGAGAGTACCTGAAGGACCTGTGCTGGTGCTCGTGAGGGGCGCTCGCGAGGCTCAGCTGACTGCCGACTTGTTGGCGCGTGAGCGCTTGCTCGGCGTTCTGTGCCACGACGTCGGCGAGCTCTGCGCGCGCATCGAGGGCGGTGCCGTCGCTGCGCTTGTGGCGGAGGAGATGCTCACGCCCGCGGCGATCGAGCGCTTGCGCAGCGTTCTTCAGCAACAGCCACCTTGGTCGGATTTTCCTCTGGTGGTGTTCGGTACCTTGCGAAATGCCGACTCGCAGCGAGCCAAAGGGCTGCTGGGTCTCGGCAACGTTACGTTTCTGGACCGCCCGGTGCGAGTGCGCTCCATGCTGGCGTCGGTGCGCGCGGCGCTGCGCAGCCGCGAGCGCCAGTACGAGGCGCGGCGCGCCATCGAATCGCGCGATTCATTCTTGGCGATGTTGGGCCACGAGCTCAGAAACCCGCTAGGTGCGATCGCTTTCGCGATTTCGGTGCTGGGCAAGAAGAGCGCACAAGCGAACGGCGTCGATGGCGCCAAGGAACACATGATCATCGAGCGCCAGGCGCGGCACCTGAGCCGCTTGGTGGACGATTTGTTGGACGTGGCGCGTGTTACCCACGGCAAGGTGGAGCTCAAGCTCGGCAAGGTTGATTTGGTCGAGGTCGTGCGCAGCGCTCACGAGGCGCTGGAAGGCCGCGCGCGAGAGCAACGTTTGGCCTACGATTTCCATAGCGCTGAGCCGTCCATCTTCGTCGGCGGCGATCGTCAGCGTTTGGAGCAGGTATTCGCGAATTTACTGACCAACGCCATCAAGTACACGCCGCGTGGCGGTTCGATTCACGTCGATGTTTACAAAGATGCTGAGAACGCGACAGTCGTGGTGAGTGACACTGGCATGGGTTTGCCCGCGCACATGATAGAGCGTGTGTTCGAGCCGTTTACGCAGCTCGACACATCGCTCGACCGCTCCCAGGGTGGCATCGGTTTGGGGCTCGCTTTGGTGCGCAGCATCGTGCAGTTACACGGTGGTAGCGTTGAAGCGCAGAGCGACGGTCCCGACAAGGGCAGCACGTTCGTGGTGCGCTTGCCGCGGCATGGCGACGACATCGCTTCCGCGCCGCGAGCGAGTGTCGCGAGGGCGAGCGCCGTGAAAAAGCGTGTGCTGGTCATCGACGACAACGAAGATATTCGCGAATTGTTCGTAGAGTTGCTGAAGCAAGCCGGTCACGAAGTTGCGTGCGCCGATGACGGACCCGGCGGCTTGAATGAGCTCTTGAGCTTCTCGCCGGACATTGCGTTCGTGGACTTGGGCCTGCCCGGCTTCGATGGGCTGGAGCTCGCGCGCCGCGTGCGCGCCTCGGGCTCGAGCGTGTACCTGATCGCGCTCACCGGATACGGACAAGTCGAGGATCGTCAACGTACCGCCGTCGCCGGGTTCAACGACCACCTCGTGAAACCCGTGCTCGATAGCGACGTCGAGCGCGCCATCCAACGAGCCAGCGCGATCGCTAGTTGAGCGCCCGCTGCTCGGCGTGTCGATTTCGTGATCGGATCGAGGCACTGCTGCCATCTGGGGAAGACGAGTTCGCCTCGTTCGTGCCACCGCACGCGTTGAGTCGCGGTGTGCTTTCACCAAGAAGGAGTCACGCAAATGCAAGCGCGGAATAGCTTGGGACGCTGGAGGTTTGTCTTCGCGTCGGGCTCGGTTTTGATGGCTGGTTGTGCGCCACGTTCTGAAGCGGCGCCCGCCACCGCAGCGGCTGTCAGTGCGCCCGCGTCCGCGCCCGCCAAGCCAAAGCTAGACGATCCGCGCAATCGTTTGGCGGCGCCGGCCATGCCGGGGAAAAATGTGCCCGCCATCAAGGTCGACACCGTGGGCTATCCCACGCGATGGCAGAAGATCGCGATTTTGAATCAAGAGCCGCGCGAAGTGACTCTGCTCGACGCCAACGGAAAAGTCGTGCATCGCGTGCCTGCCGCGAAGATAAGCTCGCTCGGCATCGACGCAGCCTCGAAGGATCCGGTCTTCCGTGTCGATTTCAGCGAGTTTCAGCAGCCGGGTCGCTACACGCTCGCGAACGGCGACGCCAAGTCCGATCCATTCGAAATAGGCAACGGTATCTATCGGCGCGCGCTGATGGCCGCGCAAAAGATGTTCTACTTTCAGCGCACACGCACCAAGCTCGAGAAGCCGTACGCCGTGTGGGAAGAAGACGCATTCACGCGTGCTGGTGTCTCGCACGCGCACGATCAGGTGGGCTTCTTGTTCGAGGATTTCCCGGAAAAGAAGCGACGCATTCAGCTCGACGCCGGCTGGCACGACGCGGGCAACTACGACATGTACGTTCCGTCGACCGCGCCCACCGCGCATGGCCTTTTGCGCGCTTACGAACGCCACCCTGAGCTTTTCGCCGACAAGGACACCAACATCCCCGAATCGGGCAACGGCGTTCCGGATCTGCTCGACGAAGCCAAGTGGGGCATTCGCTGGGTACTCAGCATGCAGGCCGAAGATGGAGGCTTTCGTGTGCGCGAAGCCAACGAAGACATCGGCGAACCCGGCAGCGTACCGCCCGATCAAGATCACACCGTACGCTGGGTGGATCGAGTTGGCTCCGCCTCCACTGGCAAAGGCTGTGCGCTCTCTGCAATCACAGCGCGCGTGTATCGCAAATTCGATCCTGCCTTCGCGACGCGTGCTGAAGCTTCGGCGAAGCGCGCCTGGGAATGGCTCAAAAAGCACCCCAAGCGCGTGATGGTGCCGCCGGTTGGGCGAGCCGCAATAAGGCAGCCGTATCAGCTGTGGGACGATGGCACTGCGGTCAAAACCGACGTCGGTGCGCGCTTCGTCGCCGCTGCCGAAATGTGGACGACCTTTCAGCTGCCCGACGCGCTCGAGAGCATGCGAGCATTGATGAACGATCCCAACACCGGCCCGTATCAGTATCCGTACGGCGCGTGGACCAACCTGACGCGCTGGGCGATGATGACGTTGGCATTCGATGCGCGAGCGCCGCAGGATCTGAAGGACGAAGCCAAGAAGCGCCTGCTCACTGCGGCGATGAGCATCAAGGGTCAAGCCGAAACCGACGGCTACCTGTGCGCGACGAAACCCAGCGACTACTACTGGGGCAGCAACTCGAACCTGCTCGAAAAGGCAGAGCTACTCATCACCGCTGCGGCGCTCGAACCGCGTGAATTCGCTTGGGCCGCGCAAGCCGCGCGCAACCAATGGCACTGGATTCTCGGCAGAAACCCGAACGGTTTCTCGATGGTGACGCGCATCGGTAAGGGCCCGGAGGCGCTCTATCACATGGAATGGGGCCCTAAGTATCCGCACGTTCCGCCGGGCTTTCTCATCGATGGCCCCAACTATCACGATGTTCCGTTCTTGGCGCCGGGCGCGCCGGCGAAGGCAATGTTGTGGGAGTCACCCAAGGCGCTCTCGTCCGGAGTGCCCAGCGGAGGGCTTTGGCACTGGGCCGAGAGCGACCTTTGGGAGGGCGGCTTCATTCCCGCGCAAGATTGGAGCATCGGTTGGTGGTACGTCACCGAGCCCGACATCTTCTTCAACATGAACTTGGTCAACGTCGCAGCGGAGATGCAGGGCTAGTTTGGTGTCGCGGCACGCTCGAGATCCGCGCGTCAGCCCTTCTTCGCGCGGATCTTGAGCTTGATGAGCACGTCGTCTTTGATGAGATCGTCCGGCATGCCCGGGTACACGATGCCGAAGTCTTTGCGATTGATCGCGAACTCGGACTCCACATCGACGTTCTCGGGGCTAATCGTGATCTTGGCTGGGAACGTCACGCCTTTGGTCACGCCGTGCAGAGTGAGGTTACCCGTGATGAGGTGAGTTGCGCCGTGGTCACCGCCGGGTCGAATTGCGGTCGATACAAAGCTTGCTTTCGGGAACTTGGCCACGTCGAAAAAGTCGGGCGACTTCAGGTGGCCACTGAGCTTGGCAGGTTCGATCTCGAGCGACTGCGTGTCGATGTCCACATTGACGCTGCTCTTGGTGGGGTCGTTGTCGATGACACGCACGGTGCCCCGAAAGCCCTTGAACGTGCCTTCGTGTTTGGCAGTCACTTTGGCTCCGACAAACCCGAGAGTGGACCCGTCGTTACTGAACGAGTAGGTCGTTCCGCCCTGATTCGCCTGAACGGGCGCGGCGCTCGCCGCTGAAAGCTCGGCTTGAGGCTTTCCCTTGGATGGATTGGTGTTGCAGGCGCCGAGAGCGAAGACGAGCGCCAACGCGAAAGTTACGCGGTGCATAAAAACCTCCTCAGAAGCCGGTAGTTTGCGGGCGAGTGTGCGCACAAAACAATGCTTTTGCGGACATTTTCGGGCGGCGGGCGTCCAGCCTGGGTTGTTCGCCGGAACCGGGTGTGGCGATCGCGCGTTCACGCGTGGCGTGATGGGGGGACGTCGACTAGTCTCCGGCCGGACTCACCGCCGATGAGCATGAAGGAATCCGAAAGCGAAGCGTCGCCTGACTTGGACTCGGGCTGGGATGAGATCGACTCGGATCGTCCGTCGATACCAACTTCCCGCAAGACCCCCGAGGAAGAGTTCGCCTCGATTTTCGCAGTGGATGAGGGTTGGGATACAGACGCTCCCGCGCCGCCCGCGAAGCCAGCAGCTCCTGCCCCGGCGCAGGCCGCTCCGATTGCGACAAGCAAGCCGGCTCCAGTGGTGACGGCGAAGCCAGCAGCGCCTGCCTCGGCGCAGCCCGCTCCGGTTGCGACGAGCAAGCCGGCCGCTCCGGTTCCGACGAGCAAGCCGGCTCCGGTGGTGAAGCCAGCAGCGCCTGCGCCCGTACCCTCTGCCGCGCGGTCACCGGCGGCACTCAGCAAGAAGGCGCGCCGCGAGCTCGAGCGTAAGGGGCGTGCGCAGGCTCAACGCAGCAAGGCCGAACGAAAGAAACGCGCCAAAGCCGAGCGTGACGAACGCCGCGCGGAACAACAACGAAAGCTCGCCGAGGAACGCGCGCGCGTCGAAGCGCAGCGCCAAGCCAAGCTCGAGCAAAA
>JBMOMJ010000056.1:122997-260882 GCA_049324695.1 Myxococcota bacterium
CCCAGGCTGTAGCCGCCGAGCAGCGGGCGCAGCAAAAACCCGAGCCGAAAACCGAGACACGCGCGGAGCGCCGTGCTGAAGCGCGCGCGGAGCGCGCCGAACGCGCCGAAAAGCCCGGCAGCAAGAAGTCGGAGCGCACTCGCGCCCGTACGGCGGCAGACTTGTCACCTTGGCTGTTCGCGGTCGTGATCCTGGTCGTCGTGACGTTGTTGGCGCTGCTCCGGCGCTGACCGGAGCGCAACTAGATCAAGAGCGGCTGAGGCTTCTTCTCCACGGCGCCGAGACGCAAGCGCTCGGCGACTTCGCCAGCGAGGTTGTCGAACAACCAAGCCACGGCCGGCGGTGCTTGCTCATCGAGATGCCGCAATGGCAAACCGATATGCGCCGCGTCGAGGAAGGCGCGATGCCGAGGGATCGAGTTATCGAACAACCAATCCCCGGGCAAATCTGCGCAAGCGCTTTGAAACACGGCGAGTGAAGCCGCATGCCGCGTTTGCAGCATGTTCACCACAATGCCCAAAACCTCCGGACGCCGATCGTCCGACATGGCACGCAGCGACTCCACGAAGCGCGAGAACGATCGGTTGGCCACCACCTCCGCTTGCAGCACGCCCATGACGTGCGTGCTCGCTTGGAGAATTTGGTGTGTGACGCCAAACATGCCCGCTGGCGTGTCCACCAGAACGATCTCCGAGCGCCGGCTGAGCTCGACCAACAACTCACGCCAGCCCGCGCTGTGATCGCCAGCCAGCGCTTCGGCGCGCGGCAGCTGACCACCAACAGCCGGCATGATTTTGAAGTGCGGCAAAATGGTGTCGAGCAGCGCTTCATCGGCGCTGGCAACACCGAGCAGCACGTCGTAAGCGCCGATCTCGCAGCGCTGACGCGCGTTGATGCTGGAGAGCACGTCGCCGTTGATGTCCGCGTCCACCAGCGTCACCGAGCGGCCTTGGCGCGCGAGGCTGAGCGCCAGGTTCAGTGCCACCGTGGTCTTGCCGCAACCGCCCTTCGGGCTGGCCACGGCGACGACCTTTCCCTGTGCTGCGACTCGCGCTTGGCGCGCCGGTGCAGCTTCGCTCGTGGGCGGGCGGACACTGCGGGTTGCAGGCGGCGGCGTCGTGCCGCGAGGCGGCGGGGACGAGACCGCGCGCACGGCGGAAGGCTGGGGTGCCGGCGCTGGTTCGGGCTCGATCGATATCTCCGGTGGCGCGGCCGGCGCTTCGACGTCGATCGATGTGGACACGTCACCGAGGGCGGCTGCCTCTGCGGGGACGCTCGGCGGCGCAGGAATGTTCGGTTCCATGGACTGAGTCGGCGAGTTGGCGGACGCATCCTCGGCGAACGCGCCGGGCGGCGCAATCTCCACGTGCGGGGCAAAGCCACTTTCGTCGAGTGACGGCTCGGGAGCGCTGCCGCGTGCCGGTGGCGCGAGACCGACGTGTGTTGGCAGTTCGCCCTCAGCGTACGGCGGCCTGCTCGACACGCGCGGCGAAGCCGGCTCAACTTGCTTCAGGTGATCCCACGCCTCCATCAACAAGCCGCTCACTCCGCCCAGCGGCTCGGGCAAGGCTTCGGGCGTATCCATTCGGAAAACGTGAAACTGCCCGTCGCTCCGACGGAACAGCCGGAACAATGCTTCGCGACCTTGCGCATCGGGTGTGTCGACGCGCACGATTTTGCCGCTCTTCACGAAGATGGTGCCGACCACGGCGCTTTCATCGCGAATCTCGACTTCCATGTACTGCCGGCCGATGCCAGCGACTTGCAAGACCTGCCCCAAATCGAACTCGCGCAGATGACCGCGCATCACGCCGACCTTCACGACAGCTCCTCCGACATTCCGAGGCGAGCTTCATCGATGCCCACTTCTTGCTGCTGCGACATCAGCGCGACACTGCCGTGTCGCTGCGCCTCTTCGGCGCTTACCAGATCCGTTTGGGGTTCGACCGCAGTGCCACCCATGCGCATCGCCGTTGCCACGTAGGTGTACAGGCGAATCCACGCGGCCTTTACCTGTGGCGTGAAGGCGTCGCCCAGACCGTAATCCAAGGTCCAAACCAGCGCTTCACCCACCACCCCGTAGGATTCATCGGGAATGTTGTACAGCGCCGAGTGCCGTCGGCCCAACGCCAACACCACGAGCATCAAATCTTCGTTGGGCGCGACGCTGTCCTTCCATTGCTCGTCCATCCAATCGAGCGACTTCACGACGAAGGCGAGCATCTTCACGAGCTTGCGCTTCTGCCCGGACATGTCGTCAGGGAACAGCCGCCGGTATTCCGGCCTCAGCTCGAAGAGCCGCCGATAAAATAGATCCGCCGCGGTGTCTGCGATCGGCACCACCAGGCGCCAGCTGCCCAAAATGGCCTTCTTTTCTTCGTCCGTGAACACGAGCGTATCCTCCGCGAAATCCCGCTCAGCCGGGCCAGCCAAATTTCAAAGGCGCCAACTTCGATGCGCCTGCGCGCATGAACCTCGCGACTGCGCCAAAAGGTATGCGACTCGTGAGGGGCTCGCAACATCAACTCCCATGAGTGGCGGACGCTTCTTCGAAAGAAGTGAGAGAAGGTCCTCACGGCAAACACAGTCAGCATCGAGGGTGATGTGGTGCGAGCTGGGCACCCGAGCAGTGCGAAGAGCCTGGCGGGAGCCGTCACGAATGCACCCGCCTGGGTGACGAGGCCCAGTTTATCGCTGAATTGGCGGCATTTAACGGCGAAACGCGTAGGCTAGCGCACATGCACGAGGACCTAGCGACGGCCCACGCGCAGGCGCGGCTTGGCAGTCGCCACCCACTCGCCGGAGATTTTTCACCCTGCGAGCTTACCCCCTGGTCGGAGTTGCGTTCGCCGCTCGGCGCTTCAATAAGCAGCGACGGTACCGCAAGCTTCGCCGTGTACTCACGCAACGCCGAACGCATGCTGCTCGAGATCTACGAAACCGCGACGGGCACTCACGCACGCTACGAGTACTGGATGACGCGAGGCGCCGATGACGTGTTCCGCGCACGACTTCATGGTGTGGCGCCGGGCACACTTTATGGCTTTCGCGCTTGGGGCAGAAATTGGCCGTTTTCGCGCGAATGGCGCCGGGGCAACTGCATTCAGGGCTTTGTCGCCGACGTCGATCGCGACGGCAATCGCTTCAATCCCAACAAACTATTGTTCGATCCGTATGCGCGCGAGCTGTCGCATGACCGCGAGACGCGCGAAATGAAGCAGCACGGTCATCACGCCGAGATGTATGGCTCCGGTCCGGGCCTCTACACAGGCTTCGGCCACGAAGGTGTGGTGCGGCGCGCCTTCGACACCGGACCGTTCGCGCCGAAGTCCGTTCTGATTCACGACCAGACCCGCGTTTCTGCGAAACCACACATCGCGCAGAAAGATCTGGTGATTTACGAGGCGCACCCCCGCGGCTTGAGCCGACATCCCTCATCCCAGCGATTGCAGGAAATTCTGCAGGGAATGCCCGAATTCGAAGGGGTCGAAAATGTGCCGCTCGCCTATCGAGGCACGTATCGAGGCGCCGCGTATTTGGCGAAGTACCTGAAGGCGCTCGGGGTGAACGCCATCGAATTCCTGCCAGTGCACGAGAGCTCCAACGCGTTGTGTCCTGACGACGAGCCCGAGGTGGATCGCACACCCGGTGAGCCGCCGCACGGTACGTATTGGGGCTACATGACCTATGGTTATTTCGCTCCCGACCGGCGCTACGCTTGGGACCAAAGCCCCGGCGGGCCGACGCGCGAATTCAAGGAAATGGTGAGCGCGTTTCACGAGGCCGGCATCGCCGTGCTGCTAGACGTCGTATTCAATCACAGCGGCGAAGGTGGGCTTTGGGAGGGTGACTACCAAAGTGCCGAACTCCTGTTTCTGCGGGGTTTAGACAACGCGGAATACTATGCCCTCACCGGTGAGGGGCGACGCTACTATTGGGAAAGCACCGGCTGCGGCAACAATCTCAATGCGCAACGCCCGGTGGTAGCGCGCCTCGTGTTGGACTCGCTCGAGTACTGGGCGTGCGAGATGGGCATCGACGGGTTTCGCTTCGACCTAGCTACCGTGCTCGGTCGCGTGGGCGGCGATGACTTTCGCTTTCGAGCGGGCGGAGAGCTGCTCTCGGCCATCGAAGAGCTTGCGGAGCGCGAAGGTTTCGTCGCCATCGCGGAAGCGTGGGACACGGCGATGGATGGCTATCGCGTGGGAGAGTTCCCGCAGGGTTGGGCGGAGTGGAACGGTGTGTATCGCGACGCCGTGCGCCGCTTCGTGCGTGGGGACGAAGGGCAGCTGCAGCGCTTTTTGGAGGTAATGAACGGCGACTACCGCGACTTCGCTGACCAAGGTGGCCCGCACAAGTCAGTAAACTTCGTTACGGCGCACGACGGCTTCACGCTGATGGATTTGGTGAGTTACACGCAAAAGAACAACGACCAGTCGTGGCCCTTCGGGCCGTGCGACGGCGGCAGCGATCACAACGACTCGAGCGATTGGGACGGCGATCAGAAGCTGCGCCGCCAGTGCATGCGCAATTTCATGACCTTGCTGTTGTTCGCACGCGGCGTGCCCATGTTACGCGGCGGAGACGAGTTTGCTCAGACCATCAACGGCAACAACAATCCCTACAAGATCGACAGCGTCGCGACCTGGCACAACTTCGAGATGATCGCGACGCGCGCGCCCAACCGCATTCCGACCGGCGGCAGCGGCAAGTATCACGACAATTACGGCGTCGATGCTCACGAAAAAGGCACGAACGGCTTCTTCAGCTTCGTTCGAGGTCTGCTCGCCTTGCGCGCCGAGCACGCCTGTTTGCGGCAAGACAAGTTTGCCGACTTCCTACTCGATGCGGGCGACGACGTTACCTACCTGTTCAAACGCGAAGATTCGGAGAGCGATCTGGAAGGGTGGGAGCGCTGCGTTTCACTCCACATCGACGGCAGCGCGATCGGCGACGTCGATTTCGCGCTCCTGATCAACATGCATTCCGAGTCAGTCGAGTTTCGCTTGCCGCGCGCAACACCGCGCGAACCGTGGCTGCGCGTGCTCGATACGGCGATATGGGCCGAGCCGCGCGCCAATCTGTTCGCCCCCGCAGAGTCACCGCAGTTTCCGGGCGGCAGCGCATATCACGTGCATCCGCGCTCAATCGCCGCGTTCATGCAAGCCAGGCAGTGACGGGTGCCGGGTGCCGTCGACACGCGAGGCACTGAACGCAAGTAGAGCGATACCCCCAATCGCCCGCGAAAATGCGTGCCAACTTGCGAAGGCGCCCGCTGAGGGCTAGCCTGCCGCCCCTTTCGAAAGAGGCCCAGCGGAATATGGCTCGCGTTACAGTTGAAGATTGCCTGGAGAAGGAAGAGAACCGGTTCGCGCTCGTGGTGTTGGCTGCCACGCGCTGCCGCCAGTTGATGAAGGGCGTGCCCTCTTTCGTGAACACCAAGAACAAGCCGGCCGTGAACGCCCTGCGTGAGATCGCGGCGGGTCGCGTTCGTTTTCACCGCCAGTCGGGCGAAGTGGTCAACGAGTACATCGAAGAACTCAGCCGCATCGTGTACTGATGCCCGGCTCCCGCGGTGGTAAACCGCCGCGAAAAGGTTCCGAGAAGCGCGAAAGCGGCGAGGGCAAAGCCGTCGCCGCTGATGTTGCGCCCAGCGCCGGCACCACCTTCGAAGAGTACGGCATCTTCGATTTCGGTTACGCCGGCGATGCCGGAGCCGCGTCGCACTACCAAGACGCCGACTACTACACCGCGACGTACGCGAACCGTCGCCACGACGTTGCCTATTACGTGCAGAAAGCCAGGCTCTCGCGCGGTCCGGTGCTCGAGTACGGTGTCGGCAATGGTCGCGTAGCTCTGCACATCGCTCGTGCAGGTATTCAGGTGACTGGCATCGATCTCTCGCCGGCCATGCTGAACGACTTCCGTGCGCGCCTCGAGTTCGAGCCGAAGCAGGTGCGCGCGCGCGTCACGTTGATCGAAGGCGACATGCGCACGACCCGGGTCGAGCAGCGTTTTCCGCTGGTGATCGCGCCGTTCAACGCGATGCTGCACCTCTACGATCGCCGCGACATGGAGGCGTTTCTGGCCGGCGTGCGCCAGCACCTGACGGATGACGGTCGCTTCCTATTCGACTTCTCCCTGCCGCAACCTTCGGATTTGGCGCGCGATCCCAAGCGACGTTATCCGGCTCCCCCGCTGCGACACCCCGAGACCGACGAGCCAGTGCTGTACGCCGAGCGCTTCGAATACGATCCCCTGCGCCAGCTGCTCTTGGTTCGCATGGAGTTTTCGCCAACCGGTGACAGCCCGGCGTTCAGCATTCCACTCACGCACCGTCAGTACTTTCCGCGCGAGATGGAGGCCCTGCTCCACTACAACGGCTTTATCGAAATCCTGTACACCGCCGACTTTACGGACCAAGCGGCCGATCACAGCGTGGATTCGATCGTGGTCAGTTGCCGAAAACGTCCGGTCGAAGCCGGCTAAGCGCGGAACGCCCTAAAGTTCCGCAATTTCTGGGGCTTGAAAGCGCGGGGCGCGCTGCTTACGTTGCTTTTCGGCTCTATGGCTTCCGACTTCTACAAAGATCTCGGCGTCTCCCACGACGCCAGCGCAGACGAGATCAAGAAGGCCTACCGCAAGCTCGCGGGGCAGCTTCACCCTGACAAGAACCCCGGCGACAAAAAAGCCGAGGCGAAGTTCAAGGCGGTGAATCGCGCCCATCAAGTGCTGAGCGATCCCGAGAAGCGCAAACTCTACGACGAATTCGGGGAAGATGGCCTGCGCGAAGGCTTCGATCCCCACGCAGCGCGAGCGTACGGTCGTGCGGCGGCAGGCGCCCGTTCGCGTGGTGGGCGGCCCGGAGAAGTGCGCATCGAGGACTTCTTCAATGGTGCGCAGGGCGGCGGAACTGGCTTTTCAGACCTCTTCGGAGATCTGTTCGGAGGCGGTCGAGGTCGGCGACCCCAAGCGCGCGGCGCCGATCTTCAAAGCGAGGTAGCCGTCGATTTCGCTTCAGCGTTGCGCGGCGCCGAACTCAAGCTGCGCCTGCAAGACGGCGGCGATGAAGTCACGGTGCGCGTGCCGGCCGGCGCAGGAGACGGCGACAAGGTTCGCGTTCCTGGCCAAGGCGCACCCGGCATCGGCGGCGGTCCTCCGGGAGACCTGCTGCTCACCATTCGGGTGCGACCTCACCCTCACTTCGAGCGCTCCGGTCTCGACCTCTACTTGGACCTGCCCATCACCGTCGGCGAAGCCTACCGAGGCGCGAAAGTACGTGTCCCCACCCCAGACGGCCCCGTCACCCTGAGCGTTCCCAAGCATTCCCAGAGCGGGCAGGTCGCACGCCTCAAGGGCAAAGGCGTGAAGCGCGGCGACCAAATCGGCGATCTCTTCGTGCGCTTCCAAATCAAACTCCCGACGGCCACCTCTGCCGACGTTGAAGAAGCCGTGCAAACGCTCGAGGACGCGATGACCGGCGACGTGCGCGCCGGTATCGCGTTTACGTGAGCGCCGCCCGCCGCGCTAGTTACACCAGCTGAAGCCGTCGCTGCAGTGACCGACGTTCGTCGCGCAAGTGACACCGCTACCGCGCGATGCGCAGTTGTAGCTGCCTGTAGACTGCCCACTGGACCCGCACTGCCCCATCACGGTAGCGCTCGCGCAGTAGCAAGTGTTGGGCGTGCAGGTGTTGCAGCCATAGCCCGCGGTGCAGCCGAGGCCCGCGGTGCACGTGACCTGATCGAAGCCGGAGCCGTCAGTGCGGCAGACCAATCCGGTGCTGGCGTTGACGCAATCCCGCGCGCCGGGGCGACAGGTATTGCAGCGGCCGTTGCTGCAGCCGTTGGTGCAGGTCTTATCAGCGGTGCCCGTGCCGTCGAGTTTGCAGCGCCGCTCGGTGCTGGTATCGACGCACGTCGACGAGTCCGGCGCGCAGGTATTGCAAACGAGCGAGGTGGCGTTGCAGCCCAACGTGCACGGCGACTCCGACCATTGACCTGAGGACAAGCAGACGCCCGCGCTGTTAGCCGTGAGACAGCTCTTGCTGCCGGGCACACACGCGCGGCAGACGCCGTTCAAGCAGCCGCCGGGGCACGCCTTGTCGAGGCCCTCGTCGGTCGAGCCATCGCAGTCATTGTCGAGGCCGTCACAGACCTCGGCTTTGGGCTGGGAGCCATCCGGGCACGTGCCGGTGACGCCGCCACCGCCGCCTTTGCCGGTTCCACCAGCACCCACGGTTCCGCCCGCGCCGACGGTTCCACCGGTGCCCACTTTGCCGCCCGCACCTGCGCCAGCTTCACCGGCCGCACCGGCGCCTGACGCACCCGCTTGAGCGGAACCGCCGTTGCCCACGATACCGCCTTGGCCTGGCGCGCCGCCTTCGATGGACATGCCACCAGCACCGCTCTCGCCACTTGCGGCGCCGCTTCCTGCGTTGCCGCCTTGGGCGCGCCCGCCTGTGCCACCGGATTTGCCGCCGCTGCTGTTTCCCGCCAAGCCAGCCGTGCCCGCATTTGGACCGAAGCTGCGCTCGCTGGCGCCGCCGCACTCGACCAACATGAAGGGCAAACCAACGAATAGACCGAGGCGAGCAACGGTGCCCAAGCTCAGGCGGCGAGCAGTCGAATGCGGCGTGTTCATATCAATTCTCTCGAGTTCGGGTTCAAGCTGGGTATCGAATTAGAAGCGCCCACTCACTCCGGCGGACTGCCAACCAATCCAGGGAGTGATGCGGGCGCCCGTTTTCGACGCGCTCGAGCTTAACACGAGCAGGGTTGCTCCGGTGGCTAGCCCGACGCCGCCGACGACGAAGCCGACGATCGCTCCAGTGCGAGCGCTATCAGCTTGGCTATCCAGCTCGTTCACGTGATCGCGTTGACTCTCCGGGCACGCGTACATCCCTTGCTGACTGCAAATATCGTTGGCTTCGTCGCGTTTGCTCTTCGAACGCAGAGCGAAGATCGTGCCTGTAACTACGCCGGCGACACCAACGCCAATTCCAATGAAACCACCGATGCGCAGCCCTGAACCAGAGCCGCTACTCGAAGCGGGGGCTTCTGCTGGCGGGGGCGCTCCTGCAGCGAGCGGAGCCGTAGTGGTACCGGGGGCCGTCGATCCGTCGCCGAGATCGCCGCGCAGCGTCAAAACCACGGTTTCCTTCGCGCCCTCTCGCAGCGAGAGCGAGGTGGGTGTGCTCTGTGCACCCTGAGCAAACGCCTGGAATTGATAATTACCGGGATCGAGCGGTCTCGGCACTCCCACTAAGCCCGCGGGCACATCTTGCCCGTTCATCTGCACGCGCACCGGCAAGTCGCCCGCGCCTTGTACCACGATGCTGACGCGTGGCACGCGCGGCTCCAACGCGGCGAGTTCGTTGCGTGCCGTGTCGCGCGCATCGCGAAACGCTTTCGGAGCGGTGGGCGCCAGATCCTCGCGTGTGATCTTCAGATACGTCTCACGAGCGGCGACGAGCTGACCAAGGCGTTCGTGCGCGCGCGCCGTGAACAACAAATGCGGCAGCGCATGGACTAGTGACTCCGCCTTTTGGAAGTACACCAGCGCTTCTTGATAGCGCCCGGCGTCGAACGCCTCCGCACCCGCAGTGGCCGCTTCGCGCGCGCCGGCGCGCTCTTCATCCGTAGTCGCTTGCGCAGAGGCCGAGTAAGCGAGGAGCGATAGTACGCAGGCGAGGCTTGCCGCGAACTGCCCGGAACGTCGATGCGAAACCGGGGTCGCTGGTTGCTTTCGAGTCATCGTAGCCCGCGACGCTAACACACGAGGGCACACGCTGCGCAAGCGTCGGCACGCGTGGTTCGGCTAGCTTCTGCAGGTGGCTCGGCCGCTACTCACCGGCGCTCGGCACGGCGACGAGCTCGGCGCTTCCGCGAGCTCGGCTCGGCCGCTCGGCACTGGAGCCCGCCTCGCGGATTTGGCCGAGTTCATCGTAGCGAGAGAGCTCCTGCGTGACTTTGCGGAGCAAAGCCTGCTTCTCGTGAAACGGCTGAAAGCTCGATTTAAACCCAGCAACAATCATGGATTTGATGTCGCTGAAAGGCACTCCCAACTCCGAGTGCACCAGGTAGAGCTCTTTCGAAACGGTCGTGTCGGTGATGAGGCGGTTATCGGTGTTGATTGTGACCCGCAAGCCGAGATCGAAATACAACTTCAGGGGATGCGTGCGCAGGTCGCGTACGGCGCCGGTCTGCACGTTGCTGGACGGGCAGCACTCGAGCGGAATGCGGTGGTCGTTCAGGTAGTGCAATAGGTCGCCATTTTCGCGCAGACGGCAGCCGTGACCGATGCGATGGGCGCCGCAGACGTGAATCGCCTGGGCGATCGACTCCGGACCGTAAGCTTCACCCGCATGAATGGTGCAGTTGATGTTGTTGTCGCGCACCAGCTGAAACGCCGCACGATGATGCTTGGCTGGGAAATCCGCCTCGGCACCAGCGAGATCGAAGCCGACCACGCCGCGGCCCTTGTACGCCACCGCGAGCTCGGCCATTTCGTACGACGATTCCGGCGAGATGTTGCGAATCCCGCACACAATCACGTTGGCTTTGATGCCGTAGGTTTCGCGCGCGCGGCGCAAGCCGAGCAACACCGCTTCCACCACGCGCGTCAGCTTGAGACCACGCCGGGTGTGCAGCATCGGCGCGTAGCGCACCTCCATGTAGCGCACATTTTCTTGATGTGCGTCTTCGGCCAACTCGAACGCAATGCGTTCGAGGGACTCCTCGGTTTGCATCACGCGCAATGTGATGTCGAAGCCACGCAGATATTCCACGAGCGAACCAAAGTGCCGCCCGCAGCCAATGGCTTCGCGCAAACCGGCGACGTCTGCAGCAGGTAACTCGGTGCCCTCTTTTTTGGCTATGTCGAGGATGGTCTCTAGCCGTAGCGAGCCATCCAGGTGCACGTGAAGATCCGTCTTCGGCAGCGCGCGAATCACTTCGAATGGGACGACGGAGCGTTGTCGGTCGGCACTCGAGCTCGGGCGGGTGTCGTGACTATCCATGGGAGAGTCTAACACGCGCATGCGTCTTGTCAGGCGCTCGAGCGCTGCAGCAGATTGTCAGGCGACGTTCGGATTCGTGCGCGTCGCTTCTGGCTTGTCATCCGGAGCGCTGCCTGTCCGGACGATGAATGCCACGACCATCAGCAGCGCTAGCAAGTAGGCCCAGCCCGGAATGCCGCGGACGTCGTCGCCCATCGCCGCGTGCTCGAGGGCCGCGCGAAACGTATCGTCGCTCTGGGCGCCCACGATGCGACGTCCACCCACATAGGTAGTCGGCAGGCCCTGAAATCCAGAGTTTTTCAGTGCTTCGGTTTCGCGTTCCAGGCGCGCTGTGGTGGCCGGCGCCGCCAGGCAAGCGTCGAACGCAGCTAGGTTGATGCCGAGGCGCTCCGCTTCGCGCCGAATCGCGGGCAGCGAGAGATCCTCGGTGGTGAACATGAACTCGGCGAGCGCGTCGGACTTACCGCTGCCCTCACTGCACAACGCCGCCAGAGCCGCGTCGCGCGCGAACGGATGACGTTCCAGTGGCATGTTGAGCCGCACGAAATGAACCTTGTCGCCGTACGGCTTGAGCAGCGCGTGCAGGCGCCCGTGCAACTCGCGACAGAACGGGCACTCGAAATCGGCAAACTCGATGACGTTGATCTTGCCGGGCTTGTAGTAGGCCTGAATCGCGGCGGGCACCGGAGGCAGCGGGCGCAGCTGCGGCCACAGCGTTGGCGCCACGATCGCTACTAGCGCGAGCAGGGCCCACGCCCACGTTTTCAGCGGAAGCGCGCGCCGCTCGGCTTCCGGAGTCTTCAAGTACATGGCGCCAGCGACCGCGCCCGTCAGCGTGGCCACATCGGTGACCAGGCACAACCAGCAGAAGTGCCGTAACCAAAACTGCGCGGCGATGAAGCCCAGCGCGATCACGCCACCCGGAATCAGTAAACGCGCTGCCCACTGCGCGGCGCGCGTCAGCGACAGGGCGAAGATGAGGGCCAGGATCAGCAGTGCAGCTTGAGGCAGCGATAGGCCGGAGCCCCAAAGGTAGGCGATTGGCGTGAGTCGCAGCGCAGCGCAGCCAGACTCTGCTCCACAATAAGCGGAGTCGTTGGTGCGGTACTCGACCGCCAGAGCGGCTGAAGCGGCCAAAGCGACCAGCGTCGCAATGCGAAGGACCAGCAGGGCGGGAACACGCGCCACGGTTTCGTGGTCGTATACGTCGAGCGCGCGGGGCGGGCCAGCACCCATTTTCTGCGGCCGCCGAGCCCGGACGGCGCTGGTACGTTTTCGTCACGCGCGCTCCCCTGGGACTGGAATGCGTGCCACGGCAGCGGCTTTTGCGGCAGGAAATCGCAAGAAAACGCGAGCCCCAGCTGCTTTGCCGAGCTATAGCGGCGCCGTCATGAAAAATAAGATGCCGGCGCGCGAAGAGATCGTGCGCCGCCTGCAAGAGGCGGGAAGGCCTCTCACCGCACGCGAGATCAAGGCCGCGTTCTCGCTGCGGCCGGAACAAGATTTGGGTGGTGTGTTGGAGGCAATGGTCACACGGGGGCTCTTGAAGCGCCTGGGTGGACACCGCTACGCGCCTGCGGCCATCGGTCGTGGCGGAGGAGACGCTACGCTCGGCAAATTGAGTATGAACCCACGCGGTTTCGGCTTCGTCACTGCGCCGGGCAGCGAAGACGTATACATCGCGCCCGAATCGGTTGGCGCTGCGTTTCACGGCGACCGCGTCGAAGTCGAAGTCGTGGGGCGCTCCACGCGCGGCGTCGAAGGGCGCATCGTTCGCATCGTCGAACGCCGCAATTCGCGCATCGCGGGGTTGTTGCGGCGCCGCGGCAAGAGCGTGTGGCTCGAGCCGGACGATTCGCGCATTCGCGGCCCCATCGTGGTGAGCGGAAACGCGAAGATCGGCAAAGACGGCGAAGCCGCGGTGGTCAACGTCACGCGCTTCCCGGAGTTCTCTGACGAGAACGCCGAAGGCGAGTTGGTGTCGGTGCTTGGCACGCCGGGTGAGCCCAACGTCGAAGTGGCCAAGATCTTGGTGCGTGAAGGCGTGGAAGAGCAGCACTCGGACGGCGCGGTGCGCGAAGCCGAATCACTCGCAGCGCGCACTTTGCGAGATGTGCCGACCACGCGGCGCGACTTGCGTGAAGTGCCGCTGCCGACCATCGATCCCGAAGACGCGCGCGACCACGACGATGCGATTTGGGTCGAGCGCAACGGTGAGGGTTACCGCGCGTACATCGCCATCGCCGACGTCAGCGAGTCCGTTGAAGAAGGCTCCGCGCTCGACGTGGAAGCTCGCGCGCGCGGCTGCACGATTTACCTGCCGGATCGCGCGATTCCGATGCTTCCCAGCGCGCTCGCGGCCGACCTGTGCTCACTGCTTCCAGATCGTGATCGGTTGTGCGTGTGTGTCATCGTCGAGCTCGATGTCAACGCCAGCATCAAGTCGTACGAGATCGTGGAAGGCGTGATGCGCTCGGCCGCCATGCTCACCTACGGTGGTGTGGCGCGCGCGCTCGGCTTCACGGACGAGCCGCCGCGGAGCGCGCAAGCCGAGGCAATGAAAAAAGACCTCAAGGTGCTAGACGAGCTGTCGCGCAAGTTGCGACGCGGTCGCATGGCACGCGGGGCGCTCGATCTCGACCTGCCGGAGCCAAAGCTGATTTTGGATCCGAAGACGGGCGCGCCGCTCGACGTGAAGCGCCGCACGCAGGATCCAGGCATAAAACGCGCCTATTCGATGGTGGAGGAGCTGATGCTGCTCGCCAATGAGGTGGTCGCGCAATGGCTCGGCGAGCGCAGAAGCTCGGCGGTTTATCGCATCCACGGCAAACCCGACGAAGCCAAGCTGGAGCGGCTCTCAGGCATCGCGGATAAGCTCGGTGTGGAGCTCGATCTCGACGCCTTGCAAACAGCGTCGGGCGTCTCACGCTGGCTCGCCAAAATTCAAAAACACCCGCGCCGGCAAGTGCTGGAGATGTTGCTGCTACGCTCACTGAAGCAAGCCACTTACGACACCAAGAATTTGGGTCACTTCGGCTTGGCCTCGGAAGCGTACGTGCACTTCACCTCGCCGATCCGCCGTTACCCGGACATCTT
This sequence comes from Myxococcota bacterium, assembly GCA_049324695.1. Taxonomy (GTDB): domain Bacteria; phylum Myxococcota_A; class Polyangia; order Polyangiales; family Polyangiaceae; genus PMG-095. The sequence continues at coordinate 137,114 of JBMOMJ010000056.1, forward strand.
GGTGCACCGCGCAGTCAAGCACTTGCTGCGTGGAAATAAGCCAAAAAATGCGCCGGATGCGCTGGAAGCGTTGGCCGAAGCTGCTCAGCTTTCGAGCGAACGCGAGCGCGCTGCCATGGAGATCGAGCGTGAAGTGGTCGACCTGTATCGCGCCTTGCTCATGCGCGAGCGCGTCGGTGACGTGCTCGAGGGCAGTGTTACGGCGCTGGTAGGTAGCGGCGTCTTCGTTGCGCTCGACGATCCGTTCGTAGAGGTCCTGGTGCGTTTCGAAGCAATGGGTCCCGATCGCTACGAGCTCTCCGAAGACGAGCTCAGCGTAGTGGGATCGCGGTCCGGCGACACCATCGCGCTCGGTGATCGGATGGTGGTGGTGATTGAGGATGTGGCGATCCTACGCCGCACCGTTTACGCGCGGCGCGTGGTGCCCGAGGCTGTGCTCGAAATGGTGAGCGAAGCCGCGCCGCCAGCGCGGGGCCGTAAGAAAGTAGTGCAAATCGAGGCACGACCGGGGCGCTTCGGCGAGCGCCGCGGCCTCAAAGTGCACGCCGAGCGACCCCACGGCGGTCGCGGCACGGCGCGCAAAAACTCTCGCCCCGCGCGCGCCGAAGGCGGTCGCAAGCCGCCGAAGCGAGGCCGGCGTCGCTAGCTGCAATCGGCGGGCCGCGGTGGGCGGCCGCGGTCTAGCTCTTCGGCACGATGCGATCGGTGCCCATGAACGGGCGCAGCGCTTCGGGGATCAGCACGCTGCCGTCCGCTTGTTGGTATTGCTCCAGGATGGCAACCCAGGTGCGCCCCACCGCGAGCGCTGAGCCGTTCAACGTGTGCACGAGGCGCGGCTTGGCCTTTGGCTCCGGGCGATAGCGGATCTTGGCGCGCCGCGCCTGGTAGTCGCCGAACACCGAGCAGCTCGAAATCTCGCGATAAGCGTTGTGCGAGGGCAGCCATACTTCGAGGTCGTAGCCCTTCCACGCGCTAGCACCGAGATCCGGCGCCACGTGCTCGACCACGCGATAGTGCAAGTTCAGGCGGCGCAGCACTTCCTCGGCGTGGTTCGTCAACAGCTCGAGTTCGGCCAGCGATTCTTCGGGGCGTGCAAAGCGCACGAGCTCGACTTTGTCGAACTGGTGCTGGCGGATGATGCCGCGCACGTCTTTGCCGTAGGAGCCGGCTTCGCTGCGGAAGCAGGGGGTGAAAGCGCAGTAGGCGCGCGGCAAATCCGCGCCGTCCAGGATCTCGTCTGCGTGCAGGTTCGTGACCGGCACCTCTGCTGTCGGGATTAGGTAAAGAGCGCTGGGATCATTGGGATCCGAGCGGCGCGTCTTGAACAAGTCTTCTTCGAACTTCGGCAGCTGACCGGTGCCGCGCAGCGCTTCTCCGCGCACGAGGAACGGCGGATACACTTCGGTGTAGCCGTGCACCGAAACGTGCAGATCGAGCATGAAGCTGATCAGCGCGCGTTCGAGGCGTGCACCGAGTCCCCACAACACCGCGAAGCGCGCTCCCGAGAGTTTGGCAGCGCGCTCGAAATCCAAAATTCCGAGCTTTTCACCGGTTTCCCAATGCGGTTTGGGCTCGAACGAAAACGTCGGCTTCTCACCCCAATGGCGCACGACGGGATTGTCCGCTTCGGTGCGCCCCTCGGGCACGCTGGGATGCGGCGCGTTGGGGATCAACAAGAGCCGCTCTTCGAGCTCGGTCTCGACTTTGGCGAGCTCGGCCTCGAGCGACTTCACTTGATCCGAGAGCTGCTTCAGCGCTTCACGGCGCTCCGCCATCGCCGCTTTGTCGCCGCTCTTCGCGAGCTGCGCCATGGCTTCGCTTTGGCTGTTGCGCTCCTTCTGCAGCTTCTCGGTGGCTTGCACCAGCTCGCGGCGACGCGCGAGCGTTGGTGTTACGGCGTCGAGCAGCGCGGCGGCTTCGCTCGAGCGGCGTGCGAGAGCAGTGCGGACTTCTTCGGTGTTTTCGGCGACGTGGCGCGGATCCAACATGGGATTTCTCCGGTCCCTTCTAACTCAATCGGCGGCGCTCGGTCGCCTCAAAGCCAGAGGCCCATGCCGACGCCGAAGCGCACGCCGCTCGGTGGCACGGAACGGTGACGCCGCAAGATGAGCAGATGCGTCACCAAGGTGCAGGTTCGCAGCGCCGGACCGTCGCAGCCATGCCAGCGACCGAACCCAACCCGATCTCCGTCCGAGTCGAAGCCCACAGCGATACCGTCGGGCTGCACGGCGAGCCAGGCCTGCGTCGACCAAGGTGGCGCAGCATTGGTCACGCCGATCTGACCCAAGTACTGATCGTCGGTGCCAACCACGCGGCCGTCCGGCAGAAGAATCGCGAGCGGATCGTAGTCCGCGTCTGCAACGCGCCCGACGCGATCCACCACAAACACCAAATCGCCGCCCTCGAGCACCTGCCCGTTCGAGCGAATCTCGATGGCATCGGCCTCACCGCGATCCCAACGCGCGCTCGGAATCAGGAGCGGCGCGCCGCCGCGCGGCCATTCAGGGGGCTCGCGCGGTGAGCAGCCCAGCGCGAGAAGCAACGAGGCAAAGGCGACGAGTCGCACGACCGCGAGGGTAGCATCATCCCTGCCCGCGCGGTGAGCCTCAGGCCATCTGGCCGAGCGAGGGGGTTGACGGCGCACCGAGGGGCGGCACAAAAGAGCGACTCTCGCAAAGCCGCTCAACTCACTCTAGAGCGGGAGGATTTTCTTCGATGCCGCTTAGCCGCACCTGGATTGGGCCTTCGCTCTTGGCCATGGCCACTCTTGCCGCGTGCGCGGCCACGCCGCTCGGCGCGACCGAGTCGGGGATCGCGACTGCGCGGCAGAAGACGCCGCAGGGTGCAGACGTGTTCGCGCGCGAGTGCGCGAGCTGCCACGGTCGCCGGGGCGAAGGTCTCAGCGCCGCCCCGAACATCATCGGCGCGGGTGCACTGCCGACCTACGCGCGTGATCCCAGCACGACGGGCAACGTCGCGCTTCAGGCACAGCAGCAGCAATCCCAGAACTTGCGTCCGCCGGGCCAACAAACACGGCGGCCCTTCCGCACTGCCGAAGATTTGCACGACTACGTGAGCCACTGGATGCCGCTGCCGCAAGCGCGGGTTGGTTCGCTCAAGCCGGACGAGTACTGGGCCGTGGTCAACTTCATGTTGGTTGCGCACGGCGTGGCAGTGCCGCCCGAAGGCGTGAACGAAGCCAACGCCAAGAACGTCCCGCTCGTTCGTCAGTGAGTTTTTTGCCCGCGGCTCACGCGGCACGCCATGCTTTGCGCGCCGTGTTTCCGAAGAGCTTTGCGAGCGAGTTTCCCAACGATAACCCTGCCCTCTCCGAGGGCGCAGTTTGGGTTTGCACCTCGGTTTGCGGCCGTCCCCAAGCGCAAACGCCGGGCGAACTGCTGCGGCCAGCGCCGGCCGCCAAAGAGGTTCTGAAGCCGCGACCTCTCGCGCGGGTGACTCCGCCGCGAGACATGGTGAGTGTTCCGGAAACGCCGTTCGACGCTTTCGTGCAAGCCTTGGTGCGCGTCGCGCTGTCCGCTGGTGCAACTCACGTTGCAGCCGAATTGCCGTTAATCTTGGGTGAGGGGCGGCTGCGCACGGCAGCGCTTGGCGCGGAGGCTCAGCGCATGTTGGCTATTCGAGGATACCTGCATCCCGACGGCGCCGCGGCCTCGGAGGGCTTCGTCGCGATACAGAGCGCTTGGCGCGACGTGCTCAGCGGGAGCTCTGGCAATCTCGCGGCGTGCGGCGCCAGCACGTTGGATGAATGGGCGGCCTCACTGTTGGCGGCGCTGCTCGGCCGCCCGGCGACGCGCAGCGACGAATTGAAGCGCGCGCTGCGAGCTCAAGGTGTGGCTGCCTTCGGAATGCGCGTCGCAGCCTGATTTGCGCTAACCGGCGTCGCCGCCCAAGTACGCTGCGCGAATGCGTTCGTCTTCGCGTAGCTCACGCGCGAGACCGGAGAGAACCACATTGCCAGTGACGAGCACGTAGGCGCGCTCGGCGGTTTCGAGTGACAGGCGCGTGTTCTGCTCGACGAGTAAAATCGTGATGCCGCTCTGCGCGATGGCCACGATGCTCTCGAAGATCTGCGCGACGAGCTTGGGAGCGAGGCCCAGGCTCGGCTCGTCCAACAGGATCAGCTTGGGATCGGCCATCAGCGCGCGGGCGATGGCGAGCATTTGCTGTTCGCCGCCGGACAACGTGCCGGCCTCTTGTTGCAAGCGCTCGCCGAGGCGTGGAAACAGCTTGATGCAGCGCTCGAGGCGCTCGGCTTGCTGTATGCGATCGCGCTTCAAAAAGCTGCCGAGCTCCAGGTTTTCGCGCACGCTCATGCTGCCGAACACGGCGCGCCCTTCGGGCACGAGCGAGACCCCTTGGGCCGCGATGCGATGCGTGGGCACGTTTCGCAGATCTTTGCCGAACAAACGAACACTGCCGCTCTGAGCTGGCACCAGGCCGACAATCGATTTGAGAGTGCTCGTCTTGCCAGCGCCGTTGGCGCCGATCAGCGCGACGATTTCGCCCTTGTTCACCTCGAGCGAGATCCCCTTCACCGCGGCGATGCCACCGTAGGCCACGTGCAAATCCACGAGCTCGAGTGCCAGCTCTTTCATGGCGGCGGCTTACTTTCCGGCGTTTCCTGCCCCAAATAGGCCGCCAAAACCTTAGGATGGCGTCGCACTTCCTCAGGGCTGCCTTCGGCGATGGTTTCGCCGTGGTCCACCACGTGAATGCGATCGCACACGCCCATCACCACCGACATGTTGTGCTCGACCAGTAGCACCGTGAGGCCGAGCTCAGTTCGCAAGAAGCGAATCTGCCGCTTCAGCTCTTCCGCTTCCTGGCTATTCATGCCGGCGGCTGGCTCGTCGAGCAAAACGAGTTTGGGGTTCAACATCAGCGCGCGCGCAATCTCCAAACGCCGCTGCGATCCGTAGGGCAGGCTGCCGGCGACTACGTTGGCGACGTCGACGAGGCCCATGACTTGGAGTAGCTCGCGGGCTTTCGCGCGCAGCGCTCGCTCGTCTTCCAGCTGACATTTGCTGCGAAAAAGCGTGTTGAGCAGCGAGGCCTTGTGCAGGTGGTGCCCGGCAACGAGCACATTTTCCTCCACCGAAAGCGCGCGGAAAACCCGAATATTTTGGAAGGTGCGCGCAATTCCGCGCGCTGCGACCTCCGCAGGTTTCCAGCCGGAAATGTCTTGCCCGTCGAAACGCACTTGGCCGCCATCCGGGCGGTACACCCCGGTGACGACGTTGAACGCGGTGGTCTTGCCGGCGCCGTTCGGCCCGATCAACCCGAAGATTTGCCCTGGTTGGACCTGAAACGTGACGCCGCGCAGCGCTTTCAAGCCGCCGAACACCTTCTCGATGCCAGCGAGCGAGAGCAGGCTCACGGCGTGCCTCGCTTTTCCTTGCGGAAGCGCGCCAGCAACGATGGCAGCTCCACGGTGCCGAAGAGCCCTTGAGGGCGCACCAGCATGATCACGATCAGGAGCAGCGCGTAGATCACCAGGCGGTACTCCAATAAATGGCGCATCAGCTCGAGCGTGACCGCGACGAAAATGCCGCCCACCACGGCGCCCGAGATCGAGCCCAAACCGCCGACGATGATCATCACGATCATGTCGATCGATTTCTCGAACTTGAAGTCCTCTGGTCGAATGCCCGACTGCATGTGAGCGAAGAGCCCGCCCGCGATACCCGCCGTGGCGGCGCTCAGGGCGAAAGCCGTGACCTTCAGCCGTGTCGTCGGCGTGGCCATCGCTTCTGCCGCGATCTCATCCTCCCGAATCGCGGTCAGTGAACGTCCGGTTTGCGAGAAGGTCAGGTTCGCGATCAGAACGATGATCAACGTCGCCCAGGAGTAGACCCAAAAAAAGTTGGTGTAGCTCGGTAAACCCGACGGATCGTTGCCGAAGTAACCCGTGGCGGCTCCAAGGAACGTCGCGTTGTTGAACAGAATGCGGATGATTTCGCCGAAACCCAAGGTCACGACGGCCAGGTAGTCGCCTTTCAAGCGCAGGCTGGGAATGCCGACTAGGAGCCCCGCCAAACCAGCCAGCGCTGCGCCGATCAACAACGCTAAATTGAAGGTGATCGCGTCGCCGATCGCACCGGCTCCCATCAGCGGTCGCAACATGGTGCCAAAGTACGCCGCGCCGTACGCACCCACGGCCATGAACCCGGCGTGACCGATGGAGAACTGCCCGGTGGTGCCGTTGATGAGGTTCAGCCCGACCGCCAAAATCACGTTGATGCCGGCCAGCAGCACGATGCGCTGCACGTACTCGATCAGCACGGTTTCAGCGCCTAACCCGAGGCCATAAATCGCAACGATGACGCCCGCGGCGATCAGCGCGCGCTTGCCCCAGTGCGGGTTGACGCTCGCCGCGCTCACACCTTCTCCTGCTTGACGATGCCGAGCAGCCCCTCTGGCTTCAGCATCAACACCAAAATTAGAATTACGAAGGTGATGGCGTCGCGATAATCCGGCGAGATGTATCCGGCCGTCAGCTGCTCCGCGAGACCGATCAAGACGCCGCCCAGCACGGCGCCCGGAATGTTGCCGATGCCGCCCAAAACGGCCGCGACGAAGGCTTTCAACCCTGTGAGCACGCCCATCAACGGTGTGATGGTGATCTGGTCGAGGCCGAACAGAATGCCGCCTGCAGCGGCGAGCGCCGAGCCAATCGCAAAGCAAACGCGAATCGTGCGATCCACGTCGATGCCCATCAGCTTGGCTGCGTCGAGGTGAATCGAAACGGCGCGCATGGCGCGGCCTGTCCAAGTGCGCATCACGAAGAAGCGCAGCGCGGCCATGAGCGCGACCGCCACCACGAAGATGGTCAGCTTGATGTTGGTGAGGATCACGCCGCCCAAATCGAAGCGCACTTCGCGCAGAATCGGTGGGTAGCGGCGCGGATTCGGGCCGAACACCAGCATGCCCGCGTTTTGTAGGAACAGGCTCACACCGATGGCCGTGATGAGCGGTGTCAGTCGCGGCGCGTTGCGCACTGGCCGATACGCGAGGAGCTCGATGGCGGCGCCGAGCGCGGCTGCGGCGAGCATGGCGCCGAACAGCACCGCGACGGCGAGTAGCACCGGGAAAGCGTGCCCCGAAGCTTCGTAGCGTTCGATACCGAACGCGGTCGCGAGATAAAAGCCGGCATACGCGCCCACCATGAACACCTCGCCGTGCGCGAAGTTAATCAGGCGCAAAATGCCGTAAACCATGGTGTAGCCGAGCGCGATCAGCGCGTAGATCGATCCCAGCGAGAGACCGTTGATGATCTGCTGGACGAGCTCGGTCACGACGATATCGCTCTCATACACCGAATCGTCGTGAAAGCGGCGTAAGTTAGGGGGCGATCGTGGCTTCGTACTTGGGTTTGCCGCTTTCGATCTTCAGCACGACCGCGCTCTTCTGAGCATTTCGGCCCGAATCGATGCTGATCTTACCGGTGACACCCTCGAAATCTTTGACTGCCGCAAGGCGATCGCGGAGCTTGGCCGGGTCGCTGCCGCCTGCGCGCAGTGCCTCGACCAGCACGCCGCCCGCGTCGTAGCCGAGCGCGCCGAGCCCAGTAGGCTCCTGACCGTACTTCGCCTTGAAATCGGTCACGAACTTTTGAGCTTTGGGGCTTGCCGCGTCCGGAGCGAAGTGGTTCGAAAAATAGGAGCCGTTGAGGGCATCGCCGCCGATCTTCACGAGATCCGGAGCGTCCCAGCCGTCTCCACCGAGCAGCGGCACCGCCAAGCCGAGCCGTGCGGCGGTGCGCGCGATGGCTCCAACTTCGGAGTAGTAGCCAGGTACGAAGATGGCCTGTGCACCGCTGCCCTTGATGGCGGTGACCTGCGCGCTGAAGTCGGTATCGCCCTGGGAGTAGCTTTGTTCGGCGGCAATGGCACCGCCCGCAGCCGTGAACGCTGCTTTGAAAGCGTCCGCCAAACCAATCGAGTAGTCGTTCTTCACGTCGCGCAAAATCGCGACCTTATCGAGCTTCAGGTTGGTGCGCGCAAACGTTGCCATCACCTTGCCCTGGAATGGATCGAGGAAGCACACCCGGAAAATGTAGTCGCCGACTTCCGTGACTTTCGGATTGGTCGACGATGGCGAGATCATCGGGATTTTACGCCGCTGGGCGACGCGCCCGCCTGCCAGCGAAAGGCTCGAAGCGACCTCACCGATGATGGCCTGCACCTTCTCCACGTCGATCAAGCGCGAGACGGCGTTGGCCGCTTCGGCCGAGTCGCCGCGCGTATCCAACGTGACGACCTTGATTTGTTTGCCGTTCACGCCGCCCGCCTTGTTCACGTCCTCCACCAACAGACGCAACGCCTTGTCGGTGTCTTGACCGAAGTGCGCGGTGCTTCCCGTGAGCGAAGCGTAGTGACCGATCACAATTTCGGAGCTGCCCTCGCGCTTGCAAGCGGCCAGGGCCAGAGCCGAAACGGCGACGAGGCTTAATACGCGACGGCGAGCGATGAGCATGGGCACAGTTTTCCCTGGTATGGCGGGCCGGTCACCTCCGAACGGCGGCCGAGAGCCTCGGCGTTCGACCCTAGGGAATTCGAGCGGCACGGGTCAAGCGCTTGGCGGTGCGCGAGGAAGCAGGGCCCGAAAGCGACCTCAAATTGATACGAAACACTCTCTAGGCGGAAGTCCGCACCGGGTCGGCGGCTTTTGCTACCCTTCGGGACCCCTATGATCGTCGTGATGGAGCCGAACGCCTCGCCTGCTGCCATCGAGAGCGTGATCGCATTTTTGGTCTCGGCTGGCTTCGATGTGCACCGCTCGAGCGGTCAGGAACGCACCATTCTTGGTGTGGTCGGAGAAATCACCGGCAACGATATTTCAGTAGTGAGTGAGCTCGACGGAGTGGCGAAGGTGGTGCGCGTCAGCGAGCCATTTCGCTTGGCTTCCCGGCGCTTTCGCGGCCGTTCGAGCATCGTGGAGGGTCCGTGGGGTAGCATCGGCGGCGAGCGACCGTGGATCGCGGTGGAGCCAGTGGGTCCACTCAGCGCCGGGCGAGATGACGACGAAGAAGAGCCGGCGCCCGCGTCGACTGAGCTGCCGTACGAGGTCGCAGCGGGTCGCCCCTTCGATGCCGCCGTGACGCGCGCGCCGCACGTACTCGACAACATGGGTGCGCTGGCTTGCCTTTCGATTCACCCGCAAATGTCGCGGCAACCTGGCTTGGTGCGCTTCGTAGAGCGTGGCCCGAGCTGGGGAGCCACCGCCTGGATCATGTCCGCCGAACGGGAGCTTTCGCGCGGTGAAGCCAACGTGGTCTTGCTCGAGGCGGGTGGGGAATATCCAAACGGCGCCCGCACACTCGAGATCGCCGCCATCGCGCGCGCCAAACAGCGCACGCATCTTCCGCTGGTAGTCGACGTGCCGAGCATCGCGCAACGGGCGCGCTACTGCGAAGCTGTGGCTTGCGCCGCGATTGCTGCTGGAGCCGATGGCGTGATTTTGCGCGCTTGGGCGGGGCGCGATGGGGAAATTCCTCGAGTGCCGTCGACTCTGCGCTGGGGCGCAGCGGTGGCACTCGCCGAAAAGCTGCGCGCCATCGGTGCCGCCGTTCGCGCATGACGCGCGTCACCATCTTCGGTTTTGGCCTGATCGGTGGGTCGTTGGCGCTCGCGCTGCGGGCGGCAGAGCGTGCCTTTCACGTCACCGCGGTGGATCGTCGCGAGATACTTGCAGCGCCAGAAACGCTTGCGAGCGCCGACGCTTGCGTTGCCGTCGATGACGAAAGCGCGCTGAGTGAGCTGCTCGGCGCGAGCGATATTACGGTGCTTGCAACGCCCGTTTCCGTAATCGCCGATAAGCTGCCTTGGGTGCTCGATCGCGCGCGCGTCGTCACTGACTGCGGCTCCACCAAGCGGCACATCGCACGGCGCGCGCAGAGTTCGCGGCATGCAAAACGCTTCGTGCCCGGCCATCCAATGGCGGGTTTGCCCGGCGGTGGCGCCAGCAACGCCGTCGCAAGCCTGTTTCGCGGCAAGAACTGGCTGTTGTGTCCCGAAGGCTGTGATGCCGACGCGATCGCGCTGGTGGAAAACATGGTTCGCCAGACAGGTGCGAGCATCGTTCACATGAGCGTTGAAGCGCACGACGCCGCGGTGGCGCGCACCAGCCACTTGCCGCAACTTCTCGCGAGCGCGCTCACCCTGATCGTGGAGGCGCACTCGGCGCGCGACGCCGCAGGTCCCGCTTTCGAACGAGCGACGCTTACCGCCGGAGGCCCCGCGCCCATCTGGCGCGACATCTTCGCGAGCAACGGCGACGAAATCGCTCGTGCCATCGGCGAGTTGTGCGCGACGCTGGAGCCGCTGGCCGCCGAGCTCGCCACCAGTGATCGCACAGAGCTCGCCGACGAGTTGTTGGCGAAGGCGCGGATCATTCGCGGTCGTTCTTGAGGCGGTGACGAAGGGCATGCCGCTGGCCGCCGTCTTGCATTAGGCTCGAGATGCCATGCGACGCGCGACCTTGCCCTGGCTAGTTCTGTTGCTGGTCGCCGCGTGCTCGCTGAATCCGGGCCCCGTGCTCCCAGACGCTTCGAACTCCGGCAGCGGAGGTGTGAACACCAGCTCTGGCGCAGGCCAGCACATGGGTGGCTCGAGCCTCGACGCGGGCAACGGCGCTGGTGGGCGCGCTGCGGGTGGGCTGAGCGGCGCGTGGCCTCCGGGAATGAGCGGCGCTGGTGGCGACGCCAACGATGAGGGCACGGCAGGTGCAGGAGGGGAAGCCGGCGCCGTTCACTGAGGTGCGGCGGTGTTGGTCTGTGCCAGTGAACCGCGGCGCGAACGCCCTGGTTTGTGCCGAAGTGTGCCAAGTCGAGCCGGGCGTGCCCTCGTTTCTTCCGCACTGAACTCGGCTCGGGCTGGTCCGCTGCGTGCAGTATGCCGCGTGTGATGCGGCGGCTACTTCCCACTTCCGTTGCGCTGCTGGCGCTGCCGCTCGCCTGCATCCTCAATCCAAAGGAAGATCCGCCGTCGGACACTGGCTTTAACGTCGGTGGCAAGAACATGGTCGAAACCGGCTCTGGTGGGGTTACGGCTGGAGGTGCGGCGGCCTCGGGTGGTGGCGTCGGGAGCCCCAACGACAGCGCTGGTGGCGCATTCAGCGTTTCGACCGGTGGCGCGTCCTCGCAAGCCGGAAACGGAAACGCGTCGACGAACGGCGGTGCGGCCTCGGGCATGGGCGGCAGCCTTTCTTCAGACGCTGGCGGCGCCGTGAACGGGGGTGCCGCAAACGGAGGTGCCGTCAGCAGCCCGAGCGGCGGGAGTTCCGCGCTCGGTGGCACCACGTCGCTCGGCGGTTCGTCAGCGGGCGGCGCAGGCGCAACGCCGATGGGCGGCCAGAGCTTCGGCGGCGCTGCAGCGGGCGGCTCCACCGCCATCGCTGGTCAAACTGGGATGGGTGGCGCTCACGCGGGAGCTGGCGGTGCCGTGGGTGTGGCGGGTTCGGGTGGCATCGCTGGGCACGCAGGCGCCGCGGGTGCTGCGGGCTCCGCAGGCGTCGGCGGGAACGCCGGTGCGAGCGGCGCTGCAGGCGCCGGCGGTGTTGCCGGGCAGGCTGGGAGTGGTCACGCAGGCGGGAGCGCCGGGATCTCAGGCGCGGCCGGTGCCCTGGGTGGTGTCACGCGCTGAGCGGTCGCGATCAGCTGCCGCCGCCACGCGGGCGCTTCACGTAGCTTTCGAGCACATTCGCAACAAGATCCGCAACGATGCCGTCCGCGACGCGCAGGCGCCGCGATAGCTCGCGCGCCAGGTTGAGAATTACGATCGCGTAGGCGCGCAAATCGTGGCGGTACAACGTGTCCAAATCAGCGGGCGTGACGCGCACCAGGCGCCCCGGAGCCAGCGCGCGCACCGTCGCCGATCGCGGCTGAATGTCGACGATGCTCATTTCGCCGAACCAGTCGCTCGGCCCCAGCACCGCGACGCGAGCATCCACGCCGCTGCGGCTTCGCTTCAGCACTTCCACTTCGCCGTTGATGACGACGTACATGGCCGTCGCCGCGTCGCCCTCCCGAAACAAGATCTGCCCGGCTTCTGGAGTCTCCACCGAAAGCAGCGTTGTCAAATGCTGCAAGACCTCGTCGTTGAGCGCACCGAACAGCCCGATGTTCTTCAACTCGTGCAGGGTGGGCGGTAACCGATCGGTATTCGGGGAAGTCATGCGCCGCTCCATTCCGGCACGGGGGATGCCCCGGCGGAGGTTTGTGCGCAAGCCCAAAAGCAAGGCAGGCGCAGAGGGTCCGACGAGCGCACCCTCGAAATGCTTCAGCTCACAGGTTCTTGTTGAAGACCACGCGCGGCCGCGCCGGGCCTGCGTAGTCTTCCACGAAGGTCACCGCCCAGCCGAGCGCCTTGTGGAAAGCGATCGAGCCCTCGTTACCGAGCGTGGTGATGGCTTTGAGGCGCGTGCACGCAGCCGCCCGCGCGTCCTCTTCGAAGGTTTGATACAGCACCTTGCCCACGCCTCGACGCCGGTAGTCCGGGTGAATGCCGACGAGGTGCACATAACCCGTCTTCGGCGGGCCGGGCGCGACGAACCCAAGCAGAAATCCGACGAGAATTCCGTCATGCTCGACGACGCGCGCGAGTGATCCGAGCTCATAAAAGAAGATCGGGTGCGCGAGCGCCGTCGTCGGGCCTCCCCACCAGCGATCGATGATCTGAACGATGTGATCGTAGTCCTGCTTACCGAGCGGGCGGGTGATCATGTCCGTCTCTCATACGACGTCAGAGCGTCGCTTCGCAGCGTAACATGTTCGCGGCGACAGGCCCGACCGCGAAATGGAAATCGTGCTTCGAATGATGCAAGCCTTACGGTTACGTAATTTTGGCTAGCGGAGCACACGCGCGGAAGCGCCCGCACATCTCGCGCTCGTGTGCGTGAGCAAGCGCTGCTCACAAAAACTCGCGACGCGTTCGGCTGGCGGGGGCCGTCCCCGTCGACTAAGACGAGTGCCGTGTCAGTTCGCATTGCACCATCGCTGCTGAGTGCCGACTTCGGACGGCTGGCCGACGAGGTTCGCGTCGTCGATGCGGGCGGCGCAGATTGGATCCACGTCGACGTGATGGATGGGCAATTCGTGCCCAATATCAGCGCAGGCCCGTTGTTCGTGAAAGCCGCGCGCGCTGCCACGAAATTGCCGGTCGATGCGCATTTGATGATTCGCGATCCTGATCGCTACCTCGAGCGCTTTGCGGAGGCTGGAGCGGACGTGATCACCGTTCACGTCGAGGCCTGCACGCACCTCCAGCGCACGCTCGCCGCAATCCGCGCGCTCGGCAAGCGAGCTGGCGTAGCGTTGAACCCACACACCTCCGAGCAGACGTTGCGTTACGTACTCGGCGATCTGGATCTGATTTTGGTGATGAGCGTCAATCCGGGCTTTTCCGGACAAAAATTCCTGGCGCAAACGATGCCCAAGCTGCGTGCGCTGCGCGAGTGGATCGACCGCGAAAAGCTCAACATCGACCTCGAGGTTGATGGTGGGGTGAGCCCGGAGACGGCGCGGCAAGTCGTGGAAGCGGGTGCACGGGTGCTCGTTGCGGGTAGCGCTGTTTTCGATCAGCCGAATCGCGCGCAAGCCATCGCCGCGATTCGCGCCGCCGCAGGCCTTATTTGATGCGCCGGCTAGCTGCGCTTTCGCTGCTTGCAGTGGCGTGCGGAGCCTCGCACGAACCGAGTGCGAAGAGCGCGCCTGCCCCGAAAGCGAGCGCCCCAATTGCGTCAGCGAGCACGGCCCCGCCCGCACCAGCACTGTCGAGTGAACCTGCGCGTGATGCGGAAGCGGATGCCGCGGTGGCAACGGCGCTCGCGCTCGTCTCCGAGGTGCGCGGTTTGCCTGCAAAAAAGCGGGTTCCTGGCGTGCGACTGGATCGCAAAGCGCTCGAAGCGGAGGTCACGCGTTTGCTGGCGGAAGAATCGCCGCGCGAAGCCATCGAGGGCAACACCGAGGTTCTGTTCGCGCTCGACGCTGTGCCCGCCAACTTCGATCTGCAAGCGACGCTGCGGCGCCTCTACTCTTCGGAGCTCGCCGGCTTCTACGACGCGAAGCTCCGTCGCATGGTGCTCGCCAGCGATCTCGGCAAGGACATGGAGCGCATGACGCTCTATCACGAGCTGGTGCATGCGCTGCAGGACCAGCACTTCGACCTCAGTCACGCCTTCGATTGGAAGCCCGAAGCGGCCGATGCCCAAGCGGCGTATCACTCGCTGGCGGAAGGCGATGCGACGGCGGCGATGACTGAGATTTTCGCGGCGGCTCTCGGCGTTCCCCCACAACAAATCCCGCCCGCAGCGCTCAAACTCGACGCCACCTTGCTGCAGGCGTCTCCCAATTTGCGCGACGTTCCAGGCGTGATTTCTCGCTCGATGATCGCGCCCTACGCCGACGGTCTCGCCTTCGTTGCATACCTGCGTGATCACCAGGGCGGCTGGCCCGCGGTCGACGGAGCGTTTCGGCGCGCGCCGATCTCAACCGAGCAGATTCTCCATCCCGACAAGTATCTCAAGAACGAAGCTGTGATCGCCCTGGCTGACATCGAGACGCCGAACGGCTTCAGCGCCGAAGCGTTTCGCGACGTGATGGGTGAGCAAGGACTGCGCCTGCTCTTCGAAGAGTGGCTGCCGAGCAGCGGAGCCAACGAGGCTGCCAGTGATTGGGGCGGCGATCGCCTAGCGGTATTTTCCGCGGGGGACCAACGACTGATGCGATGGCACCTGGTGTTCGACAGCGAAGCGGCCGCGAAGCGCGCGTTGCATGCCTTCGCACGCGGCGCGGTGAGACCTGAGCTCGGTGCTACGTACGATCCAATGCGACCCTTTGCCGAGCGCAAACAGGCGCAAGCTGCGATCCGTGGCGAGGGGGTGTGCCAGCCGCGCACTCAACGTGGCGCGTTCGCCGCAGCACGACATGGCCGCCATGTGGGTGTGTCACTTGGCCCGTATCAGCGTGGGGTAAAAGGTGTTCAGGGGACATCTGACTGTCCTGCGTCTCTGGCCGCAGCACGAGCGCTCGCAAAGGCGCAGTGACCCACCGGCGCGCGTGGCGATATGCGCTAGCACCCAAGGATTTCCGTGATTTAGAGCCGCCTCAGCTTGGGACGGTGACCGGGTCATGCTCGACCGCGTGGGGTTCATTCAGACCCCCCAGCCGCGAGCGACTACTGAGCAAATTTCGGGCCTTGCGTCTGGTACGCAACTTGCTTAAGAGGGTTCCGACGTCGAACGGAGAAACCTCCTGGCTTCGGCGGCGTTCTAAAGGAAGCAGATGGTCGCGCACTCCCTCCCACTCTCCCGGTCGACTCGCCCTCAGGGCGTGGGCCGTGGCGGCGTGGGTGCGGGCTCATGGATGGCGCTGGTTGCCGCAACGACCATCGGTCTTTCGGCGGTGCAGCGGGTGCGTGCGGCCGTGACCGTTGGCTCTCGCGAGTCCCTGCCCAGTGTTAGTGGGGAGTATCGCCTGATCGTACAGTCGTACTCGGCGAGCAACGTGGTGGACGGACGTCCGCTCGCGCACGCTCGTCCGCTTGCGTCCGCGCAGCGTAGCGTGACTCCTGAGGAGCTCGCACGCGGCGTCGACGTCGACGTGGTGGATGTGGGCGAGCCGGCCAACGATTCGGCAGTCATCGTGGCTTGGCTGGAGCGGGGCAGCGCCGATCTCGACTTCGACGGCCGCCGAGCGCGCCCCAGCAGCGACGCCTACATTGGTGTTGCGGCGGCCCACCGCGAAGAAGCGCGCGTCGTACTCAGCCGCAAATCGGCTTAACCGCGCGGGCCTGAAGCCCACCGCCGCATCGCTCGGCTAAGGCACTGGGGCGGCAGCGTCGCGCGGAGCAGCGCCGTCTCGACCCATCTTGATGGCGCGCACCCGCTCAGCGAACTCGCGCCGCACGCTGTCATCCAACGGTTCGCCGCCAAAGCGAATGCTCTGGTAGCGCTCCGTGAGCGAGACGACTTCCGACGCGATTGGGTGACCGATGCCGACCAGTGCTTCGGCATGCTTGAGAGGGGGCGTTCCACTCGGGCGCGGCACTCCGCGAGCGGCCAGCGCGAGCTCGAGTGAGCGGTACAGCTCCACGATGCGGCGCGCAGCTATTTCTTGCGAGGTCGTTGGTGCGCGCGTGCCCGGTGCACCTTTGCGGCGCCGCAGCCAGTAGCGAAGGGCGAATGCCAGAGCACCCAGTGTCAGCAACGCGAGCGCCGCGCGACGCGGCGAACCGAAGGCTTGCCCAGCCAAGCCGGTCTTCGACAAGAAGCTTTGGTACTGGTTGCGCGCCGAGCGCAAGAGCCCAATCTGCTGCTTCAAGTCGTAGTTCACTACGTGGTGGTTCCAGCGTTGCCCAAGCGCTTCCACGATGTCGCGCAGGGAGGCGAACAAGCCGTGGATTTCGCTGCGCGGAGCCGAGCTGGCTGGGGGAGTGGGGTCGAAACGGGTCCAGCCGCGATTCGGTAGGTACACCTCGACCCAGGAATGTGCGTCGCCCTGGCGCACGGCGTAATTGCGCGCGAAGCGATTGTAGCTGCCACCAATGAAGCCCGTGGCGTTTCGCGTCGGTACGCCGAGCGAGCGTAACAGCACGGCCATCGCCGTCGAATAGAACTCGCAGTGGCCGCGCTTCGATTCGAACAAGAAGTGGTCGAGCGGATTTTTGGCGGCGCCCGAGGGCGAATCCAAATCGTACCGGTAGTCGCGGCGCAGCCGGGTTTCGATCAGGCGCGCTTGCTCGCTGGCGTCGCTCACGCCGCGCGTCCATTCGCGGGCTAGCTCGTGAATTCGCACGGGCAGATTGGACGGCAACGCCAAGTAGCGTGCGGCCTCGGCGCCGAGCGGTCGCACGGCGAAGTCTTCTTTGGTGCCTGCGAGCGAAACCTCGTAACGCAAGCCGCGCTCGTCGGGACTACGGTAGGTAAAACCGCCCTCGGGCGCGCTGAACAGCTCGGGCACCAAGGCGGGCGCGGCGTTGACCGGTGTCACCAAAGTCATTGCCACGGCATCGATGGGCAAGAACACCACTTGCGGATCGATCGGCTCCAGATCGATGCGCAGCTTGCGATCACCGTGCTCCGGATAGCGCAACATGCGGACCGCGTGACCGCGCTGCTCGGCGGGAGTGCGGCTGGGCGGCTGACTACGCGACCAGCTGGAGCCGTCGTACCGATCGAAGGCAGTGCCCTTTAGATACAGCGCGAGCCTCGGCGGCGGATCGGGCGGCAGGTTCGGCACTTCCACGCGCAGCACGATGGTCGGATCCGTGCGCAGCTTGCCGACTCCGCCGAGATCGACCTTGTCGGAAAAGCCCACCATGCGCTCGGGGCGCGAGTGATTCAGCAGCAGAAGCGACAGCCCAACGCGCGGGAACAGCACGAAGAGCAGCGCAGTGAACACAAAGATGGGGAGGGACAGCAAGCACGTGAACGCCAGGAAGGGCCGCCCGATCACGCGCCGCGAGCGCAAGATGCGCGGTACGTCCACCGGCAGGCCAGTGCGATCGCGCGCGCCTTGTCGGTAGTTTCCCTCCACCTCGCGGCGCAGATGGCTGAGCACCAGTGCGCCCGGCGCAACCACCAAAAACCCCAAAAAACACAGCCCGTAAGAGAGCCCACCACCGAGCACGGTGCCCGCAATGAGGTGAATCAACGCGAGCACGATGACTTGCTGATCGTGCGCCGCCCCGCGCCGAGTCGCCAGGCGAATCACCTGCAGAGCCGCAGCGAACTCGACCGCAACCGGTAACAGTTCGGCGCCGCTCGCAAGCCGCGCGACTTGCAAACCGAACAACCCGAGCGGCGCCACCACACTGAAGCGCCGCATCAAGGGCCGGTCTTGCACGCTGTCCGGGATCGCCAGCGCCACGATCAAACCGATCACGCAGCCGTAGCTCAGCCAGCGATCGAGCTCGCCGCTGCTGACCAACGCCAGCACGCCGAGCGCCGCCAGCGCGTCGGTCATCACACGATGAATCAGCCCGAATCTCATTCGGCTGCCGCTTCCTTGGCGGGCTGTTCGGGCTCCGGCTTGGCCTCCAACAAGGCCAAAAAGCGCAGCAGCGGGTCGGCGCCGCCCGCGGCCGTGGAACGCGCGCGCTCACCGGCCGTGGTGCGGATCAAGACCGTGTCGCCGCGCTTCAAGTGGGCGACGGCGCGCGAAGCGATATCGCGAATGCGTCGTTCGAAGCGCGCGTGCCACTCCTCGTTGGGCAGCGCAGGTGATGCGTACGTCGACTCGAGCAGGAAAGTGACATCGCGGCGCGTCTCCCGACCGCGTTCACGCATGATCAAGTGATCCGGGTGCGTGCTCTTGCGCCAGTAGATGTCGCGCGGATCGTCGCCTTCGCGCATCGGGCGTACGCCGAGTACTTCGTCACCAGTACCGCGCCCGAGCGCTGTGGCTCCCCCGACGCGCTCGCCGCGGCCGTCGCTCGGCAACGTGACCGGATCGACCGCCGGGTAGATGATGAGATCGCCCTGGGCGCTAATTTCGCGGGACTTTTCGAAGAGCCCGAAAGGAAAGCGTGTGGCTACGCGGAAGCCAACGTGCTTGTCACGGCCGCGGCGGGCGGGCGTGCGCCGATACGCAGCGACCTGCGTGGAGCGCGGGCTGATCTTGAGGAAGAAGCAGCGCTTGTCGGCGGGTTGCCCGGCGCGCAAGTCTTCAATCTCGATTGCGTACGACGGCACGCGATGCTTGTGGTTGAAGACCTCGATTTCGACGAGGTGAGCGCGACCGACTTGTGCGCGCGGTGGCAATCTGCGCACTACCGCCAAGTCGCGCAAACTGAGCTCACTCATCACGCCCGAAACGACGATGAGCGAGAGCAACATCCCGAGCAACAGGTAGAGCAAGTTGTTGCCCGTGTTGATCGCTGCGAAGCCGACGCCAAACGTGACGCCGATGAAGTACTTGCCTTCGCGCGTCAGCTTGAGCTTACGTGGCGGCCGCCAACGCTTGATGAAGCGCGCCAGGCCGGAACCCTCGGGTTCGGCCGGCGTCGGTGGAGGAGGTGGTGGTGGTGGCGGGCCACCACGTCGCAGGACAGGCCGCGACGAAGAGGGATCTTCGCTTTCGGAGCTCTCCTGTCCGCCGGGTCGTGCGCTGTCCGGAGCCGGGGCGGGCGGAGTTTTCATGGCCTCAGAGCGGTACGGGTACGCGCGCGACGACTTCGCGCACGGCCGTTTCAGCTTCGTCGCGCGAAGGCGAGTAACCCTCGGCGTGTGAAGCGAGCCGTACGCGGTGAGCAATGACAGGCACCGCCAGAACGTGAATGTCGTCGGCGATGCAGTAGTGGCGCGCGTGCAATAACGCGCGAGCGCGCGCCGCGCGTGACAGGTTCATACCGGCGCGCGTCGACGCACCCAACGACAGCGTTGGGCTCGAGCGCGTCGCCGTGAGCAACGCCTGCAGGTAGGCGCCGAGCGCGCCATCGATGCTGACGCGATCGACCTCGCGCTGCAGCGTTACGAGCGCCTGCGGGTCCAACACCGTAGGCACCGAGTCGATGCGATCGCCGTCGGGCTCCAACATCAAGCGCGTTTCCACGTGCGGCGGGGGATAGCCGATGCGAAGCCGCATCATGAAGCGATCGAGCTGCGACTCCGGCAGCGGGAACGTACCCGCAAAATCCTGAGGGTTCTGCGTCGCGATGACCAAGAACGGCTCCGGTAGATCTACCGTCTTGCCGTCGAGCGAAACGCGGCCCTCGCTCATGGCCTCGAGCAGCGCCGACTGCGTGCGCGGGCTTGCCCGATTGATCTCGTCCGCAAGCAACAAGTTCGTGAAGATTGGCCCGTGCCGAAGCGTGAACTCCGAGCGGCGCTGATCGAACACGCTCACGCCCAGCACGTCGCTCGGCAGCAGGTCACTCGTGAACTGGACGCGTCGCAGCTCGCCGCCGACCGCGCGCGCGAGGGCACGCGCCAACGTGGTCTTGCCGACGCCGGGCACGTCTTCGATCAGCACGTGACCGCGAGCAAGGAGCGCAATCAGCGCAAGCTCGACGACGTCGGGCTTGCCTTCCAGTGCTCCCTCCACGGCCTGGCGCAGTGCGACGAGTCTCTCGATGCGTTGCGGCTCGAGAACGTGGGCGGAGGCCGTCATCTTCCGAGCATGGTAGCATCCGGGGCGAAGGAAGCTTGGTCAAGCATAATTCGGCGACGCGTAATCGGAGTGCCACCTTTCAGGGTAGGTAGATCTGGGCCATGCTCCGCGGCCGACGGCGCCTTGACAATGGCCCGTGTTGACGGCGGAAGTTGCCGTGCCGCCCCGGCCACACAATGCAGGCGCATGCAGGGTATTAAGAGCTATGTGTAACGGCCGTTTGGCGCGACTCGACGGTTCGGTGGAGCTCGTTTTTAGGCGCACTTTCGCGGAAGTGTTGCGATGCGGGCAGTGTGAATGGGCGTGATTCGGCGCATCGAAGTGCGGCGCGTGACTCGCCTCTTCGGCGCAACCGCGGCGCTCCGCGGTGTCGATGTGAGTTTCTCTGCGGGAAGCATTTCGCTCCTCGAGGGACCAAACGGCGCTGGCAAGAGCACGCTCCTCTCTGTAATCGGCACCGTACTTCGACCCTCGTCGGGCGAAGTCGACTACGCGCCGCTCGGCAACGACCCGGAGATCGTGCGCCCGCACCTCGGTTGGCTCGCTCACGAATCCCACTGCTATCGCGAGCTCAGCGTGTGGGAAAACTTGCGCTTCGCCGCACGCGCTCATGGACTTCAAGTCGAAGACGCACTCCGCGCCGTCGCCGAGCGCGTCGAAATCGCACATCTCAAGGATCGTCGCGTTGGCCTCCTCTCACGCGGACAGCGTCAGCGCGTAGCCCTCGCTCGCGCGCTCATTCATCGCCCCAGCGTGCTTTTGCTCGACGAACCGTGGACGGGTCTCGATGCTGCCAGCGCCGCCCACCTTGAACGAGTCATTCGCGAAGAAGCAGCCGCCGGCACCCTCATCATCGTCGTCAGCCACGACGACGCTGTTGGCACCCGCCTCGGCGCGCGCCGCGTCCGCATCGAGGCCGGCCGCATCGCTTCGGCCTGACTGAGCAGCTGCGTTCGACGTTCGTGCGCACGCGCCAGTGATCCACCGCGGCGCCCAGCTGCCCGCTCAGCAGCGCGCGCTCCGCGATGATCCCGAGCTAGCCATTTAGCAGCGCGCGCTCCGCGACGTCCCGAGCTAGCCATTCAGCAGCGCGCGCGCGAACTCATCGAGACCCGTGCCATCTCGATCCAACACCGCGCTCGGTCGAACAATCCCGAGCGCCTCCAACTCCGCCGCGTTCGTGCATGTGCTCGCGTCAACGCGCGCGGCGCTCAACACCACATGATCCGGCAATCGCCCGCGCGCCGACATCACCTCCAAACACGCAGTCACGTCGTGCAACGTTCCCAGCGCATCGACCCCCACCAGAATCCACGTCGCAGGCTCGAGCGCGAGCGCCAAATCGAAGTTCGTTACCCCTGGCGCGAGCGGGCTCAGCAGGGCCCCCGCCGTTTCGACCAAACAGACATCGTTCTTCGATCGAGCGTCACGATCGAACGGACGCTGACGAGCGGCGTCAAGTGACGTGACATCGCGTGTCACGTCACTTGAAGGTTCGCTAGCCGCGTCGCCGGCCGCTTCATGCTGCCAACGCGAAATCCACGGGGGTACGGCCGCAATGTCGAGCGATGGTAGGCCGGCCAGTCGTGCTGCTAGGTGCGGGGACACGGGCTCGCGGAGAGCGTAGAGCGGGTGATTCGAGGGAGCTTCGAAGCCAACGGACGCGGCCTCGAGCAGCGCCGCGTCGCTCCCGGTTCGGTCCGGCGTAATCCCGGTCTCGATCGGCTTGAGTCCCATGGCGCGGACGCTCGGGTGCACCCTGCCGAGCGCGCGTAGCAACGCGCAGCTCACGGCTGTCTTGCCGACACCGGTGCCGGTTCCGACTACGACGACCCGCCGCATGTTTGCTTCCAACCGCGCACCAGCGCGCGAGCCAGCCGATCTACGTCGCCCCCGCTGAGCCTTGCCGAGACGGTGACTCGAATCCGCGCGAACCCTTCCGGCACTGTGGGCGGTCGAATCGGCTGCACCAGAATTCCTTCGCCGCGCAGCTGGTCGGCAAGACCAAGCGCGGCATCGTTCGTCCCCACCACGATCGAAACGATGGGCCCAAACGAGCCCGGCACCAGACTGATGCCGGCGTCCTCGAGATGTTGCCTCAGCCGTTTGGCGTTTTCGAGCACGGCAGAGCGAGCCGCTTCGGACGCCACCACCTGTTTCACGTGGCTGAGTGTTAGTGCGCATGTCGCCGGCGACGGCGCTGTCGAGAAGACGAATGAGCGCGCCCGATTCCACAGCCAGGTGCGCAGCGCCTCCGAGCCGGCCACGAAAGCCCCCTCTGTGCCAATCGCCTTCCCCAGCGTCCCGACCAGCACATCCGGCTTGACCTTGGCCTCCGCACATCGCCCCGCACCGCGTGGGCCGAACACCCCCAACGCGTGCGCCTCATCCACCACCAGGAATGCCCGGTGGCGATCGCACAGCGCGCGCAGCACGCTCAGGTCAGCGCCGTCCCCGTCCATGCTGAAGTACGACTCCGTAACCACCCAGCGCACTCGAAACGCGGCGGACCGAACCAAAGCGGTCTCCAGTGCCGCCAAGTTCAAGTGTGGAATCACCGCCACTTGTGCTCGCGACAGTCGGCACCCGTCCACGATGGATGCGTGATTGAACTGGTCCGAGAGCACCACGGAGTCCGCGTCCGCCAGCGCCGCTACCGTTCCGCTATTCGCCGCAAACCCGCTGTTGAACAACAGTGCCGCCGGCAGCCCCACCCAACTCGCCAGCGCGCGCTCCAGCTCCTCATGTTCCGGCCACGTCCCCTGCACCAAGCGCGACGCCCCCGCCCCCGCGCGACACCCGGGGCCCGAGGGTACCCAGTCGGTGCTGAGGCGCCCGGCGTCGACTGTTTCACGTGAAACACTCACCCGTTGCGCGGCCAGCCCCAAGTAGTCATTCGATGTGGCGTCGAGCCCTTCCGCGCCGTCTCCGCCCCGCCCAAGCACCACCCGTCGCGCTCCCGCATCGTTGGGATCTCGGAAGAGCCCTTCGGTCCGTAGCCGCTCCAGCTGCTGCTCCAGGTAGCCGTCCAGGCTCCCGGCACTTGATCCGAACTGGCGGTCAACACTCATCGCCGGCAAGGAATGCCCCGACCTTGTGAGCGCGGCAAGTCGTTGAACGGCTCGGCTGATGAACGGCGTGCTGGCGAAGGTCGGCGGGACGCTCTCGCTCAGCGACAGCGCGTGGCAGGGGCGAGCCGAGCCGACGAGTAGCAAAGCGCGCCAGGCGGGTCGAGCCGCGCGAAACGCTATCGCGGGGTGCGCGGCGCTCCGCGAGCGAGTCTCGTCGACAGTTCGTCGACGGGTCACGCGGAAGCTCATCGGAGCGAAGGGGCAAGCCGGCAAACCGCTCACACGGGCCGGCGCGGAACTGGGCGAAGCGAGCGAGAAGCTCTGGCGGGGTGCGCGCGATCCGAATGCGAGTCTAGTGAAGCTCAGCAGGGCGACGCGGCGAGCCGCTGGGCGGCTGAGCTGATGAGCGCCGAACGAACCCACGCGGGTTTGGGCAAAGACGGAGGCTGAGCGAGGCGCCTCGCTTGGTTCGAATCGCGCTCGCCGACGAAGGCCGCGCGGAAGGCCGGCGGAGCGACGAGGGCGAGCTGGCGAACCCCCGCGACGGAAAACTGGGCGAGGACGAGCGAGAAGCCCTCGCGGGGCGGGTGCGATGCGAATGTGAGTCTCATGAAGCTTGGTCGGGCGACGCGACGGGCCGCTGGGCGGCTGAGCTGATGAGCGCCGAACGAAGCCACGCGGGTTTGGGCAAAGACGGAGGCTGAGCGAGGCGCCTCGCTTGGTTCGAATCGCGCTCGCCGACGAAGGCCGCGCGGAAGGCCCGGCGGAGCGACGAGGCAGAGCTGCCGGAGCCCCGCGGCGGAAACTGGGCGAGGACGTGTGCGATGCCAACAGGAGTCTCATGAAGCTCGGTCGGGCGACGCGGCGGGCCGCAAGGGGGCTGAGCTGATGAGCGCCGAACGAACCCACGCGGGTTTGGGCAAAGACGGAGGCGGAGCGAGGCGGCCTCGCGGCCTCGCGTGGTTTCGAATCGCGCTCGCCCACGAGGGTCATACGGAAGCTCGTCGGAGCGAGGAGGCAGCGCCGGCGAACCCCCGCTGCGGATCTGGGCGAGGTCGAGCCAGAAGCTCTCGCGGGGCGTGTGCCGGGACGCGGCGGGCCGCTGCGCAGCTGAGCCGTGAGCGGGGAAACCAACCCACGCGGGTCTGGGCAAAGACGGAGGCTGAGCGAGGCGGCGTCGTGTGGTTCGAATCGCGCTCGCCCACGAGGGTCATACGGAAGCTCAGCGGAGCGACGAGGCGGGGCCGGCGAACCCCCCGCTGCGGATCTGGGCGAGTTGGAGCCAGAAGCTCTCGCGAGTTGCGCGTCGATCCGAACATGAGTCTCGCGAAGGTCAGTCGTGCGACGCCGGAAAGCCGCTGTGCGGCTGAGATCGGCGAACCAACCCGCGCGGGACTGGAAGGCGGAGGGAGGTGCTCTCGCGGGTTGCGCGTCGACCCGAACATGAAGCGGGAAGCCGCTTGGCGACTGAGCCGATGACGAGCGGCGAACCGACCCCACGCGGGTCTGGCATGACTGAGGGTGAGCGAGACGCCCTCGCGCAGTTCGAATCGCGCTCGCCGAAGAGGTCAGGCGGCAAGCTGAGCAGGAGCCGGACCAGCCGGCGAACCAGCCGCGCGGAACCGGGCGAGGACGAGCGAAAAGCTGTCGCGGAACGCGCGCGATGCGAACATGAGTCTCGTGAAGCTCAGTCGGGGCGAAGAGGCTTGCGGCCCCAAGCCGGGGTGCAAGAGGGCAGCGAGCGGCGGGTCTAAAGCCCGCGCGCGAAAAGAAGACGCGCTCGACTCCCGAAAGGCGAACACCAATACCTCCGGCGAACGGGGACTCGGACGCGACGTACGGCTCTGGGCAGGGACTCGGACGCGGTCGGAGGAGATTTTATCTCCAACGCGAAGCGGCACCAGCGGGCCAGGCGCAAAAGCGACCGATGTTTCACGTGAAACATCCGTTGGCGGAAACGACGTGACGTTCCGGGTCGCGTCGGAGCCGGCATAAAGACACTGGTCCTCTGGCGCGTGTCGCGGCTGGCCCACGAGCGAAAGAGACTGGGGCAGAAGACCGCTTTGCGCAGACGCATAGGTTGCTACCCCCAACTGGTAGCGTGATCGGAGACCGCCTCATGAAAACGCGCAGTGAGGACGCGCCGACGCCGTTTCGCCGGCCAAGAGCCGTCACGGAGTGGAAAGGAAAACAAGCGGTAGCGCTCGATCGCGACGAGCCGAGGCGCCGTCGAGCGTGCATGCGACTGGGCCGGCTCAACGT
Organism: Myxococcota bacterium; assembly: GCA_049324695.1. Lineage (GTDB taxonomy): Bacteria > Myxococcota_A > Polyangia > Polyangiales > Polyangiaceae > PMG-095. Next base: position 162,575 of record JBMOMJ010000056.1, read on the forward strand.
CCCGGTTTTGGACGACAAAGAGCAGCCCTCGTCGCGCGCACGAAAGAACGGCCGACCGGTCGCCACGTGAAATGCGCTGCTGTGTCAGCCGAGCGAAAGAAAGCGCGCCGACGTGAGCTCGTGCATCATAAAGACAGGTTGGAAATCATAAAAACTGTTGAGTATTTATGGTGTCACTGCGTGCACCCAGTCGCGGGCGGTATTCGCGCCGCGTGAGCGCGGTAGAGCGCTTTAGGGAGCAGCGCGCGCGAATGCTGCGTGGTGTGTTGCTCGCGAACTGGAGTGGGCGGGCATCGGTCAGCGCGGTTGCCGAGTTGTGTGGAGTGGGGCGGTCGACGTTTTACGAGTGCTTCGATGATTTCGAGCATGCGTTGGTGCAGGCACGCGCAGAGGCAGTGCGAGATCTGATTGAGCGCTTCGTCGCGAAGTTGGAGCGAAGCAGAGGCGCGTCGAGCGATCGCCTGGGGCGAGCGTGCCAAGCGTGGTGTGAGGTTGCGTTGGAAGCACCGCTGGAGATGTTGGCAGCGGTGTCCGGCGCGCAGCGAGAGGTGGCTGCGGAGCGTGAGCGCAGTGTCACTCAGGTGTTTGCGCGGGCAGTGTTGGATTCGCAGGCGAGGCGCGATGAGTGTGTGCGTGACGCGGCGGCAAGCGAGGTGTCACTGCGCGCGAGGGATGCGGCGGAGCTGGCGCTCGCCGGGTGTGCGAAGGAGGCAGCGAAATCGATCGCAGAAATGGCGATGCAGGCGATGCAAGTGAGCGCGAGTGTGGAGGACGGCCTGGATCGTCCCGAGGTGGGACTCGCGCATGCGAGCGAGGCGGTCGAAGTGGCTGCACGCGCGGCGCGTGTGTTGGAGCAGACGTTGCGTCGAATGATGAGTTGAAACGGAGTGTTCGGCGCCAAGTTGCTGCACGCGATGAGCGAGCAGTCCGCTCGATGTGATGAGCGAGTGGGCAATTGGGGTCGCGCGCTTCCTGTGGGAAAGGCTGTGGAGAATCTCGGGTTAGCTAGGGGTTAGCTAATCGAGCTCAAACAGGCATTTCCATGGGGAGGGAGCGATGCTAGCGTAGCGCCGTTCGCATGGGTAATCCGGTCGAGCTCCGCGTCGGCGGACAGAGCTACCGAGTCGTGGCATCGGCCGATGAAGCGGAGTTGCGTCGGCTGGCGGGTGTAGTGGATGCTCGCTTGCGTTCGCTGAGTCAGCCGAATCGACACATCTCGCCCCAGGCGCTGGTGCTCGCCGCAATCGCGTTGGCGCACGATTTGGAAGAGGAGCGCGCGCTGCGGCGCCGAGCCGAAGAGCGTTCGAAGCAGATGTTGCGGGCGTTGCTTCAGCGTATCGACGCGGTGCTCGAGGAGACACCGGCGCCGCCCGAAGCCGATTTCGCGGGCGCCGAGCCGACTTCGGAACCAGTGCAACCGCAACCCTGACCGTGCGGCGCCGTGGATTCGAGGGTGCGCCGCGAGGCTTTTGCGCGCGGTTTACTTCAGGGCACCCCAGAGCAGGAGCCACGGTACCGCCAAGATGAAGCCGTCGAGTTGAACGCCGAGGGCGAGGACGTTGCTGCGCGGGCCGTCGAAGAGGTGTGTGCCGCTGAGGACTACGCCGCCGGCGAGGTTGTAGCTGCCGTGGAAGTTGAAGCTCCGCGGACCCCAAAAGAGTGAGGCTTCGACGCCGGGCTCGCGACCATCGCGGAGGACACCACCTGCGGAGGCTACGAGGGGGAAATCTTCGATGATGGGAAAGAGAGCGCGCGCTCCGAGTGAAAGGCGGAGGTCGCTGAAGGCAGTGGTGCCCACGCTGGCGTACGGGCCAAAGCCGAAGTCGCTGGTTCGTTCGCGAAGAAGGATTAGGTCGGCTTGCGCCGCCCCGCAGAACGCAGCGTGGTCGAACCAAGTGTCGTCGTCACCAACGAGGCAACCGGCACCCAGCAAGCCAGTGTTCCACTGAGGGTGCGCCTGCGCGAGTGATGAGCTGAGGCACACGACCAGAGCCGCGAAGAGCGAGCTCGGCTTCATGATTAGGCCGCGGCGAGCCCAGCGAAGATCACTGGCTGCAGCCGGCGGGCGGCGTGTTCGTGCAGAGTCCCGCGTTCGCTGGATTCGAGCGCACCGCGCAGTTGTTGCACGGGTCGCTGCACACGCCGTTGAAGCCAGCGCACTCGGTGCAGGGCACCACCTGGTCCTGACCTAGGAGGCAAACGCTCGACGTGGTCGCCTGGGTTGGCGCGACACAGCTGAAGGAGCCAACCGCTCCGGTGTTCGTGGAGGTCGGGTAATTGATGAGGCAGCCGCGGCAGATTTGAATCGGGAATTGGTACTCGCCCGATTCGACCTTCTGCCCGCCCAGCGTCGTTCCAAAGACCTTCACTTTGGCGAGAACGAGGCCTGAGCCCTGCACCGCGCCTTCGATGGCAGCGGAGAGTGCCGCGGGAATGATGTCGACGAAGATCACGCCGAGCCCGGGATCGGTGCCGGTGGAGGGGTTTACGAAGCCGCTACCGATGGTCGAAAAGGGGTTCGGGCTGTTGCCGAGGTTGAGGTCTTGGGCGTAGGCGTCTTGCAGAGTGATGTCGGCGCCTTCGAGCTGCAGGCGAGCCGTCTCGGTGCGCAGCCGTTCGCGTGAACCGCGTTGCGTGAGCTGGCTGCCTACGAGCAGAGCAGCGCGATAGCCGTTGCGCAGCGCTAGATCGAGGGTGCCGCCTGCGCGCATGAGAGCGCCGCTTTCGGCTTTCGCTACGCAGTCGGTGGCTTCGACGGCGAGCACGCCTTCGACGAAGAGCATGCTCTCGTTGTCGGCGCAGCCAGGCGCCGCGAGGAGCCCCAGCATGGTCACACCAAGAGCGCCCGTGATTTTCCGCAGCCAAGTCATTCGGGGACCTCGATCGCGGCCGCAGCGCGGCGACGCGTCTTTTTCAGCCCGTGAGTTTAGCGCTCGGCTTTCGGGAGCGCCAAAATAACGGGGTGCGCGTCACGGTAACGAAAGTGGGATAGCGAGTCCGTGAACGCGCTATCAGGCTTATTTAAGCCGAACGCTTGAGGGCGAGTACGGCAGCTTCCAGGTCCGCGAGCGGCAAATCCATGGTTTCGACGCGACCGACGTCGTGCGCAACGATGAAGGTCAGTTTCGAGGCCTTGCGCTTCTTGTCGTGTGCGATCAGGCGAACCGCGTCTTCCAGCGGTTCCGCGCCGACGTCCACGGGGAGGCCGAGGCGAGCGAGCAAACTTTCGACGCGAGTGGCTAGTGCGGCAGGAGTGAAGCCGAGCGAAACGCCGATGCGCAGCGCCGCAACGAGCCCGAGGCTGATGGCTTCGCCGTGGGTGAGCCGCGAATAGCCTGCGACGGACTCCAGAGCGTGCCCCACGGTGTGCCCCAGGTTCAGCACGGCACGCAACCCACTCTCACGCTCGTCGGCGCTGACGATGCGGGCCTTCACGCGGATGGAGCGGCGCACGATTTCGATCAAGAGTTCGCGCGGCCGTACCCCCTCGAGTGCGCTGGGATCGTCAAGCAAATCGAGCAAGCCCGGATCGCCAATCAGCGCAGTTTTAACGACCTCCGCGAGCGCGCTGCGGAAGGCACGCGGCGTTTCGGTGCGCAGTACCTCGACGTCGCACAGCACTCCGGACGGTTGCCAGAAGGCGCCGACGGCATTCTTCGCGGCAAGCAAATCGACACCGGTTTTGCCGCCCACCGAAGCATCCACCATCGCGAGCAAGGTCGTGGGAACGCCGACCCAACGCACACCCCGCATGAAGGTTGCTGCCGCGAAGCCCGTCATGTCCGTCACGACGCCACCTCCCAGCGCGACGAACACCGCTTTGCGATCGGCGTGCGACTCGAGCGCCGCCTTCCAGATGCGCTCCACCGTGGCGATGTGCTTGTTTTCCTCGCCCGGCGGCAAGCGCACGACGGCGGGCGAGTGCAAGGCGCGTACGGCACTTTCACCGTGTAAAGCGAAGACTGTCTCGTCGCTGACCAGCAACGTGCGCGAGGCCGAACCCACCAGCGCTGCCAGTCGATCCGCTACCAACGCTGCTCCCACCTCCACGGCGTAGGAGCTAGCGCCAGCGGCGACGGCGATGGGATCGCGCTTCCACACCGCCTGGACGTCCACTGCTACCTGCTCCGGCGTGCGACCGTCGGTCGCGATGGTGGCGTGGGTCTCGGCGTAGCTGGCAGAGCGCGCGCCCAAAAGCGAAAGGATGCGGGCGTCCCGGTCGGGACCCGCGAGCAGGGGTCGAGAGTCGTCGCGGGCTACGCGTCGGGCGATTTCCTCTGGGCTCGCCTGGAGCGTTACGACGATTGCCTCGTCGAGGGCGCGCAGGCGAGTTTCGCGGACCAACAGCGCGCCACCACCGAGCGCAACCACCGGCGCACCGCCGCGTGCCAGCAACTCAAAGAGGGTGCTTCGCTCGAGAGTTCGGAAAGCTTCTTCGCCGCGCTCAGCAAAGAAGCGCGCGACCCCCATGCCAGCGCGCGCTTCGATCAGCGAGTCGAGATCGAGGAACTCACGCCCGCAGCGCTCGGCGACCAGTCGACCGACCGAGGATTTTCCGGTCGCCATGAATCCGTTGAGAAGGAGGGGGCGCAACATCGGGGCGAAGGGTGCCAAAGGTGAACGTCCGGCGCCAGCGGGTGACGGGAGTCGCGCGCTCGCAGGCGCGCACCCACGCGCTCGAAGACCCACATTTTCGCGAAGGAAACGGGGCGCGCGACGGGGTTGAGATAGACTTGAGGCTCTCTCTTGCACGAATCCGTTCATCCATCGGACCGGGCGCCTCAGAGTTCTGTTGGCAGCGGCTTGGACCATGATGAGGACGAGCTCTTCGTGGTCGGGATTTTGGCGGACGCCGAAGCCGGCGAACTTCTGCGCCGAACGCTCGCGACCACCAACGATCGCGTGAGCATCGCGCTCGACCTTGCCGAAGGGCTGACGCGCGTTTCGGCACAGGCGCCGGATCTCGCGTTCGTGGACGTGACCTTGGGCGGGAACGCGGGGCTCGCCGTGGTGCATCACATTCGTGCGCTCTCGCCGAGCACGACGGTATACGCCGTGACCCGCAGCGATCGGCTCGAGCTGGGCTTGCAGGCTGTCGCGCTCGGAAGCCAGGGCACCTTAATTTTGCCGCTCTCTGGCGACGACGTGCTCACTGCGCTGGGCGATGTTCGGCGTCGGCGTGCGGAGCTTTTACAGCGCAGCCGCCTGGCGGAAAGCAGCGCTCGCGATAACGCAGCGGCGGCGTTGTGCGCCGATCTGGTCGAGCTCGCGGACGCGCCGTCGCGTCGCGCAGCCGCCGAACGCCTTGCCTCGATTTTTGCGGAGCGCCTGCCGTCGCGCCGAGTGCTGGTGTACCTCGCCGCGAGCGAAGCGTCGCGGCAGCTGGTGCGCGTGGCGATTCATGGCGAGAGCACCGATGAGCCGTCATTTTGCGACGAGCTCGAGCTGTTGCGTTACGCCAAGTCGCACGATCTGGAAGTGGTTCGCTTGGCGCTTCGGCGCGAACAGCTGGGTTTGGTGCTGGTCGAGGCCTCTCGCTCCGATGCACCATTGTTGTCGATCGCAGCGTCTTGCGGAACCTTGGGGATCGCCGTAATGGGCGCGCGCGAGCAATCGAGTCGCGGCGCGATGAAGGATCCCGAGTCGAGCGCGTACACGTTTGCTTACTTCGTGGACGTAGCTGGGCGCGAAATCGACATTGCGCGCCGGCACGGGCGGCGTTTCGCGTTGGCGACCATCGTGGTGCAGGGCGCCGGGCGTGAGCCGGCTTCGACGCGCGAACCCACCGTGGACACCGCCGAACGCGTGCTCGCTGCAGTGCGCGACACCGACGTGTTGGCGCGTGTCGACGCCAACGAATTTTACCTACTTTTGCCGGAAACCGGCGGTCTGGGTGCGCAATCGTGCCGGCGGCGTGTGCTCGAGCAGCTGGGTGTGTTCGCGCGCTTCGAGGTGGCGATGGGGCTCGCCAATTTCCCGCACGACGGTTCGGATCTGTCGCGCCTCTTGCGCGTGGCGAAGCATCGCGCCGACGCCTGCGCGCGCTCGGTTGTCGAGAGCTTCGGTTTGCATCAACTCTCGTTCGTGGAGCTCTTGGACGCGCTGCTCGGCAGCGTGGTGATGCGCTCTGCGCGCTCGCCCGGCGATTTGGAAGCGCCTCGCTACATCGAGCTGCCCGCGATGGACGCAATCTCGGTGGCACTTTCGGCGGTACGCGAGGCAGCGCGCGGCGGAGAAACACGTGTGATCGCGACGCAGCACGCCGGCATCAGCATTGGCGGCGCCGTGCGCGCGGAGGTGACGCGCGAGCTCGAAGGAGTAAAGCTCGACGTGGTGGAGGTGTCGCAGCTGGTAGGCGCGGAGAACGCCGACGTACTCGTGATCGTCGCGCAGCACGCCTGCTATCTGATGGCGGGTCGCAGCGAGGGCGGGCTGGTGCGCGTGGTGCATTCGACCGATCCGCTGCTGGCCGACACTCTGCTTCGACGGCTCGGCGAAGCCACCTTTTCGAGGCTGCTCGACTGATGGCGCGCACGGTTCTCCTGATCGAGCCCGACGTGGATGTACTCGGGGCGATGGCATCCAAGCTGCGCAGCCGCGGGCTGGAAGTATGGATCGCCGACGGTTTGGAGAGCGCAATTGCGCGCGCGCGAATGGGCCGCCCGGACGTGGTCTTGCTGTCGGCCGAGGTGCCCGAAGGCGTCGAGCGTGCGCTGTCGGAAGCGATCGGCTTACCGAGCTTGCCGTGTTTTCGGTTGGTTGATGAGCCCGAGCGTTCCAGGCCGTCGCTGTTGCCACGCGAGGATGCCGACGCGATCGCGCGGCGTGTGCACGCGTTGCCGACCGCGTCGCCGAGCATCGTTCCCGAAGCCAGTGACTTTCGCGGCGATCTCGGCCAAGTATCGATGGTCGACCTGATTCAGCTACTCGGAGCGAACCGACGCAGTGGCGTGCTGCTGCTGCAAACGCCGCTCGGAGCCGGCGAGGTGCGCTTCGGCGACGGCGAGGTGATCGACGCCTTGTACCGTCGCCTCGAGGGAAAAAAGGCGTTTTATCGGCTACTCGGTGAGCGCGACGGCACGTTTTCGTTCGTGGGCGGGCAAGCGGGTTCGTTCCTGCGCCGCATCGACTTACCGACACATGCCCTGTTGATGGATGGCATTCGCGAGCTCGACGAAGCACGCGAGCTGCGCGCCGCGCTGGACCTAGGCGACGACGCTCTGGTTGCGGTGCAACCCGACGTGCAGAGCGGCAGCGATCCGCGCGCGATGGTGCTGGCCATGCTGGCCACGCCGCGCACCCTGCCCGAGTTGCTCGACGACGTGCCGGCGCTCGACCTCGAGGTGCTCACCATCGTCAGCAAGCTGCTGAACACGGGTATGATTCGGCGCATCGCGGGCGGGACGCGGCGCATCGAGCTCTCCGATCCGGACCGGCTGGGAGTGCTAGCGGCGCTGGCCAAGCGCGTCGCAAGGCCTGGTTTTCGCGACGCGGGACGCCTTGCCATCGCCGCGCTGCCCAGTCGCTTGCTCGGCGTCGCGGCCGCGCTTTCGCGCATTGCCGAAGCGCTGCCGCCGTCGGACGCAGTGCCCACGACTCCCATCCCGCACGTGCTCGGCACGCTGCGTTTGGCCGAGTCGGTCGATGTGGACGTCGTTGGCATTCCATTGGTTGATGCGTACGCACCGCTCTGGTCCATCGTGTTGCCGGGCTGCTCGGCGCTCGCGAACTTGGACCGCGAAAGGAACGACTTGCTTGCCAGCGCCTGCCAGCTAGCTTCGGTCCCGGTGCTCGATGCAGGCGACCTGGAATTGGCCGAGGACGATTCGAGTCCGGAGACGCTGGCGATGCTGATCCAACGCCTGCTCGAGAGCGCCGCGGGAGCCTGAAATCGTGGCGTCTACGCTGCGCATCGCGGTGATTGCGGGAGACGGCATCGGCCCCGAAGTGACCGAGGTTGGGCTGCGCGCGTTGGCTTGGGCGCGCGACGTGCACTCAGTTCCGCTCGAGATCTGGCAGCTTTCGCTGGGTGCGGAGCGTTGGCTCAAGGAAGGCGTTGGTCTACCGCCGGCGCTCTTTGAAGAGATTCGTTCAACGGCGAGCGCAGTGCTGCTGGGTGCGCTGGGTGACCGACGCATTCCTGGACACGAACACGCGCGGGAGATTTTGTTTGGGTTGCGCTTCGGTTTGGATCTGTACGCCAACGTGAGACCGGTGCGGGCGCTAGCCGATCGCCTCGTGCCGCTGCGCAGTGCTTCTGCAGGCGACGTGGACATCCGCGTTTTTCGCGAAAATACCGAGGGTTTGTACGCTGGTATCGGCGGTCAGCTGCGCCGCGGGACTCCGCACGAGGTCGCGATCGAAGAAGACGTCAACACCAGGCTCGGCGTCGAGCGCATCGTGCGCGCGGCCTTCGACTTTGCACGCCGCGAGCGCCGCAAGCTGTGTCTGAGCGACAAGTCGAACGCGATGCGCCATGCGCACGAGTTGTGGCAGCGCGTATTCTTGGAGGTGCGCGCCGAGTACTCCGACGTCCAAGCCGAACACTTATACATCGACGCACTTTGCTACGAGCTGGTGCGCAATCCGGCGCGCTTTTCGGTGATTGTGTGCTGCAACCTATTCGGTGACATCAGCTCCGATCTAGTGGCCGCGCTCGCCGGAGGTCTGGGTCTCGCGCCCAGCGCAAGCCTGCACCCCGGCGCCAACGTGCCCGGCCTATTCGAGCCGGTTCATGGGTCCGCGCCTGATCTCGCCGGTCGGGGATTGGCGAACCCCATCGCAATGCTGCGCACTGTGGGTATGCTGCTCGCGAACCTCGGCCGGCCGGAGCTCGAGCTCGCTATCGAGGGTGCCGCGCGCGAGGCTCTGGAGGCTTTCGAGTGCACCCCCGACGTCGGCGGCACGCTCGGCACCCGTGCGGCGGGTGAGGCAGTGCTGCGGCGCCTACGCTAAAATCTCGGCAGCCTGCGCTCGGTGTGGTACGGGCCCATCATGGTCGGGCTCCCCCCCGCCCGCGACGACGAAGACAAGCTCACCGCCGCGCGGGGTGAATTCGTTGCGAGCTTGCCGCGTAGGATCGAAGTGCTGCGCGCCGGGCTGGCTGCATTGGCAGAGGCGCCAGCCGACCGCGATCGGCGCAACGGGCTTTTGCGCCGGCTTCACGCTTTGAGCAGTGCCGCCCGCGTGCTCGGCTTCGCCAGCGTCGCGGAGGTGCTGAGCGAATCGGAGCGCTCACTTCGCAAGACCGGGCAGCCGGGTGGTTCCGCGATTCACGACGTGAGCCGCGCGCTCGACGTGCTGCCGTCCCTGATGTTGGGCGCGCCCCTGTCCCCGACCGACCCGGGCAGCGTCGAACGTGCGCCGAACCGGCCCGGACCGATGGGCGTGCTGCTTTATGGCCCGCCGAGCCTTGCCGACGGCCTCGACACCGAAGCTGGCCCCGGTTTCGAGCTGACGCGCGCCGACGAGGACGCCGCGCGAGCGCTCACGCTGGCGCGCAGCGTGGGGCCCGATGCCGTCGTCGTAGACGCCGATCGTCGGGGTGCACGCGAGCTAGTTGAAGGTGTGCGCGGTGACGATCTGATCGCGCCGGTCGCCATCCTCGTGGTCGGCAGCTTTGCTTCCACCGAAGCGGCGGCGGGCTACGTCGCTGCCGGCGCCGATCGGGTACTGCCGAAGCCAGTGAGCCCGGACACGCTGCGCCGAGCCCTGCTCGATGTGCGGGAGAGCGCCACGCAGGTGCGCTCGCCGCGCGAACCCGTTGGCGAGCTCAGCGTGGAGGAGCTTGCCGAGCGCATTGCGGTCGAGATGAAAAAGGGGCTCACCGACAGCGTGGAGCTCGGAGGCAAGTCGGCGCGTATCAGCTTCGGTGATGGCGCGGACGTGCTGGGCGCGGTGTGGGGCGCCGTCGCGCGCGTGCGCGAGCTCGTGACGCTGCGCTCGGGCGGCAACGTGCGTTTTCAGCCTGTTGGGCCTGAGGGCGCGGTGCCGGTTGCTCCCTGGATGGGCGAAGAGCGCCGAGCCGGTGAACGTGGTGCGCGTTCGGGGCGCGGCGCGGAAGACGTTGCTTTGAAGGGCCGCCGAGTGGTCGTTGCTGATGACGATCCGGCGGTGGTCTGGTTTTTGGGCGGTTTGCTCAAAGCGGTGGGCGCCGAGGTGATCGAGGCTCACGACGGTCAGCGCGCGCTCGAGCGTACCTTCGAGGTGTGGCCTGATTTGGTGGTGAGCGACGTGCTCATGCCGCAGCGCGATGGCTTCTCGCTGTGCCACGAGATCAAGCGCGACGTGGTTGTGCGCGACGTGCCAGTGATCTTGCTCTCGTGGAAGGAAGATCTGTTGCAGCGCGTGCGCGAGCTTGGCGCGGGTGCTGATGGCTACTTGCGCAAGGAAGCCGCCGCCTCGACGGTAATTGAGCGGGTGCGCGAAGTGCTACGGCCGCGAGCTCGCATCGAGCAGCGGTTGCGAGTGGGCGGCGAGGTGCGCGGGCGTTTGGATGGGCTCACGCCGCGCCTCATTCTCGAGCTTTCCATGCAGGCCTGGCGGGATGCCACCTTGAGCATTCGCGACGCCGTCTACTTGTACGAAGTGCAGGTGCGCGGCGGCCGCTTGAAGTCGCTCACGCGTAGCTCGAGCGACGGCAGCTTCGAGCGTGGTCCCAAGGTGCTGATGAGCTTGCTGGGCGTGAGCGCTGGGCGCTTCGTGGTCGAGCCAAACAGCGCCCCTTGCCGCACCGAATTCGATGCTCCCCTCGCTGAGCTGCTGGACGAACCCGTGCGGCGGGCGCGGCAGGCGTTGGTTGCGCTTTCGGCGCAAACTCTGCCCCACGTCGTGGGTGTCGATATCGATCTCGACGCCATCGGCGGCTATTTGGCGTGCACCCCAGATAGCGCGAAGGCGCTGATCGAGCGGCTGAGCGACGGTGGTTCACCTCGCCAAATGCTGCTCACCGGCGAGGTCTCGGCGCTGCTGCTCGAAGCCGTGCTTTCCGACCTCGCCCGGCGCGGCGCGATTCGCTCTGTAGAGCACGACGCAGCGCCGCTGGTTCCCGGCGGCTCCATGCGCGCCGCAGCGGTGCGCGCGGCCGGCAGCGAAAGCTTCGACACCGCGGAAGCGTTTTCGGAGCCGCCGCCGCCGCAAAACGTTCCGAGCCCTGCCGACGCCCAGCGTGTCGCAGCGGCAGCCATCGAATCGGCCTGGTCCGAGCCGCCCGCGGCGCCCGTTGGGAGCGCGAGCGTGACCCGCGCCTCGCAGTCAGGCGTCACCGACGGCAACGCAAACACGGCACTCGCCGCGACCGTTGCGGCCGCCGCGGTAACGACCGGAGTTAGCGCATCGGCGAGCGAGCAAACCTCGCAGCCTCTGCCGCACTCGACGCCGCCCGCTGATGAGGCCGAAGGGTGGTTCAGCTTTCAGGTCGATCCCACGGCGACACGCGAGCTGCCGCAAGTGCAGGCCAAAGTCGCCGCAGCAGCCGAGCCGAAGCCACCGGCGGAGCAGCCCAAGGCCGCCGCGGCCGCTCCCGAGCCGAGCCAAGCAGCGCCCGTCGAAGCGACGGCGCTTCCCGCCGAGGCCAAGAAGGAATCGACGCCGCTCGGGCTTGGGCCAACACAATCGGCGCAGCCTCCCACGGCATCTACCAGCGATAGCTTAGAAGGGCTCACGATCTCCTCAGCGCCGCCGCCCTCGCGCGCCGCCGAGAGCGTCCAGCGCCCCGGCTTACGACCGGTGCTGCGTCTCGACGCCGTGCGCGACCGCTCATCTCCGAGCATGGCGGATGTGTTCGCCGCTGCCCTCGAAGAAGGGCCGCCCGACAGCGTTCCTCCACCGGATTCAGTGAAGGCTCCCGTCGCGCAAACGGTGCCGCAACCAAGCGTTGCCGAAGCGCCAACCGCAGCGAAAGCCGCCCAGCCGAAAGCGCCGGAGCCAAAAGCGCCGGAGCCCGCCGCAAAAGCCGTGGAGCCTGCGCCAAAAGCTCCCGAACCCGCAGCGGCATCAGGGGAGGAGCCCGAGAGCTCGCCCGATCCGGGTACGGTCCTGATGCAAGAGCCGCTGCCCACGCAATCCAAGGCTCCAGTCGAGGCGAAGGCGTCGGAAAAATCCGAAAAGCTGCCTGTCGCCGCGAGCGTCGAATCGAGGCCCAAAGAGGCCGAGCCGAAGCCGAAAGAGGCCGAGCCGAAGCCGAAGGAAGCCGAGCCGAAGGCTAAAGACGTCGAGGCGAGAGCCAAGGAGGTCGAGCCGACCCAACCGCGCAGCGTCGCCGCGCAGCCACGCGCGTCCAACAGGTCAGCAACGCCAACACCGCCGCCTGGAGCTGCCAAGCCGGAGTCCGAGCCGGCCCCTGTTGCGGGGGAGAGCATTGGCCGCACCTTGGTGCTGGTCGTCGTCGCGTTCGTGGGAGCCTTTTTGTTGGTCGATCGCGTGATTGTTCCGATGCTCGCGCCGCGCGAACAGATCGCTCCTACTCCCCCACCTTCGGCCCTGGTTGCGGCGACGCGTGCATCCGCAGCGCCGCCGGCCGGCCCGGTACTGAAAATAGAGGAGCTCGCTATTCCAGCGGGCGTCGATCTCGGCGCGAACCGGGGGCTCATCGACATCGTTGGGCAAGAAGGCGACGCCCTCTACGTCGACAATACCTTCGTCGGGCGCGGTCCTGGACGCAGCGTACCGGTCACTGCGGGGCGTCACGAGGTGCGCATCACGCGCGGCGACTCCGTGCAGTCGACGCCGCTCGAGCTTGGCGCGGGGAAGCGCTTGCGCGTGAGCCTGCCGCCCGCCGCGCGACCTCGCCCCAATCCGTGATGCTTCCCCCGCGGATCCGAACGTTCGCGTGGGCCCTCCTGCTCGCGGCCTGCCATCGGGAAAAGGAACAGTCGCCGGCGCCCACTCGGAAAGCCGACCCTGCTCCGGCTACGGCCACTCCTGCTTCGGGCGCGGCAGAAAGTCAGGAGAAGGTCGAGCTGCTTTCGCGCTTGGAAAGCTGCGAGGTGAGCCACGAGGGCGTGATCGTCGACATGGGCGCGAGTGGAGTCAACGCGCGGCGACGCTTCGCGTTGGGCCCCTTCCCCGACACACTTCCGAGCGACCGTGAAGGTGCCAGCTTCGAGCGCGTTACGAGCGCGAACCTATGGCTCGACGTTTGGCTCGATCAACCGATTGCAAAGCCGCAGCTCAGCCTGCGCGTGCACGGAGGCGCCGCGCGCGTACTGCACCTCGGCGTCGACGACGTGCGGCTCGGATCGCTGCGGCTCCCTGGCGACGAAACGCGGACCTTGGCGAGCGCCGTGGGCAGCAGCGGTCTTTCACGCGGCCGTCATCGCATCACGTTGCGGCTCGCGGGCGCGCCGCGCTCGAACAAGGGCGCTTTGGCTGAGGTCGACTGGATTCGGCTGAGCGAACCCGACGCGGAGCCTGCGCGCTACGCAGCTCCGACGCGCCGCGATGTGGTCGCGGACGTGGCACTCGATCGCGTGCCGAAACGCAGCTTGGTGTTGCGTGCACCGAGCAGTGTGCGCTGTTGGCTGCGGCCTTCCGCGGACGCACGTTTGAAGGTCGCCGTCGGCTTGCTCGGTTCGGGGCGCGGCGTCGCGGAGCTGAGATTGCTGCGCGACAGCGAGCAACCGGTGGTGTTGCAAACGCGCAAAGTTGCGGGCGGCGACGGCGCGAGTTGGACGCCTGTCGCCCTCGATCTGGGCGCTTACTCGCAGTCGGTAGTTGGGCTCGAGTTCGCGGCGCTGGAGGCGACACGCGGCGGCCGACTAGCGTTCGGCGATCCAATGGTTGTGCGGCGCGCAGCCGAGCCTCCACCGCCAATGCCGCGAGCGCGCGTGGCCGTGGTGGTGGTTCTTGCTGCGGGCAATCGGCGCCGGTTGCCCCCATGGGGACCTACCGGCGAATTGCGCACGTTGGGCGAGCTGAGCCGCCAAAGCACGGTGTGGAGCGCGCATCGCGCCCCGAGCAGCGTGGCAGCGGCCGTGGTGGGGAGCTTGCTCAGCGGCTTGCCGCCCGCGGCGCACGGTTGCTCCGATCCCAGCTCCCGACTCGCAGCCGAAGTGCGCCTGATCTCCGAGATTGTGAAGGAGTCGAGCGGACGTGCCGCGATGTTTACGGGGGCGCCCACGACGTTTGCTCCGTTTGGTTTCGATCAGGGCTGGGACATGTTCGAAGCCGTCTCACCCGTGAAGGATCTTCCCGCTGCCGAACCCATCCAGAGGGCATCGCGCTGGCTCGAGCAGGCGCTTGACGACACGCAGATCCAGCCGGTTTTAGCCGTGATTCACGCGCGCGGCGGGCATCCGCCGTGGGACGCGAGCCGTGAAGAAGCGCAACATCTGAAGCCGGTCGACTACGGCGGCGCCATCGATCCACGCCGGGGCGGCATCATCATCGGAGCGCTGCGCAATCGCCAACGCCGCGCGCGACATCTTTCCGAAGACGATTGGACACGCGTGCACGAGCTCGCACACGCTTCGCTCGCCAAGCAAGACGCGGTGCTCGGGCAATTGGTCGCGTTGCTCAAACGCCGGGGCGTGTGGGACGAAACGTTGCTGGTCGTGACGGGTGACGTCGCGCCGGGCGAACCACCTGATTTCCCCTTCGATCCCAAAGGCGCACTCACCGAAGATCGGCTACTGGTGCCGCTCTTAATCAAGTTTCCAGGCGGCGTTTTGGCGGGAAAAGAAGTGCAAGCGCCCTCGTCGATGGAGGATCTCAATGTGACGTTGCTGAACGCGCTTGGTTTGCGCGTTCCCGAGGGCGTCGCCGGAGTCGACCTCTATTTGCGCGCTCAGGGTCGCGAGCCGCTCGACACGCCGGTGCAGGTTGCGAACGTTGGTGATCGCTATGCTACGCGGCTCGGAGCTTGGCTCCTGCGCGGCCAAGCCAACAATGTGCCAGTTCTGTGCGCGCTCGACGTGGATCCAGCCTGCGTGAGCGATGTTTTCGATCGCGAGCTCGTAGCGGCGCGCGCTCTCTGGCAAGGCAGCTTTTCAGTGCTCAATCAGGCGCGCCGCGCGGCACCTCCCGAAGCATCCCGCCGCGCGCTGGAGCTCGACGCGGACACGGCTGCCGGCCTGGTGGTTTGGGGCGACCAGTAGCTGCAGGCTTTCAGCGAGCGCGCTCGCCGCCCCACAGCAGCACGTGGAGCCGCGGCGTGAAGCGGTAGCCATGTTCTCGGCAAAGAGCCGCGAGCACCTCGGCGCGCTCGGCATGAAGCTCTGGAGTGGTCGCTTCCGGCATCAGGAAAACGCGCTCGTTCGGCCACTGCAGAGGTTCGAGCAGCGCGCGCACCTCGACGAGATCCGAAGCGCCGCGCACCACGAACTTCAAAAACGCGCGCCCGGTGTCGAGCAGTGCGCGCAGCACCTCCGGCCGAATTCGTTTGGACAACGCATCACCCGCGTGCGCCAACTTGGGCGAAACATTCCACTGATTCACTCGCGCGGCCACGCCCGCTTCCGGAGAGATGGTTCCGTTGGTCTCGACCTCGACCTGCTTGTCTGCCGGAATCAGCTCCAACAGGCGACTCAACGCGGCTTGCTGCAGGAGAGGTTCTCCGCCCGTGATCACCACGCGGTCCTCGGGCGCCTGGCGAATGCGCGCGGCGACTTCTTGCACCGGAGTCGAGTGGATTTCCTTGGCCGGATCGTAACGCTCGAAGTCCCAAGTGTAACGGGTGTCGCACCACTCACAGCGCAAGTTGCACAAGGCCAGCCGAACGAACAGCGATGGTGAGCCCAGGCTAGGACCTTCACCCTGAAGGCTCGCGAAAATTTCGTTGATTTTGAGAGTGTCGGGGCTGGCCACGCGCTTGCTGTGCGGCGAAGTGTAGCCGGCGCGCGCTGACATGCTACGCCGGGGACCTCATGCCGCCGTCCAAACGCAAGGGCCGCGATCTGCGCACATTGCGCCCGGTCGAAATGACTCTCGGCTTCCACCGCTTCGCGGAGGGCTCCGTGTTGTACCGCTCCGGCGGCACGCTCGTGCTCTGCACCGCGTCCATCGACGACTGCGTGCCCGAATTTCTGACCGGCAAGCAGCAGGGCTGGCTCACGGCTGAGTATCAGATGCACCCGCGCGCCAACCCGCGACGGCGTGAGAACCGCGATGGGCGCGAGCGACCGTTGGGCGGCCGCACCCGCGAAATTCAGCGGTTAATCGGGCGTGCGCTGCGTTCAGCAATCGATCTTTCGCGCTTCGGCGAGCGCACGATTTCAATCGACTGCGACGTGCTGGAGGCCGACGGTGGGACTCGCACGGCGTCGGTGACGGGCGGCTTCGTTGCCGTCGCGGCAGCGCTCGATGCGCTGACTAAGCGGGGTGTGCTGCGCGGACCCGTGCTGCGCGATCAAGTTGCTGCCATCAGCGTGGGGCACGTCGACGGCGAGTTGGCGCTCGACCTTTGCTACGCGGAGGATTCGTCGGCGCGCGTCGACTTGAATCTGGTTGCGACGCAAGCCGGAGCCATCGTTGAGATTCAAGGCACCGCCGAGGGCGAAGCCGTTCCACGTCGCGACGTCGACGGGATGGTGGATTTGGGATTGGAGGGCATCGCGGAGCTCTGTCGCCTGCAGCGCGAGCAGCTCGCAAATGCCGGAATTTCCTTGGATTCTCTGTTGGTTCGGCGCTAGCGCGCGAGCGAGCGGCCCACCAAGCGATCGAGCCGCTCCATGGCTCCGCGCACCCCGAACAACGCCGACTCGTCTGCCGGCAGCACGGGCCCGAGCGCAACCGACGCGGTGATTGCACACAGATTCAGCAGAGCCGGCGTCTCCTCGTCCGGCTCGATGCTCCAAACGTGCGCACAACGACTGGCCAGGGCAGCCATCCCCCCAGCTCGGCTGCGCTCTTCAGCGCGCGTTGCCGCTTCGAGATCGTCCGAGCTGGTCGTGCGGCTTTCGATCGAGAAGTCGCCCGCGTAGCCGCGCCGTTCGCTGCGGATCCGCACACGCAACCTGTGCGGCGCAGGTTGCTCCAAGATCTCGAGCGAGCCTTCGAAATAGCGCGTCGCGTTTTTGACTAGTTGCGCCGGATCGGGGCGTTCGACTTGCGCGAAGACGCGGTACGCCATCACGCAAGTCTAGCCCGCCTTGCGCTCAGAACAGGTACATCAAGCGCAAACGGCCGCTGATCGAGGTGTCGCTCGATGGCTGTACGCCGCCCGTGCTCGGTGCGTAATCCGCCTTGGCGTACGCGCCCACGAACTTGATGAACAGCTGATCAATCACCAACGCCTGCACAGCGCCGAACGCCTGAAAGTGCCCGAATTCACCGTGCTCGCCGCGCTCGTTTTCCTGTGTGTCGTCTTTGCGAGTGTAGTTCACGCCCACACCCAAGATCACGGGATCTACGATGCGCGCGTTGGCGAAACCACCAAGGCTATACTGGTCGATGCTTCCCTGCAGGTCCTTGCTGCCCTGCGCGTTGATCACGTCGGTGTTGAGATAAGCGGCGTTCACGCCGACCTCAAAGCGCGGATCCAGAATGACTTGCACCGCGCCGCCACCGCCACGCTTCTTGGAGTCGAGCTTGTTGGTTTCAACGTTCGACTTGATGATCTGGTACTCGAGCGCGCCCTTCACTTTGACTATGCCAAAGTCGAGGATCGCCGCCGGACGCACGCCCATCTCGTTGGAGTCACCCGCGTAACCCACCTGAGTGAGCAACTCCGCTCGCAAAAAGCGCGTCGGATACACGTGAAACGCGAGGTTTCCCCAGCCTTGCGGGCGATCCCACAGCACCGTCACGCCGTAAATGTCCACCGGCGCACGCGTCTGCCCCAAGGCGTAGGCACCTCGGCGCTCAAGCGTGTTCAGGTCCAGACCCATGCCCAGGTGATAAATTTCCCAGGCCTGAAAGCGGCCGGCCTGGACGTCCCACTTGTTCCAGCTGCCCGCTCGGATCCACAAGTCATCCGTGCGCATCGCGTGCGCCGGCAGCGAAGTGCCGTCTTCGCTGTTCGACGCAACCAGCTCGCCCTGCCCTTGCACGAACAGGTTGCCCTTCGTGTAGGTCGGCGTCGCGCGCAAGGTAAAGCGACCCTGATGTAGCCAGTAGTTCGCGTCGTGCTGCGATGGATCTTCGGTTTTTACGGATTGAAAACTGCTGTCGACCCACGCCGAACCCGAAATCCCGAGCTGCGTGCGCGGCACGCCCGTTTGAAATGGCGACGTCGGCCATTGCAAGCCGTGGAACGTGAGCCAGAGCGAGCCGCCATAGATGCCGCGAACTGGCTCGCTCGGATAGGCTTCCGGCGGCAAGCGCGCGATGTTGCCTGGAGGCGCCGGGATGGTGCCGGGCGTATCTCCTTCTGGGGAACCTGCTACGGGCGGAGCCTTGGCGGGCGGTTCCTCGGCCTTGGGTGGGCCACTGTCCGTTTTGCCTTCGGCTTCTGCGCTCGCAGTGCCAGCTTCGGTGCTGGCCCCCACCGACGCCGCGCCGCTGCCTTCAGCTTTGGCATCCGCATCTTTGGCTTTGTCGCCCTCCGCGGCATCGGTTCTAGCCGGAGGATCCGCGGCGTGCGCGAGGCTTGCGCTCGTGAGACCGAGCAATGCCACCAGCGGCAACGAAGTGGTTTTGAATCCTACCCCACGCAGGATAGTCGTCGGGCGCATCCCGCGGCGCGTCGGCCGCTCATTTGCACTTTGCATCGTCGATCTACTTCAGGGTGACGGTGTCTTTGAGCATCAAGTTGTTCGCGTTCGAACCCACGGCGATTTGGATCTGGCCCGTGGGAGCCGTCCACGCCTTGGCGGTCTGGTCATAGTACTTGAGGTCCGAAACGCGGAGCGGAATCGTAACCGGCTTGCCCTGACCGGGATCGAGCGAAACGCGTGCAAAGCCCTTCAGCTCTTTGGCGGGGTGTCGGACGGTCGCACCGGGATACGAAACGAAGAGGAACACCACCTCGTCGCCCTTCACGGTGCCGGTATTCTTCACGTCTACCTTCACGTTGATGACACCGTTCTTGGTCACGTCCGTGCAAGGCACCTGCAGGTTGGAATACTCGTAGCTCGTGTAGCTGAGGCCGTGGCCGAATGGGTACAGTGGCGCGATGGCCTTGTTATCGAACCAGCGATAGCCGAGGTAGTAGTCCATCGTGGTGACGCCACCGGAGCTGAAAGTCGGCTCGTCGTTCCACGACTTGGGCCAGGTAATCGGCAATTTGCCGCTGAAATTGGCGTCGCCGAACAAGAGCTGACCCAGCGCTTTGCCGCCGACTTGGCCGGGGTACCAAGCCATGACCACGGCCTTCACCGAGTTGAGCCAAGGCATGTCGATGACGCTGCCGCCCTCGAGCACGACCACCATGGGCTTGTTGAGCGCCGCGAGCGAGGTGATGAGCGCATCTTGAAGCTTGGGTCCGTTGACGACCTTGCCGTCGAGCGCGAAGCTCGAGCGATCACCGGCGCCGGTGTACTCCTCGCCTTCGTCTTGCGGCGTCAGGCCGGCGACGGCCACGATGAAGTCAGCGTCGGCAGCCGCCGTGGCGCTATTGCCGCTCACCACCGTGATGCCAGAGCCAGCGGCAGCTTGAATGCCTGCAAACGGACCGGAGCTCTTGGCTGGATCGGATAAGACACGACTGCTGCCAAGGTCGCCGGTGCGGATATCCGTCGCGAACTTGTGCACGGTATTGCCGCCGTTCACAACCTTGCTGTCGGTGTTAGTACACTTGTACGGAACCTCCGCACCGATAACAGCGATCTTCTTCACAGTGCGGGGTATCGGCAGCGTTTTCTCATCGTTCTTGAGCAGCACCATGCTCTTCACGGCGGCTTCTTGTGCCAAGATGAGGTGCGCCGCGTTGTTCTCGATCGAGCCGCTTGCGCTCAGGGTGGTTGTCGGCGTCTTCAGGCCGCCTACCGAGTTCGTGCTGTTGACCTTGAAACGGAACTTCTGAGTCAAGATGCGCGTCGCCGAGGTCGTCAGATCCTGCACCGTCAGCTTGGAGCTCGTCGTGTTGTTGACGAGCTCAGTGAAGTTCAGGTTCCAAGGGAGCTCGATATCGAGGCCCGCTTGTACGGCACCTTGCGCGTTGGTCGCGCGCGTCGTTGGGCTCGGCAAACCTTGCGAGAAGGTCTTTTGGTCCGGCGGCATGGCCCACCAATCGGTGAGCACGAAACCCTTGAAGCCGTACTGGGTACGCAGAATGTCGTTCAGGAGCAGCTTGTTCTGCGTGCACTTGGCCGCAGTGCCGCTACCCACCTTCACCTGATTGTAGGCTGCCATTACGCATGCAACGCCGCCCTCTTGAATAACCGTGCCGAAGTGGCGCACGTACATTTCCTGAAGTGTTTGGTCGTCGGCGATGGCGGCGACCTGGCTTGAGCGCGCCTCCTCGATGTTGTTGGCTGCGTAGTGCTTCACGCAGGCGGGTATGTATTGCTGCACCCCAACGGTGAAAGCGGAGCCCATGCGTCCGAGCAGGAAGGGGTCCTCGCCGTATGTCTCCTGCGCGCGCCCCCATGCGGGGTGGCGCAAGATATTGATAGCCGGCGCGAGCATGATGTTGCCACCTGAAGCCAGCGTTTCATCGCCGATAGCGGCACCCACGCGCAGCTCGAGGTCGAGATCGAACGAAGCACCGCGTGCGATTGGCACTGGAAAAGCCGTCGAAAAGGATTCCTTGTCGCGTGCGATAGCGTCGAGGTTCACACCGCGTGGCCCGTCGCGGAACTTGAAGCCCGCGACGCCTTTGCTGGTATTCGTTGGCTGGGAGAAGATGTCGTTCCAGTTGAGGTTGGTTTCAGAGCCGTAGGGGTTTCCCTGCATCTGCTGGGCTTTCTCCGCAGTGCTCAACGTATTGACCAGCGACGTAACCGCGCCTGCAACCGAAGCATCCTGCTGATAACCCGGCATGTACGCGTCGCTGTACGAAGCGTCGCCGCACGACATCTTCGTTGTCATCTGGCCGGTGCCGCCCGCGTCCATCGAGCCACCGTTGCTGTTGCTGTTGCCGGAGGTGTTGTTGCTGCCGCCGCTGGTCGAGTTGGATCCTCCGGAGGAGCTGTTGCTGCCGCCTTGTGGAGTCGACGAGCCACCGTTGCTCGAGTTGATTCCACCGCCGGGGTTGGTACCACCCGAATTCCCATTCGAGGTCATCCCCCCTTGGCCCGTCGACGTCGTGTTGCCGCCGCCGTTTGAACCGGGGTTGGGGTTCGAATGCCCGCACGCAGCGGCGAAAGCCAAGGCCGATAACGCAACGTGAATCGAATAAGAGGAGTGGCCGAGCTTAGTCATGCAAGTTTCCCTGTCACAGGCCGCGCAGCGCCGGTTGAAGGAGTATCCTGCGCGGGGTGCGCTCCACCCGACGCAAGCCACCAATGTATACGCTGAAAAAGCGGGAACCGCTTCCAGATCTCGCGTCTAGAATCTTTTAATATCATGGTCTCACACGAACACGACGAGCAGAGCCAAGGCGTTCGCTTCGAGCTGCGCTTGTGCTCCTCCGATGAACACGCAGCGAGCTACTCAGTGTCCGTGCGCGCGCAGGGTTCCGAATGGGTGGGGGATGTGCACCTCACGCCTCCGGCGGGTGATGTTGCATTCCAGTTCGCAGCGGGTGAACCACCAGCTCCGTGCCTGAGCATCGTGCGCGCCGCCGTGCGCGCCATTTATCGTGAGCACGAGCGAGCGGGCTTTCCGCGGCGCGTCACTCGCTGGCGTCCGCTACCTTCGGCGATCGAGCCGACATGACGGGAGCGCCGGCGCCCAGCGAAATCGTGACTTTGCTCACGGATTTCGGCGTTTCAGACCCGTTCGTGGGGGTCATGAAGGGGGTCATGTTGAACGAGCACGCGGGGCTGCGCTTGGTCGACATTTCACACGCCGTTCCACCGCAAGACATCGAGCTCGCCGAGTTCTGGTTGCGAACGAGTCATCACTGGTTCCCCGCCGGTAGCGTGCACCTTTGCGTAGTTGATCCAGGGGTTGGGAGCGATCGCGCGGCGCTCGCAGTGTGCGCGCATGAGCAGTATTTCGTCGCGCCCGACAACGGTGTGCTCAGCGGAGTCATTCGAAGTGACACACGGGCAGCGGTGCGACGCATCGACGCCGCTGAGCTTGGCATCGAGCTTCCAAGCCGCACATTTCATGGTCGCGACTTGTTCGCCCGCGTGGCGTCACGCCTCGCCAGCCAAAAACTTCAATTCGCGAGCATCGGGCCGACGGCGCAGCCAGTGCTTTTGCCTGAGCGCCCGGCGCTGCGCTCGCCAGACGAACTCGTTGGGCGTGTCATTGCGGTGGATCATTTCGGAAATCTCATCAGTAATTTGCCCGGCGCGTGGCTGGAAGCGTCGGACATCGCCGTCGAAATCGCCGGCCGCAAGCTGCGGCGTGTTGGCACCTACGCCGAGGCCGAAGTTGCGGAGTGCGTGGCTCTGATATCGTCATTCGATACGCTCGAGGTTGCGGTGCGAAACGGTCACGCAGCGAACTTATTGGGAGTGGGGCGCGACGCCGAGCTGCGCGTCGTTCGGCAGAGGAGGGCGACTTGAGTCTACGTGCATCGTTTGGCCAGTTCGTGGTTGCCCTTGTGCTCGCTGGTTGCGGTGCGGCACCGAGGGCCAGCGTGAACGCCAAGGCGCCCACGGCGCGCCCCGAGGCACCGCTCACTCCGGCTCAGCACGTGGAACGGGGCGAGCGAACCTTACGAACTAGCGAATATGCCGCCGCCGAAGCTCACTTTCGCGGCGCGCTCAGTGGTTCGACCGCCGCTCGAGCCAACCTGGGCCTCGCGCGGGTGCTGCTCGTCACGGGCCGTTTCGAAGAGGCCGTGAGCGCTGCGCGCGCTGCTCAATCCGCCGGTGAGTTCGTCGAGCACGCTCGAGTAACAGCGGCCGAAGCACTGTTTCGCGCCGGACGCCTCGACGACGCCAAAGCGGAGCTCGCGCCGCTTGCGGCAGAGCCGAACGCACGGCGCGCGAAGCTCTTGCTCGGGGAGCTCGAGTTGCAATCCGGCCAACGCAAGCGCGCCGAGCCGCTCTTCATGTCCTTGATCGAGGACTACAACGAAGAGCGCATCACCGAGAAGGATGCTGACGGGCTGTTGCGTGCCGCGCGCGCGGCGTGGCTGCTGCGGAGCCCGCGTGACGCCAACACATTGTTCACGGCCGCGGAGCGACAATCGCCAGGAAACGCCGAACTTTTGCTGTTGCGAGCACAGCTTTTCCTCGAAAAGTACGATCCGGCGAACGCCGAGCAAGTGCTCAAGGAGGTGCTCGAAACTGCGCCCAAGCACCCCGAGGCGCTCACCTTACTCGCGCAGGTGCGGCTCGATCAGGCGCTCGACTTCGACGAAGCCGAGCGGCTGGCGCTCGCGGCGCTCGCCATCAATCCGCGCTTGGCACAGGCGCACTTCGTGCTCGCCGGCATCGCGCTGCGCGATATGGAGCTCGAAAAAGCCGATCGCGAGATCGATGCCGGGCTCAAGACGATGCCGCGCGACTTGGACTTGCTCAGTCTGCGCGCGGTGGTGCGCTTTCTGGCTGACGACCGCGCCGGTTTCGAGCGCACCAAGCGCGCGGTGCTCGAGCTGAACCCAGAGTACAGCCGACTTTACGCGATTCTGGGTGAATACGCCGACTGGGAGCACCGCTACGACGAAATCGTGGTGTTGATGCGCGAAGCCTTGGTCATCGACAAGGAAGACGCCGGCGCGCTCGCGCAGCTCGGCCTCAATTTGATTCGCGCAGGCAAAGAGCGCGAAGGAGTTTCGGAGCTGAGTCGCGCCTTCGCGCTCGATGCGTACAACGTGCGTGTCTACAACACGCTCGGTCTCTTCGATACTCTCATTCCCAAAAGCTACGTGAGCGTGAGCTCGCCGCGTTTCAGCATTCGCTACCACAAGGATGATCGGGCGATTCTCGAACGCTACGTGCCGGCTTTGCTCGAGCGCGCGTTCGACGCCATGCGCGTGAGCTATGACTTCACGCCGGAAACGCCGATTGGCATCGAGCTCTACGCGGAACGCGAGAGCTTCGCGGTGCGGACCAGCGGTTTGCCGCAAACGGCAATTCAGGGCGTTTGCTTCGGCCGCACGTTGGCCGCGATGAGCCCACAAAGGGAGTCGTTTAACCTGGGAATGACGCTGTGGCACGAGCTCTCGCACGTGTTCCACATTCAGCTCTCGAAGGCGCGTGTGCCGCGCTGGTTCACTGAAGGGCTTGCCGAGTACGAAACCCTCGTCACTCGCCCGGAGTGGTCGCGCCAACACGATCCGGAGCTTTATGAGATGATGCGCGTTGGTAAGCTGCCCAGCGTGGGTCGCATGAGTCGCGCCTTCACGCGCGCGGAAGCGCTCAGCGACATCGCTACGGCCTACTATGCTTCCACCAAGATCGTGGAAATGCTGGCGCGCGATCATGGTCGCCCCAAGATCGCACGCATGTTGCGTTTGTGGGGCGAAGGCCGGCGCACCGAAGAGGTATTTGGGCAAGCGCTCGGCGCCACCCCGGACGGCATCGACCAGCGCTTTCGCGAGTACCTGAAGCAAACGCTTTCGCGCTACGACCAGCAATTCGTCCCGATTTCGCGTACCCGCTCGCGCGAGCTGTTGGAGACGGCGGCCAAGTCGACGCCGAAAGATCAGGCTTTGTGGCTAGAGGTAGCGCTGTCGCGTTTGAACGCAGGTGACTTGAAGGGCAGCGCCAAGGCCATCGCGCAGGTGCTGGCTCAGGATCCGAAGAATCCACAGGCCCGCTTCATGTCCGCGCGCATCGCTTCCGAGCGCGACGACAAGCAGGCAGCGAACAGCGAGCTACGGCAGCTCCTGAAGGACGGCGTGGACGGCTACGCCATTCACGTTGCGCTCGGCGATTTGGCGCGGGCGCGTGGCGACAGTGCTTCGGCGCGCGCGGCATTCGAGCAGGCTGCGCGCCTCGATCCGACGCAATCGGAGCCGCTCATCGCGCTCGCCGACATCGCAGCCACCGAAAAGGTGTGGGATGACGAGCTCGAAAAGTTGGAGAAGCTCGCGCCGCTCTCGGCGCATTCACCCGCCGTTTACCGGCGTTTGCTAACGGCTCTGATCGCGAAGAAGCGATACGCCGACGCCGTGCGGGTTGGTGAATCCGCCATCTACTCCGACATCAACGGGCTCGACACACACGTGCTCTTTGCGCAAGCGCTGGAAGCGAACGGCGACACCAAGCGTGCCGTGTTCGAGCTCGAGAGCGCGCTCTTGTGCCCGGGTGAAGCCAAGCAGCTCGCCGACGTGCACGCTCGCCTCGCCGAGCTGTTCGAGAAGACGAAGCGTCCGGCGGAGGTCAAACGTCACAAGTTAGAAGCTGTTCGGTTGCTGCAAGAAGCGCCGAAAACCCAGTAGCTCAGCTGTCGTCTTCGTTCGCCTCGCCGCGGAGTCCAAGCGCCTTGGCTTTCTTGTAAAGATGGCTGCGCTCGAGGCCCAGTGCGCGTGCCGTGGCGGCCATCTGCCCGCCGTGCTGCGCCAGCGCCTCCTCCACGATGATGCGCTCCGCGTCCTCGGCCAGCACTCGAAATGGCACGCCTGGGCGATACAAACCGCTCACGCTCGGAGCGGCGCCCATGCCGGAGAACCGCTCGACGTCGGCGGCGGTGACCGCGTCGTCCGAGTTCAGGATCACCAAGCGCTCCACCAAGTTCTTCAGCTCGCGCACGTTGCCGGGAAACGGTAGGCGCGTGAGCGCGGCGCGTGCGTCATCGCTGAAACGCACCCCGCTGCGCCCGTTACTAGTGCGCGCACTCTCCAAGAAGGCTTCGGCCAGGCTCACGATGTCTTCGCGCCGCGCTCGCAACGGCGGGAGCTCCAGCGGCAGCACATTCAGGCGATCGAACAGATCCGCGCGGAAGGAGCCGTTTGCGCTGGCAGCGCGCAAATCCTTGTTGGTCGCCGCAACCACGCGCACGTCGATACGAAACGTTTCGTTGCCGCCAACCCTCTCGATTTCGCCCTCTTGCAGCACACGCAACAGCTTGGCCTGCATGGCCAGGGGCATGTCGCCGACTTCATCCAGAAACAGCGTGCCGCCGCTGGCTCGCTCGAACTTGCCGCGCCGTTGCTTGGTTGCACCAGTGAAGGCACCGGCCTCGTGCCCGAAGAGTTCGCTTTCGATCAGCTCGGCTGGCACTGCAGCGCAGTTCAATCGCTCGAGCGGCGCGCCCGCGCGCGGCGACGCGCGGTGGATGGCACGTGCGACCAGCTCCTTGCCCGTGCCGCGCTCGCCGGTGACGAGCACGCTGGCGCTCGAGCGCGCCGCGCGCAGGACTTTCTCGCGTAATTCTCGCATTACGCGGCTGTCACCCAGCAGTTCGTCGAAGTAGCCAGCCGCGCTGCGCAGCTCGCGCGCTTCCGCTTCGGCACGCACCAAACGCAGCGCATTTTCCAGCATCACCAGCAGGCGATCTGTGGAAAGCGGCTTCTCCAGAAAATCGAGCGCGCCAAGCTTCGTTGCCCGCACCGCCGCGTCGATGGTGGCGTGCCCGCTCATCATGATCACTGCAACGTCATTGTTGGCGGCGCGCACTCGCGAGAGAAACTCGAGGCCGTCACCATCCGGCAACGCGACATCCAATAACAAAACGTCGTAACTTTTCTTGCTGAGTCGCTCTTCGGCGATTGCGATGCCACCGGCCACGTCGACGCTATAACCCTCGAGTGTTATGGCCTTCTTGAGCGTGCTGAGAATTGATGGTTCGTCGTCGACGACGAGTATTTGGCCGCGCGGCATGTTGCAGGCTTAGCGTACCTATTGAGGGCGAAACAGCCGAGCGAGGCAAACTGGGCGAAAGCGAGTCGAAATTGCTACGCAGCAGGTGGCGAGCGCCTTGGTTTGTGCGGCGGCACGCGCCGCCCCCCTCTTCCGAAGTGAATTCGGAAGAGACTCCTCCACGCGGGTACTCTGCGCGGCGGCGTTTTCCGCAATGTGCAGCAACTTCCTAAGCGCTCGTCGCTCTGGTGTGGTGAATCCGTGATTGACGGGTCCCAGAAAATTCTCGGGCGCAGTCAGAGATGGGACTAGTAAGATTTTTGGAAAGGAATTGTCGGTGGCCCGCGAAGTTACTCTTTACGCTGCAATCCACTTCGACCAGAGCAGCGCCATGAACATTTCAGTTGATTGCACGGTACGCCAGGGCAGATTCCGCTCGGCGCCGGGAGTGCTAGGCTCGCCCGCGGATCAGGCATGAGCACTCCGAGGCCGACAGCAACTGGATCGCTGGAATCCACGCCGCTGCTCAATCTACTGATCTACGCGCTCGACAATCGCTTGAACGGCACGCTGGTGCTCGAGGAGCCTGGCTCAGCGCAAAAACACGCGATTCAGTTCGTCGACGGTACTCCCAGCAAGGTCAAAACGGCCACCCTGGTGCGCTCCCTTGGCCACGTACTGGTCGATCTCGGCACCATCACCGAAGAGACGCGCTCGCGGACCTTCAACGAAGCGGCCGCCGCTGGTGAGCTCCACGGGCAAGTGCTGCTTCGCGAGGGCCACATCGACGAGGCTGGGTTGCGCGCTGGGTTGCGCGAGCAGCAAGCGCTGCAAATCGTGTATCTCGCCGGTCGCCCCGCCCACACGCTTTACGGCTACTACGAAGGTGCGGATTTGCTCGAGCGCTGGGGCGGCCCGGCCGTGCGTGGGCGCCCGCTGAACGTGATTTGGCGCGTCGTCGAGGCGCACGCTGAGCCGCAGCGCATCGCCGAAGTTGTGCGCCGCCTTTCCGATCGCATGATTCAGCTGCACAACGACGCGCCGATTCAGCGCTTCCACTTCGGTCGCGCCGAAAAGCCGTTGATCGAGTTACTGCGTGCAAAGCCGCAGCCGCTCACTGAGCTCATCGGTCGAGACGTGGCGGAGCGCAGCTTGGTGGAGCGTCTGGTCTACGCGCTCACCATCACACGCCAGATTGAGCTGGGCACGCATGTGTTGCCGCTCGGCGTCGACGAACCGCCGTCGTCGATTCGTCCCGTAGCGTTGCCGCACCCTCCCGCATTCGGCGATTCCGCCTACCCGCTGCGCGGCACAGGTGTGTCCGGCTCGATGGCGTCGGTGAGGCCCAACTCCAACCAGAGCCCGGTGCCAGCGCCGGTCGAGCCCCCGGAAATCGCCGCGTTTCGCGCTGAAATTCAAGAGCGCGCCGCGCGCGAGAGCGACACGCTCTACGAGGTGCTGGGCGTGGCGAAGGACGTGGCGCCGCAAGATATTCAGCCTGCGTTCCTGGCGCTCGCCAAAAAGTGGCATCCGGATCGGCTGCCGACCGAGCTCGCCAACATGCGGGAGCTCGCGAGCCGTGTCTTCTCGCGCATGACAGAAGCGAATCAGGTGCTCTCCGATCCGCTGCAGCGTCGCGAGTACGACAGTAAGTTGCGGCGTGCAGGTCGCGAAGCCGAGGAGCAGGAGCACGTGCAGCGTGTACTGCGAGCGGCGACGGCGCTTCAAAAAGCCGATGTGTTCATGAAGCGCAACAACCTCGCCGCTGCCGAGGTCGAAGCGCGCCAAGCGCTGGCTGACGATCCGGATCAATCCGATTGCATCGCGCTCGTTGCCTGGCTCGACGCGCAAAAGCCGGATGCGAACTTGGACGAGTGCATCAAGGCGCTCGATCGCGCGATTATGATTCAGCCCAACAACGTGCGCGCGCACTGGTATCGTGGGCAGCTCTACAAGCGCGCTGGTCGCATCCACCGCGCGATGCGCGACTTTCGCAGCGTCGTCGAGCGTGATCCACGCCACACCGACGCCCTGCGCGAGCTGCGGCTGTATCAAATGCGTCGCGGCGATCGCTCCACGAGCATTCCTCCCTCGGGTGATACTGGGCGCCCCAGTCCTCCACCCGGCGGCCCCGAAAAGAAACCCAGCCCGCCACCGGGGAGCGGCGGTTTCATCAGCAAGCTCTTCAAGCGCTGAGATTCACTCGGGTTCGCGCGTCACGGCAAAGTGGCGAATGCCGAAGGCGCCTTGGCCGCGCTTCACACCCAGGCGCACGCGCCCAATCGGGCCAGCGCAAGGCTCCGCGGCGGCTTTGCCCGAGCGAAGCAGCACGCGCTCGCCCACTCGGCGAAGCTCGAATTGGGCTGTGGCGCCGGTGGGCCACGGACACTCGACGCCGCCGAATTCGCGCGTGCCCAGCATCACGCGTGGCGCCTCGCCTTCGACCGTGAGCTCCAGGTTGAAGTTTTGGTAATCCGTGGCGGCGACGTAGACGACGGTGTTGCTCTCGGCTTCGAAAAACAGCGTTTTCGCGTTTTCGTCGAAGTGCACGTCGGCCGGCGCGTGACGATCGGGCACCAGCGGATACGGCGCGGCGGCTTCGCGCGACGTGGCGCCGCTCACCAAGTTCTCGTCAATGGCGAAGCGATTGCGCGTGCTCGTGCGCACGCCAAACAGCCGCGCTTCATTTTCTGTTTCGGCGAGCCACACGAACGCACCGTCGTCGAGCGCCGTAGCAGCGAGACCGGCGCGCGGCGGAGAGCTCGCTTCGAACGGCAGCGGCGTGAAGCGCGCGAGCCAGGGATCGAAGCGGTACAACGTAACGTCGCCCGGAGCCCCGCTGGCGAGCACCGGCATGCCGTCGGCGCCTCCCAACAACACCGGGCGGGGCGCTTGAATGTTGAAGGGAAGGCGCGTCAACACGCCGTCGGGAGCGATCCACCAAGCGTCGTACTGCGGTAGCTCATCCGAGCCTGGGCCTTCGCGCGGCGGGCAACCCGCGCGACACACCGTGCCGCAGTCTTCGGCGCTCGGCTGGCAACCTCCCACTGCGAGCACGCCGCCGCCTGGCAGCGCTGCGAAGGCGCGATCGTGCCGCGGCGGGAGCTGCGCTGGAATCACTGCTTCCAAGTTTTCTTTCGCATCCGCCGTGAGCCACTCCAGTGCTGACAGCGGCGTTCCCACCGGAGTGACCCCTCCACCAACGAACACGCGCTCATCGTCCAATAACAGTGCGCTCGGAAACAGCCTCGGATACTTCAGCGCGGCGAGCCCTTGAATGCTGCCGCGCGCTCCTCCGCGGGCCACGACTTCGAGCGCATTCAAGGCGTTGCCGCTGGGGCCGCGGCCACCGACCAACAGTGTGTCCCCATTCGCAAGCGTCAGCGCCGAGTGACGCGAGCGCGCTACGGTGAGCTCCACGCGAGTGCTAGCGAAGCGCCGCGTGCTCGGATCGAAGAGCTCAGCGGTTTTGCTCGGCGGCGCAAGTCCGCTGCCATCCGCGTTGAGCGGATCTTCGCCACCCGCTACCAGCATGTGTTCACCCAAGGCGGTCACGCTTGCGAACGCGCGCGGCTCAGCCAACGCGCCGTCCGGGTCAGCTGCGCCGTTCGACGTGGACGCCACTCGGCCGTTCCCAACATCGAACGTGGTCGCGGCCACGCTGCCTGCCGGAAGCATGGGTGAGTTACCTCCGACCACGAGCACCATGCCGGCGTCTCTGCCAAACCCGAGCCCCTGGCCTTCACCGAAGCTCGGTGCCGCCGCGGGATGCTGGTCGAGTCGGCAGGCCGTTTGCTCGGGCCACAGTAGAAGATCGAGTGAATCCTGTGCCGTGCGCTCGCCGTAACCCAGGAAAACTCCGTTGCCCGCGAACGCCTGCGCCGTCACCGCGCGCGTGCCACGCGGGAAATCGAGCGGCGCTGATTCGAGCAAACCGAGCGCCTCGCTTGTCCGCGCCGGGCCGGCGAAGTCTCCGAGCGGCGTCAGCTCGATCGTGGCCGTTTCGCTGGGCAAACCCTCACCACAACCCGCAATCGCGTGCGTCACCAGGCCCAGGGTGCGCTCTTTCGGCTGATTTCCGCACCTCGCGCACGACAGCGCCAAAAGCGCCATGAGCACGCGAGTCCAAGAGGGGTTAGCATGTGAAGAGCAGCCGGCCGAAGGCTGGATCCCGGCAGCGAGCCCCCTCGTGTTCCCCCAGGTATTCGGGAAATATGTGCTCGATCGCGAGCTCGCCTCCGGCGGCATGGCGCGCGTTTACCTTGCCACGTTGCGTGGCGCGGTGGGCTTCGAAAAGCGATTGGTCGTAAAGCAGATTCGCCCGGAGCTCGCGTCCGACCCTGCGTTCGTGCGTCGCTTCGTCGACGAAGCCAAAACAGCGGTCGAGCTTTCGCACCCGAACATCGTGCCGGTCTACGAGCTCGGTGTGGAGCAGGGTGTTTATTACATCGCGATGGAGTTTTGCGCCGGCGCGACGCTCGCCGAAATTCTGGCCGAAACAGGCACGCTTTCGGCGGAGGAAGGCGCATACCTCGGAGTCGAAATTTGTCGCGCGCTCGACTACGCGCATCGGCGCGCCGGCATCGTTCATCGCGACGTCACGCCGCGCAACGTGTTGGTCGACGAAGAGGGTGCGGTGCGGCTCATCGACTTCGGCATTGCCGCCCCAGTGACCGATCACGGCCCAACGGAGGTGTTCGGCTCCCCTGGGCACATGCCCCCCGAGCAGCTTGCTGGCAAGCCGCTTTCACCCGCCGCCGACGTGTTCGCCGTAGCCACGCTGCTCTTCGAAGCGTGGACTCGCAAACCGCCGTTTCGGCGTGCGACCGCGCGTGCCAGCGCAGAAGCCTTGCAAGAGCCGGCTCCGTCGCTCGCCGAAACCGCGCCGGAACTCTCGGCGTTGTCCGAGCTGTTTGCACGCAGTATGGCGCGCGATCCAGCCGAACGACCCGGCCAAGCCGAGCTCTTCGCGCGTCCGCTCAGGGACTTCCTGCGCAACGCAGACGCTGGCGATGTCGCGCGGCGTCTCGGTGCGCGCGTGCGAAAAGCGCTGCGGCGCGCCGCTCGCAAGTCGAACGACGACTCGCTAGCATCGAGCTCCGCAGGCACGTCGAGCGCTCCCGCAGTCGAAGGCACTCCTGTGCTCGCCGCGTCGTCACAGCCGAGTCGCCCACTCGAGTCGAGTGGCCCGGCTCCGACGTACACCTTCGCAGCACGCGGAGAAGTTGCCGAGTGGACCCGACGCATCGAGCACAGCTCATCGGTGCCGCCGCCAGCGAGCTCCGACGCGATGGCCGCCGCGGTTCCGTCGAGTCGTGGCTCCGGGCCGTCGACGCGCAAACTTGCTTCAATTCCGCCAGAAGACGCAGCGCCCGCCGATGCAGGCCTCGAGGGCGTCGAGCTCGGCGGCGAACTAGCACAACGTGCCGAGTTCACCTCGGACGAGCCGGCGCGTCGCATAGCACCGCGTGCCAGCGGCAGATCAGCGCTCACATTCGCGGGCCTCGCGCTAACGAGCGCGCTCGCCGTAACCGTCGTATTGGTACTCGTGTTCAGCGCGCGCACTCCCGCTCCGCGTGCCGCACGGCTGGCACCACCGCCGGCACCTCAGCTCGTTGAAGCGCCGCCGGCGCCGGCCATTCCCGCGGCGGTCAAGACCGACGTCAACGCGACCTCGCCGCCGGCTCCCGTCGTCAGCGCCGGCACTGCTGCCGTTGCGAGCGCGCGTGCCACGGCGCCTAGCGTTCCCGCGCCGCCTGCATCGCGTCGCGCTGCGCCGGCCGAAGAAGCCACTGCGCCCGCAGGAAAACTGCGTCTCACAGCCGATCCACCGGCCAGCGTGAGCCTGCAAGGCGCGTCGGGCGTACGTGCCTTCACTACGCCGGTGCGCGAGCTCTCCCTGCCGCCCGGAGTCTACGTGGTCACCTTCCGCAATGACACCTACGGCATGCCCGTCGTCACGCGCGTGCAACTCGAAGCCGACAGCGAGCGCAGCGTGCACGTCGACTTTCGCGAAGTCGAACCGCGCGTCAGCGTGCGTTGAGCGAGCGCGCCGCTTCCGCTAGCACGCCGAGCTGGCGCAGGGCTTCGTACACCGCAATCGACACTGCGTTTGCCAAATTCAGCGAACGTACCGGCCCCAACATTGGGATCCCCACCACGTCCTCTGCGCGCGCGCCGATCAGCTCGTCCGGCAACCCAACGCTCTCCTTACCGAACACCAATCGGTCGCCGAATCCGAACTTCACATCGAGAAAGCTGCGTTCGGCCCGCCCACTGAACAAGTACGTCCGCGCGCCTCGCCCCTCTGTCGACCAGGACAGATTGGCTTCCGCTTCTTCCAAAGTCCGGTGCTGGTGCAGCTCGACGTGCTCCCAATAATCCAGCCCTGCGCGCCGAACCGCGTGGGCGTCGATGCGAAACCCGAGCACGCCGACCAGGTGCAACGGGCAGCCCGTGGCCGCAGCCAGCCGGGCAATATTGCCGGTATTGGGTGGGATCTCCGGCTCCACCAGCACGATGTGTAGTGGCCGCCGCACGGCCCGCGCACGCAGCCTTTCGGCGTTTTCCACGATTGTCCCGCCTACCATGCCAACGCCCTGCATTCGAACCCCAGAGGTTGTCTTGACGGCCCTCCCGGGCGGCAAGTAGCCTCCCTCGGCGGTCGAAGTGGGCCGCGGACGATGAAAGCTCGCCCCGCAGTACTCGCTCTCGGGTTGTTGGCTCTTGCTGTGGCTCCCGCCGTTTCGGCCGAGCCGATGGATCCGGCTTTCGAGCGCTTCGTGACCGACGCCAGCGCGAGCTGCCGCACTGCGACGGGCGAATACGTCCCTGGTCCCGATCTCACGGCACCCGCCGTCTGCCAACCCGACAACCTCAGGTTCAAGCGCTTCGTCAACCAACTCGGCTTCGCGTTCGCCCCCAGCGCGATGCACTCCGCGCGCACCACTGGCTACGGCGGCTTCGACGTCGGCATCGAAGGCACCTACACCAAAATCTCAAACAGCAAAGACTACTGGAAGCTCGGCACCCAAGGCTCCGGCGATCCCTCCACCAACCTGGCATCGATCCGCAACGGCAGCCCACAAAGCCTGCTCCAGCTCTACTCCGTTCGCGTGCGCAAAGGCTTCGGCTTCGGCCTCGAAGTCTCGGGCATGGTTGGCTTCATGCCCAAAACCAGCCTCCTCGGCGGCGGCGCCGACGTGCGCCTCTCGCTCCTCGAAGGCTTTCGCCGCGGCATGCTCGGCATCTTCCCCGACATCGCGGTCGGCGGCGGCGTGCGCACCATCACCGGCACGCCCCAACTCCAACTCACGATCGCCAGCCTCGACGCGCAAATCTCCAAGCCACTCCCGATTCAAGACGCCTCGGTCCTCACCCCCTGGATCGGCTACCAGCACATTTGGATCTTCGGCGACTCCGGCATCGTCGATCTCACACCTGGCACCAACGCACAGGGCTACTGCGGCTACGCCGGCATCAACAACCCGACCAGCAATGGCCCCGCCGATCCGCGCAAAACCGACGCCGATGGCCAGCCGATTTGCACGGCGCCCGGCGCCAACCCGCAAGCGGACTTCAACAACAACGCCGTCTTCAAAGCCGTGCGCTTGAAACGCCACCGCCTGCTTTTCGGCATGAACTACCGCTACGAAATGTTGCGCATCGGCGCCGAATTCATCACCGATCTCACCGCTCCCTCCGACGCCCAAACCAACGACCAAGACAAAGCCGATCTCAAAGGCGAAGCGCGGCAGTGGACGCTCGCCCTCGAGCTCGGAGCCTCGTTCTAAGGCGCCGTTAGCGTTTTGGTTTGGGTGGGCGCCTCGACGCAGCCCAACTGCGCACCAGCGCGCCACTCCAGGTGCCGCTCGGCGGCTGCGAAACCCCCTACGTCGTCGGTCAGCGCGCACGTTTTACGATGTGACCCAGGCCGGGCGAGGCTGGCGGCGACGTGATCCACGCGGGCGTGGTTTCAATGAATCGTTTCACCATCGGGGCGGCGGCGCGGCGGCGGCTGGCTGCGTTTTGCGAGTGCGCCCGGAAGCTCAGGCAGCGAACCACCAAATCGACTGGCCACCACCGTTGCCGCAACGCTCACGAGAAAGCTCGCGTACAGCCCCCAGCGCCACTCGATGTACACCGGCATGAGCCCGCGTCCGCGTGGCGGCAGCAACAACAGCATCGCGACTTCGAACGCGGTCAGGCTCGCCAACATCATCGTGACCAAACGCACGCCGCGCATGCGGGCGATTGTGCGCCGCGTGAGCACGAACGGGATCAACACGAAGTAAGCAGCCGCGCCGCCCCACAGCCACCCAGCCCTTCCCCGCGCCAGTTCAAAACCGCTGCGTAAACTGAGCTCTGGCCGCACCACCTCAACCCAAGGAGTGAAAAACGCAACAAGGCCCAGCGCACACAGGGCAATCAGCATTCCGCGTCCGCGCCCCATGTATGCCCACGGCAAAACTTCATCCTCGGGCAAGACGCTCGGCTCGACCTCGTCAGGATCGCGCTCGGCGGGCGGCGGCAACGAGTGCATCGGAACGAGCCCTACGCCGCAATCGGCGCATACCGAGCCCTCATCGGGGCGGTACAACGTGCGGCAAAACGGGCAGGCTCGGAGCGCGGACATCGGGCTTAGCCTAGCGCTCGCTCTCGCGCTGCGTGACGGCTTTGCGCGCCGGGATCGCCCATCCTCCGAAAGGTTCGGCCTGTGCTCGGCCCCGTGACGGCTTCGTCGGGGCAGGGCAGGGCGTAACGCCGGTGGATGCTCGCCCAAGCCGAAATCGACTCCTCGAGCCGCCTACATCAGCTACCCTTGTAGGGCGCCATGTCGGCTGCCGACCCCAACCAGCCCGCGGACTATGTGGACATCGCGGCCCGCTTCGGCCTCGATCCGCAGGCTCCGACCTTGTTGCAGGCGCTGACGCATCCCAGCTACGCCAATGAGCGTCGTGACGCGCTCGACAACCAGCGCCTCGAGTTTTTGGGCGACGCCGTGCTCGGCTTTTGCGTCAGCGACATGATCTACCGGCGCTTTCCGGACGCGGACGAAGGCACACTGACACGCCTGCGTGCACAATTGGTCAACGCCGAAGCGCTGGCGGAGTGGGCGCGAGCGAGCGGAGTGCCGGAAGCGTTACGCTTGGGCCGCGGGGCGGGCGCCTCCGGTTTGCGCCAAAGCACCAACGTGCTCGCCGACGCCGTGGAGGCACTCATCGCCGCTTGCTTCTTGGAAGCGGGCCTCGAAAGCGCTAAGCGCATTTGCGAGCGCATCGTGGAAGCCCGGCTCGACGCATTTGCTCGTGTTGGCGCCCGCGACCCCAAAAGCGAGCTGCAAGAGCGCCTGCAGGCCGAGGGCGAGCCTCCGCCATCGTACGATCTCATCGAGAGCGGCGGTCCAGCTCACGAGCGCTGGTTCCGCGTACGTGTGCGCGTCGGCGAGCAACCGCTCGGCGAAGGCGTGGGCCGCTCCAAGCGCGCCGCAGAGCGCGCGGCGGCGGAGGCGGCGCTTGCCGGTCCGCTTGCCGAAGCGCTCGGCTTGCTAGCAAGCCAGGAGCGCGCGTGAGGCACCGCCGAAAGGCGCTTCAAGCCCTCGCGTTGGCCGCAGCAGCGCTAGTAGCGGGTCCCGCATTCGCAGGCAGCTACCTCAACCGCGCCGCTCTGCTCCTCCACGAAGGGCGCAAAGAAGCCGACTATCTGCGTCAGCACTTCGGCGACAAGGAGCTCGCGCGCATGATTCACGTGCTCGCGACGACGCGCGTGGAGGCGGCCAAGAAGATGCTGGTGCCGAAGGAGGTCGCTCAGGCACACCCGCACCTGCTCTTGGTATTTGAGCACTACGAGCGCGCCGCCGACGCCGCCCAAAACGGGCAAGCCGAACATTTCTTAGTCGAGCTGCAGAAAGCACTCGATGAGGAGCGAGCGTTTCGTTTCGTGTTGAAGCAGCTCGGCTGGGAAATTCCTGCTTCGAACACGTCAGACTAGCGCAAACCCTGTGGTGTGCGTTCTGGAGCTTTGAAGCCAGGGCCGCTCACGCCTTTTGGCGCCGCCAGCATTGGGCGTGGCCGCGCCAACTTACTTTGGAACATGCTCTCCGGAATCTGCTCCAAAACCTCGGGGTGCTCTTCCTTCAACGCCTTGCTGCGCAGCTCTTTCGTGAGCTCGGCGCGCTTGTCTTCCGCGCGCTGACGCTCGAGCAAACTGCGAATCCCGTCTTGCTCTTGCTCCAGCGTACGCGAGCGCTCCGGTCGTGAGCCGCGTCGCCACACAACAGCAAACTTCGCTCCTTCACGCACCGGTTGTGGCACGACTTCGCCGTCCTTCACCGCCTTGGCGGCTTGAAACAAGGCGGCATCCACCCGCACGCGCGGAACGTCCGTGGCCCCGTCGGCATGCACGAAACCGAGGTCACCCTGGCGAAGATTGGTGGCTTTGTCCACCGAGTTGTCGCGCGCCAGCTCGCTCCATTTCGAAGGTGAGCCGGCGCCGTGCACCTGCTCGATGATACGTTTGGCGCTGGCTTCGTCGTCGACGAGAATGCGCCAGAGCCTCAAGCCGAGAGGCTGCTCGTAGCGAGCCTTGTTGGCCTCGTAATACGCCTTGATCTCATCCGCGGCGATTGGCTTCGCGGTGAGAGCCTCCGCCTTCAACGCAGCTTCCAGCGCCTGTCTCAGCGCCACACGCTCCCGATCACGATATGCGGCGCTCTTCTCGATTCCGCGCCGCTTCGCCTCGAGCTCACTCGCGAGCTCGGGCACCAGCTGTGACTCGATGAACTTGCGAGGGATCTCCGCCTGCGCGCCGAATGTCGCCAGCTGGATCGGCGACAAGGCTGACAAACGCCGCGTCACGTCGGCGACCGTTGCCGTGAGATCCTGCACCCGCACCACGACGGTTTTGTCGTCGTTCGCCGCGGCGGTGGCCACGGCGGTGGAAAGCAAGCACGCAGCAACGAGAAGGGTTTTCCGGCGCACCCCGCGACTTTAGGCCGGCGCTTTGGCTCGAACAAGCCCTGCGCTGAACCCGGTTCGCGCCGCTCAGGCGACGCGACGGGTGCGGCCGGGCTTCAGCGGCTTGGGTTTCGCGAGCCCCTTCGCTTGAGGCACAGCGCTCTCGAGCTGGGGTGTCACACCCTGGGCTTCGAGTCGCTTCCGAGTGATGGTCAGCGCCTGTGCGTTCTGATCGATGCCGAGCGCCCGTCGGCCGAGCCGTGCAGCGACGGCAAGCGTGGTGCCGCTGCCGCAATACCCATCCACCACCAGATCGCCAGGCGCCGTACACGCCGCGATCAGCCGTTCTAGTAGCGCTTCCGGCTTCTGCGTGGGGTAGCCGGTGCGTTCGCGCGCGACCGGCGCGATGATCGAAATGTCCCAAACGTCGCCGAGTGGCGCGCCGGGCGAAGGCTGTTCGGTAACGCTCGAACGCGTGCGCCTACCCGCAGCGTCGACCACCGCGCGCTGTCGCTGCGTTCCCCACGTTTTCTCGGTTGAAGCCGCGAGCGGCTCGTACAGCTGCTGGAAGCGCGGTTCCTGCTCCGGATCGCGAACGTAGCGCAGCAGCACGTCGTGCACACGTTGGAAGTTTCTGGTCTTCGCGGGCCAACGCCGATACCGCCAGATGATTTCGCTAGCGAACGCTTCCACGCCGAAGATCTCGTCGCACACCACCTTCGCGTAGTGGCTCGTTTTCGGATCGACGTGCAGCACCAGGCAGCCCGAGGGATCGAGCAGCTCGCGCGCCAGCCGGACGCGTAACGCGAGCTCCGACAGGTAGTGCTCCAGGCTGTCCCAACGATCATCGAAGGCCGGCACCAATTTGCGAACGATGTCGCCGTCCTTGCGCGAGCGCTCCACGTGACTGTGTTCGCGCCCGGTAAAGAAGGGCGGATCGAGATAAATCAGCGTCGCGCGCTCCGGTCGCTCGGCGAGCGCTTTCAAGGCCAGCCGGTTGTCCCCGTGAATCAGGCGCATGTCGGGGCTGCCCGCCCTTTCTAATTCCAGCGTTGCCGCGGGCGTGGGGACCAAGGCGCTCTTTCCCGCCCATTCGAGACGGATAGCGTGCGGCGAGTTCGGCATTGCGGGCGAAATCGTAACGAGGCCGGCCGTGCTCGGGCCAAACTTTCTGGCATGCTCCGGCCGTGCCTCCGCTCGCCGTGCTCCATCTGGCCCTGCGCGCGCGCTCGCTCACGCTCCTGAGCTCGCTGCTCATCACAACCGCTGGTTGCGAACGCGAGCCGGTCGATGCACGTCCCGAGCAAGTTGTCGAAGAGTTTGCCCAACGCATGCAGCGTGTGCATGGCGATCCCAAGAGCGCCCGCGCCGCCTACGAACTCTTGTGGGTCGAAGCTCGCCGCAACTTAGCCGAGCGCGCCAAGCGCGCGAGCGCCGTAGCGGGGCGCAAGATCGCGCCCGAAGAGATGCTGGCCCCGTCGCGCTTCTCGCTGAAGTTCGTGCCGAAACGCTACAGCGCAACCACCGAAGGCGACTGGGCACTCGTCGCCGTCAGCGGCGAAGGCCCCGACGCGCTGACCCACAACGTCCGCTGCGTGCGCGAAGACGGCCACTGGCGCGTCGTGCTCGAGCTGCCCCCGCTGGCACCGATTCAGCATCGTCCCGACGGCGGCGTCTGAGTAGACACAGAAGCGGCGCACTCCCAACTCGTCGAACGACAGCGTGTGAGGCGCCGAACAAAAGCCAAAAGGCGCACACCCGCGGGGGTATGCGCCTTTCGAGCGCTGCGAAGAATCAGTTCGAGAAGAAGATCGCTTCGATCTCGTTCTTCACGTCGTCTTCGGTCTGCGCGCGCGCAATGGCGATTTCCTTCACGATGAGTCCGCGCGCCGTGTCGAGCATGCGGCGCTCACCGAACGAAAGCTGCTTGTTGGCCTTGAGGCGGTAGAGGTCACGCAGCACCTCGGCCACGTCGTAAATCGACCCAGTTTTGATCTTGTCCATGAAGCCGCGATAGCGACGGTTCCAAGTCTGGGTGTCGAAGCCGATGGTGCGCTCTTTCAAGATGTCGAAGATCTCGCGGATCTCTTGCTCGCTGATGACCTGACGCAAGCCGACTGCATTGGCATTGGACACAGGAACCATGATCTTGCGGTCGGTATCCAGGATCCGCAGGACGTAGAAACGCTGGCGTTGCCCGGCGATGTCTTTCTCGTCGATGCTGATCACCTCGGCCACTCCCTGCGCGGGATAGACCGCCTTGTCACCGACCTTGAATTCAACTTCCTGGCTCGATTGCATGACGTCTCCTTGAACTGCACATCGCTCCGATCGCGCGCCGGTACTTGGACCGGCAGCCCGCGAGCGAGCGACCATCAACCCGATAAATCGGCTAGCTCCCGTTTCCTTTTCGCGACCTCGCTACTGAGCGCGACAACAACGAACGGGATAAGAGTTTCATTCCAGCCTCTCACGCAGCGGGTTCCGTCGGCATTTCGCCGTGGTTTCCGAAAACCCGTGCGCTGGCCTGCCCGACTTCAAGTCAGGTTTCGCCAGGCGCGGCACTGTAGTCGGCTTCTTCCGATCTGTCAACTCACCGTGACATAATCTTTGCCACGCCGCCTTCGATTTCTGCGCGGTCTCGCGAACGCACCCTCCATCGAAATTCGCTGAGATGCACGCCACGGATCCATGACAATAGCACACCTGGCGCCGGAGTGGGACGACTCCCGACCTTGGTCATCGCTGTGCGAGCCCAGGTTTACGTGCTTTCTCGGCGCGTGACGTGGCTTTCGTCGCGGCTTCCTGAGCGAGCAAAGGTTTTTCGTGCTCAGCCGCGAAATTGCCCGTTATTTTCGGCGCGCGAGCAGCTCGGCGAGGCCCCAGCGTACGCCGCGATCCGAGACACGCAGCGACTCAGCCGCCGCCCAGGTCATTACGCGCAGCACAATTTCAGCTCCCACGACAATCACGTCGGCGCGCTTTGGATCGAGCCCTGGCAAGTTCCGCCGCGCTGACAGAGGCAATGCCGCCAGCCGCGTTGCCACGCGCTCGACGCTGTCGCGCGAGAGCGTGTAGCCGTGCACTCGCGCCGGGTCGTAGCTGTCGAGCTCGAGCTCGATGGCTGCTATCGACGTTACCGTACCCGCGACACCCACGAGGGTGTTTGCGCTCTCTCCGCGTGGGGCGGTAACGAGCGCTGCGTCGATGTCGGCTCGCACGCGCGCGAGCTCGCTAGGAGCGGCGGGATCGCTTCGTACGTGGCGCTCGAACAGACGCACGCTGCCGATGTCCAAGCTAATCGAGTTGCCCGGTGACACGGCAGCACCAGCGTGCCCGTGAATGATCTCGGTGCTTCCTCCGCCGACGTCGAACACGCTCACGGCGCCTTGAAGGCCGAGCCCGGAGAGGGAACCGGTGAATGTCAGCGCGGCCTCTTCCAGTCCAGCGATCGTGCGTGGCTTCACGCCGAGCAAGCGCTCCGCTTCGGCCACGAACGCTTCGCCGCCCACCGCGTCGCGCATCGCGCTCGTGCCAACTACATCCAGCGCGTCGACGCCATGCTCGCGCAGCTCTCTCGCGTAGTCTGCGAGGCAAGCCAGCGTGCGCGCGCTGGCAGCGGGATCGAGACGGCGCGTGCGATCGACGCCTTCACCCAAACGAGTGATGGTGGCGCGCTCGACCAACGGCACGAGCTCGTCGCCGACGCTCGCAATGAGCAGCAGTACCGAGTTCGTGCCGATATCGATCGCGCCCACGCGGCGCGCGCCGCTCGACGTGCTCACTTCGTCAGGCTTTGCAGATTCAACATTTCCGCGACGTCGGGCTGTACGACCAGCTCGACGCGGCGGTTCTTGGCGCGGCCTTCGTCAGTGTCGTTGGTCGAAACAGGATCGGTGTCGGCGTAGCCAGCAGCGCTCCAGTTGCTCGGCGACAAGCCGCCGCCGCCCTTGTCCGGCGGCGTGGTCAGCAACATCAACACGGAACGAGCGCGCATCGCGCTGAGGCCCCAGTTGTCTTTGAACTGACCGCCCTGAAGCGGCTTCGCGTCGGTGTGGCCAGCGACCTGGAAACGGCGCTTCGAAAGGTCAGCATCCTTGCCAACCACGTCGGCGATCTGCAGCAGGATCTTTTCGCCTTCGGGCTTCAACTTGTCTTTGCCGGAGTCGAACAACACGTCGCCGGGCAGCTGAATGAGCATGCGGTTGTTGCGAACTTCAACCTTCAGGCCGAGCTGCGTTAGCTTCTGCAGCTTGCTCGACAGGAGCTCGAAGCGCTTCTTGATCGCATCGAGTTGCTCGGTGCGACGCGCGTACTCTTCGAGAGCTTTGCGCTGCTCGGCCAAGCTTTGATTCAAGCTGTCGAGGCTGATGCCGCGTTCGGTGAGTTGCTTCTTGAGATTGTCGATCTCTTGGTTTGCCGACGCGTAGTCAGCTTGCGTCTTCTTGTGGGCCTGACGCTCGTTGGCGAGCTCGGTCCTGAGTGACTCGTTCTCGCGCACCTTCTGGTCCCACTCCTCTTGCGAGTAGCCGCAGGCCATGCAGAGCGAGGGAAGAATCAGTGCCCATCGGGCAAAGCGTTGGGTCAGCATTGGCATCTTTTGCGCCCGGCGCGCGTAGCTGCGGAGCGCACTCCTCACCTGCCGCTATCCTGCCTTGGCGATGCGCGTCAAGTGCCCGCGTTACAACAGGATTTTGCCATCAACCTCGACCTCTCAGCCGACCAGATTTCAGCTGCGCGTTGCGAGGGCTGAAACCACTAAACAGGCGCTCTCTCCGCAACGTGTGCACCCCGAACGAGCATAAAGAAACCTTGGCCAGCGGGCCCTCATGCACTTTTTTCGTTGACACATCACAATAGGTGGCAATATACGTCTTGCAACATACCCTCGGCATCCTTTGGAGGGTTCACTCCAACTGGATTCCGAATTTTAGGGAGGATCGAATGGCTGCAAAGAAGACCCGTACGAAGTCCGCACGTAAGCCCGCTGCCAAGAAGGCGCCGAAGGTTGCCAAGAAGCGCGCCGCCACCAAGAAGCGCGCCAAGAAGGCGGGCAAGCGTCGCAAGAAGGCCGCTAAGAAGACGGCCGCGTGAGGCGCTGAGGGCCGGCCAAGCGTGAGCGCTCATCGCTCGAGTTAGCCGGTCCACCAGAGTGCTCGCCATGCGCGCCGCTCAGCGCGCTGTCCATCGGGCGAGCCACCGAATCGTCGGGCGTGCTCGGCGCTTCGGCTCCGAGCACGCGAACGGGGCGCTCCCTAGTCGTTCTCGTTCGCGTGCTCGGTATGAGACTTGGTCCTCGGCGTCCGCAATCGAAGTGATTGCGTTGTTTGCGCCCGAAGCTCAGTCTCCGAGATACAGCCGCAAAGACGCGGCAGCGGCGCGCCTGTCGAACGCGACACCATTGAGCTCGTCGCGGCGCGAAATGTCTTCGAAGAGCTGCGACAGGAAGCCGTGGAAGGCTACGCATTCATCGATCGCTGCTTCGAGTCTGCGCGGATCGACCAAGTCCGTATCTTCGAGGCCCGCCATGGCTGCCATGAAGGCGTCGAAGCGCGGATAATCCGCAGCGCGCAGCAGCGGGTAGCCCATGGCTCGAAAGTAGGCGAGGAACTCGCGCACATAGTGAAAGTTGTAAACGGGGGCCCAGCGATCTTCGTTGGGTGAGTGCTGAGCCTTGGTCGAGAAGGCACGCACGATTTGCCCGAACATCCAGACATCGCGCCGCAACCGCTCGCTGGTTTCGCGGCGCGCGGCGTGATGATCGAATACGCCGCCTTCCTCGAGGCTGACGCCGAGCGCCTTACCCAAAAACAGAATTGCGTTCTGCAGAGCGGGGCGCAGATTGGCGATCGAAACGGCGAGTGCGCGTTGAAAGTCGGCGGGCGACTGCGTTGCACTCGGCTCCGGGATGTCGTGGTGCAACGTACGGCGCATCTCGAGGCGCAGATTGCCGGCGATGCCTTCCAGGGCGCTCTTGATGCCGATCAACCGATGCCCGGCGGCGCGCACCACGGGCGCTCGCAAGCGGATCTCGCTGGCTGGAACCTTCAGGAGGTCGCGTTCGAAACTATCTGCCAGCAGAGCGCCGGAGCGTTGCCGCAAGTAGTCGCTGAGAGCGCGCCCGTCCGAGCGCAGCACACTGAGGATTAAGTACGCGCCACCCATGGCTTGGCGGCGGTGCGTTGGGTCCACCGCGATGCGGCTCAAGAGCTGCAGGTAGCGCAGCATGCGGAACAACGACAAGAACGTGAGCGACACCAGGCGATGCGCTTCCACGCCAGGTACGCTGTGAATCAGCTCGAGCACCTGAGCGCTCTTGATGCGATCGAACTCAGGGCGAAACTCGAGCGCGTTCAGCGGATTGAAGTAGTTGTTGCGATCGACCTCGCGGTATGCGGTGGCGAGCACGGCGTGGAACAGCCGAAACGGCACGCGCTGCGAGCGCAAGGTGCCCTCTGTCACTTCGAGTGCGGCGGTGAGGCCGTGCCGCAACGTGACCAGGCTTTCCTCCGGCGTAGCCTGGCTCGTGCCCTCCGTCAGCAAACGCGTGCGCGCCTGATCTTCCGGCAGGACGGTCTCGAGGTAACGATGAAACACGAAGGCACGGTCGCGCGCGCCGAGCAGCTGACGCGCGAGCGACACGGCGCGACCAAGCCCGTCGCGAAAGACCGAAAGCGGGCCGCGGAAGTCCTGCGCAACCACCGCGGTGCGGCGGGGCGGGCCCGGATGGTTCCGCGGATTCGAGAAGCACGCCGTCGCCTTGAGCAGAACTTCGAACTCGAACAAGAGTTCGTCTTTGTTCTCCAGCTGGAGCCCCAAAAACCAAGCTTCGCGTTGGGCGCGCTGCTCACGCTGCAGGCGGCGGGTGCCACTCAGCAGATCTGAGTACGCGTCCTCCGCCGGAGAGCTCGGGTTAAGGCTCCTTCTTGCCGGTGCGACGGGCGGCATTGGCATGGACGAACGTGCCAGTGCTGCGCTTGATCAGCGCTTGAAGTCGAAGGGATAATTCGCGACCGTCTCCATGCCGCGCGACGATGGCGGGAACTTGAGCTGCTTCAGCACGCCGATGGCGCAGTTCACTGCGGCCGGCGTGGTGATGGTGGAGCGCGCCTCGTTGAGCTCCGCCATCTTCACGCTGCCGTTGGGGTCGAGCACGAAGTGGAGCGTG
Organism: Myxococcota bacterium; assembly: GCA_049324695.1. Taxonomy (GTDB): domain Bacteria; phylum Myxococcota_A; class Polyangia; order Polyangiales; family Polyangiaceae; genus PMG-095. The sequence continues at coordinate 207,382 of JBMOMJ010000056.1, forward strand.
AGAGTGCCCTGCAGGTTGGGATCCTTGGCTTTGGCGCGCTCGTAGCACTCTCGGAATGGCTGCCGATTGTCGCGGATCACGCGCGCGATGGCGTCGTTGGTGCGCGTTTCCTCGCTGGTGGGGTTCGAGGTGCTGCCCATGCCCACCGGCTTATGAGTGGGGTCGTTGGGGTCGCCTTGTCGCGGCGTCACTTTCGGCGGAGCGCCGTCGTCGCCGGGAGTGGCGGCACCGCCGGGTCCGCGTGGACGTGCACGACGGCGATCGATGTTGTCGGAAGCGCTGCCGCGTGGCCTGCCCGTCGCTTCGTCTTCGCCCTCCCAACGGTCGTCGTTGTTGGCTTGTGGTTGTGCCGGCGTAGGAGGAGGCGGAGGGGGCGGCTGAGATGTTGCGGGCGTTTGCGAACCCGGTTGAGCAGGGCCCGTCGTAATGGTGCACGCGAGCGCAAGAGGAAGAGCCAAAAGGCTGCACGTCAGAGCCTTCGAAGTAGCAAACGATGCAAGCGGCATGAGTCGCATAGTAGTCAGACTTTGGGGGCCGCGTCTTTAGTCACGCCCGTGCGAAAAATGGCTAAAAAGAGTGCGTATCGCGCGCTCTCGAGCTCACAGCGCCCCAACGACGAATGTCAGCCGGTCTGCAAGAACGGTTTCCACTCCGCGAACGGCTCACGCATGATCAGGCGAATTTGCGTCGCCGTGGACCAGCGCGGATGATGCGGCACCGTCAACAGCGACATGCCCGCTTCGACTGGCGTGCGGCGGCCCTTACGCAGATTGCAGGTGCGGCACGACACGACCAGGTTCTCCCAGCTGTCGGCGCCACCACGTGATCGCGGCACGACGTGATCGAGGTTGAGCTCACGCGCATTCGGGCGCCGCCCACAATACTGACATTGGAATTGGTCCCGAATCATCAAGTTGCGACGCGTGAGGCGCACGGCCGCTTTTGGCGCGCGATCGTAACGCAGGAGATGCAACACGCGCGGAGCGCGGATATGCCCGCCGATGATGGGCAGCCCGTCGTCGAGCGAGCCCACGGGGACCCGCCGCCAGGAGCTGAAGTCGTACGTCTCGCCCTCGGCGTCGACGGCACGGGCGGCGCCGCCATAGAGCAGGACGAAAGCGCGACGCACTGTGGCGACGCTGACCGGTGAAAAATGCCGGTTGAGAAGCAGGACCGGCAGGGTCAGCACCTCGCGTTTTCCGCGAGCATTGCTGAGTGCCTCCGAGTCCATCGACTCCACGGGTTTTCAGCATACTTCAGAATCCGCGACTTGGCGAAAGTGGAGTAACGCTCCCAGCCATCCCCAGGATTCTGCGGCCGAGCAGCGCGCAAAGGGGGCCGGAAGCCCCTTTCCAGCCGCCTGACTCGACCCCGCTGCGCCAATACGCTAATCCCCGTCGCCCTGACGCCCTGCCGGGCTTCTTCCTAGAGAACACATGGCCTCTTTGATTCGGCTGAATGCCTCCAAGTCCCTGTGCGCGATTGCGCTTCTGGTTTCCACGCTGAGCGGCTGCGGCGCAACGGGCGGTGTAGGTGAGGCAGCGTGGCCACCCTTGGGGAAGAAGTGGTACGAGCGCGCTGACGCCAGCTTCCACCATGGCGACATGGAGGATGCGCGTGAAGCGATCGACAATGCGCTCAAAGTCGTTCCGGATCGTCCCGAAGCGCGCCTGCTGTCAGCCAAGGTCGCGCTCGCGAGTCTCGACTACGACCGCGTGCAAGCGTCGCTGCGCGGGCTCGACACCTCGGAAGCTCGCAGCTTGCGCGGTCGCGCGTTTTGGTACGCGGGTGAAGTCGAGAAGGCGGCGGACGAACTCGAGAAGCTACTGTCGGATCCGGAAGTGCGCGATCCGTGGGCGAACGAGATTGCGAAGCTTGCCCGCGTCGGAGCGGGGCGAAAACCGTTCGATCTAGCGGGCGGCATGCTCGCGTCGACTGAAATGCCGCGTGCCGGCACGAGTGCGCTGATTGTTCCACTCGAGCTCAACGGCGAACCCGCGCTCGGCTTGGTTGCGACGGGAACCGCCGAAGCGGTGATTGATTCGAGCGCCGGTGCGCGACCGAGTTGGGTTTCGTTGCGCTTCGGTGAGCGCCTCGAGGTGCGCGACGTGCCGGTGCTGGCCAAAGACTTGTCGGGCATTTCGCGCCAGGTGAACGCGCCCATCAAGATCTTGCTGGGTGTGAATCTGCTCAGGCACCTGCGACCGACGTTCGATTTTGCCGGCGGGCAATTCGTGGTGCGCTCGTTCGATCCGCCGCCGCCGCCGGTCGCGACCACCATCAAGCTCAGCTATGTGCGGGGCGGCGGCATGCTGGTGCGCGGCGCGTTCGGTGCCGATCAGGCGGCGCCCGCGTGTTCGTTGTTGGTGGATACGGCGCTCACGTACCCGCTCGCGTTGAGCAACGAAGGTTGGAAAAAGGCCGGTGTGAGCCCTGCCAGCTTGCAAGCTGTGCCGGGCGCTGGCGATCTGCGTGAAGGCGTTTTGCCGATGTTGCGCTTGGGCGCTTACGACGTGCCCAAGGTTCCAGGCTTGGGTGGCGAGAGCGCCGTGAAGGAGCGCGAGGAAGGGCTCGGCATAGCGCTCGACGGGCTCATCGGCTCCGGCCTGCTTGCGAGCTTCCGCGTGACGCTCGTGGACGGCGGGCGCACCATGTGGCTCGAAGACATCCCGGCAGAAGCGCTGAACGCGCCTTCGCTGTTCGCCAACTTGCCGCCCGTCGAAGAAGCGCCGGACGCTGAAGTCACGGAGCCTGAAAACGGCAAGCCGGGCAAGGGAGCTCCTGCAAAGCCCGGAAAGCCAGCACCTGGTGGCGCCGCGCCCGCGCCTGCGCCTGCCCCTGCGAAGCCGCCTGCCGCGCCGGGCGCTGCGCCCGCTGGAACGAAGCCACCCGCTGCGTCCGGCAACGTGCCGGCTGCCGGTGCCAAGCCGCCGGCCGCGCCGAACCCAGCGCCTGCCGCTGCAACGAAGCCTCCCGCCGCGGCGCCTGCCAATCCCGCTCCTGCCAAGGGGACGAAGCCGTGAGCGCCGACGCCGAGCTGGCCATCTACGCGGGCAGCTTCGATCCGCCGACGTATGGGCACCTCGACTTGGTCGAGCGCGCCTCGAAGCTGTTTCCACGAGTGCTGGTGGCAGTGGGGCACAACTCGCAGCGAGCGGCGTTGTTCAGCGTTGAAGAGCGACTCGAGCTGTTGCGCGGTGTGTGTGCACCGTTCACAAACGTATCCGTCGATTCGTTTCAAGGCTTGTTGGTCGACTACGGCAAGCGCGTTGGTGCGCGTGTGATCGTGCGCGGTTTGCGCGCGGGTACCGATTTCGAATACGAGCTTCAAATCGCGCATGCCAACGCCGATCTGCGCCCCGAGATCGACACGGTGTTTTTGCCGACGCGCACGAACTACGGCTTCATTTCAGCCTCCTTGGTGCGCGAAATCGCCGTGCACGGAGGCGAAGTCAGCCGTTACGCGCCGCCTTCGGTGTGCGAAGCGCTGAAGCGCAAGTTCGCCGCGCGACGCTAGGCGTCGCCATACTTCGGGGAGCAGTACTTTGGGGCCCAGTTTTTAGGGGAGGGAGCAGTTTTGGGGGAGGGGCCCCAAAACCTGTCCAAACCTGTGGGTGGGGCCCCAATCGATTCACTCGATTGGGGCGGGAGCTGCGCTCCCGACAAACCGAGCACTAATACTGCGCCATCGGCGTCGGCATGAACAAGAGCACGAACAGCGCGATGCACAGCCAACCGACGACGCGCCGCGCTGGGCTCAATGGGCCTGGCTCGTAAGGAGGGTGCTCGGCGCTGCCCGAAGCGCGTTCGACGACGTGCAGCGCGCCAAACCAAACCAACCAGCTGATTGAATTGAAAAAGGCTTCGCCGAGCGTCTGCTTGCTGTGCCCGAGCAACACCGGGCCCACGAAGCGCACCAGGTTGTACGCGAACAAGAGCAACAAACCGCGTCGAAACCAGCGCGCCAGCCTGTGTTGGCGCTCACCAAACAACGCGTACGCGATGTGCCCACCGTCGAGCTGGCCCCACGGAAGCAGGTTCAGCATGGTGATCAAGAGACCGGCCCAACCCGCCGTGCCCGTTGGGTGCAAGAACACGTCGTGACCGGGCGGAATCGGAGCGAGCAGCACGCGCTTCAGCACGAAGTAAAGGATGCTCTCGCCTTCTTGCAGGTATCCCGTTTCGAGCGCCGGCTCGATCGTTGAATGCAGCAGGCCCCACACCAAGGTGGGGATGGCAACTACCAAGCCTGCGAGCGGGCCCGCGGCGCCGACGTCGAGCAACGCATTGCGCGAGCGAATCTCGTCGCGCATGCCGATGAGAGCGCCGAGCGTGCCGAACAAGCCAAAAACTGGGAGCGGAATGAAATACGGGAGTGAGGCCGGCAAGCCGTGCAGGCGCGCCGCTATGTAGTGGCCGAACTCGTGAGTGATCAGAATGGCGAGCAACGGAATCGCAAACGGAGCGCCGCTCGCAAGGAACGCCGGATCGAAGAAGCCTTTCCAGCTCGACGCGATCGGGCCTTCGGCAGCCAACAGTGCGCCCGCATGAAAGACACAAAGGACCGTCGCGAGGAACAACGCGAGCGGCCACAGCACGCTCGGTTCGTCGTGCTGCTCGTTGGTGACGCCGGAGTCGCGCGAGCTCGCGTCAGCGCCCATGCTGCAGTGCCTGGCGTAGGTGATCCGTCAGGCGATCCAGTTGGGGTGCGATGTCAGCATCGAGCGTTCCGATTTCGCTCTCGAAGCGCAAACTGCCACGCGTGCGGCTTTCGTCGCTGCGGATGAGGGCAACGTGGGTGAAGCGGCCGGCATCGAGCGCGGCTTGGAGATGCGGCACGTCCTCCGGGTGCGCAACGATGCAGATGCGGCGCGCGCCAGCTGCTTCGGCGAGGGCGCGGCGCGCGATGGCTTCGATGCGCGCTGGCTCGAGCGCCAGCGTTTCACCGAGCAAGCGTTCGGCGAGCAAACGCGCCAGATCGACGCTGCGCGTGAGGGCGCGCTCGTCGGCGTCGGCGTCGCGCGCGGCGAGCTCCAGCGCTTCCGCTGCCAATCGAGCGGCGGCGTGAGCGCGTGCGTCCGCGATGATCTGAGCGCGTAGCCCAGCGAGCTCCGCGTGCGCTCGTTCGCGAATGCGCGCCGCGTCGTCCTCCGCTTGCGCGACGATGCGCGCGGCGAGCTCCGCGGAGTCTACGACGCCGCTCGGCACGAAGTGAGCGGGGATGTCGGGCTCGGTGGGAACTTCGAGAGCCTGCGCCGACTTTGCCTTCGACGCGGGCAGGATCTTTCCGAACCCGAGTGTCACTGGAACGCCCTCGCTGCGTCGAGGCTGGCCACGATGCGAGCTAGCTCGTCCGCCAATGCGTGCGCGCGCTGGGCGCGTTCCGAGTGAGCGAGGCGCGCCGCGAGCTGTTGAGCGGCCATGCTCGGCTCCGCCAGGGGTTCGAGCAGGTCGGGTGCACGCCGATTGAGGAAATAGCTGATCGCCACGAACGCGCGTTCGAATGCGGTGTTCGTGGCAGTGACCTGCATAGCGACTATTTGGCGCCGAGCGCGCCGCTTGTAAAGCCAGCGCCGGTCAAACGCGCTCGACCACCAGCGCGATGGCTTCGCCGCCGCCGATGCACAGCGTGGCAAGCCCTCGGGTGAGGCTCTGTTCACGCAAGGAGTGGATTAACGTGGTCAAAATGCGCGCGCCGGTTGCACCGATCGGGTGCCCCAGCGCCACCGCGCCGCCGCGCACATTGACGCGCTCGGGTGCGAGGTTGAGCAAGCGCGAGCACGCGATAGTGACGCAAGCGAAGGCTTCGTTGATTTCCCAAAGGTCGATGGACGAGGCGGACAGGTTGAGCTTTTCCAAGGTGCGCTCGACCGCGCGTGCTGGAGCCGTGGTGAACCACTCAGGCGCTTGAGCGGCGCCACCGAAGCCCACGATGCGCGCGATGGGATTGAGCCCGTGCGCCTTGACGGCTTGCTCGGTCGCGAGCACGAGCGCGGCTGCACCGTCGCTGATGCTGGAAGCGTTCGCCGCCGTGATGGTGCCGTCCTTGGCAAAGGCCGGCCTGAGATCGCCAAAACGGGCGGGATCACCGCGGCCGGGCTCTTCATCCAGCGTGACTTCGAGCGCGGCGCCTTTACGCTGCGGCACGCTGACAGCGACGATTTCGTCGGCGAAGCCATGCTTCTGTTGAGCTTCGCGTGCGCGCCGGTAGCTCTCTTTCGCGAAGTCGTCTTGCGCGCTGCGTGCGATGTCGAGCTCGCGTGCACACAGCTCGCCGGCTTGGCCCATGTGAAAGTCGTTGTACGGATCCCACAGCCCGTCGAAAATCATGCCGTCGACGAGCTTGCCGTCTCCCATGCGATAGCCAGTGCGCGCTTCGCGCAGGTAGTACGGCACGTTGGACATCGACTCCATTCCGCCGACCGCGACGATCGAAGCGTCGCCGGTCATCAGCGTGCGCGCGCCGAGCACTACTGCTTCCAGCCCGGAGCCGCACACTTTGCTGACGGTGGTGGCGGGCACCGATTGCGGAAGCCCAGCGAAAATGGCTGCTTGGCGCGCCGGTGCTTGCCCGATGCCCGCCGAGAGCACATTGCCCATGAACACTTGCTCGATGAGCTCCGGCGCCACGCGAGCACGTTCGAGAGCGCCTTTGAGCGCAACAGCGCCGAGCTTCGGCGCGGGCAGAGAGGAGAGAGAACCTAGATACGCGCCAATCGGAGTGCGTGCGGCGCTGACGATGTAAACCGGGCTCGCTGACATCCCAGGAGCATAGCGCGCTCCGTGCTCACCGCGCAGGGTTGGCGGACAAATACGCGCTCACGTTGCGTTGAATACGCCCAATCGGCTCTTCCAAGTTCGGCTGGAACGACTCGCCGGTGATGAGCTCGATGGTAGTCAGATAGCGCCGTGACGCCTCCACGCGGATCTCGTCGGGGATCACCGGAATTGGGCCGTCGCCGCTGAAACCGCGCTCGACCAAGTAGCGGCGCAAGAACTCCTTATCCAGGCTTTCCGGCGCTTCACCGCGTTCGAAGCGCTCGGCGTAGCTAGCGCTGTACCAGAAGCGCGACGAATCCGGCGTGTGAATCTCGTCGATGACCACGATGCGCCCGTCCGGAGCCCGCCCGAATTCGTACTTGGTGTCGACCAAAATCAAGCCGCGCTGCGCGCACACTTCCTGACCGCGTCGGAACAGCGCCAGCGCGAGCTCAGCGGCGCGATCGAAGTCGCTGGGATCCATCTTGCTGATGCGCAAGATCTCATCGCGCGAAGCCGAGACATCGTGGCCGCCCTTCTCGGCCTTGGTGCTGGGCGTGAGAATCGGTTCCGGCAACGCCTGGTGTTGGCGCAAATCATCGGGCAGGCGATGGCCGCAGAAAACGCGCTCGCCGCGCGCGTAGTGCACCCAAATGCTGGTCGAAGTGCTGCCGGTCAAATAGGCGCGCACCACCATCTCGACGGGTAACGGCGTGCACTCGAGCGCCACCAGCACGTTTGGATCGGGCGCCGTGATCACATGATTGGGACACACGTCGCGTGTCTGCTCGAACCACCAGTTCGACACGTAGTTCAACAGCTGACCCTTCAACGGCAACGTGCTCACGATGCGATCGAAGGTGCTTACGCGATCGCTGACGACCAAGATGCGCCGACCATCGCTGGTGGTGTAGTTGTCGCGCACCTTGCCTTCGTAGCGGGTGCCAAACGAAAACTCGGTATGCGCCAGAGGATGGCGGAGGGCCTGGTCGAATACTTGCGCCGAGAGCGTCACGCGCCTCTCTGTAACACGCGCGCCCCGGCGGTCGAGCGACTGCGCGCTGTGGCGCCGTCAAATGCCCAGATCGCTGGTTTTCACCCAAAATTGGCCTTCGGGACCCGGCACCACGTTCAGCGCTTTGGGCATCACGCTGGCCCAACCGGCAACCACGTCGAGCACGTAGGTCTCCGCGCCCGGCTCGACCACGCCTATGGGTGTATCGGTTTCGCGCGCTGCTGCTCGCAACGGAACGTCCCGCACCGGCTTCACGATGCGCGGCTCGCCCTGAATTGCTAGACGCGCCGGCGAGCGTTGCATGCTGCGCGGCGCGAGCTGGTCGATGGCTTCACCCGGCGCGAGCGCGACCAAATCGCGCGCGCGGGCCCACGCCTGAATCACGACGTCGCCGTGATACGAGATGCTCACCCAGTCGGTGCGTTGCTCGCTGCTGAAGAACAAAACCGAATCCGCGTCGGGTGCGCGTGTGAGGTTCAACAGCGAATTGCCTGCTGGTTGATCGAAAATTTCGAGGTTTTGCTTTTTGAGGACGTAGCCCCGCGCGTTGCCGGGATTTGCGCCCGTACCGCTCGAAGCAGCGAGCGCCAGCGAGTTGCAAGTTGCCCACGCGGTAAAGGTTTGCGAAATCTGGTGTGTCGTGCGCTTCTCGATGCGCAGGCGGCCGGGCGCACTCGAGACGAAATTGACGGAGCGACCACTCGCGATCCAAACGTGCTCAGCGATCACTGGCACATCAGCCGCCGTGAACAGCGGCAAGTCGGCTACGGGCATGAACCCGCGAATGCGAAAGCCGCCCGCGCCGGTTCCCGTTTCCACTCGCACGCGCCCGCGCGCCTCCACGGGAAAATCGCTGACCAAAAGGGGAGTGGGTGCGCCACTGAAGCGCGCCACCACCTTGCCTTGTGCATCCTCTATATCTGCGTTGATGCGCGGCTCGCTCACGCCCCGCAGCGTGCAAGTCGTGGAAGCCGAAGGCGGCCCCGGTGTGCCCCGCGGCGCGGTCGAAGCTTGGGCCGGGTGGCCGTTTCGGGTCACGCAAAGCGCAGAGAACAGGAGCGCGGCGGCAGTGACGCGACCAGTCATGGCGAAGCTCACGCTGAGTATCCGCTTGCTGAGCCGCGAGGTCCAACCAAATTAGACGCGGCGCTCGCCAAGCATGCACCTCGCATTCGGCACTCCGAGAAAACTTCCCAAAGCGAACCAGCTCGAGGGTCGCGTTGCTGTGCTCGACATCGCGTTTGCGGGAGCGGCTGGTGGCGGCTTCGAGAAGGTGACGCGACCGTTCATTACGGCGTTGGGCGCGCGGCTCGGTGTGTGGGTCGATCACCACGATCATGAAGAGCACGAACGTTTCCGCGCCGATCCGCGATTTGTGCTTTCCACCAAGGCCGAGCACGGCGCCTGCCCCGAGATGATCGATCCCGCGCTCGTCGAGCGAGTGGGGCAAATCGACACAATCGTGTGCCACACCGATTTCGACGGTTTGGCTAGTGCTGCCAAGTGGATGCGCCGCGGCATCGAGCCGTACCCTGGCTGCGACGACGACGCGCGTGCCATCGACACTCGCATGGGAACGCCCAGCAACGTCGCTGATCGCATCGATCGCGCGTTGCGAGCTCGACCGAACGATCTGGGCCTATTAGGGCTCATCGTGCGGCATCTGAGCTCGGGCCTCGCCGATGCCGCCAACTGGGAGCCCATCGACCGCGCCGCCGACGAGCTCATCCCCATCGAGCGCGAAACGCGGCGTGCGGCAGAGCGTTATCAGCGTGTACCGCCCAACGTTGCGTTCGTCGATGTGAGTGAAGGCTTCGGTCGCCTCGACAAGACATTGCTGCTGCTGCTCGGTCAGGAGCGCGAGCCGGTGAGCGTAGTGGTCGATCGCGAGAACATCAGCGTCGCTGCGCGCTTCGATTCAGGTCTCAATTTCGTGTCGCTCTTCAATCTGGTGGGTGGCATGCCAACGCGCGTTTCGTTGCCGCGTTCCCGAGCACGCGAAGTGCTGAGTTTGCTCAAGGTCGATCCGAGTAGCGTCGGTATGTGACTGGCTTTTCGCCCCGCACGCTGCCAGGATCGGCGCCCGCCATGGCTGCAGGAATCTCGCTGGGAACTCGCACGTCGCGTAAGGGCTGGCTCACTTCGCTCGGCTTGTTGGTTGGGGGGGCGCTCCGTGCGTCGACGGCGCACGCCGCACCAGCCTTCGTGGCACCTACGCCGGAACAACCGAGCTTCGCCGTTGGCACGGACGCGCAAGGTGTGCTGCGCGCGAAAGCATGCGCAGCGCAACCTTGTGATGTGAACGGCGGCACGGCGCTCGGCGTGCCCAACGAGCTCGCCGCCAACGTTGCTCGTGCGCGAATCGAACTGGTTGGCATCGGCGGGCAGCGACGCGCGGTGGTTGTCAGTGTGCCCGGCGGTCGCGATGGGCGTGCATTTCAAGCTGTGGTGGTGATGGCCGCAGGGCGCGCTCCCGAAGTCGTTTTTCACGATTGGACAGGTCTCACCGAAGGTACAGATGGAGTGCGCCAAGGCAAAGTCGTCACCATCTCTGAGCCGGACGAGAACGGCGCGCGACGCATCGTTGTTGGCGTTTCGCGCGAAGATTTGGAGCTCTGCGGGCGCCCCGCCGTGCTTGCGCCTGAACTCTTGAATCCGAAAGACTTGCGCTTTCACGCCGCCAAAGTGCAGCGCCTGTCACCGAGCGAGCGTGAGCAAGCACCGACACTTACTGCGACGCGCGTCGCGGAAGGCACGCCGCCGGCGAGCGAAGGCGTGTTGCGCGCCCTGGGTGCGAGTAGCGCTACTGGTTCGTTCAGCGGCTTGACCGACGGTAAGCTCGATACTGCTTGGACGGAGAACCGTGGTGGCACGGGGCGCGGTGAGTTCGTCGTGATGCGAGCACCGCCGGAGCTGCCGCTCACCGGCTTCGAGCTCAGCGTGCCCGGCGGTGCTGCCCGTTCGCACGTGCCGCGTGAACTGTGGCTCGCCACCAAACAACAACTGTTTCACGTCACGCTGCCCGATGACGCCGCCAAGACTGCGGGCGCACGTTACCGCGTGACACTGCCCAAACCGGTTCAAACCGACTGCGTCGCGCTCGTGCTCGAAAGCGCCTTCGAAGAGCGGCCGGACGCCGCCGTTTCGGTGAACGAGCTGCGCGCCACCACCGAGCTCGAATCTGCCGATCCAAAAGCGCTGGTCGGCGCACTCGCCGGTGGCGCCGAACGAGCGCGCGCAGCGGGAGCCTTGTTGCGCGCGCTCGGCACGCCGGGATTCGAAGCCATCGCGCAAGGCTTCGAATCGCTCGACGAAGGCGGCCGTCGCGTCGCGCTCGATGCCGTCGATGCGGCGCCGTGTGAGCAAAGCGCCACCGTTTACGTCAGCGCGCTCACCAGCTCGTTCGAAGCGCAACGTTTGCACGCGCGCGACCGTTTGCGCCGCTGCGGCCGCGCCAGCGCGGAGCTCTTGTCGACGCGGCTTTCCAACGCGAAGGTTGGTGAAGCCGAGCCGCTCGCGGAAGAGCTCGCGTTGGTTGCACCCGAGCGCGCCGTGGACGCAATTTTCGAACGCCTTGCCAAGCCGCAAGCTCGCGAGCGCCGCGCGCTGCGCGTCATCTTGGCGCGCGCCGCTGCGCAGCCTGCTGCGCGCGAACGCGTTTTGGCGCGTCTTTCGGATGCCAACGCGCCGCTGCCGCCGCTGCTCGAGCTCCTGCGAGCTCTCGGTCCTCGTTCGCCGAGCTTCATGCCGGCGAGCGGCGCCGCGCTCGCGCGCGTTTCGGCCGATGGGAGCTTTCGTTCGCGCTACTTGAGCTTGGAGCCGGCGGCAGGGCTCGCTGCGAGCGATCCGGCGGCGCGCAGCGTGCTCGATCGTGCGCTGGCCGATCCGAACGATGCGCGCCTGCGTGTGCGCGCCTTGGAGGTGATGCCGCGCGACGCAGCGGCAGCGAACGCTTTCGTGGCAGCGCTCTCCGACAAAGAAGTGCGAGTGCGCGAAGCCGCCGCTCACGCCGTTGCCGATGCGCGAGTGGCGGCCGCGGCGCCGCAACTCGGCGCGGTGCTCGCGAACGACGATTGGCCGCTGGCACGGCGCGCCGCAGGGGATGCGCTAGCCGCGTTGCCCCCCGAACCAAACGGCGACGCTGCGCTTTCGAAAGCGCTCGGTGACAGCGCCTGGATGGTGCGCGCTGCGGCGGCGACGGCCTTGGGCGCGCGCGGCGTGAAGCGTGCGGCGCCGGAGCTGCGCGAGTTACTCGCCGACAAGGAGCAGCACTACGAAGTTCGGCGTGCAGCCGCGACGGGCGTCGCCGCGTTGTGCGATGCCGACAGTTTGGACGCGCTCACCAAGGCGGCGCAAAAGCTGGCTGACCCATTGGCGAGCGTGGAGGAGCGAGCAGTCGGTGAATCGGCTCTGCGCGGCTTGGCTCGTATCGCCCCGCGCGATTTGGAGCAGCGCCTCAAGCCGCTTCAGAGCTCACCGATGGCGCCCGCCGCAAAGCGCGCGCTCAGCGACGCGGCGCAATCCAAAGCCTGCGCACGCTGAGCCGTTGCTCAGGGTGGAACCGTGAAGATGGTGCTGTTGTGGCAAATCGCACAGGTCATGCCGGGTGCGACGCCACCGCCACTGTAGAGCGGCGCCGACTTCGTGTACTCGCCCGTCGAGGAGCAGCGCGCGCCGGGCGCGTAGCAGTAATAGGTCCAGCCGCCGAAGCCGGTCGTCGCCGAGCTGCGCAGCGCCGCTGCCAGCCCAACGAGCTGACCGTTGCTGTCGTACATCTCTTTGACGGCCATGCTGCCGACATCCGGCGCGGGACGGTTCATCCAGCCGTCGCGGCCGCCTTTGATGGAAGCAACCAAGGTCGCGTTCTCCCAAACGCGGATGCCGTCGCCATGTTGAGTGCCGCTGTCGCCGGGGCGAGGTGACGCGACATCGACGACCCAGCTCGGATCTTTGTAGCCGCCCTTGTCGAGGAACGCAGTGATGTCGGCTTGGCTCGACGACGCGGGTGCCGCCGCTGTGCCGCTGCCACCGGTGCCACTGCCCCCGTTCGCTGCGCCGCCACTGGCGCTGCCGCCCGCGGCTGCACCACCGCTGGCACTACCGCCATTCGCCGAGCCGCCGTTGGCGCTGCCGCCGTTGGACGCTGCGCCGCCGCTCGCCGTCGAACCGCCGCTGCCCTTCGAGTCGTCGGAATTGGAGCTGCAGCCAACGATCGGCAACAGCAACGTGAGAGCGAGTCCGCTGTATTTCGAAATCGTAAAGTTCATGCCGATGCCTAAGGTCGTAAAGAGCCGCGCGGCTTCGATCTAGCACGCAGAGCCGTGAGCGCGCCGAGTCTTTGCCCGCGCCGGTGCGTTTGGTAGGAGAACGCTATGAAACGCGCGTGGACGTTGGTGACGGGTGCGACGGGCTTCATCGGTTCGGCCGTAGTGCGCCAGCTCATCGAACGCGGGCGCGCCGTGAAAGCGTTCGTGCGACCGGGCTCGAGCCTGAAAGCGTTCGAGGGCATGCCTCCGGACCGCTTTCAATTGGCCTACGGGGACGTGACGCTCGAGTCGACGGTGTACCGCGCGCTGATGGGCTGCGAGCAGCTGTTCCACGTGGCGTCCGTGTTCAAGTACTGGAGCACGCGACCGGAGCGCATCATCGAGCCCGCGGTGCTGGGTACACGTGCAGTGCTCGCAGCCGCGCGTGCCCAGGGCATTCAGCGCGTGGTCGTGACGAGCAGCGCTGCAGTTTTGGGTACGACGACGGGCGATGAGCCCATGAGCGAAACCCATCCAAACCAGCTGCTCGATCCAGAGGTCTACATTCGCGCGAAAATTGAAGCCGAGCGCGTCGTCCAAGAGCACATGGACGCGGGCATGCCGGTCATTAGCGTGCTGCCCACCGCTGTGTTCGGCCCGGGTGATCGCAAGCCGACTCCGAACGGGCGCACTTTGCTCGACTATCTGCAGCTTTCACCTTCGCGCCGCATTCCAGCGACCGATGGCGGCATTTCGGTCGTCGACGTCGACGACGTCGCGGAGGGTCACGTGCTAGCGATGGAACGCGGCCGCTTTGGCGAGCGCTACATCCTAGGCGGCGACAACCTCACCTTCCGTCAGCTGTTTCAGTTGATGCACGAGCTCACCGGTCTTGCTCAGCCAGGCAAGGCGCCCAGTCCTGCGCTGATTCAACTCGCCGGGCGAGTGCTCGAGCTTTACGCGCGTTGGAGCGGGAGCGATCCAATCCTCACGTATCGACTCGCGCGCGACTACGCCTACGCGCGCGTTTGGGTCACGAGCGAAAAGGCGGAACGTGAGCTCGGCTACAAGCATCGGCCAGCGCGTGAAACGCTGTCCCGCGCGTTACGCTTCTTCCTCGTGAACCAATACGTGCCAGCGCCGCTCGCGGGTCAGCTGCGGCTGGAGCTCCGGCCGTCGTGACCGCGCGCTTCGGCTTGTGCATCGCGGCGCTCGCAGCCGTGCTCAGTGCGGTAGTCGTTGCGCTGCGAGCGGGCGGACCCGCAACGGCTCTTCTAGTGGTGTGCGGCGCGACGGCGCTGTTGCTTGCGCCATTGCTGGCATCGTTGAGCGCGCTGCGCGCCGCGACACCGGCGTTGCGCGCGGTTTGGCTCGGCTTCGGCCTAGCTGCGCTGCCGCTCTCCGTTCTCGCCAAGCTTCTGAAGGTGACGACACACCATCGCCCGCTTGGCGCCGTAACTTTCGCGTTCCTGGCGCTGTTCGTCATCGCAGGCTGGGTTGCCATTTCGCTCCGTGTCATGACCGCAGCGCCCCCGCGCTGGTTACCGCGCTTGCTTGCGGTCGTGGCCGGGCTCGGTGCCGCGAGCTTGCTCATGCCTTTGGTTCGCGACCCAATCGCCCGAGCTGGCGTGTTCGATGTCGGCGTAGCGCTGGGCAGTGCCGCGGTCCTGGTTTTGCTTCCATGGCCGGAGGCGGCGCGAGCCCTCGCCCAGCGACTCGGTCCGTGGTTGTGGGCAACTCTCGTGCTAGTCGGGCTCGTGTCGGCGCTCGGGGGTGCCGCAGCGGGCAGCGCCTCTCCCGCGCTCGCCGCTGCGCTTGGCTGGTTCTAAACCCTGCCGTCGCTGGTCACGTCGCGCCGCTCGTACGGTTGGGGTCCTCGGCCCGCAGTTCGGAGCGCCGACTAACCTCTGGTTCAGAACTGCGCAAGCCACCGGATTGGACGGCAGCAAAACGCGCCGAATCGGTCCATATTTGGGGTGATGCACGCGCCGCCGAACCCGAGGGACCTCATCCTCGCGTTACTCCGGCGAGTAATTTTGGTGCTGGCTCTCGTAGTCACGACCGTGACACCGCAGGCTGCCGTCGCAGAGCCCGCGGTGCGCACCGGCAGCGGCGACATGGGTCAAGTCGACGCTGTGCTCGCTCGCGAATCACCCGGGGACGCACCGCGCGTGGGTGCAGGTCGCTTGAACGCGACGCCACCGCCGCCGGGCTTCAACCTCTTCGACGGCGGTTGGATTCGCTTTTACTACCATCCGTCGAGTCGCGAACACGTGCAGGCTCTCATCGCGGAGTCGACCGTGATTCGACGCGAGCTCACCGAGCGCCTGGGCACCAACGTGCTTTCGCACGTGCGCGTCGACGTAGCGCGCACGCCTGGTGAAATGGCGACCTTGGCCCCCGCCGACGCGCCCTACCCTGAATACGCGGCTGGCGTCGCCTACTCCGAGATCGGCCTCGTGCTCTTGTCGCTCTCGCCGGTGCACCCAACTTCTGAGCACAATCTCGTGCAGGTTTTCCGGCACGAGCTCGCTCACATCGCGCTCTTCGACGCGGTGGCTGGTCGCCACGTTCCGCGCTGGTTCAATGAAGGCTTCGCCGTCTTTGCGTCGGGCGAGAGCTCGTTCGAGCGGCTGCGCACGTTGTGGCTGGCATCGGTCGCCGACACTTTGCCGCCTCTCTCCCAACTCGATACCGGTTTTCCTGCCAACGAAGCCGACGCCGAAATCGCGTACGCCGAAGCCGTCGACGTTGTGCGCTTCCTCGTCCGTAAGCGCGAGCACTTCCGCTTTCAGGGCCTCGTCGAACGCGTGCGCGCTGGCGAAGAGTTCGCCTCGAGCCTCAAAGACGCTTACGGCGTCGATCTCCCGCTGCTGGAGCAAGAGTGGCGCGAAGACGTTGCGCGTCGCTACACCTTCTGGCCAGTGCTCTTGAGCGGCACGTTCGTGTGGGTTGGCGTGCTCGGTTTGTTCGTGCTCGGCTGGCGCAAAAAGCGCCTGCGCGCGAAACTGACGCTGTCGCGCTGGGCCGAAGAAGAAGCTCGCGAAGACGAGATGCGCGCGCGACTTGCCGACGGCCAATCTCCCCGCGTGCACATCGTCCTCGCGCGAGGTCCGCACCAAGGGCTGCCTCCGATGCCGCTGCCTGAAACCGACGTGCCGAAGGTTCAGCACGAAGGTCAGTGGCACACGCTGCATTAGTGCGCTGTCTCTTCCTGGCGAGAGCACTAAGCTTGGTTTGGAGAGAGCGCAGCTCCCCTCAGGTTCTAGCGTTCGAACGGCTCTGGTTGCACGCGTTGATCAGCTGACAACAGCGTGAGCGATGGCATCACGCGATCCACGACGAGGCGAAGGCGACGCGCGACTTCTTCGTCTCGCGTGGTTCCCACGACTCGTGTGGAGAAGTGCGCTATGAGACAGCGTCCGATGCCGGCGGCAAAGAGTGTGACGTGGCCGGCGAGCTCGTCGGCGCTGACGTTGTCGAGGCTGACCGTGACTTGGCCGCTGAGTTCGCCGCGCAGTTTGATGCGACGCTGTTCGAGAGCTTCGCCTTCCGCCGGGCGTGGCAAGTCAGGGTGCTCGAGGCGAGCTCTTTGTTCGCACTCGGTTGGCTGAACCAGGCGTCGTTCGCGGCTGGTTGAGATTTCGAGGAGTGACTGGGTGGACGCGTGTTGGAGCCGTACCCAACGCGCGGTGCCGGTGTCTTTCCAGCGGCCGGCGTCGGGAAGGTCGACGGCGACTGCGAGCCGCGCAAGCTGCACGGTTTCGAGGGCGCTGTCGGGTGGAGGCGCTGCAGCTGGCTGCACGACGGGGGCGAGCGTGGGCTCTGCCGCGGTGGTCGTTGGCGTATGCGGCGCCGGGGTTTGGCGCGCGCAGGCGAAGAGGCTCGCGACTGCGACTGCGATGGCGAAGCGAGCCATGGCGGGCGAATTCATGCGCGCCGTGTGTATAGCGCGCTGTCCGGGCGCGATAAACGGCGGTGCTTGCGTCGCCGTCGGAGAGAATGAAATAGTGCTCGCGTGAGCGACGCCATCGACGCCCGAAGCTTCGAGTCCCGGTACCGCGAGCTGGTCTCCGAATTCACGAAGGAGCGCGGCAACACCGCGTGCATCGAGTGCGAGCGCTGTCAGGGCTGCAGCACGAGCACGTTCTGCAAGGATTCGGAGCGGCTGTTGCGTTGTCACTTTTGTACTCGCTGCGTGGGCTGCACGGATTGTTCGCATTGCCGCGCGAGCAAGGGGTTGATTGGTTGCCAGCACTGCGTCGAGTGCGAGAACTGTTCGTCGAGTTCGTACTTGGTTCGCTCCGTCGGGCTATCTGGTTGTTCGTACTGTTTTGGCTGTGTGGGCCTGAGCAACAAAGACTTTCATATCTTGAATCAACCGTATGCCCGTCGTGAGTACTTCGCGATCACGAGCCGGCTGATGAAAGAATTGCGGATTGCCTAGGCGTCGGGCGGCGCGGATTGGAACCGAGCGGCGATGACTGTGCAGTCGGATCCCGCGCTGGAGGCGCTCTGGAAAAATGCGCTGGATGCGTGGGACGACGAGCGCGCGCACAGCGCATTTCTCGAGTATTGCCGTTCGACGCAGCGTTTGGCTGAGGCTGCGGTGCGCTATCGAGGAATGGCCAAGGACCGTGATCGGGCGGCCGTGGCGGAACGAAAGCTGAAGGCCGTGGTGCTGCTCGCAATGAGCCAGCTCGAAGCTTCGCGCAGTGAGCGGAAGGCCCCGGCACGACGTACGAATTACGTGCTGGTGGCTTTCTTTTTGGCTGCAACTCTCGGCCTTTTGGCCTACGTTGCAAGTACGCGTTGACGGGGGAATCGGTCGGGTGCACCTGGCGTTTTTGTGACGACGGTGCCATCCGGTGGCGTGTGTTATAGAGCCCGAGGCTCGGTGAAGGTTGGCGCGTGTTGGCGCACTTCGCTGAGCGGCGGTCAGCGCGGGCCACACACCGGTACTCGCTCGAAACCCCAAGAAAGGACGAAGTCGTGAGAATCCAAGCTCTCCTCCTCATCGCCGGCACCGCGGCGCTGGCCGCGTGCGGCTCCAAGCCCCCCGAAGAGGCAAAAGCTCCCCCCGTCGCGCAGCCGCAGCCGGTTGCTCAGCCGGCGAAGCCGCCGCCCGCCAAGGTGGATGACAATCCGAATCAATCGAACCTCGCCATTTCGGATGAGATTCGAAAGGCGTGTGGAATCACCGACGCCGAGGCGTACTTCGCGTTCGATTCAGCCAACATCCGTCCGCAAGATCGGACCGTGCTCAAGAAGCTGGCCGATTGCTTCAGCACGGGGCCGCTCAAGGGTCGCCGCATGCGCCTCGTGGGCCACGCCGATCCGCGCGGCGACGAGGAGTACAATCGCGTGCTCGGGCAGCGTCGCGCAGACAGCGTGAAGGGCGCCATCGCAACGGCCGGTCTCGACTCTGGCAAGATGGAAACCACCTCGCGTGGCGAAGACGACGCCAGTGGTACCGATGACGCAGGCTGGGCGAAGGATCGCCGCGTAGACGTGCTGCTCGGCAGCTGATTGCCATGCAGCCGGACGCCGCAGCTCACGTAGCGCCCCCGCAAAAGGCCCTCGATCCTATCGGCCTCATGCTCGGCTCCTCCGGGGTCGTGCTGGTCGTGCTTCTGATCTTGATCGTAGCGGCGGCGTTGGTTTGGTTGATTTGGTTTCTCAAGTTCGCGCAGCTCTCACGGCTGCGGGGCTCGCTGCGTGCGTTCGAGCGCGCCAGCGAAAATGTGCCGCGCGGAGCGGACCTTGTGGCGTTGGCTGAGCGTCACAAGGCCTCGCCCGGCGGTCGTGTCGTGTTGGCGCTCGCACGCCGTCAGGAAACTGCGAGCACCAGCTCCGAGCTGTTGAGCGCGATCGCGAAGCGCGCGGTGACGGCAGAGCAGCAACGCGCGATGGCGCTGATGCCGACGTTGTCGAGCATTGCGTCGGCGGCGCCGTTCGTCGGTTTGTTCGGCACCGTGTGGGGCATCATGGATGCGTTCTTGCGCATTGGCGTGGAGAAGAGCGCGTCGCTGCCCGTGGTGGCGCCTGCCATTGGCGAAGCGTTGATCGCAACCGCATTCGGCTTGGTCGCCGCAATTCCCGCTACGATTGGTTACAACTACGTCGACAAGCGCATCGGTGACTTGGTCGACGAGCTCAGCGCCAGCGCCGAAGTTTGGGTGGAAACTTTGGCGGATGGCGAGCGCGCAGCGAGCGTCAATCCGTACGCACAGCACCAACGTAGGTAGCGCATGGCGATGCAAGTCGGCAGCAGGCGGCGGGGCGGGTTTCGAGACATCAACGTCACACCGCTCGTCGACGTGATGCTGGTCTTATTGGTGGTGTTCATGGTGACGGCACCGTTGCTCACCACCGGTTTGCGCATCGACTTGCCCGAAGTGAAGGCGGCGCAAACGCCCGTGAAGGACGCGCGCTTGCTCGTCAGCGTGACCAAAGAGGAGCGCGTGCTGTTCGGCGAGGACGATGTGACGGGTCGCATCGATCAGGCGCTGAAAGAGAACGCGCGCGTGCAGAAGGAGCGCGAGCTCTACATTCGCGCCGACAAGAACGCTCGCTACGGCATCGTGGCCGAGGTCGTCGCGGCTGCTCGCAATAGTGGTGTCGAGTCCCTCAATCTGCTGGTCGAACCGGAGGTCGAGGAGGAGCCTGCAACTCCTTCGACGAAGCAAAAGTGAGCCGCGCCGCCCCGACCATCCGCGCCTTCGAGCCGCACGAGATCGCTCTCTCGGCGACAGCGAGCGCGGCAGTGGTCACGGGATTTCTCGCGCTGCTGGTCTTTGCTGGCCAAAATAAAACCCACGTCAAAGCGGTCGAGCCACCGCAAGAAAAGCTCGTCCCGATGCAGGTGCGGCCAGTGCTCGACGAGCTGCCGCTGTTGAAGCTCGGCGGCAAGAAGAAGGCGAAGCTGCCCGACATGTGGAAGAAAAATCCACCGGTGCAGCGCTTCGAAGCGTCGAGCGCGCCGTCGACGAAAGCGGCTAAAACGCCCGAGGCAATTCCAGACACACCGCTCGCGAAGCCAGACGCCGCAGCGCCGCCGCCCGATGCCGAAGTCGCAAAGCAAGTCGACCAGACCCTGCTCGATGCCGGGCCCGATTCGGCGCCAACGGTGGAAGGCGAAGGTTCGCCCGACGGCGTGAAGGAAGGCACCGAGACGGATCCGTTGAAGGCGCGCGCCATCAGCGCGTATCAAGCGAAGTTGATCGCGTGGTTCAACGCGCGTTTTCGTCCGCCGGAGTCGGGGATTCCTTGCGCCGAGCTCAAAAAGATGAGCAGCGGCGTGAACGTGAGCGTCGGCGCCAACCGGCAGGTGGCCGGCTACACGGTAGCGTCACCGAGCGGGAATGCCATCTTCGACGAGCGTGTTCGTTCAACGTTGGACCGCGTGGTGGGTGAAGAGCTGCCGCCGCCTCCGCCGCTGTACCCGGACATCCTGAGCTCGAATCTTTCGTTCCGTCTTTCTGGAAGCAAAGCCACATGCGACGACAAGCCTGCGACTCCGAGTCCAACTCCTCCCGCCGCTCCCGCGCCCGAAGCGCCCGCGCCTACGCCACCCGCGCCGGCGCCCGAGCCGCCTGGGCCGGAATCGCCCTGAGTGCGCTGATTTTTGGGCACAGCGCCGCAGCGCAAGCACCTGCAGCGCCGGCTCCCGCAGCGCCGGCGGGGCGGCCCGACGAGAGTGCGCTCGGCGAGATGTTGGTGACAGGTACGACGCAGGAGCGCTTGCCGCGCATCGCGGTGTTGCCTTCGCTGTCGCCCGATTTGGAAGACGTGATTGTGCGCGGCGTGGTGCGGCGCGACATCGAGCTCACCGGTTTGTTCGATGTGATTTCGGATTCGAAGGCGCCCGTTGGGCTCTACGGTTTCGACGATGCCATCGACATCGATGCGTGGCGTGCGCTCGGCGCCGAAGCCATCGTGAAGGTTGCGGCACGTGCCGACAACAGCCCTGGCAAGATTCAGGTGCTCGGCATCGCGTACTTCTTGAACGTCGGTAAAGACCCTGTTTACTCGAAGAAGATTGTCGTTTCGAAGAACGATGCGCGCGTCACCGCACATCGCGTGACGGACGCGTTGCTCGGCGCACTCACGGGTCGCCCCGGCGGCTTCGCCAGCGAGCTCACGTTTTCGGCGCGCTGGGCCAAAAACCGCAGAATTTTCCGGGTCGACGCCGACGGCAACGGGCTCACTCCGCTGACCGAGCCGAACGACCACGCCATCGCTCCCACGTGGGGGCCGAACCATTCCATCTACTACTTGCTGAGCCAGAACTACGCGCCCTACGGGTTGTTCTCGTGGGCAGCGGGTACGAGCAAGCCAGTGAACGTGCCGTTCAAGACGTCGCTTTATGGAGTCGCCTTCGACAAGGGCACCACCAAGATGGCGTTGGCAGTCAGCGAGAATGCAACGAGCGCCATTTATTTGGGTGGGGTGGATGGCAGCAA
This sequence comes from Myxococcota bacterium, assembly GCA_049324695.1. Taxonomy (GTDB): domain Bacteria; phylum Myxococcota_A; class Polyangia; order Polyangiales; family Polyangiaceae; genus PMG-095. Next base: position 228,867 of record JBMOMJ010000056.1, read on the forward strand.
CATGCAGCGGATCTCCAACACCGATTTGGCAACGCATCCGACCTTCAGCCCTTCGGGCAAAGTCGCGTGGGTTGGCGGTGATGCCAAGCAGGGCACGCAGCGCATTTTCGTGAATGGCAAGGCCGTGTCGCCGTCGGGCTTTACGGCGGCTTCACCGGTGTTCTGCGACACCGAAGACGGCATTCGGCTGGTGTATTCGGTGGCGGTCGGCAACGACAAACAAGACTTGGTAATTTCGTCGGAAGACGGCCGCGGCATCGGTCGTCTGACGCAGAACCAGGGCTCGAATACGTCGCCCGCGTGTAGCCCCGACGGTCGCATGCTGGCGTTCTTCTCGACGCGCAATAAGCAGCCGGGCATCTATCTGATGTCGCTCAAGCGCTACAAGACGCAACAGATCTCGAGCCAGCTCGGCGAGGCGCTGCGTTGGGCGGCGCTGCCCAGCGTGCCTGGGGCGCCGTGAGCGATCGCACTGCGCCGTAAGCGCCGTTGTCTGCGCTCACACGAACAGCGAGCTGAGCGCCATCGGGATCTGCGCGTCCCCCGAGATGGTGATTTTACCGCTCATCATCAGCTCGAAAGGATTCGTTTCGCCGCGCTGCATGGCGAGAAAGTCGGCGAGTGGACAGCGCACGCTGCACTCGGGAGCGGTCAGGTTCGGCGCTTGCGTGCCCGGTGTCAGCAGCAAGCGATGTTCTCCGCTGTCGTCGGTCAGAATGAAGGCCACGCTGCCAACCACGCCGCGAATCAACGCGATGCGTTCGGCGTCGAGCGTGAGTGCGCGCAGCACCAGAAGGTGGGTCTCACCTGACGTCTCCGCAGAGGAGAGCATGCGCGCGCCGCGTACGATGATGGGCTCGAAGGCGCCTTCGGATAGGCGAACCTGCGCGATGGCGTCGTTTGGCGATCCAGTTGCGACCACGATGCGACCCTGGTCGATGCGAATTGCGAGCGGCGCGCCGTCGCCCACTTGGAACACCAGCGCGCCAGGCGAGTTCTGGGCGCCGAGCCGCGCAGCGAGCGGCTCGAACGCAGCGGGTAGCCAGGCCGTGAAAAACTGAGTCGGGTCGGTCGGAACTTCGGGCATAAAAACCGGTCAGCTGCGAATCAGCTGGCTAATTGCGTGCGTTTCGCGCGCGCCGAGCAGACCGAATTGCACACCGAAGCCGCCCTGGTCAATCCAGCGTACAATGCCCGGTAAACGCAGAGCGCCTTTGGTGCGCGGCAGGCTGATCTCGATGGTAAGCTCGGCGCCGAACGTTACCGGTTCTGTCGCGAACAGATACATCCCGCCGATGCTGATGTCTTTCGAGCGCCCCTCGAAGCTGGTGCCGTCCTTGCGGTGGCACGTGACTACGGCTGAGATGGCTGTTCGAGGATGACCGCGTTTTTCGACCACGATCCTCTTCGTACGCCGCTGCTTCCGTCGAGGCAACGCCCTTCGTTCACCGCCTTCGCATTCAGGTCGCGAGCGTCGTTGGATGTCGAGGTGCGACATGGGGGCTAAACGCGACGGTTGGGCCCGCCACCTCGAAGGTTGGGAGCTTGGCCTTCTGGCCGTCGGCATCGCGCTGCTCGGGGTTTGGCTTGGTTTGCCGCGGCCGGTGGAGCCCAGAGTCGTGCCGCTCCCCGAGATCGATCGCCGCGTGATTGCGCGTGCGAGAGCTTTCGACGACGCGCGGGCCGAGCTTGCCCGAACGTCGGCCTTGTCGTTCGAAGTGCGCGCAGTGGGTGAAGAGGTGCGACGTCACGGCGCCGCGATAGTGCGTGGCGATCTGGCAGGCGCCTCGCAAGCGCGCGACCAGGCGCGGCGGCTCACGCGAGCGCTGAAGGGCCGTACGTCCGTGGAGCCGCTGCAAATGCTGCGAGCCGTTCAGACGCAACTATTTCTCCAGGCGATGGGGCGCTTTCGTAAGAGCGGCAAGCCCGATCGAGAGCTCGAAGAGCTCGGGGCGAACTTCATCGAGAAGGCGCGCGCAGCTGGTTGGATCGCAGGGGACGGCACTCTGCTGCTCGATGACGAAGCGCTGCGCGCCTTGTACCGCGTGCGTTGGGCAGAGCTCACCGGCGCGCTGGAGAACGCCGCGCTACGACCGAGCCTGGACGAGTTTCGCCTCTACTATCGCGTCTTGTTGGAGCACCCCGAGGGGCTATCGCCGCTCGATCAAGACGAGCACCGCCTCGGATACGTGAACGCGCTGAGTCGGTTGGATGGAGAGTTTCCAGGCGATTTGGCGCGCGGAGTGTTGCTCTACCGCCTTGGGCGGCCTCAAGCGGCCTACCTCGCATTTTCGGCACATGCCGCAGCGCACGGCGACGGAGCCTGGTCTTTGCGCGTGCGAAACTACGCGCTCGCAGCCCTCGCACAAGCTTCTGCGACGGAGTAAACCCCTCGCGCGCATGTCTGACGAGGAGCCTCTCGACGATCCAGTTTCGGCGCTCGCACTCTCTTCCGATCGCCGGTTGATCACACTCCGCGCGCTGGCGGACGAAGTGCTCGCCGCGCCCGGGCTTCACCACGTCGTGGATGCTCAAGGTGCAGCTCCCGCGCTCGCAGCGCACGCACTCGCCTTGGCGCAAGCGCCGCGTGTGCTGTACGTCGTTGCCGATGCCGACTCCGCGCGCCGTGCGCACTCCGACCTGAGCGGACTGGGGCACGGTTTGCCCCTGGTGGGTGCGCTTGGCCGCGCTTCGAGCGCCGAAGCGTCGCCGTTGTTGCTGGCAACCTCCGAAAACACTCCCTACGCCGAAGTGCATCCGGACCGGCGCACGGCGATGCAGCGCGCAGCAGGGCTGTTTCAAATTGCAGCGGCTTTGCCGTTTCGCTTTGCCGTGGTCACCGCGGCAGCCTTGGTGCGTCGGGTCGTGCATCCGAAGGAGCTGCGCAAGGCGTCGTTGCGCGTCGAGCTGCAGAAGGACTTCGATGTCGAAAAGGTGAGCCGCACGTTGGTCAACGCCGGCTATCTGCGTGCGCCGGTGGTGGAGGATCCAGGCACGTTTGCGGTGCGCGGCGGCCTCTTCGATGTGTGGCCGAGCGGCAGCGAGTTGCCGCTGCGCATCGAGTTGTACGGCGACATGGTTTCCACGTTGCGCGCCTTCGATCCAGACGACCAACGCACACTCAAGGAAGTGGAGAGCGCCTGGTTGCCACCCGCGCGCGAAGCCTGGATAGACCAGGATCAAGAGCAACGAGCGCGCCTCACGTTACGCGCGCTGTGCGACGAAGTCGATTACCCCTCGAGTAAGGCGCGCGCCTTCATCGACGACGTTGCGAGCGGCCACGCGTACTTCGGCTTGGAAGGATATTTGCCAGCTTTTCACGAGCTGGTGCCACTGTGCGAGTACTTCGACGCGGCTCTTCCGATCGTGATTGAAGATCCGGCCAGCGTGGTGCGTGCGCTGCGCGAAGAGATCGAGCGCGGCCGTGCGGCGGAGCGAGCCCGCGGCGGCACGCCGCACTTCGCTTTCGAGCGGTTGTACTTGGACGAAAACGAGCTCAGCGCGTGTCTCGGCGGACGGCGGCTCTTGTGCGTGCATCGCGTGAGCGTGCAGGGTGCGAGCCAGGCGGGTAGCCTGGTCGCAGCGCTGGAGGCGGTACCGGCCGACGCGCCATCGCTCTCGATTCGCGACCACGAAGACCTAGCGCGCGCCAGTAAAAATGCGCGCACCGGCCGCGGCAAAGCGGCTTCTTTGGATCCGCTGCTGAAACGCCTGGGCGTGTGGCACGAAGCGGGCCTCGGCGTGACCATCGCGGCACGCACGCGCACGCAGGCGGAGCGTTTGCGCGCGTTGCTCGGGCACCGCGGTGTGAACGTTGCCGAACTCGACGCACAGCACGAACCAGTGAGCGGACTGGTATCGCTCCACGTCGCCACCAACGCTCGCGGGGCGATTGCGCCGGCAGAAGGTTTCGTGCTGATCACCGAAGAAGAAATCTTCGGTCAGCGGGCGCACCGTCCTGCTGCGCGACCGCGCGCCACCAAAGCGCTGCTTGAAGATCTGCGAGCGCTCGCGCCAGGCGACTACGTGGTGCACGTCGACCACGGCATCGGGCGCTACCTGGGCCTCGAAAAGAAAGATGTCGGCGGCGTCAGCGTCGATCTGATCGTGGTCGAGTACACGGGCGGCAAGCTGTTTTTGCCGGTTTATCGGCTGAATCAGATCGAAAAGTATGCGGCTTCCGACACGACCCCGAAGCTGGATCGCCTGGGCGGGCAAACCTTCGCGAAGACCAAGGCGCGCGTCGAGCAACGCGTGCGGCAAATGGCGGATGAGCTCTTGCGTCTGTACGCAGAGCGCAACTCGGTGAGCAAGCTGCCGCTGCCCGCTCCGGACGATGACTACGCCGCCTTCGAGGCGAGCTTTCCCTTCGACGAGACGCGCGACCAGGCCGCAGCGATCACTGACGTAATTTCGGATCTCAACTCCGAACGGGTGATGGATCGTTTGGTGTGCGGCGACGTGGGCTTCGGAAAGACCGAGGTAGCGCTGCGCGCGGCGTTTCTGTGCGCGAACGCTGGACGCCAAGTGGCGCTCTTGTGTCCGACCACCGTGCTGGCTCAACAGCACTACATGACGTTCTCCGCGCGGCTCGAGGATTACCCGCTGAATGTACGGGTTTTGAGCCGTTTTCAGTCGAAGAGCGAACACCTGGCCACGCTCAAAGGCCTCAAGGAAGGCAGCGTCGACATCGTCGTGGGAACGCATCGATTGCTATCCAAAGACGTGCACTTCAAGAACTTGGGCTTGCTCGTGGTCGACGAGGAGCAGCGCTTTGGGGTTTCGCACAAGGAGCGCATCAAGCAGCTGCGCACCGCAGTCGATGTGCTCACGCTGAGCGCGACGCCGATCCCGCGCACGTTGCAGCTCGCAGTCGGCGGCCTGCGCAACATGTCCATCATCACGACGCCGCCGATCGATCGCCGCGCGATTCGCACCATCACCTCGCAATTCGATCCAGAGCTCGTGCGCACCGCCGTGGAGCGCGAGCTCGAACGCGGCGGCCAAGTCTTCTACGTGTACAACCGCGTGGAAGGCATTTACGAGCGCGCCGAGCGCCTGCAGCAGCTCGTGCCACGCGCGCGCATCGCGGTTGGACACGGTCAGCTCAGCGAAGACGCCCTCGAGCGCACGATGCTGAACTTCGTCGCGGGCGAGTACGACATTCTGGTGGCGACGGCGATCGTGGAGAGTGGTCTCGACATCCCGCGCGCGAACACGATCATCATCGATCGTGCGGATCTGTTCGGTTTGGCGCAGCTCTATCAACTTCGGGGACGTGTCGGCCGCAGTAACGAGCGTGCCTACTGCTACCTGCTGGTGCCACCCCCCAGTCAAATGACGGACGAAGCACGTTGGCGCCTAGAGGCGTTGGAGCGCCACACCGAGCTCGGTTCAGGTTTTCACATCGCCGCGCTCGACATGGAGTTGCGCGGCGCAGGCGACGTTCTCGGAGCGGATCAGAGCGGTTTTGTGGCCAGTGTCGGCTTTGATTTGTTCTGCCACATGCTCGAAGAAGCCACGCACGAGCTGCGCGGAGAAACCGTGGTTCACGAGGTGGATCCCGAGCTCAGCGTTGATGTGGATGCGCTGCTCCCCGAAAGCTACGTAGCGGACGTAGGCGTGCGCCTGTCTCTTTACAAGCGCTTGGCCAGCGCGGCGGACGAAGCGGAAGTCGGGGATATCGCGAGCGAACTCAACGATCGTTTTGGCGAACCACCCATCGAAGCCCGTCGCTTCATCGAGCTCATGCGTCTCAAGACGGAGCTACGACGTTTGCGTGTGCTCGGTTGCGAAGCATCGGCTCGCAGCGTCACCTTGCATTTGAGAGACGATACGCCACTGGATCCGCAGAAAATAAGCGCACTCGTCGCACGCAAGCGATCACCGTATCGTCTCAGTCCGGATGGCCGCTTGACGCGTCGCGCGCTGGACGAAGAGGTGGCGTCGGACGGATTGGTGCTCGCCGATCGCATGCTCAACGAGCTTTCCGAATGCATGCGCACTTCATGATGTGCGTGCGCGTGTGATCACTAACTGCTGAACGGACGTTCGCCCGCGCTACGTCGTGATCAGATCTCACGTCGATGCCACCCATACAGGTGTGGATGTCGGTTTCGACAGCGCGCAGATCGTTACAACTCACCCGAGATCTTCTCCTGCCGGTGAATCGTTGGATCCATTTCGTAGAGCACGGTTTTCAACATGGCCGGACTCGGACTCTACCGCTAAGCTGTAGTGAGCGACTGAGGCGTGCGTGGTCACGAAGGTATGCGTGTCGACATTCCAGGCTAGGCGTAGCGACGCGGCTCCAGCGTCTCGTGGTCGCGGGCTTTCTTCGTCGAACTTGGACAAGCGCTGCCGTCAACTCGCTCAGCGGGTTGAGGAGGAGTGATGGAAGCTGGAACTCAGCCGGGTCAACCCGAGTGGAATCAGACCCAGCGCATCGAGGCTCTTGAGCGTGAAGGTCGCTTTCCGGAGCTTGCCACCGAGCTAGCGGCGGCCGCCGCGCGTGCAGAAGGCACCGAGCGCGCCGCGATTCTCGCGCGGCTCGGAGAGGTCAGGCTGCGCCTCGACGATATTGCTCGCGCTCTCGAGACATTTGCGGCGAGCCTCGAGCTCGATCCGACTCAGCAAGCGAGTCGCCGCTGGTTGGAGGTGCTGCTTGCCGAACCGGCGCACGCACTCTCCGCCGCCGAGTTGCTCGAGCCGGTCTACGAGCGTGAGTTCCGCAAGATCTCGCACTCGGCGGTGATGTTGCTCGCGATTCTGGAGTTACGCGCCAATCGCTGCGCGGATCAGGACGAGCGCATCGCGATTTGGGTGCAGTTCGGCGCCGTGTTCGACGTCGCCGCAGTGCCTGCCGATCGCGCGCGCGACATCGCTGTACGCTTGCTGGTGCGCATGGCCGTGGAGTGGCCCGGCGGCGTCGCCAAATGGATTGAGCGCTTGGTACGGCTCACGCCCGATCCAACGCAGCGTTTGGAAGGTTTGGTCTCCGCGCTGAACCAGCCCTTGAGTGACGGGACTGCGATCGCGGTGCTGTCTTTGGCCGCGGGAGACGCGCTCGCTCAGCTCGGGCGGGTAACGGAAGCGCGCGGCTTGTACGAACGTGCCCTGGCTTCGGATCCAACTTCGCCCGAGTTACTGACGCGCCTGGATTTGATGGCGGCCAGCAACGACGCGCCAGAAGTGCGCGCGAAGCGTTATTTCGATGCAATCGCGCGTACCGACGAGCCTGATCGCCGTGCCGCCCTGCGCGTGGCTCTTGGCCTTTTGCAGCACGGCGCGCTGCGTGCGACGGAAGCGGCGCTGGATACGCTGCGCCAAGCGGTGAGCGAAGCGCCGACGTTACTGCGCGCGCATCAAGCTTTGGTCACGGTGCTGCACGCGCTCGGCGACGACGAAGCGTTGCTCGCCGAATTCGAGCGCGCGCGCGGCGTGTTCGAGGGAAGCGAGCGGCGCGCGATTGAAGAGCGCATGGCGGAAGTGCTGCTCGGTCTCAACCGCGGGCAAGATGCGCTGGCCCTGGTGGCTCCCATCGTCGATCAAGCACAGGTCGACAACGGGACGCTCGATTTGGTCGAGCGCGTCGCCGAAGACGTTTCGGATTTGCCGACGCTGCGCAAGGTGTATGAGCACCGCGTGCAGAACGCTTCCGACGGCTTCGCGCGTGTGCGGGCCTTGGAAGCTTTCGGTGAGCTCTTGCTCGATCGGCTGAACGAGCCGGTGGCAGCAGCAGCGACTTGGAAGAGCGCCGCTGAGCTTTTGGCTGAGAATGAGGACGAAAGCAGCGAACCCGAGCGACTGTACGAGCGCGCGCTGCAAGCCACACCAAACGACGTGGCGGCTGCGCGACGGTTGATCGAGCTCTGCGCGCGCGGCGCGGATTGGACCAAGGTGCCCGGCGCGTGCCGAGCGCTGCTTGCAGCGGCGCAAGACGCGCTGGTTGCGGTGCCGGTGGTGTTGTCGCTCGAAGCGCGTGCGGCGCAGAGCGGCGGCGCTGATGAGTTCGCCAACATGGTGGACGAGGTGGTGTCGCGGCTGGAAGACAATCGCGAGGCCGAGACTCGCGAAATGGTTTCCGCCAAGGCTCGCGTGATGGCGAGCGCTGGTCGCTTCGACGAAGCCGCACGCGTCTACGAAGCACTGATCGAGTCGTTTGCCGATGAGCCCGACGTACGCGCTTACATCGGCTTGGTCGAGAGCAGCCCGGACGCTGAGTGGCGCCACACCAAGCGCTCCTGGTTGTTCGAGTGGCGCGTGGCAAACGCCGAAGATCCGATCGCGGTGCTGACTCACTGGGCGGCCGTAGAAGAGCAGGAATTTAGCGATATTCCTGCGGCGATAGCGCTCTTGGAGCGCGCTACGCAGCACGACGCGCGGCGCGCGGACGTGTGGCGGGAGCTTTCGCGTTTGCGCATCGCAAGCGGCGATCTGGCCGCCGGTCTGGCCGCGCTGACACGAGTTCGTGAGCTAGCAACCAACGGTGACGCGACCGAAGTAGAGCTCGCGATGGCCGAGCTCCTGATCGAGCGCCTCGATCAGCCACAGGACGCGCTTCCACTCGTCGAGGCGGCGTTGGCGGCACATCCCGAGAACCCACGCCTGCGTGAGCTCACCCTCTCGCTTTGCCGCGTACCGTCTACGCGTGCGAAGGCGAGTGAGCTCCTCGAGCGAGCTAGCGCTGCCATCGATTCGCCGGAAAATCAGCGGGCGACGTTGCGCTTGCTGTTGGATAGCAGCGAAGAAGCAGCGCGCGAGGGCGCCCCCGAGCTTTCCCCGTTGCGTCGACGTTGGTTCGAGCGCCTAGTCGCGCTCGAGAGCGGTGACGCCGCGCTCGCCGTGTTCGAGCGCGCCGCCGCGGAGTTCCCCACCGAATCCGGAATTTGGGACGCGGTGGAGCAAGGTGCAATCCGGGCCAAACATCCCGAAGGTGCTTTGCGTGCGTACACTGGTGCGCTCGCGCGCGCCGAAGATCCCAAACTCGCCGAAGAGCTCGGCAAGCGGCTGGTCGCCTTCTCTGAGGAGCACGTCGGTAACCCCGGCGCGCTGACCGCGCCACTCGAGCGCCTGCTGATGGTTGCTCCCAGTGCGCGCTGGGCTTTCGAGCGGGTGAAGATTGGCCTGACGCGCGAACAGCGGTGGGAATCGCTATTCCCGCTGTACGAGCGCGTGATCGACGCCACCCCCGACGAGGCCGAGCGCGCCGCATTGCTGGACGAAGCCGCCATCGCAGCCCGCGATTTGGCGACCGATCCGGAGCGGGCGATTGCTTATTGGGAAAGCTACTTTGCGCTGCGTTCCAATGACGCGCGCGTCGATTTGGCGTTGGAGCGTTTGTACGAGCGGCAGCAGAAGCTCGACCGCTTGATCGCACATCTGACTCGTCGAGAACCGAACCTCGAAGGCGATGAGCTCGTGCGCGCGCGAGAACGCGTGACCGATCTGTGGCTGCAGCTGGGTGACGGGCGTTCGGCGTTAGCGGTGCTCGAGGGCCAGCCCAAGAGCGTCGCGGCAGCCGAATCGACGTTGGCGTTGCTCGAGCGCGTGTTCCGCCTGCCGCTGCCGGAAGCGCCCGAAGCGCGAGAAACTCAGCAGAAAGTCGCTAAGCGCGCCGCCAAGCTGCTGAAGCAGCGCTACACGGCTGCTGGCCGGCCGCGCGACGTGGCGAACGTCGTGGTGGTAGAGCTGACCGGCGAGCTCGGCAACAAGGAGCGCATTCAACTGCTGCGCACGTTGGCCGAGTTGCGACAGACGCTCAACGACGGAGAAGGTGAGTTCGAGTGCCTCGGCGAGCTGATGCTGCTCGAACCGGATGACGAGTCACATCGCGTGCGCATGAACGAGCTTTCGCAACAGCTCGGCAACCGCGCGCGTTTTGCGGCGCTTATCGTAGAAGCCGCCGAGCGCGTCGCCGGCAAGCCCCTGTTTGCACTGCTCATCTCCGAAGCGGCCGCCATCGAGCTCGAATTGGGCCAGCGCGAACGCGGCATCGAGCTGTTCGCGCGCATTCTGAACGAGGCGGAGGAACCAGCGACGCGCTTGGGAGCCGCGGGCCGCCTCGAGCGATTGCTGCTGGAAGCCGGGCGAGCCGGCGAGCGCTGCAGCGTGCTCGAGCGCATGGCAGAGCTCAGCAAAGATCCAGCGGAGCGTCGCGATGTTTTGCTGGAAGCGTCGCGGGTCGCGCTCGATGAGTTGAGCGAGCCGTTGCGCGCCGCGCAGGACTATCGCCTACTGCTCGAGGCCGAGCCACGGGACCGCAGCCTCATCGATGGCCTGCTCAAAGCCTTGCGCGTCGGCGAGCGTTGGGAAGAGGTCATCGTTGCATTGGAGCAACGCGCGGCCTTGGAGCCCGATTCGCCCCGCGCACGGCGTGATCGCGGCGAGGCAGCGCGGTTGCGAGCCGAAAAGCTCGGCGACGTCGAGGGCGCCATCGAGGCATGGAAATCCGTGCGTCAGAGCTTCGGTCGTGACGCCGAAAGCTTCGAGCTCTTGTCGCAGCACTTCGAAGCGCTGGGTAGATACGCAGAGCTGGCTGAGCTCCTCGCTGAGGAAGCCAGCGGCTCGCCAGCGCCAGCACCGTTGTACGCGCGGCTCGCGCAGGTGCATCGCCTTCACACCGGCGACTTGCCGGCTTCACTCGCGGCGTACATGCGCGCCGCCGATCTGGTGTCTGCATCGGAGCTGTTTTGCGGCCACGACGAGCTAGTGCCCGACGATCCGTCGCTCGCTTTGGAGCTCTCGGAGCGCTTGGCGCAGGCGAACAACGCGGATCTCGCGGAGCTCGTGCTGCGCCGGCAGATCCAGCACTACGGGCCGCGGCGTCCGCGCGAAGGCGCCCGCGTGCACCTGGCGCTCGCCTCGCTGCTGACGACTCTGGGGCGCAGTCCACAAGCTCTCGAGGAGCTGAGCTCTGCCGCTCAGCGCTATCCCGAAAGCAGCCGCATTCTCAGCGCGTTGGGTAACCTGGCGCTCAAGCTTTCGGATCTCGAGCGCGCGGAGCACAGCTTCCGTTCGCTGCTGATGGTGTTGGGACGTGCGCGCGACGAGGGCGGTCCTGCGCCGAGTCGCGGTGAGGTGTACCTATACCTGAGCCAGGTGGCGAGCCTGCGTGGCGATACCGAGAAGTCGAACGACCACGTGGCTTCGGCGTTCGAGGCGGCGCTCGCGAGCGAGGAGGAGGCGTTGGCGCTCGAAGCGGCGCTCAAGCGTCAGGGTCGCAACGACTTGCTGGAACGGGCCGTTTCGGCGCGACTCGAGCGAGCCCGTGAGCCGGGCAAAGTGGCTTCGGCGCTGCACGACTTGCTGGAGCTGAACTCTGCGTTCGGCGTGATCGAGCCAGCTTTGGCCGAGCGAGCCCTGAAGCTTGCGGAGCGCGCGGCCCGCGATTTGGAAAGCGCGGGCGGAGCTCAAACGCAGGCCTGGCAGACCCTGCTCGATGTGTTCGAAAAGCTCGGGGAGAAGGAGCGGGTGCTCGGCGTGCTGGAAGCGCTTGCGGCGCGAGCGGCATCGGATGTCGAGCGCGGCGAATACGACCTGTTGATCGCGCGGCAGCTCCTAGATTTGCCGACGCGGCGCGACGAAGCCGTACGCAAGTTGTGGGATCTCATCAAGCGGGATCCGGCGCGCAGTGAGCCGTACGAGCTTTTGACAGGCTTGATCAACGACAGCGAGAAGCTCGACGAACTCGTGGAGCTCACCCGCGAGCAGCTCGCTGCAGCGGAAGCAGACGGCGATCGCCAAACCTTGGAAGTGCTGGCGGTTCGGCTGGCAGCGACCTTCGAAAAGCTCGGGCGTTTGCGTGAAGCGCTGGAGGTACAGGGACGCCTCGCCAAGCTGCCGGAGCGGCGTGCGGAAGCGCTGCAACGGAGTGTGGAGCTGCACGAGCGCATCGGCACCAGCGGTCCCGAGTACGCGGATGCCATCGAAGCGTTGCTCGGTATCGAGACGAGCCCTGAGCGCGCGGCGCCGCTGGCGTTGAAGCTCGCGGAGCTGCGACGTGCGGACGCTGACAGCGCCGCGGTGGAACGCGCGTTGAATCGCGGCTTCGTACTCGCGCCGGGCGACAGCAGCATTTCCAACGCGTTGGTTGCGGAGCTCATCGCTCGCGGCAGTCATCTGCGCGCGGTGGAAGTTCTGGAGCGAGCGCTGGAGCACAGCGGGCGCGACGCGAGCTTGCATCTGCGCCTGGCCGAAGCGTTGCAAAAGTCCGGCGACTCCGAGCGCGCCTTGCTAGCCTTGGACGCCGCGGCGGCCGCCGGTGCCAACGACGCTGCCGTGCGGCGTGAGCGCGCCGGGATTCTGGAAGGGCTCGGGCGTGCGGACGAAGCGCTTTCTGAGCTGGAAGCGGCGCTGCAAAGCGAAGGTGGCTCGAGCGAGGAGCTGCTCGCTGCCATCGAAAGAACGCGAGTGTTCGAAACATCGGAGCGTTGGGCGCTGCGAGCTTCGGATATCTCGGCCGAGGCGGGGCAGCGGCAGCGTGCGCGCGCGCTGATCGAGCCCTGGCTCAATCGCCACGCCGACAGCGTGCCGCTGCTATCGCGGCTGGCGAAGCTTGCGACGGCGGAGCGTGATTTCGACGCTGCCATCGAAGCCTACAAAAAGCTTTGCAAGCTCGAGCAGGGCACTGCGCGTCGCACGGCAGCGCTCGGTTTGGCGCGCGTTGCCGAGAGCGCGGGGCGCCCCGAAGTGGCCGTCGCGGAAGTCGAGAGTGCGCTAGCCGACGGGTTGGACTCGGTGGAGTTGCGGCGAGAGCTCGGCCGCCTGTACGCGCGCACCGGCGATCGCTTGAAGCAGGCGCGCATGCTGCTGGAGGAAGCTCGCAGCGCCAAGGCCAGCGCGCAGGCCGATTTGTTCGCGAAAGCGGCCGATTTGTTCGCCGCCGAGCACGCTAGTGACGAAGCGCTGGCGGCGTTGGGCGAGTTGAAGAAGCTCGACCCGGAGCGCATCGAAACGCAGCTGCTGACCGCAAATGTGCTGGCCGCTGCGGGTCGACATAGCGAGGCGCACGCCGGGCTCGCGCAGTTCTTGGCAGCTACCGAAAAGCGACACACCAAGCTTCACGCCAAGCTGTATCTGCGCTTGGCCGAGCTCTCGCTTGCACAAGACGCTTGGGTCGAAGCGATGGAGCCGCTCAGTCGGGGACATCAGCTCGACAAGGGCGACCCCGAAATTGCGTTCACGTTGGGCTTGCTGGCGGCCGATCTCGACGAAGTCGACACCGCGTTGGCCGCGCTGCGCGTGTTCGTCACCCTGAAGGACAAGGCGACCGACATGCCTACGCGCCGGCAGCTATCACGCGCATGTTTGCAGCTGGCAGAGCTCGAGCTCGGAAAAGGGCAGAAGACAGTCGCCCGCCGCATGGCGACGCGTGCGACCGAAGCCGACCCGCAAAACAAGGACGCCCAGCGTCTTTTGAGCGAGCTTGGCGGGCGTTGAAGGATTTCAGTGCGACGAAGTAGAGAGGAAGAAGCGATGGCCGATTCATCCGACCCGAAGGTCCCTGCGCCCGAGCCGAACGACTCCGCCGAAGTAGTGCGTTGCCTGGAGGCCGCGCGCGAGATGTGGGAGCTTGCGCAGCTGAAGGAAGCCGTGCGCTGGGTTCAGCGCGGTGCCGAAGCCGCCGAGCAGGACGGCAACGATATGCGCGCGCTGGCGTTGGCGCGCCTCGGCGCCGATCTCTCCGCTTACGCCCGCTCGGTCGCGGAAAAGTCTGCAGGCGACAAGCCAGCCGCTGGCGAAAAACCTGCCACCGAGAAAGCTGCTGCGGAAAAGCCCGCGGAAGCGACTGGTTCGGCGAGTACGCCACCTCCGCGCAGCGTGCCCAGCGCACCGAGTCCCCCGCGTCCGCGCGTCTCGCAACCGCCACCACTGCCAGGCGCAACGCCTCCCGCTGAAGCAGCTCCAGCTGTTGAGAAAACGCCGGTTCCCGCAGGGAAGGCCAGCGAAGATAAAACCGAGAAGCCTGCAGAGAAGCCAGCGGCCGCTGCCGCCAGCGACAAAAACGGCGCCGAAAAGTCTTCGCCCACGGCACAAGAGAAGCCCACTCCCAGCACCGCGCCCGCGCGCACCTTGCCGAGCACGCCGTCGCGCCCGCCTTCCACGGCTTCCGCATCGGAGCGTGCTTCAGTGCGTCCGGCCGCGCCTCAAGCGCCGACTGCGTCGCGCACACCGGGGCCGTCGAAAGCGCCAGCTGCGGCGGGCAGTAACGGCGCCGCTGCGGGACCCGCAGGTGTTTCCTTGTCGGCGTTGAACGGAACGCCGCTGTCGGAGCTGATCGCATCCGGCAAAGCCGAGCGTGTCAGCGTGAAACGTTCGGCGCTCGACGCTAGCGTGCTCGTGGTGCGACCGTCGCAAACGGGCAAAGCAGCGCACGGCACACGCCAGGCGGTCTTGGTTTACGTCGAGGGCGAAGACGGCTAGGCGCGCCCGAGGCCCTGCATCGCCCAGCGAGTGGCGCGCAGCACGATGCCGCGTGGCAGCACGCGGACGGCTGCGGCTTGCACGGCGTTGAGTGTGCCCGGCACGACCACAATGCGACCATCGTCGTACGCGTCCAGCGCCGTGCGCACCACGCGGGGCGCTTCCAACTTGGCCATGCGAACGAGTCCCGCCTTCTGAATGCCCGCAGCACGCTGAAATCCGGTGACGACCGGGCCGGGACAGAATGCCAACACACGCAGCGGACTACCGTGCAGCTCTTCGGCGAGGGCTAGCGAAAAGCTCAACACAAATGCTTTGGTGGCGCCGTATGTCGTCATGAACGGCGTTGGTTGAAACGCCGCGGTGGACGCCACCTGAATGAAGCCGCCTTCGCCGCGCGCGAGCATGCTGGGCAGGAAGTGCCGCGTGATGCTCATGACCGCTTCGGAGTTGACGCGAACCATGCGCGCTTCGTTCTCGGCATCCGTCTCGCCCAGCGGCCCGGTCGAACCGAAGCCGGCGTTGTTGACGACGTGCGTTGGCGCGATCCCCAGCGCGTCGATTTGCGTGAGCAAGCTCTTGATGCCCGAAGCTTCACCCAGATCGGCGACGATGTAGTGCGTGGAAATGCCGTTCACGCGTGCGAGATCTTCCGCGGCGTAGCGCAGCTTGTCTTGCGAGCGGGCGGTCAAGATCAGGTTCGCGCCGCGATGAGCCAGCTGGCGCGCAAACTCTTCACCGAGCCCTGACGACGCCCCCGTGACCAACACCCATTTGCCCGCGAAATCCGCCTTCTTCATGGAGAGACCAGGCCGCTTTGTGCACGCCAGCGCAGCGCGTGGTCGCACAATACGAGCGCAACCATGGCTTCCCCGATTGGAACGAAGCGCGGCAGCAAACAAGGGTCGTGACGGCCTCGCGTACGAATCGTCGTGGGCTCGGCGTCGCGCGTGACACTAGCTTGCTCTCGGGGAAGACTGCTGGTGGCCTTGATGGCGGCGCGGACCACGATGGGCATACCGGATGAGATTCCGCCCAGCATGCCGCCGTGACGATTCGTGCGCGTGCGAATGCTCTTGGGGACGCCGGGCTCTTCGGCTTCGAACACGTCGTTGGTTTCACTGCCGCGCAGCGCGGCGCACGCGAACCCGATTCCATATTCGACGCCCATCACCGCCGGCAGGCTGAACAGCGCCTTGCCGAGATCCGCCTTCAATTTGTCGAACACCGGCTCGCCGAGCCCAGCCGGAATGCCACTTGCCACGATTTCGCTGACGCCACCGATCGAGTCCTGATCCTTTCGCATGGCTTCGATCAGCTCGACCATGCGCGCGGCGCTCGTAGCATCTGGGCAGCGCACCACGTTGGGGCTGCCGTTGGGTAGCTTTTCGACTTGCTCGAGCGTGACGCTCTCGGGCGACGGCACGTCAGCGATGATGGCCCCAACCTGGCGCACGTAGCCAACGACCTTCGCGCCGAAGAGCTGGGCCAACACCTTCTTGGCCACAACGCCCGCCGCGACGCGCGCTACGGTTTCACGCGCACTCGAGCGACCACCGCCGCGATAGTCGCGGAAGCCGTACTTGGCGTCGTAGCTGTGGTCGGCGTGGCCGGGGCGATACTTATCCTTGATGTCGTCGTAATCGCGGCTCTTCTGATCGGTGTTGCGCACCAGAATGGCGAGGCTCGTCCCGGTGGTCTTGCCGTCGAACACACCGGACAAAATCTCGGGTTCGTCGGCCTCTTTGCGCTGCGTGACGATGGCGCTCTGGCCTGGGCGACGACGCTCCAAATCGACGCGCAAATCATCCAACGAGAGCTCGATGCCGGAGGGGCAACCGTCGATGATGACTACATTGCCCGGGCCGTGACTCTCACCGGCGGTGGTGATGCGAAAAGCCTGACCGAAGCTGTTTCCCGGCATCCGGCCAGCGTCTTACCACGTTCGGAGCGAAGCGCCTCTCAGCCCGCGAGCATGGGCGCGTTCGTACCAGACTCCGCCGCCATCACCTCAGCCGTCGTGAGGTCCACCTTCTCACCCGTCGGCGGATCGAATGGTGCGCGGCCAATCTGCTTGCTTTCGAAGCGGCGCATGAAGATCGCGAGGAAGTAGGTCTTCACCACGTAGATGAGCAGGTTGTTCTGGCGCAGGTCGGGGTGAATCTCGTTTTCGATCTTCGAGAAGTAGCCGCGCAACGTGCTCCAGTGCGCGCCCGG
This sequence comes from Myxococcota bacterium, assembly GCA_049324695.1. Lineage (GTDB taxonomy): Bacteria > Myxococcota_A > Polyangia > Polyangiales > Polyangiaceae > PMG-095. The sequence goes on from JBMOMJ010000056.1 coordinate 245,508, forward strand.
GTGCTCGTGATGGACGCCGTGAAGGCCGTTGTTGAATAGGAAGAAGTTGATCGCACCACCAGTGAAGTTGCGCGAATGATCGTGCTTCGACCAAGGATCGGTGCGCACGTGCTGCTCGTAGTTGAACCACATGATGGTCCACAGCGCGAACACCGAGGGCACCATCGTCGCGAACACCCAGGTGTAGAGGCCTGTCGTCAGGCCGTGCAGCGCAATGCCGGTCGCGAGCAGCGCCAGCACCGTACCGATCCACACGACGTACTGCGTGATGATGGTGCGGTAGAGCTTCGGGTTCTTTTCGCGAGCTTTCCGGATGTAATCCTTGATGGGCTCGCTCTGCCAGTAGCTCGATACGAAGAAGTAGGTCAGCGCGACCAGCAAGTTGTGCTTGTCGGTGTAGCGCCACGTAATGGTGGCGTCGCCCGCGCGATTCACGAACTTGTGATGATTCAGATTGTGAGTCGGGACCCAGGCGAACGTCGGGTAGCCGTAAAAGATCGACAAGACCATCGCGAACAGCTGGTTTCCGCGTTTGGTCTCGAACGTTGGGCAGTGGTTGTGGTTGTGTGCGAAGATGCCCGCCGAGAGCGCCAGGTAGCAGCTCAGCGGGGACAGGTACGGCACTAGCTCGGGGCGGGCATACTGAATCCCAGCCACCACCGGCATGGCGGAAACCCACAAGAGTGTTCGAACGTCAGCGCTGTTACGGAGTCCCACGAGGCGGCGATGATAGGGGACAATGGTCGTTGCGCCAGAAAAAAGAGCGACGCGGTTAGAGGAGATAGGATCCGTCAGCGTTGCGACGGCACTTTTCTATTTCCGCCGACGCCGTCGATTGCTGCGTTGCAGCGAGAAAACCAACGAAAAACGTGCGCGGCCTGAAGTGCGTTCGCGCGTACGCACCTCGGCATTGGCGAGTATTTCGATTCGGCCTCGGGTCATGGCAGAGTCTCGAACATGAACGCGCTCTCAGTTCTTTCGGAGGAAGAGCAGCTGTTTTTCGAGACCGTGTCCGCCTTTGCGCGAGAGCGCGTGAAGCCGCGGGTCGCCAGGATGGACGAGCACGCTCGCCTCGATGCGGACTTGTTGCCACTACTATTCGAGCTGGGCGTGATGGGCGTCGAGATCCCCGCCGACTACGGAGGGGCTGGTTCCAGCTTCTTCAACGCAATTCTAGCGGTCGAGGCGCTCGCCGAAGTCGATCCCAGTGTGGCGGTGTTGGTCGATGTGCAAAATACGCTGGTGAACAACGCGCTTTTGCGTTGGGGCAACGCGGAACAGAAGGCGCGCTACCTTCCCAAGCTGTCGACGAGCTGGGTCGGCTCGTACGCCCTCAGTGAAGCCTCGAGCGGCTCCGATGCGTTCGCGTTGAAAACCCGCGCGGAGCGCCGCGGTGATCAGTGGCTGCTGCGCGGCCGCAAGCTGTGGATCACCAACGCCAACGAGAGCTCGCTATTCATCGTGTTCGCCAACGCCGATCCCAGCCAGGGTTACCGCGGCATCACGGCCTTCTTGGTCGAGCGCGGCTTTCCTGGCTTCTCCGTCGGCAAGAAGGAAGACAAGCTGGGCATTCGCGCGTCGAGCACCTGCGAGCTGGTGCTCGATGATTGCGAGGTACCGGCGGAAAACGTCCTCGGCGAGGTTGGGCAGGGCTACAAGGCAGCCATCCTGGCATTGAACGAAGGGCGCATCGGGATCGGCGCTCAGATGCTCGGTCTCGCCTCGGGCGCGTTCGAGCACGCGATCGGCTACATGCATGAGCGGCAACAGTTCGGGAGACCGATCGCCGATTTTCAGGGCGTGCAGTTTCAGTACGCGCGCGTTGCCATGGAAATCGAAGCCGCGCGTCTGCTCGTTTACAACGCTGCTCGCTTGAAGGACTCGGGTCTCGACTTCGTGAAAGAGGCGGCGATGGCCAAGCTTTACGCTTCCGAAGTTGCCGAGCGCGCTGCGTCTCAAGCCATCGAGTTCATGGGCGGCGTTGGCTTCACACGCGATTTTCCCGTCGAGAAGCTGTATCGCGATGCCAAGATCGGGAAAATCTACGAAGGCACCAGCAACATGCAGCTGCAGACGATCGCCAAGTTGATTCAGGCGGAACGTAAGCCGCCGGCCTGAACTGTCTCTGATCGCCACACACGCTGCAGCGCATCCAGTAGCATCGGAAGCGAAGCAGGTTTTGCGAGCGTCGCATGTGCCAACCGTCTCACTTCGTCCTCTCCGAACGACTCAAGCTGAGACGAGTGAACCAAACACGGCAGCTGAGGATGAGCTCGACGCAACTGCCGTAGCCATTCCACGCCGCTCACGCCGGGCATCTGCAAATCGGTGATGACCGCATCGAACGCGGCACGCTCGAGCGCGACGAGAGCCTCCGCACCGGAGTGGGCAACCTCGACGTGAAGACGATCCGAAAGGGTTCGAAGCGCGCGCGTCAGGCTGCGCGTGATCAGCGCGTCGTCGTCCACCAGTAGGATCCGCCGTGCAGGGCTGGCGGCCTGAGGGCCGGAGGCGGGCACTGCTGAATCCACACTCGCGGCTGGTGCAAGGCTTGGGCCGTGGGCTTGCGCCCGTCGCGGAACCCGGTATGGTCCGCCTCGACATGGAAGAAGCCGGTCTCGTCACCCTGGCCAAGATTATCGGAACGCTCCTCTTCGGCATGGGCGTGATCCCGATCCTGTTTTCGATGTCGGGTGGGGATTTGTCGGAACCCGAGGATCGCCTCGACTCCGAGCACAAAGGCTGAGCAGCGCCCGCTTCGCGCTGAGCGCGGCGCCTTTGAAACCGGACTAGCACGGCGTCGTAGAGGGAGTCGAAGGCGGCTCTTTCGCCGCGAGGGAATCCATGCTGCGACTCGTTCACTGCTTCGCTCTGTGTGCCGTGCTCAGTTCCGTTCTCGGCTGTCGTGACAAGAAGCCCGAGAACTTGGCGCCTGTGGCATCAGCGTTAGCGCCGGTTGCTCCAGCGTTGGCGCAAGCTGTCGAGATGAGTGTTGTCGGAGAAACGAGCAAGGTCTCGTTTCTCATGCAAGCGCCAATCGAGAAGATCTCTGGCGAAGCGCCTGGCTCGGTGTCGGGCGAGCTGTTCGTGAGCCCGGATGATCTCGCTAAATCCACCGGCTTGGTGAAGGTCGATCTCGACAAGCTGACGCTTTACCAAGAAAAGCGCGACGACGAGAACGCCGCGTTTAGTCAGCGCACGAAGAACGATCTCCAAAACCAGCACGCGCGCACCTGGCTCGAGATTTCGAGCGATACGCCCGACGATGTGCGCAGCGCAAACCGCTTCGCCGAGTACCGCATCACGCGTTTGGAAGCGCCGTCGGTTCCCAGCGTGCAAGCCCTGGGCGGACCCGAGCGGATTCTCACCGCTACGGCAGTGGGCGACTTCCGCTTGCACGGGCGCAAAGCCGAGAAGCGCGTGAAAATCGAGCTCGCGTTTCAGTATCAAGGCGACAAGCCGACGGGCGTGCGCGTGCGCACGTTGGAACCGCTCGCGATTGGCCTCGAGGAGTTCGACGTGCGGCCGCGCGAGGCGTTCGGAAAGCTCGCGCAGAAGACGCTGTCGGCGCTCGGGAGCAAGGTGGCGCAGAGCGCCCCCGTGCAAATCGAATTCAGCGCGCGCAGCAAGTCCTAATTTCGGACGGCTTCACGCGGCACGCGCAGTTTCAGTGCCGCACCGCTGCGCGCGAGTTCGAGCACCGTATCACTGCCTTCGCGGCCCGATAGTCGCGTGCGAGCGTCTGCCAAGGAGCGTGGGCGTTCGCCGTCGATGCTCTTGATGACATCGCCCACCGCGAGCCCTGCGCGCTCGGCTTCGCTTCCGGAAGCGACATGCGCAATCGAGATTTCGACGGCGTCGCCGGCTCCGCGCTCGACGAGTGTCACTGCCAGGCTCGCTGCGCCCAGCGTGTCGGCGTCGGCGCGCTCGCTGAGGCGAATGCTGACGCCACTCGTTGTGCGGCCAGGCCTCACGTTGACTCCGCTCACGCTGCCGCGACCGATCCCGGGTGCGTGCGCGCTGAGTTTGACGCTGCCCTCGCCGATGCCGCGCAAGGTGAACGCGCCGCGCGAATCCGTGAGAGCTACGCCTTCTGGTAGGGCGCCGGTTGGCAAAAACGCGGGCGATAGACCCACGGCGACGCGCGCACCCTCCACGGGGCGGCCGCGCTCATCGATGACTTCGCCCGCAACTTCGCCGGCTTCGGACAGGTCGATGGTTGGTAGCTCGAAAGGCCGATCCACTCGCGTGGTGCGCTCGATGCTCGCGCTGGCGTGGCCGCTGGCGAAATCGGGATGCGAAACCGAGATTTCTGCCTGACCCACGGCGACGTTGGTGAAGCGATAGTTTCCGTCCGCGTCGGTCATGCTACTCGTGCGCCGCGCACCGACGCGCAATGTCACCACTGCGCCCTGCACCGCACGTCGACCGCGTACGGCCGTTACACGACCGCTCACCAAGACGCCGGGATCCAGCGTGAGTTGGATCTGTTTGGGCGCGTGCTCGAAGCTCTTCTCGAGCCGCGCAAAGCGTGGAGCTTCCACGACCAGGCGCAACGGAACATCCAGCGCGTCGGAGAGCTCTGCGTGACCGGCTTCGTTGGTAAAAACCGTGGCGCGCAGTGTGATGCTTGGATCGAGCGACGTAGCGTGGATCTCCGCTAGCTCGATGGGCGTCTCGCGGTCGTCGACGACGCGAATTTGCACGGGTTCTCGCGGTGGCGGCACCACCAGCTCGATGCGCTCGCGCCCGCCTTCGGCTACGCGCACACGTTTCTTCACCGCGACTCGCGCGCGATCTTCTGGCCGGGCGACGGAGACGACGACGTTTTCGGGTACGGCTGCGAAGGCAAACGCGCCGTCGCTGGCCGTGATGGTGGAGCGCTCGAATGTGCCGCGATCCGCCACGACCTGAACTTCCACGTTCGGCACCGGAAAGCCGCGCTCGTCGACGACGCGGCCTTCCAAACTGCCCCCGCGCAAGAGCACGACCTTGACGTGCGCTTCACCGCCGGAGCTCAGCGAAACCAGTTGGCTCGCTCCTTCCACGAACTCCGGATGCCGCACGAGCGCGCGGACCTGACCGGGCATGATGGGACGCGCCACGAATTCTCCGTTTGCGCTCGTGACCCAAGGAGCCAGCACGTTTTGCGCAGCCAGCGCATCGGCCGCAGGAAGTGCGCTCGAGCCCGCGCCGGGCGGAGGAATCGGGGGAACCGGACCTGGCATCACACCCAGCTCGCCGACCGCAATCAAGCCGGGCGGGCCGCGCAGCGACCACTCGAAATGCGCGGCGCGAAAGTTGGCGCTCTCGGGGCTTTGCGCGATGGGTAGTCCGCTGCGATCGGTTCCCACGACTTCCACCGTCGCGCCTGCAATGGGGCGATCGTGTGCGTCGACGACATCGCCGCGCAAAGTACCGCCGCGCAGCAGTGGCACCCGCACTGGACCTTCGAGCACATCGGGTACAGCCACGAGCTGCCCCGGCACGAAGTCCGGCGCGCTGGCGCCCAACGTTGCGGGTGCTTTCGAAATGGGACCCAAGCTGACGCGACCATCACTGCCGGTGCGCCCGCGCAGCGGAAATGCGCCGAGCCCGCCTTCGACCAGCACGACGTCCGCATTCGGCACGACCGGCGCGGACTCGCCGCTTCCGTCGGTAACCAGCGCCGTAACCGTGCGGCCTGGCTCGAGCCGCAACGTGAGCGTCTCCTGTGCGCCGCGCGCGAGCTCGAAGCCGAGCACTGGAGCCGAAACATCGCCGCCGCGCAGCGCGCGCAGATCGTAACTGCCGGCGCTGAGGCCGCGAATCTTGGCGACGCCATCCGCGTTGCACTCCGCGCGCCGCGCAGGCCAGAGCGACGAACCTGCGATCAGCACCGCAGCGTTTCCAGCGGGCGCGCCGCTGGCATCCACGACGCGCACGTCGATGGCTGACAGCCGCCGCAAGCTCACGCTGAGATCGGCGCGCACGCCGCGCCGCTCGACGCTTTCGTAACCCGGTGCTGCGACCCGCACGTTGAAGGGCGCGGGTGGCAGCCAATCGAAGCGGGCTTTGCCGCTAGCGTCCGTCAACATTCCGTACGGTAATGGATCGCTCGCTGTGACCAAGACGGTGGCCTTGGGCAACGCCGCGCCGAGCTCGTCTTGGACGTTGACGCTGAGCACCACTGCGGCCACGAGCTCGATGCGCAGCGCGCGCTCGGCATCGAGCACGATGTGTGTGGAGGCGCGTGCCTTTCCTTCGGCTTCCGACAAAAACCAAAGCGCGCCATGTGGCAGGAGCAAACAGCCGGGCTCATCGTCGCGCGTCTCCACGCTGCCGACTGCGGCGTAGCGTCGATCCGGCTGCTCGAGGTAAGCGCGCGTTGTGCCAGCGATGGGGCGCGAGGTCGCCTTGTCGACCAACGTGACGCACACACGCGCCTTCTTCGCGTCGGCGCTCACCGTTGCGCTCGCGGCGCGCTCCGGTAGACGCCGTAATGGCGCGTCACGGAGACCAAGCACGAATACGGTGAGCACGAAGAACGCGAGCGCAGCGGATGCGATCGTGAAGAGACGCCTTCGCTCGAAGATCGAGTCTTTGCCGGGTGGCTCGCCGGATGTCACCTGGCGTGACCATAGCGCGGGAGCGTCTGCTATCTTTCCTGGATGCGGTCTTTTCGGGCGATTCGCGCGTACGCGCTAGGGTTGCTCGCGGCTGCTGGCTCCCTAGGCTGCAGCAATCACGACCACCCGCCTCCGCCATCGCCCATCACCAGCAGTGGCGGGAAGACTTCAGTGCCCGACGGAGGCATTCACATCGACGGCAGCGTCGGCGGCGGACCACCGACCTGTGGCGGCGGAACCATTCAAGCCATCACGCATCCTCCGCTGCTCTATTTCGTGATCGATCGCTCGGGCAGCATGAGCGAAGCCATCGATGAAGCTGGCACCCAGAAGTACGCCGCAGCGTTGACCGCGATTGGCACTCTTCTGGATGGCATCGGCAGCCGTGTGCGTTACGGCGCAGCCATTTACCCGGCGACTGACATCGACAGCAGCTGTCAGGCGGGCTTTCAACTTTTTCCTCCAACACTCGGTGACGCTCCTTCCAAAATCCCTGCCGGCGGGCGCGGACCGATTTTGCGCGAGCTGATGAATCGCCTCTCAGGCTATCGACCAGGTGGAGCAACTCCCACCGCCGCGACGCTGAGCGCGCTCACCCCACGCATCGCGGGATACGCCAGTTCGGGCGACCCCACGATCGTGGTGCTCGTGACGGACGGAGCGCCCAACTGCAATCTGGCGGCCAGGTGTACGAGTTCGCAGTGCATTCCAGACATCGAAGCCGCCGTTACCCAGCAGGGTTCGTTGTGCGGCAAGGAAATCAGCTGCTGCGACCCGAGCTTGGGGGCGAACGCGGGCGGCAACTGCATCGATGCTGCGGGCTCGGAAGCTGCGGTCGCGGAGCTTGCCGCTGCAAACATCCGCACCTTTGTCGTTGGAATGCCGGGGAGTGAAGTTTACGCCCGCACGCTTGATGCCTTGGCGTCCGTCGGGGGGACGGCGCGCGCCACGCTGCCCCGCTACTACGCGGTGTCCGATGCCGCCGCCCTCAGCAGCGCTTTGACCGAGATCGGGAGCTCCGTGACCATCTCCTGCGACGTCGAGCTCGCGCAACCCCCGGATGATCCAGCACTGGTCAACGTGTACTTCGACGAACAGGTGGTGCCCCGCGATCCCGAAAATGGCTGGGATTATCGCGGCGCAGCAGCGTTTTCACTCTCCGGGGACGCCTGCAGAACACTTCAATCCGGGGCCGTCCGAGAAGTTCAGATCGCCTATGGCTGTCAAACCATCGTGCGCTGATGCGCGTGGTGTTGTAGCCTCCCGTGCGACAAGTTGAGCGAGCGCCCCACATTGAAGACCCCGTCCGCCGAGCTCGATTCGCTGCGTAAAGCAATCGATCAGGTGGACCGACGGATTCTCGACCTGCTCGAAGAACGAGTTCGGCTCGTCTTGGCGGTGGGGGATTACAAGCGTAAGAACAGCCTGCCGGTGTATGATCCGGAGCGCGAACGTTCACTGCTCGAGCGGCTCTCGGGCGCCGCGCGGCCTCCACTCGATGGCGATACGGTGCGCCGGGTATTCGAAAGACTCATCGATGAGTCACGTCGAATCGAGCAACATCACGTACAACAGCGGTGACAGAAGCGCCTCAATGTCATCGGCCCGTCGGCCAATGTGACCCTGCCGATAGTGGTGTAACAGTTGGGGGTGGTGACTTCGGACGGGCGTCGAAGTCCAGGCGCACAGTTCTAATGACAAGGCGAAGAAAAGTCGTAAGTTACGACTCGCTCAAGGGCTGGGGAGTCTGAGAGCTACCTTTCTGTGAACACCATTGCGATGCGGCTGGCGGAGCAAGTTCGCCAGCTACGAGTACAAGCCGGAATGACCCAAGCCGAGCTTGCTGCTCGGGCGGGCGTGACAGTTGAGACCGTAGCGCGACTCGAGCGCGTGTTGCGCGGACGGTCTTCGGCGAATTCGAATCCTTCGCTCGAGACGTTGGCGCGCCTGAGCTCCGCCCTCGGCGTCGAAGTCTCGGACCTGTTGTCGGCTCCGAGTCGACCGCGTCCGCGCGACGATCGTCTGTTCGTGATCTTGCGCAGCGCGACGCCAGCGACGCGACGACGTGTTTTACGCGTCGCCGAGGCGCTCGTGCGTGAAGACGCGACGGAAGCAAAGCCGGAGAGCCGTACCCGGCGGCGTCCGAGCTAACGGCCGAAGCTGCGCAGCGCCCGTTCGAGTCCGCGGCGCTGCGTTGTAGTCAGATCACCCACCGCCACCACGGCGAGCTCACTCGGCTGAAAGATTCGCTGCGCGGCCGCGTGGACGGCGCTCAGCGGCACTTGCAGGAGCTCCTGCGCGCGCAGCGACGGGGACAGGGCCGTGTGCGTAAGTTCGCCGAGCCCAAGGAACGCGGCCAGCTCGCCTGGATCGTCGAGCACCGAACGCATTTGCCAGGCAAAGCGGCGTTTGGCCTTGCTCAGCTCGGCTTCACTCGGGCCGTGCTGGCAGAGCTCCTTCACCACCTCGAAGAAGGCGCGTAGCAAACGTTCCGCCGAGCCGTGCGCCGATTCGCCCGCTATGGTGAACAGGCCCGAATCGTTGAAGGCCTCGTAGCTCGCCGATACGTCATAGGCGAGACCACGCTCGTCGCACACCTGATGGTAAAGTCGCGTCGACATGCCGTCGTCGAGCGTGCGCAACAACAGCTCGGCGGCGGGCTCCATCGGATCTTGTTCGGACGGTGCGCGGAACGCCACGCGCAGCGCCGTCTGGCTGCCGGAGTCGTTCACGTAGCGGAACGCCGGACCAGCCATTGGTGGTGGTGCTGAATCGCTCGGCACATTCCCTGGCGGCAATCCCGCGAAGGCACGTTCGACGGTTGCGTTGACCTCGGCGACGTCGATGGGTCCAGCAACGCTGACCACCAATCCGCTCGCGTGATAGTGCGCGGCGTGAAAGGCTGAGAGAGTTGGCACGTCGAAGTGATCGAGCGCATCGATGCTGCCTGCGATGGGTCGACCGAGCCCGTGGTTCGGAAACGCGAGTGAAATGAGGGCTTCATCGGCGTCGACCGACTCACCGCGATCGTTCAACGACTCGAGGATCTCTTCGCGCACGATGCCGCGCTCGGTCTCGATTGCGCTGAACACTGGGTTTTGAACGACGTCGCCGAGTAGCTCGATCACGCGAGCGACGTTCTCCACTGGAGCACCCGCCGCCAGCACCGTATGGTCGACGTAGGTGGCCGCGCCGAGCTCGCTACCGAGCTCTTCGAAGGCCAGGGCCAAAGCGTGTGCCGAGGGATGCGCGCCCGTTCCACGGTGCAACATGTGCTCGTGGAAATGGCTGATACCGCCGAGCCCTTCGCGCTCGAAGCGCGACCCGCTGCGAATGTGCAGAGTCACCGCCGTGCGGTGTACGTGCGGCAACGACGCGCACACCACACGCACGCCATTCTTCAAACCGGAACGAGTGATGGCGTCGTCGGGTAGCGTGCCGAAGCCGTTCTTCATTCCTCGTCGCTCGTGCGCGTGCGGTCTTCGCCGAAGCTCGCATCGATCACGAGCTTGCTGCCAGCCGCGCGGCGGAGCTCCGCGACGTACTTGGAGAGGGCCTCGTCCGCCTTGTATTGCCACAACGTGGCGCGAACCTGCGCACTCTCGGCCTCGTCCGGTGGAGTGAGCTCTTTCAGCTGCATCACCACCCAACCGGTGGTGGTTTCGAACGGCTTTTCAGCGAGCGTCTCGGCTTTGGCAAGCTCGAACGCGCGCGAGGCCAGCGATTCCTTCGGTTCGACGCTGGGCAGAGGATTGCCGGAGCGCGGGAACGGCGCAGAAATCTCGAAGCGCGGACGATCGGCCGCAGCGAGCGCCGCCGCGGTGGGATCGACTTTGACTTTGCCCTTCGGAGCCGGGCGCGCCTTCACCGTCTCCTCGCTGAGCTCGCGAACGGCGTCCTCCAGCTTTTGGCCCGACTTTACGCGTTGGATCAGCGCGTCGGCGAAACGATGCGCTGCCTCATCTGCCGCGAAGTGCGTGTAAAGGCCGAGCGCAACGTGCTTCTTGCCGAGTTCCTCGATTTTTGCGGCGTCGAGCGTGCCCAGGACCTCGACGATGTGAAAACCGCGTGGCGTGTCGATCACGCCGGAGAGCTCCCCAACCTTCAGCTTCTCAATTGCCTTCGTCAGCTCCTCGCTGCCGATACCGTAGGCTTTCGACAAGCACCCGACTTCGCCGCCAGTGAGCGCGGAGGGGCCAGACGAAAGCGCTGCTGCCACGCTGGCGAAGCTCTCCCCGCCTTGAATGCGCGCGCGAGCTTCCTCTGCTTTGCGTCGGTACGGGCTCTGCTCGGTATCGAGAGCCATCGGCGGCATCGAGATCACAACTTCGCGGATCAGCTTGCAGCCTTCGGTCCAGTTGGCTTTCTCAGTGTTCCACGCGCTATCGACTTGGGCGCGGTTCTCGAAGGCCCAGCGGTCGACGGTCTCTTGCGTGGTGTCGATGGTGTACTTCGCAAACCAGTCGCGGCTGATGGTGGCGCTGCGCACTACCGCGCGCTCGGCGACCGCTCGAACCTCGGCGTTGCTCACACGGACGCGCGAACGCACGAGTTGACGCATGCGCTCCGCGAGGAGCTCTCGCTCCTGCATCTCCTTGAACTCTTTGGGCCCGCGGTTCGCGAGTAGGCGAATTTCCTTCTCGTACAGTTTGTAATCGAAGGGATCATTCGGCGTCTTTCGCACGCGCAGCTGACGCACCATGCGATCGGTGCCAGGCTCACACGTCCGACCAGCGCGATCGATACGGCAGAGGCCGAGGTTAGCGCTGAGTTCCGTCGCTTCTGCGGCGGGAAGCGACACGTGCGCTCGACCCGCTTCGAGCTCCGCGTTGATCGTGTCTTCACCTACGCCCAGACCAAGAGCACGCGCCTTCTCGACTAGGAGCTCGCGTTCGACCATGCCGTCGAGCGCCTTCTTGCGCAGACCCAGTCGCTTTGCCCGAGCGGCTTCGAGGCCGCGCGGTGCGATCAACCCGAACGCAGCGAAGTAATCTTTGGGATCGACGCAGCTGCCTGCATAACGAACCACGCAGTCGCGCTTCAACTTTGCCGTGGCTTGTCCGCTGCCGGCTCGAAACTCGACCACGAACGCGACGATGATCGCCGAGACGATTCCGCCGACTACGAACTGCGCGACTCCGCCGCCTCTGAAAAACCTGAGCATCTTTACCGACCGAGGGCGCCGCACATACCATGCCCCCAGGGCCGGATCCACGCTGCGGCCTTTTACTGCCGGAACGTCGCGAAAGCGGCTTCAGCCGGCGAAAATCGGCTTTGGCACATTGCGGAAAACGGATTCGAGCAGAGTAGGCGCGTGGGCGGCGGCGCGTGCTGCCCCCAAAACTACGGCCGTGCGCACTTTTCGAGCGCCATCGCGGCCCGCAGTTCCGTCACGGCGTGGCTCAAATCACTGGCATTGCGCTCGAAGCGAACTTCGTACCAAGTGTCGAGCGTACGCGAGCGGTCACCAGGATCGTAGACGGGCACTACTTGCGTCTTCGTTTCGCGAAAGCCGCGCTGTTGTACGGGCTCTGCACAACGTCGCGCCCGTGTGTAGAGCGCGCTTTCCCCTTCCCCAGGGAAATCCGACGACTGCGCTCGCACGATCACCGAAACCACGAACTCTTCACCGGGGCGGACAGCCACCGCGCTGTCCATGAGTAGGTTGTCGCGCACGCGATCCGCGAGCATTACCTCGGTTGGCGTGGTCCGGTAGATCTCGAAGCCCTCGGCTTGGAGCGCTTTCTTCAACTCGCTTGGCGTAAGTTGGGGCATTTCACGACGTCGGGCTGGCCAGCCAGGCTAGCTGCTCGTTCACGAGGCAGTGTGCCCGCTTTGGCTTCATAGCGCATGCACCGTGCCGACCGTCCCCCCTGGAACCAATGATTGGGACTTCAGCGGGCGAAACTAGCGTTTCTTCCAGAATAGCGTCAAGCTTTCCGCATGACTTGAATTTTCGGTCCCGCGCGGCCTGAGGGAGGGAAGCACGGGAGACAGAGGAGAGTGCTATGGTCGCAAAGAGCGTCGTGAAAAGCCGACCCCCAACCGTTTCTTCGACGCCGCCCACGTGGACGCCGCGCCGAAGCGCTGGAGGCGCGCGAAAAGAAGCGACGGAACGAGTTTCGTTGAAGGCGCCAGGCTTCGAGACCACTGGCTGGACGTTGAACATCAGCCGTGGGGGTTTACGCGCCATTTTGGAGGACCGACTAACGCCGGGAGTTGAATACGAGATCATCGTAGGGGAAGCAGCCGCGCCGCGCCGGGCTGCGCTCGTTTGGTCGCAAGAGCAGGCGGACGGGCAGATCGTAGGGCTCAAGTACCTCGACGTCGACGGGAGCTTGCCTCCCAGCGACGGTTCGACGCCTCCTCGGGAAGAGTAGTGGCAGGCTCGCGCGTTCGCGAGCTTTTGGGCCCCAACGGTCCGCTCGCACGCACTCTTTCGGGTTACGAGGAGCGGCCAGGCCAGCTGGCCATGGCCGAAGCCGTGGAGCGGGCGCTCGGTGAGGAGCGCTTGGTTCTGTGTGAGGCCGGCACCGGGACGGGCAAGACTCTTGCGTACCTGTTGCCGGCGCTGCTGTCGGGCAAGAAGGTGGTGGTTTCGACAGCCACGCGCGCGCTGCAGGAACAAATCTTCTTCAAGGATGTGCCGCTCGTGGCGCGCGCCTTCGGGCTCGAGCCGCGTGTTGCGTTGATGAAGGGTGTCGGGAACTACTTGTGCCGGCGTCGCTTCGAAGAGTTTCGGCGCAGCCCGGAGAGCGTGCGGCCAGCTTTCGCGCGGAGCCTTGGCGCAGTCGAAGCTTGGGTCAAGGAAACACACAGCGGTGATCTGGGAGAGCTCGCGTCGCTCGCCGAAGACGACGTGGTCAGGTTGGAGGTCGCGTCGTCGAGCGATACGCGCATCGGACCGAGCTGCCAGTATTTCGAGGAGTGCTTCGTCACGCGCATGAAGCGCGAGGCAATGGCGGCGCAGCTGATCGTGGTGAATCACCACCTATTCTTCGCGGATATCGCGCTGCGCGGTCCGCACCCGGCGCGTGTGCTGCCCGACTACGACGCGGTGGTGTTCGACGAGGCGCACCAGCTGGAAGACGTGGCCACGGAGTTTTTCAGCGTGCGCATCTCGAGTGTGCGCGTCGAGAGACTGGTTGCAGATGTGCGGCGCTCAGTGGGTACCTCGATTTCCGCGGGGCCGCTCTTCGGGAAGAACGACAGCTCACTCTTGCCGCACGCCGAGGCGGTCAGCGAACGCTTCTTTCGTGAGCTCCGCAGACGCGCGGGTGCGCAAGAAGCGCGCGTGGTGCTGGAGCGCGACGTGTGGGGTGGCGAGCTCAAGGCGGCGTACCTCGAATTCGATTCGACGTTGGAAGGGCTGGCTGCGTATTGCGAGAGTGAAGCTGGGCGTTTGCTCTCGGCACCGCAGGCGAGCACGCGCGCGAGCGGAGAAGCATTGCTGTTGGCACAGCGCCGCGCGGAGCAGCTCCGCGAGCAGCTTTCCGCGGTGGTCGACGCTGGGCGCGGACGCGTGACATGGCTCGAAGTGCAGAACCGGCGTGTGGTGCTGAGCGCTACGCCGGTCGATCTTTCGATTTTGCTGCGTGAACGCGTTTTCGAAAGCGTGGCGAGCTGCGTGCTCACCAGCGCCACACTCGCGACGGCGAGCCGCGAGGCCACGAAGGGCGGCGCGTTCGACTATGTGCGCGGGCGTTTTGGGCTCGAACCCGGACATGAGCGCGTGGATGAGCTGATCGTGAGCTCGCCGTTCGATTTCTCGAAGCAGGCGCTGCTGTACACGCCGCGCGATTTGCCATCGCCAGGCGGAGTCGATTTCTGGGACGCGGCTTCCGAGCGCATCGCCGAGCTGATTCGAATCACCGGCGGCGGCGCATTCGTGCTGACCACCAGCTTGCGTGCGATGCGCGAATTGCACGAGCGCTTGCGCGAACGGTTGCCCGAGCTCCGTGTGCTGGTGCAAGGCGAAGCGCCGAAGGCCACGTTGGTGGCGCGTTTTCGCGCATCCGGCGACGCCGTGCTGGTCGCAACCTCCGGTTTTTGGGAGGGCGTCGACGTGCCGGGCCGGGCGCTGCGGTTGGTCGTACTCGAGAAGATTCCGTTCGCGGTTCCGAGTGATCCCATTGTGAGCGCACGCTCGCGAGCCTTGGAAGAGCTCGGCGAGAATGCTTTCATGAAGCTGCACGTTCCAGCGGCGGCCATCGCATTGAAGCAAGGCTTCGGGCGGCTCGTGCGCACGCAGCGCGACGTTGGCATCGTGGCGTTGCTCGATGAGCGCGTACATCGCCGCGGCTACGGGCGGAAGCTACTGAGTGCACTGCCCGAAGCCGGCCGCACTCACGAACTCGAAGGTGTACGCGCTTTCTGGCAAGCCGCGGAAGCGCGGTCGCCGGCTGAGCTGAGCTGACCTGAGCTAAACCAAGCGCCGAAACGACGAAGGGCCCGCATCACGCAGGCCCTTCGCTCTACCTCGAGGGGCGCCTGGGTATCGACTCAGCCTTCTTCGCGGGAAGTCTCTTCGTCTTCGTCTTCGTCCTCACCGCCGTCTTCGTCGCCATCGTCTTCGTCGTCGAGGTCGTCGCCCATGTCTTCCTCGCCTTCGTCGTCGAAAGCTTCGTCTTCGTCGTCACCGGCGTCGTCATCACCTTCGTCTTCGTCCTCTTCTTCGTCGAAGTCGGGTGCTTCGGCTTCCGGAGCCTCGTCCTCTTCTTCCTCCGGCTCGGGCTTCGGCGGCGCTTTCTTCGCGGCCGCGGGCTTC
>JBMOMJ010000057.1:0-6864 GCA_049324695.1 Myxococcota bacterium
GACCCGCGCCAAGCTCAACCCGGTCGAGCTCGAAACCTGGCTCTGCCCGTTCACGATCCCCGCTGCTGTTTAAGTCCCGCGAACGGTGGCCGCGCGGCCATAAAGATGGGTGCGGCGCAGCGGTTACCGTGCGCCTAACGTACCTGGCGTTAACCTGCGGCGCAATCAAACCGGCGGAACGCTGCGGTCGACTAGACCGCTGGCGTGGTACTCGCCACGCGCGCGTGACCACGTTCGCCACGGATGCCGGCAGGTTCAACGCCGAGTTGGGCAGCGACGCAGTAGGTAGGCTTCTTCCGGGCCCTCGATGACGACTCCGGTGACAGAGTCACCAAACGGCAACCAGCGCTCAAACTGCGAGTCCATCTCGTCGTGGGTCCTATGGAAAGAGCGGCGGGGCAAACTCTTGGACGATTGCTTCGACGCCGCCGCGAGTTACCGCGGCGAGTGCGTGCTGGAGCCGAGCGATCTGCAGCGCATGTCGCTCGAGAACTTCGGCGGTGGCGGGATCGGCGGTGGCGGCGATGCCGGCCTTGAGGAAACGGACACGCGCAGAGAAGACCCGCTTGGCCAGCGCTCGGACTGCCTTTGCCTTCTTGTGTCGGTCCGCAGGGCTGGCTTCATTAAGGACGGTCACGGCGTGTTCGAGCAATTGCTCAGCATCCGCGACTGCCGTCCTGTGTGTCCTGCCAGTGAATTGTCCCAGCCACTGCGCCACGAGAGCTCTCGCTTGTCCAACGTACCTGGCGTTAACCTGCGGCGCAATCAAACCAGAGAAGGGCAGCGGTCGACAGGACCGCGGGCGTGGTACATCACCACGCTCGCGCGCGACGGCGCTGCAGGGGGAAGCAGGCAGGTTCAACGCCGAGTTAGCCAGCGCAGGTGAACTCGGCTAGTCGAGCCTCGACGCGCTCCTCGATCATCATCGCAGTCTCGCGCGACAGGCGAAGGCCCTTTCGATAGCCTGAGAGTTCTTGTTTTGCCTTGTGATCAAGTGCCGCCAACCATGGACAGCCTCGATCAGCGATCTTATGAGCGAAGCGCCAAGCCCAAACCGCTTCCGCATAGGTGGCATCCGGGTTGTTCTCGTCGAGCTTCCCGTTCCGAGAGATAAGAGCACCGCCTTGTGGTGCCCGAGCTCGTGAGCGAAGAGCAATAGTTCCGTCATTGGATCATCCGCGAGCGCCGCAATTCCTGCGGCCTGCTCCACCGATGACTCCGCCAGGCCGGCGCGGTAAATCTCGATGACTCGATTGTCCGGAAAGTACATAGCGCCGCGCTTTCCGGTCTCCTGGGGGGAAAAGACTATCTGCACCGTCATGGCGGGATACTTCCGAACACTCGAGTCTTGCCAGAGTTCGGTTTCATCGTAGTCACGTACGATCTGTGCGTAGAAGGCTCGCAGCGCGTCGGTCCCTTCGCCACATCTATTGCGCAACCGGCGGAATCCGCACTTCGCCTGGAAGTCCATCCCCCACGTGCGAGACCACCAATGTAACTCGCTCGAGATCGTGATTGCTCGAACAACCTACGTTTGGACAACTTTGAAGTGCGCTCGGACCGAGCACACGTTCGCCTCGGCTGGAAACGCCGACTGACTGCGCCCACCCAAGCGACAAGACGAACCCTGGGGTGGTGGGAAAATCTCAGGCATCGATGTTCAGTGCGCGGCATTGCGGACAATCACTGAGGACGCCGCTCGGCAACTGGGTCCTGCATTGTCGACATGTTCCGCGAACGATCGTGATGTGTTCGTACATTCCCTTGGCGTCCCGCAGGTCGCCGCCGGTGAGCTCCAGGATCAAGCGGATCGCAGAAATGGGTTGTCCGGTTTCGAGGAGGTGGCGAAGCTCGGAGAGACCGGCGCGGTCAATCTCGCCGCGAACGCGAAACGTCCCCTTGCATTTCGCGCAGGGTAGCTCGCGCGCCACCACGTCGTCCCAAGTCAGCATGTCGTCGCCCGCCCAACGTACCGCTGTTAAGCAGCGGCCGCACTCAGAAATCGAGGTGGCATCAAGTGGCTATGAGCGAGCCCGTGGTACATCACCACGGGCGACAGGAACGACGGCTCAGCGAGCAACGAGGCGCGGCCGACAGCTTCAACAGCTTGTTGGGCGGCCCTTGTCCGCGTTCAGGCTCAGCTCAACCCGATTGTCGTCTGGGTCGCGCACAATGCAAGTTGCCCGCTCGGCGGTAGGCTCGTGGTCAACGCGCGCGCCGACCGAACGAACGGCTTCAACAGCCGTCGCGAGGTCGCCGACGGCCAGGCCAAGACGAACGCTGCTGGTCGACGAGGCTGCCTGATAGAGTTCCACGACAGTTGTGCCGAGCCGGCAAGAGTAGTGGACGGGTCCGGTCCCGTGTTGTTCCGTGGTGAAGGCAAGGCCGAGAGCTGCGTAGAAGCGCCGCGACAGCTCGAGATCTCGGCAGCGCAGAACTAGTAGAGTTAGTTTGACCGTCGTCATGCCGGAACACGGAAAAAGTGGATTGCGATCGATGGGTTGATGCTAACTCGAACTCCATAGGGGATTGTTGACTCGCCGTCGTACCTCCCGCCGAAGAGCTGTCCGGCCGCAAATTCTAGGTAGTTTCCACGTTGGTCGTTTACCCAGCGCGCGGCGTCACAGTCGACGATGCGCGCGTCGATGATCGGAGCGACGACGCCGTCGCGATAAACCGTCAGGCAGACGTCTCCATCGTACTGAAAAACGGTGAGCTCAAGCCGTAGACCGTCCTTCGCCAAAGTGTACGCATGGCTGATGCCGTGCTCCTCTTCCACGGCGGCTACCCCGAGGCAGCACAAGACATCTGTCGGATCCCACCGCAACATCGGTCCGCCCAACGTACCGCTGTTAAGCAGCGGCCGCATCCAGAAACCGAGACAGCATCATGAAGGGACGAGAAGAGGGACGGTGCGGGTCACGCAAACGCGCGGCCGTCAGCTTCAACAGCTTGTTGGGCAGCCTTGCCACATTGGCTACAAGGCGAGCACACCAACTCGTGTGAACGGTGCCGCAAGTCGGCGAATGTCGCGAGGATCGCCCGTAGCGATCACGGCGGTTTCGAACTGAAGGGCGGTGGCAACGACGAAGGCGTCTACGGCGTGGGCGGAAGACAACTTTGCTCGGGCCAGCAGGTGGCCCGCCTGCTGAGCGACAGCGCGTGTGAGATCGAAGACGCAGACACCTGGATTGTTGAGCAAGTGGTTGATGGCCGAGTCGAAGCGAGTGCCTCGGCAAACCTCGGCGAGAACTGGCGCGGGCACGCGGATCAAGGCGCGCCGCTCGAACGCGAAGCGCAGAACAGTCGCGGCGCGGGAAGCCAGCACCTTGCGCTCATGAGGTTGGGCAAGCGCGTTGAGCGCCTCGGAGTCGAGAATCAGCGCTTCGGCCATACTTTTCGAACGCGGGCAAGGTCAGCTTTCGAGGGAGGCCCTAAAGTTTCCTCGAGCTCCGCGAGGAGCGTCCGCACGCCCTCGCGCTCGAGCTCATGGGCCAAAGCCCGAGCAACAAAGCCGGACAGACCGCGTGCACCGACCCGCTTGCGAACGGCGCGTGCGAGCTCGTCGGGGACGCTTACGGAAAGTTTGGCAGCAGGCTGTGCCATGCGAAATTCCTACCACAGTAGGAATCCCGGGGACAAGATCAGGCGCAGCGCAACGAATCCCGGCGAACACGCCGCCCTCTCTCGGTCTGCCCAACGTAGCAGCGTTCAGCTGGGAAAGCCGAGCGAAGCGAGGTTTTCGTCTGCTGCAACGCCCGGTTGGGCAGCGCCGGCCGTCGATTGGACACGACGGTGGTCCTCTATCTGGTAAGTGCCGCCGTCGGATGAATAGAAGAAGACTCTGGCCTCTTTTGCGCCGCCGAGAGCCATGTAGTGGGTCACCTGGTTCAATGCGTTTTTCAACTGCATCGTTCCGGGACGAGCTCGCTTCACTTCGACTAGAATGAGTTGGGACTCTCGTCTCAGAACGATGTCGACGCGAAACGCTCGATCCGGGATCAATTGCACGTCCAATTCAACGCTTGCGTCCGGGAGAATCTTTGAAAGATATCCTGCCAGTGCACCGACAATTTCGACCTCCCGAGGCTCCGTTGCATCAAAGTGGTCGACCGGTGTCGCCCTGAAGTTAGTGAGCGCATTCGCAACACCGTCGAGCAAGGTGTCGAAGCGTCCTGCTCACCCGGGCCGACAGTGATTGCCTGGGCTTGCGCAAAGCTGAGCCGTTCGGCGATCTGGTCGAAGAGCACGACAGCAAAAGCGCAGACAGTTACAATGGCGAGCAATGCCTCGTCCTCGTCGAAGTCAAGCTTATAGTCGTGAGTGGATGGGTTTCGCCACGCGGTGCGATACATGGAGAGCTGGTCCAGGACGCGCTGCCTCAAGACTGCGTGGTGAGTAAAGTAGTTCTCGATCTCGAACGGTCGGACGCGCTCAGGATCTTGCCCCGCAAGAACGCGGTATGCCTCCTTCAGACTTCCCTCAAACGCCTGGTTGGTTCGATAGATCGCGTCGGTGCGCAGCTTCGTACGCTTCGACGAAAAACGTGTGTGCGAACACTGGACGTTCGAGTTCGCCGAGCCACTCGATGGTGCCGCCGGCGTCCTTGGCTCGCGCCAGCAGGGCAGCCTCGATGGCGCGTAGTGCTAGAACCAGCGCCTGTACCGAATCCTCGCCGGCAGCAGAAAAGACCTTGGGCTTACCGAGACCCGAAATCTCGAATGGGCACCACCACGGTTCCCGCGATTTCGTCCCGGGCTTTTGCACTGGCTGCCCGATAGACACCAGGACGTCGCGACGACGTCCCCGAGGAGGTTTGAAGGAAAGGTGCCGGACGGCAACGACGCTCCCCACCTCAACAGGTCGCCACATCTTGGGTAAGGCTGCCGTCCGCCCCCATGTCTGGCTAACGTACCTGGCGTTAACCTGCGGCGCAATCCAACCAGCGAGACGCTACGGTCGAGCTAACCGCGGGCGTGGTACATCACCACGCTCGCGTGCGAGAGGCCTGCAGCTCGCGCGCCGTCAGGTTCAACGCCGAGTTATCCGACCCTCAACGCTCTCGCTTCCACGTCTCCGGATGCCGTCGTTGGTGAACAATCGCCAACACGACTGCTGTATCAGGGTGCTCGGTTGTGAAGTAGACGCTGAAAGAAACTTCCGAAGCAGACCGCGCCGAACGCCGCCTTGGAGAATCGGAAACTGCAATGGGTTCTCTTCGATGCGCGCCAACGTGCGATCGAGCTGGTCAATGAACTGGAGCAAAAGACCTGAGCCGCGCGTACCATACCACTTGAGTGCCGAGTCGATGTCCGCGGTAGCCTCGGGAGCAACGACAACGCGGGTCACAGGCTATGTCTTGGTCGAGTACTTCTGCAGGAGCTCCGCACGAATCTCGCTCCACGGGCGAGCGGCGGAGGGCTCACGACGGTAGGCCTCAAGACGCTCCTCCACCAATTCGCGATGCCAGTCGGGAACAGGTACTTCGGAATGGTCCAACACCGCATCCCACAACGACTCGACGTAGTCGATCTTCTCGTCGACTGACAGAGCGTCAAAGCCCGGCGGAGGAACGGGGAGCGATTGCGCCAAGACCCAGAGGTTACACCCTGAACCGAGTAGCGGCAAACGTCGCCACCCGTGTCCGCACGACGTCCACGAACGATCGGGGAGCGATGCCGCAGAGCCCGCCCGCGGCTCCCATAGTCTGGCGGCAAACGCTTCCCTGCTTGAAGCAACGGTGCGGGTCGCGCTCTCCGTCGCTTCTGGAACTCCAACGCGACGACTCCGTTCCTTCGCGACGAGACCGAGCACCATCGATGCCGCGGAGCGTGGTCATGCGCGAAGGTCGTAGCAGCTCGCGCGGCGATCGAGCCGCCGTAGACGGAACAATTGATCGACGAATGTGGAGCTCCTCGTGAACGAACCGACGTCAGGGACATGGCAACTGGTCGAACGGCATCACGCGGCGAGGTCCGGATAACGTAGCAGTGTTAACCCGCGAAAGCCCGAGCGAAGCGAGGGTTTCGTCGGCGTTCAACACAAAGTTGGGCGGCGGCGCTCACCGAGTTGGACCGATCGCTACATCGGCAAAGCTACGAAGACGCTGAGTCCGCGAAAGGTGTTCTGACTGGAGAAACGAAGGAAATGGCGTTGGTGCCGCTATCTCGTGGGAACGACCTCCCGTGCGAGAAAAAATGCAAAGCCGTCGTAGTATGCGGAACATTCGTCGCGAACTGTGAGCTCACATCCAAAGGTGTTCCGCTCACCGTCGCAGTCGACATCCAGGAAGAGAAGGTCGCCGCGTTTATCGGGATGATCGAGTGGGAGCAAGGCTTGGTGACCGTGGCCGATAAATTCGTCATCGGTCGCCCAGCGATAGGAAGGTTTGTTGCAATGCCTGCCGCCCCGCCAGAGAAACTTGTCGTCGAAGGACGCTGAACCGATAGATAGCGTTGCCGTTTTGCCAAGTTGCGACTTCGCGTAGGCGTCCGTCAGGTGGATGGATCCTCGGTCGAGTTTCGCGAAACGTTTGATGCGCCAAGTTCCCAAATAGTCGGCGACATTCGGTTTGGCCGACAATGGGATGGGGAGCGAAGTTGGGGGCGGACCGCCGGCCGCTTCGGGCAACGCCGGGGTCGGAGCGGCAACGGCGGTTCCGCTTGCCACCTGCCGCGTTTTGACCGACTCGGACTTACAACTCAACGGGACGACAAGGCAGCCGCTGAGCAGACCAAGTATCCGCTTCACGCCGCCGTGTAGCGACGGCGAGCGCAGCGCTTCAAAGTGGACGGCGTGACGAGCGAGTCAGCGATCGGCCGCAACTTCCTTCTGCGGCGGAAGCGTCGTATCGAGCGGCTCCGC
>JBMOMJ010000058.1:0-254647 GCA_049324695.1 Myxococcota bacterium
ACGAACCGCGGCGCGCGCGCGGACGGCGACAGGGACCGCGGCGCGCACGGGGACGGCAACACGAACCGCGGCGCACACGGGGACGGCAACGCGAACTGCGGCGCACATGCGGACAGCGACGCGCAAGTCGTGTGCCGCGGACGAGTGCTTTCGGCGCTGTGCGCGATGGGATTTGGGCGGCGTGAGGCGGCGCGCGCGCTCGAACAGCTTGGTGACGACGGCGAGGAAGACTGTGCGCTGCTGTTGCGTCGCGCGTTGGCTCGGCTCGTACCCGACACGAGTGGATGGTGTCGTGCGTGAACCGCAAACACTATTGCAAAGATCCGGTGCTGCGCCGAAGCGACTGCGCGTGAAATGTCTCTGCGCGAATGCCGGTGCTGCGAGAGGCGCTTGTTACGAGAGCCGGTCCTGGGAGAACGCCTCTGCACGAAGCCGGTCCTACGCGAAATCGGTCCTGCATGAAGCCGGTCCTACGCGAAATCGGTCCTGCATGAAGCCGGTCCTGTGCGAAATCGGTCCTGCATGAGGCCGGTCCTGTGCGAAATCGGTCCTGCGCGAACGTTTCTGCGAGAAGCCGGTCCTGCGCGAACGTCTCTACGAGAAGCCGCTGCTCCAAGAAGCCGGTCCGGGAGAACGCCTCTGCACGAAGCCGGTCCTGCGCGAAATCGGTCCTGCGCGAATGTTTCTGCGAGAAGCCGTTCGTGCGCGAAATCGGTGCTCGAAGCTGTGGTCGGCGCGGGCGTAGTTGTGAAGAATTGGGCCGGTTGTGCGGCGCGATTGCCAGGAACCGGTGCGCGGCGTCGCGGAGCGCAATGCGTGTGGACAGGGTTGAGCGGCCGTCGAGTGTGGCCCAGGGTCGCGCGGTGGGGCGCAAGTGGGCTGCAGTGAGGCGCCCCCCAACCCAATCCGAATTTGAATTGATGTTGCGGCGCTGGTTTGATGTCGTGGCGTGTTGCTACGATCGTGCGGTGTGGGGCGAGGTTACTGCGCTCGTTCGATGTCGGGGCGTGCGAAATCGGTGAGGCATGCGAGGCGTCCTTCGAGCCAATCGGAGACGCCTTGGCCATAGCCGGGGCCGAAGCGGGATTCGGAGGCTCCGCCGGGGAGGTTGTAATAGAGGTGGTCGTCGCTCATGTCGCACGCGAGGTGGAAGGCGGGGGCGTGGACGACGGTTTCACCGGCGATGAGTGAGGAGCGGCACTGGAAGGGGGCGAGGCAGTTGCCGGGGAGTTCGATTTCGGGGCTGTCGAAGCCGAGGAAGGCTGGGGTTTTGCCTTGGGTGACGAGGTGGCGGAAGCGTAGGCGAACGGGGACGTGTATTTGGGTTTTGTATTCGGCGAGGGCGGCGGGGAAGGCGCGCGCGAGGAGGGTTTTGAGTTGGGTTTGGTCGAGGAGGTGGGGTTGTTCGAGCGCGAAGAGGCGGTCGAGTTGGACTTGGAAGAGGGCGGTGCCGGCCCATTCGCGAAAGCATTCGGAGGCGTTGGGGCCAACGTCTTCGGCGACGAGGGCGAGGCAAAGGTGGAGGTGGAGGGTATGGAAGAGCGCGAGGGTGGTGCGATCGGTTTGGTCGCTGATGAAGGTGCGCAGGCGTTCGCGCATGGGGTGGTCGGGCAGGAGCGGGAGCCAAACGGGGAGTAGGCGTTCGGCGCTGGAGTCGAAGGTGTCGTAGGAGATGGCGAGGAGCGAAGCGAGGTCGTGGCGGGTGCGCGCGGCGAGCAGTGTTTCGATGCGTTGGAAGCGATAGAGGGGTTCCGGAAAGGTGCACCAGCCGTCGCGGTGCGGGCCGTGTCCGCCTTGGTTTGCGGAAGCGAGTGATTGGGAGGGCGGATTTTTTACGAGGGGACGGCGATCTTCGGCGAGCACGCCGGGCACGCCGGGTTCGGTGCGGCGGCGGGGATAGGCGCCGGTCCAATCCGCTGGGCGCGCGTCGATTTGGCCAGTGACGACGCTGGCGATGGATCCTTGGCGATCGACCAAGATGGCTTCGAGTGAGACGCTGCGGAGTTCGCGCTGGATTTCGATCAGATCGTCGACGTTCCGGCAGTCGATCACGCGGCGCGCAGCGCAGAAGGGGCGATAAGTTTCGCGAATGCCGGAGAGGCGCACGCAGGCGCGCAAGCCCTCCTCGGAGCCGCCGCCGTCACCGAGGAGGCGACCGTAGTCGTTGTCGTAGAAAACCCAGGTTTCGTCAGGTCGGTTTTTGACGCGGACGCGCTCTTCGCGGCGGCGCAGCGGCACCCATTCGCTGCCGTTCCAGTAGTTGCCGGCTTTCACGCGCTCCACCAGGAAGTCGACGTTGTCGGCGTGCGCGTACGTGTAGGACCAACCGACATGTCGCGTGCGGCCCGCCGCGAACCAGGCGAGCCCAGGAATGGTCATGCCCGAGAGGTAGTCGTCGGGCAGCGCCAAATGTGCGGCGTAGAGCAGCGGTGGGAAGCGCCCGCACTCCATGTGAAACTCGCCGATCAGGAGTGCACCGCCCGATGTCGAGCGATCGCCAGTGACGCAAAACGCGTTCGAGCCGGCTTGATGCACACCCAAGCGCGCGTCGCCGAAAAACGAGAGCTCGGTCGGAATCGAAAGCTCCTTCAACGATTCCAAATCGAGCCCACGCGCGTGTTCGCCGAGCAAGCGCTCGAAAACGCGCCGTGGCGCACCACGCGCCGCGAGCTCCGCGATGATGAGCTCGTTCGAAACCTGCATGCTCGTGAGACCAAAGTAGGTCACGAAGCGAAACACCGACAGGATGCTCTCTGGAGTGCAGTGCAGCGGCTCGACTCCGAGCAGCCGCAGCACCCACGGCACGCCGCGCGCGGAAGCTCCCGCATTGAATCCGTCGCTGTACGCTTGCAGCAATGCGCGCGTCTCGTCGTCGCACGCCTCGACCTGCGCCTTCACGTCGAGGTTCAACCCCAAGGTGTGTACGCTGCGATCGATGAGCCGCGCCAGCCGATGCTCCGACAGCACTGACATCAATGCCCCGCGCGCGGCCAGCGACGTAAACGTCACCTGCACCAGCCGATCACGTGCGTGCAACCAACCCAACGCGTACGTGCCTGCCTTGAAATTCGGCGATTTGATCGACGGGTAGCCGTTGCGGTCGCGTCGATACTCACTCGCGCCGTACGGGCTCGCGATGCTCTCCATCGCTGGGGTTTATGCCGTCGCAGCACGCGCATGACAACTGTTTCGGCCAGAATCGGCCGCGAAGTTTCGGGTTTGCTTCGAATACTCGAATGCCTTCAACCCGGCTTCGGCCACGGCGGCTCGGCGCGCGGAGTCCGCAACAGATTCGGACCCGCGAGCTTCGCGCGACAATCCTCGCACAAATCGTACTCGCGGTCCGTCGTGAACACGCTGCCCTTGCCATCCTCCATCACGCACCCCACGTTTGGGCAATGCTCGAGCCCGAACGTGTGACCGAGCTCGTGCACCGCCGTTTTTCCTAACCGATGCGCGATTTGCTCCGCGCCCTTGGCTCCACGGCGACAACGAAAGCTCGACAGCACACCCACGCGCCCATCAATCGTGGCAAGGCCCAAGATCCCCCAATCTTGAATGTTTCCCTTCGTCGTCGAAATATCGACGCTCGCGAGGCCCAACACGCGAAACGCGCCAGCGCCGAGCCTATCGAGCTCGTTCAGCAGACGTTCAGCTCGGTAGCGGCCGCGTTGCGGATAGTACGCGCTGCGTGGCAGAGGAGTACGATCGTGCACCTGCACTTCCACCGCGTAGAAGGCGCGCAGGGCAGCCTCGACGACACGTGTCTCGAGCACCGGGACGGCGCCGAGCGGCACGAGCAACACCGCACGCTCGGCCTCGGCGCGCGCAGGCAACGTCACAAACGCACCAACGGCAAGCGCCGCCAGGCCACCGAGCTCCCGCCGACCGAAACGCTCGCTCAACCAAACCTCCACATTCGGCAATTATACGCTGCTGGTGGTAGCGTGGGTCACGGCGTCCCGGGCGATGTACGGCACATGGAAATAGTCGTGGATCTCCAGGATTTTATCGCCTCGAGTAACGAGCGCAATCGGGTGCCGTTCACCATTGCCGCGAGTTACGAAGAGCACCACGTGAGCATCGAGGAGCACGAGTTCGGCGGTCCAATTCGCTATGTCCGCATAACGACCGAAGTAGTCGCCGACGTGGTCACGCCCGCGTTTCGAGAAGCGACCCACCACGTCCAGCCGCACGTCCTCGGCCAGTAGCGCGCGCAACGCGTCCCAGTCGCGCGCAGCGAACAGTTTGGCGTAGCGCGCGAGTAAGGGCGAGGGTGACGGATCGGGCAACTCGGCAGCAACGAGGAGGCCACGCCGCCCGCGGTGGAGTGCTGCCTGAACTGCCGGCACACTAGTCGCGAGTAGCGACGCGATTTCCTCGAGTGTCAGATCGAGCACGTCTTTTAGGATGACCGAGCTGCGCTGCAAGGGAGGAAGTGCGACGAAGCGCGACAGCGCTGCGTGCACCGCTTCGTGCTGCGCGAGCGCGTCGTCGGCCCCGTTCCCGCCCGCTTGGTCGAGCGCGGCTTCGAGGGGTTCGCGCATGCGGTGTTCGTAGCTGCGCCACTTGTCCACCGCTCGGTTGTGAGCGGTGCGAAACGCCCACGCACGGAGTCGCGCCGGTTCTTCATTCGGCGCCGACCTCAAGATCTCCACGAGCGTCTCTTGCACGAGATCTTCACCCTCGATCACGGAGCCAGTCAGCCGGGCGCAGTACCGGTGTAGCTCGGGCCGAAGTTGTTCGAAGAAGGCAGACTCAACCATGTCGTTAAGACGATCGAGCGGTCTGAAATGATACGCGGTCGCGCACCATCGCGGCACGCTCGATCGTTTTAGGGGTGAAAGGAACGACAATGCCTGTTGCACACATCGATCTCCCCACCGGCCTACGGACCAAGAAACGTCGCCTTCTCGTCAAGGAAGTCACCTCCGCACTTCACGAGGCCTATCAAATCATCGACACGCGCGTGCTGTTGCGCGAGTGGACACCCGAGCAAACCAGCACGGATGGCGTGCTCGGCGAACCGATGCGGCCGCTGTGCACGTTCGTCGTGCCACCGGGACTGCCCGCCGAGGCCAAGCCGATGGTCCTGGAACGCATGAAAGCTGCCATGCAGAAGGCATGTCGATGACCTACGAGCTCTACACCATCAGCGGCGCGCCGCGGCCCTGGCGCGTTGCACTGGCGTTGGTCGCCAAGGGTCTCTCGTTCCAGCCGCGCATCCTCGACGCTTCGCGAAAGGAGCAGAAGGAGCCCGGTTTTTTGGCGCTCAATGACCGTGGACGCACGCCGGTGCTCGTCCGCGATCAGTTCGTGTTGACTGAATCAGTCGCGATTCTCGCGTATCTCGAGCGCGCCCATCCCGAGCCGCCGTTGTTCGGGACGTCTATCGTCGAAACAGCACGGGTCTGGGAACAACTCATGAGCGCCGACTACGATCTTCACCCAGCCAGCAGTGCGGTGGTGGGACCGATATTCAAAGGCGCGACTGAGCCGACCGAAAGTCTGCTCGAGGCAGCACGAAAGCTGTTGAATGAGCTCCAGCGCCTGGACGCTCGGCTCGCAGAATCTGCATTCCTATGCGGGGAACGCATCACGGCGGCCGACTGTGTTGCGTTCCCCGAGGTTCGCCTCACACAGCGGGCGAGTGAGCGCGCAGGCGAGTTGATGGGGCGCCTTGGTCTCCATCCACTGGCGGAAACGGTTCCGCATGTTCGACGTTGGCTCGATCGCATCGAAGCGCTTCCCGGTTACCAGCGCACCTTTCCGGTGCATTGGCGAAGCTGAGACGTCGAAGGGTGTCGGCGGTCGAGAATCGTTAGCGTATGGGTGCCTAGCGCACGAACAACTACAGAAATTGATGCTCGATCGCCGACGGGGGTTTAGTTGTGGTTTCGCGTGCCGTTTTGCGCACCGCGAGTCATGACCAAAGCAAGTGGGGAATTGTCACGAGACTCCGAGGTTCGGATTTCCGGGCCGGAAACAAAGGCGCCACGCGGCTCGATAGCGAGGCGAAGTCGACGCACAGCGCGCGGGTTCGCACTCAGTGTCATCGGGACATTCTTGTTGGTTGCTGCCTGCGGTGGATCGGGAAGTACCGGTTCGGGCGGGTACGGCGGCAAGAGCAACAACGGCGGCAACTTCGCCAAAGGCGGCAGCTCGAGTGGCAACACGGGTGCTGGCGGTTCCAAGGGAGGTCAGGCGGGCGCGAGCGCAGGCGGCGCGCCAGAGGCGGGCTCCAACGCAGGCGGCAGCGACGAAGGCGGCGCGACGAGCGAAGCCGGGATGCACGCTGGCGGCAATGCTGGCAGCACTTCCGGCGGCTCGACCTCCACTGAAGGCGGAGCTGCCGGAGCTGGCGGCAACGGCTCGCAATGCGCGCCTTCCGGTGATTCTTGCCAGCAGGCTTCCGATTGCTGCTCCGGAAGCTGTGACCTTAGCACCCACACGTGCTTGAAGAGCACGACTCAATGCACTTTGGCTGGTGATCCGTGCCGCGAGAACACGGATTGCTGTACCGCGAACTGCGTGGACGGAGCGTGCAGCGTGACAGCCTGCGTGCCAGACGGCGCGGCGTGCCAGCAAGGCAGCTCTTGCTGCAGCTCCGTGTGTGGCTCGGACGGCAAGTGCCAAGACATCAACACCGGCGCTTCGACCTGCCGCTCCAGTGGCAATCCTTGCACCAGCAACACCCAGTGTTGCTCAGGCCTCTGCAACGAAGCCGGGCAGTGCGACATCGGTTCGTCTTTTTGCGTGCAGCTCTACGACGTGTGCAGTGCTTCCAGCGACTGCTGCAGCGGCACGTGTCTCAAAGCCACCGGCGCGGCGTACGGCTATTGCGGAGTCCAAGCCGTGGGACCAGCGCGCTGCACAGATGGTGCGGCGGGCATGATTTGCAATGACTGCGGCACCTGCTGCAGTCGCGCTTGTGCTCCCGGTCCGCGAGGCGTGTTCATTTGTCAGCCACCGAGTGGTTGTCGGCCGGCGGGCGAACTCTGCAAGACGGCGCAGGACTGCTGCGGCGGCGATCCAAGCACCGGGCTGCCTGGCGCTCAAGAAAGCGCGGTCACCTGCGAGAAGGCCGTCGGCGCTGAATACGGCCGTTGCAAGTCACAGCAGTGCACTCCACAAGGCGACGTGTGTCAGCTGAGCGGTGGCACGTGCGGGTCCTCCACTTCGTTGCCATCGAATTGCTGCCCAACCAATAACCAGCCGGCGAATTCGGAATGGAAGAAGGGCGAGTGTGAGTTCGACGAGCTCCTGATTCCGCGTTGCAACGGCCTCAAAACCTGTCGACCGAATGGCGGCTACTGCTCGAGCTCTGCGGACTGCTGTCGCGATCCCAATGATCCAAATTCAGTAGCGCTCCCGTGTGTGCCAGATCCGTCCGATGGCAATCGCTTGAAATGCATGGACTCCGGCGGCACAACACCTTGTGTCGCCGCGGGAAGCGGTTGCACGAGCAATGCGGATTGCTGCCGCGGCGCCTCGTGCATGATCCGCGCAGGCGAGATCTTCGGTACGTGTGGCACGCCTCCCGATTCGGGAACAGGTGGCACCGGAAGCGGCGGCGCCACGGGCGCGGGCGGCGATACCTCCGGTGCGGGCGGTAGTATCACGGGTGCAGGCGGCGGCACGAGCGTGGCCGGCAGCGCGGGAACTGGTGGAGCGCCCACAGCGTGCGCTGTTTACGGCCAGGGCTGCAGCTCGACGCCCGACTGCTGCAACACTGCTCTTGGGGTGACCTGCTACCTCGGCAAATGCTTGATCCCGCCGGGCTGATGGATCGAGCCGTCGCTACATAAGCTGCTCGTCGAAACCTCTTCGCACTTCGATCTCCGATGAAAAATCGCGTGTTCTCCAAGCTTCTCGCGGTCCCGGCTGTGTGCGCCTTAGCCACCTTCACGTGTCTTGCTCCGGGTTGCGGGAGCTCGAGCAAAGACGGCACGACGATCAATCAGGGCGGCAGCAGCAGCGGCGGAAAATCGGCGGCTGGCGGCGCTCCGAACATTGCTTTCGGCGGTCGCGTCGGTACTTCCGGAGGCAACGGGCAGGGCGGCGAAGGTGGACTCTGCGGCGGCGACGCGATCGACGCGGAGCCAGTGCCGGCGAATCTCCTGTTCGTGATCGATCGTTCGCAGAGCATGGAGGCCGTCCCGGCTGGCTTTACCACCTCGAAGTGGGAAGCCATGGTGAGCGCCCTGAAGCAGGCGCTTGAGGGCGTTCGTGGCAGAATGGGCGTCGGGCTGCAGTTCTTTCCGGACCCGCCGACGGGCTCCTCCAACGCGGGTTGCGCGTTGCCAACTTCGGGCGAGCTTACGGTCCCGGTAGGTAGCGACGACCCGACGATACAGCAGATTGAGCAGAAGCTCGACGGTTCGGTTCCAACCGGATCGACGCCGACGGCAGACGCGTTAGCGCTCGCACGCAGCTACTTTTCTTCCGGCGCCGGCGCCGCGTTGGAAGGCAACAAGTACGTGCTGCTCGCGCTCGATGGCGGGCCCAATTGCAACGACACACTCGAATGCGGCGCGGACACTCCCGCGGCTCGCGCGCTCTGCACGCAGACCTACGACAAGCCGCAACTGTGCGGAGAAAGTGCGCCCTTCAATTGCTGCAGCGGACAGCCCACCGGCTGCTTGGATGCCGAACGCGTGATCGCAGAAGTCGAGCGGCTTCACGCTGCTGGCATCACCACCATCGTGGTTGGCATTCCGGGAAGTGAGCCGTACGCCGAGGTCCTCGATGCGCTCGCCGAAAAAGGTGGCGCCGCCGCGAGCACGCGTTCACCGAAATACTTCAAAGTCGACGATCCCAAGAGCTTGAGCGATGCGCTGGGAGCACTCACTCTCAATCTGATCAAGACCTGCGAGTTACAACTCAAGAGCGCTCCACCAGACGAAAACCAGGTCAACGTCTACCTCGACGGAACCGTCGTCCCCAAATCCGGAGATGATGGCTGGGAGCTCGATCATTCAACCACACCTCCAACGGTTCGAATCAAAGGTGCTAGTTGCGCCGAGCTCGAGCGGGTGGGCGCACGCAGCATCACAGTGGAGTTCGGCTGCCCTACAATCTTCGTTCCCCTGTAACGTTCAGACGCCGAACAGCCACCATTCACGCCGTCAATGAGTGTGGGCACCTCCAGGACCGAAACGCCCTGAGCAGTCCGACGTTGAGCAACCGCTTCCAATAGGCCAATTCGCGAACCCGTGTACGCGACGGACCATCAGCGTCAAAGCGCTGTCGAGAATTCCCCCCCAGTCCCCCGCGTCACCGCCGCTCCCCCCCGCCGCTTGCCCTGCATGGCGGCAACCCGCTGCTCTCTGCCCGGCGACTTGCCTCTGATCAGCGTGAATTCGTCGCACTTCCATCATCGCGCCAGAACCAATCTAGCCAGACACACACCGGCCGTTGCCCTACCAAGGTGCAGGCCTGTGCCAGATTCGGCTCACGCTATTTCTTTTTTTGTTCTTTTCCGACTCGCCGCGCGCTTCACGCACCAGCGCGAACCTTCGGCCCTCCGGCCCTTCAATGATAGAGCTGCGCGCTGATCTGCGCGAGCCAATCATTGCGGTCGTCGTCGGAGATCACGTGCAGACGCGCCACTCGCGTGTCGCCAATCTCCGCGAACGCGAACTGCGCGGATGCGGCACCAACCCAGGTGTCCGTCTCCAACACCTCGCTCATTGGCACGTGATTCTGCAGCACCTCGACGGCCTCAGGATTCATTCGTTCAGGAGAAAACCAATCCGCCAACACCAGCGGATTCGGTACGCCCTCGCTCTTCGCCCACAACCTGAACGCCTGTGGATCGGCCATCTCGCGATATACGGTCGCAACGTCGCGCCCGCCGTTCTCCTCCAACGCCAACATCAACACGCCCACCCGCAACGGTAGCCCATACAGAATCAACGGCACGTCGAACAGCAACTCGCGTGGCCCTAGCTTGCACGGCCTCGATTCGCGGAGTGCGCGCCGATACACCGCCCGCGCGGCAGGCTCCAATCCCCTCCCACACCACGCGTACATCCCCACCAAAAAGCAAGCATCTGGGGTGCTCTGCAAGAAACCCGCGTGCGCCGCCGCAAACTCCAAACTCTCCAACACCACCTTCACTCGAGGCAAACGCTGCTCACCCACTTCGCGCTCGGCTCCTCGCACCCGTTCGCGTTCTCGCACCCGATCAACGCCCCCGTCTCCAACGCCACCACTTCTTCGGACCTGCGCACTCCGCCGTGCATTCGCTTCGTCGGATCCACTTGGCCACCATGCGGAACTCTCCAAAGCGGGCCGCGCCGCTTGCGACAACGGCGGTGGTCGGGCGTCTACGCCTTCGGGCAACAACATCGTCGTCTTCATCTCGCACGTCAGCCCGGCGCACGCTTCGAACCAGCGCTGCGTGTGCTCGGCGCGCATGTGAAGCTCATACGCTGCGCGATCTCGATAGAGCTCATACACGTAAAACGCACTCGGCTGCTCCTGACGCCGCAAAAACTCCAGCCGCAAATTTCCCACCTCGGCTCGTGTCGATCGCCGATACAAACGCGTTGCGTGCACAAAAGCCGCATCGCCCTCCGCAGTCACCTCCACCTCCAGCAACAGCGCGTACATTCACCTGATCTAGCTCCGCTGACCCCACGAGGACACAGCGAAAACGCGAGACCCTTGACCCCCCCTACGGGAGCGCGCTACGCAGCGAGCGCCTGCATAACCTCGCAGGCAACCCAAACCAGCGAACTAGCTCACTTTACGCTACAATCTTCACCCAAGCGCCCGTAGCTCAGTTGGATAGAGCGGTGGATTTCTAATCCACTGGTCAGGGGTTCGAGTCCCTTCGGGCGCGCTGCTCTAGGACGTCTGCGAGAACTTCTCCCGTAGCGGGTTCGGTTCGCGCCGGAGTCAAAGGCTCGTGAACAGCGAGTCTTCGCGCTCCGGCTCGAATTCCCTCCTCCCGCCCTAGTGGTGGTGTTCGTGATGTTGCATATGACGATGCGCGGTCGGCCGCATCGTCGAGTTTTCTTGCACGACTTCGAAGTGCCCCATCATTCCGGCTTCGTGGTGCTCGAGGATGTGGCAGTGATACATCCAGCTGCCGGGGCGCTCGTCGGGCATCCACGCGATACGAGTTGTGCTGCGCGGCGGCAAGTTGACGACGTCTTCCCAAGAGCGGAACGCGGGCGGCTGTCCGTTGACGGATAGCACCTGAAAGAAGAAGCCGTGCAGGTGGAAGGGGTGGTCCATTAATGAACTGTTCACGATGTCCCAGACCTGGAGCTCCCCGACGCGTACCGGCTGATCCTGATGGTGTCGCTCGCCGTTCACCAGGAAGTCCATTCCGCGGCGCAGGCTCAGCCCGACGCTCATCTTGACTGTGCGGTTCGGTACTGCGTCCGTGGGGGCCAGTGCCGGAATGTCTCGGAGTGAGCTGGGAATGACCGCGACGGAAGGTTGCGGCGGGCCCACGCGCAGCGTGGCAAAGGACTCCGTTCCGCGTCGTCCGATCGTCATGCGGTTGTAGCGCAAGGCCTGCACGTCGAGCTTCTGGCCCTCCTCGAAGGGGCCGACCAGAATGTCCAACCGGTCAGCGGCCGGTAGTAGCGCCTCGGTCACGGTCACGGGTTGCTCAACCAGGCCGCCATCCGTCCCGATGATGCGGAAGGGGCGTCCTCCGATGGACAGCCGCACGTATCGAGCACTGGAGGCATTGATGATGCGCCAGCGCTCGATCTGAGTAGCCGCCATCTCGAGCTCGGGCTCGACGCGCCCGTTCACGAGCCGAACATCGCCTTCGCGCCCGTCGTGACGCTCTTTCAAGCCGCCGAAACGCGCGAGCTCGCCATTGCGATCGAGCTTGAGATCGTCGAGCACGAGGATCCTTTCGCGGTCGGTGATCGGTTCGGCTTCACCACGCACAATCAGAGCACCGTAGAGGCCCTTCTCGAGCTGCTCGGTCTCGTTGGCGTGCGGGTGGTACCAGAACGTCCCCGCGTCCGGCGGGGTGAAGCGGTAGACGAACGTCTCTCCTGGTTGCACGAGCGGCTGGACGTCATCCGTTCCGTCCATCGCGGCTGGGACACGCAGGCCATGCCAGTGGATGGTCGTGGGCTCTGGCAGCCGGTTCGTAAAGTGGATCTCGAGTGGCTCACCCGCTCTAGCCTCGATCACGGGCCCGGGTACCTGCCCGTTGTAGCCGTATCCAGCGATTGTCTGTCCCGGACGAATTTCCCATGCTGTCTGGCGTGCTTCGAGTTTCACAATTTTCATCGCTAATGCTCCTCTCTCACGAGCTGACGTCGTGGCCTTCCGGGTATTACAGTTCTCACCGCTCTCACTCGCTTAACGCGGCGCTATGCTGCGGTTCTTCATCGCGCTAAGCTCGCGCTGTGAAGTTGCGTGTCCTCGAGTGCCCACGCTGCGGTGCGCCGCTGCCCCGTCGCGCGGCGCTGGTACGCCTGAGCTGCTCGTTTTGTGGCAGCGAGGTTGTGGTTGACCGGTTCGCCGTGAAAGCGGCTGAGTACCGGGAGCGTCTGAATGAGTATCTCAGCGAGTTTGCGGCAGACGCGCATTTCGTGGGGGCGACGCCGATGCGCTTTCTCGGTCGGCTCGCGACTGGCCATAGCAGCGATGTGTTTCTGGCAGAGCGCGCCACTCGATTGAGCGAGCGCTTGGTCGTCAAACGCTTGCGCGCGCGTGAGGATGCTGAGCTGTTCGAGAACGAGCAACGTGTGCTGGCAGCGCTTGCGAATAGCGGCGAGCAAGGCGCAAGTTACTTCACTACCTTGTTGCCGCAGCGAGTTGCGTATGTCGCGCAGGGGGGCGAGATCAGCGCGGTGTTTCGCGAGCCGATTGGCTTCGTTCACACGCTAGAGAGCGTGGCGATCGCGCATGGTTTCGCGCTCGATCCACGGCACGCCGTTTGGATTGGGCGGCGTGTTCTCGAGTTATTGAGTTTCGTGCATCGAAGTGGCTTCGTGCACGGTGCAGTGCTGCCTGCTCATGTCTTGATTCATGCTGATGAGCACGGGGCGCGCCTGGTTGGCTTTTCGTGTGCGGCGACAGCTGGCACGCATGTCGAGCGTATCGATCCGCGCTTCGAACCGATTTATCCGGAGGAAATGCTGAGCGACCGGGGTGTCTCGCCGCGCGACGATCTCTCGATGCTGGCGCGCTGTCTTTTGTGGGCGATGAGCGCACTGCCGCAGGTACCGAATCCGCTCGCGGAGTTCTTGAATGAGCTGGCGAGCGGAGCCGGGGCGGGCGATGCCTGGCAGGCGCAGCAACATCTGTCACAGGTGGCGCGCGAAAGTTTCGGCGCGCCGCGCTTCGTCAAGCTCGAGGTGCCGTGATACGCTGCAGGCTCGGAGGTTGGAATGGGATACGGAAGTTATAGTCACGCGGCGCACCAAGCCATGCTCAAGGATCGGCAGAACCTGCCGACCCAAAAGCTGTTCAAGCAGACCGCTTGCCACGCCTTGATGAATCCGAAAGGCGTGCGGGCGCGCGAATCGCGCGATAGCGCCGACCACCCAGCCACGTTGCCGATCGTATTCGCGCTGGACGTGACGGGTTCGATGGGCGTCATTCCCGAGCAGTTGGCGCGCCGCGAGCTTCCGAATTTCATGAAGGCCCTCACCGACAGCGGTGTCACCGATCCGCAGATTTTGTTCATGGCGGTGGGCGATGCGACGTGCGATGGCGCGCCTTTACAAGTCGGTCAGTTCGAGTCCACGGCCGAGCTGATGGATCAGTGGCTCACTTTCAGTTTCCTGGAAGGCGGCGGTGGCGGGCAGAACACGGAAAGCTACGAACTCGCGCTTTACTTCATCGCGGAGCACACCGATACAGATGCGTGGGTCAAGCGCAAGAAGCGCGGCTACGTGATCATGACTGGTGACGAACTGCCGTATCCGTCGGTGTCACGTCATCAAGTGGAAGCATTGGTTGGCGACGCGCTGGACGAAGACATTCCGGTCGAGGCTGTGGTCGCAACGTTGCAAGAGACGTTTGAGCCCTTCTTTCTGATTCCAGATCTCGATCGGCGCGAGCGCTGCGAACGGCGTTGGCGCGATTTGCTCGGCGATCGCGTAATTTGTTTGGAGTCACCCGAGCACACGTGTTGGGCTGCCGCGGGTCTCGTCGCTCTCACCGAAGGCGCCGTCGTCGACTTGCCTGCCTTCGCGGAGCGCCTGCTCGCCGTCGGCTTGGATCGCGCCAAGGTCGGTGCCATCACACGCGCGCTGTTGCCTTACGCTGGCAGTATCGGAAAGGCTGGCGCGGCGGCTCCGGCCATTGCAGCGCCTGGTGACGCGGCAGATGGAGCGGCCAAGTCGTTTTGGAAGCGCCTGTTCGGGTGAGCTCGGGCACGCGCAAGGCCTTCATCGTCGTCGATCTCGGCTTTGGCGACGCGGGGAAAGGCTTGCTCACCGACTACTTGGTGCGGCGCCACGATGCGCGTTTGGTGGTGCGTTTCAACGGCGGAGCTCAAGCGGGCCACAACGTGGTTACGGCCGACGGGCGACATCACACGTTTTCGCAGTTCGGCAGCGGCAGCTTCGTGCCCGGCGTGCGAACTCACCTCAGCCGCGCGGTGGTGGTGCATCCGACGGCGTTGGCTGTCGAAGCGGAAGTGCTCGCCCAGAGCGGGATCGCAGACGCTCTCGAGCGAATCAGCATTGATGGCGAGTGTCGAGTCACCACGCCGTTCCAACAAGCGCACAACCGCTTGACCGAGCTAGCACGCGGAGCAGATCGACATGGAAGCTGCGGCGTCGGCGTTGGCGTCACGGTGAGCGACTCGCTGCACTTTCCCGCCTTAACGGTTCGCTTCGGCGATCTGCTCGAGCCCTCAGCAAGCCTTCAGGAGCGGCTGCGAGCTCAACAAGAGCAGAAGCGCGCTATGTGGCGTGCGGCCAAGCTCACGCCGGAACAAGCCGAAGAATTCGCGATTTTGCAGGATGAAACGGTCGTGGATCGCTGGCTCGAGCTCGCGAGCGACGTGGCGCGCCGTGCCGAGCTACTCGACGATCGCGAAGCTCTCGGCGCTTCGACCACGACCATCTTCGAGGGCGCACAAGGCGTCTTGCTCGACGAAGACTTCGGGTTTCACCCCTACACGACTTACAGCCGCTGCACACCGCACGGTGCTTTGCGCCTGCTCGCTGAGGCAGGCTTCAGCGGAACGATTCGTAGCATCGGTGTCTTGCGTAGCTACGCGGTTCGCCATGGGCCCGGCCCATTTCCAACCGAAGCGGCGGAGCTTACCGCCACCACCACAGAGCCGCACAATTGCCGCGGACCGTGGCAAGGCCCAGTGCGCAAAGGCTACTTCGACGTACCGCTCTTGCGTTACGCGCTCGCCGCCAGCGAACACCTCGATGCGCTTTGCCTCACCCACCTCGACGAGTTGCCTGCGAAGTTTTGTGACCGCTACGCAGACACGCTCCCGTCCCTGCCCCGCAGCATCGAGGAGCAGGTGCGTGTCACCCAAGCGCTGTTCGCGGCGCGCCCGCATTATGTCGCGACGGGGTCAGCCGAAGCGTTCTGTGCCCGCGTGAGCGAACTGGTGGGAGTGCCCGTCGCGTACACGGCAAGTGGACCTCGCGCGAGCGACGTGAGCGAACTCTCACCGGAGCCGCACGGCGAGTAGCGCTGAGCGCTGGCCCCGGCCTGCCCGCGCGAGAACCACTGATGCTCGCTACTGGTAGCCGTCCCACCAGTAAGCGCCATCGTTGGCCACTTGAACGACGATGTCATAGGTGCCGCACGCGTAGGCGCTGATGCCAGGTGCGCTGCTCACCCCGCCGCGAATGCCGACGCAGCCCGACCAAACGTTGTTGCTCTTACGATTGATGGCGAGAACGCCGTTGGTGGCGATCGCGAGGTTGTAAGTCGGCGTCGTGGAACCCTGGCATCCCGTGGCCCACGCTGAGAGGCTAGTCCCGTAGACGCCCCAAAGCCCCTGATTACCGACCAACGACCAACTGGTAAACCCGTTGGAGTTGAAGGGTGTCTCCCACACGTTGCCGTCGGTGCCGCGCACGACAACCTGGATGGGGAACGACCCCTGTCCGCCAAACGTGGACGTGACCGCTGGGGCGTCGGTTCCAACTCCGTTCGCTATCGTCGTCCAGGCGGACCAACCGGTGTTCTGAATCGGAGCGTTCGTGCCCGCGAAGCGAATGGCACCAACCTCATTCGTAAGAACACCCACAGCTTCGGAGCTGCGACGGTGCCGCCCGACACAACCGCTGGCCCCGTGGCTCTTCCCGGATTCGGAAAGTAGGAGTTCGGGATGAGCTGATAGTTCGTGAATTGCCCGTTGTGCAGAATTCGAGTTTGTAGGCGGAAGTTGATGTCCCGAACCACGACGGCGATGCTGCAGGGGCTTCCCGGCTGCTCCTGGTAAATCGGCGCCGCGGCGGGCGTACTGGTCAAGTCCCCTCCCAGGTTCTGCGAATGCCACTTCGACCCGTCGTAGCGCGTATGCACGAGCTGGTTGATTGTGTTGCGATAGAAACGTTCAACCCGCACGCGTTCCGGACCACGACGGGACGATCCCCCAGCGCGCCAAACGACAGGGGGATCTTCGTCCAGGTGTGCGTTGCGGCTTGCTCGATGCTGCCCGTTTCCTCCGCGTTCGAGGCTGGCGCGCCACACGCTGTCACTGCCCCGAGGATTGCCAACAAACCGGATGCGATGGTCTTCTTCATGGAATTCTCGCTGTGTTCGAGCGACACGCGACGCACCCGTACTGAGTTGCCCGCGTCCCTCGTGTGCGTCGGAATTCCTACCGCGCCATCCCGCGCGCGAACATTGGTCATTTAGGCTACTGCCATGA
Source organism: Myxococcota bacterium (assembly GCA_049324695.1). Classification (GTDB taxonomy): domain Bacteria; phylum Myxococcota_A; class Polyangia; order Polyangiales; family Polyangiaceae; genus PMG-095. The sequence goes on from JBMOMJ010000058.1 coordinate 16,844, forward strand.
GCTGCTTAGGGCCTGCGCGAACTTCGCCGTCGCCGCGCGACCAGAGCGATCAATGCAAGGCTCGCCAAGCTCATACGAGTGTTGCGGCGATCGTTCGGCACGAGCTTGCAACTGCAACCTGATGATTCGCCTTCTTGCTGTTCCCCGACGTTCGTTGCACCACCCATGGCTGTTGTGCCGCCCGCGGCATCGCCGCTGAAACGCCCACCGCTTGTGCTGCCGCCAGCTTGTTGATTCGCGTCCTTCCCTCCGCTGTCGCTGCCGCCAGCGCTGACACTGGTACCACCGGCGCCAACAGCTGCACCACTGCCACCCATGGCGGTGCCAAGCTCCCCGCCATCGCCTGCTGCTCCAGCCATGGTTGCAGCGCCGCCATCGTTCCGTCTACCTCCAGAGTCACCGCTTTCGGAGCCGCCACTGTGTGTACCGGCGCTACTTGTGCCTCCGCTGTTCATACCGCCATTGCCCGTAGCACCCGTGTCGCCGGCTTCGCCTCCCGAGCTCGAGGGTGCACCCGCGGCCCCGCCGTCGCCGACAGTCGATGGCCCGCCATCGTTGTCGAGCCAACGTGCTTTAGTTGCGATACCGAATCTGTCGGGATCGGGTTCGCAATCGATGAGCAGGCTTCGGCCCGAGCCGCTCGAGGCTGCAACAGGTTTGCAGCTGTCTGGAATGGCAAGCCTCGGTGTGGTGACGCGCATTCCCGGTGCCGGGGCGGTGGGATCGAGCGGGTTGAGCGCGCCGTCGAGCCGGAAAACCTTGTATTCGTAGTCATGTGTGAACTTGAGAATTTGAAACGATCGGTCATCGAACCAGGCTTGGAGTGGCCAGCTTTCGGTCCACCAGTCGTACGCTTTTGGCCCCGTCGTCCAAGTGCCATCGAGGGGGTCGAGCAGGCCGAATGTTTGCCGAAAGGGGGCGGACGCTTCCTGGTACTGAAGGAGTAGCGACGTACCGTTCGAGCCTCCGTGCAGAAGGAAGCCGTGACCGAGAGACGTCCACGGCCTGATCACGGCTCCTGAATCGGCGCGCAAGCGCACGGCGAGAATCTCGTTATCGGGAGCCGAGCTCGCGGCGATCACGAAGCTGCGACGATTGGGTGCGGGCGTGGTATCGGCCATGAGCGCAAAATCGCCGGGCTGACGATCCATCACGATGGTCGGTCCCGAGAGCGGTTGCGCGCTCGCATCCAGACGGAGCGCAACGACATACCGATAGTTGCGCTCTTGATAGATCCAAGCGGCGAGGACTTTGTCGCCATTGGAAATCATTTGCAGTGAGCTGTAGCCGGCTGGGTCCGTGGCAGCCATGGTGAGTGGACCCACCAAGTTGCCCAGCGTGCCGTTCGGATGAACGATGCGCGCGCGAAAGCCACCACTATCCAAAGAAGCCACGAGAAATTCGGCTCCTGTCCACACCACGCTGGGAACGCCTTGGGCGTAGCCGAGCGCAAGCGGCGGGGCGTCAAGGTACTTGCCAGTGACTGCATCAACGCGAGTTGCGTAGAGATTGTCACCCGCATGAAAGTTGTTGTCCACGCGCCAAACGGCGAGATACTGAGATGCACCATAGGCGAGCGCTAGGTCTTTTCGCGTCTTGCTCGAAACCGCGAGCGTATTGCCAGGAGCAACGACCACTCCAGGTGAAGGGCTCGAGAGATAGGTGGCCGCCGAAACAGTATTGCTTGTGAACAGCAAGCCTTGGGCCGCCGTCAGTCGCAACTCATAGCCGACAGCACCCACATTCTGGATGTTGAACTCTGCGCCGCTCGTAGTGTTGTCGACACGGACACCGGTTGCAACATCGACGCGAGCACCGACCAGTCGATGCTCGAGAAGGGTATCGGTGGCCTGGAGCCAGGTAACCAGAATGCCGTCGTCGCCCACATCGTTCAATTGCCAATTGCTGACGCTCCCACCTCCGCCGCAGCGATGGCACAAGAGCCGAGCTCCAGAAACCTGATTGAACGTGTCATCCGGATCCAGAATCACGCCATCGCTCGCGCGGATGCGCGAGCCGAATAGGTCTTGGCCGTTGCCCCACACGAGTTGAAAGACACCATCTTTATATGTTGCACGAGGATCGTTGTGATTGTAGCGGGAATATGCGAGCGGCGTCGTATCCAGCAGAGCTCCATCCGAGGCGCGAACGCGTACAGCGCCGCCGTCCCAGTACAGGAGAAAGTAGCCACCGCCCGCCGCTACGTGAGAACCCAACACTCCCGTCGTCAATATCGGCGTCACGGCGTGGACGTTTCCCACCGCCGCGAGGTTTTCATCAAGCAATCGTTCGTGAAGCGTGTCCCCCTCGATTGTTTGAATCAGCCAGCGATCATTGGCTCCGGTTGCAGCAAAGGTGTTCGGCGGGATGGATGCGCTCACGTCGCGCAGGCTGCCGTCTGAACCATCGAGCAGGAACGCGCCCTGCGAATCGCTCATCAACAAGAATTCGTCGCCTCTCGCACCCAGGATCTCCATCCTCGAGGGAAGCCGCTGCGGCTGCGCGTCTAGGATCGCGCCCTGGGCGTCCGTGCGTCTGACGAACGTCGCCGTCGTGCTGTGTAGCGCCAGAGTGTACAGCACCAAGCACCGAGTGGTACCGCACACGAACGAAACACCGTGACTCAGGTTGCCAGCCTGATCCGCAGGCACGAGCTCTAGATCTTCCAAATAGAATGGAGCAGATAGCGTTGGCCTCAAAGCGTTGCGTTTTGACGCGAGCTGGTTCGTCGCATCCTTCGAACAACCGAGACTAGCTGCAGCACCTAGACCCAACGCGAGGACCGTGCGCATGGCAATCCGATTTCTGCTCATCCGGCGGAACCTAAACCGACCGCAAGGTGCGATTCAAGTTCAAATTCGCTCGTCAGCTCGGCCGCAACTCCCTGCCCCGTCGCTCGCGCCTGGCATTCGCCTGGCTAGCAGCTCGTGATTCCGTAGGCGCAGCGGTAGGAGGTGATGATTTGACTAACGAGCTGCCTCGCAGCATCACTCTCCGTGTTGACGATGACGACGAGGGCTTGATTGCGATTCGGGCGTCCTTCCATGTAGGAGTATGCACGCCCGCCATGGGATCCGTTGTGAGAGAATGTGCCGCTGGTTTCGGTAACGGCTGAGCGGTCGAGGCCGAGACCGAGGCCGTAGTTGTCGTCAGAATCTCCCCCTTGGTCGGTGAGCATTTGGGAGGTGGATGCGGCGCTCAGAAACTGGGTATCGATGTCACTTCGACCCTGATTTAAGAGTGGGATCAGGATGCGAGCGTAGTCGCGTGCACTTCCGTAAAGGCCTCCGCCGGAAGCCCAGGGGTAAATCGAGCGCTCCCGCGGCGCGCTGTCGTGTTGCACCGCAAGGGTTGCCTCCAGGCTGCTCGATGGAGGCGATGTGACGTAGACCAAATCGTTGAGCCCGAGTGGCGTGAACACGCGCGCTTGCATGAGTTGTTCGAATTCCATTTGTGTGCGCTCTTCGGCCACGGCCTGAGCGACGAGAAAGCCTCCGCCCGAATAATCGCTGCTGGTGCCCGGCGCGCCCAGCGCAGGGTCATACCAGACGGTGCGTGACCCGTAGTAGCCGCAACCGGATGAACTCAGGCAATCGAAGCCGAGCAACAATTGCGATAGCGAAGGGGTGCGCCAATACGAAACGGGGATCCCAGTGGTGGAGTGCGGTTGCATGCTGGCGGTGTGACTCAGCAGCCGTCGCAGCGTGAGGCCGCTCGGCAGCGGTACGGCGTCGGGCCAACCGTAGGCGGCCGGATCGGACTCCATAGCGAGCTTCCATGCGTAGAGCGCGTTGAACGGCGTTTGGTTCAATGCAACGCTGCGCGCGTCGGTCGATAGGGAGAGGTTCACCGTCGAGTCTTCGTCGACGCGCATGACGCCGAGCGCGGCCGCGTACTTGGACAACGAGGCGAGATCGAAGCGAGTGCTGGTGAGCACTGCGCGCGGTTCGTCGGCGCGGCGCCGCCCATAGCCGCGCGCGTAGGTCACTTGGTTGCCGTCGACGATGGCGAGGCTCAAACCGGGCACGTTCGCCTCCTGCATGGCTTGCCAGATGTTGCGGCCGCCGACGTCGTACTCGATGGCTTCGATCGGAGATGTGGCACTCGGTTGCGGGCGACCGTGACTGTAGACGACGTAGTTGTCGCTCAAGCCGAACATGAATCGAGAAGGCACCCAACCTTCGCGAGCCATCGTTTCGAGACGCTCCGTGAACTGGCTGGAAGCGCCTTCGGTGGCGGGAGCTTGATCGGAAACGACTGCCCAGCGGCCGTCGAAGCCGATGTCCACCTGCCGAACTTTGCGCTTCGATACGAGGCGGTCGGCAAATACGCTCGCCAAATCATTGTCGATAGAGCTGTAGCTGACGAGGCTGCCCGAGCCCACCACGACGTAGCCGGTCGTGGTGATGTCCACGTCCTCGATGGTCCTACGATTGGTGCGATACTCGCTGATCTTGTCGCGCACGCTCTGCGGCACGCTGCCGCCATAGCTCTGCGTGGTGCTGGTCACGACGACCCAGCCGCTGGCTGAATTGAAATCAACGGCTACGATGCGTTGACCGCCGGTGATGTAGCCTTCAATGGCTGTACGGGCTGCGGAAGGAAAGCTATCGGAGTACCAGCGCGCACCGCCCGACACGATGACCCAGGAGCCGTTGGGCGCAGTAGCCATGGCGTCGATCGGAGTATTCTGGTCATCGAGAGCGGTGAGCACGTCGATCAAAGTTTGGCGCGAGATAAACTGCGACGTGACGCGCCAAGTGTCGGTGGGACCACTGCTAGTCGTAAGCGGCGACTCCACTCTCCCAACGTCCTCCTGCGGCGTGCTTTCGCTATCGGCAGCTGATGCGCAGGCTGCGGCACCGAGTAGTGTCAGCGTGTAGAGCAGACGCCACGCGGAGGTGCTGTTTGAAAGGCGGGTGCTCAACTTGATGGACTTAGTCGACATGTAATTTCCCTCTTCGGCGCCCAAAAGGACGCTCATCCCCATCTGAAAAGCAGATGTTGTGCCAGCGTCAATCAGCGTAATGCGCGAGCTTCGAGCGTGTTCGAGCGAGCACCCGCCAACTCGGGTTGAGTACGAGACAACTCAGCAGCTCGAGACGAGGGCTGCGATCGCGGCCTGCTGCGGTGTTCGAGCGAGCGCTCTTTGGAAGGAAGCCAGGCCTGCTGAAGCTCTTCGGGAAGCGCTCCACGCTCGATGCGGCGCTTCACACGGAGCAGGTGGACTCCGGTAGCCGTGGTGATGGGGCCAACCATATCTCCGGCTTGCTGATCCTGCAGTGCGCGCGCCAAATCCAACTCCAACCCATCCAGCGCAACGAGACCGAGATCTCTCTTCACGCCTTTCGCAGCAACGCTCGAGCTGGGCGGATCTGTCGCATCGGCTGCTCGAGAGTTGGGCTGGAACGTGTGCTCCACCAAGAACAGGGGTGACCTAGCGTTCTTCTGCCGCAGCACAGCCCATTCGCGCTGCACAGCGCGCGGTACCGTCACCGGACGCAGATCGGTCGCTGCGCGAACCATCCTGGGCTCAGTCGGGTAGCAGGGTCCGGGCTGAACGTTGGCGGCGCGCTCGGCTGCCGCAAATTGTCGAGCCACAGCCTCCAAGGCGGCCGCCGACTGCGACGGCTCATTCGCGCGCAAAGCCTGAACGACGTCGCGATAGACTGCGAGACGTCGCTTGGCCGATGACGGCGCGATGTAGCCAAGCTGCATGATGTGGGCTACGGCAACGTCGAGCGCCAGTCCGAGCGCGGCGTCGCCGCTGGGTGGTGGATTGACGAGCGCTCGCAGCTGGCGTGCATCGTCGATTCGAATCGGCACTTCGGCGACCTGAGCAATGATGCAGCTCGCGTCTGCCGTATCGAGCAGGCTCTGCGCTCGGGGCTTTGGCGCTGCGGATGCGCTGCTGACCGGCGCGACGGCCATTCGCGTTTCCGTGTGGGCGGCGGCGGCTTCGGCGCTCGGAGTCTGCGACTTGTAGAACGCGAAGTAGGCAAACAGACCGGGCGCAGCTACTGCTGCCAGCGCGCCGAGTCGAATCAATCGATGCAGGTTCATCGGCTCGTCCTCGTTTCGTGGAACGCTTCTATTGAAATTTCGAAGTCACTCGCAGCCGCGCGAAGGCAGAGCGGAGCAGTAAACTCCGCTCCACCTCGCGCGACGACGTGAGCTACTGATCGTCGTCTCTGTCGGCGTAATAGCACATCGTATGAGTTGTGATTCCGCCCGAGTCGATGCTGATCCCGTCCAGAGTCACCTCCAAGCAGCGATCACCGATCGCGGCCTGTTCCGGTTCAATGGCACCCATTTTCGTGTAGTCGATGCGCGAGTCGATGCGCGTCGCCGTCACGGCGCCCATACTCGCACAGCTGCCGTTGACTGGCTGACGAAGCCGCATTTCGAGTTCAATCCGGCTAATGGTGTTTTTGCCGGACATGTCTTCGTCCTGCATCATCACGCACTTTACGACCTCGCTGCCGGTTGCAATCGGTGCATCAAACGGAACGTATACGTGGTCCGGGCTCGACGCGGTCAGCGTGACCGTGTGCATGTTGTAAGCTGCGGCACCCAGACCGCCGCCCGACGCAAACAATCGCAATCTCAGCTTGCCCAAGCCCCAAAGCGGATCGGAGCCCGAGGTGCCCTGGCTGGTCGAGGCTCCGCCCCAACTGGCGCGATGACGATCACCCATCGCGAGCATCATGGTGTGTAGTCGGCCTGGGCTATTGATCCATGTATTGCCTGCTGCGAGTTGCCAGTCTTTGACGAGGGCTGCCGCGCCCGCAACAACGGGCGACGCAACGCTCGTGCCGGAGACGGTCCCGGTGCTAACGACGTTGCCCGGGAACGTTGCATGCGTGAAGTCGTTGGGTGCTACCAGGTCCACACCGGCGATGGTTCGGCTGAAGGTACTGCTGCCGACTCGAGCATCGAGCCCGCCCGTTGCGGAGGAATCTTGGTCGAGGAGACAAGAGTTGTAGTTCGAAGAACATGCCGAGGCCGACGCGGCGAGCGAATTGACCGACAACGACTTAGGAAGGTCTGCTGGAGAGCGCATGTTGCAAGCTGGCAACGTCGTTCCCCCGGGAACGTTGGGATTGCCGGCCGAAACCACGTTCAGAACGCCATCATCGAACGCGTCTTCGAGCTCGATATCGTGAGGCTGAGTAGCCGTTTGGGTACAAGGCCCCGAATCCCAACCCCACGAGGAGTTGGTGATATCCACGCCGCGATCCACTGCATCATCGAAAGCGTCGGCGAGCCCGAAAGCCGTGAAGTTCGACGAGTTTGGCACGTTCCCGAAGAAGATCATGCTCACTTCGGGAGCAATGCCGGTGCTGTCGTTCTGCAGGGTGGTTGGCGGATCAATGCCGGCGCGGTTCGGGCGATTATCAGCGCCGATGATTGAGCTCACCACGGTGCCGTGGCTTGCGTCCGTACTCGTAAAGTTCGTGATCGCTTCGCAATAGTTACCGTCGCCGTCCGCGTCGTCGCAGTTGTATCGCTCGCGAAGGCGGCTCGTGCCGGTGCAGCTGGCCCCGTCAGCCAAGAAGCATGCTTCATCGTCGAAGCTATCAATCTCGATCACTCCGACGACGATGTCGCCGTGACTGTGCCGATCTGGGTTCGCGCGCTCGCCCGTGTAGCCGTTGCTCAAGAAGCGGTCTGCGTCGAGCCGCGCGCTTTGCCGAATCGAGCCCAGCGACATGTGTGGCCCACCTTCGGCTGCATCCACGAGGTCGATGTTCTCGATGTCGCCGGAGGAAACCAGTGTTTGGACCGCGCTCACGGGCAGCTCGGCTGTCAACCAGTTGCTGGTGCGGCCCTGAGCCACGGCCCTGCCTCCCATCGAGGCGATGCGATTTCGAATCGGAGCAAATACCGCTTCACCAAGGCTTCTGCGCGCGTCGAACGCCTGTTCGCGAGCTTGCGTTCTCTGCAACACCCCGTTCATGCTGGTTGCAAACGGAGCCACTCGCTGCGGGATGTTCCAAGCCGGGAAATCCTTGGCTTGCATCACCACCGTGACGGTGCCACCGGTCTGGCGCTGAAGCCGATCGGCGAGCGCGGGGCCCACGCGTACGTCGCGAGTTCGCTGCGCTGCCTCCGAGACCGGCTTTCGTTCGTTTTGCATGACGCGGTAGCCGTGTGTCACGCGACCAGTTGCATCACTCTTCGCCCACGCGTCTTCGACGAGCTCGCGTCCGTTCAACGCCGCGGAGAGTGGGCGCGCCACCGATTCGAGGCTCTCGGGCTGGAGCTCGCCGCGCACTCGCTGGTCCACCACCAAGCCGTGTTCGTCCTCTTCGCGAATCGACTCGAACAGCACCTGTGCGCGCGGACCCACTACTGCGTCGTTTTTCGAGGCCTCTACGCCAACCTCATCGAGCGGAACAGCGCTCGAGTCAGCCGTTTCCATATCCGCGCCACCGCAACCCGCTATTCCCATCGGAACTAGCCAAGTCATGACGCTTAGTAACGTTCGTCGTTCCCTGAGTCTCATGCATTTCTCCTGGTTGCCGTAGGTCTTGAACCAACGGTGCGAGGCCGCTGTGCAAAGGCTGGACCGAGTAATTCGCCGGCGTGCTTTTCGGCCCGGTCACTCGCCACTTCGATAAGTCTCGAATCATATGCTGCGCAAGAGGCGCTGGGTACTACGCAGCTCAGTTGGGTATCGTCGCACTCACTGCACCCGAACTCCGCACTCGGGTTTCGCGCAAAGGCTCGCGAACGCGCTAGGGCACGCCGCTTGCTCAGGATCTGCTATCAACGCGCTTGCGAGCAGCCGCTTCGCGTTGTGATTCACCAAAGCTTACTCATGATCCAGGAGCGACCAATTGCCATGAAAAACTCGATCCGTTCGCCGCGCTTCACACGACTGCTCGGCGCTTCCGCCGCCCTCGCACTGTTTGGTTTCGCCAGCTCCGCCGGCGCTCAGAGCCAGCTCGCCGGTAGAGTGATCTCGCCCGTTACCATCCCGGGCGCAGACGGCAGTTCCATCTCGTTCACGGTCTATCTTCCGGCCGAACACGACACCAACAGCAGCGCACGTTTTCCAGTCGTTTATCACTTGCACGGAATCAACGGCGCGCACAACGGTCCTGGGCAAATCGGCTCCGTGCCTGCCAGTCACGAAAATGCGGTACAGCTCGGATTAGTCGAGCCGGTGATCATCGTTTTTCCCGATGGATACGGAAACAGCTTCTGGGCGGATACCTTCAGCGGCCAGGCACCCGCCGAATCGGACATCATGGAAGCCATCATTCCGCACGTGGACGCGAATTTCCGAACCATCGCAGATCGTGGTCACCGCATCGTGCAGGGGTTCTCGATGGGTGGCTTCGGCGCTGCCAAGTTCGCCGCCAAGTTTCCCGACGTCTTCGGGGCCGCCGTACTGTACGACGGCGCTTTGTTCACGTGGACCGAACTTGTGCGCCGCCACGCGGATCTGGCGCTTTTGCACTTCAACAACGACGAGAACTACTTCAACGAATTCTCGCCATACTTCTGGGTCTCACAGAACGCTGCGATCCTTCAATCGAGCGTTCCGTACCGCCAGGTGGTCGGCAACCTCACCCAACCCAACCTCACGTTCCGAGACCACCTCGTCGCAAACGGAATCTCGCCGTCCTTCATCGATACCCCGGCGGATCACGATTTGCTCACCATCCTCAACTCCGCAGATCCGCCCGGCAGCAGCACCACCGTGGGCCAGGTTTCATGGGATTTCATTCAAGGAATCTTCGACAGCAATCCGCAAACCAGCGCGCTCGAGTTTGCGGGCATTGCCGCGGACGACGGCTGGGTCGAGGAGCTTTCGGAGACCAGCAACACCGGGGGTGCCCTCGACGCAGCAGCTGCGACCCTGCTGGTTGGAGACACGGCAGTCCGGCGTCAGCTGCGTAGCATCCTCTCCTTCGATACGTCGGCGCTGCCGGACAACGCTACCATCGTCTCGGCAACGTTGAGGCTCACGCGAGTCGGCGGCAGCGGCGCGGTATCATCGCTCGGTGGCTTGCGTGCCGACGTACAACGCGGCGCTTTCAGCGGCAATCGCATCTTGCAAGCGACCGACTTTCAGGCGCCGGCCACGGCTGCCAGCGGCATTCCGCTCGTGAGTGTGCCCGCCGTGGGACAGTCGACGACAGCAGCACTCAACGCCGCTGGACTGCTCGCCATAAACCTCGGGCCCGGTCGCACACAGGTCCGCCTCAACTTCGCCGTAGACGACGATAACGACGGCGTCGCAGACAACGTCGCCTTCGCGTCCGCGAGTCACTCAAGCCAGAGCGCGCGTCCAGTTCTTTCGGTGACATTCCGCTGAGCGCCGGGCCCTGACTCCACAAGATCGCTAAGCGAGTCGCAGGCGCTGCTCGGCAAGGTGGATCCGGGCTCGCACACCCCAATCAAAACGTAGGTAGTCGGCCTCGATGCCATCACCGAAGATCACGCCGTTGTCCATGCGCGAGGTGATGACGAGCGAAATCCCATTTCCAATCAATCCTTCAGTCAAATCAGTCGATGAGGACACGCTGGGAAAAGCCTCTCGCACGAAAAACGCGAGGCATGGATCATCGGGTTTGGGGAGAGCGACGTTGCTGTGACGCTCGAGGTGAATCGAGCGAGCCCAGCCGGTCGCGCCGGTTCCGGTCGCAACGATAACGCCGGAGGAGCAATGCTTCACATGTTGATCGGCGAGCTCGAGTTCATAACGGGCGGACTGGTGTGTTCGCTGCCCGAGAAACAGCTCGTTTAGAGCGCAAAGACGTTGCCCGTCATCGAGCTCGGCGCTCACCATGCAGCGTTCGACCGCGCAGAGCTCGCCGTGAACCGCTGCCCGCAATAGCGGCTGCATGGCGCTGGGCGGGTGACGCACCAGCACGCCGTCGAAACGATCTGGCGTCGGGTTCACGCCGATCACTAGCTGCCCACTGAGGTACTTGGCGACGTTAGCGACGAGCCCGTCCTGCCCCACCACGACAACGACATCGTCCGGCTCGAACAGGAAGCGGTCCAAATCCTCGCGTGGCACCAGGTTACGCCGCCAATCGAGCGGAATGGCAGCTTGCACTTCGGCGACAGCAGCTAGAAAACGGTGGTGAACCGCCTCGACCTCCGCGAGCGACTGCCCGCGCTGTTTCAAGAAGAACTCCGCCTGCAAGCGCGTGGCGTGGCGTGCGATGAGCTCCTCGTAAGGAGTTTTTCGCGTCACCACTACCACGCGCGGAAGGTTCTTCACGCAGCGCCTCCTTCCAACCGCTGCACGCCCTCTAGCTTTGCGACGCCAAGCCGCGCTGCCTTCTCGAGCAATGCCCCCAACATGTCGGGCGTGATAGTGAGACTGTCGATCTTGAGCTGCCCCGCCAGTTCTTGCGCGGCGAGCGCCAGCACCGCTTGTGGCGGCAAATCACGATAGGCATCGAGCCGCTTCTGTTCACCAATCGCCTTGGCTTCGCCGACTGCTCGTAGCTTCTCGGCTTCGGCCAAGCCTTCCAAGCGGATTCGTTCGGCCAAGGCAGCGCCGAGCAGGCGCTCTGTTTCGGCCTCAGCAGCAGCTTCCTGACGTTTGCGATCTGCGCTGGCCGCACCTTCCAAGCGCTCACACTCGGCCGCGAGCTCGGCTTGAAGACGTTGCTCGTCGGCGCCCGCCGCTGCGGCGATACGTTGACGTTGCGCAGAGCCCTCTGCATCCAGCAGTTGGCGTTCGGCGGAAGCCTTGGCCTGAATGCGCTCGTCCTCCACGCGCGCCACCACGCCGAGCCGACGCGCTTCCGCCTCGCGCTCGATCTTTTGTCGCTCGTTTTGGCCCTGCTGGGCGATCAATGCTTCTTCGCGCCGCGCTAGCTCGACCCGCGTTTGCAGCTCGTTTTCGGCGATCGCGCGCTCCTTCTCGACGGCCAACGCGCGCCGACGAAAGGTTGCCTCGTCCGCCATTTGCTGCAGCTCTTCGCGCGTAGGCGTTTGCAGCGCACGCTCGAGTTCGCTAGTTGGTTTCAGCTCGTCGACACGCGCGTTCTCGACCTCGATGCCCAAGCTGGCCAGCGTCGGATGGCCGCGCAGCGCCTTCTCGATGCTGGAGACCACCTCGCCAAATCCGCTTACCATTAGGTCGGCAACCGTAGACTGCGCAATCAGCTGCAGCGCCGCCTGTTGCGCGATACCCGTGAGCAACACGGCGATTTGCTCCAACGGCTGCTTTGTGTGTTTGCCCCGCAACAAATCGATCGCGAAATCGACGCGCTGCGCCAGCAACTCTGCATTAACCACTCGATACGTGATTACGCCTTGGACCGTCACCTCTTGAAAGTCGCGCGTGCGCCCCTTGAAGAGATAATTCAAGTCGCGATCGTCGACGGGAACTTCGGCTACGGCCGTCGAGAGAGGATTGAACCAGAACGCAAGCCCGCGGCCAGCGCGAGCCAGCACACCACGTCGGTAATAGAGGACGTGGCTGGTGGCCTCCGCGCGCAGGTGTCGCAGCCAGAGTAAGCGCCTGATTTCAGCCATGATTTCTCCGTAGGTTGCAATTTCCGCCTCGCTGGCGGCTATAGTGTATGAATGACACCAACTAAGTGTCCCGTCAACACTAAGCCGAGCTTTTGTCGTGTCGCATAGTTACGAGTACCCACGCCCTGCGCTGTGTGTAGACACAGTCGTGTTTGGTTACGATGACGGTGTACTGCGCGTGCTCCTCATCGAGCGCGGCCTCCCTCCCTTCAAGGGTAGCTGGGCACTGCCAGGTGGGTTCGTGCGCGTAGGAGAATCGTTGGATACGGCAGCTCGTCGCGAACTCGAAGAAGAAGCAAGCGTCCGCGATGTGTACCTTGAACAGCTCTACACCTTTGGAGATCCCAAGCGTGACCCACGTGAGCACGTAGTCTCAGTGGCTTACTTCGCGTTGGTGAAATCGTCATCACATCAGGTCGAGGCGTCCACTGACGCCAGCAACGCCAAATGGTTCAACGTGACACGCCTGCCGGAGCTCGCCTTCGATCACCGCGCCATCGTGGACACTGCGCTCGAACGCCTGCGCGGCAAGATTCGCTACCAACCGATCGGCTTCGAACTGCTGCCAGAACGCTTTCCGCTACGCGCTTTGCAAAGCCTATACGAAGCGATCGCCGGAGCTCCCGTCGACAAGCGCAACTTTAGGAAGAAGGTGCTCTCCATGGGACTGCTCCACGAACTTGACGAATTCGAGAAAGACGTCTCGCATCGAGCCGCGCGACTGTACCGATTCGATCAACGCGCCTACAAACGCCTGACCAAACAGGGTTTCGAGTTTTCGCTATAACGCGCCGCGCCCGCCGTCCGCATTCAGTACGGCAAGGGGCGCAAACCGAGCAGCGTGAACAGTTCCGCGTTGTGAGCGTCGTGCTCGTGCAGGGTATACTGGGCGGGCTTGAAGCGCTCTGCCCAAGAAACTCTGTTCGCGCTGCCTCCCCGAGTTGGGCCCGCTGCTGCCGTCGGCGATCACGCGAGGTTGGCGGAGCGGCTGCCGGCTAGTGTTCGGCTCGGCACGATGTCGTGGTCATTCGAAGGCTGGCGCGGCATCGTGTATTCGAAGGAATCGGACGCAAAGCGCTTGGCGGAGGAAGGGTTGGCGGCGTATGCGGCGCACCCGCTGTTGCGCACTGTAGAGATCGATCGTTCGTTTTACGAGCCGTTGCCAAGCGCGGCGTTTCGCGTCTACTCCGAGCAGACGCCGGTAGACTTTCGCTTCGTGGTGAAGGCGCACGAGGATTGCACGTTGCTGCGGTTTCCAGATCACGCGCGCTACGGTAAGAAGCGCTCGGAGCGCAACTCACGTTTTCTGGACGCTGCGTACGCCGTTGACCAGGTGATTGGGCCTGTGATGGAGGGGGTGGGAGCTAAGCTTTCGGCGCTGCTGTTTCAGTTTCCTCCACAAGCGTTGGGCGAGCCTGGGCGCTTCGCGGAAGCGTTGCAGCGCTTTTTGGCTGCGTTGCCCAAAGGCGTTGGTTATGCCGTCGAGGTACGCAACGCGGAGCTATTGACGCCTCACTATGGCGCGGTGCTCGCGCAAAACGATGTGTTGCATTGCCACAATGTGTGGGGTGCCATGCCCGATGTTCGCCAACAGGCGAGGCTCTTGCCGAAGGAAGTGCGCAAGTTGCTGTTGGTGCGTTGGTTGTTGCGGCGTGGTGATAGCTATGAAGGAGCGCGTTCACGCTTTGCGCCGTTCGACCGGCTGAGTGAAGAAGACGTGGGAACGCGCGACGCCATCGCGGATTTGGTGTCGCGCGCGGTGCAGTTCGACGTGCCCTCGTTGGTTTTGGTCAACAACAAGGCCGAGGGCTGCGCGCCGCAGAGCATTTTTCGTATCGCGGCTGCGCTGCTGGCACGCCTGGATTCGGGTTCGAGTTTCCGCTGAGCGGATCGGCTAGGACACCGGAAACGCTGCGACTAAGCGCTCTAGAACAACTTTCCGACCAAACCTTTGGCTTGATCAACGGCGCTGCTCACGTTGGCACCAGTGAGCGCGCTCTCGACGGGACCGCGGAGCGCATCAGGCAAGCGGCTTGCGACGAACTCGCGCACGACGTCGGCCACCTTGGCGGCTTGTGCTTCAGAAAGATCGGCCTTCGAAACCAGATCAGAGATGAGCTCTTTCATGCGCGCTACTATAGGTCCGTCGCGCGTGAAGCTCAATCGGTGCTCGCCGCTCGAACAAGCGCTATTCCTCACGAAATTCGCCATCGCGAAAGCGAAGACGAAGGCGCGAGCTCATACTCTTCTGCTCGCTCTCGTCCCACTCCTGCCGCTCGATCACGATGTCTGCAATGTGACCGAAGTTGGGAGCATACGTGACATGCTCTTCCAAGAGCACCAGGCTGCTTTGTTCTGAACGAATCGAGCGCACGAGCACCGGCACCGCAGCGAAACGCGCCGGATCGAAGGCGTACAACGTGAGCGTGGTGGTACGTTGCCCACCCAATTCCTCGTTATGGCGTGCGCGCGCGAGCACTTGCACACCGCTACCGAGATCCACCGCGGCAAGCTCTTCGGACACGTACTGAAAGTCGCCTTCGACCGAATTGCCACCAATGCTTTCGCTGCCGAGATCCAGGCGCGCGACCACACCGGCCGCGTCGCTGAGCTCGAGCGTGTTGGTGCAAGTCCCTCGATATGAGTCAGAGTCAACGTTGCCTTGGTCGCGGTCGGTCTGGCAGCAGCGTGTGGTCGTTGCGTCGAGCCCATCATCACCGGCGCACGGAGTGAACGCCGTCGTCTGGCTGGTGCAGCTGCCTTCCTGATGCCGCTCCTCCTCGCTGCGCGTTATGGAGGCCTTCTGATGCTGCTCACAGAAGGGCCATTCCAAAGGAAAGCGTTGCGCCGACATCACCTGCGTGCGCGCCGGCTCGTGCGTTGGCATAACCGACGCAGCGGGTTTCGCAGAGCAACCGGCGAGCGCCGGAGCGAGCGATAGAATTACTTGAAGCGACGGATTCCGCACTCAGACACGAGCATAGCTCGTTGAGCCTTATGCGCTCAACGGCCGCCGCTTGCGCTCTGCGAATCGAGCTCCGTCGCCCGTTGTGACCACGCTTCGGCGCTCTTTGCAAATCCGAGCTTGGTCAGCGCGATGCCCATTTTCGCGTGAGCGCGTGCGTTTTCCGGTTGCAGGGCGATGACTCGGCGCAGGAGCCGTTCGGCGCGCGGGAAGTCGCGTTCCTTCAACGCACCTTCGGCCGCGTCGAAGGTTTGCTGAGCCATGCGAGCGATGCCTGCCTGATCTGTTTCGCCGAGTTTGGCAGAGGCCAGCCAAGCTTTGCGGGCTTCGTCGAGGTTGCCGGTTCGAACCAACGCGTCGCCGAGGAGGCCAAGAACGCGCGCGGATTGCGGTTCGACATGCGCGGCGCGTCGCGCCCACTCTGCGGCGGCGCTTGCGTCGCGCCGCAAGAGCAGCAATTGTGCGAGCTCGAACGCCACCACGGCGTCGGCGTTGCCAGCTCGACTCGCTTGGCAAAAGGCGCGTTGTGAGCCATCGACGTCACCACGCACCAGCGCCCGGCGCGCGTCGCGCACATGATCGAATCCCCATTTCTTGTCGCTCCCCGGCGAGACGCTGGCGAGCAGCTCGTCGCACGTGGGCGCAGTCGCTTCCGATCCATCGTTCGCAAGCAGGCTCATTTGCTGCGTGGCAGCGGCGGGCGCTACGACTTCCTTCGCGGCGGCGGGCGCAACGTCTGTGGCGCCGGGCGCAACGTCCGCAGCGGCTTCGATGTTTGCACCAACGGCCGCGGTGTCCGGAGCGGCGGGCATCGCTGGATCGGCTGATTTGGGCTGGTTCGCTGCGGGTGAGATCTGCGTCGCGGATGCAGTGCTCAGCGAGGCGTTCTTAGGCTGACTGCGAATCCAGACGGCGGTGCCAAGCACACCGAGAGCGAGTGCGGAGGCTGTGATGAGCAGCAGCGAACGAACGTTCGAGGTTCGTTTTGGGGAGCGCTGCAACTTCACGCGCACTCCCGGTTTGGTATCTTCGATTTCCGCTGTGTGCGACGGGAGATCGCCCGCGCTCGGGATGACCTGCGGTGCAACGATGACAGCTGGCGAGGGCTCCGGTGCCTGGTATGGTGCCGTCTCGCGCGCGAGTAGATTCAAGAGTGGTTTGGAGACGGAAAGCGTGGGCTGCTCTTCGAGTTCGTAACCAGCAGGCGCCTCGTCCGGCGCAGTGACTGCTGGAGCTGCAGGCGCCTCGTCCGGCGCAGTGACTGCTGGAGCTGCGCTTCCATCCGGCAACGCTGCGGCTCCCGCGAGTGCCGCTTCAGCGACTGCGGACGGCGCTGGTACGAGATCCTTTGTATTCAGCTCTGCGCTCGGGTGCGTGGCTCCCTCGAAGCCGAACTCGGCTGTGTCGGGCGCGCTGCCAAGATTCGAACGCGCCGGCTTCGGCGGCGGAGTTCGCTTGGGTGGGGGTGGCGGCCCCGGCGCGCGCCTGGCAGGCGGCATTCCTGCTGGCATCCGCGAGACGCTCGCTTGCGGACCTGAACGCGGCGGTTCTGCTGAAGCGCGCGCTACGACCTGTTCGCCAGATGCAGTGCGACGCAGTGATGGATTCCGCGGCCCGGGAGATCTGCTCTGTTTGGGTTCGGTCATGTTGACGGCGCACCGGTACGGCCGAGATCGTGAGTGGTGCTCCGTCTGCGAATTTCTGTACTTCAACGAACAAAGTGCATCACGTTGGTTCCCCCGCGCGACGTGTGCGCATTCGGGAAGAAGTGCGACAACGTTTCCGCGCAGCGCGTCTAAAAGTCCATGACAGCGTCGTACGCCGGCTTCGGATTGTGATTGACGTCGAAGAGCAGTGGG
Organism: Myxococcota bacterium; assembly: GCA_049324695.1. Lineage (GTDB taxonomy): Bacteria > Myxococcota_A > Polyangia > Polyangiales > Polyangiaceae > PMG-095. The sequence goes on from JBMOMJ010000058.1 coordinate 34,181, forward strand.
AAGTCCTTGCGACCCGAGCTGAACTCGGAGAGCCAGGTATTGTCGTCGGCAACGCCCCAGAACGTAACGCCGGTAATCACGCTCTTGTATTTGCGGAACAGCTCGAAAAACTCTCGATAGCGCGCGGCTTGCTTGGCTTTGAGCTCATTCGTGAACGTCGCCGTCGTGTAAAACGAGCTCGAGTCATAGGTAACGCCGGGAATGTAGAGCGACACGTCCAGCTCGGTCACTTGCACGGCGATGCCCAATGACGAGTACAGCTTGATGGCTTGCTCGAGGTTCTCGACGGTTTGGTGATAGCCCTGATTGGTCGCTACGGTCGAACGCTCGATGTTCAGGTGGCACTGCATGCCAACGCCATGCACGGGCACGCCCTGATCGAGCAGCTTCTTCAGCATGTCGTAGATGCCCTGCTGCTTCGCCGGAATATAGTCGTAGAAATCGTTGTAAAAGAGCTTCGCGTCGGGATCAGCCTCGTGCGCTGCGCGAAACGCCTCCGCGATGTAGCTCTCTCCCATGATCTCGAACCAGCGGCTGTTCTTGCCTTCACCCTCGTTCGCGCCGCGGTACTTCCCCGTTTCCATGATGGCTTCGTTCACGACGTCCCAAGCGTAAACCTTGCCTTTGAAGTGCTTTACCACGTTCGAAATATGGCTCTTCATGCGGCTCAACAGCACTTCCTTGCTGACAGTGCCTCCCGACGAATTGACGAAGAGCCAAGACGGATTTTGCGTGTGCCACACGAGTGCGTGCCCGCGCACCTTCATGTTGTTGCTGGTCGCGAAGTTCACGATCTGATCCGCAGTGGAATAAGTGAACTGGCCTTCCGTCTTCTGCAGCGCCTCGAACTTCATCTCGTTCTCGGGCGTAATGCTGTTGAAATGCTTCTTCAGCAGCGCCGCGTGCGTCATGTACGACTGCGAATCCACCGCCGCGCCAATTGGATAATAGTCGGCATACTCCTCGCGCAAGCTCGCCGCCGCGCGACCGCCCGAACCCAACACACCGCCGCTGCCCATTCCCCCTGTATTCACGCGTCCGCCCGCACCACCAGCCGAAGCGCCACCGCCGCTCGCCGTACCGCCGCCGCTGCTCGCCGTGCCACCGCCGCTGCTAGTCGCGCCACCAGTGCTCGCGCCGCCACTCACGGTGCCCGCGGAGTTCACTCCGCCGCTGGCACTGCGACCACTCGTTGCGCCGCCGCTCGAGCTCCCAACGCCGCCGCTCGCGTTGCCGACACCACCCCCTGCGTTCGCCGAGCCACCGCTCGCGTTCCCCACTCCACCCGCTGCGTTTGCCGAACCCCCGTTGCTCGAGCCGCTCGCGTTCGCGCCCTCCGAGCTACTCCCGTTCGTTCCCCCTCCGCCTTTTCCAACTTGCCCGCCGCCGCCACCAGCGCCGCCCGACTGAGACGCATCGCTGCAGCCAAAGAGCAAGAACCAAAACAACGCGCCAACAGCGACCCGAGAGCGACCCAGCATGGTGAACCGCCAAATGCCCTCGGCGTCGACGACTGATCGCAACATCGCACGTAAACATCAATAAAGGCTCCGCGAGCCGACAGGCGCTCTGTCAGCCGCTCCCGACGAATCCTGCCACCCTCGTTTTTCGCACCGACTTGCAGCTTTCCGCTCGACCAAGCGACATCGAACCACTCCGGGTTGGAATGGGGCCAGCGACATCGAACCACTCCGGGCTGGAATGGGCGCGAGTGGGGCCAGCGCCGTAACGAGCGCGACACGCCGGCACCGCTGCGCGTGGGGTCTAAAGCGTCGAGCACTGCGCGGGTCCGTTACCGCGCCCGGCCTGCGTTGTCGTTTTCCACTCGCAAACGCCAACACCGATCTGCACCATGCACCTACGACTGGGTTCTGCGTTTTCCTCTCGACGCAGTTCGGGAGTGCATTCAGCGTGCGAACTGAAACGAATGGCTCAAAGAAAGAACCAGATGGCGCCGAGCGCGATTGAGATCGCCGCGAGGGCGCGCTGCGTTCGAGGCAGAGTCGCGGCCGCGAGCTTGTTGCCGAGCCTCGCTAGCGCCGAGGTGAGCGCTGCCATGGCCAAGGTGCTGCCGAAAGCGAAGGCGAACAGGAAGAGCAGAGTCTTCGCGAGTGATCCGCTCACGAGCACTGGCAGAACCAGCATGAGGCTGGCGGCGCCACCGACGCCGTGAACCAAGCCGATGATGAGCGGATCACGCGTGTCACTGGCGCGTTGAGCATGTTGCCCGTTGCGAAGCGCTCGATATGACCACGCGCCCATCGCGAGCAATGCAATCGCGGAGAGGCGGTCTCCAAGCCTTGCTAGCAATTCGAGCTCGACGACGCGCGTCGCGAACAGGAGAGGTAAGGCGAGCACCAGGGTGCCAAGCGAGTGCCCGAGGCCCCAGCGGAGGCCGATGCTGAAGGAGCGGCGTGGGTGGCTGAGCGCCGCGGGGCCCAAGCTGAGCACATGGTCGGGTCCAGTCACGGCATGAAGCGCGCCGGAGCCGACTCCGTAAAGAGCGGCTAGGCCCACGTTTCAGGCTCGCGGTGGGAGGGGACGCACGACATGGCTCTTGAATTGTGGCTGGATGGCGCTGATAGCTCCAATACTCATTTCATTTGATTATGATAGCTATTATCTATGAGCGTTGAGCCGCATCCGTTTAGCCTGCGCCAGTTGCAGTACATAGTTCGGGTGGCTGAACGTGGCAGTTTTCGGCAGGCGGCGGAGGATTGTCGCGTCGCGCAGCCGTCGCTTTCGGTTCAGCTGGGCAAGGTTGAGGAGGCGTTGGGGGTGAAGCTGTTCGAGCGCGATCGGCGGCGCGTAATGTCAACGAGCGCGGGCAAGGTTTTCGTGGAGCGCGCACGCAAGCTGTTGCTGGAGGCCGACGCGCTGGTGGAGGCGTCGCGGGCGCTTTCGGATCCGTTCAGCGGCGCGCTTAGAGTTGGCGTGATCCCGACTGTAGGGCCTTACTTGCTGCCGACCGCAGGTTCAGTTTTGCGCGCGGCGTTCCCAAAGCTCGTGTTCGAGTGGGTGGAGGAGAGGACGGCAGTATTGGTCGAGAAGCTGGAACGCGGGGAGCTCGACGCCGCGGTGGTCGCGTTGGAGGCTGAGCTCGGCGATTTGTCGCGCGTTACGCTGGGCAAGGATCCGTTCGTATTCGCTGCCCCACGCGGGCATCGCTTGGCCAGCTCGGCGAGGGCGCTCGAGGCCGATGAGTTGAAAGGCGAAGAGGTGCTGCTCCTCGACGACGGACATTGCTTTCGCGAGCAAGCCCTAGCGGTATGCTCACGCGTTCGTGCCGAAGCCTCTGACTATCGCGCAACCAGCTTGCAAACGCTGGTGCAAATGGTTGCAGGCGGTGCCGGCGTCACCCTGTTGCCAACGCTTGCGCTGAACGTCGAGAATCGAAAACGCACACTGAAAATTCGGCGCTTCGCGAAGAAGCCTCCGGCGCGCACGCTGGGCGTCGTGTTCAGACCTGGCTCGGCTCGCGCCGTCACGTTGCGAGGTCTCACGGAGAAGCTCCGTGAAGCGTTCGCTAAACTCGTACGCGCCCGCTAGGAAGCATGCGGGCGTGCGCGTGAACTCGGCGCCCACCGTTTCAGCAGCGCGAATGTTCTTATTCTGCAACATCGGCGACAGCCCTGTAAATACTCGCCCGTGACCTGGTACTCCCACTAGAGTAGACTCATCGCGTGCCGAGCCGAGCCTGGGTGATCGCCTTTGCGTTGAGTGCGACTCCCGCTAGCGCCACCTATTCGATCACCGCGGTCGATACGCGCACGCGCGAAGTCGGCGGCTCCGGTGCGTCGTGTGTGCCCTACGAGGTGATCCGCATTTACGCCGGCATCCCAAATCGTGGAGCCGTGAACGGGCAAGCTAACCTGGACGACAAGATTCTCGCCGCAGCGGCCGCACGTTTACGCGAAGGCTGGGATGCCGCAGCAGTGTTAGCCGAAGTCACTTCGACGGCCGTATTTCCGCAAGCCGACAAGATGCAGTGGGGAATCGTCGACGTGAACGGCGGCGTGGCGCACGCAACTGGCAGCGCTGCGCCGACCTTCGCCGGCGATCAGGAGGGCAGAACGGCCGACGGCCGCTATGCGTTCAGCACACAGGGGAACATTCTCACCTCGGCGCGAGTTTTGGAGCGCGCCAGCACCGGTTTTCTTTCTGGTGGTTGCGATCTCGCAGAACGCTTGGTTTTGGCGCTGGAAGCCGCTGGTTCGCAAAACGAGGGGGACAGTCGCTGCACGCGGAACGGCTACCCTGCGGCGAGCGCCTACGTCGAAGTCACCGGAACCTCTGGCACCATCTTTCGTGTCAGCGTTCCTGACGTATCGCCGCAGGATCCGACGCCCTTCGTGCGACGCGCCTTCGATGAATATCGCGCAGCTCACCCCTGCCCCGTAAACCAGCCGAGCGCCCCTTCTCCCAGAACGACCGCGGACGCTACGGGTTGTACCTGCGCAACTCAACCAAGCTCGTCACGCAGCGCAGCGTGGCTCGTTGCGCTCGCGACATCGCTATGGAGCGCTCGACGGCGACTCACAACAAGCCGACAAAAGCGCACCGCCGTGCACGTTGGGAAAAACGTGCACGGCGAGAGCTAGCGGCGCTTCGTTCAGCAGCCGCCTTTGTCTTGCAACATCATCATCGAGTTATGCTGCGTCGACGCAGCGGGAGCGCCATTCGGCGAGAAGCAGCTAACGCTGAGGCGCGAATCGGAGCGCACACCTTGGATGGGGAACGCAGCCAGGTTGCAGTATGCACCCGCAGTGCTCACCGCCATGGTCATGCCGAAGGTGGGCACTTCGCCCTGAAACTGCGTGATGGCGTGGTAAGTCTCCGCGTAGGAGCCAACGCCCATCAGGGTCGCAGTGTTCGAGCCGGCAGCGCAGCTGTTGCGGCTGAAGCTCGGATTGATGCCACCGCCGGCGTTGACCAACGAGAAAGCGCCCTGCGTGCCCGTGGGCAGCGAGTTACGTGGCTCACCCCGGATATTGCTGCCGTACCAGAACGAGAAGTCACCGTTGACCAAACCACCGGTGAAGTTGAAGCAGCGCACCTCAGCGGCTGCTCCACCTGCAGCGCTGCCCCACGAGCTCGCGTGGCAATGGACTGACGTCGAGCCCACGGCCGTGACGAACACGCTGTTACCGAGTGCCGCCTGACCAGGCAGGAAGACGCGGTAAACACCGGCCCCCAGCGCGCTCACCAGCACGGCGCCACCACTCGAGTTCCAAGCGTCGGTAACGGTAGGTGACCCGCTCGCGGCCCGCACCGTCGCGTACGCGCCGAGCGGCCCACCCACGTTGGTGTCCCGATAATATGAGACCAAGAAACGCGAATCGACCAAGGCGCCGGCGGCGCTGCGGCAAATCACGTCCACCATTTCGTCAGCACCGCTCGGAAATGCTGACAGCACACCGCAGTGCACGTTGCCGCCAATGCCTGAAACCTGCGCGTTGCCACCACTCGCCAAGCCTGGGAAACGCACTCGGTAAACTCCGGCCGCAAGCCGCGTCATGCTGTTCGTGCCACCACTCGAATTGAACGAGTAGCCGCCATGACACGCACCGCTTACGCTGGACACGGCGATACCGCACCAACCAAAATTCGGCGCAACCGTGTAAAACGCGCCAGGAGTGCCGAGCAACGGCTCGCTCACCGAAGCGACGCTTTCGGCTGATTCCTCGTCAGCAACACCACTGCAACCAGCCAAAACCCCAGCACAGATCACCATCGCCACACGGCGATACCACTTCACGCTTGTCATTTACCCACTCCGTTCGTTGGCGAGCGACCCCCGTAATGGACACCCGCTCGAAGAGGAGCAGACCATAGCGGAGCGCGCGCGATCGCGTCAACCATCGTTCGCGGAAGATATCGTGACGAACGCGGCACAGGGCACACCGCAAAGTAACGATGCAGGTTGATGCGTGACGAAGAATGGCATGCGTCGCCGTGCAACTCAGGGTTGCAGATTTCGCGTCTCCTCCGAAACGGCGGCGCTGGCTAGCCTGTGCGCATGAACACGAAGACCGTTGTCATCGCACGCTATCTTCTGGGCGGCGCGTTCCTGCTGTTTGGACTGAATGGCTTTCTCGCATTCATGCCGGTGCCGCCCGCACGGCCCGATGCGGAACGCTTCATTCGAGCGATCATCGAAACTGGGTACTTCTTTCAGATGGTAAAGGCGATTGAAGTAGCGAGTGGGCTGCTCTTGATCCTGAATCGCTGGGTCCCTCTGGCTCTAGTGCTCTTGGCTCCCCTGCTCTGGTGCATCACCAGCATTCATTTATTCCTGAACGCCGAAGGGCTTCCGCTGATGCTCGTTCTATTCAGCATCTATGCCTATCTCGTATACGCATTCAGGCCCTCCTTCCGTGGGCTCCTCGTCAAGGCTCCGGCGAGCGGTGCCGAACGTGTGAACGACCTCGTTGAGCCCCGTCGCTTGCAGGCGTGAACTGCCCTGATAGGCTGCGGCAGATGCGGAATTGGGACGATTTGCGGCTACTGTTGGTCACTGCACGGCACGGCACGCTGTCGCGAGCCGCCGCGGAGCTCGGCATGAACAAGTCGACAGCCTCGCGTCGCCTGGGCCAACTCGAAAGCGAGCTGGGCGTTCGCTTGCTCGAGCTTCGGGGGAGGAAGTACCTGCCAACCGAAGCCGGCCGACGTTTGCTCGATCACGCGAGTGCCGTCGAACAACGCCTGCACGAGGTGGAACGAGAGCTGGTCGGGGGCGACGCCCATCTCGCTGGGTCTATCACGTTAGCGACGACTGATGTGCTGGCGCGCGAGGTCTTGCCCGCTCATCTCTCGAGTTTCGCGGAAGCATATCCAGCAGTGCGGCTCACACTGCTGGCCGCCAATCGACTCCACGCCATGAACGACGGCGAAGCTCACGTCGCGTTGAGGCACGGCGCGCGTCCATCGGACCCGAACCTGGTTGCAAAGAAGCTGTGTGATGTCGCAGCTGGCTTCTACGCTGCGCATGGCTACACCGAGCGCCACGGGCGGCCGCACACGTACGCGGCGCTAGCAGACCACCGCATCCTCGGCTTTCACGAGGAGTTAGGCGCTTTGCCGGCAGCCAAGCTGATAGATGAGCTCGTGCCGCGTCACCGCGTGGCGCAGCGCCACTCCGATCTGGGAGCGCATGTAGCAGCAGTCGAAGCGGGCCTCGGCATCGCCCCGCTACCGTGCTTTGCTGCGGCCCCTCGCCAAACGCTGACAGCCTTGTTCCCGCCAGAGGAGAGGCTGCGCTCCGGTCTGTGGCTCGTGTGGCATCGCGACTTGCGCGAGAGCGCCCGCGTGCGTGCCCTGGTGACCCACCTCACTCGAGCGCTCGTGTCACAGCGCGCGTTGTTCGAGGGGCAGCCACACTAGAAGACTAGCGCGCTTCGACCCATTGCTCGCGTGGCCGATTGCCACCAACGCCTTCAACGCTCTGCTCAAGTGAGGGTGCGAAGGTCGTTTTGGCGCCTTCTGCGATGGTTACGTGCATCAGCCAGGGACGGCGGTTGTGTGCCGTTACGACTACTTCGTGGCGGCCGGCATCCAGATCAATGCCACTCGCAAGCAGCTCCGGCGAGTACAATGCGCGATCGATCGACACGCGAACGGACTCGTGATCTTGAGGAAGCTGCAGCGTTAGGTGGGCAAGCCGTTGCTCTAGCGCCGCCGCACGCTCGCTCGCGGTTTTGAGCAGCGCGAGCAGCCCTCGGGAAGGCTCTTGCGGAGGGTTCACCCGCAAGACGGTGCGCCAAGCAAGCAGCGCGGCGGAAACGTGACCAGAGAGCTCCTCGCATTTGGCAAGCTGCCCCCACAACGCCGGATGTGGGAAGACATCGATGCGCTCACGTAGGTTTTCTCTGACGGAGTTCAAGTCGACTGTTGCGCCGCGAGCTTCATCGCAAATCGAATGCGCGTCGCTCAACACCGCTCGTGCAACCGCGCGCTCGTCTTTGCTGGCATCTGGTTGCATTTCGACGCGCGGAGGCGCGACCGGTACGCACAGCACGTCCGCCGGCCCTCCCTGCGGTTGCAGGGCAAAGCCTGGCACGCAGCTGCCAGAAAGTGCGCTCGAAATCAGATCACAGCCGTGCTTCGTGGTCGTGGTTGGCGCTGGACAGCTAAACGGGACCGGTGGCCCGTCGATCACGCCGCCGCAGGACGGCCGCGGATGCTCGGCTTCAGCGGAAGCGCGACCGCAGGACGCGAGCAGCGTGAGCCAGACCAAACCGCTTCGCATCTGAGTCATCGTGAAGCACTACTTTGCCTCAAAATACGATGCCAGTGCTGAGCTGCCCGCCGAAATCGAGGAAGTTGTTACGCAAATCGACCTCGCGTCGCGTGCCGAAGTCGAGGAACGCACGCGCATCGAACACGCGCCACGAAGCCGCTGGGCCGAGGTCGTACTCGTACGAGACGCCTGCGTGCAAGCCGAAACGCAGGTAGTTCCCGCCGTTTTCCTTCTTCGCAAAGGTCACGCCGATAGGCGAGCCGCCGACGCGAAGCTGCAAGCCCTCGTACAAGCTTCGCTCTCGCGTGAGAGGAATCACGAACGACATCGGGAAGACCCAGTCAATCGAGTTTCGCACGCCGCCGATCAGGAGCTGCGTCTCCATCTCGAACATCAGCGGCTCAGTACGAAACGAGATGCCGAAGCATGGACCCAACTTGATGCCGGAGAACACGCCTGCCTTCACCGTTCCGCACAACGCGAGGCCCACCCCAAAACGCGTCGGAGTCGAGGAATAACGTGGGGGCGGATACGAGCTGCCACCGCCGCTGCCATAGGAACCACCGCCCCCGCTGTACGAGCCCCGGCCTCCGCCTCCGGCTGAACCTTGGCCTGCGCCTCCGCCGCCATGCGAACCTTGGCCTTGACCTTGGCCGCCGCCCTGCACCGTTCCTTGACCACCAACGGTTCCGGTTCCACCGGCGCTGCCCTTGCCACTTCCGCTCGCTCCTGCACTCGCGTTCGCGTTCGCATTGGCATTTGCATTGCCGGTCGCGTTGGCGTTGCCCTTGGCGTCGACTGTAGCGCCACCGGGGCCCACTTTGCCTTGCGCAGAGCCACCAACTTGAACACCACCGTTCCCCCCAGCGCGCGCACACAGCGGTGTACCTGGAATGCAAAGCTGTTGCGCGAAAGCAACACGTTCGGCGGCGAGGAGAAGCAGCGCCGCGCTCGGAAGAAAGCGCCAGAACATGATCTGACTACGCTACCCGAGCACAAAATGCGCCGCAACGACCGCGCCGCCTCCCGTTTTCGGAAGCACGTGGATTACATGTCCGTCAAAGGAAGCCGACGTGCGATGGCGCTGTGTCGAATGGGAATGCGATGCCGCCGCTCAGTACGGACGCGAACCGTTGTTACCCGGCGGTGAGTAGTTGCACACTACGATGTACCAGTTCGGAAAGTTCTGGAATGGTGAGTTCGTGGAGCAAGCTTTGATACCGCAACCAAGCAGTGTGGATGTGCGCCACACTACCTGTGTGTAGTGACCGCAGGTGCCGCTGCACGAATTACTCGAGTAGTTGTAGTTGGCCGCCTCCGACACCCAGTTGTTGACCACGGCCGTTGGCGTGGGAGGTCCACCGCCGGCGCTCGCGTACAGGTTTTGACCATAACCAGCCGTGTAGTGTGAGAAGTTGCATTGGTCGGCCCACGCTTGTGCCGCTGCCGCGACGGTCGCATCCCAGGTCATTGCAGGAAGAGGTGTGCTGGGTGCGGGGCTCACGCTGGCGCGCGCATTGTTGTGCTGCGCCGTCATGCCGCAAAGCTGCGTGTTGATCTCGGGGCAGTTGCCTGCGCTGCCGCCGTTGCCCGAACCGCTGGCGCCGCCGCTGCTCGTGCCGCCGCTGCTCGCGCCGCCTGAGCTCTTGCCACCGCTGCTGGCGCCACCGCTGCTGGCGCCGCCCGAGCTCTTGCCGCCGCTGCTCGTGCCTCCAGCTGCTGTGCCTCCCGCCGCAGCACCGCCGCTACTTGCACCGCCCACTCCGCTCCCGCCGTTGCTTGCACCGCCCGAGCTCTTGCCGCCTAGATTGGCTCCGCCCATACCGCTGTTCGTGCCACCGGCGTTCGAGCGACCTCCGGAGCTCGCACCTCCATTGCTGGCGCCACCTCTGGAACTGCCACCCGCAGCAACACCACCCATGTTGGTGCCACCGTTGTTCGTAGCGCCACCGTTCGCGCTGCCGCCTGAAGTCGCCGTGCCTCCGCTGCTCGCGCCGCCCGCAGCGTTGCCTGCCGTGTTGCTCCCTCCACTCGTCGGCGTTGAACCACCAGCTGCCGTGTTGCCGCCCAACGAACTTCCGCCGTTCGAATTGGACTGACCCGCAGCGACACCGCCTGTGTTCGACGTGCTGCCGCCCGTAGCGGAAGCTTTTCCGCCACTCGTTCCACCTTGACCTTGCGCGGGCCAGTCGTCCGCGCCAGAGCAGGCGCTCGAGCAAGCTAGACAAATGATGACGCTGACGCGCCAGTGCTTTCGAAACATCGATCCCGTTGTACCCGCGCGTCGGCACGAGGCTGCTGCAGCGCAAGCAGTTCGCGAAGAGCGGTCGCACCGTGCCCCACAAGATTCGGCTACGAGTGGCTCATTTCACGCGGAGTTCACGGCGAAATCGGCCGTCTCGAGCTTTCCCGACGTTGACAGCGGCATGCGTACGGCGCAGCGTAGCGATGGGAACGGTGGGTAGCGAAATGGTGGGAATGGTGTTTGGTAACCACGGGGATACGGCTCTAGCAGTTCGGCCGGCGTTCGCGCCGGCTCCAGGTGACGTGCTCGTGAAGCGCTACCAGCTCGAAACCGAGCTCGGAAGCGGCGGGCTCGCGCTGGTTTGGGCAGCGGACGATGTTGCGCGCGGGCGCAAGGTGGCGCTGAAAATCATGCGCCCGGCTGCAACTGGCCAACACGAGCGCTCTCTACGATTTGCTCGCGAAGTGCGCCGCGCCTCCGCAATCCGCTGCGACCACGTAGCTCGCGTGTTCGACAACGGCGTTCTCGAGAATGGTCTGCCCTATTTGGCGATGGAACGCTTGTACGGGCGCGACGGTGCGCGGTTGCTCGCAGAACGCGGAGCCCTGCCCTTGACGGATGCACTGTTGTACGTCGCATCGGTCGCGCGCGCAGTTGCCAGCGTGCACCGCGCCGGCGTCGTGCATTGCGATTTGAAGCCGAGCAACGTGTTTTTCGTTGCAGGCAGCGAAACGCCGCTCGTAAAGCTTTTAGATTTTGGGGCAGCGCTGTCGACGCCCGAGGGCCCCGCGCCGCAGGAACGCTGCTTGATTGGCACGCCTCACTACATGTCGCCCGAACAAGTGCGCAGAGCAGTCGACCTCGACGCGCGCTGCGACGTGTGGGCGCTAGGAGTGATCCTGTATCGTTTCGTAATGGGACGGTTGCCCTTCGAGGCCACAACCGTGCCAGAGCTCTGCGCTGCCATCGTTGCCAGCCGCCCGCCGCGTTTGCCACGCGCGGCGCGCGAACTCGAGGACGTGCTGTGGCGCTGCCTGGCGAAACGGCGCGAGCATCGCTACGCCAATGCCCACGAACTCGCGTTGGATTTGCAGCGCGCCCTGAACGCCGCGTCGCGACGCAATGAAAGCACCGACGACGAGCCCGTGCGAATGAGTTCATCGCCGGCGCTGTGATGAGCTGCGACGCTGCCTGCTACAAACTCGCGATGATGGCGGTGTGAGCGCGCGTTCGAGTTCAACAAACTGCCTTTTGTCCAAAGCAGATACGAAGAGGGGAGATTTCATGGTTCGATCCGTCAGCTGGAGCGTTAGTACTCGCGCGCGCGAAATTGCGGTCGAGTTGCCCCATGATTCGGCGTAGGGCACGGCTCACGCCAATCTTCGCGAGTGGAGTGGAATGCGGTAATTGGGCCTCACCACACGTAATCCGCGAACTCCTGCTGACCGCTCCGCCGTTGTCCGGACAATGACAACGCGCGCCGTTCGTTGTCCGCTGTGCGGTGCAAGTGAGGTGGAGGCAACTTTGGGGGCGCTGCCTGGGCAGAAGCGATGTGAACGTGCTAGCTTCGCGTCACTCTTGAGCATGCGTTTGGGAACTAAAGGTGTGAGGGAGCGTCGACGAAGGCTGCAGCCGTTGTCGTTCGCCGCGGGAAGTTGCCTGGTCGGCTGTGCGCTGCTGGCACCGCTCGATCCGATTCACGAAGACGGAGCTCGTGGCGGAACGGGCGGCGTGGCAGGCATGCACGCGGGCGGTACTGTAGTGAGCACCGGCGGAGTGGGCGGAATGAAATCGGCGGGAGGCGCAATGAGCAGCGGTGGATCGCCTCAAACTGAAGGCGGCAAGCCAGAGCAGGCAGGCGCGGCTGGCGGCGGCGGCGCGAGCAACACTGGAGGCGCGAGTAGCAACGCAGGCGCCACGAGCAGCGGTGGCGCGAGTAACAGCGGTGGCGTGACTGGTAGCGGCGGAAAGAATGGGGGCCGCGGCGGCACGAATAGCGGAGGCGCGGGCGGGAACGAAGCCGGTACCGCGGGCGCAGGAGGTGCTGGTGGTGTGCCTGCAGACGATTGCGCGCGCAGTATCGAGGGCATGGTGTGCTTTCGCGGCGCAACCTTTTGGATGGGGGATGACGCGGTGGTGAATGCCACGCCGCGCCATCTCGCGACGGTCAGGTCGTTCTACATAGACATTACGGAGGTCACCCTCGGCGACTACATGAAGTGCGTCAACGATTCGTTCTGTGGAAGTCCGATGACTTCGGCACAGGACGGCGGTTGCAACGCCGGGCGGCCGCTGGACAGCCATCCGGTGAATTGCGTATCGGGCCACGACGCGGGCGGCTACTGCGCTTCACTCGGCAAACGTTTGCCAACCGAAGAAGAGTGGGACTACGCGGCGTTCGGCGGCGTTCGGACTTATCCCTGGGGTGAAGATCCACCGAGTGCGCGCTTCCTGAACGCGAACGTGGCCTGGGAGGATATTCCGAAATGGGGTTTGGATAGTTGGAACCCGGGTACGGCACCCGTCGGGAGCTTTCCGGATGGCGCTACGCCCGAAGGCCTACTCGACATGGGCGGCAACCTTTGGGAGTGGACTCAAAGCAGGTTTTGTTCGTACCCATCATCACCGTGTACGAGTTGCAAGCGTTCGGAGCGTTGCGCAAACGCATGCAACAGCTGCGACTCGGTGTATTGGGTGTTGCGCGGCAGCAGCGGCTTCGATCCCGCCCAGGTCGACATAATTAGCTCACAAATGCGTTATCGGGGCGCGACAGAACCCTGGAATCCGATCTCCTACGTCGGCTTTCGCTGCGCGCTCGACGCGCCCGCGCACTGACTGAGATTCTAAGTCGAGTCCGCGTCGCGTGGCCCGCGCGCCACGAAGTCGAGCTCGATGCCGTAGCTTTGGCAATAGCGGTAGAGGCTAGAGCGGGACATACCGAGGAGCTTGGCGGCGCGTCCACGGTGGCCTGCAGTTGCCTTCAAGGCGCGGCGGATGGCATCCACTCGCAAAGCATTGCCGTCGATTTCGGTGTCGAGCAGGGCTGGCGCGCGCGGAATTTCAGTGGTTTTTGGCTCCGCGCGGCGCTCCGCTGGCAGATCACTCGGTTGAATGTGTGTGCTGCTGGCTGAAAGCGCCGCGCTCGCGAGCGCGTGACGCAGCTCACGCACATTGCCGCTCCAACTGCGCAGCCGCAGCGCGTCCATCGCAGCCGCGCTCAACCTGCGCTCGGGCAACGAGTAACGGCGGCGTACGTCTCCCAGCAGCCGTTCACAAAGCTCCGGCAGATCTTCCAAGCGTTCACGCAACGGGGGAACGTCGATGCGCACGACCTCGAGTCGAAAGCGCAGGTCGTCGCGAAACTTGTTCTCGCTGACGAGCCGCACGAGATCTCGATGAGTAGCGGCCAAGACACGCACATCCACACGGCGGCTCTCGCTGGATCCGACTGGCCGCACTTCGGACGTCTCGAGAACGCGCAGCAAGGCGGTCTGCATTGGGAGCGGCATGTCCCCAATTTCGTCCAAAAAGATGGTGCCGCGATGGGCCGTGACGAACAGCCCCGGGCGAGCGACACTCGCGCCCGTATAAGCGCCGCGTGTCGATCCGAACAATTCGGCGGCAAGCAGGCTTTCACTCAGCGCGCCGCAGTTGACTGCTACGAAGGGGCGATCACGTCGGAAGCTTGCCGCGTGCAGCGCGCGCGCAACGAGCTCTTTGCCGGACCCGGTTTCGCCAGAGATCAACACCGGGGCATCGGAGGCAGCCACGGTTTCGATGGTGCGCCGCAAGCGCCGCATGGCTGGTGAGCTGCCGAGCAGAGAGCGATCGCCAGCAGGGCTCACGTCGGCGGCGCTCGCGAGTTGGCGACTCATGTCGTCGCGCTCCGCAGTGCGCGCTGCCAACGCCAGGGTCAGCTCTTCCCGCGCCCGTTCGAGCTCTACGCTGCGCGCTTCGAGCGCGCCGATGACTCGTGCGTTCAGCAACGCAGAAGCCAGCATCGCGCCCAGCGTGCGCGCGAGCTCGATGCTGTGACGTTCGAAAGGCCGCCCTCGCGAGCGCCGGTCGAGGTAAATCGCCCCTTCGAGCTCGGCGCGCGCGTGAATCGGCACACACAGCACGCTGCTAATCTCGTGCGCGATGCTGTGGCACTCCGAAAAGCGCGGATCGGACGACACATCGTTGGAAACGACCACCTCGGCAGCTCGTAGTGCTTGGCCCGCTATCGTAGAGCTCAAGCCGCGCACGCTATCTTCGGAGACGCTAGCGTCGATGTAGCGCGCCGCAGCCACGCGTGGCTCACCATTCTCGCGGCGTAACAGCAGAAGCCCACGTTCGGCACCGGTTGCAGCGATGGCCGCGTCGAGCACGACGTTCACGAGCCGATCTGCATCTCGCTCCTGAGCCAGTGCTCCCGCTACCTCGCTGAGCGCCACCAACCCAAACACCGGAGCCGTCGCAGGTGATTCGACGGACTCCAGCAAGCGCTTGCGATCCGCTCGCTCGCGCGCAGCCAACGCGTCCGGCATTGGCAGGTGCAAACACCATGCATCCAGAAGTGCCAGCTTGCGACGGCGTGTGCGCTCTGCTTCGGCTAGGACATTGCGACGTACACACAAGCTCGCTCTGAGGCTCAGCCCTGCCCAGGCAACCGCGCGATAGCCGTCGCGCTCCGCCAACGTGCACGCCTGCTCCACCAGCTCGAAGCCGGACTCCCCTTGCGCTTCGAGCAAGAGCGCTCGATCGAGCAGAGCCCATAAGGCAACAACTGGGGTCTGCTCCGACTTGAGCTCGCAAATTCGATGCTGAAAACGCGAACCGCTGTCGAGATGAGCGCACGACGTGAGCACGTTACAAACCAACTCGTCAGCAGAACCGGTTTGCTGTGCGCTAGGCGGCTCGAGGCTTGGCGCGGAGCATGTCGCCAAGGCGAGCTCCACTTCGAAGCGCCGCGCTGCAGCGCTCAGCAGCGCGTCCGTTGCCACACGCGGATGGATCGACGGCGCGCCCAATTGCTCGCGCGGTTCGGCCGCGGTCAGCAAAGCGACTCGGGCGAGCAGCACATCAGCCAACGATACCGAGCGGCCATCACCCAAACTACTGGCAAGCCCGCGCGCCCGTTCCGCCTCTTCCCGAGCTTGCGCCACCGCCCAGCACTCGAGAGCGAGTCGCGCACGTTCCACGATCGTGGCGAGTTCCTTCTCGACCGACATCCGTGTCACGTGCTAGCACCCAGACTGGTGCATAGCCACGTTTCCCGCCGTGCTCATCGTGCCTCGGTGGCGCTCTGGAAAACGGCCGTGCTCGCGCTCGCGGCCTTCTCGGCGAGCAGCGCACTCGCCCAGTCGAACGACTCCGCCTCGTCACTCGCCGAGGTTGAACGCCTGCTCGACGCGGCCGACTTCGACGCGGCGCAGACGAAGAGTGAAAACCTACTCGCCTCGGGTGCGCTCGATCGAGAAGGTGTGGCGCGAGCGCGGCTCGCTCTCGGAATCGTCAAAGCCGCCCGCGCCAACGCATCGGAAGCGCGGCTGGAGCTTCGCCGTGCGCTGCGGCTCGAGCCCGGGTTGAAGCTTCCGCTGACTGCCGGTCCTCACATAGCGGCTGCTCTCGAAGAGGCTCGCAGCGATCTGATTGGCCGGCCGCCGCTGTCCGTGCAGGTATCTGTGCTGCGCGGACCGGCCTCGGGGGATTTGAAGCTCAAGGTGAGACTCCAGGGTGTCGAGGACGAGGTCGTCAGCGATATCGAGGTCCGTGCGCCGGGGATGAAGCTGCGCTTCGACGCAAGCGAGCAGGGCCTCGCCGAATTGGCGAAGTTGACGCTCGCTGGCTCTGTGTGCGGCGCGATTAGCCTCGACGCACGAGACAGCTTCAGGAATGTGTTGTTCCACTTCGCCGATCCGCCCAGCGCGTGCGCGCGTGCGACCGTTCCGGCAGAACCAGCGCGTGCCGAAGCTCGCGTCGCGCTCCCTGGACAAACGCAACGACCGGTGCCGGCGCAGGTCTGGATCGGGGCGGTGGTCACGGCCAACTTCGCCGTCGTAACGGGCGCGCTGGGCATCGTCGCCTTGAGCGAACGCGACACGTATCACGATATGCTCAATGACCCGAATCGTAGCGTTTCGGAGAAATGGGCACAGCGGGAGCGCTTCAATGACGCGGCAACGCGCGCGACGATTGCGGGCGTCGCGACTGCAGCAGCGGCAGGAACGACCTTGGCGCTCTACATTTGGCGGCCAACACGCGAAGCACCACGAGTTTTCGTTGCGGCGCTGCCTGGCCTGGCGTTGGCGTCCGTGGCGCAAGCGTTCTGAGGCTTTCGCGGGCTCTGGGCTGCGCTAAAGTCGCGAGCGCGTGGTCGTGAAGAGCTCGCACAGCAAGTACAAGCTGCTCCGGCGAGTGGGGCGTGGCGGCATGGGCGAAGTGCACCTTGCGATGCTCGAGGCACCGGGAGGCGTGCGGCGCTTGGTGGCCGTGAAGACTTCACTCGAGGCAAGCTCCGAGTTTCAGACAGCGCTGTTTGCAGAAGCTCGTTTGGCAGCGCTGCTCACACATCCCAACGTCGCGCAACTGATCGACGCAGGGCTCGACGGCGAACGCGCGTGGTTCGCGATGGAGTACGTCGACGGCTTATCGCTTCTCGAGCTCATGGAAGGGCCGGAACGGCTACCGGCGTGGACCTGGGCGCGCCTCTTCGCCGACGCCTGTGCTGCACTCCACGCGGTCCACGAAGCGCGCGACGAGCAAGGTGCGCGTTTGAATGTCGTGCACCGCGATATCACGCCCCAAAACCTGTTGGTGGGCTGGAACGGCGTGCTCAAGTTGGTCGACTTCGGTATCGCGCGATCGGCATTGCAAAATCGCATGACCACGACCGGCGTCGTGCGCGGAAAACTCGGCTACATGTCGCCGGAGCAGGCGTCTTCTGGAAGCGTGGACCGGCGCAGCGACGTGTTTGCACTCGGCGTGTTGCTTTGGGAAGCGCTCGCGAACCGTCGCTTGTTTCAAGGAAAAACGGAGAGTGAGACGTTGGCGCGCGTCATCCGCGCGGAGGTGCCGGCACTCGCGAGCGTAGCGCCCAGCGTCCCCGCGGCTCTCATCCCCATCGTCGAACGCGCCTTGCAGGTGACACCCGCTGCGCGTTTTGCCAGCGCGCTCGAAATGCAGCGCGCCTTGGAAATGGCGATGTGCGACAACGGCATTGTCATCGGTGCGAACGAGGTGGCGCACGTACTCGCTCAGGTTGCGCCGCAGGGCGCAAGCCATCCGGCGTGGCCGACGCCGACGGAAGCTGAGACCAATCGCGTTGCAGCCCCAAACGGCAGTACGTCGCGGCGCAGCGGTGTCTCTGCTCGTTGGCTCGCAGCTGGAGCGCTGGTCGCCCTCGTGCCAATCGCAGTCCTCGCGAGATCGTCCGCTCAAAATCGAGCCGAATCGAAACCGGCGGCCTCCGCACCGCCAAAGGCGCTCGTGAACGATCAAAAACCCGTCGGCGCGGCAACACCCATATTGCAGCAAGCTCCGCCGCCCGCTGCGTCCATCGAACGCAATCCGGCGCCGGCATTCGAAAGCCAAGCTCGCGCCCTCGCGACCAGCACTCTGCAGCGCCCGCTCGTCAGCTCGGCTCCTCCGCGTTCGACGTCAACGAGCACTGCGTCAGCCCTGCCCGCGCGCGCGACCGCGTCGAGTGATCCGAGCTCCTCGCCGCCGCGCCCGTCGGAGAGCAGCGAGACGAGCGACTCAACCTCCACAGCAGCGTCCGTCAATATCAGCTCGCGCCCGGTGTGGGCGACGATCCACATTGATGGTCAGGCGCGAGGCTCGACGCCGCTCGCAGTTCGCAACTTGAAGCCAGGCTCGCACACAATCGAAGCATATCCGCTCGGAAATGGTCCCGCACGCAGCAAGGTGGTCTCACTTTCTGCCGGCGAGGTCGCGCGCGTGGAATTCAATCTCGAGTAGCTCTCGGGTGCGCCAGCGTAACGCACCGCATTGCGTCACCCAGGAGATCGAGCAGCGCTATGGCTGTCCCAGAATTGTGTCAGCCTGCACGATTTGATTCAGAATTGTTTCAACCGGCTTCGGCCTCGCAAACGTTGGAACAAGGCTCGACCGCTTGTTCCAGGAAAGCTTCGACGCTGAGACCGGACATGAGCCGATACGCTCGCTGTCGCGAGATCCCCGCCAGAGTGGCGGCACGCGTCACGCTGCCGCCGCAGGAACGCAGCGCTTTGCGCAGCCGGCGCCGATCGTGCTCATTGCGGCTCTCGGCCGGCAGGTCCGCGCGAATTTCGCTGATTCGACGTCGTGGCGGGCGAAGCGCTTCCGGCAAAATCTTCGCAGAAAGGTGCCGCTCGTCTCCCAGCAACACCAACGATCGCCGAGCCAAAAGCTCGAGTTCGCGCACGTTGCCGGGCCAAACGTGCAGCAACAAAGCCTCCAGGCAAGCGGCGTCCACAGTCACTGGTCCGCCCGCGTGCTGCTCGAGAAACAGCCGGAACAGCGTCGCAACGTCGAAGCGGCGTGCCCGCAGCGGAGGAACTCGCAGCGAAAAGCCGGACAGACGCATCGCCAAGTCCTCGCGAAGCCTGCCAGCTTTCACGAGCTCCTCCGGCAGCTGCTGGCTTGCACCAATGACCCGCACGTCGACTGAGACCATTCGAGTCTCTCCAACGGGGCACAGAGTGCCTTCTTGCAGCACGCGCAACAGGAGTCCCTGAACACGGAGCGGCAGATCTTGAAGCTCGTCGAGCAACAGGGTGCCTGCGTCCGCCGCTCGAACGTGACCGAGGTTTGCCGTCTCAGCGCCCGTGAATGCCCCGCGGCGATAGCCAAACAACTCGGCCTCTGCCAGGTTTTCTGGAATGGCGGCGCAATTGATCGCGTGAAGGGGCCCCGAGCGACCACTGGCCCGATGAATCAGCGCAGCCGTGTGCTCCTTGCCGACACCCGTTTCACCCACGATTACGACGGGCAACCGGCTTGTCGCAATCCGCCAAATCTCGGCAGAACTCAAGGGACCTGTGCGTCCGACGATCTCCATCGGGTTCGTAACCGCCTCCGAGCTCGCCGCCGCGAGCAAGTGACGCGGCAGCATACTGACCACGCCGACGGCGTCACCCAATCGAATCACGTCGTTGGGCGCGAGCGCAGAGTGCGCGACTGCGCGACCATTCACGTAAACGCCGTTCTTACTGCCAGAGTCGGCGATCGCGCAGAGTGATCCACGCCGAAATATCTCGGCATGCTGTCGCGAGATTCGCTCGCCCTCGAGTCGAACATCCGCTTCGCGGCTTCGACCGAACGTAAGGTGGGCGCGATCGAGCGAGGTGGTGGTCAGCTGCCACGCAGGCGCCACCCAGTGGATACAGAGCACGCTGCGCTCGTCGCCTTCGACGTCTGGTTCGTCGAGCTCGAGCGTTGGTGGTGCTGCATCGTCCTCTCTCAAATGAGCCGAGCTGCGCTCCGGCCGCAGGAGCTGGTGCGGTATCGAATAGGTCCCCGTAATACCCGCTGTCACGATCGTTCATTGAGCAAGTCTCGCGCCAGCCGTGTCCGAAGCGCCGGAGCATCCACATTGAACACCAGGCCGCGACAATCTCGAAAAATTGAGCGAGCCCGCGTGGACATTGGCGCGCGCCGCGCTAGCATGAGCGCGGGAGCAAAGTTTGGCGGAAAAATACGCGGCTTCGGCCGCGACGGCGCGCACGCGGCGTGAATGGCGACGTGTATTTACGGTCGTCTGCGCTGTGCTCGCGTTGAGCTACGGGTATTTCTTTTCTGGCGGCGGCTGGAACCAGGCGAGCCGATTTGCCCTGGTGCGCGCAATCGTCGAACAGAAAACAATTCAGATCGATCGCTATCACCATGTGACTGGCGACAAGGCCCAACGCGACGGTCATTACTATTGTGACAAGGCGCCTGGAGTTTCGTTCATCGCGGTACCCGTTGTTGCGGCGGCGCGCCCTATTCTGAAAATGGTTGGGGTGGATGCACAGAGTCAAGCCGGGCTTACGTGGCTCGCATTTCTGGCCACCTTCTTCGCTTCGAGCATGCCGTCGGTGGGTGGCGCAGCAGCGTCGATGTGGCTCGCCAGGAGACTCGGCGCAGAGCCGTGGCACGCGGCGCTCGCGGCACTCACAGTTGGCCTCGGAACGCCCACGTTCGCTTATTCGATCTTGTTTTGGGGTCACGCAACTGCGGGAGCGTGCTTGATCGCTGCGTTGGCGCTCGGCGTCGCAGCGGTCGAAACACAAGAATTACGCGGCCGTTTGCTGCGCAGCACCGTCACTGGCCTCTTGTTGGCTAGCGCTGCGCTCGTCGAGTATCCCGCTGCGGGCGCGGGCTCGATCGTCGGCGCCGCGCTCATCTATCTCGCTCATCGCGCGCGCGGCATGCGAGGAGCTGCTGAGCTATTGGTTGGATTCGCGCTGGGTGCGTTGGTTCCCGCCGCTCTCCTGCTCACGTATCAAAAGCTCGCCTTTGGTTCGGCGTTTACGCTGAGCTACGCAAAGGTCCAAGGCTTCGAGGGGATGAAACAGGGATTTTTTGGCATCAGCTTTCCGCGTCCCGAAATTCTGTGGAAGTTGATCCAAGGCTCGCGGCGCGGCCTGATTTGGCTCGCGCCGTGCCTGCTGGTTGTGCCCATGGGCTTCTACTTGCTACTTCGCCGCACGCGCTCGCTGACTTCTGCGATCATCGTGCGCGTCGCGCTTGCAGTGTTCGCTTTCTATATGCTGTTGAACGCCTCGTACCACTATTGGGATGGTGGCTTCACCTATGGTCCGCGCCACGTCGGTCCGGCGCTTCCGTTTCTGGGCCTCGGCATTGCGGCGGCATGCAGCGGTCCCGGGGCGCTGAGGCGCGCCACAATTTCCCTGGCGGTGCTCAGCATCTTCCTGACCACGGCTGCAATGGCCGTCAACCCGATGCCGCCTGCCGACGTGAAGTCCCTGCACACGACGCTGTACTTGCCTGGCTTGCTCAGCGGTAAACTCGCTCAGAACGGATACGATTACTTCGGTCTTGGCGCGACCCACAACTTCAACCTAGGTGAGCGCATGGGGCTTGAAGGTGCAAAGACACTGCTGCCGCTGCTCATGACATGGGCTTTGGGGCTCACTTGGCTACGCCGGCTGCGTGCGCGCATCCCGTTGCTACCGTGCACGCTTTCCGGGGCGAACCCCGAATACGTCGTGACATGCTCGCGCTGTTCGCGGCGCTGCAGCGAAGCGGAGGCACCTCAGAGTGAGCGCGGAGTTGACGATTTCGCCGTTCGCGCTTAAGCTTGGGCTACTTTCGTCGTGAAACCTGTCACTCATCGAATGCCGAGCATGTCCTGCGCAATGCGCTAGGGCGCCGTGTATTCGATGAATTGAACTGAACCATTGTCGAATGCGAGCCGCCCGCGGGTGGCTCGTTCTGTTTTGTCTGGGTCCTCGCGCGCGGCCGAACCGAAAGCGAGGATCCCATGAACAACACAGATTTTCCCTTATTTCTCAGTACAGCCATTCCTTATGTGAACGCCGCCCCGCACATCGGCCATGCCTTCGAGCTCCTCATCGGCGACGTGCTGGCGCGCCACCGACGCCAGCGCGGCCGCAAGGTGTACTTGACCGGTGGCACTGACGACCACAGCGCCAAGAATGCTCGCGCCGCTGCCCAAAGCGGCCTTGCCACAGCAGAGCTCGTCGCGCGAAACGGATCTAACTTTCGACGGCTGCAAGGTGCTCTTGGCGTAGAGCTCGACGACTACCTCCACACCTCCAGCGATCCACGTCACGCACCGGCCGTGGTCGCACTGTGGCGCCGCTGTGCGGCAGCGGGCGATCTTTATCGCGACGAGTACTCGGGCCTCTACTGCGTCGGGTGCGAAGCATTCCTCAGCGAAAGCGATCTCGTCGACGGCAGGTGTGCGACCCACAGGGAACCGCTCGAGCGAATTCGCGAGACGAACTGGTTCTTCCGTCTCTCGCGCTACGCGCCGAAGCTGCTCGCGGAGCTCGAATCCGGTGCGCTACGCATCGAGCCGCGTGAACGCCACAACGAAGTCGAAAGCTTCATTCGCGGCGGGTTGCGCGATTTCAGTGTGTCGCGCAGCCGCGAGCGCAGCCGTGGTTGGGGGATCCCAGTACCCGACGATCCGTCACAAGTGATTTATGTTTGGTTCGACGCCCTCACCAACTATCTCTCGTTGCTCGGCTTTCCAGATTGCACAACCGAATGGCAACGCCACTGGGCAACGGCGAGCGCGCAGCGTGAGCACCTAATCGGCAAGGACATTCTGCGTTTTCATGCAGTGTATTGGCCGGCGCTGTTACTGAGCGCAGGGCTCTCGCTACCCACGTGCGTGAGGGTTCATGGCTACGTGACGATCTCGGGAGAGAAGATCGGCAAGTCGTTGGGCAACGCGGTCGACCCGTTCGCGCTGGTCGAGAGCTACGGCGCGGATGCTACGCGCTTCTACTTGTTGAAACAGTTACACACCACCAAAGACAGCGACTTCTCGCTGGAGCGCCTGCTGGCCACGCATGACGACGAGCTCGCGGCGAAACTCGGTAATCTGCTGCAACGCGCGACCGCGCTGGCTGTACGTCATCCCGAGCTCTGCCTGCGACCTAAAAGCGAGCGCGACGCCAAGGACCGAGCGTTGGCAGCCGCAGCCACGGGCGCACTGACGAATGTGATTGCAGCAGTCGACGACTTCGCGCTGCATCGAGCCATCGCTGCCGTATTCACTTTGGTGGCGGCCGCCAATCGCTACGCCGACGAGAAAGCTCCGTGGACGCTCTCCCGGGCGTTTTCGAAGAATTTAAACGCATCTTCGGACGACGCCGCGCAATTGAGCAATGTTCTCTGGCATCTTTTCGAGACGTTGCGAGTCACTGCGGTGCTGCTCGCGCCATTTCTTCCGAACGCCGCACGATCCATCCTGACGCGCCTAGGAGTGCCGCTCGAACAGCTCGCGGATTTGCGCCACGCGCGGTTCGAAACCGAAACGACGTTCGCTCCGCTTCCTGGTCCAGCCCTGTTCCCCGCACTCGCAAGAAGCGCGGCGCAGCTACGATGAGGGCGACGCGCGTGGTGCTCAAACTTCAGGGCGTGCCAGCACGTACATTGGGTAGCGGGTGAACTCGACGAAGCCCAAACGATGATAGACCGGCGCGCCCGCTTCGCTCGCTTGCAGTACGACGGCGCGCGCGCCCTGATCGAAAGCAAAGTTCGTGAGCCAGTGCACTAGCGTCGTCGCCAGGCCTTGCTTACGCGCGTCGGGCAAGGTGCCCACCCAGTATACTCCGGCGATTGAGTGACTGAACAAGAGCACCGCCGCGCCGCGATCGATGCCCTCGTGGCTCACGATCGCCGCGCGCCACACCGGTCGCCGCATGCGATCTGGAAAGCTCATCAAGCGACGTGTGATATCCGCTGGGAAACCCATGCTCACGTAGGACGTGACGGTGATGTCGATGAAGGCTTGCCAATCGGCGTCGGTGGTTGCTAGCCGCACGGCGATGCCCGGCGCTGGCAAGCGTGCTGCGAACGGCGAGCGCCGCAGCATCACGGCCGGCTTCGCACCGAGCTCGAAGCCTGCATCGAGGCAAACGCGTTCGATCGCGGCATGTCTGCCTTCTCGGGCGTGCACACTGAAGCCGCGGCCCTGCTCTCGAAACCAAGCTCGCTGCTCGCGCAACCATTCCAACGCCGAAAACGAGCGCGTTCCGACATGGACGGCCGTATTGAAGCTGCCGGCGGAAAAAGCTACGTCCGTACGCGTTCTCAACGTGTCGGCGGTCTCGTACAACACGCCGTTTTCTCCCCAGCGCACGAACTCGCGCAGACTCTCACCGAAGTTCAAGAATGCGAGCTCGTCGAGCTCCTCGCTCACACCTTCACTCGTCATCTGCGACCCTCGAGCAAAGGATACGTCGTCAAAGTTCTTGGGTCGAGATCGCCTTACACGCCTCGCGAATGCCTTCCAAACGCGCGTCCCAAATGCGCAAGCGAGGCGGAGTGGTCAGCGCGACGCTTACCACCTCCAGGCAAGCGTCGTAGCAGCCCATGTTGAGCAGTTGTTCCGCGAGCAGGCTCGCGTACGTGGCGCGATCTGCCACCGCTCCCACGGCGTCGTACTGCGCGAACGCGCCACACATTTCGCTCAGCGCGTTGTGATGGCCGGCTCGGCAGCGCACCCACGCGGAGAAGAACTTGGCAATCACTGTCCACAACGCAAAGCTCTGGCTACGACTCACCGCTGCGAGCTCCTCGGCGATCTCGGCCACGGCGCTGTCGTGCTCGCCCCAAGCCTCGATGTGGGCATTTAGCGCGAGCGCGGTCGCGATCACGTGCGGATGCGAAAGGCGCCGCGCCAGCGCCAGCGCTTCACGTCCGAGTTCGCGTGCCGCCAGCGCATTGCCCTCCAGAAATTCGACGCGCGCCAAGAATCCAAGGCAGCCCACGCCAGGATCATCGCCAAAGATCTGTGCAAACGACTGGCACTCGGCGGCATCGTAGAGAGCGCGGCTGGTCTCGAGCTCGCCGCGCGCCAACGCTAACTCCGAGCGAAAGTAGTACACGAAGCCGAGCGTAGCGTGGCCGGTCATCACCAATGGGCGATAACCCAGCTCGACCGCGCAGGCGTGACAGCGTTCGGCTATTTCACCAGCGGTTTCGAAGTGCCCGCGCGCCAAAAAAAACTTGTACAACCCGGCCAGCGACGCGAAGTGCTGCGCGCCATGAACGTCGCGGCAGAGCTCGTAGGCACGACGATACGCTGTCTCCACGCTCGCCGCCGTCCAACCGTGCATGTTGACTAGCGGCTGCCCGGAGGCGAGCAGAATTCTGAGCTCGAGAGCATCGCGCTCGGCACTCTCCGGTGCGCGTCGCAAAAGTAAGAGAGCGCGATCGAAGTGCAGGACGGCGTCGTGGTACGCGTAGCGTGAATGTGCACTTTCGCCGGCCCGAAGATGATGCTCGATCGCTTCTTGAGGCGCGCCACCCTGCTCCAAGTGATGCGCTAGGCGCGCCGGATGCACGCTCCGGGGCAAGCAGCGCGCAATCTTCAAATGGTAGGCGACACGCTGCTCACGTGGGAGCGCATCATGTAGCACCTGTTGGATCAGAGGGTGCGCAAATCGATACACTTCGGCGGGGCCTGCGGCGGCTCCGGCTTCACACGACTCGCGATCCTTCGAAAGCTCGAAGAAGCCTCGCACCCTGAGCAACTCGCAGAGCGCCTGAATTTCGCCAACTTGCACGTCGAGTACGTCAGCCAACAGCTGCTCCTCGAAGTCCTTGCCGCTCACGCTAGCTACGCCGAGCAGGCGCCGCTCCATACCCGAACGCTGCGCAAACCAATGCTGGATGAAGCCCCGTAGCTCGTTGGGAACACGCCACGCTTGTGCGTTTTCTTGCCAACTCCAGCCGTTCGCAATGTGCTGGAAGCTCCCCGTTCTCACCTGGTGGTTGAGCACGCTGTTCAGAAACAGGGGATTGCCGCCAGTCCGATCGTGCAGGCGCGCTGCCACCACATCCGTCCATTCAGGCGCGTCGAACCAAGCTCCTATCAGTTGGCCAACCTCCTCGAGCGAAAACGGGGTCAACGCCAGCTCGTCCCAGGCGGAAGCACTCGCAGAAGTGAACAGCGACTCGGGCTCGGCGAGCTCCTCGGCGGCCTCGCATTCCCACGAACGCGCGGTCGCCACAATCAACGCACGCATGTTCGAGCGTCGTTTGGCGAGATACTCCAATAAGTCGAGCGTCGCCCGATCGCTCCAATGCAAGTCTTCGATGCTCAGGACGAACGGCTTGCTGCGCCCGAGCTCCTCGATGAGGTCGCCCATTTCGCGCAGCATGCGGCCGAGCATGGCGCCGGTCGCTTGCTGACGCGCGAGCGCCGCGTCTTCTGCGTTGAGTAACCCCTGCAGTTGGATCGCCCAAGTTGGTGCGAACTTGCGCAGCGCCGCCACGACGCGACTCGCATCAGCACTTCTCCCGAGCCGCCCGAAAGCCTCCAGCACGGGCATGTACGGTTCGCGCTCGCCCGCGTGCGCACTACAGCGGCCGTAGGCGTGCCAGGCGCTACCGCTCGCCTCGAGCTCGTGAACGAAAGCATCCAGCAGCGTGGTCTTGCCGATCCCTGGCTCTCCCGTAATGAGCACCATTTGCCCGCTGCCGCTCGCTGCGCGCTCCAGCGCCCCTGCGAGCTGGCGCCGTTCACTTAGACGACCGATGAAACGCCGCGACTCAGCGGGTGCGGACGCGAGTTCTGCCACCAGAGCCGCCGATGCCCCAGACTCCTGCGTTGGAGATGCCGCGGGCGCGGTCCTCTCATTGCTGACGCTTTGCATAGATTTTGCTCCCAGGCCTCTGCGCTCATACGAGGCCTCCCCTTTTTTGGATTTTCGATCTCGCGGAAGTCACCTCTCCTCCGCGTATTTTTGGTTGCGCTTGCGCTCGCTAATGTTCGGCGCCAACCACTGTGACGCGCGTTCGCACCCATCTTCCTAAGTGCCTTCGCTCTTGCGCGAACGCGCGACGCAAAGGAAGAGCATGAAATACGCAGGGGCAAAGGTAAAGGATGGAAGTGCTAGTCATTCGCTTGCGGTCGTGCGGCCGTTTTCGAAATCATTGCGAACGTCCCTCCGAAGGCGAATGTGATGCTCTGGTGTACGCCGGGCGGGTCGAGTACTGCTGGCGCATGCGTGCGCGCACCCTGCTTGCGAAGTTTGCCACTCCGGCCGTGCTGTTTGGCTGCGGAGCTCCGGCGGGTCACGCAAACGCGCCCGTCACGTCCCCGGAGCCCGCTGCGATTTCCAACGCACCGGCGACGACTCAGCCCCTGTCGGTTGCGCACGCGAGCGAGCCGGCACCCCTGCAAAGTTCGCCGCGCTGCTCGCCCGCGGATTGGTCTCCGCGTTCTCTGGCGCCGCTGCTCAAGCCGGGAAAAACAGCGCAATCAACGCGCGCGGATCGCTCGAGTGCGAACCAACCCGCCTTTGTATCGGAGTGCAGCGACGCACCACCCGGAGCTCAGCCTGAACCGAGGCCTGGCTCGAGTGTCGTGCTGGACGGCGTCGAAATTCGTTTGGCAGAGGCGGTCCCAGCGGGTGCGAGTCGACGCGGTTGGCCCGGCAATCAGTGCAGCTTCGAGCTCAGGCTGGCGGATGGTTCAGGCCCCTGGGTGCGCCTCTCCTCGCAAGAGGTACCACCGTTCAACAGCGTGAGCGCGCTGGTTCGCGCGGGCTCGGCGGCCTGGGTAAGTCTGTCGTTCAATGGCTATACGCGCGAGTTCCCGCAAGGTGGCAATCGCATCATCGCGCTCGATTTGTGTAACGGTCGTGTGGTTTGGAAATCGAACGATTCGGTTTCGAACGGCGGACTGCTCTTGCTGGACGACTACCTGGTCTCTCCGTTCGGCTTCACGAGTGAGCCTCGGTTTCTATTTGTGCTCGACGCTCACAACGGAAACGTCGTCCAAAAGCTGCCCATCGTCGAAAACGTATGTCCCAGCAAGCGCTGGGCGCCGAATTGGCGTCGCGGCGAGCGCTGCGATGCGCCGGGCCAAAAAGTGGGCGCCGCCAACGATCCGCGCGTCGAAAGTGGCGTGCTGTTCGTCGACACCAACACCGGCTCGTCGACTTTCCAGTTCCTGTAACGCTACTTGGTTGCGCCCCAAGCACCCAGCCCGAAGATTCGTACTTCGGAGAGGACCAAGCTGGCGCCGCCAGAAGCGCTCCCACCGCCGGATCCAGACAAGAGGACCGTGACAGACGCGACATCGGCAAACGGCCCTTGAATTCTGGTATTCACGCTGCGCGTATTCAATCCGGAGCTGACCGAACCCGAACCGGTAACGTCGTACACGAGCGACACGCCTCCGGCAGAGTTGCGCACCTCCACCTTGATTGCGTACCCGCCGCCACCGCCGCCGCTGGGTCCGCCACCGCCGCCACCCGCTGTCGCAACCAGCTCAATCCAATCCACGGAAGTAGAAGCTGCCAACACAATTCGACTGGTCAAGTTGAGGCTTACGCTGCTCGATCCGGAGTTACTCGCGCGGTAGTCGCTCGTCTCATTGCCATCCACCGCGTTGCCTGGCGCGCCAGCGGTAGTTGGAGGAGCGCTGCCGCTGACTTCCGCGGAAACATCACTGATGCAGCCGTTCGCTTGCGTGCACAGGCAGCTCGTCAGCGTATGATCGCAAGCCAACGTGCACGCTTCGGCGGTACCACTCGTGGTATCCGTGGTGCACACGTTGCCGTCATCACACGTGGCCGGGCAAGAGCTCGGGGGATCGCAGGTTTCGCCCGGCTCGCGCACATTGTTGGAGCAAACTGCCGCGCAATCGCTGTCGGTGTTGGCGTTGCAACCTATCGGGCAGCAGCCATCGCCGCCGCTGCAGTCGACGATGGGAGTATGTTTGCAGGATAGATCGCAGGTCTCCGCGGCACCGGTCGAAGAATCGATCGTGCAAGCCTTCGTATCGGCGCAACTCGCGGGGCACGAACCTGGCGGATCGCAGGTCTCGCCGGTTTCTATCGCACCATTGCCACAACGCCGCGCGCAGTCGGCATCCACGTTTGTGTTGCAACCGAGCGGGCAGCAACCGTCGCCGGACACACACGCGCTGATCCCAGCGCAAGGATCGCTCACGGTACCGCCCGCGCCGGCGTCAGCTCCCGATGCGCCAGCATGATTTTGGTCGCCGGGTGGCGCACCACCCGAACTGCCGGCTTCACCAGCCGCGCCAGCAGCCGAGCTTCCGGCCTGGCCAGCACTCATGTTGCCGGCTTCACCCGCCTGCGTGTCACCAGCCGAACCGATTCGACCGCCGAGATTCTTGCCGCCGCTCGAGGTAGTCCCGCCGGACGCAGAACCCCCAGAGCCGGCAGAACCGCCGGTGTCGTGAACATCGAGCTTCTCGAAGTCCCCGTAAACGCATCCCACCGGTGTGCTGATGCCAATGCCCCAAATCGCGCAGAGAACGAAACGGCGCATGCTCAAAACCTTCCCTGCAAGCCCGCTTGGTTCGGCGTGAGCCATACCGCAACCACGGCGCGTTGCTTGGGATGCGTGATCAGCAATGTCACGCCCGCCGTAGCAGCCACGGCTCCCACCACGAAACCAACAGTGGAGACGGTGCGGAAAGTTCGATAGCGATCGACGTCGGACCAATGCTCGCGATCACAAGCGTCGTTTGGGCAGCGGTCACTCAGCTTGCCATGTTGAACTGCTGTAGCGATGCCAGCACCAGCGCCGACAGCAAAACCCACAGCACCGGCAGCCAAGCCTACGTAGCCCCAAGTTCGAGCGGGAGAGCTGGCCGGCGTTTCCGCAGCAACGGGAGCAGCCGAATCGATGCTGGATGGCGACGTCGATGGCCCGGCGGGAGCCAGCTCGAGGCGCAGCGTTTGTTGTTCGCCCTCCCGTAACGTCAGGCGCTGCTCGACACTTCTCGCTCCGGCGCGCGCCAGCACGCGATGTTCACCTGGGTCCAACCAACGCTCTTCGCCCGCGCGAAAAGGCGAAGCCACCCCATCAATTTCGATGACGAGCGTGCTGGCATCAGCGAGGTCCACCTGTAACACCACCCGAGGGATGCGCGGCAGGAGCTGCTGCAATTCGACGCGCGCCTCCTGCTGTGCCTGCTCTTGAGTATCACTGACCCAGAGTGCGTTACGTTCGAGTCGGGTCGACTCCAAGTACAACTCGCGAGCAGTCACTAAGCGCCCGAGTTTCACCTGCGTGCGCGCCAACCACACCGCAAGCTTCGGCACCCGGGCGGCCTCATAGGCGCGCTGAAACTTCTCGAGCGCGGCTTGATAACGACCGGCCTCGTAGTCGCTGCGAGCGTCGTTGGCGAGCGCCCGCACCGCTTCCTTATTGGCGTCGTCGAGCGCCGCGGCCGCTGGATTCGCGCTCAGTGCCCAGACCAAAGCGATGGGAACAGTTCGAACGAACCAATTGGCATGCACCGTGCGACTCCGCAGTGAATCGAGACTACGCGGGACGCTATCAGCTTCCCGGCGCCAACAACAGACACCCGTCCGCAGTCAGCCGCGGCGGCCTAGCAAACGTCCTTCCTCGCTCGTTTCGATGGCGGGTCCGAGCGCGCCTACAGGCCAAGCTGCGGTAACATTGCGTCGAACTCGGCAAAATCCTGGGTGTTCGCCACGGCGGTGCCGCCCTGGAAGCTGAACATGGAGTTGCCCCATTCGCCGCTGCGCGTCGGTTCCCAGAAAAAGGTGCCAACGCCGCGGCCTCCGGGCAGCGCCTTGATGATCTGGTTGGCGCGTGTGCGCTCAGGGTTGTACTCGGCGATCGCGAACTTGAGGTTTGGATAACTGCTCGCGAGTTGCGTGAACGTATTTTCCCAAACGGAAGGCTGGCCTTGGAACGCGACGTAGCAGGACAGCCCGAGTATGTCGAAGCTCACGTTGCGCGCTTGAGCATTGTCCACGAAGCGCTTGATGCCAGCCAGGTCGCGTGTGTTCTCGACGTGAAGCATGATCTTGATGTCGGCGTCGACCTCGCGCACACCTTGAATTCCGGCGATCAACAGCTTGGCTAGGTTGTTCCAGTTAGAGATGCTGCCGCTGATGCTCGCGCTTTGTGGATTGTTGCCCCAGCAGTCAGTGTTCGGACCAGGCACATGCATCAGCATGCCGGGCGTGATCTCGTTGCCAACTTGCACCATGTCCGGGCGCGCACCCGCGCTGATCGCGGTGGTGATCACGTCTTTGGTATAAGCGTTGAGTAGCGACGCCAGCTCGTCGATCGATGCTGCGTTACGCCACTTCTGCGGAATGATTTGATTTCCTGGGTCGGCCCAGGTGTCGCTGTAGTGAAAATCCAGCAGAAATCCCATGCCGGCGGCTTTGATTTGTTTGCCGAAAGCGACGACGTGATCTCGATCGCCAAAGGCTTCGGGTAGACCAGCGCACGAGTTCGCGTTCGACGCGTAGCCGTAAGGCGCCTTCGGATCCACGAACGTCTTCAGACGGATGTAGTTGAAGCCGTGGCGCTTCAAGAGCTGCAGCAAGCTCTTGGTTTGGCCGTCGGTATCGCGATAAGTGGTGTTCGACTCCTGTGTGCCTGAGATATCGGCGCCCAAAATGAAGACCGGGTTGACGCTGGACGCGCCACCGCTGGAGGAGCCGCCGCTCGCGGCGCCACCACTCGAAGCGCCAGCTTTGCCACCGCTTGCACTGCCCCCGGCTCCGCCAGCCGATGTGCCTCCCTTGCCACCGCTGCCCGTACCGCCTTGCGCCGATCCGCCCGCGGAGCTTCCGCCACTGGAAGCCTTGCCTCCACTCGCCGAGGTGTTGCCGCCGTTGTTGTTGGCACCAGCGGACGTCGTTCCACCATTGTTTTGCGCGCCACCCGAACTGCCTCCACTGGCTCCGCCGAAACCTTGCGAGCCGCCGTTCAACTGGCCACCCGAATTCGACGATGTTCCACCATTCGAGTTCGATGTTCCACCACTCGAGGAGCCGCCGGAGTTCGAACCTGAGCTGCCCGCGCTACTGCTTCCGCCCTTGCCAGCTTGCGATGGCGCATCGCTCGAACAACCAAGTGCCGGGACCGCGGCAGCCAAGAGCCAAATACAAGCAAGCCGCGCCAGCGGCGCGACGCGTGAACGAACGGGAAAGGTCGGGTGCATCACTCCACCCCCTACGTGGTCACGAGAAACTCGAACCGGTCGGATCTGTTTGTGCACAACGACTACGAACGAGCGCTTTGCACAGAACGACTGGAACTTACCGTTGACAGACGAAACCGGCGACCCGCAGTGTTGATAGTGTTGGCTTTGGGAAAAAAGCGGTGACGAATCGATCGGCACAAATTGCCAGGCGCACCTTCGTTCTAATTCAAATCTGGATCTTAGCGGCTCACGGCCTCATCACCGGGCTCGCCTACCGGATGTTGCCGTGGGGCTTTCCAGCTTTCCATCGTCGATTCATCGCCAATCAGCTAATCGCACCGGCACTGTTGGTCGCATCATTGGCGCTGCTCTTCGTATTGGTGCGCAACCCCAATCGAGCCAGCGCGTGGCTGAGTCTGTACCCCGCTATTTGGCTTGGAATCGCGCTCTCGCTCTTCATCACGTTCCCGGTGAGCGGTGGCGAGGTCGCAAAGATCGCCTTTCTGGGCGCGCTCACCCTCGGCATCGCTTGGTGGCTGTTCCGTCGAACTTTCCCAGCGCCGCGCAACCACGTATTGGCAGCGAGTTCACTCGGATTGCTGCTCGGCGCTACGTTACCGCTCAGCCAACGCTCGGGGCCCGCTGGCACACGACCGTCGTTCGCGAAGCCGCCACCATCGCTCAGTGCGCGGGCGCCTGCGGTGGACTTCGGAACGACCTACGAGCTCCGAAGTGACGTGCACCTGAACCCAATCGACCTGGAGCTCAGCATCGCGCTTCAACACATCACGTTGACGCTGCGGCCTTTGTTGGAGTTTGACGGGCTCGCGCCAGATGGTTTCTGGACGATCATCCATCGAAATGAGCCGCTTCCGTGGATTGGTGAAAGCGTGGCACGTGAGCCCGAAGGCCGTTGGCTCTTCAGTGCAACTCCTCACAAGGCATGGCTTCAGGCCAACACGCCTGCGGACAGCAACGTGACGCAAGTGATCGGCTGGACTCAGCTCGACGCGCTCGCGTATTCGCACCTGAATTCTTTCAGCCAATTGACGATCCGCGGTCATCAGCGGCTTGGCATCGCCTTCTCACCCTGCGCTCAGCACATCATTGAGGTGAAACACGCCGACTACCCGCAAGGAGCGCCAGCGCGATTTGCGTACGTCGACTCCACGCACGCGTTTCGCGTGGTGGAAGCCAAGGACGCGGAGAAGGGTCCATATCGCATGCTCGCGGAAGGAAAGTTGACACCAAACGAGCCGGCGCTTTCCATTTCGGTTTACGAGCTCGCAGACAAGCCTGCACGCCTGCTCGCAAAGGTCACCTTTGCAGACTGGGCGCGCCAACTCTCGACGCAGCTTTCACCCACGGCTGGCTATGGCGTCGCCGAAAACGCTATCGAGTTCGGATTGCACAGCGTCGAGCCAAGCTCTCTCGCTCACATCAGCTTGACGTTGGCGGCCACGGGTGTCGGACGTGGATGGGACTCCGTCGCGCACGCTCCGGGCGTGTATCGCAACGAAGTCACCATCCAAGCCGGATCGAGATAGCTCCGTCTCAATCGCGAGGCGGCTCCATCGGACCCGCTGCGTCGGTGGGGCTGACGTTGCGCGCAGCGGCAGCTCCGGCCGCTTCCGCCGAGGGCGCTCCGATCACGGGCGGTGGGTGCTGCAGATTCGGCGCGCCAATCGTGCCCTCAGTGACACCAATGTCCGCGTCCAACTCGGCGTCAGCCTCGAGTTCTTCAGCAGCCTGTTCGTCTGCAGCCCAGCCGGTGGCCGCGCCCATGGCAGCTCCGATAATGCCACCAACGATGGCGCCCGGCGGGCCTGCTGCGACAGCGCCCAAGCCTGCTCCACTGATGGCACCCAGCGTACCTACGCTGGCCTCCATCGCATGCCCCTGCGGAGATCCCTTCTTCTTGGCGAGTTCGGCTTTTTCTTCCGCTGCATCGCGTTTCGTCGCCATGATGTCTTTCCTTTCGCGCCGCTCGCAGCCGCGCTCGGCTCGTTCGCAAACGTTATGCAGCAACGCGATGCATGCCTCGGGCCAATACGCGAAGCTGTGGCAGCCTGCCTCGCTCGATTCAGCCATGGCGTAGGCCGTGTAGAGGCAATTCTGCCTATGACCCGAGCAGCAAGCGCGCCCAGAAACGTCGTGGTTTGGGGAAGCGCTCACGCACCCAGCATGCAATCGCCCAGAGCAGCCCAGCGAATGCCGAGTACACCGCAAAGAAGAGCGAGAACCCCTGCGGCCGCAGGAAGCGCTTGAATATCAGCGCAATGATCAACGTGTGAGTCAGGTACATCAAGAGAGCGGTGCGCCCGTAAACACCCAAGACACTGGAGGTGAGCCCCGCACTCGAGCTTGGCAGCATCGCGAGCAACAGGAGGATCAAACCGACGCCGAGCAACACGTAAGACAAACTCGGCGGATAAAAAAGCTCGGCGTACCCGCCGCGCGTCGCTGAACTCGGAGTTGTGAGGGCGTGAACGGCGGCGCCCAACAGCAAGGCAATCGCACCCACCCACAAAAGTTTGGGGCGAGCCGCTCGCGCACAGCTCTCTCGCGCGCGACCAACCACTGCGCCGCACAAACTAATGCCCAGCCAGGGACACATGGGAAACCAGCCGTCTACGAGGAACGCCTGCACAGCGTCTCCCATGCGAGAACTGGCTTCCCTACCGTACCCGACGTAATTCTGAAGCAGCGGCGCTACGACGATGGGCAGCGCAGCCACGAACAGCTGCCAGCCCGAAGGTAATCGAACCAACCACGCGCTCGCCGGCAAGCCGAGAGCGATCACGTAGAGCACGTCGAAGGTTGTGAACGGCGTCACGCCCCAACACAGCCAGTCCACCAGCGCGGCGATGATGAGCAGCGCGGCACCGCGTTTCACGAAGCTCACGAGCGGTCGCGAGGCGGCGTGCGCACCCACCATATAGCCCGCAAGAAACACGAAAATCGGAGCCGCTAGGCTTGCCCAGATGCGAAACCACAATGGGTGCGGAGCCGTCACCGTGTAGGGCGTCAGGTTGGCTCCAAACATGCTGAACACCGCGAAGCCGCGCAACGCGTCGATACTCGCGTCGCGAGCAGTACCCCGCCCCAGATCGCGAACGGGACTCGGCCCGATACGGGTTGCGCTTGCCGTTAGGTCCTGCGCCATCGGCGGGGGCTGGTTAACACGAAGGCGCCACGACGTCTTGCTGGAGTTCGCGCAGTGGACGCTGTCGGGCAGCTTGGTAACAGTGTGGCAAACTTGCTCATCGCGAGTGCCGACTCACGCCGCTTTGCCGTAGACTCGGCAGTGTGAAGCGCAAAAACAAAGGCGCAGCGAATCGTGCGCGAAGCAATCAAACGAGTCCAGCGCACGTACAACGCGATGGCGAAGGCCGCGTCCATCTGGCCCTGCTGCGCGACCCCGAAACTTCACAGCCGCGAATCGTCCTTGAAGTTCCCGTCTTCGAAGAGATCTGGCAGAACGACGTGGCCGCCGCGACGGCAAACACTGTATACGCGCTACTCGGTAGCAGACCGAGCGTTTCGCAAACGGTGCAGCTCGGCAAAAGTGCGATGGCCGGCACCTCGCGACTCACGGAGGGGCTGCTGGAGCACGCGCCACCTGGCTCCTTGGCGTGCAAAGCCGGCTGCGACCATTGCTGCTATCAAGTCGTCGGCGTGACCGCGCCCGAAGCGCTCACGATTTGGGATCATCTGAAACGAACACAGGACGACGCCGCTCTCGCCGACCTGGTGCAGCGACTGAGCGAGGTTCTCGAAAAATCGCGCGGTTTATCGAATGAAGAGCGATTCTCGCCGCAGCACCCGTGTGCATTTCTACGTGATGGTGCATGCTCCATTTATGAAGTCCGCCCGCTGTCTTGCCGCGGCATGAACTCTCTGTCCGCCGATGAATGCGCGCAGCGATTGCGCGATCCGGAGCTTCGCGCGCGCTTCTTGAAAGGCGACGTGGCTGGGCAATCATTCATGGAACCGATTCGCGCCTTTCACGCCGTGAGCGCCGGTCTTCAACTCGGCCTCTCGGAGATTTACCAGCTCGACACGCAACCGCTCGAGCTGGCCGCAGCGGTTCACCTGCTTTTGACGCGTGGTAACGTGGTAGCGCGCGATTGGGTTGCCGGCTTGAACTCCTTCGAAGCGGCGCGGGGCGGTGACAGCACCCACAACGCCGGCGTACGCGCTCTGAGCGGCGCACTTTCATCGCCGCTCGCGACGGACGAGTGAACCAGCCTCAGGCCTTCAGCTGACTGAGCTCACCTGGATTGGTGATGCCTGCGCTCACGCTGGTGCCGTCGAACACCCCGAACTTGGTCACGGGACCGCCATCCGATGCCTTGCAACCCACGGCGTTCATCAAGGTCACGTAGAGCTTGTTGATCGGAACGTTGCCGCCGACTGAACCGGTGTTGCCAATGTTACCGCCGTCCTTGCACGAAGCTTCACTATTGCCAACGCCGATGCTCTTGCCCTCGACGTTCACGACCTGGCCTTGCTTCAAGTACCCGCCGCAACCACCGGCGATCACAATCGGCAGATTGTTCAGGTTGTGTGCAGCGCCGTCCGAGAGCTCCGGCAGCCACATCGTGGCCGTGTTGTCGAGCAACTTGCCGCCGCCTTCGCCGATACTGTCCAGAAGCGACACGAGCTTCACGTATTTGGAGGCATACCAGCGGTCGATCTGCGCGATCATGTCGAGCACGCCGGCCACCTTGCAAGCACCGCCCACGCTCAGATCGCCCGTGCGATGAGAAAGCCCATGGTGATCATGGGTGTGCTTGACGTTATCCCAATTGAAAATCACATAGCCCGGATAAGCGATGACCAACACGCGATTGATGTCGCAGATCATGGTCAGCGCCATCAAGTTCAGCATCATGTCGCCGCCCAGCGTGAACGAGGTGGCCAGGTTGGCGTCGCCTTCGCTGCCACCGCCGCCTGCAAACACACCGCCGCTCACTTTGCCGGTTGGACTCGCTGCGGTCACAGCGGATGAAGTGACGCCAAACGGCGCTCCCTCCGCCGTCCCCTTGCTGCACGAGGTCGGCATGGAATTCATGATGCCCGTCTCCGTCGTGCGCAGGAGATCAAGCCAATCCTGAAGGCGATCTTGGTCTGCCTTGCTCATCTTCAACGCCTGGTAGCGTTTGAGATCGGCGCTGACCAAGTCGATGGCGCTTTTCCCACGCCGGACCCGATAGTCGGCTTCGGTGGAAGCACCACCACTGCTGAACACCCCGGTGAGTTGGTTATACACCGTGGTCGGGTTTACGATGGCGGGGAAAGCTGTATTGGGACCAGAGAACGACAGCACCTCTTTGATGCTGGTGCTGGCTGCACCCACCGATAACACCAGCGGCGTCTTGCCGCCGGGATTGATCTGCTTCGCGATCTCGTGGTCTAGCGATGCAGCTGTGGCGTAGCGTGTTCGATCCTCGTTGATGGGTGCACAGGTGAGCTTCGAGCCCATCGCCTGGTCGTGTGGATCGATGGTTTGCGTCACCGCATAGCCGTTCAAGGACTTGATGCCGCGCGGCACCAGCAGCTTGTTGATGAACGGCTTGAGACCCTCGAGCGTCGTACCCGTCAGCGCGTCTGCGGTCAGCGCGCCGTTCTCGACCTTGGGAAACCAGCGGTTCGTGAGGCACCCGTTGTGTGTGAAGAAGATCACGAGGCGCTTGGGTGGTCCCGATGCGGCGCTCTGGGCGCGAGCTGGGGTTTCGTAGAGTGAGCTCAGGAAGGGCGCGGCGACGGCGGCACCTGCAACCCCGCGCAGAAAAACTCGGCGTTTCATCATGGGGTCACCTCCACTGCTCGAACACGAAACTGCTCAGCCTGCGTCAGATCCGTAATTAGGTTCAAAACCGTGTAGCCCCCAGCGGTAATCTTGGCTGAGAGCTGATTCACCGTGCACGAATCGAGCGGCTCGCCTTCGCGCTCGTAGGCGAAGGACACCCACTTCTCCGCGTAGCGCCGTTGCGCGGTCGGCGAGGCTGCGATCTTCGCCATTAGCTCGGAGGGATTGGTCACACGCACGGGTACGCCGTCCAGCATCACGTCCGCGACCGTGTCGATGGGAGCTTTGGTGCCCGACTCGACCGTTTGCCAGCTTCCGACAGCGTTGTAGGCCTCCATCACGAAGCCAGGCGGATTGATGAAATTGTGGTGGCAACCTTCACACGTGCCGCCGGAGGTTTGCGCGTCCACTTGCTTTCGGTTCGTGTCCAACGTCGCCGAGCTCGCGGGAAGTTCAGTCGCTTCAGCGCCTGGGGGTGGCGCGCCAATCGGAATGCCCAGCACCTGCTTGGTAATGAAAGCGCCGCGCAAAATTGGAGAGGTGCGGTTGTAGGACGAGTAGGCGTTGAGGAAGCCAACGCGCGTCAAAAACCCCGGTCGCTGTTGGGCGTCGAGAGTCACTTCTTTCAGCTCGCTGCCGAACTGCGAAGGCGAAAGGCCATACAGCGGGGCCAGCGCAGCGTTCACGAAGCCAATCGGGCTCTGCAGTAGGTCTTGGAAGGTTCCCGTCTTGGTGAACACGATGTGATCGAAGAACATCTCGGTTTCGGCGATGAGCGATGGGATCACCGACTTCGTGAACGCGGGGAACATGCTCGAGTCGCGCGTCGGTGTATCCCAGCGCGTGTTCGTTCCCATCAGCAGGTAGTAGCGATGGAAGTCGGCGATTCTGCCGCGCGCCTTGTCGAGCTTAATCATGCGTTGAGCCTGCGCTAGAATCTGCGCCGGCGTTGAAAGCTGCCCCTGGTCCGCAGCTTGATTCAAAGTTTCATCAGGGATCGATCCCCACAGCATATAAGAGAGCCGGGAAGCGACTTCATGGCTCGAAAGCACGAAGCGCCCGGAGGAATCCGTAGTTTCGGCGATTTCAGCGCGCTGCAAGAACGACGGCGAAATCAAGAACATGTACAACAGCGCTTCCGCGATTTGATCGAAGGTTCCGCTCTGCGTGATGCTGGCTCCGTTCTGAACGATGGCGTCGAAGCGCGCGACCTCGTCATTCGTCAAAGGGCGGCGGAACGCGCGACGTCCGAATTGAACGATGGTGTCGTGCAAGCAAGCCTTGCCATCCCCACTCGGTGTACACTTGATGAAGTTCTTTTTCAGATTGGCGTCGCTCATCACCTGCGACGCGATCAAGTCCGCTACGGATTTGTAGCTGCTCCAGCCCAAATCGGTGAGACCACCAGCTTGGTCGGTAGCCAGCACTGTCGAAGGCGCCACGTTGTTGGCTGCTTTGAGGCTCTGCACCCCAAGCAAATCGACGATCGTGCGGTCGTACTGCGCGTTGGTGAGCCGTGCGATCTGCGAAGTAGCCTTGATTCCCGGCGTGCACGCGCTGTTGCCGCTCGAACCAGTCGAGCCAGCGCTGGCGTTTGCTCCGCCCATGGAAGCATTGTTGCCGCTCGCGCCGTTCCCACCCGCAGAGCTGCCGGTGGCGCCACCTTTGCTAGTAGCGCTGTTTCCCGCAGCGCTCGAGTTGCTTCCGCCGTTCGAGCTACCGCTACCGGCCTTCGGGTCCGAGTGACCGCCAGGATCGCTAATCTGAGCCGTGCAGCCGACAACGAATGTCGCTGCGTACAGAAGTCTCCAACGCTGCATGGCACTCACCTCGTTCGGTGGCTTGGCAAACAATTCGAGCAGCTCGCCAGCGGCAACGCACACGTCTCCCGACCAGCCGTCGCGACTGAGCGAACACGGGCGATAGCGACCCGACTCTCTGAAAACCGCAGCAGAGCCGGCTAGAGCCCGCGTTAAGCGTTCAACCTATTCCCAGATTCAACACGCCTGATCTCGATTCATCGCAGCTGGCGCTCGTAGGAGCGAACCTCGGGAATCGCGATACGCAACGCATCTCCTCAATTCACCGCAGAGTGAGTTGCGGCTCAATCGGAGTCACAAAAAACGTTTCGCTGCTCGCGATTTGCGCGAATCGGCTCGGGCGCGCATTTCGTACCCAATGCAGGCCGGGTCAAAATTCTTCCGCGATTCGAGAGACCTTGCTCGTTAATCGCGTGAGACCACGAGTTTACGCTGCCGATGCACGTTGCGTTGACCAAAATCGAAAATAACTACTTCTCTGAAGCCAGCAGCAACGTCACGTCGCGCACGTCCCACGTGCTCGGCTGTTCGCGCAACGCCCGGGAGAAACCGACGCCTTCATCCGCGAGCGGAGCCAACGGAACATAGTGCACGGCTATTTTGTGTTTCTCGGTCAGGCCATAAAGCGCCGCGTCCAAGCGAGTGAAAGCGCGACCTTGCACGGCCTCGACCCACGCGTGACCGAAGGCAGCCATGCGCTCGCCGATCACGAGCACGATGCCGAACACGACGCGTGCCGACACACCCTGGCGTCGCAGGGCTGCCGCGAGCAAAACGGCGTGCTCGGTGCAATCCCCTGCCCGCGAGCTGGCAACCTCGGACGCTATATCGAAGCCGCGCGTGTAGGTCTTTCTGGATATGTACTCGCTGACGAATTTCTCCGTCGCGAACAGATCGGCCCGTACGTGTACCTCGGCGTCGAAAGTCGCGGCAAACGGCTTGAAAGTGGGCGCATCGAAGTCGATTACGAAGGACGCCTGCTTCAAGCGGCGCAAATCGGCGCTCTTGGCGGTGGCGCTCGGGATGCTGAACGGCAGCCGCACGCGCGAATCCTTGGCGGCAAGCCGCGGTAGCCTTTCTGCGAGCAGGCTGAACATCCGCCGCTCGCTCGAACCCACCGACAGCTCGAGCCAGAGGTCGCTGCCTGCAGAACCGTCCGAACGTGACAGCGCCCCGCGCGCAGCGTCCAACGCGGCCGCACTGCCCGTCACCGGTATTGCCGAAAGGAATTGCGCGGTGAGCGCCGCCGGAGCGCTGCTGCTGGTCGTCGCGCGAGCCGCGTCCACGTTGCCACCAGCCGGCGCGCTTGGAGCAGGCCTCGGAGCAGCGGCCGCGGGCTCAGCGCTCGCCGCCGCTCGTCGAGCGCTCACTGCCGGGGAGGGCGCGCCACTTCGACCGGAGTGAGACGCGCAACCCAACGCGATAAATGCGAGCAAGCCGATACCGACGTGATCGAAGCGCGAACGATACGCCCGCATCAAAGCGAGCCCGTGCGCACGAGTCGGTCGAGCACCAAGGTGTGCTTGCCGATATGAACCTCTCCCTTTTGCGGGAAGCCATCTTCGGCCAGCTGCTCGTCGAGTACTATCTCGCCGAACGTCACCTTCACGCGCCGCGTGGCGCCGTCCAACGCCGCGCTCACCGCTTCGGGCTTCGAAGGATCCGAATCGGGCGAGTACTCTTCGAACTTCAAAGTCTTGCTCTTCTTTGCACGAGCCAGCTCGGCAATTTGCTTGTCGCGCGCAACCGGCGCTAACAATCCCTTTTTGTCCTTGCTGGTAAAGTCGCCTTCGATGGGCTTTTGATGCGCCGTGCCCTTATAGTGGTAGCGGCCCTTGTCCTTGCGTTCGAGCTCGATGGCGAGCGCTTCGGTGGCCCCTTCGTAGACCGTAAAGTCGCCAGTCACGATGTTTCGGTCGGCGTCCAGCCCCAAAATCGTGACGGAGTCGCTGGTTGCGATCTCGGCGGGAGCGACGGGCAAAAATCTCGCGAGCGATGACACACTGAGGATCACACCGTTTGATGCTTCGGCGACCACCTGCTGCACGTAGCCGACTGGTTGCTCGCCGAGCGACACCTTCGCGACCTCGACCATGCGCGTCTTGCCGAGCCGAATCGGGTACTTCAAGCTTTCGACGACGCCGCGCGTGATGCGCGCGAACGATTTGCGATAGCCGACTTCGTCGTGGAGACACATGACGCCGTGCTCGAAACTGCCGTGAAAGAACAACTTCACGGTGCCCACTAGATCCTTGCCGTTCTGTTGCGACTTGTAGAGCAGAGTCGCGTAGAGGGCACCCGCGTCCGCGAAGGCGTCGACGGCGTCGATAGCGACGCGCTCGACTTTGGCTTTGCCATCCTGACCGACGCTCGCGAGCACCGCGCTCAGCGACGCACCGGGGCGTAAGTCGTTATCGTAGACCATGCACGAAACTGCCACTTCCGAACCGATGGGAGCCGCAACTTCCGTGAAGCCTTCGTGGTGCGTGACCTTGGGCGCCGACTTCGCCTCGATGGTGCCCGTGACGGAGCCGTCTTTAGTTGCAAAGCTGGCAGGCTTCAGCGCCTCGACCTCGCGCTCGAGCATCGCGGCAAAGTCGAGCTTTGGCTTCGTTCCCGACTCGTCGCCGCCGGACGATGCCGCGCTTTCAGCGTTGTTGCCTTGCTGCGCCGCGCCACAGCCGCAAACAGCCCAAGTTACCGCTAGTGTTCCGAAGATTCGCGCTCGCAACATGGTCGTCAATCGTTCCTTCACGCGACTCGCCGCGCTGGCTCGTCGCAAATCAGCAGGAGAGATCTGTCCTTTATAACTCGGGCACAGCCGTGCCCGCAGAGTTCGATCGACGTGCGGTGCTCGAGGCACCACCGAATTACGAAACCCAATGCGGGAATTCGCTGCTCGTAGCGCTCTGAAGGAAGGCCTGACGCTCAACGAAAGATCAGTGCTTCCAGCGAGCAACTCTGGCCGGGTGACCGGAGCGAACGCGTGCTAGCTTCGAAACCCTGGTTTTTGGGGTTGTGAGTTGGTGAAGGTGACCCTCTTTCACACAGATGGCTACTGGTGGCATCGAAGTGACGCGTCCCTCGTTCCTGCCAGATAGAAGGCTCGCGCTGGTGCGCGGCGGCGGGACCGACGCAAGCTCGGCCGGAGAGCCTCCGCACGATGATTGGGCACCGCTGGCACGAGCTGCAGGAGCCGGTGATCCGCAAGCTCTACGCACCTTCCTCGTGAGCGCTGGCCCCTCCATCCTGCGCGTCGTGCGGCGCGTACTCGGAAGTGCTCACGTTGAGCTCGAGGACGTGGCGCAGGAGTGCGCCTTCGCCGTAGTCGCCGCATTGCCGGATTTTCGCGGGGAATGCAGTGCGCTTCATTTCGTGTGCCGAGTTTCGGTGCTCACCGCCATGAATACCCGTCGGCGGTTGCGCGCCGCCAAACGTGCACGAGACATCGCGACCGATGTCGAGCTCGAGAACGTAGCCAGCCTGCATCCGGACCCGGAGCAACGCTTGTCGAATCAAGCCAGCATGGTGCTCGTCCGAGAGCTGATGAGCACTCTGCCCATCGAGCAGGCCGAAGCGCTCGCGCTCCACTGTGTGCTCGGCTACACGCTCGCCGAAATGGAAGGTAGCAGCGGCGTCTCGCGGGAAACCTGGAAGAGCCGGTTGCGCCTGGCCAAGCACGCCTTTCGAAAGCGTGCCCTCAGCGATCTGCGCGCGCGCGAATTGATTGCGCCGTGGGAGGGAGACTCCGCATGAGTCGCACCGACGAGCTCGATCTGTTGATCCGCGCACGCCAGGGTGTGCTCTCTTCGGGGGACCGCGTGCAACTGGACACAAGCTTGGAGAGCAGCGCCGAGAACCGCTTGTTGTTGCGCGCCGGGCTCGGCTTCGACGCCGAAGGCTCTGCTCAGCCTGGCGACGATGTTTTGATCGAGCGGCTGGTGCAACGCGCGGTGAATCGCGCCGCAGAAATCCCGCTCAAAGAGCGACCTTCGCGGCGCGAGCGGCGGTTGCGACGATTTGGGCCGCTGCTGGTTGCGAGCCTCTATTTGGTGCTCGGCGCAATCATTGGCGTTGCCGCAGCGGCGACCTATTTTGCTTCGCCGTGGGGTACTCCGAGCTCCCCTACGCCCAAGCCGAATGAAGCGAGCAAGATGGTTCGCAGCAAGCCTCAGCCGCCCAGCGCAGAACCACAGCCGCTCGCCGTCGCCAGCGCTCTACCCGAACCTCCGGCAGTTGCCAGCAACGCGGCCGCACCCATTCCGGTACGTAAGGTTCCGCGCGTCGCCGAGTCAACGCGGCCTGCTCCGAGCGTGGCCGCGACCGAGAGCTCTCCGCTGCTCGAGCTAGATAGCGCGGCTGCACTCTACGCAGCCGCCAATCGCGCGCGCGTGCAAGGCGATCTCGACTTGGCGAAGCGCGGCTACCTCGCGCTCGGAGCGCGCTTTCCAAACTCGAGCGAAGCCGAGGCGGCGCGTCTCACGCTCGGCAATCTGTATCTGGTGTCGGGCCAACCCGAGCTCGCCTTGGCGCAATTTCGGGCGCATCAAACCGCCAGTGGCACCGGTTTCGGCGCCGAATCGGCGTGGGGCGTCGCCGTGGCGCTGGGTCAGCTGGGTCGCCGCGAGGAAGAGCGTAGGGCTCTGCTCGACTTGCTCGCGCGTTTTCCGGGCTCCGTCTACGAGTCCGCAGCGCGACGCAAGCTCGCTCAGCCGGAGTAAGTCGGTGCGCCTGAGTCGCTGGGTTGTTCTGCTGTTTGCCACCACACTTTGCCCCGCGCTGCACGCCGCGGAAACGGCTGCCGCTGTCGCGCCGGAAGAGAGCGCACCGCTGGCGGTCTCTGTGACCTTCGTCGACATGGGCGAAGCGAGCGACCTGGACGCTAAAATCGCAAGCTGGTTCGTGCGACAAGGAGCGTCGTACCGCAGCGTGCGCCTAGCTCACCTGGATGCCAGTGAATTGGTCGGCGAACACGCGCCAGGGCT
Source organism: Myxococcota bacterium (assembly GCA_049324695.1). Classification (GTDB taxonomy): domain Bacteria; phylum Myxococcota_A; class Polyangia; order Polyangiales; family Polyangiaceae; genus PMG-095. The sequence continues at coordinate 78,928 of JBMOMJ010000058.1, forward strand.
CCACGTCTTCGTCACGCGGCCACAAGCAGAAATGCTGCGCATCTTTTTCGTGATGCGAGACGACGGCACTCGTCGCTACTTGGTTCGCGACATCTCACTGCCGCGCGGCCTCGACGAGATTGGCCTGGAGAACAGCGCGCAAGTCGTCTTCGCCGCCAGCATGGCACTCTGGGAAGGTAGCGACGAAACGTCGCTCGAGCACTTCACCGCAGCGCTGGAGGGCCCGAAACAATCCGCTCCTCCATCTCCGCCGGCTCCTCCAGGTCGCGAAGCTGCGCGCTTCGTCACGCGCGCTCCGGTAACGCCGCGTGAGCGCGCTCGCGACTCCGTCCCCTATCTGGTGACCAGCGCCGGTTACGCTCTTCGCGTCCAAGAATCCCAGCGCATCGCGCAAGGTCCTACCCTCGCGCTCGGCATCGCCGATAGGGCGCTCGGGCTGCGTGAAGCCGGCGTGCGCGCCAGCGCTACGTTCCTTTTGCCGGACACGCTCGGCGATTCCTATCTCGAGCTCGAGTTGCGCGGCTATTCGTTCGGCCTCGAGCCCTGGGCTGAGATCTGGCATCGCGGCTCGCTGCGTCTGCTCGCCTCCGTGACTTCCGGTTTCGACGTCGTGCGGGCCACTCCGCGAGCTCGCTCGACCGAAGCCAGCGTTAGCGCTGCGTCACGCACCTTGGATCCGATCGTTGCGCCGCGGCTCACCGGCTACTTCGACGTCGGCAACTTATCCATCGGTGCTGCGCTCGATCTCAGCGTCGCGCTCGTGCGTCGCCACTACGACGTCATGGTAGGTGAAGAGCGACGTCGCTGGCTCGATCCGTGGATCGCGCAACCCGGGCTTTCGATTTACGCGGCCTGGAGTGGACGCCAGTGACCCGCTTTCCGCGACATCGATACTCAGCAGGTATGATTTCAATTGCCGCGCGCGCGCGTCGCGTCGAACCGCTCTTCCTTTCACTTCTTCTCGTCGGCGCATCTGGGTGTGACGACGGTACTCTGATCGGATCGCATCCGGAGGAGCGCGGCGGAAACGGTGGCGCATCCCAGGGAGGCAGCAACGCCCTCGGCGGAACAGCGAACGCGCTCGGCGGAACCGCAGGGCGAGCGAACGCGAATGGTGGAAACCGAACCAGCGGAGGCAACTCCAACTTGGCGCAGGGCGGCAGCGAAAACGTGGCCGGAGTACACGCCGGAGGCAACGCATCACTCGGCGGCTCGACCTCCAGCAATGGTGGTGCATAACCAACGTCCGGGGGTAACGCAGGGCAGAACAGCGAAGGTACGGCAGGTGTTGCGAGTGGTGGCGGCTCGCACACCGGAGGCGCAGCAGGCCAGAGCTCGGGCGGCACCGCCGGAACGAGTTCGGGGGGCACGGGCGGCGCTGGTTCCACGTGTAAAGACGGCATTCAGAACGGCAACGAGACCAGCGTTGATTGCGGCGGAAGCTGCAAGAAGTGCGGTGGAGCAATCTGCGAGGGCGACAGCGAGTGCGCTAGCAACAGTTGTGCTCGCGACGCGCAGTTCCAAAAACGCTGCAGACCCGCGACGTGTCGCGACGGCGTCTTGAACGGCGACGAGACGGCGCGCGACTGTGGCGGCACGTGTGGTCTCTGCGCCGGCCTCGCCTGCGAACTGCAGGACCAATGCTCGAGCAGAGTGTGCCAGGGCTTTTGCCAAGAACCCGCGTGCGACGATGGGGTTGCCAATGGCGTCGAGACAGGCGTCGACTGCGGCGGCTTTTGCCTGCGTTGCACGAACGATGTTTGTAGCTCACCGAACGAATGCAAAAGCGGCGTGTGCCAGGGGGGTGTCTGCCGTGCCGCTACGTGCAACGACGGCCTCAGGAATGGCGGCGAGACAGGTATCGACTGCGGCGGCGCATGCGCAGGCTGCGGAGGCGACTTCTGCTTCGCAGACGATGAGTGCGCCAGTAAGAGCTGCGTCAACTACGTCTGCAACGCCATCAGCTGCACCGACGCGATCTTGAACGGCGCTGAGACTGGGATCGACTGCGGCGGACTGTGCCGCGCTTGCCCGGGCGTTGAATGCCAAGCTCCCACGCAATGCGCGAGCGCGCGCTGTGACGCGAATAAGTGCGCCACGCCGAGCTGCAGTGATGGCATCAAAAATGGCCTCGAAAGCGCCATAGATTGCGGCGGTGGGCTCGCCAGCGACGAAGGAGCTTGCCCGCGCTGCGGTGTCGAACGCACGTGCCGCGCTGGTACGGATTGCGTGAGCGGCGTGTGCCGCGAGGGCTACTGCGCGGCGGCGTCGTGCGCAGACGGCGTGAAGAACGGCAGCGAAACTTCGGTCGACTGCGGCGGCAGCTGCTCTGCGTGTGAGTACCGCACCACGTGCAGGGGAAACGCCGACTGCCCGAGCCATACGTGCAACGACGGCACCTGCGCGCCTCCGCCTTCGTGCAAGAGCACGACGCCCATGACGTGCCAGGGTCGCGATTGCTGCGCCTCACCGGTCATCGAAGGAGGGTCCTTCATGGTTGGTGGTGATCCCGAGCGCACGGCTTCCGTCTGCGTGTTCCAACCGAGTTGGTCTCACAGCGGCACCGTCTCGAGCTTTCGACTCGACACGTTCGAAGTCACGGTTGCACGCTTTCGCAAGTTCGTGGAAGCCATGACCAGCGCGTGGAAACCGGCGGTAGGCGCGGGAGCACATCCGAAGATTGCCGACAGCGGCTGGCACAGCGAATGGGATTCGACCCTGCCGACGACGCGAGAGGAATGGAACACGCGGCTCAGTGCGGGCATCTACCAAACCTGGACTCCCGAGGTCGGCAGCAAGGAGAATCAGCCCATCAGCGTGCTTACATGGTTCGAGGCGTTCGCGTTTTGCGTGTGGGACGGTGGACGTCTGCCGACGGAGCTCGAGTGGGAATACGCCGCCGCGGGTGGCGCAGAAAATCGGGCTTACCCGTGGGGTTCAGCCACTCCAACGCAATCACTCGCCGCGTTTGGTTGCACTAACTCGTGCTCCAGCGTTCGCATCGAGAACGTTGGCTCCAAGTGGCTTGGCAAAGGGCGTTGGGGCCAGCAAGACATGGCCGGCAACATGGGCGAGTGGGTGCTCGATCTTTACGACTTCAACTTGGTCGCACACAAAGGGGTGGAGGAGTGTAACGACTGCGCCACTCTGGGCCCCGTGCGCGCACCGGGCCAGACACAGCGCACGACGCGCGGCGGCTATCCCGCCGGCACCATGACTGACATCTGCGCCACCCGTCGCTTCGGACTTCCCGACAACTATCGCGGCACCTTCCATACCGGCGTGCGTTGCGCACGCGACCCGTGAACACCTGTTTCAGGCCGGTTGCCGCGCGACGTAGTGCGCCGTCTCAGACGTAGTAATCGTTTTGGGATTGCGGGCCCCAAAACCGGGGACCCCCATCGATTTACTCGATGGGGAGGGAGCTGCGCGCCCTACGCCTGTTCCTACTGGGGCAGAGCACTACGGCTCGTGTACCTTACACCCAAGCCCACTTGGGTCGATGAGGGAGAGCCATGGCGACGACGTTTCACGTGCTGAGTACTTTGCAGGGACCTCGCCTCTGGATTTGGCGTGACCGCACCAGCGCAGCACCCGCCGAACTCGCTTACGACGCCACGGCGACAGGCGTCGACGCCGAGGGCTTCCACACCTTTCAAGCGGTACTCGATCACCAAATTCACGAACATGCACACGCGCTTCTGCACACCGCCGAGTGGAAGCAAAAAGAGGACTCGGCGCACGCGCGCACGTTGCCGCGCACAGCGTCGTACCGCTTTCCACGCAAGTTCTGGCTGGTGGAAGGCACGTCACGTGTCGTCACGCGGAATCCGTTCTCCGAAACGCGCGACAGCGTTCGAATTCATCTCATCACCGCCAATCGTTATCGCGGCGGGCGCCTCTTCTTGTGGTCACCGGGTGTGAATGGGCGCTTCGTCGCTGCGAGCGGCAGCGACGCGACAGGGCCCTACTTCGACGTGACGCTGAGAGGCCGAGAACGCCACTTCTTTCTCTTCAAGTTCGTGAGCCGCGAGGGCAACTTCGAGCCCGACTACGCCAATCGCCTGTGGGTTGCCGACGATGGCTCGAAGATCTGGGTCCACAGCCAAGCTAGCGGCATCGCCAAGGCGCAGCCCAGGTTGCGCAATATCGAGCTCCGCGTCTTCGACTTCGGAGCTCCCGGAACCAGCGAATTGCATTTGTGGCAGGAGGACTCGGACTTCGCTGCTGACCTTTCGCCTCGACGTGAAGCAAGCGGCTGGCTGCGCTACCAAGCGTCCGTCTACAGCGGCCTGCCGTACCGTTTCATGCTGAAGAACGCGGCGCTCGATCCGGTGTGGGAGCACGAAGAAGCCAAGCGCAACCTGATTTTGCACGAAGACGGCAGCATCTGGACCACCAGCGGTGACGGCAGCGCACGCCAGCTCGGCAGCAGCGTTTGGACCTTCGAAGGCGATCACGAGCTGTTTGGAAGCGAACCAACGCGCACTCACGAGCTCATCGTTGAAGTCGCCGTGAACGCACCCGACTCCGGCCTAACCGATGCCAGCGGTGTAGACGTTTGGGTCAATCGCGCGCGCCGGCCTCTACACCAGAACCTAACGCCCACCAACGACGGACGCTTTCACATCCGCACCTACTCTGAAATCGTGACTTCGTTGCGATTTCGCGATGGCACTCACGTCGAGAACGTGGAGCGCCACTTCATCAAACTCAAGGCGAGCGATGCGCCCACACTCGTCCGTTACGCCGTGCTCGGTCGCGCCGATTTGCTCCTGCGCGCGCCGATCGCTGACACGTTTTCCGATCCACCGTTCGACATCGAGCGGCCGGGGGTTTGGGTGGTTGGAAATATGCTGCGCTGTGCCGTGCACTGTCCAACCGCCGCCAGTGTCGAACTCGTGGGTGAATGGACGCATTGGCAATCAAACCCAATCCCACTGCGCTCGACTTTGGACGGAACCTACTTCTGGTGCGAGCTGCCGCTCAGCGCCATCACCACGCCGCTCGGGCGCGGCTCGATTCACGGCACCTTCTACAAATTTCTGCTGAACCAAGTGCGCCAAGTGCAAGATCCAGCCGCCGATTGGGTCGAAAACTCCGATCCGGAGCGCGCGTCGAAGCTCGTCGACCATTCTCTCTACCATTGGCAAAGTAACTCTTGGCAGCGCCCCACATGGGACTGGCTCATCGTCTACCAACTTCATCCCTCGCGTTTCACGCGCCGTGCTTCCGAAATCGGGCTCGACGCGATCACCCACGAACTCGTCAGCCCCAACGGCTACCTGGACGACATCGGCGCGACCGCGTTGTTACTCATGCCAACCTGCGAATTCGCGGGTGATCTCGGCTGGGGCTACAATCCCTCCTTCTTCTACTCGGTGGAATCGTCTTACGGAGGTCCCGACGCACTCAAGCGCCTCGTCGACACCTGCCATCAACATGGCAAAGCCGTGCTGCTCGACGTCGTCTTCAACCACGCGGGCGCTTCCGACAACGTGCTCTGGAGCGTGGCGCGTGAAAGCTTTTTCGACGGCGATACCGAGTGGGGCGCGATGATCAACTTCGATCACCCCCAAGTGCGGCACTTCTTCGAACGCAACTTGGTCCATTTCCTCGACAAATACCGCATCGACGGCTTCCGCTTCGACTTCACGCGCGTCATTCGCCACGGCGGCACCTGGACTGACTTCGTGCGTGCACCCGGCTCCGGCGGCGGTTGGGAATTCATGCATGGGCTCCGCCGCGCCGTTCGCGCCTTCGACCCACGCTGCCTTTTCATGGCTGAAAACCTGCCCAACGAATGGGATCTCACTCGCTACGGCGGCCCCATGGACACGCAATGGTGCGACGAATTCCACGACCGTCTCGTCGACGCATCACGCGGATGGAGCGTACTCGACCAACTCGCCGCCGCCCTCCGCGCCACACACACCTATTGCAACCAGTGGTATGAAGCCACCAATTACCCCGAAAGCCACGACGAAGTCGGCAACGAACCCAACCGCATCGCCCACGTCGCCGGCATCGGCCAAGGCTACCGCCGCAACAAACTCGCCGCCGCCACCACCCTCCTCGCGCGCGGCATCCCCATGTGGTTCATGGGTGCCGAATCGGGGGAATGGAGACAATTCTCCAAAGACACCTCCGACACGCTCGACCTCGACGACTACCAAAACAACGACAGCGCCATCCGCCTGCGCAACTGGTGGAACGCCCTCTGCAACCTCCGCCGCGGAAACAACCGTATCCAAGGCCCCTCCCCCATCGACATCCGCTTCGTAGACCAGAGCCTGCTCGCCTTCTCACGTGGCGACGCCGCCGATCTCTTCGTCCTCCTCAACTTCGGCAACTCCTCGACCTGGCGCTCGCTCGCCGAACTCAATCTTCCCGACGCCGACTACAAGGAACTCCTCAACTCCACGTGGGGCGACTACCGCATCGCCGCCGAATCCGAAGACGAACACTCCAACGGCGGCTGGAGCGCCCACCTCCGCCGCAACAACTGGATCCAGATCCCCGATTACGGAGTCGTCGTCCTAGAGCGGCACTAACGACGAACCGCTCTGGGGAAAGCTCTGCGACGCGCGCAAAGTGCTAGCGCGCCGAGCGCGAAGGCGAGAAGTTGAAAAACGCGCGGCGAGTCCGCGTTTCCTCGCACCCGGCACGAGCAACCGTCGCCGCTCGATCGCGCATCGTTCGGCTCGGTTTTCGGTTGAACTTGGAGGTCGTGGGTTGCCGATTGGATTAGGCGGGGAGCGGCCTTGCCGGTTTGTTCCCAGATCGCACGGAGCGTGGTGCCCCGCGAGTCAGTAACGTTCTCTCGTTCGAGTTCGTCGATGAATTCGCGAACGGTGGATTGGTAGAAGACGCGCGCAGTGACGCGAAGGGGAGCGGCGGAAAGCGGTGGGAGGCCGCTGAAGTGGAGCTTGACGTCATCGTAGTGGCGAAGTGCGCTGAGAGGGCCGTAGTCGGCGTTGCGTGGGGCAAGCAGGGTGGCGGAGGTGCCGCTCAGCGACATGCCTTCGGGAGGAATGCGGGTGTCTTTGAGGATGAGGTCGTTTTTGACTAGGTGCCATTCGTGATGGGCACCGTTGGGAAGGTGCTCGGCTTGAACGGCTTCCCACACGCGGAGCTGGGGATCCGGGCGCAGGCTTTGAGTGGCCTCGTCGTATTGTCCGATGATGGCGAGGGTGCGCGCGTTGCTGTCGGTCAATTCGACTTGCAGGAAGGCGCGGCGCCCGTCGGCGTAGCCAGTCGGGAATTTGTGGCCGCTGCGGTTCGTGACACGCACGCTGACGTGAACGCTGGTGTCGCCCGCACTCGCTGGTTGGGTCGAGATGTCGAGCGTCACCGCCTCGGCGAGCAGGGCTCGTGTGGCCGATTTGGCGAGCTCGAAGCTCGCGGCGCGTTCCTTTGCGAGGGTGGGATAGGCGGCCATGACGGCGTCGATGCCCCATTCGTTGCCGCCAACGAGGACGTGGGTGCGCGGATTTTCGCGTTGGGCTGCGCTGGGGAAGCTCGCCGTGGTGGCCGCGCTCGCGACTGCACGGCGCATGTGGCAGTCGATGCAAGAACGCGAGTCGGCGCTAGTGCTCGCAAAGCTGGAGGCTTTCCACTCGGAGTAGGTGGTATCGAGCGGAAATGGGAGCTGGGTGTCGTTACCTTCGTCGTCGAGCAAGGTACGCGCGGGGCTTTGTAGCTCGTGGCACTGTCCACAAAACTCCGAGCTCGACAAGAATGCGTTGGGAGACGCCGCGTGCGCCGGGCTGTCGGCGTCGGCGTGAGGACCGTGGCGCACATCGCGCGGATCCCAGATGAGGCGCGCGTTGCCAATGTATGGCGCGCCGTGATCCAAGATCTCGAGTGCGCCGATCAAGGAACCATCATGCATAAGCTCGGGTTGCACCTTGGAGCCGTCGATGGAGCGGTGGCAGCCCTCACACTCCACGCCTTGCATGTCGTCGGCGTCGAGTTGCTCGCCGAGCCCTAACGCGTGACCTTTGACGAAACCTTTAGGTGTGTGGCAGCGCCAACAGTAGGCTCCGACTCCGGGCGCATCTTGTTCAGCGACGCTGAGCGCCGCGAGATACAACGGATCGCGCGCGGCGTTGGCCATCATGGTACCGCCCCAGGTGTCATAGGGGCGAAACAAGCGATCGTTGTCGTCGCGGCTACCCGAGTGGCAGCTGCCGCACTCCGAATTCACATCGGCGGGCGGAGCCGCTCCAGCCAGCCCACCAGGTTGCGTTCCCTCGGGCGCAACGAACGGCGCGGCCGCGAGCGCTGGCGCCAGCAGCAGTGATGCCAAGCTCGCTCGGAATGCGGAAGCGCGGCGCCTCACTCCATTCGCAGAGCGCGCTGTGCCGCGAACACTCATTGAGCGAGACCGACGCGGTAAATCTTACCGTCACCGTCGGAGGAGATGTAGAGCGCTCCATCGATTGGAGAAATTGCGAGCCCAACTGGTCTAAAGCCGCCGTTTGAAGTCTGACCGGCGCCGGATGCAACCTTGTCGGCGCTTTCTCCGTACACCACCTCGTAGGGGAAGCTGATCGAGTTGCCCGTAACCGTGGGCATCGGTGACGTGCCATCCGCGTTGAATGGCACCCACACGACTTTCTTGCCCGAGCCGGGATTGCGATTCCACGAGCCGTGCTGCGAGACCAAAGCTCCGTTCCTCCAGCGTGCGGGCAACGCCGACGCCTCGTCGCCCACGAAGATGATTTCCATGGGTGCGGAGTGAGCCTGCACGAACGTCGCCGGCGCGAGCGCGTTGCTGGCGCACCAAGCATCGTCGTGCGTATTGTTCGCGTAAATTTCGGACTTCACCTGAGTACCGGGCGCGATGCCGGTGATCTGCTGCGCAACCATGCAGAAGGGGTAACCGTGGCTGCTGCCCATTTCGAGCCGCACGATGACCTCCCCGGGGTTGTCGTTGTGCACGTCTTGGCCGGCGTAACGCACATCGTCCTGCCCGTTTTGCACACCGTACATGCGACCCATGGCGTCGCGCGTGAAACCCAACGTGTTGCGCAGACCGCGCGCAAACACTTCTCCGCTTTGCCAAGTAAACGGTGTTCCCGGCGTGAAGTCGGAGAGCTTGAAGCGCTTGATGACCGAGCGCGCCGTGTCGTACACGGTCTTGTCGCTACTTTCGTTGGAGACATTGCCGCTCGAGCCGCTCATCACGTACATGTAGCCGTCCCACACGTGCACAGTGTGTTTGCCGTGACCACCGCCGCCCGGTTGACCCGTCATCACGTCTTGACCGGTACCGCCCATGTTCGAGCTGGCTGTCCAGGCCCAGCGCCGCACGCCATTGGTGGTGCCCGAATAGAGGAAGCCGCCGGCCTCGTCGATGTGCACGTTTTGCCCGTTGCCTCCGGTGGTCGCCCACTGCACGATCTCGCTCGCCTCGAAGAGGCCATTTTCATTGGCATCACGCAGCCTGCGAATTGCACCGTTCGCAGACACGACCCACAAATCGCCGTTGGAGCTGAAGGTGAGCTGGCGCGCGTCGTTGACCGTGCCGATCTCGACTGCGCACAAGCCGTCTGCCACCACGCCGCTTGCTTTGGTGCCACGACAGGGATCGGCTGCAGGCGCTGCGCCACCGCTGCCACTCGGCGTGCCACCGCTACTCGTGCCACCGCTACTCGCGCCACCGCTGGTGGCGCCTCCAGGGCTCGCACCACCACTCGTCGAGCCGCCTGCGCTGGAGCCAGCTTGGCTCGAACCTCCGGCGCTGGTCCCGCCGTTGCTCGAGTTGTTCCCAGCCGCGCCACCGCTCGCCGAAGAGCCATCCGACTTATCGCCACAAGCCGCCAGCCCGAACGCCACGAACATCGAAGGAAGAACAAAGAATCGCATGGGTACCCTCGCGCCGATTGCTTCAGCACGAAGGATAGCCAACGCAACGCAAGCGAGCCAGCCTGAGTTCAGCTCAATTCACCCGCACGTCGGGCGCGCTGATGCAAGCCGAGTTCAGCTCATTTCAGCTCAATTCGCGGGCTGCACGTCGAGCACGCCTGACACACTGCCGCCCGTTAGCGCCGCTCCGCCAAGCGCTTCGATCCTCAGGTTTCCGAACACCTGGTTTACGCAGGCAGCAGCCTCGGGCGGTACGCCCTCGAGCACCGAGCGGGTCACGCGCCCTTCTGCGTCGAAGGTCAAAAACAGCGTGGTATCTGTGGGAACTGCCGGCTTTCGCTGCGCGTAACAACTAGCTAGCCGCGCACGGAACGGCTCAGCTTCGAGGTGCGCACCGATTAGCTGCTGCGCTCGGTTCGCTGCGGCGGAATCGGCTCCCCAATCGAAGGCATGCACTTTGGCAACCAGACGAAATGTTTTCTCTGGGCGTGGAGTGGCTGAAGCGGATGCCGCACTCGCCGGGAGCTGCGCTGCGCGTTCACGACAACCCCAAACCAACAAAATCAGCGCGAGGCGCTTCACGCAAGCCCGTCCACACCGCCGCAGGTGGGGCGATCGCCATAACCATCCGCGGAGACACCCATCAGACGCAACACGCTGGTGTTCAATTGGTGGTGGCTGTTCTTACCCACATCGAGCAACCCGGCCTTCTGCAGCTTCCCGCGCGCGCGCCCCAGCAGCACCATCGGCAAGTTGTCCATGTTGTGAAAGCCGGTGCCGTTCTCATTCGCCCAGATGATTAACGAGTTGTCGAGCGCGGTGCCGTCAGTTTCGACTAACGCATCCAAGTTCTTGGCGAGGCGAGTGACGCGTTCACACGCCCAGCGACTGATCTGCGTCATGTATTCCATCACCAGAACATTGCTGCCGTCCGCCGTATCGGCGTGCGCAATCTCCTCGTGTGAGTCTCTGTCGATGCCGAGCCAGCGATAGCGCCACTGGTTGCCGCACAGGCCGAGTTGAAACGTCACGATGCGCGTCAGGTTACAACCGAGCGCAACAGACACCAAGTCCAGCATCAAATCAGCCAGGATGGGCACGTTGTCTTCCAGCGTGACATCCAAGCCGGCGGGCAACGCTTCCGGGCGGGCACAGGCTAAGCCTCCACTCATCAAGCTCGCGCTCAAACGATTCTCGTATTCGCGCAGGGCGCTCGTGTGCGCGTCGAGTTTCTTGCGTTCGTTGGGACCGAGCCGCGCACTCAAATCCTTCAAATCTTGCGCAGCATAGTCGAGCACGCTGCGCTTCAGCGCGAGCCGCTCAGCGACGGCGGCGGGCGTTTCGTTTGCGTCCGCGCCGGGAAACAACTTCCGATACAGCCGATACGGATCGACCTGCGTGACGATCTGCTGCCCTGGCCCGAAGTAGCTGAACGAACGACGATGCCCGTTCTTCTGCGCGACGTAGGCGGCCAGCACGCCGACGTTCATCGTCGGGAACGGCACGCTCGGCGCGAGCTTCTGCTTCAACACCTGATCGATCGAAGGACCGCCAGCGAACGAATCTTCGGGTGTACCAACCGGCGCAACCCCAGTCCACAAACTGTGAAAGCCGCGATCGTGTTGATTGCCGAGCCCTTCGGCTTGGTTCTCGATGCCCTTCAAAAATATGGTCTTCTTCGCGAGCGAGACATCCGACGTGATCGGAGTGAGCACCGGGCTCGTCCCTGTGGAGGGATCGGGCCAAAAACGCGATTGATGTGTGCCGCACGCCTGCATCAAGATCACCAGCCGTGGTGATGGCTGCTCGCTCTCCGCGAAGGCCTGCTTCAAGAAATTTGGCACGAACAGGGTGAGCCCTGCGGCGCGCAATAAGTCGCGACGACCAAAACCGCGCCCGCTCATGGCTCGAAGCTCCTCCGCGTAAACTGCCCCTGCATCACGATCTCCACCATCAACTCGGCGATGGTGCGCTGGTCATCCGCGAAGAACTCTTGCAGCGCGCTCAACTGGCAAACGTCGCGCGAATCGGCATCGCGGCCCATCACATGACGAAACATTTGAGACGTGAAACAGTCGCGCAGCATGCGGCTTTGCACCAACTTGTCCGCGAGCTCCGCGGGACCGCGAAACGGACCGTCCACATCGGTGCCGCTCAGCGCGCCGTGGGAGTCCACGTCGAGACCATTCTCCGTTTCGCGATAGCGCCCGATGGCATCCATCATTTCGAGACCGAAGCCGATAGGATCCATGCGCGAGTGGCAACCGACGCACTTCTCGTTGCTCGCGTGTTGCTCGAACTTCTGGCGCGTGGTGGCGTTGCCATCGCCAGCGCCAGGAGCCGTTGCCACGGCGCCGGGCGGCGGGCTCGGCAGCGACTGGCAAAACAGGCGGCTGCGAATCGCGAGCCCTCGATCCGTAGGACTCGAGCGGTGAACCGGTGAGTGCGCCGCGAGCCAGCCGGGTAAACCCAAAATCCCGCGCCGCAACGTCGGCTGCAATTGAATGGGTGCGAACGCTCCCGCCACCGGAGGCGAACCGCTCGCTTGATAATCGGCGGCGTACAGCTTCGTGAACTCGAGCTCGCTCGGAAACCCCTGCCTTCCCGTCAACAACGAGCTCAACCTCCCCGCACCCGGCGCGAGCACCTGCTTCAGGTATTCCTCCATCTCACGATCCAAGTCCGCTTTGAGCTCCGGCGTGAAATCCGGAAACATCGACGGGATCTTGTTCACGGCCTTCAAATCATCGACGCCCAACCATTGTCGCAGGAAGCGCAACAACTGCTGATTCGCGCGCGGCGTCTGAATCAGGCGGCGAGCTTCTTCGCCCAACACCGCGCGACTCACGAAATCGGGATCACTCGCGGCGCGGGCCCGCAGCTCTGCGTCAGGCCGTGCACCGGTGATGGCAAAGGCAAGTGCGCTGGCGGCTTCATCGGCCGTAAGTGACGTGCTCGCGCCCGCGCTGGTGGGTGAGTCTGCCGGGCCGAGCTCACTGCGATACAAAAAATAAGGCGAACTCAGGATAGCTTCGAGCCCAAGGTGCACACCGCGTGCGTAGTCCGCGTTGGCTCGACCCAAACGGTACACCGCCAGCAGCCGCTCGCGTTCACCGCCGCTGAGAGCGCGCCCGTACGCGCGGTTCGCAAACGCGGCGAAAAACTCGATCGCGCATTGCTCTTCGTTCGTGCCATCGGAACACGGTGCCAACCGCTCCACGTCCGCCGCATCCGCCGCCAACTGAGCCACATCCGCGAAGTCTTCGAAGCTACCTGCTGCAACAATCAAGGCGTCGGCGTTGTTATCGAAACCTTGCACCTTCGGATCTGGCGCCGACCACGCAAAGATGCTCGCCGGCGTCTGCAGCAAGTCCGTGAGAGTGAGCTGAATTTCGCGCAAGCTCAGCCGACGCAAGCGACGCTGCGTGCCCCCTTCACAAGGCGCGTTGGGGCTCCCGCCGCTCGGGCTCCCCCCCATACCACCCGAGCCAAATTCTGCGCCGCCCGCGGCGTTCACTCCGCCGGCAGCTTTTCCCGCAACATTCGCGGCGCCACCCCCGGCGTTTGCGCTGCCACCCGTGGCAGTCAACCCGCCACTTGCAACGTTGCTCAATGAAGCGGGGTAATCCTCACCTCCACACGCAACGCATGCCAAAACCAGCGCTGCTTGCGACGCCGCGCGACCAAGGCACGCCCAGTTCACCAGCGAAGAATACCACGTGACTTTACGTCGACCTTCGCCGCGCCTTGAACAAGCTGGTTCGAAAACTCTGCTCGAAGGATAAACGCACGCAGTGACTGAACATTCGTCAGCGGAACCCAACCCAGCGCAAGCCTTGACGGCGCGCACTACGAAGGCTTGATTCGAACCGCGCCTGCGCAGGAGGGACCCTGTGACGGAAAGCCAGCTCATCTACGACCTTGGACTGCATTTGGGTGAGGACAGTGAATTCTATTTGAAAAAGGGGTTTCGCGTGGTCGGCATCGACGCCAACCCGGAAATGTGCGCCCAAGCGGGAGCCCGGCTGGCTAGCTACGTCGAAACTGGGCAGCTCGTGATCGTGAACCGCGCCATCGCGATGCAGGAGGGCGAGGTCACCTTTTACAGGAACCAAAGCCAGTCCGAATGGGGCACCATCGATGCAACTTGGGCCGAACGCAATCGCCGAATCGGCACGAAAAGCGAGGAAATTCGCGTTCAGGCAGTAACGCTCAAGCGCCTCGTCGACGAGCACGGCCCTCCTTACTTCGTCAAAATCGATATCGAGGGGCTCGATCTCACGGCGCTCCGCTCCCTAACCGGCGCGGTGCACCTACCCAAGTACGTCTCGATCGAGTCGGACAAGGTATCCTTCTCGCGCTTGCGCGAAGAATTCGATGTCTTCAAAAAGCTCGGTTACGACCGCTTCAAGATCGTTCCTCAACATCGCGTGCCTCAGCAACGGCCCCCCTACCCTGCGCGTGAAGGACGTTACGTCGAGCACGAATTCGAGTTGGGTTCGAGCGGCCTCTTCGGCGAGGAAGCGCCTGGAGAGTGGTTGACAGCATCGCAAGCCATCGAGCTCTACAAGCCGATCTTCATTCGCTACCAGCTCACCGGCGACGATCCCTTGATCCGCAGTCGCGTAGTGCGCGGAACCTTGAAGCGCTTGGGATTCAGAACCGGCTGGCACGACACTCACGCGCGCCTCGCTACGAACGGCGGCTAGCCGTGCAGCGTGCGCGCTTTCCCGAGAGATCTCCAACCCCCTGCGAACGGGTGTCTCTGCCGTCCGCGGACGAGAGAAAACCCTGCAACGAGAATAGCGGAAACGATATGGTTCACGAGCACGTCGCCCGACGCTACGCCACCGACTACGAAGGCCGAGAGTGCTAGCCAAGCGGCGAGCACCACGTTGGGCCATCGCAGCGCGCGGGTGATTTCCCAGGCGGCGATGAGGCCGAAGCTCGCAATCAGCGGCCCGACGATCCAGTCCGAAGTCGCGAGTGGCCTGCCATAACCCAGCACCGAGGGTGAGGCCATTACCCAGATCCCAATTACTGCGCTGAGCAGCTGCGCCCACATGACAGGAGCTCCTTTCCGAGCGTTTTCAGTGCTGCGTAGCCCATTTGGCAGCTCCTTCTCCGGGACGATCGGAGAGGCCCCAGAACACACGCCAGGTTGAACGTCCGCGGGCTTTCTCGCGCTTGATGTGCTGCAGGCTCGCAAGCACTTCGTCCATCGACGGACCGATCATCAGAACGGAAAGGATTGCCGTGAGCAGGCACAACGTGCACCAGGCATTGAAGAGAACTGGTTGGAGAATCACGAGCAAGACGCTGACGGCACCGAGTGGACCAACCAGGATTCCAAAGAGCACCACCATCCACGGCATCGTGAGCCACCTTCGCCGCCCGCCGATGACTCCGGTTACGGCGTCGAGCAAGTACGTGAACGCACCGAGCGCTGCGTCCGAGATGGGCAAGAGCTTGGAAACCCAGGAATCGAGGATGACCACGCTACCGTCGCCGAAGAAGGGCTCCCACGGCTTCGGAATGGTATCGAGTTGGTAAAGCGCGAGGTGGATCGCCGCGATGCACGCCACAACGGCCATGGCGACGATGGGTAGTCGTTGCTTCCAGGCAGACGGATTGCGGTCCCAACCCGGCGGGATCTCACCAAGCTCCAGGTCTTGGTTAGGTTGCTTGCTCATCGCCCGCTCTCCTACGGCGCATGTGGCCGTTCCTCGGGCTTCTCGAGAGCGAGCCGCCTCTCGAGCCACTCGGTGTCGAGCTTGTTTTCGCGGTACCAGGCGAGAGGATCGGCGTTGAGAGCGTCGACCATCCGCGAAATCGTCGAGCGGAGCGATCGCTTGGGTTGCCAGCCAATCACCGAGCGTGCCCGAGAGATGTCGAGCTCGAAGTGGTCGTCGGCCAGATCGATCATCCAAGGCTTGATGAACGGCTCCTCGCCCGGCACCTGGTCTTGCAGCCACGCGCCTGCCTTCGCGACCGCCTTCGGAATGTGGCGCGTCTCCCACTCCTCCCCGTGAATGAGCCTTCCAAGTTCGCGCTGGAGCTCCTCGTAGCTGAGCGTCTCAGGCTCACCGATCAAAAGGGTGAGCTCGGGCGGAAGGGAGGCACGATGGTCGGCGAGTAGCTCGAACGAATCGATGAGGTCGTCGAGATGCACGAACGCCTGCCCGTGAGACGTATCGCCGGGGAAGACGTGGCTGACCAGTCGCCGCTCGAAGATACGCTGGATCTGGTTCGCGATCGGGATCGAATGGCAAGCGTCGTCGTAGACGCCAGCGATACGCAGTACTACGAGCGGTATAGACTCTCGCTGCTCGCGAAGCAGGTGCTCTGTCTCCACCTTGGATTTGGGGTAGTCCCACTTCGGCTCGAGCGGCCACGCCTCGTTGATGCGCTGCCCCTTCTCGCACGGCGCGTGGACGAGCATGCTGCTCGAGAACACGAACTGCTCGAGCTGGAAATTCTTGAGCTCGCGAAGCAGTCGCTCGGTGCCGCGAACCGTGACGCTCTCGTAGAGAGGGCTGGGTTCGCCAGAAAAGTCGTAGTAAGCCGCCAGATGGACGAAGCAGGCGATGCGATCGCCATAGGCTGTGCGCACGTGACGAAGTGCGGTCTGCACACTGTCATCCTTCGTCAGGTCCACGTGGACGTGTTCCTTCATCGGCTCTAGCTGCTTCGGAGGCTTGCTATCCAAACCGACGACATCGAAGTGTGCTGCCAGGCGCCTCGCAGTTGCCACACCGATCAGGCCGCTACTGCCGGTGACCAGAACCAAATCTTTCGAGACCATTGGTCCTCCTCGGCTCGAGATGAATTTAGTCTGAGCACGCGCGCAGGGCTCACGCAATGGAAACGAGCGCGATCAAACAGTCCTGCTCCAATTGCTCGTAAGAGCCACAACACCCCAGCTGGGGCAACATGGCGCGCCAGCAGCCAAGTTCGAGCGCTGAAACAGGGCCGCGCGTCTCAGTCGACTCCCAGCATGCCGACCTTGGCGTCGTAAAGCATCGTGCCGTTCTCGGGGTCCTTCACGATGATCGAGTAGTCGTTGGGCAGCTCGATCTCGAGGTGACGCGGCACGCGCGCCATGGGAGCGATGCCCTTGTCCTTGCCGATCAGGTTCAACGTCACGCGGTCAGCAGTCTCTTCACCTGGCTTAAACTGCACGCGGTGCCACTTGAGCAAATTGCCCTTGTAGCGGTTGTAGGTGACCCACCAGAGCTCGCCGTTCGGCTCCTTCACAAAGCGGATCAGCTCGACCGGCACCTTGCCGCGCGCTTTTTCGAGGCACGCACCGAGCGCCGCAGGATCCTCGTTTTCGTCGCTGCAGCGCTTCCTCGCAGCAATGCCAACCTCCGATTCCTTGAAGTTGAAGACGTACACTAGGTTCGGTCCGGTGATGAGCTCGGCGGGCGGGCGGCTCGCTTTGCGCAAGCCATCAGCACGCGGATCCGCTTCTTCGGCGGACGGCGCCACGCTGGGCGCCTCGTTCGCAACCGGTGCCGCAGCAACCTCCTCCTTCGCTGTGGGTTTGTCCTGCGCCGGTGGGGGCGCGGCAGCGGTTTCAGGGGCTGGGGTGGGCGCGGAGGCGCATGCGCAAAGACCAGCAAACAACGCGGCGCACGAGATCACGGCACGAACGTTCTTCAGCATTCGTCTCCCTGAACGTTCGTGGGCACAACCAATGAAGCGATCGTCACCAGATTGGTGAGAGCGCAGCGGCGCGGCGGCGAATAAGTGCGCACGCCGGGGCGGCCGGTCAGCGTCCCCGAATCGAGTCGGCGAATAAGTGCGCACGCTGGCGCGCTCAGCGCGGCCGGTCAGCGTCGGGAATCGAGTCGGCGAAGCCACGCTCGTTGTGCGGCGTAGGTTTGTAGTGCAAGTGTTCGCATGAAATGTGCGCTGTTACGTGCGCTCGCGCAGTTGCGTCGGCTCGCACGATTGTCGCCGCGGCGGCTCTCGTTGCGTAGTCGCTTTGCTTGGATTGTGCGCCGCGCGAGCTCGTGAATGGTAAGTATGAGTACGTCGCGTGCGATCGCGTACCTCCGCGCTCGACTCGGTCGGAGTGCATGCGTCGGCCACGACGAACAACGGAGGAATTCATGAAGACAGCGGTTGCTCAAAGTGTTGGTGTCGCAGCGCTAGCGCTCGGGTCGAGTGCCTGCGGAGAGTCTTCACCTAACGCCGGGGCGCAACGCCTCGAAGTGCAGACGCTAGACGCACGACGTTCGCTAGCAGTCACGGAGCAGGTCATTTTGCAGCGTTTCCCTCTGAAGCGAGTGCTGGATCAGTTGGTTTCGCAGAGCAATGTTGGCGGACTGGGCTCGAAACGCTTGTTTCAGCAGTGGTGGGACACACAGAATCCAAAGCCGGGGAGCTTTGCTGGTCCGCACTGCGACGACAGCGTGGATCCGGCGCTCGGCAGCGTGTTGAATTCGTTCCCGTACAGTTGCCGCCCCGCGCCGGCGGAAGGTGTGCAATCGGGCTGCGACCCATTCGCCGCGGGCAGCGCTTGCAGTTACGTGCCGATTGGCTTGTTCAATCGCTTCGATCTCGCGCCGGAAAACGGAGCCTATTGCGGAGAGTACCGCATCGTATACGCGAAGGAATCTGGAATCGTGGATACTGGCAATCGGAACCTACTGATTTTCGAAGCCGCGATGCCGAACCCGTTGCCGCTGCTCGGCCTCGAAGGTTGCCGCCCGCTCGCCAACTTCTGGGCGAATTTGTCCTCCATCGACGACGTGAATTCGCGCGCCAACCTACTCGAAGGGTTTTACTTTCAAGGCTTGCTGTCGGTGCCGCCGTTCCCGCCGGTCGTACACGTCGCGAACTTCGGCGACAACGCGAGCGGTCGTGGACAGGTGCGTACCAATCAATTCGTGCAATCGGTCATCCCGCGCATTTGGTCGTTGCGTGAGTTCAAGCTGCTGCGTTCGTGCGGGCTGCTCGGCTGTTCTTGGATGCGCTTCGTTCCCGTGACGGCCAAGAGCAGTCCGTATGGCCCGCTGTTCGATCCCTTGCTTCCGCATGCGCGTTCGGCCGGATTTCAGAACCTGCTCGCGCAACAAGTGCCAGGACTCGTCGGCAATACGATCTTCGATCTCAGCATGAGCCTGCCGGATACTTACAACTCAGGACAGAGTCAGGCGAACGGTCTCGAAACCAACTACCTCTCTCAGTTCGGCATCGAGGCCAGCGCTTTCCGTGGCGCGCTCACCACCGCGCTCGCAGCGGCGGGGTCGAGCCTGACGCCAGAGAACATCGTGGCGCGTGTACAGGCCTTGTCGTGCGCAGGCTGCCACCGCATCAGCAACGCGGCAGATCTCGGCGAGGGCATGGCTTGGCCGAGTTCTCTCGGATTCACTCACGTGACAGAACGCGAAACGGAGACGGTAGCTGGCCAAGCTCGCTACGTGCTTTCCGAAGCGCTAACGCAAGCTTTCTTGCCACACCGCGGGGAAATTTTGCAGCGCTACCTCGACAATACGTTACTTTTGAAGCTGATTCCGACGCGGCCTATCGGGGGGTTTTTGGTGCACTGATAAGAAGCACCGTGGCGAAAACGGGCGTCCGGGACGCGCAAGGCTGCGCATTCATGAGACCCGCAAAGATGCCTCGTCGCGAAGGCCACGACCTCCCGTGCGTCTGCAGGTGGGATTTCGAAGGCACGAGATGGTGAAACGCTTTCGAAGAGCTAGACTCGAAGACCGTTCGGAACTCGCTGGAGTGTGTCGCGATGAACTCCACTCGCCCGCGTTCTTCCTCTCACAATCTTTCGAGTGGTGTGCGAGCTAGCATGGGTGAGTCGCGCGCAGAGTCCGTGCGCGGCCAACGACTGCAAGAAGCGCGGCTCGCCCACGCACTGAGAGAGGTCCCGCGCGGGCTATTCTTCACGCACGAGGGTCCGCTCTCGGATGATCAGCCTGCGCCGCTCGGAAACGGTCGCACAATTCCGCCGGTGGATGTGGTCGCGATGATGATTCGCGCGCTCGAGCTCACCGGTTCGGAGCGCGTGCTCGACGTAGGCGGCGGATCGGGCTATCAAGCCGCATTGCTCGGTCAGCTGGCTTTGGAAGTGTACAGCGTGGAAGCTGACGAAGAGCTGACGCAGCGCGCTTCGCACATGCTGGCAAAGCTTGGCCATCACAACGTCCACATGATTCACGCCGATGGCAGCGGCGGGTGGCCGCAAGGCGCTCCGTATCAAGCCATCGTGGTGGGTGCCGCGGCTCAGCACTTGCCCGGAGCGCTGATCGAGCAGCTCGATCAAGGTGGCAGGCTGGTCATCGCGCTCGGCGACTCCGAGTACCAGCTGGTCGAGCGCATGCGTAAGCGCATCGACGGGTTGGACTCGGAGACTATCGGCACCTGCCGGCTCGACATGCTCACTATGCGTGGGCCGTCTTCGTGCTTTCCTTGGGCCAACGCGTCCAGGAGCTGATGTCGCAGCGCTTTTCGAGCGCGAACCGAGCCGGCACACTAGGCAGGCGCGCCTTGCTCGGTCTGGCCTGCGCCGCCGCCGGCTGTGGCCGCGACTCACGGCGTTCTCCACGTGGTGCTGCATCGATCACTGCGAGACCTTCCGACATGAGCACGCTTCGCATTTTCTGTGCCGGTGACGTGATGACCGGTCGCGGTGTAGATCAAATCCTGCCGCATCCCGGCGATCCTCGCATCCAGGAGTCGTTCCTGAAGGACGCGCGCGACTACGTGCAGATCGCCGAGCAAGCCAACGGGAGGATCCCGCGACGTGCCGAGTTCTCCTATCCATGGGGCGAGGCGCTGAAGGAACTCGAGCGCTACGCTCCGCACGCACGCGTCGTCAACCTCGAGACCAGCGTGACCCGCAGCAACGAGCGTGCGCCGAAGGGTATCAACTATCGAATGGCGCCCGGCAATGTGCGTTGCTTGCAAGCGCTCGGGTTGCATTGCGCAACGTTGGCGAACAACCACGTGCTCGATTGGGGAGTTAGTGGCCTACTCGAAACATTAGAAGTGCTGCACGCTGCCAAGATTGCGACCGCTGGAGCAGGTGCCACGCTGTCGCAAGCGCGTGCGCCCGTCATCGTGGAGTGCGGAGGGCACAGGCGCTTGCTCGTGTTTGCGCTGGCGTTCGAGTCGAGCGGCGTGCCGGAACATTGGGCCGCGGGAGTTGGTCCCGGTGTGTGGTGGCTCGGCGAACCTTCCGACGCACATGTTGGTGAAATCGCGAAGCAAGTCGCGGCCGCAAAAGCAGCTTCAGACGTGGTGATGGTTTCGATTCACTGGGGCGGAAACTGGGGCTACGAGGTTACCAAAGCCGAACGCCGTTTCGCTCAGGCACTCGTGGAGCGCGCGCAAGTCGATTTGATCGTGGGCCACTCTTCACATCATCCTAAAGGCCTCGAGGTGCATCGCGGCAAGCTAATACTGTATGGCTGTGGTGACTTCGTAAACGATTACGAAGGCATCAGCGGTCACGAGCAGTACCGCTCCGAGCTACGCTTGATGTACCTTGCTAGCTTGCGCGCGAACGGTGAGCTGTCGATGCTCGAAATCGTGCCGTTCGTCAGTCGCCGCTTTCGGCTCGAGCGAGTATCGAGGGACGATGCTGTTTGGCTCTTCGAGACGTTGGCCAGGGAGAGCGCACGCTTCGACACCAACGTAAGCGCCCGTAGCGACGGCACTTTGGTAGTCAGCGCGGACGGCTAACCTCACTCGCGCGGCTTATCGTAGTCGCCGTGACGAAAGATCCCGGACTGCGTTGGCACCCGCGGCGCGCGGCGCGCACCGGGCAGCGCGGTTTCACTAGCCGCCTCGGGATGCTCCCGCTCGCTGCGCTGCATGCGCAACAGCAGCAGCTCGAGCGCCGCACCCAAGAACTCGGCCAGCGCAATGAGCTCGGTAACGTCCTCCGGAGCCAGGCGGACTGCTATTTGCGCACTGACGACGCCGAACACGCGACGATCGCCCAAAAGGGGGATTGCGACTTGCACGCACGGAAAATCGCTGGCTTCGCCCTGCCAACTCGGGGCAGGCTCGTCCTCGAACAACACTTTGCGACGTTGAACGGCGCGCGAGACGAGCGCGGCGTCCGAAACGTCGATCGGCCCATGAACCGCCCTCGAATCTGGATGGCTCGTGACCAGCGCTAACGTGCGACCGTCCACCCCGAGGCAATACGCTGCAGCCGAGCGAGCCCCCAATGTTTCGACGATGTCACGAGCGATGCGCGCGAATGCCTCGTGAACAATCTTCGCGTGCACGACCGATCGAATCAGGCCCGGAATGGCAGTGGGGAGCGACGCTGGGGGGTGGTTGCGCCGCCACTCTGCCCCGGAATAGTCGCGTTCTCGTTGCATGGTCTTGCTTCCTCGGAAGACCAAACCCGCGCGCACTACACCACCCAGCTTGGGCCTCAACAATCATCGGGATCAATGATCGCACACGCGTTTTGAGTGACTTCGCTGTCCGCGAAATCATCTCTTTCGAATGTGCGATTCAATCGATCGTAGTGATGCCTTCGCGGATGGCGTACTTCGTCAGCTCGGCGATTGTACGCACTCCGAGTTTCTCCGCAATCTGGCGACGATGTGTTTCGACCGTGGGCATCGCAATGTCGAGAGACGATGCAATCTCCTTCGACGACTTCCCCTCAGCCAGCAGTTGCAACACTTCGCGCTCGCGCACCGTGAGCGGACGCAGCGTTGGGCGACCGGAGGGCGAGCGCCTTGCCGAACGCGGACCCTCGCTGGAAGGACCCTCGCGCTCTGACATGATGCCCTTCAGCTCGGGACTAATGAACCTCTGTCCGGTCATGACCGTGCGCAGTGCTTCGAGCAGGAGCTGCGTGCCCGCGTTCTTCGGCACGTAGCCGACGGCACCGGCGTCGAACATTGCTTGGACGTTTCGCGAGTCCGTGTGCATCGAGAGCCCAATGATCTTGAGGCCCGGGTTGCTTGCCAGCAGGCGTCGCGTCGCGTCGATCCCGTTCAGCTCCGGCATACAGATATCCATCAGGATGACGTCGAACTCTTCGCGATTGATGATCGCCAATGCTTCACGGCCATCGTTTGCTTCCATGACGACGAAGGCTTCTTGTTCGAGGAGGTAGCGCAATGCCTCTCGAATCAAGCGATGATCGTCGACGAGCAGAATTTTCATGGAAACACGCGTTCCTGAACCGACACTCCCACTGCGCTTGTCGGTGATGGTTGGCATAACCATCGGGGCGAGTCCCTACGATGTTCGGCCCCCGTCGTCCACGTCCGATTGACGTGAGTCATCGCTTTTCCCTACCGGGTGTAATGCTTTTAGGGGTGAGACCCGATTATTCGGAGTCTGCGCCCGCCCAATTGCGCCGGTCGAGGACCATTCAACATCGCTCGATCTAAAGCGGCTATCAATGAAACCAAGGATTGATTTGTATCTCGCGTCGAAGCTAATTCCCGAACCGCCCCGCGTGTGTTCGCAATTCTGCTCACGCCCGATCACGCTTCGAGCAAACCCTTCGGACGAATTCCCGCGAGAGGAGGCGCGAGATGACTTCCAATTCGCGCGATGTGCGCTTTGTAGTTGTTGAAACTGGCGCAAGTGGCGGCTACCAGCTCGCGCCAAGCGACGATGGCGCGGAAACCGTAGTTGTCGGCCAGGGTGCTGACGAGGGCTCCGCCGCGTTGGCGTTACGAGTCATTCGCCGACTCACCAGTCTCCAGCGCTCCGGCGCGCGAGTGCAGCGTGCTGTCGTCTTTTTGGGACCCGCCATCGACGAACGCTCGATGGCAGCACGTGACCTGGTCGCCCGCGCGGTTGCATACGCGGCTTCGACGAAAGCTTCTGAGCTGGTGCTAGCCACGTCCGGAAGCGCACAATCGGTCCGAGACCGACTGCTGGGCTTCGTGGAAGGCTTGGTGGCGGAGCACTCGCTGCGATTTCCCTCGATTCGAGTGCGGTTCGGAGAAATCGGTTCCGATTGAGCCAAACGCGGCTCAGCCGGCGCCCACCTTCCCGCGCGTCGCCGTCAGCAGCGGCATGAACGGTTTCGTAACCGTTCCCGACTGGAGTCCGCGGCGCATGCCGTGAGCAATTGCCGTGTAAGCCGCGCGCCAGGCGTCGCGCAAGGCGGCATCCCAGGGCACTGGATCGTGCTGCTCCAAGCTGGCAAGCAGTGCGTCGCCCAAAACGTCCAGGTGCTCCGCAACCGCTCCATAGGCGAGGTGGCGGTGGCCCAACTCTTCCAACGCGATGACCACGTGATCCGGGCAGCGCAGATTTTCGACCAAGAGCTGCAGAGCAGAAGCGATTTTCGCGCGTTGCTGTTTCAGATCGGCGGGGAACAGCGGGCGCAATTCGGGGCGTGCCGCAAAAAGGCGCTCATACACGCTGCTGTACAGGGCTTCACTCTGCGGGCTCAAGCGAGCGAGCGAGGCAGCAACGAGCCCGGCTCCGTCGGTTGCCTGAGGGCGCTCGGGCGCGAGCGAGCGAAAACCGCTCAACACTGCGTGCAGCGATTCCAGGGCCTCGAGCAAATCCACACCGCTGGCGAAACGCTCCTCGGGCAGACGTGCCAGCATCCTGTCGATTACGCGCGCGATGGCCTGAGGAAAGTCGGGCCGCACGGCCGTTACGCTGGGAAAGGTGGTGCTCACGACGCGGCGCGCGATCTCGTGAGCGCTGAGCTCGGCGTGGGGGAGGTTGCCGACGGCGAGCTCATAGAGGACGAGCCCGAGTGAAAACACGTCGCTGGCGGGCGTTGCAGCGCTTCCTAGCCAGACCTCCGGTGCGACGTAGAGCGGTGTACCGAGCAGCACGCCGGTGGCGGTGTGATTTCCGGGTCCGACACTCTCCAAGGGGTGAAACTGGGTCGTGCTCGCAGCCGCGGCGCCACCGGCTGGAACCGTTGCGGCGGTGGCCTGATCCTCGCTGAGGCTGCGCGTGCGCGACGACGGTGCGGGGTCGTCGCTGGGCGCGTGCAGTTTGGCCAACCCGAAGTCGACCAGCTTCAGCTCGCCCGCGTCGCTCTCCAAAATGTTGGCGGGCTTCACGTCGCGATGCAGCACGCCTTTGGCATGGGCGGCGGCGAGCGCGCGACTCACGCCGAGACCGATGCGCAGCACGTCGAACCAGTCGGCGGGCCGCGGTCGCTCAGCCAAGCTTCTTCCGTCGACGTACTCGTAAGCGACGTATGGCTGGCCCCCCACCTCGCCGATGCGATGCACCGAGACGATGTTGGCGTGCGCCAAACGCGCGACGGCACGCGCCTCGAGCAGAAAACGTTCGCGCGCGCGGCCGCTGCTCGCGGTACCCAGAATGAACTTGATGGCGACCAGGCGATCCAACGTCGCTTCGTAAGCGAGGAACACTCGCCCCATTCCGCCCTGGCCAATCAAGCCCCTGATTTCGAAACCGTCGAACTCAGGAGGTGGAGACCAGGGCTCGGATTGGGGCGAGGTCATGGACCGACCACGCTACCATTTTCAGCGCGTGGTTTTTCGCAATCCAGCCCACGTTTCACCC
Source organism: Myxococcota bacterium (assembly GCA_049324695.1). Taxonomy (GTDB): domain Bacteria; phylum Myxococcota_A; class Polyangia; order Polyangiales; family Polyangiaceae; genus PMG-095. The sequence goes on from JBMOMJ010000058.1 coordinate 104,314, forward strand.
CGCGGGATAGCTCGCGGGTGCGTGGCGCTCACTTGGCGGGCAGGCAGTATTGGCCTTCGCTCGCGGTATCGAGCACATAGCCCATCGGGCACGGCGCGTGATCGGGGTAGTTCGCGAAGGGGATCGGCGTGCACGTGGCCGCACCTTCGGTCGCCAAGTACAGCTGGTAGTTCGGCGGACAAGTGCCACCCGTGCTTCCTCCCGTGCCCATATTGCCCGCGGTTCCGCCGCCGCTAGTGGTTCCGCCGCCTCCGCCAGCTCCACCGCTGCTGCTGGTTCCACCGCTACCGCCGGTTCCGAAGCAACCAGCCTGGCCAGGCGGACAATACGGCTTGTCCCAAACGGGCGGACACGGGGTCGGCTCCACCTGGATCGTGTCCGTCGTCTTCGCTGGAGACGAGTGCGTGTATGTGATGTAAGCCTGCCCGAATCCGGCGTTCCCGAACGCCGAGATATCGATCCACACCTCGTAAACTTGTCGGTAGTCCCAATTGGGCGTGAGTGGGTTCGGGGTGTAACGCGAATCGGTTGTGGGCGAATCGATCGTGCAGTCTCCGCTCGACGCGCACGCCGCACTCTTGCAGTAGCCGCAGCCATTCAAGTTGCGGTCGAGCGACGTGCTCACCGCTAGCACCGCGGACGCGTCACCGGTGATCACGGCGCCGTCTCCCCCCATCACTCCCAGCGTTCCGTACCCGCATGGCGAAGAAGCGTCCGCCGTAGCGAGATCGATCTTGAAGTTCATCACCGTCGCGCCCGTCGCATCCGTCAGCAAGAGCTCGGTGTGGTCGCTCTTGATCAAATCGGTGAACGTGTGGCCACGCTTCGGGGGCCAACCGCAGCACGAGCCCTCGCCGTATGAGTTGTCGGTGAAGCTGGGATCGAAGGTTACGCGAATGTGTACATAGGTCTTGCCACCCGAGCGCTCGATGACTTGCTCGATGACTGCCGAAGGATCATCGGGCGTACCATCACCTGCGCCTTTGAAGCACAACGTCGCGGGAGGCCGGATGACGGTTGTGTCGGGAGCGCCGCCCTTTTGCTCACAGGTCCCCGTGCATTGGTCGGCAGTTTCAGGGCCACATCCCACGGTGAGCGGTCGGAAGCTTTGCCCGCTGCCGGTGAAATGCGGGCCTGTCGTGGTTGTGCTGGGAACACTCGAGGTGCCACCCGAGCCAGAATTTCCTTGTGGTGCTCCTGAGCTACCACCGAGCTTGCCACCCGAGCCAACGCCGGGAACACCGCCAGAGTTGGCGTTGGAGCCCCCGCCTGATCCGACGTTGCTCACGACGCACTTACCGCCAACACATGACCCGCTCGCGCAGCTCGTCGAAAGTGTGCATTCGGCACCGTTCGGCAATCCGGATTGACCACCGCTGCCCGAGTTCGTCGCGCCGCCATTGCTCGTCGAATCTGTGTTGCCCGTCGAACCGCACGCTAGGAGCAGTATGCCGAACAAGGACGTTAACGTTCCGCTGAATGGCTTCTGCTGACGCTTGCTTGGACTCATTTGAAGTACCTCGTTGAGCTCGCCGCGGCGAGGTTTCGGTGTTGGCGCGCCGCTCGATTATTTGATGGTGATGGTTTCGCAGCCGAGCGAGTAATTGAAGCGACCGCCCGGTATGGACACCAGATCGCAGCTGGTTGGGCAAAGTGAGATCTTATGTGGACGCGTTGGGTCGTCGTAGTACCAACCGCCCTGAGCACCGCAGCGCGCTTGAGATTCGACGTATGGGAACGTCGTCAAGTTGCAGCTCGAATCGGAGTGCTGCACGTTGACTCGATCGTAGAGCAGCATCTGTCCGCCGCTCGGCGCCGGCAGCTCGAACTCGCAGGGAATCGTAGCGTCCGCGCGGATCCGGTTCAGCGCGTTCACCACTTCACGACTCACGTCGCCGCTCTCGACCAGGTAGGCATGATCGGTTCCGCCGGCTTGCGCGATTTGCTGCAGGTTTTGCAGCAGCGGCCCCACTCCCAGCACGTACGTCTTGATGCCCAGCGGGCCGTTGCGACATTCGGCAGCAGCGGCAACGGCATCATCGAGCGTCGGGCAACAGCTACCGCTGCCCCCCTGACACGTGACGGGCGCTTCCGGTTTGCCATCCGTCAAGAGCAAGATCACGACTTGGTGCGCCGGCACCGAGCGCTTCCATGCGCTTGCGTAGCTGCATGCGCCTCGAATCGCAGCGCTGGTTGGTGTTTCGCCAGTCGGCTTCACTTCGTTGAGTGAGTCGACGATGGCCTGTGCGTGCCCGGGCAGCCTGCCCATCTGCACGCTGGCGTTGGCATACTCGGCCTCGTCGCATATGGCTTGTCCGATGGGCTGCTTGCCGAAGTAGCCAATGCCGACGTTCATGCCGGTGCTCCTCGGATCGCGCAGAAACTCCTCTGCTGCCTTGCGTACTGCGTCCAAGCGCGTCTGCTTGCAGTTCGCATCCGGACACACGATGCCGCCCGCAGGATCGATGCAGCTGCACATCGACCCCGACTGATCGAACATCACGTAGATGTCGAGCGGGATGGCCTCTCCTTCGTAGGACTCACCAATGCACGCAGAGCCGTCCGTTTGAGGGTTGCAGTTGACCACCGGAGGCGCGCCGCCGCTGTTCTGCGAGCCATTACCGCTCGCCGCGCCATTTCCGCCGCTCCCGATGTTGATCATGCTGTTACCGCCGCTGCCGGCTTGCGAACCCTCTGAGCCCGAGCAGCCGAACACAGTGAGAGCAGTCGCGAGGCTGATCGCGACCGCAAACGACGAATCAGCCATTGAACGCAGCACGCGTGGAAGGATTGCCATGCAACAGTGGGTGCGCGCGGCGAGGCGCGCCTCTCCGAGACGAATGTCGTGAGTGTTCAGGTCAGTGGAGGCGCGGTGCGCCTTTTCTGATCTGGACAGTTCGATTCTCGCGAGCCAGACTCGACGCGCGCTGATCGAACGACGCCTCTTTCGAGAGCGAGCGTCGCGAGCCAACCCTCAATTCAGGTCGTGACATGAATTTTTTTCGATTTGCCGGTGCGCGACGTCGCGTGGACACTCGAATTTCGGGAATTTTTGGCGTGATCGTGGTGCTCAGCGCAGCTTGCAGCAGCAACGAGGGCGGCGAGTCGCCTGGCGCCGGCGGTCAGGTTCTGGGCTTCGGCGGAGCGGTTTCGGCCGGCGGTTCTTCGTCCGCAATGGGTGGCACGTTCGTTGCGGCAGGTGGAAAATTTAGCAGTAGCGGTGGTGCCTCATTCGGCGGCGTACCAAGCGGTTCCGGCGGCTCCGGAGGAAAAGCCGCAGGCGGCAGCGTTTCTGCAACTGGCGGTTCCGGCGGCTCGGGAGGAAAAGCGGCCGGCGGCTCTGGCGCGAGCGCAACCGGTGGCTCCGGAACGAGCGTTGCCGGAGCTGGCGGCATTCCGAGCAAACCTCCCGGGCCGGGTGCAAATGGTCTGTCGCCTTACTCTCAGGAGTGTCACGGCAACTCGTTGGATTGCAACGACCCAGCGCTGCGTTGCCTTGGGATTCGCGATGGCAGCGCGGTTGCCGGCTACAGCTGCTCGAACGTTTGCGCTAGCGCGAGCGACTGCAGCAGCGTGAGCTCCGGTACTGAGGCCAGCGCCGGTTGCGTCGAGTTCGTCACGCAAAAACACTGCTTGCTGATCTGCCAGGACGAAACAGGGCAGAAGGCGTGTCCCCAAGGCATGTCTTGCTACGTCTACCCCGGGACGACGCTCGGGTACTGCTTGTGGCGTTGACCGTTCCGGCGGAGAATCATCGACCCTGAGGTTGAAAAGGGGTGTGACGCTTCTGCGCACGCCGCCAAAGCGCTCGCTGTTCTGCGCGCCTTTGCCGCTAGGCGAAGATCTACACAAGCGCCACATGATAGGGTGAGAGGGCTCGAGCTCCCAGGCGTGATACACGCTAATCGGTGCTGAGTCCAAGTGACACCTCTCACGTAATGACTGCTAGTGAGTGGGACGCAGAGCGGCTGAGTTTGGTGCTCTCCGCGGCTCGGCTCGGCGATTGGAGCTGGGACGCAAACAACGACATCGTGACATGCTCCCCGCGCGCCGCGGAGATCTTCGGGATCCCACCTGGTCCGCACATGACGTGGACGGAGATGCGAGAACTGTTGCATCCAGACGATCGCGAAAACGCTCGCCAGGCGGTGGAGCAGTCGCTGCGCGAACACGCGAACTATTCCATCGAGTATCGCTTGATCAACGGCGGACGCGAACGCTGGGTGTCGGCGAGTGGCCGCGGCCGCTATGACGCAAATGGCGTGGCTCTCGGCATGTTTGGTGTCGTGCAAGACATCAGCACGGATCGGCTGCTCTTGCGCCTCGACGATGCAGTTCGCGCCCTGGTGCACTCGGAAGACATCGTCTACACCGCGGCGCGCGTGCTCGGCCAATACTTGAACGTCGACCGCTGCGCGTACGCGAGCGTCGAACAAGACGAAGATACCTTTTCGCTGACCGGTAACTACACGCGCGGCGTGCAAAGCATCGTCGGGCGTTATCGATTCAGGCAGTTCGGCACGGAGTGTCTGCGCGTGCTGCGCGAGGGTGAGCCCTGGGTCGTGGAAGACAGCGCGCGCGATGCACGCATCGACGCAGAGGCGCGCAAGGCGTACGAGCTCACCGAGATCCGCGCCTGCATTTGTGTGCCGATCCTGAAGTCGTCGCGCTTCGTCGCCGCCATGGCCGTACACATGCGTGAACCACGCAGTTGGTTGGCGGCGGAGGTGGAGCTCGTGCAGCAAGTCGCCAGTCGCTGCTGGGAATCCATCGAGCGTGCGCGCGTCGAGCGCGAACGCGAGAGCTTGTTGGAAGCGGCTCAGTCCGCCAATCGCGCCAAAGACGAATTTCTCGCGATGCTGGGTCACGAGCTCAGAAATCCACTGGCGCCGATCCTGACGGCGCTCCACGTGATGAAGCTCAAGCAGGACGGCTCTTCGGTGCGCGAACGCACGGTGATTGAGCGCCAGGTCAAGCACCTGACCCGATTGGTGGATGATCTGCTCGATGTCTCACGTATCGCGCGCGCGAAGGTCGTGCTCAAATACGAATTCGTTGAAATCGCCGACATCGCACGGCGCGCCATCGAAGTCGTGAGCCCGCTGCTGGAGCAGCGCGCGCACTCGCTTCTGCTCGACTTTCCCCGCAGCGGCTTGGTGGTGGAAGCAGACGTGGCCCGTTTGACGCAGGTCGTCAGCAATCTGCTCAGCAATGCCTGCAAGTACACGCCAGCTGGCGGCCATATCACCATCGCCGCGGCCGCCGAAGGCGAAGAGGTCGTCTTACGCGTACGCGACACAGGCATCGGCATGGCTCCTGAAGTGTTGCCGCGTGTCTTCGATCTCTTCACGCAGGGCCCACAAGCCATCGATCGCGCTCAAGGCGGCCTCGGACTCGGCCTAACCATCGTGCGAAACCTGGTGGAGCGCCACGGCGGCAGCGTCTCCGCACAAAGCGATGGCCCGAATCAGGGCAGCGAGTTCATCGTGCGCTTGCCGCGAGTCCATCCGAGCCGTATTCCTGCCGCAACCGCGGAGGAGCCGCGCTCCAGCGAGACCGAGCCGACGGGCGGCGGCACGCGCATCTTGGTCGTCGACGACAACGAAGACGCCGCCGAAATGCTCGCCTGCGCGCTACGATTGCAAGGCTGCGAGGTGCAGGTCGCGCACGATGGACCAGCCGCGTTGAAGCTCGGCAGCCAGACAAGCTTCGACGCCGCGCTGCTCGATATCGGGTTGCCAGTGATGGATGGCTACGAGCTCGCGGCGCGGCTGAAAGAGCTCAGCGGCTTCCGTGATGCGCAGCTCGTGGCCGTGACCGGCTACGGACAAGAGTCCGACCGCAAACGTGCCCTCAACGCCGGCTTTGACGAGCACCTGGTGAAGCCGGTTGGCTTCGAGGTGCTGCACGCGCTGGTGGCCAAGTTGCGCGCTTCACGCCACACTTCGTGAGCGAGCTTTGCGGGTAACGCACGCTGCTCACGAAGCGGCTAAGGTGTGCACATGCTGCAGGGCAACGTGTTCACCGCCATTCCCACGGCGACTCCCGAAGAGTTCAGCGAGTCATTGGTCGGAAGGCGCGGCGTGAAGTTCGAACGCATCGTCTCGCGCGGGCACGCGTCGCCGCCCGATTTCTGGTACGACCAGGAGCAACACGAGTTCGTATTCGTGGTCTCCGGACGTGCGGTGCTCGACTTCGACGACGGCAGGCGCCTCGAGCTCAGCGCGGGCGATTGGGTACAAATCGACGCCCACGTTCGGCATCGCGTAAACTGGACGGATCCTGAAGTAGACACGATCTGGCTGGTGGCGTTCTTCGACGTGTGATCTGCGCGCCCGATTGCGAAACCTGGGCGACAAGCGCCTGAGCGTTTCCCGCAACTCGGGCTGACACAGCTTGGTAGCTCATTGCAGCAGCCCGCGCGTCGCTTGCGCAGGGCCGAGATGGGAGCGGAGACGCATGGAAAAGACCGAAATGAAGAAGGCGATATTGTCTGCTAAGAAGGCCAAGGGCGTTACCTGGGCCACGCTGGCAGAGCGTATCGGCATGTCCGAAGTCTGGGTCGCGTCCTGTTGTTATGGCGAGAACTCGATGACGCTCGAGACGGCGAACAAACTTTGCGCTGAGCTCGATTTGGGCGAGGAGGTTCGCGATACACTGCTGGAGTTCCCAACCAAGGGTAATAGCCTCGACGGCAAGATCGTCCCCACCGATCCGTTGATGTATCGCTTTTACGAGATCCTGTGCGTCTACGGGACGGCGTTGAAAGACGTGATTCAAGAGAAGTGCGGAGATGGCATCATGAGTGCGATCGACTTCACACTCGATGTGCGCAAAGAGGCGAACCCCAAGGGCGACCGCGTGGTGGTGACCATGGACGGCAAGTTTCTGCCGTACAAGCGCTTCTAGCGTTTACGCCGGCTTTTGGTCGGTTTCTACGAACAGGCGTTCGAGATTGCGAGGCAGTTCGGGTAGTGGAGCTTCGCTGGGCTCTGGAACGGCGCTCAGGGTGTGCCAGTAGAGAACGCGTTGCGGCGAAGAGTCTCGTGAATGCTGGCCGCGTGCAAGCTCCAGCGCGGCAGCAAACGCTTTGGCCGTGTAGGTGGGATCGAGCGTGAGCCCGAGCGAAGCTGCCTCGGCGCTGGCAGCGATGCCCGCGGAAGTGGAGTATCCGTAGCCGCGACCGAGTTGCGAAGCGTCGAGCACGAGGCGTGTGGACCAGCGTGGATCGCTCGGTGTTCGCGCTCGAGATCGCAGAACATCAGCGGCGAGCTTGGTCACCCAAATGCGTGCCAGCGGATTGTTCACCACCTGCACGGCAAGCAGGCGCGTTGGCAGGCGTGAACACCCCAAGCCGGCTAATAAGCCCGCAGCAGTGCCGCCTGAGCCGAGCGGAACCACAATCCAGTCGGGAGGCGCGATGTGTTGCGCTTCGAGTTGTTGCTCGAGCTCTGCGATCGCAGCGGCATAGGCAGCAGCGCCCAGCAAGTTGGAACCACCCGGCGGTACCACGTAGTCTTCGGCTCGGCGCTCGCGCCAAAGCTGCCAAGCCAGGGAAAGCAACGAAGATGCAGCACGCGCTTCCAGCCCTGCCGCGAGACTCCTTCTCAGCACGCGCCGTGCATGGGCGCTCGACGGTTGACGCGTCAACAGCGCCGCGGTTTGCAGGCCGCGCTCGCGCGCGAATAGCGTCGTTGCCAGTACGTGATGGCTACCTGCGGCGCCGAACGTCAGGATGCGCTGGGCTCGGCGCCGCTCGGCTTCGGCGAGCAGCAATGCCGCTTTGCGCGCCTTGTTGCCGCCGTAACTCGGATGCACCAGTCCGTCGTTTTTCAACCAGAGTTCGGCCTTGCAATCACTCGCGCAAAGTACGCTGAGCGGTGAGGACAGGCCGAGCTCCATGCTCTCAGGCTATCACGCGCTCTTGGCTGCAGCGAATTCCGGCGCTGGCACTGACGGAAGCCTCGCGACACATCGAGCTCCCCACGTCATGGAATGCGACAATCGCTACTGAATGCGCTAATCGACGCTACTTGACGCGATAGTCGACGTTGAGCGGCGAGCCCTGCCGGTTCACGCTCAGGGTCAAACGCGGCGCGAAACGCAGGCGAGCGTACGCTTCGAGCGCTTTCTCCGGGTTCGCAAGCGCAAAGCCATTGATGCTGTCGAGGCGGTCGCCGTTGCGAAGGCCGAGCGCGCCCAGCAAGCTATCGCTGCGCACGCCGAACACGCGCAGACCGACGGAAGCACCGTCCTTCTTTTCGGGAACCAAGCGCATGCCTTTCATCAGCTCCGCAGGATCCTGCAAGATCTTCTCGAGCAGGGAGCGATCGATATCGAACTCCGCTTCGCTGGTCTTGCGAATGTGCGCGGCGAACTCGGGCGCAGCACGCGCGGCTTTCGGATCAGCCGTGGTTGGCGCCACTCGCGCCTGTTGCAACTGCGGACGGAACAGCAGCACCTGACAGAGCTCCGCGCTCGCTTCTAGCCAGACCGCAGGCGAATTCTCGCGCGGATTGAAGCCGATGAAAGCCACTTGCCTGCTGCCAACGGTGTCGCCGACCCGGCGTAGGCGCGCCGTTGGTTCGCCGGAGGCCCTGAGCGCAGCCAGCGACCACAGCCGATCGCTCGATTCAGTGGTGACCAGCGCAGTGACACCGTCACACGCTGGCGCCGCTAACGGATCATCGACGCGCGCACGCACTCGTGTGGACACCGCGACGTTCTCATGTGATTCGGTTAAAGGCCCCGTAACCGAGTCGAACGCATTGCGTGCCAGGATGACGCGAGCTTGCTCTGCGCGGTGAGACTGATGTTGCACCGAGTCGGCGCTGGGCTTGCGAGTGGGAACCGACGTGCGTGCGTCGAGCAATGCGGCGCCAATCAACTGCATCACTCCTGCGGCTTGAAAGTAGGCACTGCCTGCCACGACTACCAGCACGAGGGCGGTGAAGTGCTGCTTGCAAAATCGATCGAGAGCCATCGTGAACGGGACTCGATAGCGAAGCGCGTGCCAGGGCTCCTCTTGCGCACAATCCACGGTCGCGCGCTGACGTCGCAGTTCACGCGTCGGTCATGTTGGCAACTCGCAACGAAGTGTTGGTTTGCCGCAGACAAGTTGTCAGAAGCGAGCGCGTGAAGACTGCACACTGGCTTTCGGAGGTGCGGCGGCGCGACTCGTCGCGTTCGGAAGAGGGGGGCGGCTCGAGGCCAGGGCGTTGACCACGTTCGCTTCATTCCGTCACTTCAGTGTCTCCCCGCCAGTCGGCATGGACGGAAATTTCGCGTGAGTGTGCCAGCGCTGATCCGGCCAATTCATGCGTTGAAGTAACCAACTTGCTTAGAAGCTTTACGGGACTTCCAACCTATGGTGTGACGGCCCCAGCATAGGAAAGGTGCTTCACCCATGAACTTCCGCCCGCTCATCTCCCTCATTCCACTTGCCGCGCTGGTAGGCGTGTTGGCAACCAACGCTTGCGACAATGGGTCGGCCTGCAACGCGGCGTGTGCGGCCGGCGCTGGCGGCACCGGAGGAAGCACGACGACCAACTCCGGTGGTACGTCGAGCGGAGGTACCGTTTCGAGCCAAGGCGGCAATACGTCGCCGCAAGGTGGTGGCTCGCAAGTGGATCCCACGGCGGGCGCGGGCGGAGATGCGTCGCCGGCCGGAGGCACCACGAGCATGGGTGGTGCTCTGAGCACCGGCGGCGCGGGCACGAGCAGCGGAGGCACGCCGCCGATGGGCGCGGGCGGCGAGGGCGGCGCGGACGGTGTGCCGGATAACTGCAATGGCAAGGCGTGCGTTTACGACTGCAGCGCGGAGGGCGCCTGTGCGAAGCGCATCGAGTGTCCGCCCGGCTTCGATTGCACCGTGACGTGTGGACGCAACGCCTGCGCCGGTGGCGTTGCGTGCGGCAACGAAACCAATGCGTGCACGGTGACCTGCTCTGGTCAGGGGTCGTGCAACGGCGAAGTGACGTGCGCCGGTCACAACGACTGCAAGGTGCAATGCAGCGGGCAAACCTCGTGCAACACCGGCGTGCGCGGTGCGAGCGGCTCGAAGGTGCAGGTCGATTGCAGCGGTCCGAGCTCCTGCCACGGCGGTGTGATCGAAAACGGCCCTGACGTGGTCATCAATTGTAGTGGTCAGAACTCGTGCGACGGCTGGGTGCAATGCAACGCCAACCGCTGCGAAGTGCGTTGCAGCGGCCAGAGCTCGTGCGACGCGATGGTTCAGTGCAACGCGAGTCAGCGCTTGGGCGACTGCCTCTGAGTCGCGAGGCGCAAGCTCGAGGAGAGCTGGTCGGCGCTAGATGCGAGCGGTTGCGCGATGGATGACGACCGCTCGCAAGCGCCCGCGAGTGCGCAAGTGCGATGAACCTACGAGAGTAGCCGCGACAACTTGGCTTGTGCCGCTTTTCGGCCAGCTTCGATGTAGGCGAGGCGCCGGTCATGGTTGCCGAAGGCTTCGAAGGCGTTGCCCTCGAGCGCTTCGGGCGGACGGATCTGAACGATTTCGAGCGGGCGCCAGCCAAACACGCCCTTCACGCGATCGATCGCTTCGCTGGGCACACCGTCGCTGCGGAGCTGCTCGAGTTTGTTCAAATAGCCGTTGACCGATTCGGCATCGTGCAAGTCGCGATACAGGCGCTCGTTAATCAGAATTTCTGCGACGTGCCCGAGCAGATTCAAGCCGGACAACGGCTCGGGTGGCGTGATCAAGAGTGGCTCGGGTGTTATGACGACGATGCGATCCACGCCGCTGCCTTCCAAAGCCAAGCGCACTGGGCCGTTGTTCACCGCGCCGCCATCGATGCACAAGCCAACTCCCGGCACTTCGACCGGCGCGAACAAGACCGGAAACGCGGCAGAGGCGAGCGCCGTCTTGAACATGCGATCGCGCTCCTTGGGATCGTCGAAGTCCGCATTCTTGAACGCGACGGCGCGTTCGAAGGTGGTCGCCGCTTCACCATCGATATTGCCGCGGTTTCCCCGAAGCGCCGTCACGACCAACGAAAGGCCCATCGGGCGCGGATCGGTGGAGGTAACGCCTTTGACCGCGCGCTGCATCAAATCGAAGACGCGATCGGCGGTGGCTAGACCTTTGAGCGACAGAATGTCGGACAGGTTGAAGTCGACGACGTTGTGCCATGTGGCTGCGTCGGACCACAACTCGACGAGCTTCGTGGTGACGTGGCGCTCGGCATGAGCGCGTAGCGCAATCGCAAACAGCGACGCATTCAATGCACCGGCGCTCGCGCCCACCACTCGTGTAATACCGAGGTTTGCAACGTGAGGCGCCAACACTTCGAGCGCACCAGCTTCGAAAGCCCCCTTGGCCACTGCGCCGGCCAGAATTACCGCCGTTTCCTTCGCCATGCCGGGGGCATACAGCGGCGCCCGGCGCGCGGCAATCCGAGTAGGTTTTTGCGGTCGCAGCCCGGGCCGTAACCAGCTGGCGGTCGGTTCGGCACGAGCACGTGCTGGAGCGCGCTACTTGTGCGAGCGTGCGCGTCATGGCTGAGCTCGATCCAGAACTCGCACGCGCGTTCGCCCCTTCCCAGTTTCGTGAACTCGGGCACGCCCTGGTGGATCAATTAGCGGACTACCTCGAAACGGCGGCTGCGCGCAATGTGCCGGTGTTGCCGTTCGTGCCAGCGAGTGAGATGGCCGCTGCGCTCGAACGCGATTTCGACGAACCAACAGCCGACGTGTGGCAGCGCCTGGTGCCCGAATGGCTCGCTCGAGCGAATCACTTGCACCATCCGCGTTACGTCGGGCACCAAGTGACGAGCCCATTGCCAGAGGCTGCGCTCACGGAGCTGATCGCGGCGCTCACCAACAATGGTTCGGCAGTATACGAGATGGGGCCGCTCGAAGTGGGGATGGAGCGCGCGCTGGTCCGCAAGTTCGCGCGCTTGTGCGGCTTCCCATCGAACGCGGATGGCGTGTTCACGTCGGGAGGCTCCGCCGGCAACCTCACGGCGTTGCTCGCGGCGCGCCAAGCCAAAGCTGGTTTCGATGTTTGGCGCGATGGGCTTGCTGGCGGCGAGGCGCTCGGCGTGCTCGTCTCGGAACAGGCGCACTATTCGGTGCAGCGGTCGCTGCAAATCGCAGGCTTCGGCACGGCGGCGTTGGAAACCGTCGCCGTCGATTCGCGCTTTCGCTTGCGCCCGGAGCTCTTGCCAAACGCTTTGCAACGGCTGCGCGCGCGTGGACGGCGCCCGATTGCGTTGGTGGCGAGCGCCGGCTCGACTGCTACGGGCGCTTATGATCCACTGCAGCCGATCGCAGATTTCTGCGAACGCGAAGGTCTATGGTTGCACGTGGACGGCGCGCACGGGGCCAGCGCTCTGTTCTCGCCACAACTGCGCGCACGGCTAGCAGGTATACAAAACGCCGACAGCCTGGTGTGGGACGCGCACAAGATGCTGCTGATGCCAGCGCTGGCCACGGCGGTGTTGTTTCGCGATGGCCATAGCTCCTACGAAGCGTTTGCGCAGAAAGCTTCGTATCTGTTCGAAGGCGACGACCCACGCGCCGAATGGTTCAACTTCGCGGCGCGCACCTTGGAGTGCACGAAGCGCTGGATGGTGTTGCCGCTCTACACGGCGCTCACTCGCTATGGCAGTAGCTTCTTTGCGCGTTATGTGGAAGCTCAGGTAGCGCGCGCCGAACGTTTCGCTGACGCGATTCAGCAAAGCTCCGATTTTGAATTGTGTGTCCGCCCCGAGTCGAACATCGTATGTTTCCGTTATCTGGCGGACGGGCGCTACACATCCGAAGAGTTGAACGAAGTGCAACGACGCATACGCGCTCGCATCATCCGAACGGGTGACTTTTACCTAGTTCAAACCACGCTGAGCTCGCGAGTGTACCTCCGCACCACAATCATCAACCCGCTCACTTCGGACACCGATCTGCTGGATTTGCTTGACTGTGTACGCAAAACGGACCTGTCGGACGACGTAAGCTGACTATGGAGGTCGAAGGATTTCGCGGGATTGGCGCACCGAGGCATGAAATTGCGCAGCCGTGCCCTCTTGTGCTCCCGCTAGCTGCGCCTCAATAATGAGGACTGATGGGAACGCCGGCATTCGAGGAGCGGGAGGTCGCCGTTCTGGTGGGCGCGCTGCTGCTCGTCGGCTGCACGCTGTATTTCATTCGTGACTTCAAGCGTGTGCCGCGTTGGCAAATGCTCTGCCTTGCCATGTGCAGCCTGGTGCTCGGCAACATTGCGACGGTGGTGGAGCACTTTTTCGCTTTCAACGTGTTCAATCACCTGGAACACGCGGCGTACGCGCTGCAGTCACTGTTGCTCGCCGCGTGGGCATATCAACTCCAGCGGGCCTGAACGTGATCATCGTCTTCGAGGCTGTCGGATTGTTGGCTGCGTCAACGGCGTTTCTGGTCGCGTTGCGCAAGCGCTTTCCGATTCCACAGAAGGCGCGCGTGCCACTGTTCCTGCTGCTCGGGTTGTTGGCGTTCGATCACGTCGCCAACATCTTGGAGCAGCTCGGCGCAGCGTGGGCCGACTCTCTGGCTGACGATATGTCGCTCACGACGCCGCTGCTCTGGGCTGTATTTTTAGTGGAGGTGGGCCGCAACTATTTGAGCCGCCAGGTCGCGGTGCAATCCGAGCAGCTGCGCTTCTTGGTGGAGCATGTGCCCGCGTCGGTAGCGTGGCTCGACGCCGAGTCGCGAGTGCTCGCCGTCAGTCGCGTGTGGGAGCAGCAGTTGACAGCTTCCAGCGGACGCGAGCTCGCCGAGGTGTTACCGGCGCCGCTCGCGGGCCTGAGGCGCGCGCTGATTGAGTGCCTGCGCGACGGCGTCGCCCAGTGCCAAGGTGAAGACGATGCCTGCGATGCGAGCGGCCGGCGTCGCTATTTTCGCTGGTCACTACGGCACGTAGATGATCCGGATCGCGAGCGACCAGGTGCGCTCTTGATCTTGGAGGAAACGACTGAAGCAGTCGAGGCCGAAGCCGCGCGCACGGCTGCGGTGGAAGAGCTCGCGCGAGCCGGTCGTGCAGCGGATCTCGGACAGCTGGCGGCGGGCGCGGCTCACGATTTGAACAACATGCTGCAGGTGATCAGCACCGCCAACGAGGAGTTGGCATCCATCCCGGAAGCAAAAGACTCCTCGCAAGATATTCAGCAAGCCATCGAGGCGGCAAGCGCCATGACGCGCACATTGCTCCGGCTGGGAGCACAGCGCGGCCAGATGCTGGCGCGCCTCGACTTGACCGCGCTCGTTTCGCAAGTGGAAGGCGTGCTCAAGATCGCGCTCGGGCGAAAGCACAAGCTGGTTGTATCGAAACCGCAGGAGCCGATCTTCATTTCCGGCGATGCCACGCGGCTCGAGCATGCGATCTTGAACTTGGTCGTGAACGCGCGCGACGCTACGCCGGAGGGCGGGCCCATTCACGTGCTCTTGACGGTGACCGAAGGCGTCGCGCAGATCACCGTGCGCGACCAGGGCGTCGGCATTCCGGAAGCACTGCAGTCACAGCTCTTCAGGCCGTTCTTTACGACCAAAGGCGCGCGCGGCACAGGGCTCGGCTTGGTGAGCGTTCAGAGCACCGTCATTCAGCACGGTGGCACGATATCGGTGCAGTCGCGACCGGGCGGAGGCAGTGCCTTCGAAATGCGCATTCCCCTCGAGCGTCCGACGAACGAGCGCGAACCCGCGAGCCAGAGAAGCGCTGCCAGCTAGGCCTACCAGCCGTGTGCGCGTGTCAGCTGGTGCGTAAACAGCAGCGCCAAGCCGAGAAAGCCGCACAAACCGAAGTAGCGCAGGCCCCACGCTAGCCGATCTTGCTTCGTGACTTGTTCGAGGTCGGAGTTGTCACGCTGAAAAGAGTGGGTGGCGGCCATTACTGCAATCAAGATCAGCTGCGGCGACGGGCTCTTGAGGCAGAGCAAGCCCATGACCAGCGCACCCGCGATCCACGCCTTGCGAGACAGAAGGCGCGCAATGCGGCCGCCATCCAGGAAGCCGAGCGGCGCCATGTTGAACAGGTTCAAGAAGAAGCCAGTGTAGGCCAACGCCAGAAAAAATGGGCTCTTCAGCGCGAGCCCGACCGCCGCGCACAACAACGCTGCACCAGTGCCCGCCAGCGGACCACCGTACGCAACCGCTGCTTCGACTCGCGGATGCTCGGGCTTGCCTTTCATCGCGATCATGGCGCCGAGAAACGGAATGAACACCGGCCAACCCGCGTCGATGCCGGCGCGCTTCATGGCCGCGCCATGGCCGAGCTCGTGCACCAAGATCATCAGCACGAGTCCGATGGCAAACGCGACGCCGCCGTTCATGGCATAAGCAAACACCGAAGCGACCATGCTGCCGCCGGTCAACAAGACTTTGCCGAAAGGCAGCGCCTTGGCCGCAACCAGGAGGCCTTTGCCCTTGGCGAGAACGCCCAACAAGACGGCTAGGGCGCCCGTGCGCAACAGGCCGCCCCCCGCGCGCGCGGGAGCACCTGATGCGCTGGCGAGCGCGGGTTCCCCCGGAAACCCAGCCGCCCGCTCCTGCTCTCGATCCGACGAAGGCGTTTGCATTGATTCTCCTCAATATGACCATCGTGGAGGCTGGTTCAAGGGACGAGGCTCCCAGCGCCAAAATCGCGAAATCAGCGCCGAACTGGAGCACGATGGCAAAGCCGTGTCAGCGTTCGCCTTTGCCTCCGTTACCAGCGTGAGCCGAAGCTCCGCCTTCGGCCATCTCGCCGCCCTGACCTGCTCCGCCTCCGCCATTGGAATGTGCGCCGGCGGACCCTGCCTGCTGCGCCAACTCGGGTGTCTCGAAGTCGAAGGCGCTGCAGCCAGCCAGCCAAATGGGACTCGAGGCTGCAAGGCTCGAACACAACAGAAGCCGCTTTAGAAGCGCGCGCGCCACGACACTCCGACTCGATGGCGTTCGATATCGACCATCACATTGCTCGTCTTCATCTCGCGGCGCGGGCTCGAGCCGAACCACACCGCTGCCGCTACACCTAGCAGCGCGATTCCTCCGCCGCCCACGCCGAGCGACCAATGAAAACGTCGAATCGCCGCGCGACGCAGATCGTAGCTCTGCTGTGACTGGCACACGTTGCCAGGACAATCGGAATCGACTTCGTCGTAGTCGTGGCGTGCGCCCGCGAACAATACGCCGGCGGCGACGAGGCCCACCGTGCCGACACCCGCAGAGGCCAACGCAACGGCCGTCGCCGTGCCAGAGCGCTGTGCCGGCTCGGTCGTTGACGGAGCTCGGATCGCTAGCGGGGTCGAGCGGCGCTCTGGCGGAGGTGATTCGCTCACCACCTGCACACTGGGCGCAGGCTTCGGCTCCGGTGTTGACAGCGCGCTCAGCGGGACGTCTACGCTGCGCCGCTCACGCGCGGCGATAGAGAAGCTCTCTTCCCATTTGAGCTCACCTCGCACGAGCACTCGCACCGAGTGAGTACCCGGATCCACCGGTGTCGCAACCGACCACACTGCTCGCGGCAGCTCGGCGCCGTCCAGCTCGACGCTGACCGAACTCGCCGAATCGCGCGTTAGCTCCAGAGAGAGAAAGGGCAGCTCCGGCTCGAGCCTGTCGATTTCCTTGCGTGCGATGCGCTCGTGTTGTGAACGGGAGCTCGACTGCGCCAGCGCCAAGGCTTGGCGATACGCTAGCCACGCACTCGCTGTCTTGCCGAGACGCGCCTCGCAATAACCAATGTCGAGCAGGGTTCCGCTGGCTGGATCGAGCGCCTGGCTCTCGCGGAAGCGGTCGAGCGCGGGCTCACATTGATCGGCTTTCATGAGCCGCACGCCCTCTGAAAACTTCGCCTCCGCAGCCAGCACCGACGTGTTCTGAGCTCGCGCCAACGGTGTAGCGAGCAACGCTGCAAACAACGCTGAACCCGCGAGCTTCAACGCGAATCTACCCATACCGGGGTCGAGGCGCTCACGGGTTTGCCCGTCGCTGATGCATTGGCCGGCTTCGGTCGCGCCTTCGCAGGCTTCGACACGGGCGCAGCCGACGGCGCCGGCACCAATGCGCTAGCCGGCGGCGAAGCGAGCGCCGCTATAGGCGAGGACGCAACCGGGATCGGCGCAGCTGCACTTGGTGGTAGCGCCGTAGCGCTGGCAGTCACGGCAGCCAACGGAGCGCTCGCCGTGCGCGCTGGTGAAATCCAGCGCAAGTATCCGAAGCCAACGGACAGCACGGCCACGAAAACGCTCAACGCAACGATGCCGGGCCGCTCCATCGCCGAGCCACCATCGCCCGTGCGCGTCCGCATGTCCGTCCACAGCGCTGTCGCGGTAGATAGGTTCGAGCGCTGCTCCGGCTGCATGGACGAAGACCCCAGGTCGGCGCTATTCGCGAAGAAGGCTTCAGCGGCAGCCGGCGCGAGCGGCGCAAGCTCACGCACCAGTTCGCTGACGCTCGCGAAGCGCTTCGCCGGGTCCTTCTCGAGGCAACGTAGGATGACTTTCTCGAGCCGCTCCGGAATGTCCGCTCGCAACTTGCGCGGCCGCGGCGTGGCTCCGTGCAAGATCTGAGTGCAAATCTCCGAAAGCGTTTCGCCCTCGAAAGGACGTGCGCCGGTGGTGCACTCGTAAAGGATCACGCCCAAGGCCCAGATGTCTGCCTGAGGCGCAGCGTCGCGCGGTGCTCGCAATTGTTCCGGCGAAGCGTAAGCAGGTGAACCGAGCAACGCGAGACTGCGTGTTATCTGCGCGGCCTCCGGCGATTCCACCTTGGAAATGCCAAAATCCAAGACTTTGACGAAGTTGGGGCGCCCCGGTTTACTGGTAATGAACAAGTTCTCGGGCTTGAGATCGCGATGAACAATGCCGAGCGAGTGCGCCTCGGCCACGGCTTCGCAGGCCTGAATCACGAGCCCTACCGCGTCCTCGGCAGCCAGCGGCCCACTGCGACGCAAGCGCTCGCCAAGGCTGTGCCCCTCCAGGTACTCCATCACGATGTAAGGCGCGAAGTCACCCGATGCCGTGACATCGAACACACGCACGACGTGATCGCTCTGCAAACGAGCTGCCGCGCGCGCCTCGCGCAGTAAACGCACCACGAGCTCACCTTCTCGAGCGAGACCGGGTAGCAACATCTTCACCGCGACGCTTTGTTCGAGCTCGACGTTGCGCGCGAGCACGACACAGCCCATGCCACCGGCGCCCAGTGCGCGTTCGACGCGAAACCGACCGCCAATCAGCGTGCCGGGACGCTGGATCCGTCGCAGCAACTCGCGCCAGCGCTCCGCGGAACTATGAGGTGCGTCGACATCGACGGAGTTCGCCGCCAGCTCGCTATCTTTCGGCTGCGCTTCGCCGCTTCGCCCCGTGTGATCGCTCGGAGCTTCGCTTCCACTCGTCACTTTCGCCAATGCCTGACCTATGCGGATCCAAGCGTAGCGTATCTCAAAACGTAGCTTCGAGCGCGGCCTCACGACTGAGCTCCACGACATCGCTCCTACAACAGGAGCCGGCGCACGTAGCGAAATGGAAGGCTTTGCACTAATTGGAACCACCGCAGACCACCCTCCCCCAGCGTCAGCATCAACCTGAAGAAAATCGGCGCATTTGACCTCGAGGTGCGCAAATGTGAGCCAACTCGAGCCGCTCTCGCATCTTCTTGCGCACTCCGATGAACTCCCACTCCGCTCCGCTTTGGTCCTGTATTGGCGTCGCAATCACCGCAGCAGTTGCCACGTCGTGTGCTGCCCAGTCACCTGCAGCGCAAAACCCAAACGCCCCTGCCGCGAACGCAGCTGCCAGTGGCTCCACCGCGAGTAATACCAGCCTACCCATGCCGGAACCCACGCGCGTCCCGGATCCGGCGGATTCTCTCGCTCCGACCCCGTCGCAGGCGAACGCCTACAAGTGGCGAAACGTACAAATCCTCGGCGGCGGGTTCGTGAGTGGAGTGATCTTCAGTAAAACCGAACCAGGGCTGGTCTATGCGCGCACCGACATCGGCGGGGCGTATCGCTACGAAGCGAAGACGCAAACTTGGGTACCAATTCTCGATTGGTTGAGTCGCGATGACGCCAACTACATGGGTGTCGAAAGTCTCGCGCTGGACCCGACTGATCCCAACGTGGTTTATATCGCGGGCGGCACTTACACCAAAGATTGGGCCGGTGCTGCCGCCATGCTGCGCTCGAACGACCGCGGCAAGACGTGGAAGGTAACGCCGGTAAGTTTCAAGATGGGCGGCAACGAATACGGCCGCTCCAATGGTGAACGCCTTGCGGTGGATCCCAACTCACCCAAGGTCCTCTTCTTCGGCTCGCGCAAAAACGGCTTGTGGAAGAGCGAAGACGGCTCGCAAACCTGGAATAAAATCGACTTCCCGGCCTTCCAAGACAACGAAGCGCTCGGCATCTTTTTCGTGCTGATCGACGCTAAGTCGGGCACGAAAGGCAAGCCCAGCCAAACGATCTACGCCGGCGTCGGCAGCTTGCAGGGGCCGAACTTGTTCGTGAGCACTGACGGCGGCAAGTCTTTTCAAGCGCTCTCGGGTGGCCCAGAGAAGATGATGCCGCACCACGCCGAGCTCGATGCCGCGGGCACGCTCTACGTTACGTACGGCAACAATCCGGGACCGAACGACGTCACCAACGGCGCCGTTTATGCGTACGACCCGAAGTCGCGTCGTTTCAGCGACATCACGCCGCTGAAACCCAACGGCGCCGACGTGTTCGGCTACAGCGGCCTCGGCGTCGACGCGAAGCGCCCCGGCACATTGTTGGTGAGCACGCTCGATCGCTGGGCCATGAAGGACGAGCTCTTTCGCACGACTGATGCAGGCAAGACCTGGAAGAAGCTCTCGCCGCAAGCCAAGTGGGACGTCAACGGCGCCCAATATCTGTATTGGGGGCGCGAAGAGCCATTGCATACACCGCATTGGATCGGCGACGTCGACATCGATCCCTTCAATCCGAACCGAGCCACCTTCGTTACGGGCGCCGGAATTTGGAGCACCGAAAACCTAGGCGACGGCGATCGCGACAAGCCAACCAAATGGCGCTTCACCAACAAAGGCCTGGAAGAAACCGCGGTGGGGATCCTCTTGAGCCCTCCCACGGGCGCGCCTCTTTTCAGCGGAGTCGGTGATATCTGCGGCTTCAAGCACGACGACCTCGACGCTCCCCCGCCCCAAGGTTTCTACAAGAACCCAACGTGCAACGGCACGACCGGCATCGATTTCGCGGAAGCTTCACCCGATTTCATGGCGCGCGTTGGACGCGTCTGGGGCAACGAACGTCACGGCGCCTTCTCGACCGACGCTGGCAAGACCTGGTCGCCGTTCGGCAGTGAGCCCAAGAGCGCGGCGCAAGGCGGCCTCATCGCCGTGAGCGCAGACGCCAAGGTACTGCTCTGGGCGAGCAAGCGCGACGTGCCGCACTACTCACTCGATCGCGGCGCGAGCTGGCAGCCAGTGAACGGCATTCGTGAAGGTTTACCGCTGCCGGATTGGGCAAACTTCGACCTTCAGCCAGCCTCCGATCGCGTCAACCCCAACACCTTCTACATCTACGACGCACACAAGGGCGCCGTGTACGTGAGCCGCGACGCCGGCAAGAATTTCGTGCGCACGTTCGGCGGCTTGCCGGAAATGGCCGACTATCAGCTCAACATGGCGTCCATCCAAACGGTGCCGGGCTTCGAAGGGCACATTTGGCTCAGCACCGGCAAGCGCGTGTTCCGCTCCAAGGACTCCGGCGTGACGTTCAGCGAGCTCGGCAGCGCCGACGAGAGCTATGGCATCGGGGTCGGCAAGCCAGCGCCAGGGCGCAGCTATCCGTCCTTGTTTCTGAGCGGCAAGGTCGGCGACAAGAAGGGATTCTTCCGCAGCGACGACATCGGCAACAGCTTCGTACGCATCAACGATGACCAACACCAGTTCGGCTTCGTCAATATCGTCGAAGGCGATCCGCGTGTGCACGGTCGCGTTTATCTCGGCACCAGCGGCCGCGGAGTGATGGTTGGCGAGCCGTAGCCTCGGTTTGTCAGGAGCGCAGCTCCGGCCCCGCCGAAGTGATTTCGAGCTCAGGAATACTCGATCACGGTGCGGATCGATTTGCCTTCGTGCATCAAGTCGAAAGCCTCGTTGATGCGTTCGAGCGGCAGCTTGTGCGTAATCAAGCTGTCGATCTCGATCTTGCCCTGCATGTACCAATCAACGAGCTTGGGCACGTCGCTGCGGCCTCTGGCTCCGCCGAAGGCAGTTCCCTTCCAAACGCGGCCAGTCACTAGCTGAAACGGGCGCGTGGAGATTTCCTGCCCCGCGCCCGCAACACCGATGATGACGCTGACGCCCCAGCCACGGTGACAACACTCCAGCGCCTGGCGCATGAGCTGCACGTTGCCGACGCACTCGAAGCTGTAATCGGCCCCACCATCCGTCAGTTCGATGAGATGCGACACCAGTTTGTCGCCATAGTTGTTGGGGTTCACGAAGTGCGTCAGCCCGAGTTTCCGTGCCAGCTCTTCGCGCGCCGGGTTCAGATCCACGCCGATGATCTTGTCGGCGCCGACCATACGTGCGCCCTGCACCACGTTGAGCCCAATGCCGCCGAGCCCGAACACCACGACGTTCGCGCCGGCCTCCACTTTGGCCGTGAACAGCACCGCGCCAACGCCGGTCGTCACACCGCAACCGATGTAGCAAATCTTGTCGAACGGCGCGTCGCTGCGCACCTTCGCCACCGCAATTTCGGGCAGTACGGTGTGCTGAGCAAAGCTCGAGCAGCCCATGTAGTGGTGAATCTTCTTGCCGCCGATCGAAAAGCGGCTGTTGCCGTCCGGCATCACACCTTTACCCTGCGTGGCGCGAATCGAGGTACAAAGGTTTGTCTTGCGGCTGAGGCAAGACTTGCAAGCTCGGCATTCGGGCGTGTACAGCAAAATCACGTGATCGCCGGGAGCTACGCTGGTCACGCCCGCGCCCACCTCGCGCACGATGCCTGCCCCTTCGTGCCCGAAGATCACCGGAAACAGCCCCTCCGGATCCGCGCCCGAGCGCGTGAATTCGTCGGTGTGGCACACACCCGTCGCTTTCAATTCGACGAG
Organism: Myxococcota bacterium; assembly: GCA_049324695.1. Taxonomy (GTDB): domain Bacteria; phylum Myxococcota_A; class Polyangia; order Polyangiales; family Polyangiaceae; genus PMG-095. The sequence goes on from JBMOMJ010000058.1 coordinate 126,378, forward strand.
TACTTCACCTCGTTTGGGGCCTTCGAGTTCGACGGTCTCGACGACCAAGGGTTGACCAGGAGCATACGCGACGGCAGCACGAGTTTGCATGGCGCGAGCAGGCTAGCCCGCCCGCGCGCCACGGAAAATAGCCGAGCGCGGGGATCAATAGCGGAGCGCCCGAGCAGCTACTCGTCTGCACCTTCCTCTACGGCGAAGCGCAGCCGTTCCAACGCTTCGTCCCATTGCCGAGAAATTTGCTCGAGATAGCGGCGCACGTCGCTGAGGCGTTTCGTTTGAATCTGCCAGATGCGCTCGCGCCCCTCGCGGGCGCTGCGAACCAAGCCGGCTTCGGCGAGCGCGTGCAGGTGCTTGGTAACCGCCTGACGTGAAACGCTGGTGCCGTCGGTCAAGCGAACAATCGATTGAGGACCTTCCGTGCACAAGCGGGCGACGAGCTCGAGGCGCGTCTCGTCGCCCAGGGCCGCGAATAGGGGCGCCGCTTGCACGAGCTTGGCGGCGGAGGTGAGCTGTGAGCGAACCATGCTCAGTGTTGCATCTCGAAGGTCGTCGTGACGCCGCCGGCGAGGTACTTCTCGATGAGCTTGCTTTGCGCTGCCCAGCCTTCTTGATTGCTGGCGAATGCTTCAGCGCGGCGCTCGATCGGAATCTGATCGAAGCCTGACTCACTGATTGTAAGCTCGATGCCGGCGCTGACAGGCTGAAGTTCAAAAACGACGAGCGTGGTTGGTTCCTTCGACGTGTCCACGTTGGGATCGACGTCGTACGGGTGCCAACGAAACGAGAAGTGGCTCATCGGCTCGATGCGCTCGACGAGGCACACGAATGGCTTGCCCGCGTGGGGCTCCTGCGCTTTTGCGACCACCGGGTCCACCTTGGTCGGCACGATGCGACCATTCAGCTTGGTCCCCGCCACGAAAGGCCCGTCGAAATCGACGCCGAACCAGGTACCAAATTGCTTGGAATCGGTGATGGCACGCCACACCCGTTCGTGCGGAGCGCGCAGGACGATTTTCTTCTCTATGCGATCGGTGGAACTGGGCATACGCAACCTCCTGGTTGCTCATTGTTTAGTCTCGGTCGCGGCAAAGAGCAACCCTTCGGTTGCATGATTTTCAAACTGCTACGGCGCTGGCGGACCAACTGCCCACCAACCGTCAGGAACCAAGAGCCAAAACACCGCCGCCAGCAGACTCAAAAGCGATAGCGCCACACGTAGGCCGCGTGTCTCTCGGCGCCAAGCGAAGTAGCCCGCGAGGGCTGGGGCAATCAACAGCAGCGGAAGCAAAGGTACCGCCAGCCCTTGAGGGAAGGCGTCGCCGTTGTTGGCCAGACCGAGCAAGAGCCAAACCCCCGTAAACGCCGCGAAGGCTGCTGCGGCCGCCGTGAACGCTCGCGCGGGAACAATCCGGTACATCCATCTGGCAGCGTATCACCTTCGTGCCACGCCGAGCACAGATGCCTCGCCGCGATTGCGCGCTGGCGTTCAAACCGCGCGCCATCGTAGCCGGAATCATCTGTGGCGCGCGCCGCCGCGCAATTGGTGAAGCTTACGCTCCACGTTGGTGCGCATCGGCCCTGCCTGTTGAGTCGCTTTCGTCGCCAGAGACATCGATACTCCGGCCCTTCGCGCCAGATCTCGCATCTCGTAAGCCTCGCTAGCTGAAACTCGATTTCGATCTCGCTTGTCCACGATTTTCTTGTTGTCAGCCATGATCGCCAAGTCTTTCAGGAGTCGTGCCAATGCTTCGAGCGACCAGGGTCATTTGCGCCTCAATGTCTCAACGTCGGCGCGTCGCGACTGGGTGGAACGGCGAAGGCTTGCGGAGTGTGCGTGGTGGGCGAGACTTGACGTGAGCTGCGTGGCGTTACCAAGAACCTCGTCTCTTCACCTCGTATGCCTGTCGTTGGCTCTGGCCTGCGTAGAGAACACGTCGCCGCGCAGCGCGAGCGCTGGTCGCTACGCCGCTGTCGACGGAGCGGATGCGGAGCCGCGCACAGTCGAGGCACCGGGGGCGAGCGTGAGCGAATCGGCAGAGGTAGATGCTCCGATGGCGGGAGCATCTCAAACCCTTCCCGTGGAAGGATTTCTGCCAGCGGTCGTGTACGTTCCGAGCGGAAGCGGGCCGTGGCCGCTGGTCGTCGCCACGCATGGCGCGGGCGGAGCACCCGAGTGGGAATGCAATTATTGGCGCGCGCTGACGCGAGGACGAGCGCTGATCGCGTGCCTGCGCGGCACTCCCATCGATCAGCGTGGCGGCGGCAGCTTCTACTATCGTGACCACCTAGCGCTCGGACGCGAGTTTCAAGCAGCGCTACGCGCGCTCGACAGCGCTTTCGCCGGACGCATCGATCCAAACTTCGCGGTGTACGCCGGCTTCTCGCAAGGCGCGATCATGGGTGCACCCATGGTGATTCCTTCCGCCAAGCGCTTTCGCCGGTTGGTATTGATCGAGGGCGGCTACGAATACTGGAGCGCTGCCAGCGCGCGCAGCTTCGCCAAAAACGGCGGAGAGCGCGTGCTGTTCGTGTGCGGGACGCGTTGGTGCGCCGACAAATCCGAGCTCCCGGCGGGTTGGTTGCGCAAAGCCAAGGTAGACGTGCGCATCGAATACGCGAGCGGAGCTGGCCATACGCCTGCCGGCGAGGTCATGGACAAGGTTCACGCCGCGTTGCCCTGGATCTTCGCGAGCGATTGAGGCGCATCTTTGCTTGCCACGCGGGGCGCGTGGGCCCACCCTAGTCGCGATGGATCGCTCGAACGTCTCGGCTCGGCGCTCACTGCTGGTGATGTTGCTGGCGACCCTGGTGCTGGTACTGGCCGTATTTCGCCCCCTGGGTGGCGCGCTGTTCTTGGCAGCCGTGTTGGCGATGGTGATGTGGCCCGTGCACCAATGGCTCACGCGGCGGCTGCGCGGGCGCCCGACTGCAGCTGCGGGTTTGCTCGCCGCGCTGGTAGTGGCCGTGGTGTTGGGCCCACTGGTTGGTATGTCGGCGTTCGTCGTCAAGGAGACCGCAGACGCAACTCAGTTCGTTTCAGAAACAGTGCGCAGCGAAGGAGCACGCGGGCTGATCGCCAAGCTGCCGGATCCGATCGAGGAGCAGGTGAATCGCTTTTTACAACGCGTCGACGCCGACTCGGGCGAAATCACGAGGTGGGTGCAGCAGCAGGCGACCAAGGCGGGAGGCAGCGCGGCGTTGGTCGTGGGCGCAGCGGTGTCTGCGACCGGCTCGCTCCTGTTCCAAGGCGTGATGATGCTGCTGGCTTTCTTTTTCTTTTTGACCAACAAGGAAGCCATCATCAATTGGCTGGATGAAGCGTCGCCGCTTCGCAGCGGGCAAACGCGTGAGCTCTTTGCCGAGTTCGTGCGCGTGTGCAAGTCGGTCATCGTTTCGACAGCCCTCACGTCACTCGTTCAAGCCGTCGCCGCGCTGGTCGGCTACCTCATTGCTCGTGTGCCGCACCCCTTCTTCTTCTTTGCCGTAACCTTCGTGGTTGCCTTCATTCCAGCCGCTGGCGCCGCCTCGGTGTGTCTCATCGCAGCAGCGATTCAGCTCGTGAGTGGCCACCCCTGGGCGGCCTTGTTTTTGGCGGTGTATGCGTTCGTGGTGGTGGGCTTGGTCGACAACGTCGTCAAACCGCTGTTGATGAAGGACGAGATTCGCATGCACGGCGCCGTGCTGTTTTTCGCACTGTTGGGTGGCTTGGCGGCGTTCGGCGCAATGGGAATGCTGATCGGACCGCTGGCAGTCGCGCTGTTCTTGGCGATGCTGCGCATGTACCAGCGCGATTACTCCAACGAGCCGCACGAGCGGGCAGCCATGCGTGAGCAGAATGTCGGAGCCACCGAGCAGCTCGAGTCACCCAGCGCAAAGCCGAGTGACGCTTCGAAAGAGCAAGCGCACGCTTAGGGCACGCGAATGGATAAGTCATACTGCGCGGGCCGATCCTTCTTGCTGCGGCGGGCGCGCTCGTCGCTGCGCTCCTCGACCTGCGGTGCTCTCTCCTCACGCACCCACCTCGCGGCGGTCTCGGCCCGCTCGCGACTGACTTACTCATTCGCGGGCCCTTAGCGCGACGGTTCTCGCCAACAAAGCGCGCACGAAGATCGCCAGAGCGGTGCGGGCGGTCGACGCTTATCGCCGCTCTCTTCGAAGCTGAACGTAGCGTTGCGATGCGGCTCAATTCGAGAGCTCGTGCAGAAGCGTCGACGTTTACGGCATCGCGCTGATCAAATCGAGCTCGCGCAGCGAGGGCTGTCGATTGTTCGGATGTCGCCATTTTCAGAGAGTGTCACGCGAACGTATCCTGCCGCGTGACGAAGCGAGTGAGTCGGCGCGGCGGGGCTAACGCTGTTCGCAGGCTTGGCGCCGTGGCCGATTCGATCTTGGCCTTGCAATCGGAGGATCGATGGACATTCGAGAATTGAGCCGACGCGAGCTGCTGGTGCGCGCGGCGGCGACTGCGGCGAGCGCGAATCTCGCGGTTGTGCTGAGCAGCGTGCCGGCGCGGGCCAATGGCGGCACAACGCCGGACCCCAAGAAGGACAACGAGCTGCTCAATCTGGTGTTGAGCGCCGAGTACGACCTGGTGTCTTCGTATACGACGGGCGCCAGCATCATCGCAGCAGACGCGACCACTCCCAAGACAACACGCGACGCCGTCGCCAAACTTGCTGCTCATTTTCAAGCTCACCACGTCGAGCACGCAGCGGCTCTGAAAGCCTTCATCCAAGCCAACGCAGGTACGCCCGTAGCCGACCCCGGAGCGCCCAGCCTGCCCGCCTCGTTTCCTACCGCTACGGCCAAGAGCGGCGAATTCATGAAGCTCGCGGCGGACAAAGAGAAGCACGCAGCGCTGGCTTATGTTGACGCGATGAAGATGCTCAGCGCACAAACTTCGGCCAAGCTCGCCGCCGCGATTGGCGGCGTGGAGACGCAGCACTTCGTGCTTTGGCACTTGTTGGTGGAGGGCCTCATCGCAACCAACGAGGCCACCGCGATCAACGCCGCATCACTCGTACCGGCCGCTTTCGTGCTCAACGTGGGAGGCGCCGGCACGACGCACCTCGAAAGCTCACCCGCGCTCGACGCGCTGCTTGCCCTGGATCCGCCATGACCAAGTCATCGAAACCAGAGTCTACGAAAGAAGCTCACGCAACTCCCGAGGCTCACGGCCCAGCAGCGCGGCGTCGTTTGCTGAGCGGAGGCGCGCTCGCCGCGGCAGCAGGGCTGCTCGGTGTGGTGGCAGCTGCCTGCGGCGATAGTAAGGATTCGGACGGCGGAGGCAGCGGTGGCAAGGGCAACGCAGGCGGCAACTCGCAAGCGGGAGCAACCAGCGGCAAAGGCGGAACCAGCGGAGGCGGTCGCGACGGTGGAGGTGGCGCAGGAGGAGGAGGCTCGAGCGATCCCGACGCGGAACAGCTGAATACACTGCTGTCGAATGAATACTACGCAGTCAGCGCGTATTCGGCCGCGATCGGCCTCGTCAGCGACGCGCCTCCGACTGACCCGTTGGTTTCCGAGCGCGAGATCCTGTTGGGGATGCTGAGCGGGATTCAGGCGCAGCACCGCTTGCACGCGAGCGCCCTCGTCGACGAGCTCAACACACTGGGAGCCACACCCGTGACGGAAGCCAGCGTGGTCGCGAAGTTTCGCGCTCCCGAAGGCCTAATCGCAAACACTAGCATCTCGAACACGCTCAAGTTCGTGGCAGCGACCGAGCGTGCCGGCGCTATCGCACACAATCAGGCGCTCGCCAGCATGATGGATGCCGAGCTGCGCTACATGGCAAGCTCGATCGAAGGCGCCCGCACCCAACACATGGTGGTGTTGACGGTGCTGGTAGCTGCGCTGGTAGCGCCAGGGCCAAACCTCGACAAGACGCGCGCAGGCGCGCTATTTCCGGCCTCGTTCGTCCAAAGCTTCGGGAAGGGCACCGGCCTCGATAAGACGCCCGCCGATTACTACCCGTAACGCCGCGAACTCGCACGCACACATGCGCAGAGCCGCAGTTTCTCTGCGTGTGTGAGCGACAATTGCGAAAACGACGCTCGCAGTGAGCTGCGTAGCTTCGCAGGTGTTGCGTTATTCTCGCGAGTCGATGGGTGCCGAAGTGCGACTGGGGCTATTGCTGGTTGGTCTGACGGCTGCCTGCGGCGGCTCCGATGCTGGCGCGGCGAGCGGCACCGGTGGGGCCGGCAGCGCAACGGGCGGAACCGCTGCAGCGAACGGAGGCGGTGGCGCGACGGGCGGCGCAGCTGCGTCGCTCGGAGGCAGCACCAGCTCCGGAGGCGTTGTCACTAGCGGCGGAGCGCCGAGCATGGGGCGCTTCGGTGAGCCGAAGTCGACGTTCACGCTGCCGGTGCCCACGCCCGCTGCGGGCAAGCTGCCCGAGTTGTCGTATCCGACACTCACGAAGAGTTTTCCGGACGTGGATTTCGACAACTTGGATCGCCTGTACATTCCAGCCGGCAATTACCGGACGATTCAACTCGGCGGCTTGCCGCAGCGCACGCCGGAGCGCCCATTGGTGATCACGAATCTGGGCGGGCAGGTGAAGGTGGGTGGCGACGCCGCAAACTACGTGTTCGTCATCAACGGGGGAAGCAATTGGATCCTGACGGGCCGCTACGATGCGCTGTCCAAAACAGGTGACGCTGGCTACCGAGGTCACGCTGACGGCGCCTACGCGCATAGTCAGGGTAGCTATGGCATTTTCAGCGACGACGCCTTCAGTAAGACAGGCCTTTCGGGGCTTTCGATTGGGGGCAAGGCGACGGACTTCGAACTCGACATGTTGGAGGTCGCGCGCGCAGAGTTCGCCGGCATCGTTGCGAAGACGGACAATGACGGCTCGGCCACGATGCGCAACGTCAAGATGCACGATGTTTACGTGCACGACACCGGCTCGGAGGGGATCTACTTCGGGAGCACGCAGGCGCAACCGCAGCACGCCTTCGAGAACCTTCGAATTTACGACAATCGCTTGCTGCGCACCGGCACCGAGGCACTTCAAACGGGGCAGCTCGGGGCCGGCTGCGAAATCGCGTACAACGTGCTGGGACCTGCCGCGGTGCGCTGGCGCTCGGCGTTTCAGCAGTATCAGGACGGCAACGTTCAGTTCGGGCAGCGCTACGGCAGCTCCACGTTTCACCACAACATCGTGATCGGCACGGGTGACTTGTTCGTAGAGTTATTTCCGACACCGGTCGCCGGTGATCTGCGCGCAGCCTCGGATAGTGTGACGTTCTCCGACAACTACTTTGCGGACACGTCGCTCTCGGGGGTATACACGCACGCCGACAACACAGGCGTGCGCATCGTGTTCGAGCGCAATGTGTTTCGCGGCTTCAATTTCAACTACGCCGAGGTGTATCCCGATACGCAAGCGCCGGTGCAGGTGTTCGGTGTCGGTTCGAATTCGCCGAACCCACACGTATTGCGCGACAACTCAGTGGACGGGCCGTATCCATTCATCAAATGGACTTTTCCGAGCGTGACCAGCGAGAACAACCAGACTGGCAGTGTGCCGCGCGTGAGGTTTCGGGATTTCATGGGCGCCGAGCTCGACGAGAATTATCGGCGCCTCGAGTGGTGGACTGATAAGGCCACGCTGAGCCCGGACCAACGCGTGGTGAGCTACGCAGCGGGCGCGTTCGTCGTGCACCGCGGCAAGCTGTACAAGGCCCTGGCACAGAATCAGGGCAAGCCGCCGGATCAAAATCCAGCTCTCTGGCAAGCTCTGCCAGATCCGGCGGATGACGTTCGGCTCAGCCCTGATTCGCCGCACGCTGGGCTCGGGCTGCGCTGAGATGTTCGCGGCGGGGGCCCACCCAAAATCCAAAACCTGACGCCTCCCTTCAGTGAGCTCGCCGAGTTCGATGTGCTGCACGCCCAAGAGCCGCTCATGGAGCCGCGCGTGGCAGTGAACCGCGCAAGAAATCTGCGACCGATTCCGGCTCGCGACCGGTAAAGCGCCGCACACTGTCGCTGACGCTGGCAAGCTCTCCGCGCTCGGCGGCAACGTCGAAACTGACGGCTAGCTCGGCAAAAACTGGGGGCACACCGTGCGAGAGCAGCGATTGCCTGAACTCCGCCGGGCTCAGCGCCACGGCCACCAGCGGGCGCCCGCTGATCGAGCTCGCCAACGCGGCCAACTGGTTTGCATCCAACGCCTCCGGCCCGCTCACATCAAAGGTTGCGCGAGCGTCGTTGCTGGTTTCGGCAACCGCAGCGGCTGCTACGCGCGCGCAGTCATCGCGTGTTACGTAGGCGATGCGCCCTGCGCCGCGCGCATGAAATAGCTTGCCCTGAGCTAGAGCGCGCTGCAGCGAACTCGCTAGCATTTCGGCATACACGTTATTGCGCAAGATCGTGTAGCCGAGCGCCGAAGCTTCGAGCGCGGCTTCGGTGTCGGCGTGATCGGGCGCGATCGACACGGCCGACGCCGACGCGTTGGGCAGCGAGGTATAGACGACATGACGAACGCCCGCCGCTTCTAAAGCGCGCACGGCGGCGCGCTGCTGGCGTTGACGTCGGCCCGGCTCGACCACCGCGTCGGTGCTCACTAGCACGGCTCGCTCGGCGCCTTGGAAGGCGGCTTTGAGCCCTGCGGCGTCGTCGAAGTCGGCGCGCCGCACATCCACGCCACGCTGGGACAAGTCAGCGAGTGAGTCGGGGGTGCGCGAGGTGGCGATCAGGTTGAACTGGCCACGCTCCAGGAGCAGCTCGACGGTGCGGCGACCTAGCTTTCCTGCTGCGCCCGTTACCAGTAGCGAAGGTTTCGACATGGTGTTTTCCTTTCGAGACCAAACCCTGCGGCACGCGGACTGTTGCAACAAGCCGTCTTATTTGGCATCTGTGGTGCGTGGATGCACCAATCGATCTGAATCTGGTGCGGGCTTTTGCCGCGGTTTACGACACGGGCAGCTTCTCGAGCGCAGCCTCGCGACTAGGCGTGCCGCGCTCGAGCGTGAGTCGCGCCGTGGCAGCGCTGGAAGAGTCGCTCGGAGTCGTCCTGTTTCATCGCACTACTCGGCGTGTGACGAGCAGCGAGGAGGGTAAGCTGCTGTTCGAACGTTGCGCTGCATCGCTGCAGTCTCTGGAAGCGGCGCTGCATGAAATGCCAGAGAGCCGCGAAGCTCCGAGCGGCACGTTGCGATTGACCAGCACGGTCGATCTGGGTAGCAGCGTGCTGGCCGATGTCGTGACGCGCTACAGCGCGCGTTATCCCCGTGTTCGCGTGGAGCTGCACCTGACGAGCAGCGTGGTAGATTTGGTGCGCGACGGTTTCGATGCGGCCATGCGCATCAGCTCGAGCAAGCTGCGCGGCTCGAACTTGATTGCACGCAAGCTCGGCACGCTATCCATCGGGCTCTACGCCGCGCCGAGCTACCTGGCGCGCCGCGGAGCGCCGCGCACACCGGCTGAGCTCGAAGACCACGACTGGGTCGGCTTTCATGGTGCGCCTAGCGGCAAGTTGCTGATGGGGAACAGCCCATCCTCGATGAAGCGGCAGGCTCGCATCGTATGTGATGACATGTTCTTCATGCGCGAAGCCTTGAAGAATGGCTGTGGCGTCGGCGCGATGCCCTCATTTCTCGCCGATCCAGAGGTCGCGGCAGGCACGCTGCAGCGGGTGCTGCCGCGCTGGCTTGCCAACACAGGCACCATTTACTTGGTATATCCCGCGAGCAAACACGTGCCACTGCGAGTCACTGCTTTTCGCGACCTGCTGGTAGAAACGTTGCGACAACGGCCGTTGGCAAGCAGCGCGCGCGACGAAGTAAACACGGGCTAGCTCGTGCTGTGCTCGCCGCAGGCTCGCAGGCTAGCGCGACGCGCGCTGAGCCGTGAGTGCGATCAGGGTTGGTGCAATGCGGTCGAGCGGCAACACTTCTGAGGCGGCGCCTAGCTGAACCGCTTCGCGCGGCATGCCGTACACGATGGAGCTGGCTTCGTCTTGAGCAATCGTGGTTGCGCCAGCGCGGCGCAGCGCGAGTAGGCCCGCTGCACCGTCCCTGCCCATTCCAGTGAGCAGGCATGCGATGACGCCCGCGCTTTCCTCGACGGCGAGTGATTCGAACAAAGCGTCCACCGAGGGGCGGCATGAGTGCCGTTCCGGATCCTGATTGAGCTCGAGGCGACCGCGCCGTACGACTAGGTGGTGTTCGGGGGGCGCCATGAGGACGCGCGCCACGCCGAGTGGTGGCAGTGGTTCGCCATGCAGCGCGCGCGTAACCCGGAGCTTGGACTGCGCATCCAACCATTCGGCGAGCGCAGGCGCGAACACCGTGCCGATGTGAATCACGAGCAGGATCGGAATCGGAAAATCTGGCGGTAGCGCGCCCAAGATCTGCGCGACCGCTGCCGGGCCACCCGTAGAGGCGCCGATGGCGATACAGCGCACCGCCTGCTTCGGCGGCCGACTCGAGGAAGCAGGGCTGCGATCCGAGTCTTTGCGGCCATTGAAGAGTCGCGCGCGCGGGTGCGTGATCACTTTGATACGCGCGACGAGCTTGACGAGGCTCAGGAATTTTTGCTCCCAGTCGCCGTCCATCTCGTCGCCGCGGGGCTTTTCGAGGACCTCTACGGCGCCAGCCGCGAGCGCGTCGTAAGTACGAAACAGTTCGCCCCGATTGGTCGATGACGACACGATCAAGATCGGAGTTGGGCAGTACGCCATGATGTACTCGGTGGCCGCCACGCCCGTCATCACCGGGAGCATCATGTCGAGCGTGATCACATCGGGGCGCAGACGCTGACAAAGCTCGATCGCGCTGCGACCGTCGCCGCCCTCTCCCACCACCTCGATGTCAGGCGCCGCCGATAGCACCTCGACTAGGCGCTTCCTAACGGTCAATGAATCTTCCACTACGACAACGCGAGTGCGAGGCATTCAAATTATCCCATCAGTGAGCGGATTGTACGCAATAGGTGACCCTGTTCGAATTCTCCCTTGACCACGTAGGCACTGGCACCAGCGCGCTGGCCGCGCAGCTTGTCTTCGGGCGCGTCGCGCGAAGTCACCAGAATGGCAGGCACCGACTTCAACTCGGGATCGGCGCGGGTGGTCGCCACGAACTCGAAGCCGTTCATTCCGGGCATTTCGACGTCCACGATGAACAAGCCGTAGTGTTTCGCACGAGCTTTCTCGAGCCCGTCTTCCGCGGACACCGCGAGGTCGACGCGATAACCGGCGGACTGCAAAATGCTCTGCTCCAACATGCGCGTCGTGAGTGAATCGTCGATCACCAAAATGGGCGGTAGTACAGGCGCTTTCCGAGCCTCCGCCGGCGCCTCGCTAGCGCTGGCGAGCTCGACCAATGCTGCTGCGTCGAGTACGAGCTCGGGGTTGCCTTCGGCGTCGAGAGCCGCTCCCGCCACGACGTTGTCGGCCTGAACCAGTGGTGGCAGCGATCGCATCACGACGTGGCGCGTGCCCAATACGCGCTCTACACCGAAAGCAGCGCTGCGTTCCCCGGAGCGCAAGATGACGACAGACCATGCACTCGGACTGGCACCGGACTTTGCGCCGCGGTCGAGCGCGCGTTCGAGCGGCAGGAATGGAATCACTTTGCCATCGCGCGCGAGTGTTTCACGATTATGTGCCCGCGTGATGTCGTTGGCTGGGATGCGCGCGGCTGCAACCACGGTATCGAGCGGAAGCGCGACACGGCCGCCACGCACTTGCACCCAAAGGGCTGGCAGCGCTGCGACGGAGATTGGCACATCGAGCTCGATGCGCGTGCCAACAGCGGGTGTGCTCTCAATCGCAACCACACCTTTCAGGCGCGTGACGGTTTCGTTCACCACGTCCAGACCAATGCCGTGCCCCGAAATTTGGGTCACTTCCCGGCTGGTGCTGAGCCCAGAGCGCAGCAGTAGATCGGTCAGGCGGCGAGCGTCGAGCTGCGCGGCTTCTTCGAGCGCGACCAGTCCGCGCTGCACGGCAACGCGACGCACTGCGGTGAGATCGATGCCCCGCCCGTCGTCGTGGCAGCAGAACACAACGCGACTTCCGCGCCGTGCGATGCTCAGCGTGACGCTGCCTTGCTCGGGTTTTCCGGCCGCGCGCCGCTCACTGAGGGTTTCGATGCCGTGAGCCACCGCGTTGCGCACTACGTGCAGCAGTGCGTCGCGCAAGGAACCGAGCACATGTGCGTCGAGTCGCACCTCGCCGCCGCTGGCGCGGAGCTCGACGCGTTTGTCGAGTTGGATGGCGGCGTCATACACGGCGCGTTCCAACACCGGAAACAGCGTCGACGCCGGGAGCAATCGAAGTTGATGTGCGGCCTCGGCGACGGCCGCAGCTTCCGCATCGGCGTTCGTTGCGGCGCCGGAGAGGTCGCGTCGGAGCCGCTCCAACTCGCTTACCAATTCGATGCCCAGACCTCGCATGCGGTGCAGCGCAGCCGCATTGACACCAGATGTCGTGGCACGCGGCGCAAGGGCGTCGCGAAGTAACCCAGCCAGTTCGCCAATCCGATCTAACCCGCTGAGCTCGCGCCGCAGCGCCGCTACGCTCTGGCTGGCAGCGTTGGCAGCGTGCACCAGCGAGTCCAACTGCTCGACATCCATGCGCAGGCTTGCGACCTGCTCCGCAGGGAGTGCACGCGCCGGCGCAGGAGCGCGTGGCGGCTGCGAGGCGGGCGCTTCGGCTGGCGGCGATGAGGCCGGTGGAGGTTCGCTTTCGGTCTCGCCCGAGAGGGTCGCGACTTGCGCGCCGATCTGGTCAATCAGCGCGAGCAGCGCCTGAATCTCCTCTGGCGTCGCTGAGGCTCGAGCGTCGCGCTTCGCCAACAAGATCTCTTCGAGCCCGTGCGCACAGCGTGCGATCTCGAGCTGCTTCACGACGCGCGCGGCGCCCTTGAGCGTATGCGCATAGCGCAGCAGGCGCGCTACTAGCTCTTCCTCGTACGGCTTGTCGAGCGCGAGGATGCCGCTGCCGATGCGCTCACACAGGTCGCGCGCTTCGATGCGGAAGTACTTGTAGACGTCTTTGGCCAAGCCGACCTACGCAGCCGCCTGTGACTGAATCACCTTCAAAAGGTCGCGCGACAACGTCGCGAGTTGCGACGCGGTTTGTAAGGTCTGGCTCGAGCTGGCCTCGTTTTCCTTCGTGGCTTGCGCGACGCTGGCTGCCGCTTGGTTCACCTGCTCCACGGCCGTGGACTGCTGCTTGGTACTGAGCTCGATTTCGCGCGCCGCTTCGCTGGTGGTTCCGACCAACCCGACGATCTGCGCGAATGCCTGGGCCGCGTCTGAAAACAGGCGTGCACCCGCGTCCACAGCTTTGGTTCCGCCTTCGGTCGCCATCACGGTGGTGTTCACGGCTGCTCGAATTTCATCGATCAGCTCACGAATCTCCTTGGCGGACCCGCCCACTCGATCCGCTAACCGACGCACCTCGTCCGCCACTACCGCAAACCTACGTCCGGCTTCACCAGCTCCCGCCGCTTCGATGGTAGCGTTGATTGCCAAGATGTTGGTCTGCTCGGACAGCTCGTTGATGATTTCGAGAATCCCGCCTATTTCCTGCGACTTCTTACCTAGATCGAGCATGTGGCTCACGACCAGTTCGATTTGACGTCGCATGCCACCGATTGAATCGTTGGTCCGCTGCAGTAGTTGGTCGCCCGACTGCGCTGCGGCGCGTGTCTCGCTGGCGATCGTCGCGACTCGCTGCGAGCTCTCCGCGATCTGCCTGGACGTGGCCAGCAGCTCGCTAATCGTAGTGGTGATTTCGCTCATCGCAGTGGCTTGCTCCTTGGCACCAGTAGCTTGCTGATTGGCGGCCGCTTGGAGCTCGGTCGAAGAGCTCTGGATGTGGCGCACCGCCGAACCCACTTGGCGAGCCAGCGCCTGCGCGATGAGGTAGCCCACGACGGCGACGAACACGATGCCCGCGGCGCTTCCCCAGGCGATCACGGATTTAGTGGTCTCCGCGGCAGCCTCCGAGGCGCGCCGGCGTTGCTCGTATAGGCGAGTTTCTTCATTGTCCATCGCCTGCACGGCGTGCCGTATGTCTTGCATGATGTGATCGCCCTCGCCCTGCGCGAGAGCTGTTTGCGCCGGCTCGAAGCCCTGGCCGCGCCGAAGCTCGATGTACTTCTTCGATACAGCGAGTTTGCGGTCCAAGACTGGCCGGAGCACATCCAACCTGCGTAGCTGCTCTGGGTTGTCATTCATCAAGCCGCGCAACGCCGAGTAGGTCTTTTCGACGTCAGTGCTGGCCACCGTGTATGGGGCAAGAAATTCGTCCTTGCCAGTCAGAACGAAGCCACGCACGCTGCTCTCGATGTCCTTCACATGCGCGCTGAGCTCCGTGATTTCACGTCGCACCTCCTGCGTGTGACTCACCCAGCGGGCATTTTCGATCAGGCCGTGCGCGTTCTGGTAACCGAACACGGCGATCAAAAGCAGCACCACACCGGCGACTAAAAAGCCGAGGCCGATTCTACGCCCAAAAGTCCAGGTTCCTGCCATCATGCACTCTCTCTTCCTCGATCCGCGGGCGTCGTGGGCGCCTCGACAACGGAAAGCAAGCCTGCGGCGTTGATGATTGGCACCGTAGCCTCCGCGACCCGCGCTACCTGCCCGACGAGCGCGCCGCCGCTCGATTCGGCGCTGGCAATCGCGCTTTCGGCTACCTGCTCGTAACGCTCGAACGAGTCGAACGCGAACGCTACCAATTCGCGCGCGCTCACCAGCAAGCACCAGCGCCGGCCGTTACTGGCTGGCGCAAGACCGAGTAGCTGACCGAGATCGAACACGGGCACCAGCTCTCCGCGAATGCTGCCAACACCCAGCAACTCGACACGCCGGCATGGCACGCGCGTGAGTCGTGGCGTCGTGAGCACGGCGCTCACTTCGCGGGCGCGTATCGCGTGAGCCTTGGATTCGACCGTAAACAACAGCAAACCCTGCTGCGGAGCTCGCTCGAACTCCGGCGCCACACTGAAGGAAGCGTCGAACGCGCGCGCCAGTTGCGCAGCCGAAAGGCGCCGGCTGGACGGACTCATGAGGAGGCCTCGACCGCAGCAAGCTCGCTGTCGCACAATTTGACCAATGCTTGCCGTGAGAAGCCGCCACCAAACAGCACCACACGCGCCGCGTCCTCACGATCGAGTAAGCGACGGGCCTGTGAGAGCTCACGCTTGGCGAGCGACGTGTCGCAGTTGCGCTTCGCCAATAGCCCCAAATGTAAATGCGGCATCGCGAAGCTCGGATCTAGGTAGATGGCGGTACGGTCGCACTCGACCGCACCTTCGGCGTCTGCGGCGTGCTCGCGACAGAGCGCCAACAAGTAGTGGGCCCCGGCGTTCAGCTCGTCGACCTCGAGTAAACGCCGGCAGGCCGCCTCGGCATCCTCGCTAGCGCCTTTGTTGGTGAGGATCACCGCCAGCAATAGCAGTACTTCGGCGTCGCGCTGAGAAGCGTCGGGCAGCGCGCGCAGCTGCTCCAGCGCTTCGCCAAAGCGCTCTTGGTGAATCATCGCCAAGATTGCTTGCAAATCCCAGCTCGGCGGCGTCTCCGCCGAAGCGACTGGTTTGCCTGCTTCAGGAGTGGTCAAGCGCAGGATTTTGCGCGACGCGTTTTGAATCGCGTCGACCCATGATGGCGCGTCATCGACGATCTGGGGCAGCTGGCGGCTCAGTTCCGACTCGAAACCGCTGCGCTTGAAAGAGTCGCTCGCCGGCGCGCGCTGCTGCTCGCCCGAGCGCCGTTGATAGTAGAAGGCATCCCCGGAATGACACAGGTGATAGTCCTGCGAAAGGCCGCGCAGTGTCTCGGCGTGGCCCAGGAACAAGAAACCGTCGGGTCGCAAGGCTTGCTCGAAGCGTAGGAGCACTCGGCGTGCGACCTCGACCCGGAAGTACATGATTACGTTGCGACAAAAGATGGCGTCGTAGGGCACACCACCGCCCAACGGCGGCCACTCTTCTGCCAGGCTGCGCTGCTCGAAATGGACCATGCTGCGAACCCTGGGGTCGAGCACGAAGTCGCGTCCTTGCGCTTCGAAGTAGCGCTCTTTGATCGCATTCGAGGTAGCGCGCAACGACCAAGCGCTGTAACGCGCAGCGCGTGCCTTCGCCAGCACCGCCGCGTTGACATCCAACGCGTCGATCCACACTTTCCAGCTGTCGATCTCCGGCAGCGCCTCGCGCAAAGCGATCGCCAACGAGTACGGCTCTTCACCAGAAGCACAGCCCGCCGACAGGATTCGCGCATGACGACCTCTAGCGTGCTGCTCCTGAAGCAAGAGCTCCGTGAGTACACGAAAGTGCTCCTCGCCGCGGAAAAAGAAGGTCTCACCAACCGTCAACTCCTCAGCCAAAACCGCCACTTCCGCGCTCGAATCACGACCTGTGTCGAACAGCGCTAGGTAGTCCTCGAGCCGCGCGAGGCGGTGCTTCTCCATTCGCTTACTCGCGACCAACGAGAGCTGCTCCAGGCGATCGTCGCCGAAATCGAGCCCGAGGCGCGCGCCCACCAAGGTGCGCAATTGATCGAGCGCAGCGCGATCGAGAGCGACATTCATGCGGGCTCCCCGTGCGACGGGATGGCGGCGAGCAGCGGGGGAGCGAAGACGCGCGCGGAGTGCAGGACTTGCAATGACTTCGAGTCCAGGCTGCCGAGCGCTTCCACCAAGTGAGCGCGCGTGCTGGTCAATAGCGGCGGAAGCTCTGCGAAGTGTGTACGCGGCACCTCACGAATCCCCAATACCTCCCCAACCGCCAACGCCAAGCAACGCGTCCCAACCCGCAGGCGAATGAAACGCAGCGAAGATTCGTTGTCGTCGGCCCCCAGCAGTACCCCCAAATCGAGCACCGGCACTGATTCGCCACGAATCATCGACAAGCCGAGAACGAACGGAGGCGCTCCCTCGATGCGCTCGAGGGGCAGCGGACGCATTATTTCGAGCAC
Source organism: Myxococcota bacterium (assembly GCA_049324695.1). Classification (GTDB taxonomy): domain Bacteria; phylum Myxococcota_A; class Polyangia; order Polyangiales; family Polyangiaceae; genus PMG-095. Next base: position 143,310 of record JBMOMJ010000058.1, read on the forward strand.
GTCCCCGAGTGGCAAGGCGTACACGCTGTCGCGCTTGCGGAACAGCAGCAGCTTTACGCTAACGTCGCTCTGCGCAAAAGACATCGTCCCTCTTCTGGCGAACGCCGCTAGTGCAGCATGCGCGGCCTCAGCAAATCCAATGTTTCGCGCACGCGCCGGGCCAGCGAATCAGGCGTAAATGGCTTCTGCATGTATTGAGTCCCCTTGGGCAGCACTCCGCCGCTGTGCTCCGAGTAGCCCGACATGAACAGGACACCCATGTCCGGACGCAGCGCTCGCAGCCGGTCGGCGAGCTCTCGCCCGCTGAGCTGCGGCATGACCATATCGGTCAGCATCAAATCGATCGTCGTAGGAGCGCGCTCGCAATGAAGCAGTGCTTCCCCCGCGTTGCGCGCTTCGATGACGCGGTAGCCGCGTCGGCGCAGCACCGACGCCGCGGCCAGGCGCACCTCGTCCTGATCCTCCACGAGAAGAATGGTTTCGTTGCCGTCCAGAGTGACCGGCGCTACCGGCTCCGCTACTGAGGTGTGCGACTCATCTGTAGTTGGCAGGAACACGTCGAAGCGAGTGCCACGTCCAAGCTCACTTTCGACATCGAGGTGACCGCCGCTCTGCTTGATGATGCCGAACACGGTGGCAAGGCCGAGACCCGTGCCTTTGCCCTGCTCCTTGGTGGTGAAGAACGGCTCGAAAATCCTGGCTTGGGTCTCGCGATCCATACCGCTGCCGGTGTCGCTGATCGAAAGCTGAACGTAGCGCCCGGGCTTGGCGTCGAGATGATTTTTCAGATGTGACTCGTCGAGCGCGACGTTGCGCGTACCGATTTCCAGTTTGCCTCCGTCCGGCATGGCGTCGCGCGCGTTGACGACCAGGTTCACCACCACCTGATCGATTTGACCTGGATCGACGCGCACGCGCCACAGCTCACGTTGAAAGCTCGTGATGAGCTCCACGTTTTCACCGAGCAGCCGCTTGAGGATTGGCTGAGACTCCCTGATGCTTTGATTCAGGTCCACGACGCGCGGAGCCAGCACCTGGCGCCGACTGAACGCGAGTAATTGGCGAGTGAGATCCGAAGCGCGTTCACCCGCCTTGAAAATCGCCTCGATGTCCGGTCGGATTGGATCGAGCGGCTTCAAATCCTTCAGTACCATGCTGCCGTAGCTGAGAATCACCGAGAGCAGGTTGTTGAAGTCGTGCGCTACGCTGCCAGCCAGGCGTCCCACGGCTTCCATCTTCTGCGACTCGAGCAGCTGCTGCTCCAGTTCACGCTGGCGGGTCACGTCTCGCAGTAGCGCAATGCTGCCGATCAAGTTGCCGTCGTCGTCACGCAACGGCGTGGCCGTAACTGCCACGTTCGCTCCCCGTACGCTCTGGTTGCGAATGAAGACTTCGGCATCGCTCCGCTCTTCACCGGCCATCGCGCGCAAGAGCGGATTTTGATCGGTTGCCAGCGGCCCCTTCTGATCGCGCGTGAAGATTCCGTACGTCTGCGCGAGCTCGCTCGGGGCGACGCTCTTGGGCCCGACCCCTAGAATGCGCTCCGCGCGCTGGTTGAAGAGCAAGAAACGGCCCTCGCGATCGAGCACCACGGCGCCGTCGCCCATGCCTGCCAGCACCGAATTCAGAACCCGGCTCTGCTCGCGAAAGCGCTCTTCACTGCGACGCAACGCCTCATCGCCGCGCACGCGTTCAGTCACGTCACGCGCGATGCCCGCGAGGCCAATTACTTTGCCTTCAGCGTTCATGATGCGGGCTCGACTTTCAGAGAACCAGCGCGCGCCAGTGGCAGCGTTCACGCGACGCAAAGCCTCTTCTGAAGCGCCGTTCTCGGCCAAAACCGAGCGTTCTTGGCTCTCGGCGGCCTCGCTTTCCGCGCTCGGAACGAGCTCCGTCAGCCGCCGCCCGACCATGAGAGCCGGCTCGGCGATCCCCAGTGAATTGGCGAAGGCGCGGTTCACACGCACGAACTCGAGCTTGGTGTTCTTGAAGTAGATCCCGTCTGAAACGCTGTTCATCAGGTCTTGCAGCAAGCGTCGCTCGCCCAAAAGCTCTCGCGTGAGCCGGTAGTGCTCGACGCCGCGCTTCACCTTGAGCCTGAGATCTTCGTCGTCCCAAGGCTTGGTCACGTACGCGAAGATACCTCCGTCGTTCACCGCGCGAATCACGCCCGAGAGATCGGCAAAGCCAGTCACCAAAATGCGCGTCGAATCGATCGATTCTCCGAGGCGCGCCAAGAACTCGTCGCCATTCATGCGCGGCATGCGATGATCGGTGATCACCACCGCGATGTCGGGCTCGCGTGAGATTAGGTCCAGTGCCCGTTCACCGGACTCGGTCTTCAGAACGGAGTAATCATCTGCCAGTAGGTCCTCCAACGCGACCAACACTTGAGGCTCGTCATCCACGAGGAGTACGCGTTCCCTAACCTGTTGCATGCGAACCCTCCTTCTGCGTCTCCTTGAGCGGAATGCGGATCAACGCTCGAGTGCCCCCGCCGTCGGCGTCGAGCAGGGTCAAGCTTCCCCCATGCTTGGCGATGATGGAATACGTAATCGAGAGACCGAGCCCGGTACCTTGCCCCACGGGTTTGGTGGTGAAAAATGGCTCGAATACGCGTTCGCGAATGCCTGGCGGAATTCCGTGCCCAGTATCGCTCACGCTGATTAGGTAGTCGTTGCCGCTGACCTCGGTCTTGATCCGAATCACGCCGGAATCCTCACCGATGGCGTCGATGGCGTTCGTCACCAAGTTCATAATCGCTTGGTTCAGCGGCCCTGGGAAGCACTCGATCACGTCGAGATCGGCGAACTCCGTCTCGACCCGAACGTGCTCTCTCAAACGATGATTCAAGATGGTGAGAACCGAATGTACGCTCTCGCGTACGCTGGCGCGCTTCTGCTCGCCCTCGTCCAAACGCGAAAACGTGCGCAGCTTGACGACCAAGTCGCGAATGCGCTCGAGGCCAGTGTCAATCTCGGCGAGCCGGCTCTTGGCGCGCTGCCAATTCTCGTCGGAAACCGGCAGCGACGGCTCGAGCCTGCCCAAACACCTGCGCGCCGTGTTGAGGTGGCTCAACGCGAAAGAAAGCGGATTGTTGATCTCGTGTGCGACGCCGGCGACTAGGGCGCCCAAGGAAGCCATCTTGGCCGATTGAACTAGCTGAGCCTGCGTCGCTTGCAGCGCCTGATACGCCGCCTCCAAGTCCGAGTTTTTGAGCTCCAGCTCTTGAACCAGCGCAGCGCGAGTCTCGGCGAGCTCACGCGCGGCGCGCGCCTCGGCAGCCTCGAGTTCGCTGCGCAGCAGCTGCTCTCGCACGCGACGAGTTTCGTCTTCTACCTGGCGCCGGCGCAGCTGAGCCCTGACGCGCGCCTTCAACACCTCGAAAGCCGCTGATTTTTCGATGTAATCATCGGCGCCCAGAGACAGGCCCTCCAGCATCGAGGAGCGGTCTTCGACCGCCGTGAGCATCACGATCGGGATATCTCGTACGACCGCCGAGTTTTTTAGACGCCGACACGTCTCCTTGCCGCCGATGCCCGGCATCATCAAGTCGAGCAAGACGCAGTCGACCGATTGTACGGCGAGCAGCTCGATGGCCTCTTCGCCGGAACGCGCCAGGATCACGTCGTAACCCTCTTCGCGCAGCGCGCTCGCGAGCTCTTCGCGGTAGGTGGCGCTGTCATCGACAGCAAGGATCTTCTTCGGACCGAGCAGGCTGGCGGTCTCTGCGTCCAGCTTCGACTCGCTGGTCGAGCGCAGCACTGCCTTCAACTTGGCTAGCGTGATCTCGGCGTCATCGCCTTTGTGAACGAACGCATCCGCACCCGAGTCGAGCGCCTTCAGCTCTTCCGAAACAGCGCCGGCGCCGGTGAGCAGCACACAGGGCAAGCTGCGTAGAGCGGCATCCAGGCGAATGCGCCGAATTACGGTGGCGCCGTCCATGCCGGGCAATACGCCATCGACGATGACGGCAGCAGGCCGCTCGTCTGCAGCAATGCGCAAGCCCTCCTCTCCGCTGCCGGCGGTGAGCACTCGATAACCGGCGGACACCAGAGCGGCGGAAAGCTCCGCGCGAAAAGTGAGGCTATCCTCGATCAGTAGGATGGTTTTCTCGTCGCCAGAGCGAGACTGAGCACGTAGCAGCTGCCGTGTACGAGCGATGACGTAGCCAGTCTCGTATGGTTTGCCGACGTAGTCGTTCGCGCCCGTCCTGAGCCCTCGAATCCGATCGCGAACCTCCGACTCGGTCGAGAGCATCAGAACCGGCATGTCGCAAGCCGGACCAGAGCGAATCTCGCGTAGCAAATCGACGCCATCGCCGTCCGGTAGGACCACGTCGAGGATCGCGAGGCTGATACTCTCTTCCGACAGGATCTTGCGCGCAGCGGATAACGTCTCACACGGCAGGGGCCAAAATCCAGCCTTTCCAAAGGCCTCGGCCAGATCCATGCGCACGGTCAAGCTATCGTCGACGATCAGAATATTCGCGGCCACAACGCTCCCGACACTGAGCGCGTTGCGCGCCCGCCCGGCTTTCGAGCAACGCAACGAGTGATGACGTCGCCGGTCCTTTACGTGAGCAACGACGCCTAATCCCGAGCAAAAAACCTACTCCTGCTCCTAGGCATGGGTCAAGGTTTGCCCCCGGGGTTTACAGGACACTCGACAGCATCGCAACCGTACGAACTTCCACATGCGTACGCACACACTCTGCGGATAGGAGGAATGTAATGGCGATTCCCGCCGCAAACGCGGGCCCACAGCGCTGCCACGCTGAGGCTGCGCTGCGTGAACCGAATGGTGCTCAGCTTTGCTGGATGTCGAGGCGTCAGGACGCCAACGCCCGCGCAGAGTGTCGAAGTGTTCTGACGAGGGGATGAATCTCATGGCGTGAAACTTGCCCCGTGGAGTACGGCGCAATCGCGCCGCTTGGTCGGAGGTAAAGGTTCATGGCCCGCTTCTCATTTCGAATCATTCTCGCACCGGCAGTCTTGCTCGCGTTTGCATGCAGTTCCGAGCGCCAATCACAACAAGCGAATACACCCGCTGACGCGGTGCAGAATGCTTCGCCCGGAATTCAAACGCGCGGCGCCGCAGAAGCCATCGCCGAGTCTCGTTGTGAACGCGAGCAGCACTGCGATAACGTCGGAGAAAACAAGAAGTTCTCCTCGGTATCGGATTGCTTGACCCGCATTCGCGCGGATTGGAAAGATGATCTCAATGCACGCGAATGTCCCAATGGTGTAAGACGAGCTCAGCTAGATGAGTGCCTCGGCAAGATTCGAGGCGAAGAATGCGGAAATCCATTCGACACGCTGTCGCGTGTGTCTGAGTGTACCAGCGGGCAGATTTGCGAAGGTTAGTAGGCTACTAAACCTGTGCGCTCGATCAGCGCGTGACCCGTGCGCTCGGTCGGCGCCGCGGTCAGCTGGGAAAGCGAGGACGTATGAGTGCTTTCATGAAAGCGGTTCGAATTCACGAGTACGGTGGGCCCGAAGTGCTCACCTATGAAGACGCGCCGCGGCCGCTGCCGTGGAGCAACGAAGTGCTCGTGCGTGTCCACGCCAGTGGAGTCAATCCCATCGATTGGAAAGTCCGAAGTGGGCAGCTGCGGGGCATGCTGGAGCACACGTTGCCCTTGATTCCGGGTTGGGACTTCTCGGGCGTCGTGGAAGCACTGGGCGACCAGGCCACTGGGTTCAAAGTCGGCGACGCAGTGTACGGCAGGCCCGACCCACAGCGGAACGGCACCTATGCCGATTACGTCGCGGTTCGCACCAACGAAATTGCGCAGAAGCCGCGCAACATCGATCACGTGCACGCTGCGGCCGTACCGTTCGCTGCGCTGACCGCTTTTCAGGCGTTGTTCGGTACCGACGCCCGAGAGCCGAGCGTGGATTTGAGTCGTGGCCAGCGCATTCTGATTCACGCTGCCGCTGGCGGCGTTGGCAACTTTGCGGTGCAGCTCGCCAAATGGCGGGGGGCCCGTGTGATCGCAACAGCTTCAGCCGAACATGAGGACTTCGTGCGCGAACTCGGCGCGGAGCAAGTCGTGGACTACCAAAAAGGCCCATTCGAGCGCGCCGTGAGAGACGTCGACGCGGTCCTCGATCTGGTGGGCGGCGACGTGACCCAGCGCTCGGTTCAGGTGCTTCGCCCCGGCGGCGTGTTGGCGTCGACCGTGGGTGGTCTCGATCCCAAGCAGGCCGAGAGCCGTGGCATTCGTAGCGTGAGCGTACTCACGCGCAGCTCGTCATCGGAGCTTGCCGCCATCGCTAGCCTGATTGAGGACGACGTCCTAAAGGTTCCGGTTTCGCAAATTTTCAGCCTGGAGGAGGCTGCCAAGGCGCACGCCGCGAGCGAAACCGGTCACACCAAAGGCAAGATCGTGCTGCGCGTGGAGGATTGAACGCGAAAGCAAGCTACGAGTCATTGCGAAATCGGCGTGCGCGAGCAGTCACAAGCCGAGTTGAAGGTGTAGCGTGTACCGAGCTCGACCACCTCGAAATCCGTCCAACGCAAGCTGGTGAGATCGCGCGCTCCGAGCTGCACCTGAGGCCACTTGGCGGTGGTGAAGCGGTCGCTCTCAGCCGTAAAAGTCACGTTGCCGCCGTCCGACAAGATCATTCCGTACTCCTTCAGAGCCCGCGCCACGACCTTCGCCCCAGCACTCAGGCGACTGTCGTCAAAGGCGGCCTTGAGGCGCAAGCGTGCACCATAAGGCGGAGCCGTGGCCGGACCGCTGGTCGCCGAGGTGGAGTGCGTCGCCGGCCGCACGTAGACGCGACTTCGCATGTGCTCGTTCGGCAAGATGAAGCGAATTGCGTGCTTGATCTCACCCGCCGCGATCTCGTCGGCGTTGAACAAGTGCGCGGCGATCGGGAGACCAGCCGCGTCCGCACTCGTACAACAATCTCCACGCAGCGTCGGCGTGTACGTTTGCCGCAGATCCCACACGGCCTGGCACCCGCCGTAAAAAGTCGAACCGCTCAGATTCGCGCGCCACATTTCGTAGAGGCGGCAGTTGGCAGCATCCAGCACGATCAGGTGGCAGTCACCATCGCCTTCGCAGGCATAGCCGCTCTCGCCTTCAATCGCTCCGCCTGCAGGCAAGAGCGCCGGCGCGGGATCGCAATCCGGCTCGTAAAATTCGCTCGTCGGCGTGAACGCGCGACGCGGCGTGCTCGCCGTCGCCTGCAGCACCACGATACCGTATGGGCTGTTCGGCTCGTCGCTGGGACCATCGATTTGAAAGCGCGCCGAAGCGGTATGATTCGTGTTCAGATATTGGATTATGGCCGCTGATTCGGCGTCGAGCGGCGTGGTGGAGACCTTTTGGTTCCAAGGATGGCTGCCGTCGAAGAGTTGCCCCGAAAGGGCTCCGCATACTCCGTTGCCTGCGCCCGCGCTGGAGGCTTTTCCGGCGCTACCCCCTGCCAAAGACGCACCACCTTGCGCGGTCGTGCCGCCGCGACTCACGGCGCTCCCTCCAGTGGCTGCGCCGCCTTGAGCCGGCGCGCCTCCCATGGTCGTCGTCGAAGCGCCAGCTTGTGCCATCGCGCCTCCCATCGCAGTGGAAGTGCCGCCCGCGCCACCAGAAGCATCGGACTTCTGCTCGGACGAACAACCACTCAACGCTACCAAGGTCGCAACATAAGCCAGGCCATTGCGCATGGGGAAAAGCTCCTCTTGCGAGCTGCAGCAGCGAACGCGCTCTCCTTCAGACTAGCGATTCCGTCGCGACCTGAACAGCGAATTCTCCCGCGCACCCCGACTTACGTTCAGCGCAGCACGCTGCCGCGCCCGGAGCTCCGAGCACGCTTTTTCTCGTACATCAGCGTATCCGCCCGAGCGATGAGCGTTTCGATCGATTCACCGCGCTGACGCAGGGCGATCCCGACGCTGAAAGCGAGCTCGAAGGCGGCCCCACTTTCTCGATTGAAGCTTGCCAGAGCGCGTTCGGCGCGTTCGAGCAATGCCTTTTCGTGGCATTCGTGACTTTCGATCGCGAGCACGACGAACTCATCGCCGCCCAAGCGAGCCACCACGTCGCTCGCGCGAAACGTACTGCGGAGGAGCGCGGCCGCTTCGCACAAAGCCAAATCGCCTTGTTCTGGGCCGAGCCGATCGTTGATGATCTTCATGCCATCCAAATCGACGTAGACGAGCCGCGGCTCCTTGCCGCTGCGATCCGCCAGCAATAATTGCTGCCGCGCCACCTCCAGGAAACCACGGCGATTGTAGAGGCCCGTCAGCTCGTCGCGCAGCGACAGCGCTCGCACGTTTTCTGCGTAGGCCTCGAGCAGCGCGTGGGTGCGCTCGCGCTCGAATACGCGGCCGAGCTGCACGCCGACGCTCGCGATCAGGTCTTCGAGCTCCCCGCGCAAGCGCGCTGAGTCATCATCGAAGAACTCCAGCACTGCGACTACCTCGCTACCGACCAATACCGGAAAGGCGAAGCACGTGACGAGACCGCCAGCTGCCGCGCCCGGCGCTCGCAGAAACCCAGCCTCGCGCTGGAGATCTGCGACCACATACGGTTTGCCGCTCGCCAGTACCTGGCCGATCGTCCCGGTGCCACGCGCGAAGCGCAGAGCCTCGCTGCTCGCACGAAACTTCGCGAAGCGCTCGTCCTCTGCGCGAAACTGCCAGAGCCGCGTGGAGACCAGGCTATCGTCCTCCCGCACCAACGCGTGCCCCACCGCAAAGTCCGTATACTCGCGGGTTAGGCGTAGGCAAGCCGCGAGGGCCTCACGCGACGAACCGGCAGAATTGGCAGCGTCGGCCACTCCCTGCAGCAGGGCGATACGAGCCGCCTGTTCACGCTTTGCGAGCTCCGCTTTGCGCAATACCTGCTCGCTCTGATTGCGCAATGTGACGTCGTAGCTGAGACCCATACAGGCGTGTACACGACCGCGCCCGTCTTCGACAGGAATCGCGCGCACCTCGAAGGTCTTGCCGCCGCGCGAAACTTCGGTGTCGCTCACCTCACCCGCGAGCGCGCGGCGATAGGCTTCCTCGACGTGCGGCAGGTTCTCCGGCGAAACTATGTCGTGCAGAGACTTGCCGACGAAATGCTGCGCACTCCCGAGCGCCAACCGCAGAAGCTCGCCATCGGCTAGCAAGCAGCGCAAATCCCGATCGAAGAGAAACAGCGCTCCGTTCGGTAAATTCTCTGCGACCGCGCGAAAGAGTGCCTGACTCTGTGCGAGCGACTCCTGTGTGTGCCTCGCCTCGCGCAACTCCCGCTCGCGATCCTGCTCGGCTTGTTGCAGCGCTCGCGTCTTGAGCCGCAGCTCGATTTCGCTCATCACTTCGGCAGCGAGCTCACGCAGCGTTACCACCTCGTCAGTAGACCATCTTCGCGGAGTCGAGTCCGCGACGCACAGTGACCCCAGCGCGTGCTCTTCATTCAGCAGCGGGATGCCCGCATAGGCAATGACACCCAGCTCTTCGATCGCAGGGCTATCGCGCAACAGCTCGTGCTCGCGTGCGTTCTCGACGATCAGCGGTGCTCGCGTTCCCACAACATACTTGCAGAAGGAATGCGACAACGGCGTCTCGCGCCGTGACGCCCAAGGTTCGTTCACTCCGCGCGCGCTCTTGAAAAACTGACGACGGTCGTCGACCAGCGACACCAGCGCCATCGACGCGTTCAGAAAACGCGACGCCAACCCTGTAAGTCGATCGAACGCCTCTTCCGAAGCGCTATCCATCAACCCTGTGGAAGCCAACAGCGCGAGTCGCTCGGGCTGGCCCAGGAGGGCATCCAAGCTCGCAGGGGTAGGAGCACACGACTGGGCAGACATCTGAGCGCCGACTCCGAAAACGGCAGTTCCGTACGCTACCTAAAGTAAGCGGCGACAAAACAGCTCGCGACCAAATCCGCCAGCAGCGCCAACTCGCGAGCGCACAGGCGCCGACACTGGGCGCTGCGTCGTCGCGCGGCTTACGCCACCTTACCGTTTACGACGCTCGCGGGATCGTTTGCGGTGAGCGCGTGCAGAATCGGGCTGGTCGCCAGGGTCGTGACAACCGCCATCACTACCAGCATGGCGAACAAGGTTGGTGATAACACGCCCAGATCGAGCCCGACGTTGAGCACGATGAGCTCCATCAAACCGCGCGTATTCATCAGGATTCCAAGCGAAGCCGCCTGACGCCAATCGAGGCCGGTCGCGCGGGCAGCCAATGTACTACCGCCGAACTTGCCGAGTGACGCCACCACAATGATGAGGCCACAGGTGAGCCATTCGGCCACGCCGCTCACCAAGCCGATTTGCGTGCGCATGCCGGTGAAGGCGAAGAACGCCGGCAGCAACAGCACAATCACTACGTCTTCCAGCTTCCGCGTGATGTCCCTGGCCAACTCCGAATCATGAGGGATCACGGCACCAAGCAAGAAGGCGCCGAAAATCGCGTGGATCCCGATGTACTCGGTCAGCAAGGCTGCCAGTAACAGTGCAATGAAGATGACCGCCATCGAGCTCTGGGGCGCAGCTCGGCGACGCCGGACGAACCATGCGGCTGCAGGTCGCACCAACAAGAACATGGCTGCAATGAACGCCGCCGTGAGCGCCAAAGTCGACAACACCCGCTGCGGTTCAGAGCGCGCCACACTCACCACGAACGCGAGCAGACACCACGCAGACACATCGTCGACCGCCGCGCACGCCAGCGCAATCGTGCCCAGTCGACTCTTGTGCATATTGCGATCCGTCAAGATCCTGGCCAACACCGGAAAGGCCGTGACCGACATCGATATACCGATGAACAGCGCGAACACGCTGAACGGTACGTCGCTCGACGACAACCGCGGATAGAGCCACAGCGATAGAGCGGCCCCGAGCACGAAGGGTGCAATGATACTCGCGTGGGAGATCGCCACGGATGCGTGCGCGCGCTGCCGCAACGTCGTGGTGTCGAGTTCCAACCCGATCAGGAACATGTAGAGAATCACGCCAACTTGCGAAATCACGCCCAAGAACGGCGCGACCGCGGGCGGGAGCAAATAAGCAGAGAGCCCAGGAGCCACACGTCCCAACAAGGAGGGGCCCAGCAGCACGCCCGCGATGACCTCGCCGATTACCGCCGGTTGATTCAGCCGCCGGAATAACGCACCCAATAGCCGCGCCACGATGATGACCACCACGAGCGCCAACAGCACATGCAGCAAGACTTCCGAGGACGCAGCCGGAATGGCCTTTCCAAACCGCGCCTCCGACGCTGCGGGCGCGCTCAATGACGATCCCAGCGAGCGAACCGCGAAAAATCCGGCTATGGTCGCGGCAATCATCGCCGCATAAACGACGACGGTTTTCATCCTGAGCATCAGGCTCGAAGCTCCTTCATTCTGTGGAGGCGCGATCTACGATCGGCCTGCAGCGGGAGCCAGCGCAGCGCGACTCGTCCGCCCGCGCTGCGGCAAAACGCCGAGAAATCCTGGTGCGGCACCGCACTGGCGAGCGAAGCGGCTCAGTAGCCAGCGTACGTATTAGTCAGTTGCACAGGCGCCGCCCCTCACGGCTGAGGGTCCGGCTAGTCATTTACTGGCATCGCGGCTGCGAATGACGCATCTTCATAGGACATGCCCAGCTTGACCAAGGTAGGGGACCGCCTGATCGCGGCAGGCAGCATCACTTCGGACTCTGTGGATGGCTTTCGCGAGCTACTCCATCTGCTCATCAGCAACGACGCGTGCGCGGAAGTAATCGACCTCTCCGGCGTCGAGCACATCGATCTCGAAGGTGCTCAGCTGCTCGCCGAGTTCGTCGAAACCCGTCCCGACATTCGCCTCGAGCGTCCAAGCCCAACGGCACGCGAACTCTTTGGTCGCATCGGCATCGTCGTCGACTAGGGCTGCAGCAGCCGCCGGCAGCCAAGCCGCAAGTGGGGCCGCGCCGGGTAGGCGCCATTAATCCAAGCACAATCTCCAGGGGTTTCGCCCAAAGCGCTACATCCGGCTAACATCTGCCCGATGTCCGAAAAACTGGTGCGCTTCGGTGTCGCGATGGAGGATTCACTCCTCAGCGAGTTCGATCAGTTGGTCGCAACTCGAGGCGGAACTCGATCCGAAGCTCTGCGTGATCTCGTGCGGGCCGCCGTGGACAAAGCTCGCATCCGACGCGGCGCAGAGGCCGTAGCCACCCTCACGCTGGTCTACAATCACCACGTACGGGACCTGAGCGAGAAACTCACCGAGCTCCAACACGACCTCGGTAGCCGCATCCGCTCCACCCTTCACATCCACCTCGACCACGATCACTGTCTGGAAGTGATTGTCATGCATGGGCGCTCGGACCACCTTCAAGACATCGCCAGCCGGATCCTGGCGCTCAAAGGCGTCAATCAAGGCGGTATCGAAATCTTCTCCGGAGCGCGCACTGGTTCTCTGCCAACACGAGCCACGCCGCCGCGCGCCCGCGCTCGCGGCAAAGAGGCGCCCGTACATTCACATTCGCACTCGCATGCCCATTCCCATGCCCATTCGCATCCACATTCGCACTCGCCTCAGCACTCGCGCTCAGCGCGTGAAAGCCGCTCCCACGAGCCATCTGCGACGCCGCGCCGAAGAGCTTCCCGACGTGCCTAATTGGATGCAGTGAGAGTCACTAGGTCGCGATTCAGCTGCATGGCAGCTCGCCGTCACCAAAACCTAGACCTAGAGAGCTTGTCCATTTCGGGCACGCTCACGTCGGTGTCGCCCGGCCGCACCTAGACCGCGCCGGCGCCAAGTGAGGCAAAATTGCATAGCTCGACGTTGCAGCTTGCCGTCTCGCGGCGTGCTCTTTGCTTCGCGCTGGCTCGTGGACTCCATCTCTGCGGACGCGAGCCTAGAAACGCTCAACGATGCCTTCCACCGAGAATACGCGCGATCGCGCGCCGAAAGCCTGAGCGTCCCAATCCTCATCCTACAAACCTCGGAGCTGATTGTGCATCGGGGCGGCCAGCGGCACTGCTTTCCGTTGCGCTGCGCGGGCTTCGATCTCGCCAAAACGGTCGCGCACGTAGCGGTCACACTGTTCGTGCTCGCTCGCGAGCGCCGAGGCCAACCCACACAGGCTCAGGAAAGCGCGCTCAGCGAAGTGTCGAGACGAACACGCGCCGTGCTGGCTACGATTCGTGACCCGCTTGGTGCACTCGAACGCGAAGCCATCGAATTACTCCGCACGTGCGCCGAATACGCCCGCAGACTGAGCCACGAGGCTCGCGCTGCAGACGACGCCGAGGAGTTCGCCGCGCACACTGGCAAGCGCATTCTGTTTCTGACCGAGCTCGCCACAGCGCAGCAGATAGACGCTCTGCACGCGAGCGTCGAAGCCGTGATTTCCGGCTTCTCGGAAGTGGAGCGGCGCGAGCTCGAGGTCGTGGTGGCTGGAGATCATCAGGCGCGCGCACGCAGCTTCGGCATGCAATACTTTCAGCGACGCTTGGGCGAAGCCGAAGGCAGCGACGAGCGCGTAACCTACGGCGAAAATCTGAAGGACGAACAAGAGGCTCTGAAGCTGGTCGCCACGCGCAGGCTCGACCGCAAAATCGCTCGAGCCTTCTTCGGCGATGACAAACGTCTTCAACGCGACGTGCTCGGTGACGCAGCCAAGGTTTGCCTCGACCGTATGTCGCTCGAGATCATCGAGTGAAGCTGGTTTGCGCATTGGCGGGGCGCTGAGCCGGAGAGTCCGTGGCCGGAGCCCCGCCCGCCGCGCGTAAATGAGAAGCTAGACCAAGTAGCGAACCGTAAGGTCGAGCGTAGAAGTCGGAAGCCAAGGAAGCTCGGGTTGCTTCAGGAATGCTGCGAGTGCTCCCCGACGCTGTTCTCGTGGCCACGATTCGCCATGCGAGAGAGCAATGCCGGAGCCTCCTGCTGAACGTCGCGAGCGAGCTCGCCCGCCGCCTGTCCGAGCTTGTCGGCTTCGCGCATGATCCGACGCCGCGTTTCACGGCCGCTATCCGGCGCGAACAGCAGCGCGACGCCGGCGCCGACTACGGCGCCCAAGCCGATCAGACCAACGGCGCTGAGGGTGTGGCTGCGACGACGCTCCAAACCAACGAGAGACCAGAAGTCGTCCGCCTCGAGGCTGGACAGACGCCTTGCGATCTTGGTGGATGCGATCGCCATGCCCAAAGAAACCAGTGTCTGCTTCGTATTCATTTCAAACTCCTTGTGTGCTGTTCGCTCGAGTTACGTAGGAATGCGACGGCCGAAAATCAGTGCGACCACCGCCAAAACCAGGAACACGAAGAACAAAATCTTTGCCATGCCAGCGGCGCTGGCTGCGATGCCACCGAAGCCCAGGAAGGCCGCGATGAGCGCGATGACGAATAATACGACTGCCCAGTACAACATGGCGTTCTCCGTTTCGATGCGTGCGTCGGTGACGCGTGCACTACGTAGAGCGAAAGACGTGCCAGGTTGCGTCAGTCGCCGAGTCGCGCTCGCTCAGGCGCGAAATGGGCTTTTTGTAGGCATGGAACCGAGTCTCAGCAACGCAAGCGTCGAGCCTGATTCGTGCGGGCGAGTGCGCCTCGTTGTGGCAAGGCTGCCAATTGGAGGCGAGCCTGCATCTTCGATTCAGCTCGGCTCGCCAAACCCGTCGCTGCCCAATAGCGACCCACGATTTTACTCGCTAAATCGGCGTTTGATGCACCGGCGAAGCCCGCTCGCAGAGGTCTGGCATCGCTCTTGCGAGAGAGCTGAGTGGAACACGCGCTGTGCTCCGCACGAATCGAAACGCAACGACTAGAGAAACCATCCGGGAAAGCTGAGAGGGATCGGTGCGTGCGGAGCCAGCGCAGTTCCAGCGAGTTACACGAGGAAGTGTCATGAAACGTTGCTCACCCCACATTCTGGCGATGGGCGCGCTGCTTACCCTGGTTGGCTACGCCGGCTCGGCGCGCGCTGACGAAGTAATCGTTCGAGAGGAACGCTCCACTGTGACGGGGCCGAACCGCACCATGCTGCATTCTGGCGTGTGGACGCTCGGGCTAAGCTACGTGCCGGCGCTCGTCGTAGCCATGAGTAGCTCCGAATCATACGACAAGAAGTTGTATATTCCGGTAGCGGGCCCATGGATGGATTACGCAACACGCGACTGCCGCACGTGTACACACGAGACGCTCAACAAGGCGCTCTTGATTACGGACGGCGTGTTTCAGGGTATCGGCGCATTGCAGATTCTCGGCTCCTTCCTGTTTCCGGAGACACGCACCACTGCTGTCGCCGGGAGCGAGCGCAAGATCGCAAAGCCGCCAACATTTCAGATTTCGCCGGGACGCATCGGTAACTCCTACGGCCTTACAGCCATTGGAAAGTTCTGATGGCTAGGCGGCGCCGGTGCTCAAGAGCTCAGCGAGCTTCTCGGGAAACACTGGCTTGACCAGAAACTCGTCGAAACCAGCTTCGCGCGCAGCAGCTCGCGTGGCGGCGTCGGAGTAGCCGGTGAGCGCTACTAGGCGGCGTCGGCGTCCCACTTCGGTTGCGCGCAGGCGGCGCGCTACTTCGCAGCCGTCGACGTCGGGCAAACCCAGATCGATGAGCGCGACGTCCCACGCACCGTCTCGTGCGCGCTCGCTGGCTTCGTCTGCGTTGCCCGCTGCACGCGTAACATGACCCAACGCGCCGATGAGCTCAGTCAACATGTCGCGCGAATCCTGATCGTCTTCGACGACGAGCACACAGAGCTGCGACTTTGCGCTGGACGAAGAATGCATACGGGGTCGAGTCTACATCGAGAGTGAGCGAGGCAATATTGCGCGCCGATAATCCGGCACCCTGACCGATTGGCCGCTCGGCTCCTACTGAACCATATCGCGCCTCGAGACCCGGGCGATCGTATCGCCGAGCAATCGCGGCTCGATCGGCTTGGCCAGATGCGCCTGAAAACCTGCTGCCAGTGCTTCGTTTACATCTCGCCGGGACGTGTACGCGCTGAGCGCGATAGCCGGCAAGTCAGACAACAACGCGTGCCGCCGAATGCGCCGCATCAGCGAGAACCCGTCTTCATCTGGCAAACCGAGATCCGAAACGATGATGTCGGGCGCGCGCTGAGCCAACGCGGACCAGGCTTCGCGCGCGGTGCCAGCGGTGGTGACCGTTGCGCCAAAACCCCGCAAAACCGCTTCAATGAGGTCGCTGCCGTCCGGATCATCCTCGACAACCAAGGCATGAATACCGGTCAACATCGGACGCGGATCAGCGTCTGAATCGCGCTCGCCGTTCCCATTGCCGTTCCCGTTGCCGTTGCCCGTCTCTTTGCTGGGAGGCGGTTGCGAGGCTTCGCTGCGCCAAGTGGACGAGCTCGGCGTGAGCTCCGATGCACTCTCGGCAGCGCCGCTGCTCGGTGAGGCGCCCGCGACGTCTCCGAGCTCCTGAACCAAATGCGTCAGCGCCCGCGCGTTCCGATGGATCGAAGCCAGCGCACGCTCGACTTGGCTCGGATCCAGCTCGCCTTTGCGAATCAAATGCGCCCAGCCGACGATGGCGTTCAGGGGCGTGCGAAAGTCGTGACAGAGCTTGCCGAGCACGGCGTCACGAGCGCGCGTCTCCTCGAGCATGCGCTCGGCGCGCTCCCGCACGTCGCGCGACTTCTTGTGAAGCGCCAAAAATACCGACGCCTTGCGTCGCAGAATCAAAGGATCGACGGGTTTGACAATGAAGTCCACGGCGCCCGCCGAGTAGCCGCGAAACGCGTGGAGGCCTTCTTCTTCGGCAGCCGTGACGAAAATCAGCGGGACGTCGCGCGAGCCTTCACGCTCCCTCAGCAGCCGCGCCGCTTCGTAACCGTCCACCTCCGGCATCCGCACGTCCATCAGTATGAGCGCCAGATCCGGACCTGTAGCGAGCGGGATCGCTTCAGCCGCTGAGCTCGCGCACACTACTCGTGCGCCTAGGGGCTCTAGAAGGGCAGAGAAAGCCGCCAGATTCAGCGGGCTATCGTCAACCACCAATATTTTTCCGAGCGGCGACGCCTGCATGCGCTGGAGTTTTTCTTTGCAAGCACCACGCCGATTTCAAGAAGGCAACATTCAGCGGGAATACGACGTACGCGTGGCGATTTACGCACGCATTCACGCCCCACTGGGGCAACGCTGCACCTATCCGCTGGCCGGACCGTCGATGGCGGCCGATTGCCAAACGATATCGCATGTGACCCCCGGGCGTGCTGCAGTTCGAAGTGACTGCGACCACCCCAGCGCGCTGCCGGCGCTCAGGTACGATGCGATCAGCGTCACGCGCGCCCCAGGCTCAAGCGCTCGCACCAGCGTAGACAGCAGACGATTCTTGGTCCGCGCTCGAGGAGGGACGCGATCGGGAACTACATACGCGACGCTGCGAATTTTGAGACCTGCGCGCCGAACGCGCCGCAAGCGGCCGATTACTCGGCGTGCGAAAGCCAGCGCGCCCTCATCATCATGCCGACTCAATACGTGCGTCAGCTCGGCTGCTTGCTTTCGGTGATCCAAGGCCAACGCTGCGCCAACACCCTTTTCGATCACGACGAACGCTGCGTCGCCTTCGGCTGGGTCGTGTTGGAGCTCGTTCGACATACGCAGTCCTCAAAGCACGCGATGTGCCAGGTTCATTCCTGCGAGAAATACGAGGCGAATCTCAGTGGGTTTCGCGCTCGGTGACAAAAAGTGCACAGCAGTCGCGCCGCGCAAGCGCAGGCGTGCCACTTCGGCGTAAGACAATGCCCTTAACCGGTGCGTGCGGCGGCTCCATCAGCGGCCAGCGCGGCCACCGTGGACACGAAGCTCTCGATGTCCATGGGCTTGGCTGCGTAGCGATGGAAGCCGCATTCCAGCGCGCGGGCTGGCACGTCTTTGCCGGCGTGGGCGGTCACCGCGAGAGCCGGGGTGGCTCCACCTTCACGCTCCGGCAGTGCCCGAACTCGGCGGATGAGCTCGTAGCCATCAATGTCCGGCATGGCGATGTCGCTGACGAGAACGTGCGGCCGGGCGCGCGACAGCTCCGCCAAAGCGTTGCGTGCGGAGGCAACCGGCGTCACGTCCGCGCCGTGTGCCATGAGAGCTTGCGCCATGAGCTCGCGCCCGTCTTCGTCATCGTCGACGAGCAGAACACGCACGCCGTCGAGCCTCACGGCAGGGGCGTTGCGTGGACGTTCGGGTACCGTGGCGGCTCGCGTGTCGTCGATCGCAGAAGCCTGGCTCGCGTGAATCGGCAGAACCACACTGAACGTCGCGCCGCGACCCACGCCCTCGCTGGCCGCCTCGATGGTCCCGCCGTGTGCGTGCACGATCTGCCGAACGATGGCGAGCCCGAGGCCCAAACCTCCGTGACGACGCGTGGTCGAACCATCGGCCTGACGAAACGGCTCGAACACGTGGGGCAGGAACGCGGGATCGATGCCCTGCCCCGTATCGGAGACGTTCAGCGTAACCGCGTCGCCTTCGCTGGTGGCACGAATGCGAACCTCACCGGAGACGCCGCAATACTTCACCGCGTTCGAAAGCAGATTCCAAACGACCTGCTGTAGCCGCTCGGGATCACCCAACAACGGGCGATGCAGCTTCAGCTCGACCTGGATCTGCACGCCTTTGGCTTCGGCAGCTGGCCGCACCGACTCCAGCACGGCGCCGATGATTTCGCTCAGGTCGACGGGCTGGAGCGCGAGGCGCATCTTGCCCTTCGCCATGCGCGAGAAATCGAGCACGTCTTCCACGATGCGCGCCTGCGCTCGAGCGTTGCGCTCAATCACGCTGAGCGCGCGCTCGACCTCCGCCTGCGGCTGCGAACGCGCAATGGAAGCCCAGCCCAAGATGGCGTTCAACGGCGTGCGCAGCTCGTGTGAAACGGTCGCCAAGAACTCGTCCTTGGCGACGCTAGCGAGCTCGGCAGCACGCCGGGCAGCGCGTTCACGCTCTAGCAGGCGAGCTCGCACGGCTTGCGCCTCCTCCAACTCTTGGTGAGCTGCTACTTGCGGCGTGATATCCACCGCAAAAACCAGCACACGATCGACTGCACCGCTCACGTCGCGCAGCGGCTGGGCCGTGAAGCGCACGTAAATGGGAGAAGCAGTTTCACTCGCCGTCGGCAGCTTCAGCTCCTGTATCTCGACGGTCGAGCCCAGCTCCTGCACGCGCTTGATGGCTTCGAGCGCTTCAGGGCCAAAGCGACTCGGGTGTGCGATGCCGGGCGGCTCCGAACCACACAAGCTCTGCATCAGCGGGTTCACGAATACGAATTCACCGGTCAAGCAGCTCACAATCGCGATGTATGCAGGCGCCGACGTGAGCACTTCGTTGAGGCGCGACGTGGTCAGCTGGCGCGCCACGGCCAGCGCGGCACGTTCAGCGGCCGCCAAAAACAGCCGTTTCTCTGGAGAACTGAAGTTGTTCGCGCGCGTCGAGCCGATGTACGCAACGCCCAGCACCTGCCCCTCGTGAAGCAACGGAACGCCGTAGAGAGCACGCGCCCCCCGAGCGAGCAACGCGGGATTCTGGATCACATTCGAAATTGATTCGCGGTTGACCTCCAAGGGCTTACGTTCTCCGGCGATGAGGCCAGCAAACCCCTCGCCGACGCGCACCCGTTCACCCGGCTCTTCCTCCAAACCGACCGAAGCCGCAACCGTCAGCCAATCCCCATCGCGCAGTAGGATTGTCGCCGAATCCGCCGTGTCAGCGGCTTGAATGAAAGTCGCCAACAGCTCGTTCAACAACGCGCGCAGGTCGTTGGTTTCGAGCGCCGCCGTGGCGATGCGCTCGAGCGCGATCAGCCGGCGAATGGCCTCATCGCGCTCGGCCGTGCGCTTCTGCACCTGCTCCCGGCGCAGACTATCGCGCTGCTTGTAAAGATCGATGAAGGCTTTGACTCGCGCCCGAATGACCTGCGGGTCGTACGGCTTGGTGATGTAGTCGGCGGCGCCGGTGGCGTACCCTCGACGTATGTACTCTTCGTCGCGATGAATGGCGGTGACGAACACCACCGGAAGCTCGCGCCCGTACGGTGTCTCGCGCAAACGCCGAGTCAGCTGAAAGCCATCCATCTCTGGCATTTGCACGTCGACCAGCGCAACGGCGAAGGCGCGCCGCTCCACTTGAGCCAGCGCCTCCGCCCCCGAACGCACCGCCACCGTTGCCACGCCTAGCGGACTCAACACCGCTTGCAGGGCGAGCAGGTTGGCCGCGGTGTCATCGACCAACAACACCGGGGCCGAATCCGCGAGTTCTTCGACGTCGCTCACGATCGGAGCGAACCCTCCTGGTTCAGCGAGCGCTGCCGCCACATATAAATGACAGCCAGCAGTTTCTTGGGATCAACGGGCTTGGTGACGTAGTCCGACGCGCCAGCCTCCAGCGCTTTCTCACGGTCGCCCTTCATGGCCTTGGCCGTCAAGGAAATGATGGGCAGATCCGTAAGCGAGAGCTCCTCGCGAATCTTGCGAGTTGCGCTCAAGCCATCGAGCTCCGGCATCATCGTATCCATCAGCACCAGGTTCACCTCCGGGTGTTTCACCAACATCTCGAGCGCCAATCGGCCGTTGCTCGCGTGCAAAACCTGAATATCGCGCGCCTCGAGCACGGTGCGGATTGCAAAAATGTTGCGCAAGTCGTCATCAACCAGTAGCACCTTCGTGCCCGTGAAATCCACGTCATCGGGCAACGCTGGCAACTCGCGGTCGTCCTGGTTCGGCTCCTCGTCGCGCGGGATCGGCTCCGAGCCGGCGTAGGCTTCGGGAACGGTCAGCGTGAACGTGCTGCCTTCACCCGGCACACTACGCACTTCGATGCTGCCGCCGAGTAGGCGCGCGATTTCGCGGCTAATCGTAAGGCCGAGACCCGTGCCACCGTACTTACGGCTGGTGGTGCCGTCCGCTTGTTGGAAGGCCTCGAAGATCAGGCGCTGCTTCTCTTGCGGAATACCGATGCCAGTATCCTGCACGGCGAAGCCCACCTTGCGAACGCCGCGATCCTCTGCCTTCGTGAACACGCGCACGGTGACGCCACCTTTGGAGGTGAACTTGAAAGCGTTCGACAGCAGGTTCTTTAGAATCTGCTGCAAACGCCCGACGTCCGTATAGAGCGAAGTCGGAAGCCCCTCCTCCATCTGAATCTCGAACCCGAGGCCGCGCTGATTGGCCACGTGACGGAAATTCTGCTCGAGGTAGTCGCGCAGATCCGTGAGCACGAAGCTCTTCGGAACAATCGGCATCTTTCCGGCCTCGACCTTGGAAAGATCGAGGATTTCGTTGATCAACGACAGCAACTCGTGACCGGAGGTGTACACGGTTTGAGCAAACTTGACCTGCTCCGGCGTGAGATTCTGATCGCGATTTTCGGCCAGTACTTGCGACAGAATCAGCAAGCTGTTCAAGGGCGTGCGCAGCTCGTGCGACATGTTGGCCAGGAACTCGGACTTGTACTTGGAGATGAGCTGCAGTTGTTCGGCTTTCTCTTCCAGGCTGCGGCTCGCGAGCTCCACCTCGTCATTCTTGATTTCGAGCAACTTGGCCTTCTCGTTGAGCTCTCCGGCCTGCGCTTCGAGCTCGGCATTGGAGCGCTTCAGCTCTTGCAGCAGCTCTTCCGTACGCATGCTGGACGAGATCATGTTGAGGATCACGCCCACGCTGCCCATCAACTGATCGAGGAAGGTCAGGTGGTTGGCGCTGAACGGGTTGAACGACGCCAGCTCGATCACGGCCTTGGTTTCGCCTTCGAACAGCACCGGCAGCACCACCACGCTGCGCGGCGGGGCTTCACCCATCCCAGTCGCGATGTAGATGAAGTCGTGCGGCACGTCCGACAGCATGATGCGCTTCTTCTCGAAGGCGCACTGCCCGATGAGGCTCTCGCGCAGGCGATACTTGCTGCTGAGGCTCTTGCGCCCGCCGAAACCGTAGCTCGCCACCAAGTGTAGCAGCGGCTCGTTGGCGTCCGACTCCATCATGTAGAAGGCGCCTTGCTGCGCATCTACCAGCGGCGTGAGCTCCGAGATGATGAGCTGCGCCGCTGAGGCGATGTTGCGCTGGCCCTGCATCATGCTCGAAAAGCGGGCCAGGTTCGTCTTCAGCCAGTCCTGCTCTTGGTTCTTGTGAGTGGTGTCCTTCAGGTTGGCGATCATCTGGTTGATGTTGTCCTTCAGGACCGCCACTTCGCCTTGTGCTGCCACCGTGATGGAGCGCGTGAGATCGCCTTTCGCGACTGCCGTCGACACCTCGCCGATCGCGCGCACCTGAGAAGTCAGGTTACCTGCCAGCTGGTTCACGTTGTCGGTGAGATCGCGCCAGGTGCCTGCAGCGCCGGGCACTTTGGCCTGGCCGCCCAGCTTGCCTTCGATACCCACTTCGCGCGCCACGGTGGTCACCTGGTCGGCGAAGATGCGCAACGTGTCGGTCATGTTGTTGATGGTTTCGGCTAGTGCCGCCACCTCACCTTTGGCTTCCAACACGAACTTCTGGCTCAGGTCGCCGTTCGCCACCGCGGTCACGACTTTCACGATGCCGCGCACCTGCTTGGTCAGGTTCGAAGCCATGATGTTCACGTTGTCGGTCAGGTCCTTCCATACACCCGACACGTTCGGCACTTTGGCTTCCGTGCCGAGTTTGCCTTCGATGCCGACTTCGCGCGCCAGGGTCGTCACCTGATCGGCGAACGTGCGCAGCGTGTCGGTCATGTCGTTGATGGTTTCGGCCAGCGCCGCGACCTCGCCTTTGGCTTCGATCACGAACTTTTGGCTCAGGTCGCCGGTCGCGACAGCGGTCACCACCTTGACGATGCCGCGCACCTGCTTGGTGAGGTTGGCGGCCATGACGTTCACGTTGTCCGTCAGATCCTTCCAAACACCGGACACGCCTTTCACCTCGGCCTGGCCACCCAGCTTGCCTTCGGTGCCCACTTCCTTCGCGACGCGCGTCACTTCCGCGGCGAAAGAATTCAGCTGGTCCACCATCTTGTTGATCACGTCTTTGATCTGGAGAATCTCTCCCTTCACATCGACCGTGATCTTCTGCGTCAAATCACCATCGGCGATAGCGGTCGCGACCTTCGAAACGTCGCGCAGCTGAACCGTCAGGTTCGAAGCCATCGCGTTCACGTTGTCGGTCAAGTCTTTCCAGGTGCCGTACACACCTTTCACGTCGGCCTGGCCACCGAGCTTGCCTTCGGTACCCACTTCCTTCGCGACGCGCGTCACCTCAGCAGCGAAGGAGTTCAACGTGTCCACCATGGTGTTGATGGTGTTCTTCAGCTCGAGGATCTCACCTTTGGCATCAACCGTGATCTTCTGCGACAGGTCTCCCTTCGCAACCGCCGTGGTCACCTTCGCGATGTTGCGCACCTGAGTGGTCAGGTTCGCGGCGAGCACGTTCACGTTGTCGGTCAGGTCCTTCCAAGTGCCAGACACACCGCGCACTTCGGCCTGACCACCGAGCTTGCCTTCGGTACCCACTTCTTTCGCAACGCGCGTCACTTCGGCAGCGAACGAACGTAGCTGATCCACCATTACGTTGATGGTGTTCTTCAGCTCGAGGATTTCGCCGCGCGCATCGACCGTGATCTTCTGAGACAAGTCGCCATTCGCAACCGCCGTGGTCACGTTGGCGATGTTGCGCACCTGCGTGGTCAGGTTCGCGGCGAGCACGTTCACGTTATCGGTCAGGTCCTTCCAAGTACCTGAAACTCCTCGAACTTCTGCCTGACCACCCAGCTTTCCCTCGGTGCCCACTTCCTTCGCGACGCGCGTCACCTCGGCGCCGAACGAATTCAGCTGATCCACCATCTTGTTGATTACATCTTTGATCTGAAGGAGCTCGCCCTTCACATCGACGGTGATCTTCTGGGTCAGATCGCCGTTCGCGATCGCAGTCGCCACCTTCGACACGTCGCGCAGCTGAACCGTGAGATTCGCGGTCAAACCGTTCACGTTGTCGGTCAGGTCTTTCCAGGTGCCAGAAACGCCTTTCACGTTGGCCTGACCACCGAGGCGACCTTCGGTACCTACCTCTTTCGCGACGCGCGTCACTTCCGCCGCGAAGGAGTTGAGCTGGTCGACCATCTTGTTGATCACGTCTTTGATCTGCAGAATCTCTCCCTTCACATCGACGGTGATCTTCTGGGTCAGGTCGCCGTTTGCGATCGCGGTCGCCACCTTGGACACGTCGCGCAGCTGAACCGTGAGGTTCGAAGCCATCGCGTTCACGTTGTCAGTCAGGTTCTTCCAGGTGCCGTACACACCCTTCACGTCTGCCTGGCCGCCGAGCTTTCCTTCGGTGCCCACCTCCTTCGCGACGCGCGTCACCTCCGCCGCGAATGAATTGAGCTGGTCGACCATCATGTTGATCACGTCTTTGATCTGCAGAATCTCGCCGCGTGCATCGACCGTGATTTTGCGGGTGAGATCGCCGCTCGCGATCGCGGTCGCCACCTTCGACACGTCGCGCAACTGAACCGTGAGGTTCGAAGCCATCGCGTTCACGTTGTCGGTGAGATCTTTCCAGGTGCCGGCCACGCCCTTCACGTCGGCCTGACCGCCGAGCTTGCCTTCGGTGCCCACTTCCTTCGCCACGCGCGTCACTTCCGCTGCGAAGGAGCGCAACGTGTCCACCATGGTGTTGATGGTGTTCTTCAGCTCGTAGATTTCGCCGCGCGCGTCGACGGTGATCTTCTGCGACAAGTCGCCGTTCGCCACCGCGGTCGTGACTTTCGCGATGCTGCGCACCTGCGCGGTCAAGTTCGCGGCGAGGCCGTTCACGTTATCGGTCAGATCCTTCCAGGTGCCGGACACGCCTTTCACGTCGGCCTGACCACCGAGCTTGCCTTCGTTACCCACTTCCTTCGCCACGCGCGTCACTTCTGCGGCGAACGAAGAGAGCAAGTCCACCATGACGTTGATGGTGTTCTTCAGCTCGAGAATTTCTCCCTTCGCGTCCACGGTGATCTTCTGCGAAAGGTCGCCCTTCGCCACGGCCGTGGTCACCTTCGCGATGTTGCGCACCTGAGCCGTCAGGTTCGCGGCGAGGCCGTTCACGTTGTCCGTCAAGTCGCGCCAGGTTCCGGACACGCCTTTCACTTCGGCCTGACCACCGAGCTTGCCTTCATTACCCACTTCCTTCGCCACGCGCGTCACTTCTGCGGCGAAGGAGTTCAGCTGATCCACCATGCTGTTCACGGTGGTGCCGATTCGTAAGAACTCGCCGCGCACCGGGCGCCCTTCGATTTCCAGCACCATCTTCTGCGACAAGTCGCCGCGCGCCACCGCCGTGATCACGCGCGCCACCTCGTTGGTCGGAGCTACCAAGTCGGCGATCAGCTGATTCACAGAGGTCATGCCCTGCGCCCACGCGCCTTTGGCCGTTCCGATCGAAGCGCGCTCGTGCATGCGGCCTTCTTGACCGACGACTTTGCCGATGCGTACGAGCTCGGCCGTGGTGTGCTCGCTGAGGCCGATGACGTCGTTGAGGAGCTCACCCACGCGGCTCAGTACACCGTGCTGCTCGTACTCGAAGCGCACGGAGAAGTCCCCCTGCTTCATCGCCTTCAATACTTCCACCATGTGCTCAATCTCAGAGCGACTGGCCGCGGAAAGGTGATCCCACTCGCGAATCGGCACCTGTGCGCCAGCCGCGTTTCGCATGGTTTTCGACGAGCGGGGGCTGCGATCTGGCGCCATCACGTCCACGTGGCCGTTACCGCTCTGCGCCGCTTGCGCGCCGGCCTTGGCGTGAGTTCCCCCGTTCGGCTTGGCTTTTCGGGATCTCGGGGCGCGCGCAGGAGACAGATCAGAGCCGTTATTTCCGTTGGCCATTCGCAATTCCTCCGGGGGGAGCTCAAACGCGAGCTGCGCGCTGAGTGGGAACGATAAGGTTTGGCGAACTGGTGCTTAAATCAAGACACCGAGACATCGGCGATGCTCGCCGGCGTTTGTAGATGGGCTCAGGGGATCAGACTGAGGCGAATTTGCTGGTAGCGATTTCCGTCAGGCTGTGCTCGCGAGGCTCGGCAAAGCCGCGCTTCCCAACGGGTTATAATGTAACTTCGAGGGGTTTTGAGGGAGCATCTACGAGCCGCTGCCCGCAGCTAATAGCTGCTGCCGAGTTCCTTTTGCGGCCCACAGAGCTTTGATGGCGCGAACGAGCGCCTGCGCATCGACGGGCTTGGCCATGTGCATTTGGAAGCCTGCCGCCGTCGAACGACGAGCGTCCGAGGAGCTCGCATAGCCGGTGAGCGCAATCGCAGGCAGCGTGTCCGCCGCGAAACCGCGCGCGCGTACCTCGCGCATCAAGGCAAAGCCGTCTTGTACGGGTAGACCAATGTCGCTCACCAGGACGTCGACGGGTCGCTTTTGAATGACCTCCAAAGCTGCCGCCGCGCTGTCCGCGGTTTCTACCGTGGCTCCCGCTCCTTCCAGCAAGTAGCGCGTCACATCCAAAGTATCGCTCTCGTCATCCACCAGCAACACTTGGATCTTCGAGAGCTCACGCTCTTCCGAGCTCACGCTTCGCTGCGTGAACGACGGCGTCACGATCGGACCTAACCCGAGAGTGAAGGTGCTGCCCTTTCCCGCTCCAGCGCTCGAAGCTTCGATGCGACCGCCGTGTGCCTCGGCGATTTGCCGCGCGATGGCGAGCCCCAGGCCGAGCCCGCCCTTTCTATGGTTCAAGTCCGTTGCAGCTTGGTGGAAGGCGTCGAAAATGTGCGCGAGCTGCGACGGCTCGATGCCTACGCCCGTGTCGCTGACTCGCAGAATGACGTTGTCGCCAGCGAGGCTGAGCTCCAGCTCCACGCGCCCGCCGCTGTCCGTGAAGTTCATCGCGTTGTTCAGCAGATTGGTGACCACCTGCTGCAACCGTGCCGGATCACCGTACAGGTACACGTCCGCGTCGGGCACGCTTGCGCTGATGGTGAGCGCCTTGCCGTTGGCGGCCAACGCCAGACGTGCGGCTTGCACGGCGGACTCGACGATGGCTTTGAAGTCGGCCACCTCCATCTCGAGGTGCAGCTTGTGCATCACGATACGGGAAATATCCAAGAGATCGGCGATGAGCTGGGCTTGAACCCGCGCGTTGCGCTCGATGGCTTGCAGCGCGCGACGGCTGCCATCCTCGAAATCACCGCGACGACCGAGGATCTGTGCCCAGCCGAGCACGGCGTTCAGCGGCGAACGCAGCTCGTGACTGAGCACCGCCAAGAAGCGATCCTTGGCGGCGTTGGCCTGCTCGGCAGCTTCGCGCGCCGCATTGGCAGCATCGGCCTGTTCGCGCTCCCGCAAATCGAAGACGACACCGCAGCAAGTCGGTGATTCGCTACGATTCAGCGGGCTCAACGTGAGCTGCACCGAGATGTTTTCGCTGCCGCGACACAGTCGCACGTTGCCCTTGATAGGACGCGCCAGCCCTTGCTCGATCAAAGAGCGACACGTGTAGCGGAACTCGGGCGCGACGAAGTCCAACAGCGGCCGACCAATCACGTCAAAAGGAACGCAACCGATCAGCGCGGCGAAGAAACTGTTGGCATACAGCAGCGTGCCTTCGCGCGACAGCGTGATGGCGCCCTCCTGCATCTCTTCGACGAACGTGCGAAACGGCTCGTCGGGTCCCTCCAGCGTGTAGATCGCGGGACCACGCGGGCCATCGACCACAACGGCGTCGACCGAGCCTTCGCGAATGGCTTGCAGCGTTTGCTTGGCGTCACTCAGTTGGTCCTGGAGCTCGCTGTTGTCGACTTGCGCGTTCTCGATCGCCATGGTCGAGCTCACTGCCTCAACTCGAGAGCCAGCAAGGCGCGCTCGGAGTTGGACAAGTCGCCAATCACACGCTTCATCGGCTCAGGAATTTTGCGAATCAGCGTGGGCACCGCCAGGATTTCATCCGCGCGCGCCAGCTCCGGCTTCTTCCGCAGATCGACCACCTCAATGTTGTAGTTGTCGCGCAAGTGCAGCTCGCAGAGCCGCGTCAGGTTTTCGAGCGCAATCTTGGATTTGGGCGAGTCACCTGCCACATACAGGCGCAGGTTCCACTTGGTGGGCGATTTGCCGTCGCCGCTTTGCGACCGCTTCGAAGCAGGACGGCGCTCGGTCCTCGGTTTCATGAGCTGGCTCCATTGAGCGCTTGGCGTCCAGCCTTGCGCGCTGACAGAGGGATTTCGGGGAGCTCTGCTACGACGCTCGCTCCGCGCCGCACCCCCATGATCTTCCGGGCGTCGTCGATTTCTCGCTGAAGGCCACGTGCATCGTCGAGTGCCAGCCCAGCTTCGATGGCTTCCGCATCGAACTCGGCTCGCAAAGCTGCGATGCGCTGCTCCAACAGTTCGCGCTTGCGAGCGAGCAGGCGCTGGGCGCGTTCCGATTCCGCGTCGCGGGCCTTACGCGCCGCTCGCTCGCGATTTTCCTGCGAAATCCGGGCCGCGCCAGTCAGCACACCATCGTTGCCGATATACGGCTCCAACAGGTCGATGCCGCGCGACGTGATCACGAATTCGCGGATTTGATTCGAGTGGGGCATGCCCCGCGACTTCAGCACGTAAAGTCCCCGGTTGCGTTCGCCACTCGATTCGATGGCTGTCACCAACAGCCAAGTGTCGACCAGCGACGAAATCGCGGCTGCCGTCGACTCGGCTGCCTCACCGCCGTGGGTCAAGTTGGACATCATGGTGGTCACGCCGCGGGACTTCAGGAAGTCGATCAGACGCACCACCATCAAATGGGTATCGAGAAGAGTACCCGCCCCACTCAGGGTTCCAATCGGATCGAGCACGACCGCTTCCGGCTCGAACTCACTCACGAGCTTGTGAATTTGTGACAGATGGCCTTCGAGGCCGTGCGAAGTTGGACGAAGTGCTACGATGCGCAGGAGGCCCTTGTCGACCCAAGCGCGCAGGTCGATGCCGATGCTGACCATGTTGCGCATGATTTGATCGGGCGATTCCTCGTACGCAAGGTAGATGCAGCGGCGCTTGCGCGCGCACGTCGCAGCTGCGAAGTGAGCACACACGCTGCTCTTGCCGGCTCCCGCAGTGCCAGAAACCAGGATCGTGCTGCCACAATAGTAGCCTGCCCCGCCAAGCATTCCATCGAGCTTCGGCACTCCCGTGGGCACACGCTCCTCGGAAACCTGGTGGCTCAGCAGGCTGGAAGTGATCGGCACGACCGTGAGGCCATGCTCATCGATCAAAAACGGATACTCGTTCGTACCGTGTGTAGAACCGCGATACTTCGCGATTCGCACGCGGCGTGTCGAGACCTGGTCGTGCACGCGATGGTCGAGCACCACGACGCAATCGGAGACATACTCCTCTAACCCATGGCGTGTGAGGGCACCGTCGCCACGCTCTGCGGTGATGATGGTCGTGATACCGCGATCCTTCAGCCATGTGAACAGGCGCCTCAGCTCTGCTCGCAAGATGCCGTAGTTGCTGAGCCCACCGAAAATCGTTTCCAGCGTGTCGATCACCAGTCGCTTGGCTTTGACTGAGTCGAGCGCATACCCGAGCCTGAGGAACAGCCCCTCCAAATCGTACTCGCCGCTTTCCTCGATCTGGGTGCGCTCGATGTAAATGTGGTCGAGAGCAATCTGCTTCTTTTCGATCATCTCCTGCAGGTCGAAGCCGAGCGAAGCGACGTTCTGAATCAGATCCTGCTCGCGCTCTTCGAAGGCGAGAAAGACACCGTGCTCGCCGTAATCGAGAGCGCCGCGAATCAAAAACTG
This sequence comes from Myxococcota bacterium, assembly GCA_049324695.1. Lineage (GTDB taxonomy): Bacteria > Myxococcota_A > Polyangia > Polyangiales > Polyangiaceae > PMG-095. The sequence continues at coordinate 172,976 of JBMOMJ010000058.1, forward strand.
CATGCCGAGCAGCGTCTTTCCGCAACCTGCCGCGCCGCAGACCAACGTCGGCCGCCCACGTGGAAGCCCCCCATTAGTGATCTCGTCGAAACCAGGGATCCCGGTCGGCGCCTTGGTGACCACTGGCAGGTTCTTGAGGCGTTCTGAAGACTTTGGCTTGGGACGCTTCTTCGATTGAGGCGACGCTTGCTTCATTCGGCAGTCGCCAGAGAGCGAGGTTCGTGCCAACTCGCCAGATTGGACACTCCGGCCTCAAAACCGAGGTAAAACCACGGCATTCCGCCAGTATAGCGACGGCTGGAGCTCGCTCTCCGCACATGTGCACGACAGACCCGCCACACATTTGCGCCTCAACGAGGCGATTCTGCGCGCGGGGCACTGCCGAGGCGACGAAGAAAGTCTGAAAGCTCGTCCGCGTGTTCTTCCTCTTGCTCCAAGATCTGCTCGAACATCCGACGCGTGGTGGGGTCGCCATCGCCGATGTAACGGATGATTTCACCGTACGTATCGATAGCGATGCGCTCGGCGATCAGGTCTTCGCGCAGCATGTCGGCGAGCTCTGCGCCTTCGGAGTAGTCCGCGTGACTCCGCGAAGTGAGACCCTCCGGGTCGAAGTTTGGCTCACCGCCAAGCTGCACGATGCGTTCGGCAATGCGATCCGCGTGCTCCTGCTCGTCCTTGGCATGCTGCAGGAGCTCGTCGCGAATCGCGAAACCGGCGATGCCTCCGAGCGCGCCACTCATGAAGTAGTGCCGCCGATAACGCAGCGTGCACACAATCTCAGTGGCTAACGCCTCGTTCAGCAAACGCACGACTGTTTTGCGATCTGCTCGGTATCCCTCGGTCACGGCGCCTTCCGCGATGTCGGCGCGCGCGCGATCGCGAATCTTCTGAATGTCGATCACGAAAGAGCTCTGATCGTTGTCCACGGTCGTTCACCTTGCTCGAGGCGACGCCACGCTGAATGGCGCCGCCTCGACTAGAGAGGTCTACTTCACTCACACTTGGCGCTCGAGTTCATCCAGGGATTTCTCGAGCTGCGCGATCTGAGATTGTAGATCGTTCTTCACGGCATCGAGTGACGTCTCCGTCGTGGTCTGGATGTTCGCAATGTTTTGGTGAAGCGATTCCGACTTCGACTTGATGTTCTTCAGCGAAGCCTCCAGCGTCGCGCGCGGAGTCTTGGTGGTCTTGGCCGTGGCGATCTTCGTGTTCAAATCCACGATGCGCTTGTCGACCTTGTTCAGATCCTCTTCGACCCGCTTGCGCACGTCGAGGCGCACGTCGTTGGTGTCGCGCGCGACTTCGGCTGCTTTTTCATTTACCTTTGCCTGCTCCTTCTGGACCTTTTCGTCAGCTTCGTTGTAGGCCCTGGCAGCCTTGTCCGCGGCCTCGCGGCGCGCCTGATCGGCGTTTTCAGCGGCCTGCTGCCGCGTATCCGCGAGCTCTTCCGCCTTCTGCTCGGCGGACTTCTGACATCCGACGCCGAGGGCCAGGGAGAGGATAACGCTCGATACGGTGGCTTTCATGACACTGCTCCTTTTCCTATTTCCTTTTGGGTGACGTACCGCGGCTAACCGCAACGGCGTGTCACGCAAGCTGGAACTCGATACTGCGAAGTGCGTGCCAGGCGTGACAACGAGCGCTGCCGATCGCCAATTTCTCATTAGCTGTTGTTACGCCAGGTTGTGCCATGAACCGCTCGAAACAAGACTCTGCGTGGCGGGCAAGGCTGCCTCACTGCGCTTGGCGAGCCGCGTCGGTGCCGCAGGTGCGCAGGATTTGTAGGTGTGAACCCACGAACGCGAATCGGCACGCAACGTGCAGTCGCGAAAAGGTACGAGGTGCACCGTGAATTCCCGAATCTTGTTGATGACGGCAATCAGCGCCATGGCCCTCCTGCTCACGGCCTGTGAAGCAGTGAAGTTCGTGTTCAACGCCGGGTTCATCACTGGGATCTTCGTGGTGCTCGCCGTGATCGTCGCCATTGGCTACGCGCTGAGCCGCCGCGCTTCGTAGAACCTACCGCAGACGAGATGACGCATGGCTGACGCACAAAACGCAGATCGACGCGAAAACAAGGGACGGGAAGCCAGCAACGGCAAACGCACGCGACAGAGCTCGTCGACACCACGCCGAACCGCCAAAGCGCCCAACTCGGATTGGAAGCGACCTATGCTGATCGCAGGCGGCGCCATCGGAGTGGCCGTAGTTGCAGCGGTTGCAATCGCCGCCATGCGCGAGCGGAAGCCGCGTCGGAAACGCTCGTCCGAGCCTTCTTTTCTCGGAACTCTGGTTCGCACCACGCTAATCAGTGCAGCCAGGGTTCTCACCACGCAACTCGTCGAACGCAAGGTAGCTCGCTTGCCCGTCACTCATCACGACGCGGCAGCAAGTGAGCAACCCGCGTAAGGGTTTCGGCGCGATGCAACCAGAGCTGAAGAGCCGGTTAGTGGGATTGGCGGACGGGCTCCGCCGAGCCGCGTCGCGCTTCGGAGACATCGAAGCGCATCGACTGGCAGCAGCCCTGGCTTTTTATACGTTGTCGGCGATCTTCCCGTTGATGCTGGTCGCCATCTCGATCGGCAAGTTGGTGCTCGGTGATTCGCCGAGCTTGCAGAATGCATTGGTGTCGGCTCTCGATGCCACCCAATCGACGGCCGTGCGCGGCCTCGTGGAAGACACGTTGAGCAGCCTGGCCAAGTCGCGCGGGGACAACGCCAGCACCTGGGGCATCGTCGTGGGCGTGTTGGGTTCGATTTTCGCGGCCAGCGGCATCTTCCTCGAACTCGATTCCGACATGCGCAAGCTATTCAAGCTGAAGCCACACGAAGACTCGTTTTGGCAGGGACTCCGACGTACGGTGGTCGATCGCGCTACGGCACTCGGCCTGGTCGTGTTGACCGGCCTCCTGCTTTTGTGTGGGAGCGTGCTGCTCGGCACCATCGAGCTACTGTCCGCTCATTTTCCGCGGATCGCGCGCGTGTTCCCAGGCGTGAGCAGCGAGCTCGCGAGCCTAGGCTTCATGACCATCGCGCTCACGCTGTGCTATCGCGTGATTCCCGACGTGCAAGTGCGCTGGTCTGCAGCATTGAAAGGCGGGATCGCGGCGGCGCTGGGCTTGCACCTCGCGCGTTGGCCGCTGACGTTCGCGGCGCTGCATCTCACGAACTACAGCGCCTACGGTGTGCTCGGCACGTTGCTGCTTCTGGCGACTTGGTTCTACCTCGCCGGCTGCGTTCTGCTCTTCGGCGGAAGCTTCACGGCCGTTTCCAACGAAGCAGCGCCGACCAGCGCGACCGCCCCAAAGCAAGCTTCGAACGAGCGCAGCCGAAACTATGCCGCGAGCACTCACCGACCGTCCGCAAGCAGATCATGAAGCCATTCCTTTGCTCCTGTGGGAACCGCGTCTTCTTCGAAAATGTCCAATGTTTGAGATGTGAACGTGAGCTCGGCTTCGTGCCCGAGCTGGGCAAGCTCGCCGCGTTGGAGCCAGCTGCGGACGGCAGTTTGCGCGCGCAGTTGGAGCCCGAAACGCCTCGCCGAAAGTGCCAAAATTACGCCACGGAAAATGTCTGCAACTGGCTGTGCGATGCCGCCGACGAAAACCCGCTTTGCCGCGCCTGCCAGTTCAGCCGCGTCGTGCCAGACCTTTCCATTGCCGAGAATCGAGTGAAATGGGCGCGGCTCGAGACCGCGAAACGGCGCCTATTGTTCAGCTTGGCAGAGCTCGGGCTGCCGGTCACCCCGAAGAGCAAAGACCCTGAACGAGGCTTGGCCTTCGACTTCAAGGCAGACACCGAAAACTCTGTGGTGCTCACGGGCCATGACGACGGCGTCGTTACGCTCAAGCTCGATGAAGCGGATCCCGTCTTGCGTGAGCAAGCTCGTGTTTCGCTCCAGGAACGCTACCGCAGCCTGCTTGGGCACTTCCGACACGAGGTAGGGCACTACTACTTCGATCGCTTGCTCGTGAACACCCCCGCCCTGGAAGAGTTTCGCGCGCTGTTCGGTGACGAGCGCCGGGACTATGCGGAAGCGTTGAAGCGCCACTACGCGCGGCTGCCCAACGACTGGTCAGCGGACTTCGTCAGCGGCTACGCACAAGCGCACCCGTGGGAGGATTGGGCCGAGAGCTTCGCGCACTACCTACACATGGTGGATACGCTAGAGACCGCGGAGAGCTACGCGACCAGCGCAAGCGAAACCCGCTTACTCGCGCCGAGCCAGCGCCCGTTGGTGGAGCGCTGGCTCGAGCTCACGGTGGTGCTCAACGCGCTGAACCGCAGCATGGGCCTGGAGGATGCCTATCCGTTCCAAATCGGCGACGGAGCTCGCAGGAAGATCGAGTTCGTGCAGCGCGTCGTCACCGAACATCGACGCAGCGCGCTTGCAGATGGCGACGTGAAGGCTCAGCGACCGTAAATGTCGACGACCGTCGCCGCAAGCCAGGCTGGGTCGAGGCTGGGCTCAGCGTCACGCTCCAACTGGCGCGCCAGATCGCGCAAGCACAGCATACCCACCACACGCCCGTCACGTTCCGTAATTGGGATGTGACGCAACCTGAAGCGACGCATCGTCTCAGCCACGCTGCCCACCGTTTCCTCGCACGAGGCGCTGACGACATCCTTTTGCATGGCGCGCTTCACCGGCATCGCGTCGAGCGTCACTCCGCTCTTGTACGCCGCCAGGCAGATGTCGCGCTCACTCAAGATCCCGACCAGTGTGCCGCCAGCGTCCACGACGGGAAGCGCGCGGCACTTCGCGTCGGCCAGAATTCCCGCGGCGTCCTTGAGAGTCTGATCGTCACGGCAGGTGCGCACGCTGTCTTTCATCAAGGCGCGCACCGGCATGGATGGCGCTCCCTGCCCGCCCTGCTCTATCAACAACTCGCGAATGGCTCGCGAAAGCTCGGTCGTCGCCAGCGATTCGTCGACGCCTTCCGCAATACGTGACTCGAGGTGCCTGAGCTTGCCCTCGATCTCGTTCCAGCGCCGCTTGGCCTCGAGCGAAAACAGGTGAATCTGGAAGCGAGCCTCGTCACTGACCACCGTGAGCTCACGTAGCGCCTCACCGATCACCTGACGCGCCGCCTGTTGCTGGAGCGCATTGGTCGCTTCCGACATCGCCTTTCTCCTCGGTGTTTGAGCGCAAGCGTCATGCGCGCGCGGAATTCGTGGCTGGAGGATCGCTCGCCGGGAAGGATTGCCAAGAAGCCTCATCCACGGCGTCGTTACTGTCCAAACGAGGTCGCGACGCGAGCAGGCTCTTCACGCTGTCGCGCACCGCAGACATCACGACGTACGTTCCGGTACCGATGCTAATCACTCCAATCCAACCGCGCATGAAAGCGCCAGCTGCAATCAACGCGCTACCCAAGGCGACGCGAGCCGCACGCTTGCGCCGCTGCTTGGCAACGACCTGGCGGCCCATCTTCATGATGTCGAAGGTCTCGCAGCTCTTGTGCTCGTGCGTCGTGCTGTAGTCAGTCATGCGAAACTCCCTGAGCTGTCTCTGCCGCCGTAGCGGGTCTTTTCGAAGGGGTTGCAAAGCGCAGGCCACTGTTGCCCGTCCGCAGCTATACGGACAACTCGCCTCGTCTCGCGTGAAGCCGCCGTACGCGATCTTCCATTTCGCCCCAGTTGAGACTCCATGGCGCCGCCACGTCGCGTAACCTCGCAGAATCCTGATTTAGTCCTGGGCGGCTCGCTGGTCTGCCATTTGCAGATTCCCCCGCACCAACGAGCGAACCATGTCCTCTCCTTCTTCTACCCGGAATCGAACTCCTTCTCACTTTCCGGCTGGCGCCGTGATTGCACAGCGCTACCGCGTGGACGGCATCATCGCGGAAGGAGGGATGGGCATCGTGTATCGCGGCTGGCACCTCACGTTGGACCAGCCCATCGCGATCAAAGTGGTGCGTCCAGAGTACGTGGACAATCCGGAAGCGGTGTCGCGCTTTCTGAACGAGGCGCGCGCCGTAGCTGCGCTACGCGCTGTGAATGTCGCGCAAGTGCTGGACGTCGGCCGCATCAAAGGTGGCGTGCTCTACATGGTGATGGAGTACCTCGAGGGCTCCGATCTGCGCGACATTCTGGATCGCGAGGGACCACTTCCAATCGAACGTGCTGTCGATGCCGTGCGCCAAGCCTGCGCAGCGATGCAAGAAGCTCACGCCGCAGGCATCGTGCACCGCGACCTGAAGCCGGAGAACCTGTTTCTCGCTCGCGTAGCGGATGGCCGCGAAGTCCTCAAGGTGATCGACTTCGGCGTTTCCAAACGGCCGAGCATGGGAAGCGGTCGCTCGTTTACGGAAGCGGGCCGCAGCTTGGGTTCGCCGCACTACATGGCGCCGGAGCAAATCTCGACGCCGGATGCCGTCGATGCACGCGCGGATGTTTGGTCGCTGGGCGTAGTGTTGTACGAGCTTCTGACGAACAAGCTGCCATTCGACGCCGAGAGCATGGCAGCGACCTGCGCACAGGTATTGTGCGGTGAGCCCCCATCGCTCGCAGAGCTTCGACCGGAGCTGCCGGGTGAGCTCGTGGCCGTCGTCGAGCATTGTCTCGCCAAGAATCGTGACGAACGCTTCGCAACTGCACTCGAGCTCTCGCAAGCGTTGGAGCCGTTCGGCAGCTCGCGCCCTGCCCGCGCGTCGTTCCCGTCGCAACCGAGCAATGAGGAGAGCCGCGACACATCGGCGCCTGTCGTGCGCAGCCGCACTTCGCTCGTCGGCACACGCGCGCATGCGCTTTGGCCGATTGCAGCAACCCTGGGCGTCGCCGCGTGCATTGCGTTGGCGGCGTCAAATTGGCAGGTTGTAAAGTACGATGCGGAGAACCTTGCCAAGCAGGCAGAGGTGCACGCGGGCTCGGCTTCGCGCGCGGTTTCGTCCGCGGTTCGAACCGCTCGCGTCGATCTCTCGAATTGGTTGCGCCCTGCCGACTACCAGGAGCCAGTCGCTCCGCCGGTGTGCGTGCCTCCCACCGCTACAGAGCCGACGCGGGTCGCCGCAAAACCTGCGCAGCCTTGAGCTGGCAAGCGTGCCGCGGTCGCTGTGCCATGGCGCAACCGCTAAGCGGCTCTGATTCGCACGGAAGGCGCGCGTGGCAGTCAGGCCGAATCCGCGAAGGTTTGCGTTCACGGACGTCTTGCGACGGAAACGCACCCTGCGAATGCAGCGCTACGTACGAACACGGCGCTTCTACTAGCGCGGTCGGATTCTCATGCGGACAGACGCAACACGTCGATTTCGCGGCGGACAGGCGTCCGGTACTCGGCCACCAACTTGCACAGCAGCGCAAAAGCTTCGCCGGGATCGATGCCACGCTCTTCGCTCAAGAAGGCAACGAAGTCGACCGGCGCGTTGCTGTGCGCTTGCGGCATTTCTGCGAGCTCAGGAGGCAGGCAAGGCGCTTTCAACCGCACCTGAGAATCCTGCCGACGGGGCTCGAGGACCTTGGGCGATTGGGCGATTTCTGGGTCGAGTCGTGAAGCGTTAAGTCTCATCAGTCACTCCGCGAGCTCACGAAAGCACTATCCGTGCCATCGAACTGTGGGTTCCCGAGGCGACCTACAGGTGCGCGCGGCACCTACTACTTGGCTTGCCTGCGCTCGAGTCGCTCACGCGCTTTGGCAGCTTGCGCCCGGTACTCCTTCTGCAGCGCCATGAGCGTCTCGTCATCGAGATCTTCGGCATCCAGCAGCGCGTTGCGCGCGCCAGCCATCGCGCGAATCAACTCATCGACTTTGAGCCGCAGTGCCAGGGTGTCACGATTTTGCGTGTGCTGGAGTAAGAACACCATCAGGAACGTCACGATCGTGGTCCCGGTGTTGATTACTAGCTGCCAAGTGTCGGAGTAGTGACAGACAGGTCCGAGCAGCGCCCAGCCGACGACTATCAAGAGTGCGATCACAAACGCCCAGGGCGAGCCAACCGCCTCCGAAGCTTTCGAGGAGAGCGAGCGAAACACAGCGGGCACTCGCTTGGTTGTGGAACCATTGCCGTTTTGTCCAATCACGCGACGTACCTCCGCGTTCGAGCAGCAAGTCTACAAAGCGACGAGACCGATGCACCGGAGCACATCGGTCTCGAAAACACTGCTTCAGCGTGCATCAGTGTTTGGTTGGCTCGTCGGAGGCGAGCCCTTCGATCCAGGCGTCGACGCGGCGCTCGGCTTCGTCCCTCTGCACACCATAACGCTCCTGAAGCTTACCGATCACTCGGTCGCGCTTGCCCGAGAGGTTCTTCACGTCGTCATCGGTCAGCTTCCCGAAACTGCTCTTCAGCTGACCTTTGAATTGGTCCCACTTTCCCTCGATGATGTCCCAGTTCATATTTGATTCTCCTCGCAATCGACGGCCTCGATGCGCGATCGGGAGCAAGCCGTGTACCCGGCCGTAACCCCTCGGAAACGCGCAAAAAACAAGCTATTTTAGGGCAAGTGTGCCCCGCTGGGGCAGGCACGCGCGCACGTCGTTGACTCAACGCGACGGCGATGATTTACGAAGCCGCACGAACGAGCTCACCAGCGGCGTGAGCCAACGAAGCAAGGTCGAGCGGCTTGGCCATCACCCGCGCGACGCCCGCCGCTCGCGCTCGTCGCAACGTTTCGGGATCACCAAAGGCGGTCACCAGCAAGACTGGCAAGCTCGGACGCACGCCTTTGACGGCCCGAGCCGCCGCGATGCCGTCGAGCTCGGGCATTCCCACGTCCGAAATCACGATGGCGTTCGGGGTGGAATCTTCGCGAACACACTCGACCAATTGGCGACCATTGCAGGCCTCCACGACGTCGAAACCTGCGCGTCGCAACGCCGCTCCCATCAGCACGCGCGTGTCGTCATCGTCGTCGGCCAAAAAGACCTTCCACTGACCGCACAGATCGGGCTCGAGCGCGTCCACACCAAAGTCCTATCCGGCGTCGGCGAGTGGAAACGTGAGGTGCACTCGCGCCCCTTTGCGATCCTCACCCTCTTGCTGATCGATGATCAGCTTACCGCCGTGTGCTTCTGCGACGTCGCTCACCAGCGAGAGCGACACCCCGAGGCCCTGCCGCCTTCCAGAAGGCGTGAAGCGCTTGTTCACAGGTCCGGAAAAACCGGGCCCGTCATCGCTGAACGTCACGCGAACCTCAGCGCCGCTTTGCGTAACGCTGACTTCCGCCGTGGTCTTGGCGTTGCGGATCGCATTGAGCAGAAGCTCGCTGAAGGCCGCAGTCACCCAAGTTAGGTCCACTTCGGCGGGACACGCCGAGTCCGGCAGCGAGACCACGACGCTGATGCCCTTGCGCGCTTCGAGCCCTTCCACGCTGACGATCGCCGCGCGCACCACGTCGCGCAGATCGCGTGTCTCGCGCTGCCAATCGACTTCGCCAGCTTCCAGCTGCGCAGTACGCTGCAAGCGCTCCGCAGTGCGCAGCACACGCTGCACACTACGACGCGCCATCGCGATTAGGTTTGCCACCCGAGCAGAATCCGAGCCGAGCGCCAAATCCAGTTCGTCGAGCGCCCCCAGCGTGACCCCCGCCGGGCCACGCAACTCGTGAGCAATTCGCTCCAGAAACTCTGTCTTGAGGTATTTCTCGGCGCCGGCTTCACCCATTTACGCCTCGCCCGCGGGACGCTCCGGCGGTTGCCGAGAGTCGCCGCGGCCCTCGTACTTCTCCAGTCGACGATAGAGCGTGCGCCGATCGAGGCCAAGTAGCTCCGCCGCACGCGCCTTGTTGCCGCCCAGAATCTTGATCACCCGATAAATGTAACGACGTTCGATCTCTTCGAGCGACAACACTTCCTTGGGATCATCGGCGGAGAGCACGAAACGATCCGCGCGATAGGAACGCACTCGCTCTGGCAAGTCCTCGACCGTAATCTGATCGAGACGCGCGAGCGCCACTGCGCGCTCCATCGCGTTCTCGAGCTCGCGCACGTTGCCTGCCCAATTGTAGGACAGAATGCGCTCGGCGGCCTGAGGTGAAAGCGACAACTTACCGCGACCACTGCGCTCGGCGAACTTGCGCAGGAAGAAGCTTGCGAGTTGCAGCACGTCGCTGCCTCGCTCGCGCAGCGGTGGCACATCGATCTTCACGACGTTGATGCGGTAGAAGAGATCCTCTCGGAAACGCTTTTTCTCGACTTCCACGTCGAGATCGCGGTGAGTCGCAGCCACGACACGCGCGTCGAACTCCACCTCGATGTTGGAGCCAATCGGTCGCACCCGGCGCTCCTGCAAGACGCGCAACAGCTTGGCCTGCATCTCCAGCGGCATTTCGCCGATTTCGTCGAGGAACAGAGTTCCGCCAGAGGCTTGCACGAACAAACCTTGGCGCTGCGTCTTGGCGTCGGTGAAGGCGCCGCGCGCATGGCCGAAGAGCTCGCTCTCGAGCAGGTTGGCTGGCACTGCCGCGCAGTTGATCGCAACGAAGGGCCCTTCCTTGCGTGTGCTCGCCGCATGCAGCGCTCGCGCGACCAGCTCTTTGCCGGTGCCGGTCTCGCCGTGAATGAGAACGGAAGCGTCGCTCTGTGCCACGCGCGCGATGAGCTCTGCCACGCGCTTCATCGATGAGCTTTCGCCCACGAAGAGGCCGTCGGGAGCGGGCACGACCGCCGCCTCACGCAGACGCTTCACTTCCGAGTTCAAGCGACGGTGTTGCGCTGCGCGAGCTACGCTGAGCCCGAGCACCTTCGCATCGATCGGCTTGGTGAGAAAATCGTAGGCCCCTGCGCGCATCGCACTGATGGCTGCATCCATGCTGCCTTGTCCAGTCACGACGATGATGGGCACGTCGGGACTGGTCCCTAGAATTCGCTCGCACAATTCAAGCCCATCCATCTCGGTCATCCCGAGGTCGGTTACGACAACGTCGTAGGGCTCGCGCGCAACGAGCTCGAGCGCCTCGCGCGGGGAGGTGGTGCTGGCTGGTTCATAGCCATGTCGCTCGAGAGCCATCGCGAACAGGTCGCACTGGCTCTGGTCATCATCGACGATCAGTACTCGTTCCTTCATGCCCATTCCTCGGTTACCTGTGGCGGTCCTGTAGTTGGGACACCCTTGTGCAGCTAACGTGCCAGTGGCATTCTGCGCTTTTGCGCGCGTTTTGCGGTGCCGGGCACATGCATTAATGCCTCATAGTGGCGTATTTGTAGAGCCCCGCCGCCCCGTCGACAGCTCCGTTGCCTCAAATTTCGGCGGATTTCGTGCGGTGGGACACGAACGGAGGCAATGAGTGCGCCGCTCCGCGGAGTGCTCGCAACCGAGCTGACGACCAGCCGCTCGGCATGAATTTGGCTTCGCCGAAGGACGTGAATACTAACTTAGGCGCTTCGAAGTCGTCTTCGAGCCGAATTGTCGGCGCGGAACAAACGCTCCCTGCTGCCAGCGCGCGAACCAGCGGGGCCATTCCGCGGCGGTTGGGGCAATATCGCGTGCACGGCCTTCTTGGCTCGGGAGGGATGGCGCGTGTGTACTTAGCGGAAGCGGGACACGGGGCGGTTCGGCGCTTCTACGCCGTAAAAGTGCCGCACGACGAGTTCGCGAATGCCCCGGATTTCGTGCGCATGTTCGAGAACGAATCCAGTCTGGCAGCACAGCTGCAACATCCGCACGTGTGCTGCGCGCTGGACTTCGGGCGCTTCGAAGGGACTCCGTACCTTGCCATGGAATTTCTCAAAGGGCGCTCGCTGGCGGCGCTGCGTCCGCTGTTGAACCCTGCGGAGAACCCGGCGCTTCACGCAGCTCGCTGCGCGCGCATTCTCGCCGACGCTTGTGAAGGCTTGCAGGCAATTCACGAGCACGGCGCAGGGCAGAATCCGCCGCCGCGGGTCGTCCACCGCGACATCAGTCCGGACAACTTGCTGCTCACGACGGACGGGTTCGTCAAAATCATCGATTTTGGTCTGGCAAAGGTCGATACACGCCGCGAGAAGACCGAGCCCGGTTTGCTCAAAGGGAAGATGAGTTACATCGCGCCAGAGCTCCTATCTGGCGCGGCGCCGACCGCGCGGTCCGACATTTGGTCACTCGGTGTCGTGGCCTGGGAAATGCTGACGGCGCGCCGGCTGTTCAGCGAGCCCAGCGACGTGTCCACGTTAGTGGCGGTGCGCGAGCAGCCGATTCAGCCGCCCTCCGCGCTGGTACCTGGCCTGCCTCCAACGCTGGACGCGGTGGTTTTGCGTGCGCTGGCGCGCGATCCCGCTGAGCGCTTTCAGTCGGCAGAGGAGTTTGGGCGCGAACTTTGGGCGTTCATGGCAGCGGAGCGCCGCGTAGTGCGGCACCGCGAGCTTTCCGAGTGGATGCACGAACTCTTTCCTGGCGACCGCGACGTACTGCAATCGATGGATGAATTCGATTGGGAGGAGCCGGAGCCAATCGAAACGCTGGAAGAGTTCGAAGCGCTCTCCCAAACGCCAGCAGCGCGACCTCCTTCGGCCCATACACCACCTCGCAAGCCCGCACACGAACGCGAGCATGCAGACAAGGCGGGCCGCTCAGGTCGCGCCTGGCGCTGGTTCTGGAGCGCGGTTGGCCTGTGCGCTGGCGCCGCTGGGATCAGCCATCAACTATTCTGATCCTCGCGCCAATTTCGCGCCTCGGGGTGCGCGTGCACGCTGGCGCTCTGTTGCTCCGTAACGACGCTGCGAGCGTTTCGTGCACACTGTGTTGGAGGCCACAAATAAGTGATCGCCCCGCGTCGAGCTTGCCGAGGGCTCGACGCGGGGCGTTCGCCGCGTTGACCGATCCAGAGTCAGCGCGGTTTGTTCCCTGTGGTACCGGACCCAGTGTTCGTGCTCGGTGCGTTGGGGCCGGGCGCGTTGGAGCCAGGCGTGTTGGTGCCGGGTGTCGTGCCCTGCGTACCCGTACCTTGCGTGCCTCTACCCTGCGTGGAGCTTCCGGTGTTGGCGGAGCCCGTGTTCGAACCCGAGCCGGACATGCTGTTCCCGCCTTGGTTCCACGTGCCGGAAGCCGGTGCCGCGCCCGAGGGGCCGCCCTGACCTTGGCTCTTGGGCTGCACGATGATTTCGACGCGGCGGTTGTTGGCGCGACCTTCCGGAGTCTCGTTGGAGGCAATCGGATTGGTCTCGCCGCGCCCCATGGCGCTGATGCTTTCCGCCTTCACGCCGCGACTGACGAGATAGTTGCGAACCGCCTCGGCGCGCTGTTGCGAAAGCTTCATGTTGGCGTCGTCTGCGCCGCGCGAGTCCGTGTGGCCTTCGACGACGATCTTCGGCGAGTCGCTTTGTTTGAGCGCTTCGGCGACTTGATCGAGCTTCTGCTGCGCCAGCGGAATGAGCTCACTCTTGCCCGTGGTGAAGAGCACGGCGCCCTCCAGCGTAATCACGAGGCCACGCGACTCTTCTTGAACGCTGGCGATCTGACGCAAGCTCTGCACCGCCGCATCAGCGCGCTGCTCCGCCGCTAGACGTGCCTGACGCTCGTTTGCGGTTTCGTTGCGCTGCGAGTTGAGCTCGCTCTGGGTACGCGCCAGAGCGCCAGTAGCCGCTTGCAGCGACCGCTCGTTGCTCTCCGCGCGCTGCTCGGCGTTGCGACGCAGGCGATCCTGAGCTTGGCTATATCTTTCTTCCTGTTCCTTGCGCAGGCGCTGATTAGCCGCCAGCTGCCCATACGCCATGGCTAGCTCGGATTTGCGCGTAGCGATGTACGCCAAATCGCGCTCCTTGCGTGAGCCAGCGTCGTCGCCGTGGGCGCGCTCGGCCTGTTCTAGAGCCTCACGGGCGCCCTGCAGCTTGTCGGGCGCGAGATCCTTGGCCTGCGACATGCGCGCCTGATCGTAGGCGCGACGTGCGTCCACGAGTTCCGGGGTCGGGCCGGTGCTGGCGCAGCCCATGGCGAGCAACAGGCTGCCGAACGCGGCTCGTTTGCAGATGACACTGTTCATTGAAAAAGCTCCTGACTCGTTTGTCGAAGTTCAGTTGTTCTGCTCGAGCTCGCGCAATCGCTGCGCTTCATTGTTGGCTTGAGCACGTACGCTGGCATCGCGGGTGAGAACCAGCGCGAGCTCCGCGTCAATCTTGGCGCGTTCGATCATGGCACGCGCTTCTTCATCCTTGCCGTCACGCGCCAGCGCGTCGGCCTTGGTGGTTTGGTCGCGAGCCAACTTCAGGTGCAAAGCCGCCTGCGGCTCGCTTTGAGCGCCCACAGCCTCGGCCGCGCTAATCGCAGCCTTGGCGTCGGCGGACGCAGCAGGCGGAGCGTTACGTGATGAACACGCTGCCGCCAGGGCGAAAACCGCGGAACTCAGCAATAGTTTGGACGTCTGCATAATCCCTTCCTCCACGCTTGTTACGAGCGCTCTCAGGAAAGCGACCTCTTGATGCTGCTCAGGGTGCGATGCGTGCGCTCCTGCTCGGGCAGAACGTGCATTTCGATCAAGCGGCGGGCAGGTGCGCTGAGCGACTCGAGATCTCGGCGATAATCGTCGCGCCCGTGATCTTCACCTTCTTCGAGCACGGAAATCGCGGCCTTCTCGCCGAAAGCCTGCGCGCCACCTTCGAGGAGCTTGGCGAAAGTGCCCCACACGCCGGAGCTCTTCGCGGGTTCGCCACCAAGCTGCAGCACCTCTTGAGCGAGCATTTGAACCCGACTCTCGTGCGACCGCGCACAGGCTTGCAGTTGAGTGGCCACTGGCGAGGTAGGGCCAATTTTTTCCAACGCTTGCCGATAGGTTTCAACAGCTGACAGCTCTCCGCGCAAAAATGAGTTCAGCTGCTCGATAGTTTGAGAGTTGTTCGGATTCGTTTGCATGGTCGTTGTCTCCTTCTGGTTTCGTTGGTGCGCGCACGCTCACCGGACCTGACCAGAACGAGCGACGTCGCCCAGCACGCGCTGTGCACTCGCCGTGCCACGCGACTCCTGCACGAAACTTCCCGGACTGAAGTGCGGCAGCAGCGTCCACGCGCCACAAGAGAGCCGCAGTGAGGCAGCTGTGTTCGACGCAAAGCGGCGTATTCGGCGTTTCGACGCGCAATTCCGCACTGCTCACGATTTCCGCGGTTTGGCGCGAGAGCTGCAATTGTCTCGGGGACCGACGCAGGAGCAGCCATGAACAGCCACCTTCGTAACGACTCGAGCAGTGAAAAGCGTGTCCTCGAAATGCGCAGCGTGGCCATTTTAGCGACGGATGGAGTGGAGCTGGACGAGCTCCTGCATGGGCGGCAAGCGTTGTCGCGCGCTGGCGCTCACTGCCTGGTGGTTGGGCCCAAACCGGGCCGCATCCTGGGCTTTCGCCAGTTCGAGATGGCCGGTGAACACTGGGTGGAATCGCCACTCGACGCTGTCGACGCCGGTGAGTTCGACGCTCTGTTCGTGCCCGGCGGAACCTGGCACGCGGACGCGCTGCGCGCGACGAAGAGCGCGGTGTCGTTCGTGCAGCGCTTCGCTCAGCGTGACAAGCCGATTGCAGTGTTGGGCCACGCCGTAAGCTTGTTGGTCGAGGCCGATCTAGTGGAAGGCCACGACGTCTCCGGCGCACCCTCGTTGAGAACCGATCTGGAAAACGCTGGCGGCCGCTTCATCGATCGAGACGTCGTCGCAGACGGCTCGCTCTTGAGCGGACGCGCGGTGCCGGCGTTCTACGCGACGATGATCGAGCGTTTTGCGCATACCCCCGCGCCGCTCGGCTCGATAATTCCAGATTTTCTGGCTCGCCTATTGCCAGGCACGAGGCGTTCGCAGCCAGCAAGCGACGACAGCGCAGCGCGCTAAAATCCCGTCAAGCTCGCGAGCGTCGTGCGTTGGTGCTTTCCGGCTCGCTCGCGGCAGAAGCGGCGGCTTGCTCCTGCTCCTCGAGCACGCGATAGCGCGCGTCATCACCGCGAAAATCGTAACGAAAGCTGCCGTCGTCGTCGACATCGAGCCGCACACTAGTTGCACTTTCGCGCGACATGTCAGTGAGCAGCGCGTCGGCTTCGGCTTCGTCGATGCCGAGCGCGTTGGCTGCTTCGCTCGATGTAACGGAGCCACCGCGATGTGAGATCAAAGCTCGAATCGCCTCGCGGCGCACCCGGAGCTGCTTCGCCGAGCCACGTTTTTGCAAGCTGCGCCCCCCCAAAATCAAGAGCACACCGAAAAACAGACTTGCGACGCCGAGGGGCAACGCGAACGCGTAACCAACGAAACTACCCGGCCAGATCGACTGCAGCAGCAGCAACAGCGCCAAAGCACTGCTGAGCCCGATGATCAACGCGGCCCAGCCCAACACACGCGCAGCAACGCCCCCGACCCGCGCAGGTTGGCCCGCCAGAGAGACGCTGGGAGCAAGCGGCAAGCGCACTGCGTCGCACGCCGCGCAGCGCGTCTCCAGTCCACGAAACACGATCGGGGCGCGCTGGCCACAGCTGCTGCAACGCGGACTGAAGGAGGTGGCCGGCATGGCTCACCGAGTCTAGCCCATCGCGCGACCCGACGTTGGCTAGTGTCGTGGACGACGCTTCTTGAGTTGGATTCTTTCGAAAGCCGACTGCACGGCGCGAAATGCTTCGTTGGAACCGCCTCGGTCGGGGTGAGTTTCCAGCGCGCGTTTGCGGTAGGCGCGCTTGATCTCTTCGAGGCTCGCACGCGAATCGATGCCCAAGACCTGGTACGCCGAGGTAGGTCGTCTCTCTTCGCGAGATCCCGGCAGGCGCTTGGGGCGCTCGGTTCTTGCGCTCGGCTCAGCGAAAGGAGCTTCTCCCACCAGGACACGCGCCCAGGCCCTGGCCCAGGACCCGTCGATCTGCGTTAGGCGGCAGCCCGCGGCCTTCTCGGCTTCGCTCAGCGCCTCCTCGCGCGTGCGGGCACCGCCGCGTGCCGCATCGGGCTTGACGAAGGGTGATCGCGATGGTTCGCGAGTCCACCAGGCGGCCCATAAAAAGCGCCGGCGACGCGTTGGCGTGATCGAGCATACTGGCGCGAACAACGAAGCGTTCGACACCGAAACCTCAGCTCGATTTGCGCTGCGCGCGCGCTCCGCGCTCGAGGCCTTCGCGCACGCTGCGCACTAGAGCATCGGAGCTGAACGGCTTGGACAACAGAGAAACGTCGGGATTTACGATGCCACGATGCACGATTTCGTGCTCCGCATACCCCGACATGAACAATACGGCAATCTGCGGATGGCTCTCCCCGAGCAGACGTGCCAACTCCGGTCCGCTGATTTCGGGCATTACCACGTCGGTGAGAACCAAATCGATGTGCTCACGTGCAGACAGCACCAGCGCTTCGGCGGCGCTCCCGCTCTCGATTACTCGGTAACCTCGGGCGCGCAACACTTTCGCCACCAGTGCGCGCACCTGACCATCATCCTCCACTACCAAGATCGTGGCATTCTCGGCGGCGCGCAGCGCGATAGGCGCGGACTCCACTTCGAGCGCGACCGGCACTCCGTCGCACGCCGGAAAGCGCAACCGGAACGTCGTGCCACGGCCGAGCTCGCTGTCGACGGAGATGTCACCGCCACTCTGTGCGGCGATGCCACGCACGATCGCGAGCCCCAAGCCGGTGCCGGCCCCGGCGCGTTTTGTACTGAAGAACGGCTCGAAAATGCGCGCGCTGATATCGGCTTCCATGCCGAGGCCCGTATCACTCACACTGAGCTGCACGTAACGCCCCGCCGGCAACCGCTCCTGAAAGGCAGCCGCTTCACTGATTTGCACGGATTCAATCGTGATTCCTAGCGTGCCTCCGCGCGGCATGGCATCACGCGCGTTGACGGCCAGGTTCATCAAGATCTGCTCCATCTGGCTACGATCGAGCAGTACTAGCGGTAGCTCCCTGTGTGCGGTGAGCTCGACCTGAATGTCCTCACCGAGGAGGCGCTCCAGCATGGGGCGAGCGCTCTGGATCACTTGGGTGAGTTGCAGTTGTTGCGGAGCAATCACCTGTTGGCGACTGAAAGCCAGGAGCTGACGCGTGAGCGTGGCGGCACGGTCGGCGGCTTTATCGATTTCCTCGACCTCCTCACGTTGTTCGGGATCGAGCCCGGGCCCGCTCAACAAAAGTTCCGCGCCACCGCGAATCACAGTCAGAAGATTGTTGAAGTCGTGAGCCACACCGCCTGCCAGGCGACCCAGTGCTTCCAACCGTTGATTGCGCGACAGCTCCTCCTCGCGCAGCTTGAGCTCGCGTTCCACACGCAAACGTTCAGTGATGTCGGTCAAGAACGCGCATAGCAATGGGTGTGGACCGTCACTCGCCATTGGTCCCAGGCGACAGGCGTACCAGGTCTCCTCCAAGCCAGCGCCGATCTGAAATCGTACATCGACGATGCGCAGCTCGTCCCGAACCTGCCCGATGGCGTCGCCTATCAACTCGCGATGATTTGGCTCGACCAAGTCGGCGAGGGCGCGCCCGATCAAAGCTTCGGGGGCGATGCCGCGAAACGCGCGACTAGCCGAAATCAGCTCGCCGCGATGCGACAAGATCAGAATGATGCCGGGCACATTTTGCGCGAGAGCGCGCCAACGCTCTTCCGATATGCGCAACGCGCTCTCGATGCGTTTTTGCTCTTCGAGCTGCTGCTCCAAAATCGCGCTCTTCTCGCCCAGCTCCTCTTCTTGTTCGCCGAGTTGCGCCAAGACCGAGCCGAGCCCGAGCAGGCGTTCACCCACGCGGCGCGCCTGCGAGAACAGCGTGCGCGAACCAGGCAGCGCGAGCACGGTACTCAAGCTGTGAGAGGTGACCTCGTAAGACTCGACGCTGGACGCCGGCAGACCGATCAAGGTGGGCAGGTTGCGCAGAATGCCGAGCGAGGACCTGAACACCAGCGAGGAGCCTCGGTAGTGAGGCGGGATCGAGAGCGTCACTCGCAGGCGCCCGTTCGACAGCGGCTCGCAGGTCGAGCGCATGTGCCTGTACTGGTTGGGAACACCCCAGCGGGAATTCAGCTGGTAGAGCGATAACGGACTCGATAGCAGCCGCGCGACCGCTTGGAATGGGTGCGCTCGCGAGGTCTGTACAGCAGCCGACAACATGTCGAAGCCGCCCAGTTCACCCAGTTGGCGATCGACCGCTTCGATGAGATCGACCCAGACGTCCCAGTCTACGCGGCCTCCAGGGGTGCGGAGTTCGCGCTCCTCGACGGGCAGCTGCGCAAGAATGGGACGGATCGGGACCCCAAGCCGCTCGAGCGTGCTCAAGACGAGACGGATACCGTGCGTGCTGACTTCGCGCAGAATGGGGAGTGTACACCACACGGCTTTCGTCACACGCCCGTTTCAGCAAGACTGCCACGGCGAAATTCGTCGATGTGCTATGTGAGGCGCGCGTCCGCGCCCCCTGTCACAATTCGATCCTCTATCCTAGAGAGCTCTCATGACTGACGAGCCCCCCGTGCTGATTGTCGACGACGACGATGGTGTGCGTCGCGTCTTCCGCCGGGTACTGGAGCGTGATGGCTTGCGGGTGCACGAGGCGATCGACGGCGAGTCCGGAATCGCCCGCTGCCGCGAGCTTTCCCCCGGCATGGTGTTCCTGGATTTGCGCATGCCTGGCATGGACGGCCTCGATGTGCTGAGCGCGCTGGTGGCGGAGCACCCAGAGACGCCCGTGGTGGTCGTGTCCGGCCAGGGCACAATGGACGATGCAGTTCAGGCGCTACGGCGTGGCGCGTGGGATTTCGTTGGCAAGCCGTTGGCTGATAACGAGCTCCTAATTCGCGCAGCGCGCCGCGGCGTCGAGCGCTCGCAGCTTCTGCGTCAGAATCGCGAGTACGGCGAGAGCCTGCGGCGCACCAATCAACGGCTGACCGCGGCGCTACGCGAGCTGCGCAACGACGAGCAGGCCGCGCGGCAACTGCAGTTTCAACTGTTACCACCGGATGGGTGTCATATCGCGCCGCTCATCTGTCATCGCCGCTTGTTCCCGTCTCAGCTTTTGAGCGGCGACTTCCTCGACTACTTCCAGATCACCGAGCGTTACGCCGGCATCTACTTGGCGGACGTAGCCGGTCACGGCGCGGCGTCGGCGTTCGTCACTGCGATTCTGACCACCCTGGTCGGCAAGTACCGCGAGCTATTGCTTTCGCGTGGCGACGAAACGCTGCTGCATCCTCAGCAGTTTCTCACGAGCCTCGACGCCGATTTGGCCTCGCTATCCATCGCCAAGCACGTCACCATGTTCTACGCAGTGGTGGAGCTCAGCAGCGGCAAGCTCGTGTATTGCAACGCGGGCGCGTTTCCCTTCCCCTTCGTCGTGAACGGTTCGGAAGTGCTCGAGCTCGAGTCCAGTGGCCGGCCTCTGAACTTACCGGGGCGTGGCCGCTTCGGCACTGGAGAAGCAGAGCTCGGTCCTGGCGCTCGGATGCTATTGGTATCCGACGGAGTGCTCGAGCTCGCCCCCAAGAAGACTCAGCGCGCGCGCCGTGACGAGATCGCCGAGCTGCTGAAGAGCGCGCACACCATCGAGGACTTTACGAGACCACTCGGGCTCAGCGAGAGCACCGCGCTGAGTGACGACATCGCAATCGTCTTCGTCAAACGGGAGGACGCATCATGACTAGCGGCCACGTGACGCATGCGCAAAAGGAAGGTGTCCACGTCCTGCGCTACTTCGGCACGGTGAATTTCTTGTTGGCAC
Organism: Myxococcota bacterium; assembly: GCA_049324695.1. Classification (GTDB taxonomy): domain Bacteria; phylum Myxococcota_A; class Polyangia; order Polyangiales; family Polyangiaceae; genus PMG-095. The sequence continues at coordinate 193,545 of JBMOMJ010000058.1, forward strand.
CGGGAATTCAGAACTTCGTCGATCACCTGATCGATGACGGCGGCGTGTCCGGATTGGTCTTCGATCTGAGCTGCGCGAGCTCACTCGACAGCACGAATTTGGGGCTGATGGCGCGGGTCAACGAGCGGCTGGTGAGTAAGGGCGCCGCCAACAGCGTGATCATCTCGGGCAACGAAGACATCGATGTGGTGCTGCGCAGCATGGGCTTCGATCGCACCTTCGAGCTTTTGCCGAGCAATCGCCAAGACTGCGAGCCCGATCTCGAGACCATCGAGACGCCCTCGCCTTCGAGCGTGGAGCTGCGCCGCACGATGCTGGACGCGCACCACGCGCTGATGCGCATGAGTGAAGCCGGGCGCAAGGAGTTCGAGGCGGTGGTTGCTTGCCTAGAATCCGAGCCGGAGTCCTGAGCCGAAGCCGAGTTGGCTCAGCCCTTCAGCAGCAAGCCCACCGGCAAATCGTCGTCGAACCAACGCCCGCCATCGTTGGCAGCAACAGGTACGAAGTTGCGCACGCATTCAATCCATTCGGCGGGCGCGTTCACGGCAGCAAGCCGCTTCTCGACTTCACGGCGCATGCTTTCGCTCACGTCGCGCGCACGATCGTCCGTCACGCGCGCAAGCTCCGTGGCAGCGCGCGGCGCCGACGGCATGTCTTGCCAGCGCTCGCGAAACAAGTGGTCCAAGTAGCGCTCCGCCGTTTGGGGAGGGAGCACGTGATCTACACTGGCGTAGGTGGGAGCCCGCGCGCCGATGCGGCCGATCGCGGCCCACAGTCGCGGATCTTTGCTCGACCAGGTGCGCTCCAGCAACCAGCCGCCGAGTTCGATGCGCAAAGGCACGGGCACACGCTCGAGAAAAGCAGCGAGCTCCAACATCTCTTCGGGAGCCAGCGGTCGAAACTGCTTGGGCTTCTTCAGCTTGGCCTCGGCCGGCGCGAGGCTCGGATCCATCAGCTCGCGCATAGCAATTTGCGTGGCTTCGTCGAGCCCGGCTGCGACGCGACGAAACGCGATGAAGAACTGCTGCCAGCCGCGCGCCTGCTGAGCAAATGTGAGACCTGCTTCGAACAAGGGCGCGAGCAATGCGACCCGGCGCTCGTCGCCCGAATGACCGATGCCCGGACGTAAGCAGTAGCCTGCCAACATCCAGAAGATGCGCTCGTGATCTTCCGAGCGGCGCCGCGCTGCGTGAAGCGGACCAACGATGTCGAACAAGCCGCGATTCAGCTCGGCACTCCAGGTGCGGCGTTCACCCAAAAGACGCTCCAGCTCGCGCAGGAGATCCTTGGTTTCGCGCGTCTTCACGTCGCTGCGACCTTTGCCAAAAACGCGCAGAATCAGCGCCTCGGCTTGCTGCAAACGCTGCCCGCCGACAGAAGCAGGCTCGCGCGCAGCTGATGCAGGCGGTAGCGAAGACGCTGGTGGCGTAGCCGAGGACTCACGCGGCCGCTCGGAACGCCGCTGAGCTTCGGAAGCACGCAGATCGAACGCCAAACGAAAACGCCGCGCTGGAACGCCGGCTGGCACCTGTTCGACGCAGGCCAAGTCCAAGGTGCCGATCGCGCTGAGCTCTCCTTCCAGCGCCACGTCGATCTCACTCGCGCCGCCCTCCGCCGTATCGCTCGCCTCGATGCGCGTCGTGAGTGGGGGCAAAGCCAAGAAGCGCTCGGGATCGATCGCAACGATCTCGCCGGGAGCGTGCACCTCACGTGTGTCCGCCGCAAAGAGCTCGAAGCGTACTGGCATGCCGACCCGCAAAACCAGGCCCGCGCTGTGCGCGACATGGCGCTCGCCTTCGCGCGCGCCCCGTGGCACGACACACAGCGCGCGCTGCTCACCTTCGGCATCCACCGCGATGTAGAATCCGTGCGGAGCTCCGCCGCCGATGCGCGCTCCATGGCCCAGTAGCGCTAGGCCGTACGCCACTGCACCACGCGCCACGGCGAGATCCGGATGTGGCTGCGGCAACAACCTGACTTCTTCCCCACCCCAGCTACTCACAATGGCGCGCACGCGTTCGGCAACTCGCTCAGCGCGGAACAAGCCTCCGTTGAAGAGCAGCGCTTGCGGCGCCGCTTGCTCGGAGTGCCGCGCAAAAAAGCTGGCTAGGTGCCGAGTGATGCCTGCGTCGGCTTCGTAGGGCAGGCCCAACGCCCGCAGAGCGCCGCGTGCCCGTTGCGGTTCGGCGTCGCGCGATACCTCCGGCAAGAAGCCTTCGAAGACCAGCTGCTCGACGCTCTCGCGCGTGAGCTCGGTGCTCAAGGTGCTGCCCACCAACGCCGAGCCAGAGCCCGCCACGCTAATGCGTACGCTCTCGGGCGGGTTCTTGCTCAGCAGGCGCTCCTTGGCGGCACGGCACGCGAGCACCAATTGATTGAAGCGTTCGATTGGTAAGCGCTCGGGAGCTGTCACCAGCGCTCGCTCGCACTGATGCGCCAAGGCGAGATCGATGTTGTCGCCGCCAAGGAGCAAGTGCCCGCCGACTGCTACGCGTTCGAGCTCCCGCTTGCCATCGACGTTCGCAACGTCGATCAACGTGAGATCCGTCGTGCCGCCGCCCACATCGCAGACCAGCACGGTTGCACGTTGCCGACCGTCACTCACAAGCGCATCCAGATCGCTGGCCGAAGCTCGTGCAAGGTAATCGTAGAAAGCGGCTTGCGGCTCTTCCAGTAGACGCACCTTGAGTCCGGCGCGCTCGGCAGCGAGCACAGTGAGCTCGCGTGCCACCTCGTCGAACGAAGCGGGAACGGTGAGCACGATGGATTGCTGGGCCAGCGGATGCTCTGGGAACGCGCGATCCCAAGCGCGCACGACGTGGCGCAGCACACGTTCGCTGGCGTCGATTGGCGAGAGCTTCTCCAAGTCGGCGCTCGCCTCGACACCCCAAGGCAAAATCGGAGCGGTCCGGTCGACGGCGCCGTGGCAGAGCCAGCTCTTGGCGGAGGTGATCTGTCGACCGGGGACTTCACGGCCACGCCGCTGCGCATGAGCCCCAACAATCCAGCCTTCTTCTTCGCGCGAGAGCTCTCCGGGCAGCGGTGCGTACAGGGCAGAGGGCAACAGCTCGAGCGCCTCCTGCTCGGATGCAGAGACCCACTGCGGAATCGTAAACACTTCCGGCGTGCGCTGATCGGGGCGCGCATAGGCGACCACCGTGTTGGTGGTGCCCAAGTCGATGCCAACGATGAAGCTTTGGCTCATGGTGTGGCTCGGCGCACGCTGAGCTCGACCTTCCAACGCTCGTCGTCGCTGAGCGGATTGAGCGGGCGCGCATCGAGACGCAAGGTGCCCACGGCGGTAACCTGCGCTTCCAAGCGAATCGGCACGAAATCGCCTTGGTTACGGCCCTCTGAAGGCAACGTCACCTCAATGGGTGATAGCTCTTCGAGCTCACCCGGCTGCCAGTAGTCGAGCAGAGTGCCAGCTTGGTCGCTACGACGCACGCTCGAACCAAAGAAGCGAAATGTGACCGGCTCGCCAACGACCACGCCGAGCTCCTGCGGCGGCAGGCTCGCTTGAGAACCTTCCTCCATACCGAAGGGTGCGACGCACAGCGCGCTTACGGGCGCTTCCATGCCGGGCACGGCTGGCATGGGGCTCTCGATGCCGACGTAGTATGCCCGCGCGGTACCGCCACGTATGCGCACACCGCGCCCGTGACGCACACGGCCGTAATACGCCGCACCGCGCGCCACGGCCAAATCAGGATCTTCACCCGGCAGCACGCGCGCTGCTGGAGCACCTTGCTCAGCGAGCCAACCGTTCAAAGCCTGCAACAAACGCGCGCGCAGGAGCGGCGCTTTCACCACCCCGCCGTTGAACAGGACCGCGGTCGGGTACAGGGTGGTGGCGGAGCTCGCGTTTTGGTGGCGCCGCAGAAAATGTGCCAGGTGCTTGGTGATCGCGGGATCGGCGGCGTACGGCAACCCGAGCTGAGTGAGCGCCGTGCGAGCTCGCGTCGCGGGAGTTGCGTTGCGATCCACCTGCGGGAAGAACCCGTCCGCCAACAGCGACTCGACTTCGGCCCGCGTGAGCTCACTGCGTAGTGAGCTGCCCAATAACTGCGAGCCTCTGCCAGCGACCACGATGGGCACACTGTCGAGGTTCGTGTTGGAGAGCAGCTGTTCCTTGGCGTTCCGGCATGCATAGGTCAGCGCAGCCAGCTGAAAGCGATCGATCTCGTGGCCGGCTTCCGCCAGCTTTTGACGAACGCGGTGAGCGAGCGCCAAGTCCATGTTGTCTCCGCCCAGCAAGATGTGATCGCCGACGGCAACGCGCACCAACTCGAGCGCACCGTCGCGCTCCTCTGCCGCGATGAGTGAGAAGTCGCTGGTGCCGCCGCCGACGTCCACCACCAGTACCAAGTCGCCGGGCTGGAGATGCTTCCGGAAATCGTCGCCCGCGCTTTCGATCCAGGCGTAAAGCGCAGCCTGCGGCTCTTCGAGCAAGGTGACGTTATCGAGTCCAGCAGCCATGGCTGCTTCAACGGTCAGATCGCGCGCCGCGGCGTCGAACGAGGCGGGCACGGTGAGCACCACTTCGTGTTCACCCAACTCACCCGCGCCCGGGTTCTCGGCGCGAAACGCTTCCACCAAGTGGTCGAGGTAGCGAAACGACGCTTCGACCGGCGAGATCTTTTCGACGTCTTCGGGAGCGCCGAGAGGCAAGAGCGGTGCGCGACGGTCGACGCTCGGATGACACAACCAGCTCTTTGCGCTCGAGATCACCCGCCCGGCAGCTTCGGCGCTGCGCACGCGGGCGTACTCACCAACAGCGAAGCGCCGCTCCGAATCCCACGGCAACGCCAGCGCCGCTTCGCTCTCGTGCGCAAAGTACACGCACGAGGGTAGCAAGGGCCGCGCTTCGAGTGAGCCGCGCGCTACCAACTGAGGGACGGGAAACACGCGTGTCTTCGCGGCTTCGTCCGCAAGCGGCAAGCTCGCGAGCGCCGTGTGTGTGGTGCCCAAATCAATACCAACGGCCAACCGCTCCATCAGAGCTCCACCTCCGCAGGAGCTACCACCCGCACGTCTTGCTCGCCGACACGTGACGGCAGCTTCAACGATTCGACGCGCCAGCCCCGGTGCCGGAGCACGCCGCGATACGGCGCGCTGCCCGCCACGTTGCCGACCAACTTCACATCGCGCACTTCGCCCGCCGCGACCTGAATGTGAGCACCCTCCGATTCGTTGCGCAGGCTCTTCACCTCGGCGTGCGACTTCAGCGCGCGACGGCAACCTTCGTGCACTACGCGCGCCGCGGCCCCAACGTCGGCGTCAGGAAAGGCGGTGACGTCTTGCTGCAGAAAATCCAGCAAGCGCCCCTCGCGTTGAAACAACCCAAGAAGCTGCAAAGCACCATCTACGGCCGCTTCCGACAGCAGCGCCGGATTCGGTGCGGCTGGAGCAGCTACTTCGCTACGCGTGGGCTTTGGTTCAGGCGGCGGCAAGCTCGCGGCGGGCGCGTCCGAATTCGCCTCCAGCACACGTGCGGCGAAAGCTGGGTCGAACAAAACGCGAAACCAACAAACCCAACACAGCCAAAGACGGCTTACGAATGAAGGAGGAGCGGTCACGCGCGCGAGTTTATGATCGGCGAGCACGAGTACAACCGCGCTCCGGCGCTAGACTCAGAAATCCGCTCGCAGCTTGACCACCTCGAGCTCCTTTTCGAGGGCGCGTCGGTAAAAACCCGGGGCAACCCAGGAATAAATGCAGAGCCCGAGCCAGCCCAGAGCCACGATTTCGGACGTCATGCGGTGGCCTTCGATGCGCGTCCAGGTGACGAGCAGGCGCTGCAGCAGATACGCCAACACCAGCACGAAGATCGCGCGACCCGGCCGCAGAGTCAGCCAGGCATTCGTTCGCCACCACAGGCCGAGGAACCAATTCTGACGTGTCTTGATGGCAACCAGCAGCCGAAGTGCGCCATCGTGATCGGGAGCGGTGTACAGAACAGCAACGGCGTGTTCACGCGCGCCGCTGACATCGCCGCGACGAAGTAGGAGCTCACCCATGGTAACGAGCGAATCTGCATGCTCGGGGTCGAGCTCGAGCGCGTCGTGCGCGGCCGCTTCGGCCGCAGCAAGGTTGCCCGCGCCGAGCTCGGCCTGAGCGACGCTCGAGATTGCGTCCGGATCGTCGGGAGCAAGCGAGCGTGCGGCGTTGGCATACTCCAATGCACGCGCCGTTTGGTCGTCGAGCAGCTCAATCGCCGAAAGCTGAATGTTCGTAGACGCATCCTGCGGTGAGAGCTCCAACGCCTGTCGCGCGTGCTCGCGCGCTTTCGCAATCTGGTTGTGCCCGACGTAGACACCCGCCATGACGCGGTGGCACAGCGCATTCTCGGGCTCGAGCGACAGACCAAGCTCCGCCTCGTGAAGCGCGGCGTGCAAGCGGCGCTGCTTCAACAAGGCTTGCGCCAAGAGCGAGTGAGCCACGGCGTGCTCCGGCTCCCGCGAGAGCAAACGCTTCAACACTTCGATCGCGTTGGCCGCCGCGCCGTGCATCAAATAGTTCGATGCCAGCGTGATTTCGAGATCGTCGTCAGCCATCACGCGAGCAGCATCCGAAACAGAGGTGGCACGTGCGACAGAACCTGACCGCGTACGACTGAGCCAGCGAAAACTATCCAGAGCCCATTTCGGCCAACTCCGCCGAAGTGCTCGAACAGCTGAAACGTGCGCTGCTGCCTCAGAAAAACGATATAAAGCACGGTGAGGCGAGCCGCCTGCGGCACCAGATCCGCGTATTGTCGGTGTTGAATGATGCCCGCGGCGAGCACCTTCTCGACTGCCAGCACCAACGCAGCGTTGAGAGCGAAGCCGAGCGCGAGCACAGCCAAATCGAAATCGAAACGGCGCCCCCGTCCGAGAGCCAGGGAGTTGAGCACGAACCAGGGCCAGGCGAGCCACGCGCCAGCGAACATCGACGCGAGCAGCGGCCAAAACGGGTTCACCGTCATCTGCTTCAGTGCTGACGGCGCCGGTTCATCGACGATGCGATACGCCATGCTCAAGCCTTCGCGTGCTTGTTCAAGAACTCCAGCACTTCGTCGTAGAGGCCACCTTGGTTTGCGTAGCGCGCGTAATTCTTGGCGGTGGTCAACCACTCATTCGTCGTCGGTCGCGCTTCACTCAGGGCTCGCATCAAGTGCACCTGCTCGATTGGAACCTCCTGGCCCTGCGCAAGCGACGACTCGATGGCAGCGTCGCTCGCGAGCTCGACGATGTTCTCGAGATCGGCCCCAGAAAAGCCCGCCGTGCGCTCGGCGATAGCCATCGCGTCACAGTTGCGGCTGGGTCGCTGCTCGAGCAACCGCTGCAAAATCGAAGCACGCGCCGCGCGATCGGGGGGCGGCACGAACAGTACGCGATCGAATCGCCCTGGCCGCTGAAATGCCGGATCGATCGCCCAGGGCACGTTGGTCGCACCGATCACGAGCACACCGTGATTGTTGCGCGTGAAGCCATCCATCTCCGACAGGAACTGGCTCACCAGTTTGCTCGACGTTGCTTCGCGAGTGTACTGGCGCTTGCCAGCCAGAGCCTCGAGCTCATCGAAGAACAGTACGGAGGGAGCCGAAGAGCGCGCCTTCTCGAACAACGCGTTCAGCTTTCGTTCAGACTCGCCGATGTACATATCGAGCACGTCCGAAATGGCGACGTTGAAAAACGCCGCGCTGCATTCGCCGGCCGTTGCGCGCGCGAGCAAAGTCTTACCGCAGCCGGGTGGACCGTACAGGAGAATGCCGCCGCCGACGCGCTTTTTGAATCGCTGAAACAGCGACGGCTTGCTGAACGGCAAGATGATGCGCTTGTTGACTTGATCCTTTACGTGATCGAGACCGCCCACGTCCGCGAACGTGACACGTTGCGTTTCGGGCACAAGCCAGCGTGCCACTTCGAGCGCTGCGGTGTCGTCGTTGGCCACCACACGCAGCTGCGGCCCTCCAATGCGTCGCACCTTCTGTGGCTTCGCCGCTTGAATCCGCGCCAACAGCTCCGCATCTTCCAAGGTGGGGTTCTTGGCAACCGCTTGGCGGTAGACCTCGAGCGCCTCGTCGTAGCGATCCAGCCTCGACAGCGCGTCGGCGCGAACCAGCGCGAGGGCCGGCTCGTCACCATGCGTCATTTCGAGCGCGCGCTCCGGTTCACCCGCTTGCACGAGGACACGGCCGAAGACAGCGCGTTCATCGGCGCTCGCGCTGGCTAAGCCTGAAGTTTGGTCCAATTGTCGACGGGCGCGCTCGACCTCACCCCGCTCGAGCAACGCGCGCAGCACCACACACAAAAGCTTGGTATTTTCAGGCGTGGCCTCGAGCGCCGCGAGCAAATTCGAGAGCATGGCGTCGTCCATCTTCGGTGACCATAGCAACAAAGCTCCTCCAGCGTTCACCCACCGCGGCAAACAACGCCAACGATTTGCGCAGGCTGGCGGCGGTGGACTCGGCGAAGATTGCAGCCTTAACAAAAGCGGCTGAAATCACGGATCTTCGGTCGTATGCTGAAGAAGTGTTTGCAACGCGCACTGCTCTCACGGCCCTCGCCATCGTCCTTTCCACGGTTGGCTGTGCGGATTTCGATCCGACACCGGTGAACCCGCGCGCTCGAGCCGGAGCCCGCGTCGCGAACACGACGCTCGAGCAGCGTAACGTGATCGTGGTCGTGGGTGATGGCATGCAGCTCGCGCACCAAGTCGCCGCCAGTCGCTACCTGTTTGGCAGTGACTACGCGCTCTCATTTCACGCGCTGCCCATGGAGGCGTACGTCACCACCTGGGACGTGAGCGGCTACAACATTCGCGCTTCGAAGCTAGGCCGTCCGCCATACTCGCCCACCTCGTTCGATCCGAAGATTGGATACGATCCTGAGCTTGGCGGCGAAGCGCCTTATCCACGTTCACCGGACTACCCCGCGCGCCGCGACTACTTCCTTTTTGAGCCGTACCCGGACAGCGCATCGACCGGCACCGCGATGAGCACCGGTGTGAAGACCGACTACAACAACATTGCCTGGGCCAGCGGCGATCAGCCCGGCGGTGAGCTCGAAACGAGCTCCTCATTCTTGCGGCGACGCTACGGTATGTCGACCGGGTTCGTTACGACCGTGCCGCTGTCGCACGCAACGCCAGCAACTTGGTTTTCGCACAACGTGGAGCGCTTCAATTACTTCAACATCGGGCACGAGATTTTGACCGTGACTCGGCCAGACGTAATCATCGGGAGCGGGGTGGGTCCGGAAGAGGGGAACTATGTGCTGCGCGAAGACGTCGATGCGGCCCGCGACGCTCGTCGCTGGGTGTACGTGGAACGCCAGAGCGGCGTCGACGGTGGTGTGAGCCTGCTGGCTGCGGCAGAAGAAGCCGTAGTGGCCAAACGAGGTCTGCTCGGTGTTTTCGGGGGCCCATTGGGCAACTTCGAATCGCCGATCCCCAGCGATACACCCGGCGTGCCGGCGGTCGCACGCGGCAGCACGGAAAATCCCCTACTCAAGGATGCGGCGCGCGCGGCGCTGCGAGTGCTGTCGCAAAATCCCAAAGGCTTCTTCTTGATGGTCGAGCAAGGGGACATCGATTGGGCGAACCACGCCAACGATTTCGCGCGCATGATCGGGTGTATGTGGGATCTCCACGAGGCAGTGCAAGCCATCGTCGACTTCGTTGATGAGCCCGGCGACACGGTAGACTGGAGCAACACGACGCTGCTGGTCACCGCCGATCACGCAAACAGCTACCTGCGACTCGAAAAGCCGCTCGGTCCCGGCGACCTGCCCACTCAGCTAACCAGCCCTAGCCTGTCCTATCCAGATGGAGACGTGAGCTATGGCACCGGCAACCACACAGGGGAGCTCGTTACCCTGCACGCACGCGGTTACGCAGCGGACGCGGTGGCGAACTACGCGACGCACTACCCCGGTTTGCCAATCGTCGACAACACCGCCATCTATCAACTGACTCTCGACGCGGCCACTCGCTGAGCATCGCACTTGCGCCGCCGCGGTGGACGCTTGTGGGTCCGTGATTCCGGACTCGCCTTCCCGCGTTTCTCGAATCTCGGACAGTCCAGCGCACGCGATGCGCTGAGTTCCCCTAGAAATCTGGTGTTTCGCTACGCACCGCACGTTGGCCTTCGGCTTGCACATTGGCCGAGCCATGTCGCCACACTCTCGAGCAGCCAGCCAAGCGAACGCCAACGCGTCCGCTGCTGAGCTGTCACTCGCCGCGAGCTATCGGCTCGCGTACCGGGGTGGGCGTTGGATTTTGTCGAAGAAGCAACTCGTCGCTCTCGATCGGCATGTGCTCCGCCCGCAATCGAGACAGTTCGTGGGGACAGAGACGATATTGCATTACCTTCAGAACGCGGAGCCACATTTGAAACAGCGAGCCGCGGCTCTCATGCGGACGCGGCCCGAGTATCCGGATCAGACCTTTGGAGCTCAGCACGGAGAATGGCTAGAGACGGACGATCAGGACTTCGGGGACGGCGCGGACTCGCTGCGAGAAAAAGAGCTCGAGCTTCTCTACGAGCTGCGAACGGAGATGATGAGGCTGCGCGCTTCGCATCAACGCTTGCGAGCGCGCGTAGCGGAGCTCGAACGGCGCGCCTTCGTAGCGCGCTTCGCAGAAGCACCGCCGCAGGCAGTGCAAGCCAGCCGCCTGGAGCTTTTGCGCTTGCCAAAGGCAATAGATACCCGGGCGCTCTCGCAACCAGCGCCAGCGTTGCAAGAGACGCTCGCGTCGGCGCAATCGCCGGTACCGGCGAGCGTGCAGCAAAGCGAGGCCGAGGCGCAAGCGAGCTCCCAATACGACCTGCCCAAGGCAGAAGAGCTGTTCGCTTGCTTGACGGACCTGGTCGGCGCCGATCTGAATCCGGAAGCCTCCAAAGACAAGCTGGCGGCGCTCGATTCCGCGGCAGGCCTACTCTACGTCGCGGCCCTGCTCGACGATGACAATCGAGAGGTGGGCGCATTCGTGCTGGAAGCGCGCAGCGTGGCAACCCTTGGCGGCACGTTGCTCGGCATACCCGCGCGCGCGATTCAGGAGCAGATCGACCAGGGTGAGCCAAGCAGCGACATGGTGGAAGCGGCTAGCGAGGTTTGTAACAACCTGAGCGGCGTCGTGAATCGTACGGGCTCGAATCCTCACGTGCGTACGCTGCCGCTCACGCGTTACCCCTGCGATAGCGTCGCATGGCTTACACCAAACCCAGCGATTTCATCCTGCTTCGCCGTGGGAGGAGCTCGAACGTGGCTGGTGTTCCGCTGAGATCCGTCAGCTCGCGGCTCGCTCCACAGCTTATCGGCGGCGAGCTGCGGCCGTTTCGCAGCAAAACCCGACGAACACCGCATGACCACCGACCAGCTAGTCGAGACTTTTCATCGTGAGACAGAAGAGCTGTTGGCGGCGCTCGAGGAGGGCCTGCTCGAGCTCGAATCATCTCGAGATTCTCGCGACTGCGTCGACCGACTGTTTCGCGTTGCACACACCCTGAAGGGCAACGCAGGCATGGTGGGGTTCAGTGAGTTCGTGCGCCTGACGCACGCCGCTGAAAACGTGCTCGATCGCTTGCGCGCCGGCACGCTCACAGTGAACGAGACCGTCGTCGAGACGCTGTTCGGCGCGTTCGATGTGCTCAAGGCCACGGCGGAGACGTTCGCGCGCGGCGACGCTTTCCAAGCGACGCCAGAGTACGAGCTTGCGCTCAACGAGCTGATGCTGTTGTGCGACGCCGAAGAGCTCCAGGCCGCTTCATCGCTCGAGGAGCGCGAAATCGAGGTGCAGGTCTACTTCCGTCCCGACTTCTGGAAAGGCGAGGAAGATGTCACCACGTTCTTGGCTGAGCTGGGCATGCTCGGCGAGCTGCTCAGTGTGGAGACACTGTTCGAGCGTGTACCACCGCTGCCGGAGCTCGCGCCGGATCAATGCCACCTCGGGTTGCGCGTCACGTTGCGAACCAACTCCGGTCCGATGGGCGTGATGGGAGTGTGTTTCCTGTCGGTGGACGAGGAAAACATCCAAATGCGCGAGCTTGGCAAGCCAGCAGCGAAGGCGCAGGTCACGGCCGCTGCAGATACACCAGCGCAGCGTGGCGCACAGCCAAAAGCCGGCGCAGCGACTAGCGGGAAACAGCGCGGCAGCACGATTCGCGTCGACGCCGAGAAGCTCGATCGACTGCTGGATCTCGTCGGAGAGCTCGTGATCGGAATCTCTCAGGTGCGAGACAGCTCGCGCGCCGCCGCCGCCGTGGAACGCTTGGAAGTGCTCGGCCGCGACCTGCAGGACCAAGTGATGGGCCTGCGCATGCTGCCGATCCAAGATACGTTCGAACGCTTCCGCCGGCCGATGCGCGACTTGGCCAAGGAGCTCGATAAGCAGCTCGACTTCAGCATCCATGGCGGCGCCACGCAGGTCGACAAGAAGGTCATCGACTCGCTGATGGATCCGCTAAAGCACATGTTGCGCAACTGCGTCTCGCACGGGCTAGAAGGCCCCGCCGAGCGCGTCGCGCAGGGCAAGCCCGCGTCAGGTCAAATTCGCCTGTCTGCAACGCAACGCGAGGGTCACGTGCTGATCGAGATTGCGGACGACGGGCGCGGCATCGACTGCGCGCGTGTGCTGGCCAAGGCGGAGGAGCGCGGGCTCGTGAGTCGCGGTCAAAACCTGAGTGAATGCGAGATCTACGACTTGCTGTTCTTGCCGGGTTTCTCCACCGCTTCCGAGCTGAGCGAGATTTCTGGGCGCGGTGTTGGTCTCGACGTCGTGAAAAAGGCGATCCAATCACTGCGAGGCAGCGTCGAGGTGGAATCGCGCAGCGGTCGCGGCACCACCTTCCGCATTCGACTACCCCTCACACTCGCGATCGTCGACGGGATGAACGTGCGCGTTGGTCGCGAAACGGTCACGATTCCGCTGCTCAGCGTGGTCGAGCTGATCGCCTCCGGCCCGCGCACACTGAAGACGCTGGAAGGCAAGAACGAGTACGTGGACCTGCGCGGCGAGGTGCTGCCGGTGCTGCGGCTGTCTGAAATGCTGGAGTTGCCGAGCGACGGCGAATTGCCGCGCGATCCGCACGTGGTCGTCGTCGAGACAGAGCGGCGCAAGTTTGGCCTGCTCGTAGACAATGTGATCGGCATGGCGCAGACGGTGATAAAGCCCGTCGATCGCGCGTACGATCTGTTCGGCCGCATGTCGCACGGCTTCGTCAAGCCGCGCGGAGTCAACGGCGCGGCGATTCTGGGCGACGGCAACGTCGGCATCATTCTGGACGTGCACGGTCTGGAGAGCACGGCCTTCGGAGCAGCATGATTCGCCTATCGGTTCAAGGCTCGCGCTGGCACGTCAGCGGCTCGCTCGGCGCAGACTCGTGCGCGTCTTTCTGCGAGCTGCTGCGGCTGGCTTCCGAATCGAATCAGCGCGCTGGCAGCGTGCTCGATCTTTCCGAGCTGGAAAGCATCGACATGAAGGGCGTGCAGGTACTGGCCTCATTCCTGGCGACGTCTCCAGAAAACCGCATCGTAGCGCCCAGCGCGGCGGTGCGTGATTTTCTGCGGCAAGTAGGCGCGCTGTCGCGGCTCGTAGGCGAGACATGACGATGTCGCTCCCGATCGCGGACGTGAAGCCTCACGCCCTGCGCCTTTCTGACCGCGAGTTCTCGGAGCTGCGCGCGCTGATCGAGTCCACTTTGGGGATCCAAATCTCCGACAGCAAGCGCCTGATGCTGGAGACGCGCATCATGCGACGCATGCGCGAGCTCTCGCTAGATACAATCAGCGCGTATTGCGACCGCCTGCGCGACAAATTGCGGTCTCACCAGGAGCTGCAGCACTTCTTCGACCTGGTCACGACCAACAAGACTTCGTTCTTCCGCGAACCGAGCCAGCTCCAGCTCTTGACCGACAACTACTTGGGCGACTACCTGCGCGCGGCCCAAATTCAGCAGCGCCCGTTGCGCGTTTGGAGCGCAGCTTGCTCGAGCGGACAAGAGGTTTGGACGCTGTGCATGATGCTCGAGAACGTCCGAGCTCGGTTGCGCCTGCAGGCGGACTTCGTGGTGCTGGGCTCCGATGTGTCTAGCCGCGTGCTGAAGGTCGCCATCGCGGCCAAATACGCGAGCAGCGAGCTGAACGACGTGCCACACGAGTATCGCAGCCATTTCATGAAGAGCCGCGATCCGTCGCGCGGGTTGGTTCGCGTTACGCCGTTTCTGCGCCAACGAGCGGCTTTCGTACAGCTCAACCTGATGAATGAACGTTACGAACTCGACGGTGCGTTCGACATCGTGCTGCTGCGTAATGCACTGATCTACTTTCCGCGCGAACGCCAGCTGCGCATCATCGAGCGCGTCCATGAGACGCTGTTGCCGGGCGGCATCTTCGCAGTCGGGCTCACGGAGACACTGCACGGCGTGGGCCTACCGTTACAGCACGTGGGCAGCTCAATCTACCTCAAGCAGGCCACGCGATGACCACGCCGATTCGCGTCATGCTGGTGGACGACTCCGCCCTAGTGCGCCAAGCGCTGCGCGAGGTCCTGAGCGATAAGAGCGGTGAATTTCAGGTGATCGCAGCGGTGGGCGATCCGTTTCAGGCTGCGGCCGCGCTGCGCCGCGAAGCTCCAGACGTCATCGTGCTCGACATCGAGATGCCGAAGATGGACGGCGTCACGTTTCTACGCAAATTGATGCGCCAGCACCCGATCCCCACAGTGATCTGCTCGTCCTTGGCGCGCGAGGGAGCCAGCGTGACGTTGGCGGCGCTTGAAGCCGGCGCCGTGGAAATCATCACCAAGCCAGACCTATCCACGCGCGAGTTCTTCAACGAGGCTCGCACGCGCATTCAAGAAGTCGTGCGCGCCGCGGCCTGTGCCAAAGTTCAGCGCCGCAAGCCGCGCCTGGCACCAGCGCACGCGCCCGACACCCTCCACTTCTTCAACACGACCGATCGGGTGATCGTGGTGGGAGCTTCCACTGGCGGAACCGAAGCCATCGCGGCGCTGCTAGCTGGCTTCGACGCGCACTGCCCTGGGATCGCCGTCGTACAGCACATGCCGCCGGGCTTCACGGCTTCGTTCGCCAAACGCCTCAACGATCGTTACCCGCTCGACGTGCGCGAAGCGCGCGACGGAGATCCGATTTTGCCTGGACAGGTCCTTATCGCCCCAGGTGACCATCACATGGAACTCCGCCGCAGCGGCGCTCGCTATCACGTAGTGGTGCATCAAGCGCCCGCGGTGAATCGGCACCGGCCGTCGGTGGATGTATTGTTCAACTCTGCCGCCGAGCACGCCGGTACGAACGCCATCGGTGTGCTCCTGACCGGCATGGGCGCCGACGGTGCACGTGGATTGAAGGCAATGCGGGAGCGCGGCGCGGAAACTATCGCGCAGGACGAAGCGACTTCCGTCGTCTACGGCATGCCGTTCGAAGCCGTCAAGCTTGGCGCGGCCGCGCACGTCGCGGCGCTCGACCACATCGCGGGCAAGGTCGGCGAACTAGTCAATGGCCATGCACGTGGAGCCGAGCGCCCAGTTGCCCACAGGATCTGAAAGCGAAGCCGAGACCGACCATGATCGTCGCCACCAATCAATACGTCACCTTCAAGCTCGACGAGGAAGTGTACGCGCTCGACGTGGCGCACGCGCGCGAAATCGTCGAAGTTCCGCGGCTCACACGCATGCCCAACGCACCCGATTGGATTCGGGGCGTGATGAACCTGCGCGGCAGCGTAGTGCCGGTAATCGACCTCAAACACAAATTCGACATGGGCGCCACGCAGGTCACGCCCGACTCGTGCGTGCTGGTGGTCGAGTTCGTATTCGAAGACGCCATCTTCGTGATCGGCGTGTTGGTCGACGCCGTGTTGGCAGTGTTCGAGCTGCCGCCGGCGTCAGTCGAAGCGCCACCGAAGTTCGGCGCACGCTACTCGCGCAAGTACCTCAAGGGCGTTGGTCGGCACGAGCAGCGCGTATTCATGATCTTGGAAGCGAACGAAGTGTTCGCAGACGTCGAGGCCGAGCTCGAAGACACTGATGAAGAGGTGGTCTCGGCCGATCCACAAACAGCGACTAACGAGATTTTGGGAAACGCCTAGAGGAACACGGAAAAAGCCATGCAGTGGTTGAACAACTTGAAACTGTCGGTGAAGCTCACGAGTGCGTTCATCGTGCTCGCAGCCATCGTCGCGTTAGTCGGCAACATCGGACGCAGCGCCAGCCATGATTTGGGCGGTCGCGTCAAAGAACTCAAGGACGGCGTGATTGACGCGCTCGTGTTCTTGCACGACGCCGATCGCGAAATGCAGCTCTACCGTGGCGACGTATGGAAGGTCTTGGCCCAGCCGTCGAACATGGACCACGGCGCGATGATGAAAGAGCTCGAGGCACGCCCGCGCGCCGTGGAAGCGGCTTTCGAGAAGTACGCCGCGACCATCCGCTTTCCTGGCGAAGCCGAAGCGGCCGAGGAATTCCGGACGAACTTTGCCAAAGCCGTTGCCGCGCGCAACAAAGCTATCGCCGCCGTGGCGACGTCGCGTGAGGAGGCCTACAAAATCCTCAGCACCGAAGGTACCCCTCCGGATCGGGCCGCACGCGCCGCACTGAAGAAGTTGGTGGAGATCAACGTCAAGCAATCCGGCCTGCAGAGCGTCGGCGCGATGGAGACCAGTCGCTCCGCAAGCCAGCAAATCTTGCTCTTCACCTTGGGTGCAGCTGCCCTCGCCATCGCGCTCGGCGTGCTCGTGTCGCGTATGATCACATCGGCCCTGAACCACGTTTCCAACGCCGCTGCCCGCATCGCGGCGGGTGACCTGGACGTTCAAATCGAGCTCGATCAGAAGGACGAAATTGGGCAACTCGCCGAAACCCAACGCAAGATGACTGCTCAGCTGCGCGCCACCATGCTGCAGATCCAGTCCGTGGCCGAGCACGTCGCGGCCGGCAGCGAACAGATGACGGCGTCGGCGGAGCAGCTCTCGCACGGCGCCACGCAGCAGTCCGCAGCGGCGGAAGAAGCTTCCGCTTCGATCGAAGAGATGTCGGGTAGCATCGCGCAGAACGCCGACAATGCCGCTCAGACCGAGCGCATCGCAGTGCAAACCTCGCAGGATGCCGAGCGCTCCGGCAGCGCTGTCAGCAAGAGCGTGAACGCGATGCACGAGATCGCCGCCAAGATCTCAATCGTCGAGGAGATCGCGCGTCAGACCAACTTGTTGGCGCTGAACGCGGCCATCGAGGCCGCGCGCGCCGGCGAGCATGGCAAAGGCTTCGCAGTCGTCGCCGCCGAGGTACGTCGCTTGGCGGAACGCAGCCAAATCGCTGCCGGCGAAATCACAAACATCTCTTCGGCCAGCGTGCGCGCCGCCGAGGAAGCCGGTGAGATGCTGAAGGCTACCGTACCTGCCATTCGAAAGACCTCGGCGCTAGTGCAAGAAATCTCCGCGTCGACGCGCGAGCAAAGCACCGGCTCGCAGCAGATCAGTGTCGCCATCCAACAGCTCGACCAGGTGATTCAACAGAACGCCGCGGCCGCAGCGGAGCTCTCGGCGACGTCGTCGGAGTTTTCGGGCCAGGCCCAGCGACTGCAGGAGCTGGTTTCGTTTTTCCGCATCAGCGGCAGCGAACGAGCGCAGCCTCCGGCGCGAATGGAGCCTCGGCGCGGTACGCCACGTGTTCGACCGCGCAAGAGCTCACAGTTCCCCAAAGCGCAACCCGTGGCGCTCGCCCGGGCAGCAGGGCACGACGTGTCCGCCAACGGTACGCGCGGCGCGATCGTGCGGCTGGGCCCTGACAGCGAAGACGCGGACTTCGAGCACGGCTGAGCGCAGCTAGAGGCCGAGCGTCGTGCGTTCAGCGCTCGGCCGTCTTGATGCCGTACTTCTTGAGCTTGGCGTAGAGCGAGCTCCTCGACAGCGCCAGAACGCGCGCCGCATCGTCGACGCGACCGCCGGCTAATCGAAGCACCGACGTAATGTGCCGGCGCTCCGCGTCGTCCAACGTTTGGTCTTCCGTCGAGTTCTCTGGCAGCAGCGCACGATCGAACCCCAAGGTAGCGCGGTCAATGCTGCCGCCCTTGCAAAAGAGCACGGCACGCTCGAGCACGTTGCGGAGCTCACGAATGTTCCCGGGCCATGAATAGGCAATCAACATCTCGAGCGCATCGTCTGCCAAGCTCGGCACCTGCCGGCCCTGCGTCTGACCGATTTCGCGCAGCATGGCGCGGCTGAGCTCGGGAATGTCCTGCGAACGCGCGCGCAACGGCGGGAGCTCGATGGTGAGTGTATTGATGCGATAGAGCAGGTCCTGCCGAAAGCTCCCGGACTTGGCCATACCGGAGAGATCCCGATGCGTAGCGGCCACGAGCCGCACATCGGCCGTGCGAGGCTGAACATCGCCGAGCCGCCGGAACGAGCGATCCTCCAGCACTTTGAGCAACTTGGGCTGAACCGCAGGATCCAAGTCGCCGATCTCGTCCAAAAACAAGGTGCCTCGATTGGCGACTTCGACCAGGCCGAGTTTGTTGGCAACGGCACCCGTAAACGCGCCGCGTTGATGGCCGAACAGCTCCGACTCGACGAACTCGCGCGATAAACCAGCGCAGTTCAGGTCCACGAACGGCTCCGCGCGGCGCTGGCTGGTTTCGTGAATCCAGCGGGCCAAGACGCCTTTGCCAGTGCCGGTCTCGCCCAAAATCAGGACCGGCGCGTCCGAGCCGACCACCGTTTCGCAGATCCTGCGCACCTCCGCGATCCTCGAGCTCATCCCGACGAACGGATCGCGAGTGTTGCGCTCCGTCATTGCTCGGCTGGCATTGTGCTGGCGGTGCTCGCGTTGCGCTTCCAACGAACGCTGAGCGATGACGACCAGCGAGTCGTGATCCACTGGCTTGGTTAGAAAATGCTCCGCGCCGCGCTTGATGGATTGCACGGCGAGCTCGATGGTTCCGACTCCTGTCAGCACCACCACGGCGGCGCGCAGCTCGAGCGCCTTCACTTGCTCCAACATGTCGAAGGCAGTGCCGTCGGGCAGGTTGTAGTCGACGATCAGCAAGTCGGGCACCTCGTTGCCCAGCAGCGCTTTGGCTTCCCGACAGGTTCCCGCTTCCAGAACTTCGAACCCAGCCCTGCGCAGCACCTTCGCGGTCACGCCACGCAGCTGATCGTCGTCGTCGACCAGTAGAATCTTTCCCATCCTCGAGTCGGCAATCGTACGAGAAGCGGCCGTTCCACATCAAGGCAGCAAGGTAGGTGTCACTGCAACGAGGTGCGTGCCGGCGCGGCGAAGGGCCTCTTTCAGCGCCACTGAACGCCCCACCAGGAACCCAATCGGCGTCAGGCGGCCTTCTTATCTATGAGGATCGAGAGCAGCATGTCGCTCAACACGTTGGTTACCGAACGCCCACGCGCGATGATCCAGTCGCAGGTGAGGAGCAGCGGCAGAATCTCGATTGGCAGCCCCACCGTGTTCAGCACCAACGCGAGCGAGACGAAACCAGCTTCCGGCACGCCGGCGACGCCCATCGCCGCGACCATACACGCGAGCGCGGCCAACGCCTGCTGCGGCACGGTGAGTTGAATGCCACTCGCCTGCGCGACGAATAGCACGGCCATGCCTTCGTACAGGATGATGCCATCGTTGTTGAAGTTGGTTCCGACGCACGCGCCCAACGCTGATGCAGAGCGGGAGACGCCGAGGCGCTCCAGCGCGCGTAACGTGACCGGCAATGTCGCCAGGCTGCTGTTGGCGCCCATGGCATAAACGGTTGGTTCACGCGCCTCGCGCCAGAACTTGCCGAGCGGCATGCGCGCCACGAACACCAGCCACAGTTGGTACGTGATGACGATGTGAAGGGCGAGACCAATCAGCCCAATCACGACGTATACGGCGAGGCCTTTTAGCGGGGAATATCCGTGTTCGCCGACGGCCTTGGTCACCACGCCGAACACCGCGAACGGGATCAGGCGAATCACCCAGCCGAGCACAATTTCCATGACGCGCAGCAACGTATCGATGCCATCTTCCACGCCGCGAAAGCCCTCGACGCCATTGGCCTGCTGCTCGCGGCGAACCCGACGTAGGCCGGCGCCGAAGAGCACCGCCACCACCACGATGGTGAGCACGGCATTCTCCACGAACGGCGTCAGCAGGCTTTCGGGTACGAAGCTCTTCAAGGTGCCCAGCCAATCAAGCTTCTTGTTAGCGTAGGCTGCGGTCGCACCTGCCTTCGTTGCGAAGCCCGTCAAGGTGCGCCCCGGCTCGAACCAATTCGAGAGCGAAAGCCCAATGCCGAGCGCGATGCTGGCATTCACGAACGCCCAGAAAATCAGCCTCAACGCCGAAGCGCCGCGGATCTCGGTCTTCAAGATCGCGCTCACGATCGAAAAGAACAACAGAGGCGCCGCGGCAGCTTTGATTAATTGAATCACGAGCCGTCCGAGCTCGCCGAGGCCGCTCGCCCGTGTTCCGAGCAAGGGACCCAAGCAGAGCCCCAGCACGATGGCGACCAGAATCTGCGTGTGCAGGGGAAACTTGGACTTTGCAGGTTGGGTCGCTTCAATCGACATCGGTGGCCAACCCTAACTCGCTCCTGCCGCAGAAGCGGCGTGATTTTTGGGTTCAGGCGCGCACTTCGGCCCAATGAAGGCGGCTCACGGCCGAACGGCGCGCAACCACTGCCCGGGCCGAGGAAGAGCCGAATCCACACGCTGCCAGCTGCGGCCGAAATCGTTCGAAACTTCGTGCGGTCCGAGCTCGAACGGAATGGTGACGAGGTCCGAAAAGGTACCCGGTTGATTGGGTTCGCTGCGATCGCTCAAGGCCAAGTGCAGGTGCGCGGTTTGCGTGCCGCTTGCACCGACCGAGGCAAGAGCTGCGCCGGCAGCGACTCGAGCTCCGCGTTTCACACGTGCGCGGGCTTGCTCGATGTGCAGGTAACAGCCAACGTCCCCCGGCGTGTGTTCGACGCACACCAGATTGCGCCAGGCTCGCTCTCCCTCTGGCGCTGCGCTCCCGTCCATTACGCAAGTGCCGCGCCCGCGCTGCGCGAAGCAATCGACGACGGCTACGACTTCGCCCGCGGCCGCAGCTCGAATTACTTGCCCTTGGCTGTGAAGCGCCGATCCACCGCTCTTGCGCTCCGGATTGTGGTGCACCAACGCGGGATCGACACGCTGCAGATCGATGGCGAACGCAGAGGTATCGTGATGTGAGCCGGCGCTGTTCGCGCCCTGAATCACCGTCCAAATTTGCCCGGATTCGAACGGAAGCTCGAGGCGCCGAGCTCCCAATGGATGCGTCAACTGCGCTGCGTCCGCGCGGACATCTCTGTGCTTCGAAACCGGTACGAGCTGCGCGGCACCGATCCGCTCGACGGCGAGCTCCGCGCCGCTGGTTTCCGTGTCGTCGAAGCTCACGAGCGCTAAAAGACCTTCCAAGCGCGGTTCGACTCGCTCCGCTCGGCTCAGCGCACGAACCTCCGAGGCGCTCAGTGCGCGCTCGAAGATCGCGACATCGTCAATCAAGCCATAAAACTGATCTTGGAGGGCTTGCGCGCGTGCCAACCGACCGAGCCGCAACGGGCCAGCTAGTGAGAGCGCTGCCGGCTTCAGCGTGCCGAGCGCCTCGCCGTTCAAGTACAAATCCGCGTGCTGCGCGCCTAGACTGAGCGCCAAGGTCAACCAGCGCGGTGCCCGCTGCGGCGGTGCCCCATAGCGAAAGTCGTGATTCGACAAGATCGGGTCCGGCAACGGAGCGGTCACGATTTCCGCGCCGAGGTGTGCTTCGACAGCGGGCTGACTCAGAGATGCGTACGGGGCCATTCCGAGCCGGTACTGACCAGTCGAGTCACTCACGACCACACCGCGATAAGCACCTTCGTACGCGGGCATGAAGCGCACGAACAACGTATGTTCGCGTTGCAAGCGTCGCGCGTCGAAGGCGAGCGTGGCAGCACCGGTCCAGCCGAGCGCCAGAGCGCGCGGCGTGCGCGGTCGCAACGTCGACTTAGCTACACTTGCCGACGCAACGGGTGAAGCTTTGTGTTGCTTGGCCGGCTGCTCGTGACGCCGTTCGCAAGCAGCCAGCACGAGGCAGATCGCCAGTCGCCAAACTCTGCTTCTCCGAAAGTCGCGCGGCACCTGCGTCAGCGTCGAGCGGAGCCTCACCGGCGCCAAGTGAGGAATGGAGCGGCCGTGATCCAAGCCTGATACGGGCGCCGAGTTCGTAAAGATGGCTTGCGCTGGCCTCAGTTTGCGCGCGGTTCGAGCGCAAGGGTCTTTACGGGTCGCTCGATCACCTTCACGAGAATCAGCGTGATGTTGTCGCGACCGCCGCGATCATTCGCGAGCTCCATCAAGCCGTAGACCGCCGCTTCCAGATCCGCTTCGCCCAGCAAGACTTCGCGAATCTCCTCGTTACTCACCATCTTGCTGAGACCGTCGGAGCACAGCAAGTAGATGTCGTTTTCGCTCGGCTTGTCGACGATGAGGTCGATGCTGAGCGTGGGCTGCACACCAACGGCTTGATACAGGTCGTTGCCGCGCGGCCCCGTCACCCCGAACGCGCTCATGGTGTGATCCTTGGTGAGCTGACGAAAGTCTTCGCCGCGCAAGCGATAACAGCGGCTGTCGCCCACGTGCCCGATGTAAACGCGCTGCTTGTTGGGCGAGAAGCGCGCCGCGACCACAGTCGTGCCCATCTTGGTCAACGCCGGATCGTTTTGAGCGAGCGCGTAAATGGCCTCGTTCGCCATTTGAATGGCGCACGCCAACTCGCGACCGCGACGGGGAACCTCCACAGAGCTTTCGGTGCGTGCTTCGAACACGTTTCGCTCGAACGCATCGCGCAGCACGTCCACCGCAACCGAGCTTGCAACCTCGCCGCCAGCGTGGCCACCCATGCCGTCCGCCACGACGAACACGGAGCGCTCCGGGAATACTAGAATGCTGTCTTCGTTCTTCGCGCGCGTGCGGCCGCGGTCGCTATCGCCCGCCGCGTGAATCAAGATGCGCACGACAGGCGAGGTCACTTCTTCGGCTTCGGCTTCCGCTTCGAAAGTCAGCTCCACCCGCGACGGACGTTGCTCGTCGCTCTGGGGTCCTGCTGGTTCGGCGGCGACGCTCGGCGAATCCTTGTCGCCCGTTTGCTGCGCTGCGGCGTGCTCGGCGCGAACCTTTCGCACGATATCGGCGATTGGCGCAGTCGCAATCAAGGTGATCTCGACGTCTTCTTCTGGAGGCACAATCCGCTCGGGTGGACGCTCCGCGCGCTTTCGCGGCTTGCTTTGAACGTCGGCTTTCGCTCCAGAGGTGCCCTGCTTGCTCGGCTTTTGCTCGGAGCTGCGCTTCGGCTGCGGCGCGCGTCCCGACCAGATCCAACCGACGAGCGCTACGATGAGCGCCGCGCCGCCGGCCAACCACAGATTCGTGTCCACGCGAAAATATTGCGGATCCTCGGGCAAGAAAGCTAGTTCGACGAAGAATCAGTCGGATGGCAGGCGCACGGTGGCGCCAAGGTAGGATACGGACGTGTTGCCCTGCTCTCGAATCCTGGCACTGACAGGCTCGTTTCTGTGCGCGACCGCCGCGAGCTGTGCTCCGGCGCAGGCTCCGGCGCGCACCGAAGCGCACCCGACCGCACCCCAAACACTCGCTGCGCCCGTCAGCAGCGCGCCAATGGTCACCGCAACCGGCGAGCCCTCCAAGCTCGAGCCTGAGCTCGCGCCGGACGTTTTGCCCTATCGAGAAACGGCGGCAGCCATCCTACGAGCGAGCCTTGCGAGTGACGACGCGTACCAAAAGCTCGCTCAGCTCTGCGACGACATCGGACCGCGACTGAGTGGCTCGTTGGGCCTCGAGCGAGGCGTCGCTTGGGCGCGCCAAACCTTCGAAGCCGAAGGGCACGAGAATGTCGCGCTCGAACCCGTGCAAGTTCCACATTGGGTGCGCGGACTCGAAAGCGCCGAGCTGCTCGTCATGCCGCGACGTAAGTTGCACGTGCTCACGCTCGGCGGCAGCGTTCCGACTCCACCGGCAGGTTTGACCGCGGAGCTCATGGTGGTGCACTCGTTCGATGAGCTCGAGGCGCGCAAGCAGGATGTACGCGGCAAGATCGTGCTGTTCGATCACCCGATGCGGCGCGAAGGAAACCCGGCGTTGAACTACGGCGCGGCGCTGCCGTATCGCTCCACGGCAGCCATGCGAGCAGCGCCGTTCGGAGCCGTTGCAGTCCTGACGCGCTCACTCACGGCGAACAGCCTCGGTGCAGCGCACACTGGCTCGATGCGTTACGCCCCCGAGCCAGCTCGCAAAATTCCCGCTGCCGCGCTGCCAGTGGAGGAAGCTGAGCTTCTGAGTCGGTTGGCACAACGGCACGCCGGTCTGAAAATCAAGCTCACGCTGCTGCCGCAAACACTCCCCGACGCGCAGTCGGCCAACGTCGTCGCGGAGCTGCGCGGCCGCGAAAAGCCCGAAGAAGTCGTTCTGATCGGCGCGCACCTCGATTCTTGGGACGTAGGTCAAGGCGCGCAGGACAACGGCGCCGGCGTAGTCACGGTCATGCAAGCGCTGACCACGCTGAGGAAGCTCGGGCTGCGACCACGACGCACGCTGCGAGCCGTCTTGTTCACCAACGAGGAGAATGGCGTGCGCGGTGGCAAGACTTACGCGGAGACACATCGCGAGGAACTGGCGCATCACGAGGCCGCCTTCGAAATCGATTTGGGCGCGGGCGCACCGCTGGGTTTCATGACGGACGGTGAGCCGAACTACCTCCCGCAGGTCAGCGAAATAGCGCGGCTACTCACGCCGTTTGGCGCGAGCAGCGTCTTCCCAGGATATCCGGGCGAAGACGTGCTGATGCTCAAAGCAGCGAGCGTGCCGCTGTTCGGAATGTGGCTCGACGTCAGCCATTATTTCGACGTGCACCATTCCGCCGCCGATACACTCGACAAGGTGAATCCAGAGAATCTGAAGAAGAACGTGGCCGCGCTCGCCACACAAGCCTTCGTCATCGCCGACCGCGAGCGTTCTTTGCGTGCGCCGCTCGCGTCGGGAGCAGCACCGTGAACGGGGCGGCGGGAGAAGCGCGGCGCTTGCCGGCGATCGACGTGATGCGCGGCATCGTGATGGTGCTGATGGCGCTCGATCACAGCTCGGAGGCATTCAACAAGGGGCGCCTCTTCACGGACGCAGCTCAGTTTTATCACCGGGGTACGGAGCTGCCGGCAGCTCAGTTCTTCATCCGCTGGGTCACTCACCTGTGCGCCCCGACATTCCTGTTTTTGGCGGGCACCGCGCTGGCGTTATCCATTGCCAAACAACGCGCCCGAGGTGAGTCGGAGCGCTCCATCGACGTGCACCTGATCGTGCGGGGGCTCTTCATCTGGGCCTGCGAGCTCTGGATATCGTACTTCGTGATGCCTCCGGGCATGTTCGTGTTTCAAGTGTTGTACGCGATTGGCACCAGCTACCTGCTGATGGTGCCGCTGCGTCGCGTCCCGGTGAGCGCTGCGCTCGGGCTAGCAGTCGCTTGGATCGTGCTCGGCGAAGCCTTGGTCGGCCTGGCAACGCGAGCTCAACCAACATCGCTGCCAGCCTCTCTGCTGATCGTGGGGGGGAAGCCCGGTAGCGTAATCGTGGCCTATCCGACGCTGCACTGGCTCGCGCTGATGTTGTTGGGTTGGGTTTGGGGGCAGCACCTTTTGACGCGAAAACCGTCGGCTGATCGCATCGCGCGCGAGCTGCTCGTGGCTGGAGCTGCGCTACTCGTCGTGTTCTTGGGCGTGCGCGGGCTCAACGCTTACGGAAACATGATGTTGCTGCGTGACGACGGCTCGCTGGTGCAATGGCTGCACGTAGGCAAGTATCCGCCGGCCCTCAGCTACGTCAGCTTGGAGCTCGCGGTCATGTGCGCGTGCCTGTCGGCGTGTTTTTGGCTAGGCGAACGGCGGCCGTTGGAGCAAAACCATGTGTTGTTGGTGTTGGGGCAAACGCCGATGCTCTTCTACTTGCTGCACTTTCCGCTGCTCGTAGTGAGCGCCCACGCCCTCGGTGTGAAGCATCGGCTCGGAATTGGCGGCGCGCTGTTGGGCGCGCTGGGCGCCGTGCTGCTGTTGTATCCCGTATGCCGCGCCTATCGCGTTTACAAGGCCGCACACCCAGGCGGCATCGCACGGCTCATCTGACGTTCAGCACCTCGAGGACGCGGGTAGCGACGGCACGCAAGCTCTCCGACGGATCTTGCTGCATTCCGAGTAGAATTCGGTCACTGTCACGAGGCCCGAAGTTGGCCAGCAGGTGCAGGGCACGCCAGCGCTGGCGCTCGTTCGGGCTTCGCAACAACGCGCGTAGCGCTCGAGTTCCCTCGGGTGCGCCGATCTGCAGCAGCGCTTCGGTCGTCTGCAACCAACGCGAAGGCAAGGCGAGCGCCACGAGCGTCGAATGCGAGCGCGAGTCCACGTCATGGAGCAAGGTGAAGCGCGCATCGCACGCCATCGCAGAATCCTGTCCGCGCCCGAGCTCTGCTAGCGCAGCGATGGAAGCCGGATCGCCGCGTTGGTTGAGCGCCGCCAAGGCAGCTTGGCGCAGCGCCGGATCGGAGGCCGCGCTTACCAGAGCCGCACGGGCTTGCGCACTGCGGTCTCCTGTGAGCCAGCCGATGCAATAGCCCTTGCCGAGGTGCAGCCCGGTCACGCACGCCGCGCGCAAGGAGGGGCGCAAAGTGAGCACCGATCCTGCCTGCGCGAATACTGACTCCGCCGCATCGCTGTCGCTCGCCGCCAAACGAAGCAGGCTCGCGTGAGCAGGCGCACCTTGTGCTAGCAAGGCTTCCACCGCGGCACCCGCCAGCTCTGGCGCGCTGCGGGCAGCTACGCGCTCGAGCGCGACAATCACATGCTCGTCGCGACAATTTTTGAAGTAGTCGACCGCGCGCCTCACGCTAGCTCCTTCGAGCTCGGCCAGCATGAAACGCCGGGTGGGCTCATCGTCGAGCTGACTCAGTGCGCTCCAGGCAGCCTCGCGGACGCTGTCACGCGGCGCGTGAGTCGCGCGCACCAAGGCGGAAACCCCGGCTTCGCCGCCGTGTTGCGCCAGCTGTCGGCAGATGGCGTTTGGGTCCTGTGACAGCGCGTCAGCGGTGAGCCGCGCTTCGAGCTCGACGATCGACGGGGGTTCGTCCTGTGTCTCGGACTGCCGCTGCGGTGCAGGCTCGCGATCCGGGAGATGCTGACGGGAAGCCGTAGAGTCTTTCTGAGTAAGCCGGCGAGGCGTGGTGAAACAGCTCGACGCTGGCTCTTCCGCGCGCACGACGCGTAAGCACGCTAGAACCAACACCAGCGTCGCAATCACCGAGGCGGCCATCCACACGAACGGCGCGCGCTTCACGACTGCTCCCAGCTACAGGTTTCGTTTTCGCTTCCGCTTCCAAGCTCGTGCAGCAAAGCTTGATTTTCACGTGCCACGGCACCGCCGAGCGACGTGATCGCGGCGGCAGCCTGCTCGCGAAGCCCCCGCCCCCGCTGTTCGTCACGCGCGATTTCGAGCAAGAGTGGCGCAAACGCCGGGTTCCCGGAGTTCGCCGCCACACTGATGGCTTGCTCGACCACGGCCGCGTCACGACTCTTCAGCGCTCTCACACAGGTTGGCACCGCGAGCCGACCCAACCCGTCCATGGAATTGAGCAGTACCACTTGGCGCTCAGGGCTCACGCGCCCATAAAACTGCTCGAGTACCCGCGCTGCGCGTTCCGGCGCGACGCCCTTCAAAGCGTCGAAGCCCACGCTGGAAGCGCTGTCCTCGAGCTGGTTGTCGAGCGCCGTCGCCAGCGTAAGCGACTCCAAGCGTTCGAGTGAGGCTGCGTCGCCGCGGTCAGCGAGCACACTGAAAGCGAGCGAGCGGTCTTCAGCGTCGTCGCTCTTCAAAAGGCCGTCGAGCAACTGCTCGGCGTTGGGCGCTGCAGCGGCAATCAGTCCGCGTGCGGCAGCACGCCGCGTGGTCGAGTCTTCATCACGCAGAGCCGATTGCAGAAAAGACGTGAAGCGCGGTTCCCCGCGGGCAGCCACGCCGACCACCAGTGTGCGTCGCAGCTCGGGATCTCGCTCGTTGGCGCGCTCGGCCACGACAGCTTCCAGAGCCGCGGACGACAGCGTCGGCAGCGTGCTTCTCAGCGCGAGGGTTGCTTCCTCACCGCCGCGTTGCAGCGCTTCCTGCAAAGCGACCTCACGAGGTGCAGCTTCAGCCTGTGCCGGTTCAGGACCCGGTTCGTTCGAGTCCCCCAGCGCCTCTTCAGCAACGCGGCGCAGCGCAACTTCGTTTGAGTGGGACAGCTCGCGCAGCGCCTCGAGCGCGCTGGGCTCGGCGCGCCACGAAGCCAGGAACGACGCCGCCCAGGCGCGACGCTGCGCATTCTCCGACTGCGCCTGCGAGCGCAGCGCCGCGACGGCTTGAACCGCGTCGATGCGTTGCAGCGCTTCGCTCGCGGCGCGAAACTCGAGCTCCGACCCGAGCTCCAACAAGCTCACCAAGGTCGGGATCGCTTCGCGCGCCGCCAAGCGCCCGAGTGCTTGCACTGCGGCCAGGTGCAGCTCATGTTCGCCGTTTCGTACCAGCGCGACTAACAGCGAAAGCGCCCGCGCGTCGCCCAACTCGCCCAGCGCGAGGCTGAGTTCACTCGCTGACGACACGTCTTCGAGGCGCGGCAGAAGATCCACGGCGAGCTCGAAGGCTTCGGCTCGATGCGCTGCCAACAAGGCGCTGATGGCGCGCAGCCGCACGTCGGGATTTTCGTCGTGCGCTGCATCGAGCACCGTCGAAAGCGTCAGCTCCCCGCCGCGCGAAAGCAGCGCCGAGAACGCCTCTGCCGCGATTTCCAGATCCGAATCCTGCGCCAAGTCGATGAGGAAGCTCGTGGCCTCACTGCCGGGGCGCATCGCGAGTGCTTTGGCGGCGCATGAACGCAACGAACGCAGGCGCGCACGCTGCAGAACGTCGCTGATCGCGTACGTCACCTCGACGTTTTCGCTGGGCTCGAGCCCTTCCAACAGTTCGCACAATTCCTCGGAGCTTTCGGAAACGGCTAACCGAAGCAGCACGTGGTCGACGACATCGCGCGACGCACCGTTCGGCGATGATTCCACGACGACCTCACCACGTTCGCGCTTCGGTTCACTCGCGCAGTGGCTGACCCGTACAGGGGGCGGCGCTTTCCAAGTGAGAAACGCGGCCACGACCAGCGCGAGCAACGTCCAGCCCTTCAGCAAAAGCGTTCCCATGCTCTCTCCCGACGAGCGCGCACGTGCAACTTCTTCAAGGACAACGGCACCCGAGCGGAGTTCCCAGAAGCCGCTCGAACGTCCTTTGGACTCCGCCACGTCGTTGGCCTTGGCGGCCGGAGGCAATTCAGTCGCCGCGCAATACCAGCTCGCGCAGGCCGTTCTGCGCTGGTTCGGCTTGCCTGGCGCCGGATTTGATTTCGCTCAGGCCCTGCTCCAAGCCGTCGAGTTCCTCAGCGTCGAACAGGGGTGTGGCGCGCGAGAAGCCGAGCTCATCTGCTCGTGGCTATCGAGCAGCTTCAGTGCCGACGCAAGACCACGGTGGGAGTGCCGCCGCTGCTGCCGGCCGTGCCCGCTGTATTGGCGCCTGCAGTGCCTGCGGATTCAGCGCCACCAGCGTTGGTCGCACCGGTTCCACCCCCTGTCCCGCCGCTGGATGGGTCGCTACCCGGCGATTGCCCACCCTCCTCGGACCCCGGCGCACCAGCCTCACCCGAGGAACCGCCCACGTTGTAGCCGAGCGGAACGAGATCAGAACCGTAGTAGCAGCCTTTCGGCGCCATCAACGCCGGGCTCAGGAAAATCAGCAGCAGAGCCACATCACTGCGCATTCCCGACTTCCTCCCCCGCACACGACGCCCGCACACGACCGCTCGCTGGAGAAGATGGATAGCGGCTCAAGAATCTCCGAGCTGCTGCACGCGCGCGTGAAACGTCCCCTGCCTGACACGCGGCGAAGACCTCGGCTGCCAAGCGCTCGGCCTGCAACTGCCCACCTTCGGGAACCGTATTGCTATCCAACAACTCCAGCGCGTTGGCGCCACGACCAGCGCGCAGCTCCGACTGCACCTTCTCGAGCAACGTGAGTTCTTGAACCAACGGAGAGGATTTTCGGCGCGCGCCGCTGCCGCTCGGCGTCGAATAACTCTCGGGCGTCCCGGTTCCGATACCAAATGCCGCTGTTGCCGATTCGGGCGCAGATGTGCCAACGACGGGAGCCACCTCTTCCAGTTTAGCGTGCGGCGCTGGGACTTCGGCGGCATGAGGTGGAGTCGAACCAACCGGCGCGACCGAAGTCGCACTTCCGCGCCGCTCTGAAGCGCCAGGCGCGCGAACATCGCGCGGCACCACCGCCTCCGGGACAGAGGAGGGAGTGGCAGTCAGCGGCCCTTCGGAATCGCTCGGAGTCGCCGCATGGCCCGGGCTCGCGGCCTTCGCTGGCACCTGTTCGGCGGGCAGCGCGCTCTGACGTGCATTCGGCCGATCTTCGCTGAGCACTATTGGAATGCCGAGCGCCAAAACCGTGACGGCGACGCCTACGCCAAATGCCTTCACGACCGGGCCGAGTGTTGCTTTGCCCAACACGGCCATCACCTTGCCAGCGCTCCCGAACACCGACGCGCCTGCGGCCGTGGCCAAAACGCGGCGCCGAATGCGCACGAGCTCGGATTGCTCGACGCTGGCCTCTTCGCGCAATGCGCGCTCGATCAAATCACGCGCTTCTTGCCCGAGCTCACTCATGGCGGGCTCCGGCCGTCGGACGCGCGATGGCGCCGCAACGCCGCCTCGAACTTTTGACGAGCCACCTTCAGCCGCGACGTCGTCGTATGAATGTTGGCGGAGACCGCGCTGGCCGCTTCGGCGATGCTCATCTGCTCGAGTTCGACTAGCACGAACACGGCGCGCTGATCTGGCGAGAGCTCATCCAACAAGCGATGCAACGTGCTCAGCGCCTCGGAACGCGCCGCACGCTCGAACGGAGCATTCTCCCGAGCGTCCTGGATGGTATCCACCAGCGGCTCGCTCGGGTGACGGCGAACGCGACGCGCCCAGTCGCTGGCCACGCGCATAGCAATGCCGAAGAGCCAGGTACGCACCGATGATCGACCCTCGAAACTCGGCAGCTTGCGGTGCACAACGATGAAAACGTCTTGCATCGCGTCCGCCAGGTGTTCAGGAGCCACCCCCAAACGAGACAACGAGCGCCACACAAAGCGCGCGTGCTCGCGATAAACCAGGTCGAAATCCAAAGCGAGCGCCGTTTGATCCGCAAGCGATCCGGCGGGTGCCAGAAGTACGGGGTGCGCCGGAGAGGTCATTCGACGGTGAGTGGCCACGGATTGCGGGTTTCAGTGAAGAAAAATTCGATCTCGCGAAGGTTTGTCGCCGTGAGGCCTATAGAGTGGTTGGTCACCTCAAAGCACGAAGGAAAGGCCAGTGGTGAGGCGGCCAGTGATGAGCGCAGGCGTGTGCACCGGAATCGTGCCGTCGATGACGAAGGTAGGGCGCGATGGGGCCGCGAGCACCCAGGCACTGGTCACCAATCCGATACGCCTGCTCAGGGCGTATCCAACTTCGGCACCTGCTCCGAAGCGCGGAAACCACACGACCCCCTCTTGTGTGAAGCTGACGTTGGTACCCTCCGCCACCATCATCTCCAGGTCGGCGACGGCGCATGGCAGCACGTGCAGGCGCGTGAGCGCGATGCGAAAGCAGGGCCGAAGTGCCAGTGCGGCACTCCAAAACCGACCGCCACCCCCTGTTATGGCGACCTCTTGCGGGACGAGCAGGAGTGTTTCGATTCCCGCTGAGAACCAGCCGGCGTCCACCTGCGTGCCGACGGCACCCCCAACACTCGCGCGCGGCAGCGAGCCTGCGTCGAAGGCGAACAGCGTGCGCGGTGACCACGCCAGAGTGCGTCGTGCCGGCCGCGCTGGCGGAGCCGAGCTGGCGTTGTCACTGGGCGGCAACACTTCGCGTTGGTGAGGGTCTGCAGCAGTGGCGGCGTCAGCTGGCTCTGTAGCAGCCACGGGCGCAACTTTTTGCGCTTCGCGGGCCTCGCTCGCTCCTTCGCGACCCGCCGCCAGTGCAACGACCAGCGCAGCACCGCGCGCCAGCTCGTCACAATTCGTAGACTCCATGCTGCGCTCGGACGAGCCATTCTGCGCGTTCAGCACCAACTTCAGAGCGAGCCTGCTGTCGACGCGAGCCACGTCGGCGCGCACAGATACATCGCCAGATGGCGCCGCGCCTCCCATCAGCTCGCGAATCGCCTCGAGCACCTGCTCACGATCGGGGCAGCCGATCGGCGCGTTCCAGGTGAGCTGAATGCTTTGGGCTCGTGCCAACGCCGGGGCACAGAGCGTAGCGACGCCGAGAGCAAGGCTCGCAAGCGCTCTCGTCACGACCAAACCCGTTCAGAGCCAAACACGACCACGGTACAATTATACGAGTAGTCGTGCGAGCGTCCATCTCAGGGCGCGTGCAACGCTCGTATGCGTGGACTTGCGCAGTTGCTACGTGTCGCCACCCACCAAATAGCTGGTGAGCATCGCGCTGATTTCTTCCACCAGTGCGGCGTCGTCTACACCAACCGGCTCTTCCAAAAGGTACGCCAGCATGCTGGCGCGCACGGATTGGTACACCACGAACGCGGCCGCGTCCAAATTGCGCCGCACCAACGCCGGACCAGCCAGCGATAGGAACCCGCGAATCAGCGTGACCATGCGCAAGTCGAACGCCTGCACGCGCTCGCTATCGGCAACGCGCAACCCTTCGACGGCGAGTAGCCGATGCAGGGCGGGGGCGGCGCGATAAAGACGCAACAGCTCCTCAATCACGACCTTTGCGAGTTGACGGTCGGGAACGCGAGTGCCTCCCATGAGCACGCGGCTGATGAGCTCCGTAGAGCGCGCGAACTCGCGATCTTGCAGAGCGTCGATGATGGCGTCGCGATTCGAGAAGTATTGGTAGAGCGTGCCGACGCTGACACCGGCGACTTCGGCCACACGCGAGGTGGTCGCCGCGTCCGCTCCCTCGCGTTCGAGAACCCGAATCGCAGCGTCCAAAATCGCGCTCACCGTCGCGCGTGAACGCGGCTGTTGCGGCGGCTTTCTAGCTGCTCTGAGTGGTTCGCGACGCGACACGATAAATCCGAAACCTACGCGAGTGGAAAGAAGCAACCGCGGTGGGCAAACTGAGCGCCACGACTCGCGTTCGTGACGAGCGCGAAGCTACCACGGATTGGTGCCATGCATCTGCGTTTTGCGAAGGATCGACGCACGTTGGTTTGGGCGTTCGGCTTGTTTCCACTGGTGCCGCTCGGCGTGCTCGGCAAGCCCACGCTCGCGTGGTTTTTGTGGCCGCTCGCGTTGTACGCCTCGTATTGCTCCGGCGTGCTCACGCACAACCATACCCATGTACCGGTATTTCGCGAACGCCGCCTGAATCGGCTCTATGCCGTGTGGCTGTCGTTCTTCTACGGCTGCCCGATCTTTGCGTGGATCCCCACGCATCACCGCAATCATCACCGTTACGTGAACGGACCGGGCGATCACACCCGAACCACGCGCTACTCGCAGCAAAATACGTTGTGGGCCGCTATCAGCTATCCCGCGCGTTCGAGCGCCTGGCAGTGGCCCGAAGTCAGGGACTACGCACTGCGAATGCGGCGACGCGGTGGCCCGGCGTATACAGACGTGATTGCGCAGACCGCCGCGGCAACCATCGCCCATGTCGCGCTGCTTGCGGCGGCGATGTTCTTGAATGGTGCACTTGGCGCGCTTGCGCTGTTCGTCTGCTTCACGCTGCCCGCGGCGCTGGCACCCGCCTGGATGATGTTCACGAACTACTTGCAGCACGTCGAGTGTGATCCGGCATCGCCCGACAACCACTCCCGAAATTTCGTGAACCGCGTCTTCAACTGGTTCACGTTCGACAACGGCTATCACACGGTGCATCACGAGCAGCCGAGCTTGCACTGGAGCTTGCTGCGCGAAGCACACCTTTTGCGCGCGCACGGCATCGACCCCCGATTGAATCAAGATTCGATCTTCGGCTACTGTTTTTCCGAGTATGTCACGGCACCGTTGGCAAGACGTTTCCAACGTTCGGCGCTCGTGTCGTAGCTGGCGCAATCCGTACGCAGAAGCGCCTACATGAAGCGGCGTGCGCGAATGTAGGCGCTGGCGTTTGTCGCTTCCGTTTTTGGTGGGACGTACGATACTCAACGTCGACAATGCGGCTCCGCACGTCGACGCTCCGTTTCGCTCCGCTCGCGTTTCTGTTCGCCGCTTGCGCCGGCTCCTCACCACCCGCGCAGAATCGTGCGGCTGCGACCCACGAGCGTGAGTCGCATTCAGCCACGCACGACTCGTCAGCCGAAGAAAACCAAGAGGCTTCCGAGGAACGCGCAGAAGTGCCCACGGAGCTCGCGGAAATGCTGCAGCCACGTACGTGCCAGCCGACGCTGATCAAGGCCACACACTTTCGTGAGCTCCGCGACAGCAAGGGTCAGAAACACCGAGCCTTCGTGATTTCTCCTGGCGAAGAGCTGTGTCTGGTCGGGTCGCCCGGCAGCGAAGGTGCGCTCGCGGATCTCGAACTATCGGAAGATCCGGTGCCGCTGGCTCATGCCAAGGGGCGCTTGATTTCGGTGGAACTTCGCACCTTGGAAATGGGCTCGGTGCTGGTGGTGAAAAACCACTACCGCTCCACCTTGCAGTTTCGCGGCTCGATCGCCCTACCGCACCAGCTCGACATGGTGAGCACTAGCGTGTGCCCGGTAATGCCCGGTCGCTTCAGCGTGGAGCACTGGCCCGACACGTTGAGCTCACTGTTGCTGACCGACTTCAGCTTGCATGACCCGAGCGAGAAGCTCGGCTGCGAGTGAAGCGCGGAAGGCTAGCCCGCCAGCAACGGCAAGCGCCGCCGCGGAGCCTGCTCCGGCACGACCACGCTGAGCGGCCCGTCCGGCAGCGGCAAGATTTGATTCTTTGCGTAGACCGGATGTCGCCCGTGCGTGCGAAACCACTCGGCCACGCTGGCGGTCATCTTCATCTTCTCGACGATTTGTCGGAAGCCGACGCCAGTGTTGTACGCACAGAAGGAGATCTCACCGAGCTCGGTGCCGTACGGGATGATGCACATCTCCGTGCGCCGGAAGTCGTAGTTGTAAAGGTCCTGAAACCACATGCCAGCCACGAACAAGAAGCGCCACTCGAACTGAGAAGCGTCTCCTTCGGTAGCGCCCACGGCCTCACCGCTCGCGCCGATTTGGCTCAAAAACTGGCGGAACAGCTCGACCACGCCGTAGCCGGGCGGCGCCTTGTCCGGCTTGAAATTGCGCAGTAGGGAGAGCGCTAGCTGCAGCACGGTCTGTGCGCGGCTCTTGCCCGCGTCGGCGATGCCTTGTGCGTCGCGCAACACCTGCTCAATGTCGAGGAACTCGGCTACCGGAACCATCTGCTTGGTGCGCTTGTGCACCAACAACACGGTGCCGATACCACAGTTCGGATGGCAGCCGCATTTCAGCGCGCCGAACTCCGCGGAAGCGCCCAACATCAAATCGACGACATCGCTCAGCGGGTTCATCGCGCTCAGCGGAAACCAGTCGCGCATCGGCTCGGTCGCGCCCAGCTGATCGTGCAGGTCGTGCGCCAGGTGGCTCAACGTGTAGCGCTTGGCGTGCCGTTCCTCATCGCTGATCTCCTCGTCGCGCCCCGTAAAGCTCACCGGCTGAAACGAGACCACCGTGACCTTGTCGGCGTTTTCGATGGCGAAGCGCACGATTTGCCCGACTTGATCGTCGTTGACGCCTTTTACCACCGTGACGACCAGCACCACGTCGATGCCAGCGGCCGCCAAGTTTTCGATGGCGCGCAGCTTCACGTCGAAGAGATTACCGACCTTGCGATGCGAGTTGGCTTCGTTGGTAACACCATCGAACTGCAGGTAGCAGAGCCTCAAGCCGGCAGCTTTGGCTTCGCGACAGAACTCCGGCTCTTGTGCGAAGCGAATGCCGTTCGAGGCGCACTGCACGCAGAAGTAACCGATTTGGCGTGCGTAGCGCACGGCATCCAAGAAGAAGGGGCTCAGCGTGGGCTCGCCGCCGGAAAACTGCACGCTGAGCTGGCGCTTCGGTTTGATGTCGAGCGCGTCGTCCAAAATCTTCTTGATGTCGCTCCAGGCGAGCTCGTGCACGTAGCCCACCTGATTCGCGTCCATGAAGCACGGATCGCACATCATGTTGCAGCGGTTCGTGAGATCCACTGTCAACACCGAGCCGCGACCATACTTGATCGAGGAGGAACCGTGGTCGCGCAGGTGATGCTTGGGCGCCTCGAAGTCGCGTCCGGGAAACAGCCGCTCGATGCGCGTCAAGAACGCGGGATCGATGCTCATCACATCCTCGAAGGCGCCGTGGCGAGGGCAGCTCTTCTGCATGACGACCTTGCCGTCGACCTCCACGATGCGAGCGCGGATTTCACCCGGATGCTGATCGATGAATGCGCGCAGATCGCGTTCGCCACTCAACACGGCAGAACGCGCTTCGCGCACGCAGACGGGGCACAGCGAATCGGTTTCGCGCGGCCAACCCAGCGTCGGAAAGCTACGCTCGGCCTTGCGCTGTAACGGAGCGGGAGCCCAGGGCGGCGTGATGCGCGCACCAGGAAAGCGGCGACTGTAAGCGTCGATGACGGGCCACGCCCAAGAGGCAACGGTCCGCAGCGCTAATTCCGCGCCCACGCTCAGGCGGTGGCGGAGAACTTCATTCATTGGCCGGCTAGCATACTCGAGAAAAGCCAAAGGTCTGCCCGCCCCTGTCACGACACGCAACAGTCGACCCACCGGCCGGCGACAGTGCGCGCAACTTCGACGGCAAAGCGATCTCAGGGTATCTGGCAATCAGGGCCTTGTCCGAGAACGCGACCTTTCTCGTCGTTTCCGATCTCCACCTCGAGCATGTGGGTAGCCACAAGACGGCTCGAGCGATGGCGGAGCTCGTGCATGCACATCCGGGCAAAGAAATCGTGCTCGGTGGCGACGTCTTCGGGCTCTCGCACGATCCCAAAGATCTGGACTCGGTCGTCTCGGTTTTGCGCATTCTGAACGCCTATCCGGAGCTAGAAGGTGCGTTCCGCGATCACCTCGCGAAAGGCGGAAAGCTCACGTTTCTCGCCGGCAATCACGACGCGTCGCTAGCTGAGCCACGCATGCTGCGCGCGCTGCAGGAACACCTCGCTGACGATGCGCAAGCGAGCCTCAGTGTGGCACGCTGGTTCATTCGACGCGGCACCGTTCACGTGGAGCACGGCCACTTGTGGGATCCGGACAACGCGCCGGCACACCCGCTCGCTGGATGGTCTGCGAATAGTGAGCCGCTCGGCATTTCGTTGACGCGACGCTTCGTCGCGCGAAGAGGTGTGTGGCAGTTCGCGCACGCGCACGAGACTACGTTGCTACATGGTTTGCAGCGGGCGTTTCGGCTCTTCGGCTGGCGCGCGCCGTTGCTGGTTCAGCAGTACTTCGCGACGTCGGCCGGGATCGTGCTCGAGACTTTGTTCGATCGCGGCCTCAGCGAGCAACGGCGACAAGGTGAGCTCGAGCTCGAACGCACGGCTGAGCGCGAAGGCGTTGACGCGAATGCCTTGCGCAACTTGCTGGCGCGTGTTCCCGAGCCGACGCACGTCCACTTTTGGCGCACCTTCTTGCGCCTTTACTACGACCGTGTGCTAGCGGCGCTCGGCGCGTCCACGGCGCTCACTTGGTTGTTGCGTGCACCGACCCCGCCCGGAGCGCTGCTGGCGCTCGGCTCTGCCGCGTACCTCGGCCTCAACGTACGTGTTGCAGGCGCTCGCTACAGCAACCGCCCCGTGCGATTGTTGCGCGAAGGGGCAGCCGTCGTGCGCGAGCTGACGCACGCCGAGCTCGTCGTGTTCGGGCATACTCACGTGCCCGAGTCGTCAGGTCATTACGCGAACTCGGGCTCGTTCGGTTACCCCGTGGTCGGCGCCGGACGGCCTTATTTGGTAATCGATCCAGCCGGGCGTGCCGAGCTCCACTATCATCAGTAGGCAAGCATTGGCGTCGAGCTGATCGGCGCTTCCGTGCGCGGGCCGAGCTGGCGTCGTTGATTGGCTCCCCAGCACCAAATCGCACCGTTTTCTGCGATTGCGCACGAATGGGCTTTGCCCAGCGCGACGCTGCCAGGGCGCGCTGAAATGGCGCTGAACGCCGCGTCGATGACCAACGTTGGCGTCGCGCGATCGATGCGCGAAGCGTCACCGACTTCGGCGAGCGCGTTGGCGCCCCAGCAACTCAGCGAGCCGTTGCTCAGCGCGCAGGCGTGCAACGCAAGCGGCCCCAAGACGAGCTGCTGAATGCTACCACCGTCGAGAGCCACGGCAGGTAGCGGCAGGTTCGACACTGCAGCGCCACTGCTGCCATTCGCTAGCTGACCAAAGGCATTCTGCCCCCACGAGGTAACGCTGCCGGCGCTTGCGTCGACGGCAAAAGCGAAGCCAAGGCCAGCCGCTAGGAGCTCGGCAGTGACGCCCGTGAGACGCAAAGGCGTGAGCGACTTGGCGAGCTCGCTCGGCGGACGACCTTGACCGAGAGCACCCTTGGCATTGTCACCCCAACAATAAACTTGCGAGTGCGTATCAATTGCGCACGCATGCCGCGCGCCGGCTACCAGGGCGCGTAGTTTACCAAGGCTTGCCACCTCGACGACGCCCGAGCTCGACACATCCAGCCCGCTTCCGAGCTGCCCGAAGTCGTTGGCTCCCCAGCAGTACGCACGGGACTCCGAATCGAGTGCACAAGCGAAGTCAGCGCCGCATGTCACAGCATGCAGGCCACTGAACACAGCTCCCGACTGCCCCATTTCTGCCGGCTTCGGCACGGCGAAACTCACGCGATTCACGAAACTCGGCGCCGACGCGCCCACGTTCTTGCCCGAGAGTTGCGCGAGCTGCCCGCGATCGTTGGAGCCAAAGCAGGCCACACCAACGTCGCCACTCGGGAGTTCGACGTCGGCGCACGTGAAACGCTTGCCAGCACACAAGCCTGTCGCGCGGAAGATGGGTGCAGCAGATGCCGCTCGCCCATCCGAGCCGAGGCTCGCCAGCACCGGACGCGGTTCGGCTTGGTCACCCAGCACGCTGGCGCCGTTGCCCAGTTGACCCGAGTCGTTGGCTCCCCAGCAATAGAGGTAACCCGAACTCTGATCGCCATGGGGGGCCGCGAACAGCGCGCAGGTGTGCCCCTCTCCCGCTGTGATGCGCAGCGCTTGGCTGCAACCCAAGCCTTCGATGCAACGCTGCTCAGCGGAGCAGCGTTCGCCAGTGTCATTCCAAGCCACTCCGTCGCGGCACACGTGTACTTCGTCGTGTTCGAGCCCGGCGCAGGTAGTCGTCCCGGGCACGCAGCTCGCAGTGAGGCACCCGCCGACGTCGCACAACGCGGCACGACCGCACTCAGCTACGAGGTGACTCGAGCCATCGCTGCCTACACTCATCAAGCGACTGCCATCGCAATAGCGTTCGCCGACCGGCGCCGGCAAACAGCGTGCGCGGGCCTTGTCACAGTACTGCCCCGAGCAATCCGCCTGGATGGTTTCGCCCTGCCCACTTTCGTCGCAGCGCATCAAGCGATCGCCGTCGCAGCGCAACCCGAGCGGAACGCAGCTGGTGCAGCCGAGCGCAGAGCCTCCGCACACTTTGCCGTCCGGGCAGCTCGCAACGGTGCAGCCGTTGCTGGTGCAAGCCGAATAAGTCGATGCCCCAGGTTCACACAGCAACGTCTCCACGTAGAAGCCGCCGCCAGCGTTGGGGGCACACTCGGCGCTTTCGCCGGACGTCGTCACGCAGCCTGCAGCGCAGCGCGCGTAGTCGTACCAGCTGCCCTCCTGCAACGACGACAGATTCGCGCCGGGCGATGCGGCACAACGGCGCAAAGTATTGCCAGAGCAACTCGACGTCCCCGGAGTGCAGCGCGTGGCCGAAGCGTCCAAGCACTCACGCGCGCCAAGAGAGGCCTTGCACGATGCTTCGCTCACGCAAATGTCGAGCACCTCCCAGTTTCCGTTGGCGCGACACACGGACAGCGCCGTCTTTTCGCACATCACACTGCCGACTTCGCTGCGTTTGCCGTTTTCGTTGCGGCAGCCACCGGACAGACACGCGCCCGACGCTTCATCACACTGCGCGGCGCTGCCGCAGTCAGCTTGCAGCACGAGCGCCGTGCCCTCAGCGTTGCACTTCGAGAGGTAACGGCCATTACACACGCTGCGATTCGGAGAGCAAGCTTCACAGCGTCGACTGTCGACCGAACAGGTGGGCGCATCGAAACTGCACGCAGCGAGCAATTCAGAACCAGAGCCGCTCGCGTTGCATTGCCACAAGCTCGAGCGGGCCGACGCGCTCCCAGCGTAGAGGTTGGATACGTCAGGGTAGTCGACCAGCAGCGCCTCGCACTCTGCGACTCCTGGCGTGCAAACCCTACAATAGCCAACATCCGCTTCGGCAAAGCAGGCACCAGCAGAGCCGCATTCGCGCACCACCTCCCACGTGGAACCGTCGAGACTGCACTGCTCGAGCCGGCCGCTGGGATCACAAGCGAAGCGTCCGGGCGCGCAGCTCATGCAAGTGCGCCGGCTAGCGTTACAGAACTCCGGTCCCCGGCACACCTCGGCGCGCGTCCACTCGCCGCCGCGACACAGCTCTAAAACGCCGTCGCTCGAGCAGCGTGCAGGCGTCATACACATGCCCCCGGAGGACACGCTGCCGGTCAGCCCGCCCTGCGCGTTCATACCGCCCGGGGCCGGCACTCCTCCAGTCGCCTGACCACCGGCACCCGCCCCGCCACCCGCCAGATCGAGATCGGCGCCGTCTTTGCGTGACTCGAGCGCGCAAGCCGGGGTCGAGACGAGCCCCACGTAAAGGGTCAGGAGCTCGACCGCACGTCCCGAGTTCGCGCGCCTGCCAGCGATGCGCATCGCTGAAATCCTGCCAGAAGGTGGTCGAATTGGCCACGAATTGCGCACGTTCGGGTACTTATTCGCACCTCGAGCGGCGCCGTACATCACATCAGCAGTGTGACTGCGCCGTCAACCAGCCCGCAGGGTAACGGGCCCGTCCTCATCGTCGAAGCCAGCGCCGCGGTCCGCAATCGCCTGCGAGCCGAACTCGCGCCGCGGCACGTGCTCACGATGGCGCAAACCATTGGCGTGGCGCGTTCTCGTGCCGAAGAGGCGCGTCACGCCGCCGCGGTGGTTACGACCGAGGAAGCTAGCCCTGCGGAGCTCGAACTCGTGCAATGGTTGGCTCGCCAGCAGGTACCCGTTCTCGCGGTAATTCGCGATGACAGCCAGCGTCGACGGCTGCTCGGCGCAGGAGCGGCGCTCGCGCTGGTGCGGCCTCCCAACGAAAACGAAAGCGAGGCTAAGCGACATCTGTCGCGCATTGTGGCCTGGCTCGACGCGGTTGCGCGGAGCAGCGAAAGCGATTCACAGCGTCCACACGCGACCGAAATCCCGCCGCGCCTTACGCTCGGGCCAACCTTGGCGCCAGCTCGTCACTCGCAAGCCGCACGGCGTTCGTTGCTCGACTCCAGCCAACGCGCCTCGAAGCTGCCGACACTTCACCCGGCGCCGAAACCGAGCACACTTCGAGTGCCACCCTCGCGCGCTCTGTCGTTCGAGACGAGCAGCTTGGTGGTTTGCATCGGCATTTCAACTGGGGGTCCCGAAGCGCTCGAAACATTGTTTCGCGGCTTGCCCGCGTCCATGCCGCCGATCGTGATCGTGCAGCACATGCCCGTAGGTTTTACCGCGGCTCTCGCGCGCCGGCTCGACAATGCGTCAGCCCTCAGCGTGCGCGAAGCTTCTGACGAACAAACATTGTATCCCGGCCTCGCGTTGATCGCGCCAGGCGGA
The DNA here is from genome assembly GCA_049324695.1 of Myxococcota bacterium. Lineage (GTDB taxonomy): Bacteria > Myxococcota_A > Polyangia > Polyangiales > Polyangiaceae > PMG-095. The sequence continues at coordinate 235,526 of JBMOMJ010000058.1, forward strand.
ATCCATCTACGTCTGAAGCGGCAAGGTTTCCATGTCGTAACCGAGCTGTTCGACGCGCCGCCCGTGTTGCGACATCGGCCCAGCGTGAACGTGCTCTTCGAGTCCGCGGCGGAGGTCGTCGGCGCGCAAGCGATTGGCGTCATCATGACTGGAATGGGCGACGACGGCACGCGCGGTGTACAGGCAATGAAGGCGCGCGGCGCGCTCACAATTGCGCAGGACGCCGAAGGTTGTGCGGTGTTCGGCATGCCACAACGAGCGATCGCGTCCGGAGCCGTCGACCACGTAGTGCCGCTCGATATGTTGGCCCAGCGCTTGGTCGAGCTCAGCCATTTCCACGACTCCGCGTCCCACGGCTGAGCGAGTGCAGCAGGCGCGTGAAGGTCGTGTGACCGAAAAAATCCGGCTTGCGCGCGCGACGTGAAAGTCAAATGCTTCGCGGCGCATGTCAGACTTGCAAGGCTTACCCGAAGTGTTCGAAGCCGTGCGCGCGTTGCGCGAGCAAGTCCTTTTGGTCGCCGCAGAGCTCGAACGTAAATGGCAGCCAGCCATCGAGCGCGAAGACTTTCGCGATCCGGCGCGGAACCTGGCCTGTTACTTGGCGCTGCGCGGGCACGACCTGCGTGAACTCCAGCTCGCGCTGACCCGCTTTGGTCTGTCTTCACTCGGGCGTAGCGAATCGCGAGTGAAGTCGACGCTGGATGCACTCACCGCAAACCTTGCGATCTTGTCGGGCCAGCGTGAACGGGTTCCGGGCCCGTATCCTGACGAGGACGAGGTCTGGCGTGGTGCACGTGCCATCGAGGCGACGGCGCTGCAGCTCTTTGGTGAGAGTCAGGGTGAACGCCAAACGCGCATTTTGGTAACACTGCCGAGCGAGGCCCGCGGCAACGTCGAATTCATGCGCAACTTACTGCTGGGGGGAGCCGAGTGCGTACGCATCAACTGCGCTCACGACGACGCAGAAGCCTGGCTCGAAATGTTGAACGCTCTGCGTCGCGCCGAGCTCGAGCTCGAAAGCACGCAACGCACACGTGTCCTCATGGACTTGGGCGGGCCCAAAGTGCGCACCCTGCGGCCGCGCAAACAAGAGGGCGAGCCACTCCATGTGGGTGACAAGCTGTGGCTGACTCGCGCCGAACCCGGCGCGCTGAAGGCGCACAAGAAGCATCCGCTGCCGGTGGTGGGCTGCACGCTACCGCAAGCTCTAGATCGGTTGGCGGTGGGGCATCGCGTGTTCATCGACGACGGGCAGCTCGGCGCTCACGTCGTCGAAACGGGCGTGGATGGCGCCGTGCTCGAAGTGTTCCAGGCGCCGGATCACGGGCGCAAAGTGCGCTCGGACAAGGGAATCAATTTTCCGGACACCGAGTTCGAGGTGAGCCCGCTCACGGACAAGGATCGCGCCGATCTCGAGTTCGTCGCGCGCCACGCCGACATGGTCGGCTACTCCTTCGTACAACAAGAAGCAGACATCGATGCCCTGCTCGAAGAGCTGGTACAGCGAGAGACCGACGAGCATCGCGCGGCATTGGTTCTGAAGATCGAGACCAAGCTCGCGGTACGCAACCTGCCCGGCCTCTTGATCCGCTCTGCCGGCAAGCGCCCAACCGCGGTGATGATCGCGCGCGGGGACTTGGCGGTCGAGCTCGGCTTCCGACGCATGGCGGAAATGCAGGAAGAAATTCTGTGGCTGTGTGAAGCGGCGCACGTGCCGGTGATCTGGGCAACCCAAGTGCTGGAAACGCTGGCCAAAGAAGGCTTGCCGACACGCGCCGAAGTCACCGATGCGGCCATGGCGAGCCGCGCGGAGTGCGTGATGCTGAACAAAGGACCACACGTCGTAGACGCGATCCGTTTGCTCGCTGACGTGCTCTCCCGCATGCAGGGTCACCAGTACAAGAAGAGCGCACGCCTACGCATCCTGCACTCGTGGGAGTCGCTCACACAGGGCTCAGAAAGGCAGGAGTCAGCACCGACCTCGCGAGCCGCGCCGACTTTGCCGGGCACGCCGGCTACTCACTGAACTCAATTTGCTCGTAGCCGAGCGATCGCACCAAACCTTCCACGACGCGCCGTGCATTCTCGCGGGCTCGTAGCAACACGCCCGCTTCGCGTGCAGCCTCCTCCAAAGCACGCTCGGCTTCGGCACGCGCCCGCGACTCTAAGTCTTCCTGACGGCGCGCAAGCAACCCGGTTTTGCGCGTATGCACGTAGGTGTGCTCCTTATCGAGCTTTACGTGAAAGATCTCCGCGCTCGGCAGACGAATCTTCACACGCCGCAGCTTGGGATCCGCTTGAATGTCGCCCTCAACCAGCCGCGATAGATCCACGCCAGCGCTTACGTCCGCTACCGCAACCAGCAAGATGGCATCCTCGGTTTCTACCAAACCGAAGAGGCGCGACTGCTTCTCCGTGAGATCGATCACGCGCTCCATGTGGTAGGAGACGCTCTCGAGCCGTGCCAGATCGTGCACCGCCACGAGTACGCTCGGCAGCGGACGCACCACGCTGACGGAAGAGCTCGCCGGCGGTAGCAGCGGGGCTTTCGGCCGCGTCACGAACCACAGCGACAGCAGCACGCCCAAGAGGAGCGACGTAATTCCGGCTGCGAGCACGATGCGCGCCCGGGACAGGGTGAGATTGATCGCCATGGTCAGGCAGTCCCGAGAAAGCGTCGCACAGGCTCCGAGCGATTTCGAGTGCACATGCGCTCGGGTGCGCAAACGGCTTCGCAGAAGAGGTTGTATGCGTGGTTACAGGTGTGCCGCTGTGACCACTTTACGAGGGACGGAGTGAGCACCATCTTCAATGCCGATGTCCGCGTTACTGCCGCTCACCCGCGTTGCGTACCAGGCACAACAGGCCGCTCTTCGGCTCTCCCTGGCAGCTGCCCATCTCGGGCTGCGCCCATTGCTCCCTCCGCGGGAGAAGCCGAGTCGGCGCGACTTGCAGCACCTCCGGCGTCGTTTTGCGCGGCTCCTTTCGCGCGACGTAGAGAACGTGCGCGCCGGGCTCTACGGCGAGGAGCTCCTCTTCAGCTTGCCGGTGCGCGAATACTTGTCGGGTTTGCCCGCTCTCGGGGTCGAAGTCGCGCGAATGGTTCGCCGCGCGCGCAATGGCGCGGTTCGCGATTTGCCCGCAGAGGTCGATCTCTCCGAGTACCCGCCGTACTTCCGGCGCAACTTTCATTGGCAGACGGATGGCTATTTGAGCCGCCGCTCTGCCGAGCTGTACGACCTCTCAGTGGAGTTCTTGTTTTTGGGCGCGGCGGATGTGATGCGGCGCCAAACGATTCCACCCATCACGCGCTTCCTGCGCAAAAATCCTGGGCGCAAACGCATTTTGGACGTGGCATGCGGCACTGGGCGGCTCTTGTACCAACTCAAGTTGGCGCACCCGCAGCACGATTATAAGGGCATCGATTTGAGCCCGTTTTACCTCGAACGCGCGCGCGAGCTCCTGGCCGAGCGTGATGTGGAGCTCGTCGCCGGCAACTCGGAGGCCCTGCCGTTCGCGGACGCGAGCTTCGATTGCGTCACCAGTGTGTTCCTATTTCACGAGCTCCCCTTGCGTGCGCGTCAGAACACACTGCGTGAGATGCGTCGCGTGCTGACTGAAGGTGGCTTGTTAGTGATTGAAGACGCGGCGCAGCTCCTCGATTCACCCGATCTCCGCGTGTTCCTCGAGAACTTCGGACGCGACATGAATGAGCCGTTTTTCCTCGGCTACCTCAAAGAGGCGCTGGAGCCCGAGCTCGAACGCGCCGGCTTCAGGCTCGAGAGCGTCAGCCCCGCGTTTCTCTCGAAAGTGATTGTTGCGCGCGCCGTGTGAGCCCGCAGCGAGCACACGCGAGCTCAGTCGAACAGACCGAGGCCGAAATAAACATCGGCTTCCCACACCGCCAGCGCGAGCAAGCCCAAGAAGAGCAACGCAAACAGCGCGTGCGCCAGGCGCAACCGGCGGCGTGAAACCAACTGATACGGTTCGATTGGCTCGAACTCGGCGGAGCGCGACAACAACGCCGCACGCTCTCCCTCGGCGTCGAACCACTCCGCGCTGAGCTCGCGCCAACCCGATTCGCGCCGCACGACCAACGGAATGGGCCAATTATCCGAGGTGCGCGCGTCCGCCGGCGGCCTCGATTCGATTGGTTCTGAAGGCGGCGCCAACCACCCCATGGTCGATGTTTGAGAGTGTGCTCGCACCATGACGGATCCCCTTTCCGTTTCTAAGCTCGGCTTCGTTTAACGCAATCTAAAGTACCCGCGAGGGGGTATTTTCAGTCTGTGCACGATCGGTGCCGGCCCAATTGAGACCTAGAAACGCCGAAATGCGTAGTCTTTTTCACGCATCGCGATCGGAACTTATCGCCATTGCACCGCGATAGGCCCTGGGATACCGAGAAGAATCGCGATGAAAATCGAATCGTTAGCGGCGGGAACATGTGTGGTCGGCACGCATCGTGCGACTCTGACGCCCGCTGAAGCCTTCGCCATGGCTGGATACTCCTGGGCGGGGCGAATTGGCACAGCAAGTGGCACAGATGAACTCTATGCCCGTGCTTTGTATCTCGAGTCGAACGGCGAGCGGGTGGTGCTGTGCTTCATCGATTTGATGAGCGCGTCCCTGCGCCTGGTGCAAGCAGTGGCGGAGCGATTGCGAAACCTGGGCGACGCAGAGCTCGCGAACGCGTTCGTGCTGGCTGGAACGCACACGCACACTGCGCCGGGCAATTTTTACGGCAATAGCTTTTACGACGTCTTCGCGCAGAACCTGCTCGGCGCCGAGCGACGCGGTTTTCAACCAAAGCTCGTAGAAGCGCTCGCCGAGGGCATTGCCGACGCGATCCGCGGCGCAAAACGAAATGCCAAACCTGGCCGTCTGGCGGTCAATCGCGCGGAGGTCTGGGGAGTATCACGCAACCGCAGCTTAGAGGCGTATTGCGCAAATTTCATCAACGGCGCTGATCGCATCACGCTCGGTGGGGTGCCATCGAGCGAGCTCACTGATACCCAGCAAGCCATCGATCCCAGGCTCACGACGTTGACGGCGATCGTCGACGATCACGTGGTGGGGGTGTTTTCATTGTTTGGCTGTCACGCAACTGCGCTCGGCCCCAAGTGGGAAAGCTACGCCCGCGACTGGCCAGGAGTGCTGGTCGACCAAGTGGAGAAAGGGCTGCGCGAGCGCGGGCTGGTAAATGGTGTCGGGGCGGCTGTGGCAGCGCTCGGACAAGGCGCAGCAGGCGACATCACGCCGTTGCCTCCCGATGACCAACGCGGCAAATCCCAGGGTTCCGAGCTGGCGCGCAAAGTTGGGGAAAAACTAGCCGAAGCAACGCTCGCCTGCGTTACGAGCGGGCTTTCACAAGCGCCGAAGGGCGCGCTGCGACTCAGCCACGAGTCGGGCATATTTCGCGTCGAAGCGCGCGGCGACGAGCCGCGTTGGATGATTGGGCTGGCTGCGATGGGCGGCGCCGAAGACGGGCGCAGCGTGTTCTACGAGCTCGGCTTCGCGCGGGAAGGCAGCTCGCTGCGTCCGAACTCTAGCGTGCAGAGCCCCAAGGTGCCGGCGTTGGGAGTGGTGCAGGAAGTCCTCGGCGACGTCGCGCTCGACATTGCGCCTTATCACCCCTGGCATCGGCTGGCGTTGGATTCGCATGTCTTGTTCACGGTGCCCGGCGAACCCACGGTAGTCGCCGCGCACGAACTCGAGGCAGCGGTGTTGAGCGCTACCGGCCACAAAAGCGCAAGCGTGTTGAGCTACGCTGGCGATTACGCTGGCTACTTCACCACCGAACCCGAATACGAGTGTCAGCACTACGAAGGCGCGCACACCCTCTACGGGCGCACCTCGCTGTCGCTTTATCGAGAAGCGTTGCTGGGCCCCGCCGCGGGCATACCCGAGCTCGAGTGCACCAGCGACGCCGAACAAGAAGCGATCAGCAACGCTGCCGCGCGCTCGCTCGACCGACTGAGCAACGAAGCCTGGCGGCTCCCCTCCGCGAGTTCTTGCGTACGATTGTTGTTCGGTGCCAAAACCGGTAGCGAAATCGAAAGCGCCACTCTGGTAATTCCCAGAAAAGACGGCGTAAGCAAGCGCTGGCGCGGCAAAGTAAGGCGCCTGCCGGGCGCTGGCGACAGCCGTACGGCGCTGTTCGAGGCCGAGTTCGAATTCGAGAAGCTCAGCTCCGACCAGCTACCGGACACCGGGCTAGAGCTCGAAGTAGCAGGACGCACTCTGCCAGTTCGCCCGGAGAGCGCGCTCGGAACGAATCAAGTTTTGCCGGCACAAGGGCCGCCGAACGCGCTGCTCCCTTTCGTGGCTGGCGCTTTGTGCTCGCTCCTACTGGCCGCGGTGCTTTTGCCCATGCCGGGGCTCGTGCTCGATCTCATCGGCGTGCCCACGACACGTGCGGTGCTGCTGCTGGCTCGCATGCACGCGCTCGGGTTCTGTTTGATCGCGTTGAACCTGTGGTCGTCACGCAATACACGCGACGCGCGCGCCATCGTGGGTATGTCGGTAGGCTTATGCTGGTTCTTGGCGTTGATCTCTGCGCTTGCGTACCAGTCGTCGCGTGAACCAGCCGTGTTGGCGCCACTTGCGCTCAGCGCGTGGTTTGGAGTGCTCGCCATGCGCGCAGCACGATTCACGGCGGCGCAGCCACGAGTCAATCCGGAGGCCTGGCGTTTCACACCGCCGCTCGAGTGGGTGGGACTGCTGACGCTGGTGGGTGGTCTCGTTTTGATGTGGGTGCCTGGCTGGCTGCTGCGTTTGCTCGGCGTGTCGGAGCCGGCCACCGACTTACTTCTGTGCCTCTACGGAGCGAATTTCTGGCTGAACACCTGCTTCATGTGGGGTTCCCGTCATTCTCGCGATCCCAAGGTGGTTTGGGGGCAGCTGGCGGGCTCGGTGTTGATGGACGGCGTTACTGCCCTGATGCTGGTGTTCGCGGTGGGCGCGCGCGTCGTCAACTCGGTTGGGCTCGTGTTGGCTCTGCCGTACACCGCCATCGTGGTGGGCTTCTTACCGCTACTCGCCGAGCTCCGGCGCTTGCAAGGCGTGCTCGTCGAGCGCCCGAGCAGCGAGGTGGAGCTTCAGCGCCTAGTCCGCGCCGCCCGCGCCAGCGGTCGCGTTTTGCGCGTGATGGGGTCGGGGCACTCCGTCGCCCGCATCATCTACAGCGATGGCTATCCGGAGCGGCGCAGCGAGCGTGTCTCGAGCCGAACTGGCATCGATGTGCAGCTGGATCACTACGCGAGCGTCGTGTTCGAGGATTTAGCGTTGGGTCGCATCACCGTGCAGGCCGGCATGCACCTCGGGCCTTCGCCGAACGACCCTGACTCGCTCACGAACAATCTCACCAGTCATTTGCGTGCGCGCGGCCTGGCACTGCCCGACTTGGGTGGTATCACACACCAAAGCATCGCCGGCTTCGTATCGACTGGCTCTGCTGGCGGCAGCCTGTTACACGCGTTCGGGGAAGCCATCGTTGCAATTCGTTTCGTCGACGGCCGCGGCGAAGTGCACACCGCGTATCGCGATCGCGATCGCGAGCTGTTTCAAGCTGTGGCGGTATCGATGGGGCTGTTCGGAATCGTCTCGGAAGTGACGCTGCAGTGCGTGCGCGAGTACGCCGTGCAGGGCAGCGAAACGACGGTTGCGCTCGATGGAACGCGCTTCGAGCTCGACGGTCGCACCTACACGCTCGACGGCGAGCGCGATGGCTTGCTCGATCTTTTGAAGCAAAGCGAGTACGCGCGTGTGCTGTGGTGGCCACAGCCGGGCGTCCAACGGCTCAGCGTCTGGCGCGGCTTTCGCACGCCTCCGACCATGAAGACCAAAGCGCTGCCCCCAGTTCCGTTTCAAGAGCTCGCCGGGCGCGTACTCGCATTCTTCGGGCGCGTGTACGGCGCGGGACTGTCGAGCCGACTCGCACGAGCGCTGCGCCCCAAGCTGCTCCCATCGGTTATCAAGCTGTTCCAGCGGCTCGGCCAACGCAACTTTCACGATCGCTGGGATCGCGCCTTACCGATGGATAACGGCGTCGACGATTATTGGCTGCCAACCGAGTTCACCGAGCTGTGGTTGCCCCTCGAGCAAACGCCCGAGCTCATGCGCCGGCTGAGTGCACACTATGAGAAGTACGGCTGGGACGCCGCCGGCAACTTCTCCTGCGAGATCTACGCGGCCAAGCGCCTGCCGTTTTGGTTGAGCCCTGCCTACGCGAGGGACGTCGTGCGCGTCGACGTGTTCTGGTTCGGGCGCAATCACGGCGACCCGGCGCGCTACTTCGCGCAATTCTGGGAGTTGTTGGCACCTTTCGGCTTCCGCGGGCATTGGGCCAAGTACCTGCCCGACGCTGGCTCACGTTGGGGGCAGGTCTACATCGCGCAGCAGTATCCCAAGCTTGCCCGGTTTCTCGAGCTGCGCGAAAAGTTCGACCCCGACCAGCTATTCGTAAACAGCTACCTGCGTGGGCAGCTCGGCATTCGCTAGTGCACCGCTCACGAGGAGTGCCATCGCGAGCGATGATTGTCCCGCTTCGCGCGAAGCGCTAGCCCTGAGCGCGGCTTCGGTGCGCTTCCAGAGCGCGCAGCGGCAACGGTACCAACGAGTAGGCCATCCGCTCTGGGTTGACGACACGCAGCGCGCGGATCTCGTCAAGAAAACGATTTGCAGCTTGGGTTTCAGCCAAGATGCGTGCCCGCGCCAGCCTCGCGGCGGACGCGTGAATACGGGCACCGTCACGCGCGTTCACCTGAGCCGAGCGCTCCAACAAATCTGCCGCGCGCTGCTGGTGCCCGTTCAGCAGCGAGAGCGTCGCTTCCACCTGCCAGGCCTGGGTTTCCGCCGGACCCCATGCCTCGCGCTTGAGGCGGCGCAATAACTGCTCACACGTCTTCGTCAAGCGTTTGCGTTCGGAACCCTCTGCGCGCGCGAGTTCGCAACAGACCAAGCGCCACTCGTACCCTGCGTTCCACAAGCGGAAAAAGCGCACGTGCGACGCGGGCCCGCGATCGAAGCGCGCCATGCGTTCCAGACAGTCGTGCAGCATCGGTGGTTCGGCGCCACTGTAGATGAGCCATTCGGCTTCAGCCCACAGCGCGTGTAGCTCGACATAGCCTCCGGCGAGCGCCTGAACGCGCCGGATTTCCTCGAGCACAGCCGGCACTTCTTGCGGCTGATCTTTGGCGAGCAGAGTGAAGCCTAGACCAACCAGGTTGGCCGCTAGAGCTCCGAAGTCGTCTCGATCGCGCGCATCCTCAGTGTAGTCGCGAATCTTGCTCTCGATCTCGACCATGTGGCCCTGCATCTGCACCACCGCCACATACGAGCGTCGCACGAAGCCGAGCTCCCAACTCGCGCCACCGGGACTCTGGCGAAAGCGCTCCTCGGCTCGCGCGAGAGCGTGGGCTGCCTCGTCCCAGCGTGTGTTCAACAAAGCGTGAACACCGCAAGCAGTATCGAAATGGGCGAGCGTGCTGGGTTCGCTAAGTTCGTTAGACAGCCGCCGCCCGAGAGCGATCAACCGGCTCACCCAGGCGCTGCCCGTGTCGCCCTCTGCCGACGAATACAGGAGCTCGCGCGAGAGCGCACGCAGCAGCTTGCCGGGATCGGCGCCGCGCAGCGCCAAACGCAGACCACGCTGCGCATAGCCCCAGCCGCGCAACGTATCGTAATCGGCGTAAGAAGAAGCCGCCACGTCGACCGCCTCGAGCTCCAACAGCTCTTCGCTCGAAAGCGCACGTGCGCCGACTTCGAGGCGTTTGCTGCGCAGCCGAAGTCTTTCGGTGAGCAGCGCGCCCAACACTGCGGCGGTAGAGCTTGGCTCCTTGATGCCAACGGCGCGCAATACATCAGCGAGCACTCGTCGCCCTTCCGGAAGCCGCCCGGACATCAACAGCGCGGCCGCTGCTTTGCGCTTCAAATCGATGGCTTCGAAGGGTGCTGCACCGCTGGCAGCGCGCAACAACGCTTCAGCGGCTTGCGGCCCGTGCCCGGCGTTGTTCAACGCTTCGCCAAGCTTGCGTTCGAGCACGCGGCGCTCCTCTTGCGAGTGGCTGCCGAGACGCAGCGCCGCACGGTACCACTCTGCCGCACGTGCAAATGCCAGCGCTGATTCGGCCACGACTGCGGCTTTCTCGGCCGCGGTCGCCGCACGCTCGGTGTCACCGGCGCCCGCCAGCGCGTCGGCAAGGAGCTCGATGTCGTTGTGGGGCTTACGGCTCAACGCTGCGACCAAGCGCGCGAACAGCTTGCTCTTTTGTTCCGGCAACAGCTGGCTCGCGAGTGTTTCACGGATCTTGTCGTGATAGGGTTCGACGCGCCGCGTACCGCCCACGCTGCGAATACGCACGAGCCCGGCAGAGCGCAAGCTGGCGAGGTGCCCGAGCTCAGCGGAACCAAACTCCAATGCTTCCAGGGCTACGTCGACGGGAATGGCGCGCCCTGGAAGCACGACCAACTGCATTAGTTCGTTCGCCGCGGCGGGCAAGCGCGTGAGGCGCTGCGCCAGCACCTCCGACAAGTTGACGCTCGCGCTGGTGCTCCCGCCAATTTCGGCCACGCCGCGTGACAATTCGCACAAGAGGAAGGGGTTGCCGTTGGCTTGCTTGAGGATGATAGACGTCGTTTCGGGCGTAAACTCCCCTAGCCGCTCAACCACGCGCGCGGCGCTCTCCTCGGAAAGTGCAGAGAGCGACAGCAGGTGGCGAAACGTAGCGAGTCGAGCCTCCGACAAAAGCGCGCGAACCAACGGGGTGTGTTGTTCGTCGTCGCGGAACGTGCCAGCCAGCAAGAGCTCGGGCGGTGTGGGAGGCAACAGCAACTCGCGCATTAGCCAGCCGCTGTCGGCGTCGCCCCACTGCAGGTCGTCGATGAACAACACCAGCTCGAAGTGCTGAGCTAGTCGAGTGAGCAGCTCGCGCAACGCGGAGCAACCGCGTCGACGTAGCTCTGCCGGATCATCGATGGCTTCGAGCGGGCCGCGTGCGACCAAGCCCGGCGCCGTCTTCAGTGCTGGGAATAGCTGAAATAAGGCTGGTACGTCGCGCGGAGCGACCAGCTCCCCAAGCTCACTTCCGCGCACCGAAAGGGCGCGCGCCAACTCATCGACGATGCCGTCGAGCGCGTTGTACGGCACCGTTTCGTACGGATGGCAGCGTGCTGCGAGCAACAGCGTGCTCGGCCGCTCTGCAAGCTCGCCCAACACGCGTCGCACCAACGTAGTCTTGCCTGTGCCGGACGCCCCGCTCACCAATACCAGGCGCGTCGGAGCTTCAGGGCGACGCCGCATCGCCTGCGTCAGCTGCTCGAACTCCGCATCGCGGCCGATCAGCGGCGCGTTGCTATCGCGTGAAAGTGGACCCGAGCGCGGCACCAACGAGATGCGTGCACCGAGCCGTTCCAGCACCTGCTCGCCAGAAGGTCGGCGCTCTGGCGCTGGTGCCAGCAACTCGAGGCACAGTTGACCCAACGCGCGCTGACGCTCGCCGCTCAATGAATCCGGCAACGGGCGCGGCCCCGACAGCTTCTCAGTCAATACCGTGCGAGGATGACCGGAGAAAGGCAGGCGCCCGCAAATCGCCTCGTACAACATCGAACCAAACGAGTACCAGTCACACGCCGTCGTCAGCTGGTGTGACAACACTTGCTCGGGAGCAACGTACGCGAGTGTGCCCGAAAAACTGATGCTGTCTTGCCTGAGCGACGGCTCGTCATCCAAGCGGCGCACGAGACCAAAATCCAAGATCACCACGCGCCCGTCGGGAGCGAGCAGCACGTTCCCGGGTTTCAGATCGCGGTGCAGAATCCCGCGCGCGTGCAGCGCCGAGATGCCGTGCGCCAGCTGCGAAAAGCGCTCGACCAAAGCCTCCACGCCATCGAGATCGTCGCACAGCGGTTTCGGGCCACGCCGATCGACGACCGGTAGCCCATCCACGAGCTCCATCGTGAAGAACCACTCGTTTTGCTCGCAGAAGAGCTCGTGCAACAGCACCAAATTCGGGTGCGTCACATCGGCCAGCGCGCGAAACTCGCGCTTCAACTGCAGCACCGAAGCGGGTGTCACACGTCGCAGCGCCTTCAGAGCCAAGGTGAGACCGTTCTCCGCGTCCTCTACCTCGAACACGACGCCGCTCGAGCCCTGACCCAGCTCACGTTTGGCCACGAACCTCCCCCCTAACCAGCTTTTCAGACCGTCATGGGGTGAGGCACGCATCCGACTCGCACAGTAGTCGCATTAGCTGGCCGAATGGCAAGCCGCCTCACCCAGGTCACTTCGGCTCAAAGATGCCCGAGCCAGACCGCTATTTTCTACGCGGCAACCGGAGAGAGCCAGGCGACGTGACGCGCGTCGTCACCGCGCACACTGCGCGAAAACGCCTCCGCCACGGCCTTGGTCACAGGGCCCGGGCGTCCAGTGCCAATGCAGCGCCGGTCGAGCTCGATGACTGGTTCGACCTCGATGGCTGTGCCGCAAAAAAATGCCTCGTCGGCGAGATACACGTCGTCGCGCGTCAAACGACGTTCGCTGACTTCGTAGCCGAGCTCGCGCGCCAGGCTGGCCACTGTATCGCGCGTGATGCCCGGCAGCGCGCTAGTCGGCGCCGGCTCGTAGAGGCGTCCGTTTTTCACGATGAACAGGTTTTCACCCGGACCTTCCGAAACGAACCCCTCGGTGTCGAGCAACAAGGCTTCATCGTAGCCGTCGTCGTTGGCTTCGATGCTCGCCAAAATCGAGTTCACGTAGTTCGCGGAAATTTTCGCGCGAGGCAGCAGAGTGTTCACGTGCGGCCGCGCAAACGAGGATGTCTTCACGCGCAGGCCGCGCCCCGAAGCCGCCAAGTATCGCTGCCACGGCCACGCGGCGATCGCGACATGCACGGCAGCGCCCTTCGGCGACACACCCATTTTTTCCGAACCCAGAAACACCAGCGGCCGCAGGTAACACGCCTCGAAACCGTTCGCACGCACCACCTCGCGCTGGGCATCCATGATCACCTGCTCGCTGAAAGGGATCTCCAAGCGGTACGCGCGCGCCGACGCAAACAGCCGTGAGGTGTGCTCTTGCAAGCGGAACACGCAAGTGCCGCTCGTACTCGTACGATACGCGCGCACACCTTCGAACACCGAAAGCCCGTAATGCAACGAGTGCGTCAACACGTGCGTCGTCGCGCTCCGCCACGGAACCAATTTGCCATCGAACCAAATGAATCCATCTCGATCGTGCATCTTCGAACCTCCGGAACCAGGCGCGACTGCGCCAATTCGTTGCCAGCGCCGACCTCGTCAGCAGCGCACCAACAACCCCGCGACATCGCCCCCAAACGAAGTGAGACTCCGGCAACAGCCTGCTTAGACTGCCCTACAACCATCGCGCTGATAACGGCCGCGTCTAGGAATGCTATGTTCGGTTTTACCGAACAATGGATCGCCTCACTGCCATGCAAATCTTCGCGCGCGTGGTCGAACTCGGCAGCTTCAGCCAGGCCGCGCGCGCCGTAGGGCTCTCGCGCGCCCGCGCGAGCGAAGCCGTCCAGGCTCTCGAGCGCGCTCTCGGAGCCCGACTCTTGCACCGCAGCACCCGGCGACTCGCTCTCACGGACGACGGCCGCGCCTACTACGACGCAACACGTCGCATTCTCGCCGACGTAGCCGAAGCCGAAGCCGCCATCTCCGGCTCGCCCGAAAGCCCTCGCGGCAAACTCTGCGTTGACGTACCCGTCGCGCTGGGCCGCCTGTTCCTGCTACCCGCGCTCCCCAAACTCTTTCGTCGCTATCCGGGCCTCGAGCTCGAACTCCGCCTCGAAAACCGCAGCATCGATCTCACCCGTGAAGGCGTCGACTGCGCCGTAAGCTATGGCGAACCGCTCGATCGTGAACTCGTCGCACGCCGCATCGCGACCACCCACCTCGTCACCTGCGCCGCCCCCACCTACCTCACGCGCCACGGCACACCGCGCACGCCCGAAGCCCTCACTCAACATCAGTGCGTCGCTTTCCTCGGAGTCGCAACCGCGCGCCCCACCCCCTGGGAATTCATTCGCGACGGCGCGCGCGTCACTCACGCGCCACGCGGAAACCTGGCCGTCAACTCCATGGAAGCGTGCGTGGACGCGGCCGCAGCCGGACTCGGCATCACCCAAGTCTTGTCCTCCGTCGCCCACGACGCCATCCGCAACGGCCGCCTCAAAGCCCTCCTCATGGACGTCGCGGCGCCTGGTCCACCGCTCTACATCGTCTACGCGCCCAATCGACAAGCTTCAGCGCGCCTCCGCGCCTTCATCGCGTTCGTGCAACAACTCTTTTCGGAGCACGACACACACTTCGACAACCTCGTCCGCGCCGCCCAAGAAGTCGCGCCACGCCGCCGCCGGCGCGCCACGACGTAGGCCACTCGGCGCTACCACAGCGTCAGCGCACGCGTCCGGCCGCGCGAGCAGCGCGATCGCACGGTGAGTGCGGCTGACGCGAGCGAGCGCGGCGGAGGCGCGACTTGGGCGAGCACGGTGAGCGCGGCTGACGCGAGCGAGCGCGGCGGGGGCGCGACTTGGGCGAGCGCGGTGAGCGCGTCTGACGCGAGCGAGCGCGGCGGAGGCGCGACTTGGGCGAGCGCGGTGAGCGCGTCTGGCGCGAGCGAGCGCGGCGGAGGCGCGACTTGGGCGAGCGCGGCGACGGGTGCGCGGCGTTCGCGTGGTGGCGGAGGCGCGACTTGGGCGCGGCGGGTGGACGCGGCGTTCGCGTGGTGGGTGGGGGCGCGCGGCGTTCGCGTGGGGTGGCGGGGGTGCGGCGGCGTTCGCGTGGTGGCGGAGGCGCGGCGGCGTGGGCAGCGTGGGTGCTGGGGCCGCTAATTGCCTTCCTCCTCCTGAGCCCGCGGAGCGGGCGATTTGGAGGAGGCCACCGCCCGCAGCGCGAAGCGCGAGGACGGATGGGGTGGAGGCAACAACACTAAGCCCATTGTTGCGTAGATGATGGCGTGTGCCACGAGCGGTGTAGCGTCGAGCGGCAGCGCGCGGTGGGAGTTGTTCAGGTGCGCGGCGAAGTGCGCGACGCTCACGGGCAGCAAGCTTGCACTGCTTTCGTGAGAGATGCGGGTCATCAGCAGGCTGGCGCCGCAAAAGTAGAGGAGCATCACGAGCACGAGTTCGAGCGGCACGCCTTGGCCGATGAACATGGGGATATGCCAGAGATACCAGGCGACGCCGAGCAGACCACTGGCGGCGAAGGCTCCCCAGCGCTGCTCGAGGCGAGGAAGTGCGAAGCCGCGCCACCCAATCTCCTCTACGACCGAGATGACGATGCCGAACACCACACCCGCGGCGGTCGGCAAATAGGCGATTGGTCCGCCCCTGCCGCCGAGGCGCAACAGAAAGAGCAGCGCGCACAGCAAGGCAGCAGGCAGTAGCGCGACGAAATACCAACGCGCCGAAACACGCCAGCGCGTCACGCGCACCAGCAAGGCCTGGACGGCGCGCCAACCACCCTCGCGTTGCGTCAGCACCACGGTCGCAACGAGGGGACCAAAAATCCCAAGCCCGGCGAGCGGAAGGTAGCTGCTCGGCTCGCCGGAAAGCATCCCGCGTTGCGCGAGCACACCAGGCAGCTGTAGTCCCCACGTAATGATGAAGGTGAGGAGGAAGAACGGAGCGCTGCGGCTCGTGGGTGAAGGCATCCAAGTCTCGACAACGCCAGAGGCTCGAGGTTCCGCGCGGCGAGGGTTTGGCGGACGGGCGAGGCGCCAGGGGAGCAACTACGACTGGACCATGGCGACGTGGCTGGAAGGAGCAATCAGGGCTCAACGATCGCGACGTGGTAGCCGTCGGGATCGCGCACGGTGAACTCGCGCCAACCGGCTTGAGGATTTTCGTGAGGCTCGACAACGATAGGGATTTTCAGCTTCTTCGCACGCTGCACGATGGTGTCGAAGTCGTCGACGTGAATCCAGAGGAGGAAGCCGCTGCCCACAGCGCCTGGAACTGGTTTGGTGAGGCCGTGCTCGTCGGCTTGGGTTTGGTGAAGCATCAAAAGAACTTGGCCGTCGGCGAGCAAGCGATCGAAGTCGCTGCGGCCGTGATCGTTGGAGCAGCCCAAGAGTTTTTTGTACCAAGCCGCGCTGGCTCGTACGTCACGCACGGCAATCATGGGTTCGCTATGCACGTCGACCTCCTCCGGAGATACGAGGATACCCCGTGCCGCATCCATGGGACACAGCGCGCTCACCGGCGCGCTCATTGCGCTCCGGCGCGCTCGTTGCGCTCCGGCGCACTCAGGTGCGCTCGGGCGCACTCAGGTGCGCTCGGTGTGCTCAGCGCGCTCAGCGAGCTCACCGGTGTGCGCAGCGCGCTCAGCGAGCTCGGTGTGCTCAGCGCGCTCGGGTGTGCTCAGCGCGCGCTCGGGTGTGCTCAGCGCGCTCGGTGTGCTCAGCGCGCTCGGGTGTGCTCAGCGCGCTCACGGCGCTCAATGCGTGAATGGGTTCGTGGTGTCGAGTGGGCGCGCGGGGCGGTGCGAGAGAGTGGGCGGGCGCGCCGGTTCTGGCGCCGCGCTGGGTGCGTTTTGAGCTCGGACATTTCGCTGCGACGGGAGGATGGTTCGGGGCCGAGGGATTGTCGGGCTCTTGATGGTGGCCATGGATCGTGTCGCTGAGCCGGAGACGGCCGGCGTGAGCGGCTGCAAGCCATGGGAGGAGAGAGGCGATGCGGCGCTCAACGGTACGGCGTCGCTAGATGCGGCACTAGCCGCTTCGAAGGCAGCACGCCGTTGCCAGCCGAGCGCGATCAAGGCGAACGCGACTCCAGCAGCAGCCGCAGCGATGAGCCATCGCATGGATGGTTTGCGCGGCGGCGAGGCCTCAACGCTGGGCGGCGCGGAGGTCAGAGTGCTCCAAGCTGGAGGCAACGATGGCGTCGTGGCCACCTCCTCGAGAACGGGCGGCGGTAGCGGCGCCGGCGGCGGTGGCGCGCTGCTCTGTACACGCACGATGTGCTCCACCGATAGGCGACTGCGTGCGTCGGGAGCGAAAGGCGCGAGCGCGCGAGCGAGCTCCTGCGCGCTGGCAAAGCGATCCTCCGGCTCTTTTTCGAGGCAACACATCACTACCTGAGCGAGCTCAGAAGGGATGTCATGTCGCAAATGCTCGAGTGGCTCTGGCAGCGAGTTGGTGATTGAATTCATCAGCAGCGCGGGCGAGCGCGCGGCGAACGGGGGCCGCCCCGTCAAGAGCTCGTACATCACGACCCCGAGCGACCAAATGTCGCTGCGCGCGTCCACGTGGCTCGCGTCGCGTAGCTGCTCCGGAGAAGCGTACAGTGGAGAACCCAGAAACGCACTCTGCAAAGTCAGGTTCATCAGCGTGAACTCTGGGCCCGTCAATTTCGAAATCCCAAAGTCTATCACTTTGACTTTTGGCAAGTCGTCCTCGCCGCGCACCAGCATCAAGTTTTCTGGCTTGAGATCGCGATGCACGATCCCAGCGCGATGTGCCTCGGCCAGCGCTTCCAACGCTTGCAGCGTGTACTCCACCACATCCGACACTGCGAGCGCTCCATCGCTCGCCAGCAACGCTTCGAGACTCTTTCCGTCCAGGTACTCCATAGCCAGGTACGGGGCGCCCTCCGGAAGCGTGCCGGCATCGATCACGCGCACGACATGCTGATTACGAAGACTCACCGCCGCGCGCGCTTCGCGCAGAAAGCGCTCCACGGCGCTGGCGTCTGCGGCAAACACCGGAGCCAACACTTTGATGGCAACACGCTGCCGCAGCCGCACATCGTGCGCCTCGTAGACGGTTGCCATCCCACCACGCCCCAGCGCGCGGACCAGCCTAAATCGACCCGCGACTAGGGTCCCGATAGGGATGAGAGGAACCGGCTCCTTCGACATGCTGCACGGCAACGCAAATTCCTAAGTGCGGACGCAGTGGCGGTCAATACGCGACGTTCTAGGCAATTTTTCAACGAGAATCGACTCACGATCGCCATGTCGAGGTAACGCGCCGGGCCGGCGCTTCGAAAACCGAAATCAACCCGCGCTGTTTCCAACCGTGGGCAAGCAACCACGTTTCAGGACGTGCCGTGGGGCAACCCCCAGGAGAACCCAACGCGCGCGGCACCAGATTCGGCTTGCGCTCGCTCGGCATACAACCGGGAAACTCAACGAAGCCAAGAAAGTACGGACCCGACGAGTACACGTCGATCAGCGAACCCTTGATGTCGAGCCAAGGCCGATGCTTGCGAACGTTGCCCAATACGTAAACCAAAGCGTTACGCACTGAACGCGGGGTACGCAATTCGAGCGCATGATAGCGACCGTGGAAGAACCTTCCACGACCGAACAGCAGCCGATTGACCCGCCTGGCAATCCGAATCGCAAGCGATTGTATGCCTCTCTGCAGCGCCTCAGAGCTTTCTGCTTCGACGAGCAAGTGGATGTGATCGCCTTGCACCGAAAACTCACAAATCCTGAATGAGGAGTGCGGGCCCCCTCGCATTCCCGCAATGGCCTTGCGCAAGGTCGGAAACACGAACTGCGTACGCAATGACCTGCACCGCGAGCGCATCGTCACCAAAACCGGATTCTCCTTCTCGTGCTCCTCCCGTTGCCGATGCTCGACGCTGCGGCGGCCTTCATTTCGAGGCCGGCCAGCCCCACGCCGTGAACCGCCCCACGAAAACGTGAGACCCCAAGAGACCTGCTGCGCCCTCGCGAGTGCCACCGACATTCGACTCAGCCACGATAGCAGATTCGAATATTCTGTAAATCTGATTCTGATGTTTGGCGCACCAAAATCGATATTTGGAAAGCTCGAATCTTGATTTGGGCTGATGTTGAGAACGAGACAGGCGCCTTGGGGGAGACTTGGGGGGACAGGCTGTCTTGGAGGAGACTTGGGGGAGACTTCGACGGGCGCGCGGGGACTCGGCGGAGGCGCGCGGGGACTTAGGGAGACTTCGACGGAGGCGTGCGGGGACTTAGGGAGACTTCGACGGAGGCGTGCGGAGTTCCCCGGAACTTCATTCGGGCAGATGTGGCCGCGAGGGTCTCCACGGAGACTCGACGGGGGCCGCGCAGAGCCGCGCAGAGCCGCGAAGAGCCGCGCGGAGCCGCACGGAGCCGCGA
>JBMOMJ010000059.1:0-16314 GCA_049324695.1 Myxococcota bacterium
AGCTAGAGAACCACCAACTCTCGCGAGTGAACGGACTCTAACATACGAAATTTCGAGCTCCGTATTTGCGCCAGGACGCGCTGTCAGGATGCTTCACACGTTCGAAAATGTTTTCCTCCGCAAACGCTTTCATCACTCGACGTCGCGCGAACAAGAGCGGGAGTTCGCGCGCACTCTCGCTTGCGCGTCGCGCACACGGTTACAACCGTCAAGTGAAAAAGTGCGGTCCAATCCGGGTACATAGGCGACAAGTCGCGCGAGCCGCTACCAAGCTCATGTGACTGGAGCGATATCGCGCCGCAGATCCGCAGACCGCCCCGAGCGTTCGAAAATGTGATGAATCCTCAGCCCACACGGGTCAAAGAAGAAGTCGTGCGCGAGCGCGGTTACCTCAACAAGCGCCTCGTCAGTGAAGATACCGCCGAGTTCGAGCACCGACCCTACAGGGCCCAACGCAGCTGCCGCGTCGTCGTTCTGCGCAAGCTCATCGAAGAGGAGCGCGGGCAGCTGAGCGTCGGTACCAACTTTCGCTACTTTTTCTACGTTACCAATGACCGCAGCCTGACCCAGCAGCAGGTCGTCGCTGAATCCAACGACCGCTGCAACCAAGAAAATATTCACGCTCAGCTCAAAAACTCGCGCGCGCTACGTGCGCCCCTCAACACACTCGATGCCAACTGGGCGTATATGGTGATCGCCTCGCTCGCTTGGACGCTCAAGGCATGGTTCGCCTTGCTGCTCCCAATGCTCACGGCAAAACGCGATCAACATCAAGCTGAGCAGACGCGCGTTCTGCACATGGAATTTCGCACGTTTCTCCAACGCTTCATCTTGATCCCGGCGCAAGTGGCCCGACATGCGCGCTCGCTCGTTGTCCGCTTGCTCGCTTGGCGCCCGGAATTGCCCACCCTGTTCCGTCTGCTCGACGCCTGGTGACGCTGGGGGCGGCGCGACGCACTCCGGCCCGAACCGCCCGTTCGCCTTACGTCATCGCTCAACTTAGAAAGGCACGCCATGCAAGTCACAACCCAACTTCTCGCGCCGCCACACGCGGCCCGGCACGGCTGCGCCTTTCGTCCACGATCACATTTTCGCGCACGTCCGCACTCGCTTATCGCTTGTTTAGGGGCTAGTGCAGCGCATGTGAGATAGGATCAACCTTTCTGAGCGCTGCACTAGCAGCGGACGCGAAGCGGACGCTGGGGCCTGGGGCGCAGCCCCAGCCACAAACCAGGGATAGTGCACCCCGCGCAAGCGGGACAATCATCGCCCGCAATGATTGCGCGTATCTCATACGCGGTGCACTAGCGCGGGATTTCGATGCAGCAGCCGGTAATGCAGTACGCGGTTCCGGGACAGGTCGCGCCCGGGCCGCAGGGAGTACCAACCGGGCAGAGCGGACTGCTTCCGCTGCAGCCCGCATCGAGGGCGGTGCTACCAGCACACACTTCGCAATCGCCGCAGGGATTGAAGCAAGAGGGTACCGGGGTGCACAGGGCGCACGCGCTGCGATCGTTGATGTGCTCTAGATCGCAGCTACCGACGCCATTCTGTTGCGAACCGAGCCAGACGAAGGTGCCGCTGCGTGCCGGCAACTCGCAGCAGCCGAAGCAATCACAACCGTTCGGCGTGATCGGCAAGCACGTCTCCAAACAAGTTGGCGTTTGCGTCTCTCGCAGGCCTGCGCAAGTGGCGCCTTGGAGAGAAACCTCTTCGTCGTAGGCGCAGGTGGCGTCCCCACTCGGCGGGAAATTCGGAGGCTGCGACTTCTGATCGCAGTTGTAAGACCAATCACAACGATCGTTGCCGTTGCCCGAATCTTGATCGAAGTAACAGTCGCGCCGACAGCCGCCGCCGCTTTGCCCAGGAATCCCGCCGAAAAACGAATCCTCGGTGTTGTCACACGGGCCAGTGCATTCTTCGTCCTCAGCGTCGACCTTGCCATCGCCGTCGTTGTCGATGCAGTCGCCGCAGTGGTACGGCGTGTTCTTGCCGGGGCAGGTCGCAACGTGACAGGTGTTATCGCCACCGCTCCCGCCCTCTCCGGTTTGCCCGCCGTTGCCGCCGGAACCTACGCGCAGGTCATCGTAGCCAACCTCGAGGCTCGGTTCCGTGCACGCGCCGCCCAGCCCGCCCGCAGCAAGCAGAGCAAACAGCGCGGCCCGCCTCCACGTCATGGCACTACTTGTTCAGCCCTTTTTCCACGTTGCGGCGATGGGCAGAGTCCGGGTACTCGCGCTGGAAGCTATCTGCACGCTCGCTCGCTTGCTTCGAGTTCCCCAGGCGGCGCAGCGCTTCGATGGCGATTACTTCGCGCTCTTGAGCGAGCACGCCGCGCGGGTACAGTGCTTGATGTCGCCGCGTCAGCGCGAGCGCTTGCGCCGGGTTGCTCGCCAAGGAGCGCCGGGCCTGTTCGAGCAGCGTTGCCTCACTCGGTTTCTCGCGCGAAGGTTTGGGCGCGGAGTTGGCCTCCGGCGGGTTCGCGGGCGCGGGCTCACTCTCCGCGGAAGCCGGCGGCGCCGATTGCTCCACGCTGGGCGGGCTCACACTGGGAGCTTCGTTCTGCACTGCGATGTTGGCGGATGGCTTCACGGGCGGTGCTTCGGGCGCGCGAGTACGAGAGGACCAATACACCACGCCGCCGACGAGCGCACCCAACGCGGCGATCCCCATTCCCAGCTTGGTCAGCTTCGAGAGGGGCGCACGCCCCGTCGGCACTACCGGCGCCTCGAGAACGGGCCCGAGACGCAAAGCCAATGCGTCGAGCTGAGCAGAGCTCGGAAAGTCGCGTTGACCCGCACGAAAGAGTTCAGACAGCATTTTTTCGTCCTCGCTCGTGGAGGCCGCCAGACGAATCGGATCGCTCGAGTCCGGCATGGCTACTTCCCTGCCTTGTCTCGAACCGCGGCTGCGAGCAACTCACGCGCGGCGTACAGGCGCGAGTAAGCCGTTTGCAGCGGCGAACCGACGATCTCGGCGACCTCTTTCATCGTGAACCCTTCGAGCTCGTAAAGCACCAAAACGGCTCGCTTTTCTTCGTCGAGTAACCCGAGCAGAGCCTGGAGGGCCTGCCGCGCCTCGACGTCGTTGGAAAAACTTCCCGCTCCAACTGGCAGCGCTTCACGCGGCACCTCGGCCGTGGGCCGCTCACGACGAACGTAGGCGCTGCGCCGATAGTCCGACGCCACACGCATACAAATCCCGTAAAGCCAGGTGCGGATCGAAGAGCGCCCTTCGAAATCGGCGAGCTTCCGATGCGCCGTGATCCAAACCTCCTGGCAAACATCCTCGATGTCGGCATCGGCGACTCCAAGGTGGCGCAGGGCGCGCCAGATGTACTTCGCGTGTTCATCGAATAAAGGCCGGAGATTGGGCGGGGAACCTTGTGAGCTCATGCACGCCCCCGCTGGTAGATCGGCGGGGTCAGCGAACTCGAACAGGTCAGTGGGGCCATCGACTGAAAATTCCGATCACAGTTCGACTTCGAGTCCGGCCCGCACGCCGCCGCTCAACACAGATGCTGAATATACGTCCCGACTCGAGCCGTCGCTGAGCCGCGCGCTGAACCGATGTCGCGAAAGAGGAGCTTCCATCCGAGCACCCAGCGTTAAAGCAAAGTACCGTCCTAGTGGAAATCGTACATCGAAGGCGCCCGTCAAAGCGAAAGTAAAAACGGTTTGCTCCAGCGGGTGATCGAAACCGAATCCAGAAGCGTGCAGGCGGCCGAGACGCTGGCCAAAGCACAGGGAAGTGTGCGCCGAGAAGAGCTCCGGAGCGCACACCTCGAAACCTAGGCGCTGACGCGAAAACGTGGCTCCTGCACCCGAGCTCACTTCGGCGTCGCGCGCGAGCGTCGGCTCGACGGCGACGCGCAACAGTGGACCGTTCGGCGGACGTGCCGTCACAGCGAATTCGCCAGCGAATGCGGTGCCGGGAAGCAAGCCGCGCGTCGCCAGCGCAGAAAGCCGCAAATTGAATGTCCATGGCTCGCGTGGCGCGGGAGTGTCGGCTGGCACTTCGAGCGGTGTTGCAGGTACTGGCGGCTTTTCTTCGGCTGGTGGCGCAGCGGCGCGCGAAGGCTCGGATTTCGTGGGCGTTGCGGGAGAAACCACCGGCGGGCGCTCTGGCGGCGTATCAACGAGCAGCGCGACGACCAACGCAAGCGATTCGTCGAGCGCGGAACAGTGACGTGCGGTTGTGGAAAGCTCGCGTTGGCCGAGCGGACCCATTTCGTCCGAAAGCTCGATGTGTGCAACGAAGCCCTGCTGTGATCGGGAGAGTTCGACCCGCACCTGCAGCGGCGCTCGTTCCGCTTCGAATACGCGCCGGCGCAGTCGCCGTTCCACTGCACGCGACAGCCGTTTGGAATCGATACAACTCGCCGCGTCCTCGCCGCGCGCGAGCTCGAGTCGCGCCTTGGGACGCGCCGGACCTGCCGCCGCAGCGACGCCCGAAAGCACGACCTCGGCGACGCCGAGAGCGATAGCCAGCGAAACGCGCAGCGGAACGGTCACGGAGTGTCCACACTAGAACACAGCCTGCCCGTTGCACCGACCGCTTTCGACCTTTGCTGGTGGGTGGTCAGAATCCGGGCACGGTCACTCCACCCACCTGGCATGACAAGAAGGATGGCCGACCAGATTGGGTTTTCGCGTGGCTGGAGCTCGATCGGAATCGCGCTGGCGCTCGCCGGCGCGGCGTTCGCGTGCTCGTCGTCGGACGGGGGCTCGGGCGAGGGCAACGGCGGAACTGCGCCCATCGGCATCGGCAAAGGAGGGGCGGCGACCACGGTGTCGCAGGGTGGCGCACCCGGCGGCGGAAACGCCGGCATGACAGGAACGGGGTCGACCGGGGGCACCACGAGCGCGATCACCGCGTGCAGCGACGGCGCCGACAATGATGGCGACGGCCTCATCGACGGCTTCGATCCCGAATGCACCGGGGGATCAGACAACGATGAAGCGACGTATGCAACCGGCATCCCCGGAGACAACCGCGACCCGAAGTGGCAGGACTGCTTCTTCGACGGCAACTCC
Organism: Myxococcota bacterium; assembly: GCA_049324695.1. GTDB lineage: Bacteria > Myxococcota_A > Polyangia > Polyangiales > Polyangiaceae > PMG-095. Next base: position 5,037 of record JBMOMJ010000059.1, read on the forward strand.
GGCGCTGGAGACGATCACTGTCGCTACAGCACCGATTGCTTGACCGGCAAGCTGCCAGCAACCGACCCGGATTGCATCGTGAGTGATGCTTGCATCAAGTTCTGCAAGCCGCTCACGCCCAACGGTTGTGACTGCTTCGGCTGCTGCACGCTGGAAATGGCGAACGGGAGTACCGTCGACGTGACGCTGACACCCACGTGCTCGGTGGCCACCGCGAACGACACCAGCGCGTGTCCGCGCTGCACCAAGACGACCACGTGCGGCAACGAGTGTGGAGAATGCGAGCTCTGCCCCGGCAAGACGTTGGCAGACCTTCCGGCGACGTGCAGCGAAGTGCCGACTGACGGAACTCCGCCGCCGCCTCCAACGCAGACCTGCGACAACGGTGAGCAGGTGTGCGGCCCAGATCTGCCGGCGTGCCAAGGGACCTCCTCGTACTGCTCCTTCGGCTGCTGCATCGCGGTGATTCGTTGAGCAATTGAGACGTTCGACGACGTCGGCTGGCGCCTGAAGCGCTGACAGGCCTTGGGGCGGTGCTAAAACCTCCACGGATGAGCGCCGCCACCAGCGAAGATCATTGCGATCCGCGGCGCCTGCTCGAGCTGGTTCGGCGCGGCGATGCGTCGGCGTTGGATGCGATCACCCGCTGCTACGGCGCACGCTTGCTGGCAGCGGGTCGACGCCATTGCCGCACGTTGAGTGAGGCGGAAGACGCTGTGCAGGACACGTTGCTATTCGCGAGCACCGACCTGCAGGCTTTTCGGGGTGAAGGCAGCTTGGAAGGCTTTCTGGTGCGCATCGTCGCGCGCGCTTGCCGACGCATCTCTCGTGGGCAGAAAAATGACGCTGCCTTGCACGATAGTGAGGCAGTGCCCTTCGATCCGAGCGAAGGTCCCGAAGCCGGAGCGGCCCGCGCTGAGCTCGGAGATGAACTCGAGCGCATTTTAATATCGCTGGAACCAAACGACCGCGCGTTGCTGCTACTCGCAGAGCTCGAAGACTATTCCGCAGCCGAAATCGGCCGCGAGCTCGGTTTGGGCGAAGGTGCCGTGAGAACGCGCCTGAGCCGCCTACGCAAGAAGCTGCGGGAGCAGCTCTCGGGCTGGATCACGGACGCGAGCACCGACGCGTAACGTTTCGTCGCCTCGCTGGCACTAGGCCATGGCCGCCGAATAACGCGGTCGAAAGGATGCCCATGTCCGAGGTCGATACGACGCACGTCATTCCCGTCAACGAGCTGAACTTCGAGAGCGAAGTCATCAATTCGAACGTACCCGTTCTCGTCGATGTTTCGGCCACCTGGTGCGGGCCGTGCAAGATGGCGCGACCGGTGGTGGCCGAGCTGGCCCGAACGCATCGCGGTGCGCTCAAAGTCGTCGAGATTGACGGAGACGATTCACCCGGCCTGGTAGCGCGCCTGGGCGTACGCGGCTTCCCCACTTTCGTAGGAATCCTCGGCGGCGAAGTCGTGGAACGGCGCGCCGGCTTTGGAGGCAAGCGGCCTTTGGACGAGCTTGCCACTTCGCTCGTGCGCAAGAACCAAGAGCAGAGCGCGTAGCCAGCGCCCAAGCTCGAATGCTACACGTCGAGCCAAAGCTCGATGGATCGCAAAGACATCCTGCGCTGGCGACTGCAGCGCACACGGCTGACCAAGCCAGCCGCGACAACGCCGGCCGAAACGGTGCGCTGGCTTACCGCGGTGCAAGCGCAGGATTACACCGGTGCCAAGTGGGGTGTGGGCCAACGCATCGCGCGGGCGAGTGACGCGCTGTTGGAGCAGGCGTTCGAAACAGGTGCGATTTTGCGCACCCACCTGATGCGGGCCACCTGGCACTTCGTGTCGCCCGAAGACATTCGCTGGTTGCTGGGGCTGACAGCTCCGCGCGTGATTGCAAACAGCCGCCCGTACTACCAGCAAACGGAGCTCGACGAGAAGGATCTCGCCAAGAGCCGGGCCGTGCTGGAAAAGGCGCTCGCAGGCGGTAACTATCTCACCCGCGAAGAGATCGCGCAGGCGCTAGCTGCGGCCAAAATCAAAGCTTCCGGGCTGAAGCTCGCGCTGCTGGTGATGCGTGCCGAGCTGGACGCGGTGATCTGCAGCGGGCCGCGGCGCGGCAAGCAGTTCACCTACGCATTGCTCGACGAGCGTGCACCCAAAGCCAAACCGCTCGCGCGCGAAGCGGCCTTGGCGGAGCTGACGCGTCGCTATTTCGAGAGCCACGGCCCGGCAACTGCGCATGATTTTGCCTGGTGGTCGGGGCTCAACGTCAGCGATGCCAAACGCGGCGTGGAGCTGCTTGGCAAGAAGCTGAGCCAGGCTTCGCTGGATGGCAAGACGTACGTGTTCAGTGAGCCGAATTTCGCGCGGCGCACGACGAAGAGCGAGGTTTGGTTGCTGCCGAATTACGACGAGTACATGGTCGCTTACAAGGACCGTGGTGAGGCGCTGGCGGTGGCGCAGCAGTCCAAAGACTTCGCGCGCGAACGCGTGCTCTTCCTCAATATCGTGGTGCGCGACGGGCTGGTGGTGGGAAGCTTTCGACGCGCCAACACCAAGCAAAAGCTCACGCTGGAGGTCGCGTTGCTCGATCGCTTCGACGCAGAAGCGATCGCTGCGCTGGAGCGCGCTGCCGAGCGCTACGCGAGCTTTCTCGATTTGCCGCTGGAGCTACGGGTCAAGCAAGTGGCTGGTGGTGCCGCCAGCACTACCTTGCCCCAACCACGCCCCCGTAAGGGCCGCTCGTGACTTCGCCGGTCAGTGCGTACCAGAGCGACGCGTAGAAGCTGCCGAACACGCCTTGCTCGACCACGCGCTCGCGCGGCGCGCCGGGATAACGCACCAAGAGGGGCACGCTGCGATCGTAGCGGTAGGGAGAGCCGTGATTCACGCCATCGGTGCCACCCCAGAAGTAACCTGGTTTGAGAGCGACGTAGTATTCGCCCGGCACGTTGTAAAAACCTTCGTGCACATCCTCGGCATGCACGCGGCACACGAGCGCACGCAGGCTCTCGTCGTTCGGCGCCGGACAGTCTTCGCCAAACTCCGAGAACGCGAACACTTCGGCGACACCGGCTTCGCGTTTGAGCAGCGCGCGCAGCAGCAAGTCGAGCGCTTTTTGTTGCGGAGCCGGCAACGCCCGCGCACTCTCGTTCAGAATCAAATGTGAATCGACGATGCCGGCGATCGGCGGAGCCTTCAATCCAAGAACGCGCTGGATGGTGGTGTTGAGGCTCTTCTCGAGCTTGGCGCTCACGACGCGCAAACCCGGAGCACACGGGCGCTCATGCCAATCCGGCGTGGTGGCATTGCAGTAATCTGGGCGTTTTTGTCGAACGAACTCTGGGAGCGGCACGATGCCGTGATCGGCGCTGAGCACGACCGAGTAGCCGTCGGCTCCGAGGGCGGCGTCAAGGCCGTCGAAGAAGCGCGCGAGCGTGGCGTCGAGCGCCGCTAGCTCATTCCAGGCTTCCCACGAGTGGGGCCCGTAGGTGTGCCCGACGATGTCGTTCGCCGAAAAGGAGACCGAGAGCAACATCGGGTGTTCGGGTTGGCGCAGCGCGAGCGAAGCGAGCGCAAGCTCGGCGAGCAGCGCGTCGGCGCTTGGTGTGAGACGAAAGCCGTTGAACACAGCCGGCCCGCTGATGCTGTGCGGGAAGGAACGGCCGCCAGCCATGGCTGATTCGCCAGGCTGATCGTCGGGAGTTTGTTGGTGGGCCTCGACGAAGGCGCGATCGAAGAGTGGCCACGTCAACGTGGAGCCGGGTGCGACCACGCGCGCGCTTGATTGCGCAAAGCTCGGCAGCTTGCCTTCCTTGTTGAAAGCAGTGGAACTCACCAGAATTCCCGCGCTGTCGTTGTACCAAAGGCATGCATTCGGTGCGCGCCCACACGCGAACGCAGCGCCGCGATCTTTGAGCGACAGGGCAACCACCACAGCGCGCGGGTCGCGCTCGCGCAACACGTCGGCGAGCAGCTGGCCGCGCACGTTGGCCAGCGAAACCCCGGGGACTTTGGCGTCGATGCCGTCCGGGCCGATGGGATGGACATTTGCGTCTTCAAGCAGCGAGCCCACGCGTTTGAAGTCGTTGCGCCAAACAGCGTTGGCTACGATGCGGTGTTCGCGGGGAGTGCGCCCGCTGAAGAGCGAGGCGTGCCCCGGCGCGGTTTCGGTTGCTGCGTGAAGGTAAACAGAGTTTTTGACCCAGGTGCCCTCGCGCCGCAGGCGCGCAAAGCCTCCGTTCGGGAGATGTGGCAGGCGTTCATTTGCGGCCCAGCTCGGCAATTGATCGATGATGATGGCGACCGCAACTTTGCCGGCACCGCGCGGTGCCGGTTCGGAGGCGGCCGGAGTCACTGCAGCGTTCGCAGGTGCAGCGGGCGCGTTGTTCGCGGCGGCAGCCGGAGGAGCGACGGGTGCAGCGGGCTCTGCTGCCGTCGACGTCGCGCGCGGTGCGCTCGCCGGCGGCGTGGCACAGTTGATCAGCAGGAGCGCCGAGGTGCCGAGCCGAGCGAAAACGAGAGGCGTTCGCATGGGCAAGCTCGTAGCCTAAATGAAAGCCGCGCGGGTGTTTTTCTCATACAAGGCGGGACGTGCGCGGCTGCGGACCCGCACGGCTTCGCGCGACGTTGCCTAGAACCGCGAGCCGACTGATGTCGCGCCCGTTACGGCGATTCCCCCCACCCATACGAACCAAGCAAGTTGGACGAAACTCGCCAGCGACTCGCTGGGCAACACGGCGATGCGGATTCGGCGCAGTCGCAGTGACTTTTTCGCGCGACCGCTACTGCATGCATCTGCCTGCGATGCGCGGCCGTTACTGCATGCATCCACACGCGATGCGTGCGGATACGTAGCGCGCGCTAGTGCTGAAGCGCGGCGAGCTCAACCACCACGCGGAGGTGCCGAACAGGTGACAGCCGAGGCCTAATCCGTCGCTGCGAGTGGCTTCGCTCGGAGTGTCGCTGACGCCGAGCGCGCTGAGGACGGAGGCGCATTCAGTCAAGCTGCCTCCCTGAGCCGGAGTGCCGACGAATGTTTCCGCGCTCGCGTTGACGCCGCCGTGGCTCGAGCAGGCCGAGCTACAGGTTTGCCCAGTTGCGCCGAGGTACCAACACACGCCGCCGACGGACGTGCCGGCACACGAAGCACCACCCGAGCCGCTCGTGCCCGCGTTGCCAGCCGCGCCGCCGTTGGCTTTGCCACCCGACGTGCTGCCGCCCGCGTTGGTTGTGCCTCCCAGCGCGCCGCCGCCGCTACCGGTTGCGCCGCCAGTTGCGCTGCGCCCTCCGCTCGCGCTGCCGCCCGAGCCGCCAGTCGACTTGCCACCGGACGCGCTACCCGCGCTGCCACCGGTTGACTTCGTGCCGCCGTTCGCTTCGCCGCCCGCGCCAGCTTCGTCCTCGCCGCCCGCGCTGCCACCCTGCGCATTCACGCCGCCGCTGCCGCCCTGCGTCCCATTCGCGCCAGCGCTGCCGGCATTCGCGCTGCCAGCACTGCCTCCATTGAGCGAGCCGCCAGCGTTGGTGGCACCAGCACCGCCCGCTTCGGCGACGTATTGCTGAAAGTCGTAGCTGCACGCGCCCGCGCTGGGAACGGCGAGAGCGAGCGCTAGCGCTGCGTACTGCAGCTTCAAAATGTGCCTCGATAACGCAGGCTCATGCCGCCGGGATGAAACGCGATGGATGGCTCTGCGCTGCCGGTATTGCGATAGCCGAGATAGAGCAGCGAGGCGCTGGCGAGCGCACCGACAGCGCCCACAGCCAGGCTGACGTTCGCGACGGTCTGCATCGACTTGCCGCGGCCCACGAGATCGAGATGTTCGGGATCAGCACAACCTTTGGGGCACTCGTTGGCAAGCTCGTTGTTGATGCTGCGCGTCTTGAGGCCGGTGACCACAAACACGGAGAGGCCCGCGACGGCAACGCCGCCGCTCACGAAGCCGAGCATGCGCAAGCTGCTGCCGCCGTCGGAGCGTGCAGCAACGGGCTTTGGCATGACCACCGGTTTGCTCTCGGGTTTGCTGAAGCTCAACGTCAAAGTTTTACTGCCACCCGCTTCGATGGTTTCCCGTCGTTCGATGGGCACCACGCCGTCGGCGCTGGCCGCGATGTGGTGTTCACCCGGTTCGAGCACGAGCGGTGAACCCAAGAGACTCGGATCGATGAGCACGCCGTCGACTTTGACCAGCAACGACGGTGGAGTTTCCACGAACGAGAGCACGAGTTTGGCGAGTCGCAGGTTCAGCGCGAGCACCTGTTCCTGTGCGGCCTCGCGCGTAGCCTCGTAGCGTTCGTCCTTTTGAGCGAGGGCGTATTGGATGGTGAGCGAGAAAGCTCGATGCGCCTCACGGTGGCGGCCGAGCTCCGATAGGCAATAACCGACGTAGAGCTGAGCGTTGGGGCTTTGAGTAGCGGAAGCCAAGCGTTCGAAGAGCGGCAAGGCTTGCTCCGCGTTACCGGCTTTGAACAGCTTGACTGCTTCGGCAAAGGTCTTGACGCTGTCGCTCGCCTCGTTCACGACGGGCTCGTCGGCCTCGGCGTACTCGGCGCAGAAGAGCGCCGCGCAACACAAGAGCACCGGAGCGAAACGGATGCGCAAACTAGGGCGTTCGTTCACTAGAGCTCACTCGGCAGGAAATGTTTGCCGCCCGCCTTCGGGCGCGACGGGGGTTTTGTGGCGGGTGCGCGTTGCACTCCGCGCCCGACTGGAGTTAGCGCGCCGCGAGCCGAGGGCGATGGTGTCGGAGTCGGAGCTTCCACGACGGGAGCAACGGCTTCGATTGCTGGCTCTGGTGCTGGAGGCGACGCGACTGGCTCTGGTGCTGGAGGCGACGCTGCGGGCTCCGGGTTGGGAGGACTTGGAGGCGCAACGTTCTGCTCTGGTAGGCTGGGCGGGCCGGCGTTGACTGGCTGCTCGCTGTCGCTCGAGGACTTGGCGCGATGCGAACCGAATGCGAACACCACCGCGATCGCCACGATTGCTGCCGCGGAAACGAGCAGTGGCAATGGTCGGCGCCCGCGCACCGCGGCTGGCAACGCGGAGATCACCGCGCTCGGCGCCGTTACCGAGTGCCCGGGGTTGACCACACTGTGACGATCACCCACCGAGGCAGCCGGAATTACGGCCGAAGTTTCGATATCGTGCAGCAACATCGCGCGGCGATCGAGCTCGTCCACGGCGTGTTCTGAAACCCACTCACCCACCACGCGCTGCGAGGCTATGTCGACGTCGCGTTCGAGATCGATGGCCATCTCGAGCGCGTGTGCGTATCGATGGCGCGGATCTACCGCGAGCCCTTTCATCACGATGCGCTCGAGAGCCAGCGGTACGTTTGGATTGAATTGGCGCGGAGATGGGTAGTTGCCGCCGATGATCGCCATCAAGCGCTCGTGCTCGCTCGCGCCGGCGAACAGCTTGCGTCCTGCCAGCATTTCCCAGAGCACGACCGCGGTCGAAAAAACGTCGGCCTGACGCGTCGGCTGCGCGCCGCGCACGACTTCCGGCGCCATGTACGAAAACTTGCCTTTGAGGATCCCCGGCTTGCTTTCCTCTTTGGCCAACACGGCGCGCGCGACGCCAAAATCCACCACGCGCGCGACGCCATCAGCACCCACCAAGATATTGTGCGGCGAAACGTCGCGATGAACGATGCCGAGCGGCTCACCACGCTCGTTCTTGGCTTCGTGCGCGGCGTGCAGGCCTTGCAGCGCGCCGACAATCATGGCGGCCGCCACCGGCAGGGGAAAGCCGCCACGCGCGTGTGCGAGGCGCATCAACGCGAGCAGCGACTCACCGTGAACGTATTCCATCACGATGATGAGCTCGCTCTCGTGCGACAGCACGTCCACGATGGGCACTACGTTCGGATGCCGCACACGCGCCGCTAGCAACGCTTCTTCCAGGAACATCCGCTTGAACTCGGGGTCCTGTAAGAAGTGCCTGTGCATGCGCTTGGCCGCGACCACGCGCGAGAACCCTTCGCGACCAATCAGACGCGCGATGTGCACCGTCGCCATGCCGCCGGCCGCGATCGGTTCGAAGATCGCGTACCTGCCCACTTGCTGTTCCGGGGCTTTATCGGTTGCCGGAAAACTCATGCGGCGCGTGGTGGGAGCGAAGCTGCCCAGCCTTCCATCAATCTAAACGACGCCTGGATTTTCCGCCAATCGAAACTTTGCGTCCGTGAATCGAAAGCTCCGTATATGCGCGTGCAAGCGACATGCGCGCGATCGGCATCGTTTGCGCAGGTGGCCATGCGAGTTCGCCCCCAGTTCGAAACGCCGTGAATGATGCGCGCGCGTGTCTTCCGTGTGCGCACCCGTGCTCCTCATGTGTGCGCGCGGCGACCTGGTGCTAGGGTCGCGACTCGTGGACGACCCCGGTTTTTGGCACCGCGTTCAGTTCGGTTTCACGATCGCTTTTCACTACTTGTTCCCGCAGCTCACGATGGGCCTCGCGCTCCTCGTGTTCCTTCTCAAGTGGGTCGCTTTGAGACGCAACGACGCGCTCCTCGCCGACGCAGCGCGTTTCTGGACTCGCATCTTCGGCATCAACTTTGCGATGGGCGTTGCCACTGGGCTGCCCATGGAATTTCAGTTCGGTACGAACTGGTCGCGCTTCTCTCGGTATGCCGGAGGTGTTGTGGGCCAGACTTTGGCGCTCGAAGGAATGTTTGCATTCTTTCTGGAGAGCGCCTTTGTCGCAGCGCTGGTTTGGGGTGAGCGGCGACTAGGGCCGCGCCGACACCTGTGGGCTGCTTTCGCCGTGTTACTCGGCAGCTGGCTTTCAGCCTACTTCATCGTCACGACCAACGCGTTCATGCAGCACCCGGTGGGCTATGCACTCGAGAACGGCCGACTCGTGCTCAACGATGTATGGGCCTTTCTCTTCAATCCTTGGGCGCTCCTGCAATTTGCACACACGCTCGCGGCGAGCATCGTCACGGCAGCGTTCGTAATGTCGGCAGTCGGCGCGTACTACACGCTCGGGGGCAAGCACCTGCCGGCGGCGCGCCTGTTCCTACGCTGGGGCACCGCCGCGGGACTCGTCGCCGCGATCCTCGTCGCGTTTCCCACCGGTGATCGCCAAGCCAAAGCCGTAGCTGAGTACCAACCCGTCACGCTCGCAGCGATGGAAGGTCGCTTCGAAAGTGGACCCTATGCGGAACTCACCTTCGTAGGCCAACCGAACCTGCGCGAGCACCGCATCGACAATCCGATCCAACTTCCCGCCGTACTCAGCATTCTCGCTTACGGCACCCCGCGCCGCAGCGTGAAAGGCCTGCGCGACTTTCCTCCCTCCGAGTGGCCGACGAACATCGAACTCCTCTACTACTCGTTCCACATCATGGCCGGCCTCGGCACACTCTTCATTCTGCTCATGGCGATCGCTGCCTTCCTGCGTTGGCGCGGCAACCTCGAAACCACGCGCGGCCTCCTGTGGGCATTGATGCTCGCTTTTCCATTCCCGTACATTGCGAACACCGCTGGCTGGTTCACCGCCGAACTCGGACGCCAACCGTACCTCGTGTACGGCTTGTTTCGCACACTCGATGGCTACAGCCGCGGCGTCAGCTCAGGCAACGCGCTCTTCACCCTACTCGGCTTCGCGGGCCTCTACTTCGTATTGGGCCTTCTCTTCCTGTTTCTCATCGCGCGCGAAATTGCGCACGGCCCCGGCCTACCAGCACCCAGCGAATACGGCGTCCCAGCGCAGGAACCCAATCATGTCTGAGCTCCGCCGACCAACCCCACAACCCCATCACCCGCCCGCAACCAACCATGCCTGAGCTCACCCCACAACCCCATCACAGGCCCGAAACCAACCATGCCTGAGCTCACCCCACAACCCCATCACACGCCCGCAACCAACCATGCCTGAGCTCACCCCACAACCCCATCACACGTCCGAAACCAACCATGCCTGAGCTCTGGTACGCGGTCCTCGCGCTCACGCTCACCACCTACGCCGTCCTTGACGGCTTCGACTTCGGCGCCGGTGTCCTCCACCTTTTCGTTGCCAAAAACGAAACCGAGCGTCGCACCGTCTTCGGAGCCATCGGCCCCTTCTGGGATGGCAACGAAGTGTGGCTCATCGCCGCCGGCGGCGTGATGTTCCTCGCCTTCCCAGTCTTACTCACCACCGCCTTCCCCGCCTTTTACCTCAGCCTCTTCATCGTCGTGTGGTGCCTCATGCTCCGCGGCATCTCCATCGAACTCAGAAGCCACGTCGACAACCCCGAGTGGCGCACCTTTTGGGACGTGCTCTTCGCACTCGCCAGCGCTCTCCTCGCCCTTCTCTTCGGAGTTGCCCTCGCAAACATCGTCCGCGGCCTTCCCCTCGACTCCGACGAAGCCAACACCCTCCCCCTCTTCACCCATTTCCGAACCACCGGGCAAGTCGGCCTCCTCGACTGGTACACCCTCCTCGTCGGCGCATTCTCACTCGCCCTCCTCACCCTCCACGGCGCCCTCTTCCTCCAATATCGCGCCCAAGCCGACCTCAAACACCGCTGCGCCGCCATCGAACGCCACCTCCGCTGGCCCATCCTCGCACTCTTCACCGCCGTCAGCGTCGCCACCCAACACGTCCGCCCCGACTTCTTCCAATCCCTAGTGACCCGCCCCCTCGCCTGGCTCGCCCTCGCCATCGCACTCGCAGGATTGTGGCTCATCACGCGCCCTCCCCGCTCCGCTTTCACCCGCTTCCTTGGTTCATCCGCACTCATAGCGGGCCTCCTCGCGTCGCTCGCAGTCGCCCTCTTCCCAACCTTCCTCCGCTCCACCCTCGACCCTTCACACTCCCTCGACCTCGCCCGCGCCACCAGCGGAACCTACGGCCGCAACGTCGCCCTCTACTGGTGGCCCTTCGCCTTCGCGCTTGCAGCCACGTACGTCGTGCTCGCGTTTCGAGCCCATCGAGGACCAGTCCAGAGGTGATCGATCCGGCGAAGAGCGACTAACCAGACTGCACCATCTGACGCCGAAGCAGAGCTGACGCAAAGCGCAGTCCCGCCCGACGCGACGGCAGTACTACTGCAGTGGGTCGCGCACGTACTGGAGAAATCCCTGCGCAGCGAAGGAGGAAGCGATGATCGGGATCGAAAAGATATCTGCCGAGCATCCAACGAGGTGAAGTGTGCACACACATTCAACGCGCCGGCCCCTCACGCGACGAGGCGGGCTGCGGAAGCGCAACGACAGCGCGAGGCGCCGTGCGGAAGCGCAACGACAGCTCCAGGCGCCGTGCGGAAGCGCAACGACAGCTCGAGGTCGGCG
>JBMOMJ010000059.1:16414-71786 GCA_049324695.1 Myxococcota bacterium
CGTGCGGAAGCGCAACGACAGCTCCAGGCGCCGTGCGGAAGCGCAACGACAGCTCGAGGTCGGCGCGCGGCAGCGCAACGACAGCACGAGGTCGGCGTGCGGAAGCGCAACGACAGCGCGAGGTCGGCGTGCGGCAGCGCAACGACAGCGCGAGGTCGGCGTGCGGCAGCGCAACGACAGCTCGAGCGCCGTGCGGCAGCGCAACGACAGCTCGAGGCGCCGTGCGGAAGCGCAACGACAGCTCGAGGTCGGCGTGCGGAAGCGCAACGACAGCGCGAGGCGGGCGCGGTGTGCGTTGAGCATGTCGCCGCGAGGCTCGTATTGCGCGTGTTGATCGCGACGTGCACCGCGTCAAGCGTTGGGCGGCGATGTGACGACGCGGCGAGGCACGCACCGCGTGCGCTGACGGCGCATCGGCAACCGTGAGCGCCCTGAGTGACGACTGTATCAGGGAGAGTGCTTCATTGGTGAATCTCCAATCGAAATTAACCCATGTCGTTTCCAACCGTGAGCGAGTAACCACGTTTGTGGGCGATCGACGGGTATCGCTCCAGCCCATTCGAGCCCGCGACTCGAAAGACAGGGCTTTCCTTCCACGAAGCCAAGAAAATATGGCGCTGACGAGTAGACATCCACCCCGTCATCTCCCAACGGCACTCGCGCATGCTTGCGAAAGTTCCCGAACACGTAGATGAGCGCAAAACGAACGGCGCGCGGCGTCGTCAGTTCGAGCGAGTGATAACGGTCTGCAAAAAACGGCCCGCGTTCGAATACAAGACGGTTGACCCGCTTCGCGATGCGGATCGCCAGGGCCCGCACCCCGTTGTGAAGGGCTTCCCGAGTCTCCGCTTCCACCAACAGGTGGATGTGATCGCCCTGCACCGAGAACTCGCAAACTCGAAAGCCGCGCACCGTGCTCAGCCGAGCATCCGCAATAGCCTTACGCAAGGTGGGAAAGACAAACGGCGTCCGCAACGATCCCCACTTCGACCGCATGGTAATGAGTACCGGCCGATCCTTCCTGTGTGCAGGGCGGGCGCGATGCGGCACATTCGCGCGCCCTGCACTCGAGTGGCGTCCCGCATTTTTGCGTCGACCGCCCCAGGAAAATGGAAAAGCGAATGCGAGCTGCTTAGTACCCACGGCTTCCACCTCTACTTTCGATATCTATCACCTAGCATACCGCTCGCACCAAATGAACCAAATTCAAAACGAGAAATCGATATTTCGATACAGCGCGTCGATGCGCCGACTGCGAACTTGAATCGCGCTCATATGCGGCGTGCGTTCCGCTCTCGGCACGTTGATTCAGTTGACGTGTGCAGGCACTGCCAAGAGCCTCACGGCGTGCGCTCATATCAGCCCAAGTTGATTCGCTGATGTTCCAAGCGCCGCCGAAAGCCGACTCGAATCGCGCTGATGTTTGCATGTCAGTGAGCAGGCTCATGGGGCCAGCAGCTGATGAAATCGCCAGCCTCATGGGGCCACCGGATCGCCAGGGTCATGGGCCACCCCGCAAGGTGGCATTTGCACATACGCGCTGTCGCAGCCTCGCGGCGTGCGTCCGGCTCTCAGCAGGTTGATTCGGTTGACGTGTGCAGGCACTGCCATGAGCCTCGTGGCCTGCAGTCATGTTAGCCAACTTGATTCGGCTGATATTCCGAGCGCCGCCGGAGCCAACGCCAATCGCGCTGATGTCTGCACGTACGCGCTGCCGCAGCCTCGCGGCGTGCGCTCCGCTCTCGGCAGGTTGATTCAGTTGACGTGTGCAGGCGCTGCCATGAACCTCGCGGCCTGCAGTCATCAGCCAACTTGATTCGGCGATATTCCGAGCACCGCCGGAGCCAACTCGAATCGCGCTGATGTTCGCACGCTCTGCCGGGAGCCTCCACAGTTGGGCTGATTCCGCACGCTCTGCAGAAAGCCATCTTGATTTAGGCTGATGTTCGCACGCTCTGCCGGGAGCCTCCACAGTTGAGCTGATTCCGCACGCTCTGCAGAAAGCCATCTTGATTTAGGCTGATGTTCGCATGCTCTGCCGGAGCCACCCGAATTGCGCGATGTTCGCACGCTCTGCCGGGGAGCAAGCCGAATTGGGCTAATTCCGCACGAACTGCAAAGAGGCCAACTTGATTTAGGCTGATGTTCGCACGCTCTACCGCAACCAACGCGAATCGCGCTGAATGTTTGCACATACGCGCTGGCGCAGCCTCGCGGGCTTGCGTTCCGCTCTCCGCAGTTTGATTCGGTTGACGTGTGCAGGCGCTGCCATGAGCCTCGCGGCGCGCAGTCATGTCAGCAAACTTGATTCGGCTGATATTCCGAGCGCTGCCGCAACCAACGCGAATCGCGCTGATGTCTGCACGTACGCGCTGGCGCAGCCTCGCGGGCGTGCGTTCCGCTCTCCGCAGTTTGATTCGGTTGACGTGTGCAGGCACTGCCATGAGCCTCGCGGCGTGCAGTCATGTCAGCAAACTTGATTCGGCTGGTATCCGAAGTTCCGCTTCGCGAGCTCGCTCGTGGACTAACGTGCTACGCCGACGCTAGCCGCTAGCCCCAATGCTGCCTTGCATTCGGTCACACGCGCGTGGCTTCGAAGCGCGGTTTGATTACGGAGTTCACGTATTCGCCAATTGAGCGCGCTTGCAGGAGCAGGCGGTACGCTGCTTCGGGGACGCTGTGGTAGCGGTATACGCGACCTCCTTGAAATTCGATTTCGAGCTGATGAGTTTGCGCATCGTAACCAACGGAGACGATGCTCGTCGATTGGACCGTGTGTCGTTGCATGCGCCTGGAAGACGATCCTGCTCGTGTTGGTAGCAGTCAAGCAGGTGGGGTGACGTGCGCGTCGGCCAGCGGGTCGCGAGCTTAATTGATGCCTCTTGCGGCCGTTTGCACGCGTTGGGACGAAAGCCTCGGGAGTTTTCATGGCGATCATGGCGCGCTCGGTTTACCGGACAGCTTCGCTCAGTGCTTGTGTTGCGTTGGCAGTGAGCAGCCGGGCCGTGAACGCCGAGGCGGCGCCGAAGCGCGGTGACTTCTTGCAGACGGATACACTCAGCATGAACCTGCTGAGTCGCGACTTCACGACCCAGACGACGACGAGTGTCGCGGATGCGGTGAACCTTTCAGGGTTGGTGGGCATTCACTACTACTTCGTCGATCGCGTACGTTTTGGCGTGAGCATGCAGACGACGCTGCGGTTGTGGCCGGAGCCGGAGCCGGATTCGAGCCGGGTGCAGCGTTTGGGTTTTTATCCGCAGTTGGGGTGGAACTTTGCGGATCCATTCTTCGCGGGATTGTTGTTTTCCTACGCTCCGCGCACACGTGGCAAGGCCATCCCAGACATGTCCGTGTCGCCGTTGCTCGGCGTGAGTCTGCCACTTTCGAGCAGCGTTCGTTGGAGTTTCGCCGTAGAAGCGCCATGGGCATTCTACTATCATCAGACGCTGAGTTTGGTTGCTCTGACTGGCGTCGGCTTTCGGTTGTGAGTTTTGGGGCTTGACCCTGCCGCGACGTGAGGCTTCACACTTTCGTGTGTGAAGAGGCGTAGCTATCAGGTCAAAGAAATGGCGCGCATCAGCGGGATCTCCGTGCGTGCGCTGCACTATTACGAGGAAATTGGATTGCTCGTGCCGAGCGCGCGCAGCGACGCCGGATATCGCTTGTACGATGATGGCGACGTGCTTCGATTGCAGCAAATTGTGCTGCATCGCGCACTCGGGCTCTCACTCGAGGAGATTCGACGTGTGCTCGATGACCCGCGGCACGACCGTCGCCGCGCGCTTCTCGAGCAGCGTGAACGACTCCAGCAACAGATGCAGGGCACGCACCGAATGCTGGCAGCAATCGACGCGGCGCTCGCATTGATGGACGGATATGAGGAGAAGGAACCCATGGACATGAACAAGATCTTTGATGGCTTCGAGCCGAATCGTTACGCGGAGGAAGCCGAACAACGTTGGGGCGACACCGAGGCGTACAAAGAGTCGATGCGGCGCACGCAGAGCTACACGCAAGAGGACTGGCAGCGCCTTGCAGTCGAGCAAGGAGCGGTCTACACGGAACTCGCCCAAGCTCTGCGGCAAGGCAAAGCACCTAATGACCCGGAGGTGCAGGCGCTGGTCGAACGCCATCGCCTCGTGATCGATCGTTGGTTTTATCCGTGCAGCCCAGCGATGCAGCGAAAGCTTGCGGACTTGTACCATGGCGATCCGCGTTTCGCGGAGAACATCGACAAATACGGCCAGGGCGTGGCGGCTTTTCTCAGCCAGGCGATCCGTGCGGCGAACTCGGAGACTTCGAAGTGAGGCGTCGCGAGTTCGATGTAATCGATTTGTAAAATCGAAATCGCTTGTCGCGCGCCGGGGCGGAGCAGCGTTATAGTCGTGCGCTGGGAGCCGACGCATGGGGACCAAGGTTCTTTTCATCGTCAAAGAGATTGAGGGCGCCGAGCCGCTCGGCGCGCTGTACGTGGCTGGTTGTTTGCAACAGGCGGGGCACGAATGCCGCTTCGTGGGCACGCGCGGAAATCGCGTGCTCGACGAGGTGCGCCGTTTCGAGCCCGATCTCGTCGCGTTCGGAGCCACAACGGGGCTGCATCGTTATTACTTGGGATTGAATGCGCACATCAAGGCGCATTACCCGAAGTGTGTGAGTCTAATGGGTGGGCCGCACCCGACGTACTATCCCGACGTGATCGCAACGCCCGGGCTCGACGTCATCTGTCAGGGCGAGGGTGAGGATGCGGCTGTCGAGCTCTGCAATGCTTTGGCAAACGGAGACGACTACCGCTTCATTCGTGACTTGTGGGTGAAGCAAGGCGACGTGGTCTACAAGAACCCCGCTCGCGAGCTGCGGCGCGATCTCGATTCGATTCCGTACCCGCCGCGCGAACTCCTTTATGCCTACGATGACGCGCTCCGGCGTCGGCCGCTGAAATCGTTTACGACCAATCGCGGTTGCCCGTTCCCGTGCAGCTATTGCTTCAATGCTTCGCTCGTCGATCACTACGGTTCGACTTGGAAAAAGGTGCGCATTCGCAGCCCTGAGAACGTGGTTGGCGAGCTCGTGCAAGTGAAGCGCGCTGGCCCTCTGCAAATTGTGGCATTTCGTGAGAGCATCTTCGTGTACAGCGCACGTTGGTTGCGCGAGTTCGGCGAGCTGTATCGGCGCGAAGTGAATTTGCCCTACTACTGTCATGTTCGCGCCGATCTCATGACCGATGAGATGGTCGAGCTGTTGGCTTGGTCGGGGTGCCACACTGTGAATCTTGGTATCGAAACCGCGAACCCACGGCTCGCAAACGATGTACTGCGCCGTCAAATCGATATGCAAAAACTCGCCGCTGGGGTCCGGCGCCTCAAGCGCGCCGGCATCGTCGTGTTCGCCGACAACATCCTCGGCATTCCGAGCGGCGGACTAGAAGACGATCTCGCCACCTTGCAGCTCAACGTCGACCTCGACGTGGACTACGCCGCAGCCACGTTGTGCACCCCATACCCAGGAACCGGCATCGCGCGCTTCGCCGAGGAGCACGGATACTTCGACGGCAACTTCGAGCTCATCGACGACAGCTACTACACCGAGTCGGTGCTCCGCTTCCGCTCCCGAGAAGAGAAGCTGCAAATCGAAAACCTCCACAAGCTCTTCGCCATCACCGCAGCCATCCCCGCCCTCCTGCCCCTCACCAAACGCCTCTTGCGCCTACCGCCCAACGACTACTTCTACGCGGCGTTTCGCGCCTGGTACCTGATTTGCCACATGACCGAAGTAATGCCGCGCCGCCCTGATTGGCAGCAGGTGAAAGAAAGCCTGCTCAGCATCTTCGGCGTCTACCGTGGCGTCGACGAAAATCGCTTCGAACCCCCGGAACCCGAGCCCGTAAAGTTTATCGAAAACGCTGGCTTCCAACGCAAAGAAGCCCGCGTAAAGTTGCGCCTACAACGGGAGCAAGCGACCCATGCCGGGTGAACGCGACGCGCCCGAACGGCAGGCTGCGGACCGCGACACCGTCGAACGCGATGCTCCAAAGCGCGACACCGTTGATAACGATGCTCTCGAACGCGATGCTGTCGAACGCGCGGCTCTCGAACGCGAACGCGCGCGTCGCGTCCAGATGCGTCGATACAAACGCCGCCTCAAAGCAGCCGCCGCGCTCATGTTGTCGCTCGCCGCCGGCACCTTCTTGGCGTGCCAGAAAGAGACAGGAAAACCCGGCGCGCGCCCCAACCCCGCGCCCAACCCAACCACACCGGAGATCTCCAATTTACCCGCGCCCATTCCCAATGCTTCCGCCAGCGATCCCGCTGGATCAGACGATCTCAATGACAAGCGTGGCCGCGGAGGCTCCGGCGCGGGCGGTTCCGGAAACGGAGGCTCCGGAAGCGGTGGCGGATCGGGTGGAGGCACCTCTAGCGCCGGCAAGCAAAATCGCGTCGACCGCCACGAGCACCGCAAGGGCATGCCCGTGCGCGACAACCTCGTCGAGTGAACGATAGTTCGACGGTCCGAGTGCAACGCTCTGAACACAACGCTCTGAGTGCAACGCCTGAGTGCAACGCCTGAGTGCAACGCCTGAGTGCAACGCCTGAGTGCAACGCCTGAGTGCAACGCCTGAGTGCAACGCTCTGAGTGCAATGCCATCGCTCCGTGACTCCTCGGCCTCAACGCGACGGCTCCGCTCTTAGGCACTCAGCGCTCTCGGCGCACTCAGCGCACTTAGCGCGCCAGCGCTCTCGGCGCGCGGGCGGTTCTGAGCGCGTCAGCTTGAAGGCGCGAACGACGCACACGAGTGTGCTCGTGCGTTGGTGTGCAGCGATCAAATCGTAGCGAACACCAACCACTCCACGAGCGGTGCGGCGGCTTTCGCGTGCGTAACTACCCACGGCACGAGCTTCGGCGACGCCAAAATCCCCTTCGGAAAAGCGGGAAACCCCACGGTCAGCCCTTTTCGCTTCAGGTGTTCGGCGCGCGGATGATCCGGGTCGAAGCCTTTGGGTACCCGCTTGTAGAAATCGTACGAGTGCGCCTGAAACCCTTTTTTTACCAAGCTCGCCAAAATCTTGTCGAGCTCTCGCCCGCGCTTCTCGTCAGCCACGGCGGCACGGAAGCCATTCAGCGAGCGCGGATCCATCATGTAGTGCCCCGCTGCCGCGAACGAATTCGGCTGCCCCACGTGAAAGTACAGCGCCATCGGCACCTCCGTGATCTTCCCCGTGCGCTTGGTTTGAATCACCCCGCTCGCGTGCGTCTTGTACGGCGACTTGTCCTTCGAAAAACGCACATCGCGAAAAATCCGGAACAACTTCGGCTCCTCGAGCTCCGAATGCTTGTAAGCCTTGTCGACTCCTGCCCGCACCTCGGCCAGCAACTCCTTCAAGGGCGCCTGGTACCCCTCCTCGAACTCAGCTTTGTGTGCCGCAAACCATTCACGCTTTTGATTCTTGGCGAGCGCTTTGAAAAACTTCGCATCAGCGTCGGCGAACCCGGAGAACGACATGCCACCTCATACCACGAACTCGCGCGCGACTGCGCGAGGCAGCTCACCGCAGGCGATCCAACAGCGCTAAGACCTGGTGCGTGCCTGTTCTGGTGTAGTGCCGGTCCAAGCAGTGAACGCGCCCTTCGGGAGTGTTCATACCGCCCGCGTTAGTTCACCAAGCCGTCAAGCCGTGCATGCTTGGACGTGAACTGTAAAGCGGATGCCGCGTTGGGCAATTGGTGACAGTTTTTGTCACCGATAGGTTCTATCTCGTGTCCGTCCGCTGCGCGTTGCAGAGGACGCAGGAGCACATGAGTCAAGCCATCTCCAGCGTGACGGGCGCTCTGCTCGTTCTGAGCGCGTGCGCCGCGAGCCCGAACCCCACGAGGAACTTCAGTATGTCCGATGCCAAGAACACCTCTACGACGACCGTCGATCCCAGGCGTTTTTCCAGCGCGCCGCTTCGCAATCGCGTGCGCCTGGAGCTGAACGCACCCGTTGCTGACGTGTGGGCGCTGATAGGCAATTTCGAGCGGTATCCAGAGTACGCCGCGGGCGTTGAGCGAGTCAGCATGAGCACAGATTCTGACGGGCGCTGCACGGAGTATGTTTGCCACTTCCGCCCTCAGGAACCGGGAGCGCCCGGCGTCGCACACCGCGAAGTAGTGCGCTGGTTCGAGCCGGAGCGCGGATACGCCTCGTTATCAGCGGAGCCGAACGACTTCGGCCTGCGAAGTAGCCTCACGCTGGTGAGCCTCGAAAGCTCGGGCCCAAGCACGACGCTGGTCTGGTCTCAATACTATGATTCACCTGACGTGGCGCCGACGCGTTCCGCTTTTGACGAAGCATTGGCCGATATCGCCAATCGCCTCGTCGCTCGCTTCGGCGGAAGAATCACTCAACGTTTCGTCGAGGCCGCGCGTTGAGTTCGCACCTACCCGCCAACGAATTCCACGCCTTCGCGCAGGAGCTGACGCCAGCGACGTCGATCGACTTCGGGAACCGAAACCCATTCCGAAAATATCTTGCCAGCCGGACCGAAGGGCTGCCCGACACCCGCATCGATCAGCTGAATCACACGTTCCCGCGGGAGCTTCACCACGAGCCCGGAGCCTTTGTAGTCGACCAACGCGAGGAACTCTTTACCAACGCGCAGGCACCGGCCGTTCATGATCGTGCTTTCGTTCACTCGCGCGTCTTCGCGGCGAAGCTCGGCGGCGAGCTGCCAGAATACCTTTTCAGGCGAGAGCTTCATTTCGGGTCTCCGTTGGAAGTCACCGGCAAACGCGCGATTCGTTCCTCGATTTGGCGGCGTTCATGCGCGTTTCGGGACAGCCGCGCGGCTTCGCGCAGTGACTCTGCGGCAGCTGCAGACTGTCCTGCATCCGCGAGCAGCGTCCCTCGAACCAGGTGCACGTACGGATAGCTCTGCGCGTCGATGTCGGCGCTGTCCAGGAGCCGCAGGCCGGCGCTTGCGTTGGTTGCCATGCCCAGGGCGAAGGCCCGATTCACGCGCACGGCCGGGATTGGGCGAAGGTTTTCGAGTAGTGCATAAAGCGACGCAATCTCTCTCCAGTTGGTATCACTCGCCGTCTTTGCTTTGCAGTGAACAGCCGCAATGGCTGCCTCTATTTGCATTGGACCCGGCTTGCCGGCAGCGAGAGCAGTCTCGAGCATGTGTGTCGCAAGCAGAATCGCAGCCTCGTCCCAACGGGATCGATCCTGGTCTGGCAGCGGCACTGGTTCGCCTTGCGCATCGAGGCGCGCGTCGCGGCGCGCATCGTGCAGGAGCAGCAAAGCGAGTAGGCCGGCTACCTCTGGCTCGTCAGGATAGGTCTCGAGCAGCGAACGCGCGAGGCCAAGCGCCAAGCGGCACAAGTCGGCTCGAATTGGCGACTCGCCGTCACCCGACCAATAGCCTTCGTTGAAGAGTAGATGAATGGCCCTGAGCACGGCCGGGATGCGTTCGCGTCCTCGCTCCGGTGTTGTCCCCTCGGCGTCTCCCCGCTCGCGAAGTTTCTGACGAGCCCGGGTCAGGCGCTGCTCCATGCTGCGCGGCGCCACAACAAAGGCTCGAGCAATTTCCTCGTTGGATAGCCCAACTGCCGTCGCGAGCGCCAATGCCGCGCTCTCGCCAACTTCGAGCGACGGATGGGCACAAGCAAACAGGAGACCGAGGAGTTCGTCCTTGAAGCCGCGCATGATCTCGGGCTCGGCCACGGCAATGCGCGCCCAGGGGCTGAGCTGCGCCAGCACCTCGACGGCATCACCGTGGCTTTCGGTCCTTCTGGCTCGGCGCAATCGATCGCGGTGTGCATTCTGAGCCACCGTGATCAACCACGCTTCGGCCGAATCGGGCGCGCCGTCGATGCTCCAAGTCGTGAGAGCTCGTTCGATGGCGTCGTGGACCGCATCCTCGGCGTCGGCGAGCGAGCCCGTGAACCCGAGCAGCTTGCCTAGAATGCGCGGGTACAAATCCCGAAGCGCGCCGGCTTGTGTCGCCGAAAGGCTCAAGGCCGCCACCGCCAATCAACGGGCCGCACCTCGATCGCGTGCCACGGATCAGTGCAAATCTGCTTCGCGCGAGCGATGGCTTCCTGCTCGTCGCGGCAGTCGACGAGGTAAAAGCCGACCAGCCATTCCTTGGATTCGATGTACGGGCCGTCGGTCACATCGTGGCCGTTCACCCGGGCCTTCACGGTGCGCGCGCTCGTCGGGACGTCGAGTCGCGCCACGGCGTGGAGATCGCCCTCTGACGCTGCCTCGCTTTGAAGCGCGCGGTGTCCAGCGAGCGCTCTCCGGTCGTCTGCCGCCGGAACCGCAGCCGCTGAGGTTCGATAAATCAAAAGGGCATAGGTGCTCATCGCCGGCGATTCGAAAGACTAGTGGTAGAGAGACGCATCAGCGGCACCGCCCACGACAGTTCCCGAGGAAAAAAGATCGCGACCGTTTGGCCTACGCCGGTCGACCTACTTTTTCGCGGAGCGTCGAGGCCCGGCCGGCGCCTTGGCTGCGGCGCGCTTCTTGGACGGCTTGGCAGGCTTGTCACCTTTTGAGGCCCACGCGAGTGCGAAATCGAGCCAAGACTTGAACCCGGCAGTGCTTTTCGTCGCCTCCGACCCGACGAGCAACCAGCCTTTCATCGGGCGACCACCGGAGAGATCGAAGATCCGAACGCCCTTTTTCTTGAGCAGCTGATCCGTGTCGTCCTTTTCGCAGCGAACGATGAGATCGGTGTTGTCGACACCCACACACATCGCACCATTCACCAAAAATGCGATGCCACCAAACATCTTCTTTTCCGTCAGGCCGTCAGTCTTGGCCAGGGCGCGGCGCACCCTCTCAGCGAGCGCTTCATCGTAAGGCATGCCTCAAGCTTCCCTTCGCACGCCGTTCGATTGTAACGCACCTTCCGCATGTCGAGCGAGCGAAGCAAACACGCCGTCGAGCGTGCTGGTCAACTTGCGCTTCATCATCAGACGGTCGAGCACTGCGCCGAACCAGCCAAACTTCACCTCATATTCCAGTGTTTGCGTGATGCGCGTGCCCGAACCCTGCGCGTCGACGCGGGTTACCCAACGCATGAAATGAATGGGCCAGTCGCTCTCGACCACTTCGAGGCCGAGCGCCCGCCCGTCCTCCCAGTGCGTGACGCGTTCGACGACGCGGCCCTTGGGAATGAGCTCACATGAGCGGCGGGCTCCGACACCGACGCGCTGAACGCCATCGATGGCCGCACGTCGGACGCCGCCGTTGTAATGCTGCACCGCCTCGAGATCCGCGAGCAGTGCCCAAACATTCTCGGGCCGGCACGCCGCATAAACATCGTGATGGATCGTGGTCATGTCATCTCCACAAGTATCGACTTGTGGTGTACCAGACCGCGATCTGATACACAAGTGCCTACTTGTGAAACGCGAACCGGACGCTACTCTCGCTCTGAAAGCCCTCGGTGAGCCCCGACGGGTCGAAATCTTGCGGCTCTTGCGTGCCGGACCTAGACCGGTCGGCGAAATTGCAGATGAGATCGATGTCTCACAGCAAGCAGCTTCCCAACATCTCGCGGTGTTGGGAAAAGCCGGATTGGTCGAAGCGCGCCGCGAAGGCACGAAGCACCTCTACTCGATCAAACGTGAGGGCTTCGCGCCCGTCGCTGCCTTCGTGGAAGCGTTCTGGGCACCCAAGCTTGCGACGCTCAAGGCGGAGATCGAAAAGAAGCGATGAGCGATACCTTTCGGACCAGCATCGACATCGAGGCGCCCCTCGAGCAGGTCTTCGACTACTTTTTGAGGCCGGAGCTACTAGTGCGCTGGATGGGCGACGTGGCGCGCCTCGACGCCCAGAGCGGCGGTGTGTTCTCAGTGGATATCAATGGAGTCTTGATTCGCGGTCACTTCGTGCAGATCGAGCGGCCGCGTTACATCGAGATCGCCTGGGGTGAAGCCGGAAACGATGCGATGCCGCCGGGAGCGACCCGTCTCTGCGTTTCATTCGAGGCCCGTGGCGCCTCGACGCACGTCGCGCTCGAGCACAGCGGCCTGGTCGCAGACGAGGGCGCCAAGCATGCCATCGGCTGGCCACACTTCCTCGAGCGGCTCACAATCGCCGCACGCGGCGGAGATCCTGGACCGGATCCGTGGAAAACGTCGCCGCCGGGCTAAGCTTGTCCAAAAGCCGAGAGGTCGGGCGTCAATGGACGTCGAGCCAATGCTTCGACGCCTACGAAAGGAACGGATCATGCCGAAATTTCTGTGTCTTCAGCGCGGTCTGCCGGGAGGTAACCAAGCCGCCGACAAGCCGTCGCCCGCTCAAATGCAGGACATGTACGCGAAATTCAACGAGTGGCGGGAGAAGTTCCGCGACAACCTCGTTGACCTGGGCGGGCGTCTCGGTGCGTCGCGCTTGGCCTTGCCCGAGCCTCCGCCGGATGGCCCCCTCATTGAGATCAAGGAGCTCGTGGGCGGCTACATGATTGTCTCGGCGTCGAACTTCGACGACGCCGTGGAGATCGCTCGCGCCTGTCCAGGTCTGATGCGACCCGGGTCAGGTGTCGAGGTGATTGAGATTCAGACGCCGGGATGAGCGAGCTCGACGCTCAATTCTTCCGACATGAGTACGGACGGCTCGTCGCGATGCTCTCGCGGCGAGTCGGCGTCCGTCACGTGGAGTTGGTCGAAGACGCCGTTCAAAACGCCTTGGCGACCGCTGTCGAGACGTGGCGCCAATCGTCTCGTCCAGAGAACCCATCGGCGTGGCTGTTTCGCGTCGCGCTCAATCAGCTCTTGAGCGAGCTCCGCGGGCGGGCCCGTCGCGAGCGGCTCGTCGAACGTCATGAGTCGCTCGCTGAGGAATCATTTGCGGATACTCCCGATGCGTTCCTCGCGGCTGACGTGCGCGATGATTTGCTGCGCATGTTGTTCGCGTGCTGCGATGACGCAATTGCGCTGGAATCGCAGCTGGTGCTGGCCCTGAAGGTCTTGTGTGGTTTCGATGTGCGCGAGATCTCCGAGCGGCTCTTCGCGAACGAAGCCGCCGTTTACAAACGCCTCACTCGCGGACGAAATCGCCTGCGCGAAGTGGAGGTCGAGCACGCTGAGCTCACGCCGGCACAGCTTGCTTCGCGTTTACCTGCCGTGCAGTCGGTTCTCTACGTTCTTTTCACGGAGGGGTATCTTTCGTCGCACGCAGAAGGCGCAATTCGCCTGGAACTCTGTGAGGAAGCCATCCGCCTCGCTCAAGAGCTCGCGCAACATCCAATCGGAGCAACCACCGAAACCTTCGCACTGCTCGCGTTGATGCACCTGCATCGCGCACGCATGCCATCGCGCCAAGATGGCAGCGGTGGGCTCGTCCTGCTCGAGGAACAAGATCGATCACTCTGGAGCCAATCTGAAATTCACGACGGATTGACCTGGCTCGCGCGCTCTGCAGCTGGAGGAACCTTCTCGCGCTACCACGCCGAAGCAGGAATCGCGGCTGAACATTGCCTGGCGCCGAGCTTTGCGGCCACACGCTGGGACCGCATCGTCGAGTGCTACGAGCTTTTGGACAAAGTCGCTCCGTCGGCTCTGCACACGCTCAACCGCGCCGTGGCCCTCGCCGAATGGCGCGGTCCGCACGCAGGGCTCGCCCTCCTGGATGGCTTGGCACCGCCGTCGTGGCTCAGCGGCTCGTATCTATGGTCGGCGGTGCTTGCGGATCTGCACCGCCGCGCAAACAACCAAGAACTCGCAAAACAATATCGAATCGTCGCACTCGGTACGGCTCCATCTGCCGCGGTGCGCGCCGCGCTCGATCGCCGACTGCAACAAGAGTAACCTCAGCGACCACTTTCGAGCACTGCCTTCAAGCGCGCCAGATCTTTGCGGTTCGCTCGACGCATCGCGCTCGCCATAAACGGGCTCATCAATCGCGAAAACCCAGTCGGCTCTCCGCGATTGCGCAGTGTCATGCGAGTTGCCGCGTCGCCTTCGGGGTGCCACTCGTAGGTGGTCTCCATTGGAAACGGCCCCTCCGCGGTGCGCATGACCAGCTTTTTCCCAGGGACGAGTTCGACGAGTTCGTATGTGTAGGCCAGCCGCCGCCCTAGGAAGTGAGCCACGAAGGCGAGTCGAGAGCCGACTGCCAAAGGACGCGGTGACTTCCATTCCACCGCCTTGATGTTCTCGTACCAGATGGGCGCGTTGTCCGGCTCGCTCGCGAACGCGGCGACATCGCCCACTGGGCGTTGAATTACGGTTTCGGTCACGACATCAACGGTCATGTATATGCCCAGTCCTTCACGCTTCCGACCGATCGCTCGCGTCACGTACGCCCGCGTCGACGCAGTTCCACTAGGACGATATCACCGTCCACCTTCGCGCCTCGGATCTTCTTGGGCACCGGCAGCAGAGTGCCATGCTTGCGGTCACGCCAAACGCTCGTTTCCCAGGTGATGCCATCCACCGTGGCCACGACCGGTGTTCGACCCCAGCCTTCCGTCACGGGGGGAGCGTGCTTCGCCGGAATGATCGCGAAGGTCCAGCCTCCCGGGCCTGGAAACCGAAAGAGTTTGGTCTTGAAGCGCACGTGAGCAGATTCGCAGCAAAATGCGGTCAGCGCAAATCGTGGCGAGTCACGTTCAGCCAAACGTCGTCTCCCGCAACGCGAAAGCCGAGAGGGATTTGCTCGCCCTCTCGGCCTTCAATCTCTGACGGGACGAAGCGACCGTGTCGATCACTCGAGCCACGCCGTGTCGCAACGCCTACGGGTTGCCCTGCCCGGACAGCAGCGTGATCGTGGGAGCCAATGGTCTCCGACGAGCTCCGTCGTTGAACACGAAGCGCTGGCTAATCTCCTGACCCGGTTGCAGAACGCCGTCACGCAGGAACACGCGAACGTACGGATCGCCGCTGCGGGTAGTCCCACTCGCGTTGTTCAGCCGGACCTCGCTTGGCAATCCGCGAACGATGATCAAGAGGTGGGTATCCACGACGGAGTCGCTGATGTTCTTCAGGCGGTAGACCTCCTCCACTCTGGATCCAGAACGCTCGCTGTGGATGCGATCGACGCGCACTTGCTGGCTCACATCCAGAAATTCGAGGCCCTGATCACGACGTGACAGCGGGTCGTTGTTGTCTACCGCGAGGCCGCTCAGCAGCTGGCCATCTTTTGCGCCGATTGCGGCGAGCTCTGGCCGGTTCTTGGAATATGTGAGATCGGCCGCGTTGGGCTGAAAAGCTCGGGCAAAACCCGGGTCGTAAAGGCCGTTCTCCAGGAAGTCGGCGACGGCGTCAACCTGCTCCTCGCTGAGGCCGAGACCTCGGGGGGCATTTTTTCCACGCGGGTGGGTGAAGCGCGGATCCAACGTTTTCGCGCGACCCGCGAACTCCTTATCCTGTGGGATACCGTCGTTGAAGTAGCTCACGACGTCGCGAACTTCGGTGAACGAACCGTTGTGAAAGAAGGTTCGCGCCTCCTTCAACTGCCGCAATGTCAGGCTGCGAAATTTGTAGGCATGATCGGGGTTCTGCGTGATCTCTTGGCGCCCGGTGTCTTCCCCATGCGGAAGCACGCGGCCCTGGCGATCGAAGCGTAGGCGGCCGCGGCGCAATGCGTTCAGCGCTTGGACTGGGTGGTCGCCAATGCCGACGTTGAAGAAGTTCTCTTCGACGAATCGCCCAATTCCGGTGACGTCCGGGTCATTCACTTGCTTGTTGAACATCGGACCGCTGTGGCACGAGAAGCAGCCAGCACCACCGTCCTCGGCCTTGGTAAAGAACAGCGCAGCGCCCCGCCGTTGGCGCGCCGTGAGCGCTTCTTCTCCAGCGAGGAAGCGATCGAACGGCGTATCTCGTGTGACCGCGGTGCGCAGAAATGTTGCTGTCGCTCTCAGGACGGTATCGTCGTTGACGAGCTTGTTGAGCTGCTCCTGGCATGCTGCGTTCGGCTCGGCGCTCTTGCAGGCGTCGTAGTCTTGAGCTTCCTCTGGGAAAGCCTGCCTAAATAGCTCGACGAATGCCGGAATGCTTTGAAGTGCGGCCGACTCGAAATCCAACATTCGGTGAGCGTCGAGCAGCAGTAACGTTAGGTTTTCTTGCGCTGGATCGTTCAAGGGGTTGAGACCTGCCGGCAAGGAATTGGACTCGCCTGCGAATCCTCCGAGCAGGAGACGATTGTTGAACGCGAATCCGATCATCGACGGGGACTGGCGCGCAACGCTGTCGAGTTGATCGAGGCGCCCCGTGGCCAGCAACGCTTCCGGCAACGGATCGGCTTTCTGCCGTGCGGGCGTGGCGACCTCCAAAGACCCAGCCACACGATAAATATCGGTGAGCGTTGGGAGCGAGTCGACTCCCGTGTCGCCTTCGAAAAGCTTCATATGTGGCAGCTGCGCGCTCTCTCGCAAAATCAGGCCCTTCTGCGGACGTCGACGGATGATGTAATTTCCGTACTCGTCGGTATAGCCACGACCCTCGCCGCCAACGTTGAAGTTCAGCACCGCGCCGGCTTTGCCAGCTGCTTCGCCCAAGTGACAACTGCCGCAGGACCCGGTGCTTTTGGTAGCGTCAACCACCTTCTGCACGCTGGGATTCGAACTCTCCACGGTTCCGCCAAAAGCCGTCCCGGAGGGCAAATCTCTGGGTTCACCCTCCCTGATGGGCGGGTTCACGTTGGTGTTGATGTTGATGCGAACCGTACGAATCGGGTCGTGAAACAGCAACTTGCCGAGGTAACGTTTTGCCTCCGTCGTCTTGTAGCGGCCAGGGCGACTCGGATCTTCCGGCGGCAGCGGGATCGACTCGTCGTCGGGCGGTACCTGGAGCTTATCCAGTCCGCCGACCTGGCGTGCGATTAGCTCGCGAAGCCTGGTCGAACTCGGAGTGCGAACGTGAGCGTGACCGCGTCGATCACGAGAGCTCACGAAGAGCTCACTATCGTTCGAAGCTGCCGTGACCTCGGCAGATCCGGCACCTAGCTCCGGATCCACCACGGATCGCTCGTCGTTACTGCCGCACGCGGCAAGTCCTGGGATCGCCAAAGCCCAGAGCAGCCCTGCTAGGCCGCTGTGGGACCGTTTTCGTCTTCGCGTCATGAATCTGATCCTCCCGTTCGTCTTTCGTCGCTTCGCGCGCGGTACGCGCGTGGCGAGCTACGGGAAGACGACTCAGTGGTTACCTGACGCTTCGAAAATCCCGATCACGATGCGCCTGGCAGCCGAAGCGCGTACGAAGACTCGCGGCTTCGGTTTCCTCCCCGCTGCGTGAAAGTCGAATCGGCCCAACGGCTCGTCAGGGAGCGGAAAGCGCGCGCCCCACAATCCAGAGCGAATCGCTGGTCACTGCGGGATAAAGCTCTCGCTCGATCCGCTCGTGACGGGGATCTTGATGGAAACGCGCCATGCCGCTGGCCGGCGCGAAGTAGGCAACCCTTGCAACGTCAGGCTGGAAAGCCAAACCGGAAGCTGAGTCCGGCGAGATGACGCGCTCGACACGATAGCCGTATTCGGCCAAGACCGGGCTGCTCTCGCGTTCGTACTCTGCGTACGCCGTGGCGCCGCCTGGCCCGAACCGCGCTACCTCCACGAAATACAAGCGCTCCCGCACCGTTTCATTCACTACTTCGCCTTCGATGGCGACACCGTTTATGGCCATCATGTCGATGGATTCGGAGCGAAGCTGCACGATCGCTCGAAAATCCGGATCGAGCGCCAGCTGCTGGAATGCCTCCTGGTCGGAGTAGTACACGATATTAACGACGCTCGGCTTCGACAGGGATTCTGGGTGGATCGATTCGGGTGTGAGCGCGCGTTCGAGCGCACCTCCGTAACGACTCACGATCGGAGGCAAAAGCTCGAGGTAACGTTGGAACTTTTCCTGATCCTTCAGCCAAATGAGAACGATTTGGTAGTAACGCGGGGATTGTGCGGGAGCCATGCGCGGAACATAGGCACCTGCGCTCGACTCGACCAATTACGCTTGCATATGTCGGTCATGCGCGCCGTGCATGACTCGCAGGAATCAAACGAGCTTCCTGAGCAAGCCTTCTCAAACTCGCTCGCAACCACTGCTGGCGTGGGTCGCGATGGCTGCGTTGATGCCACACCATCGGAATATCCACCGGCTCCAAGCTCACCGGCGGGGACTTCAATACCAAATCACCGGCTGCAGCCAGCTTCTCGGCGAGCCAACGCGCGGTCGTCAAAACCAGGTCGGTCTCTGCGACGATGAGCGGCGACAGCACTACGTAGGGCATTCGCAAAGTAATACGACGCTTTCGACCTAGTGCCGCGAGTGCCGCGTCAACTTGGCCTCCACCTTGAGACGAGAAGCCGATCAAGAGGTGCGAAAGCTGAACGTAGCTGTCGAGTGTCCAAGGTTTCTTGAGGGCGGGGTGTCCACGGCGCAGAACACACGCCCATTCGTTTCGCATTAGCAGTTGGCTGTAGAACCCGGCGTCTCGCGGAGTTGCCTGACCGAATGTCAGATCGAGGTCACCGCTCTCCAGGTGTTCGCGCCAGTTCTGCGACCACTGAACAATCTCCAGGTTGAGTCCCGGCGCGACAACCGCCATTCGTCGCAGGAGCGCGGGGACCAACATGTACGTCACGATATCCGGCGCTGCCATGCGCACGGTGCCTGTCGCTCGGGCAGGATCGAAGTTGCGCGGAGTGAGCATCTCGCGCACGTTCCGAAGTGCGTCCTGCAGGGGTTCGAGGAGCTCGTTCGCTCGCGGCGTCCGCTCCATGCGCCCGCCAATACGCGTGAGAAGCTCGTCATCGAAGATTTCACGCAGGCGCGCCAAACCACGACTGACAGCCGGTTGGCTCAAAGCAAGCCGCTTCGCCGCGCGCGTGACATGGCGTTCCAGTAGGAGTGCCTCGAGCACGACAAGCAAGTTCAGATCCAGCGAGGACAGTTCAACACCACGCATTGACATCTCCTCCCGACGTTGTACCGAAAGTCTGTCACAACCAGCCGCGCCGCAGCGTCCAAAAGAGATGGACCCAGCCACCCCTGACTCACCCAACGCACTTGACCAGGACGTCTCACTGGCAATCGGTGGAGATCGCGCCGCGCTCACGCGCGTAGTGGAAGCCATCGAGCCCTTCATCGGTCGGCTGGCGCTGCGCTTCTTCGGCTGCCCGCACCACGCCCAGGATGCAACGCAGGAGGCGCTGGTCCGGATCGTCGTGAAGCTAGATAGCTTCGACGGGCAAAGCGCCTTCACGACCTGGGCCTATCGCGTCGCGACCAACAAGTTCCTCTCGATGGCACGAAGCCCTGCGGAGCGTGAAGCGCTGAGCCTCGATGAGTTCGACGAAGACTTGGCGCAACCGCTGGAACCCGTCACGCATTCCGAGCCCGAGCTCGATCTGGAGCTGATGCTGGCCGAGGTGCGAGTGGGCTGCACATTGGCCATGTTATTGTGCCTCGATCGTGACGCTCGGCTCGCCTACATTCTCGGAGAGATCGTAGAGCTCGATCATCAAGCCGCCGCCCAGATTTTGGAATGCCCGCCGGCCACCTATCGCAAAAGGCTCGAACGCGCGCGTGAAACCGTCACCAACCTCATGAAGAAGCGTTGCGGCGTCTTCGATGCGGGCAACGGCTGCCGCTGCGGTGATCGCATTCCAATCGCCAAGGCGCGCGGGCACCTCAATCCTGCGAACTTGGTATTTGCCACGACGACTGAGCAGGTGCGCCGATTTCCAGAAGTGCTGCGTCAAATTCGTCGCGTAGAAGAGGTGCGGCGAGCGGCAGAAATCTACCGCTCGCACCCGGATCCGACGTCACACGGTAGCTTCGTCGAACAACTGCGACACCTGCTCGCGTCAGATCGTGCGGCGCTCGATCAAGGATGATCGACTAGCACGCGCCAGGTTCCATCACTTTGACGCCGCAGCACGTCGGCACTGCGTCCAGACTGGGTTACGATGGTGGCGTCAGGCGCCGTGCCGCGAAGGCTCCAATCAACGATTACGAGCGCGGTGTCATCCGCCTCGTGCACTTCCAGCACTTTCGTTTCCATCACCGGCCGAAGCGCAAGTAGCTCCGCGAGTGCGGCGCGAATCGCAGGCCGCCCGCTGTGAACGACTCCTGGTTTCGGCACGAACACCGCGCCGGGTTCATACAAATCGACGAGCGCGTCGAGGGCGAGCTCGGCCACACATTGACCAAATCGAGACATTAGTTCTTCAGGCGAGCGAGGCGGATTGGAAGTCATGGCAAAAAACTCCTTGAATATCCGTTCGACGCCTGAACTCCTGCTCGTGTGACGTCCGGGGAATGAATTCCGGAGCGTGAGCGGCGCTGCCCGACGTTACTTCAACGGCGCGTGTTGAACTAAGGAGTCAGGCCCAATATCTGCGTGCCATTGCCGATGTAGAGACGTCCGTCCACCAGCACGGGGCTTCCGACGCTTCCACCCAAGCTCAGCGTCGAGACAATGTCGAGCGTTCTGGCATCCAGGATCATCAAACGATCATCCACGCCGCCGAGCAGCAACTCTCGCGTTGCGATGAATTCTCCCGTGACGCGGGTAGCCGAAACAGTCGTGGAGCGGACCAACGTGCCCATGTCGGGAGCGAGGACTTCCAGGTGCAGCCCAAGCGCATCGGGGCCACTCAACAGAAAGACGCTCGCGTCGCTGACGATCAAACTGTTGATGTCTGATTGGGTGCGGTACTCCCACAGCAGGCGCCCATCGTGCTCGTCGTGAACGCGTAGCCAGTTGCTGCCGACGAGCGCAAAAACGCGGCCGTGCAGGACTGCGGGTGGATGCAGGGGAGCGGCGCCACTTTCCCAGGCGTGCTCGGATTGCCACAGAAGCGAGCCGTCCACTGCGCTGATGGCCGCAACATCGGAACCGAGCAGTGACAGATCGCTGCCGACCACGAAAATGCGATCGCCCGCGCGCGCCGGAACTCCGATACCGAATGGCAAATACGCACGAAAGCGCTCCGCGCCGTGCACGTTGTAGCTGCTCACAAAGCCGACTGTGCGGCGGGACTCGCAGATTTCTCCAGCGTCATGCGGGACGCATTCTTCGAAGTAGGAATCACTTTCGAACGTGACGAAGCCATCGCTGGTAAGCGGTGGCGTGACGCGCGGATCCGCTCCGAGCTCGCCGTAGAAGTAACGCTCGACGTTTCCTGTCTTGGCATTGAGAACGGCCATTCGAGCGTCGCCTGTGCCGATCGTGTACGAGCCGCGGGTTGCCGCGCCGGGCCCCACAAACGGCCCCGGTTGGGTCCACGCGACAGCGCCACTATCGGGATGCAACGCGCTGACCGATCCCGACGTGTCACCGCTCACGAACAGCAGACCTGCGCCCAACGCCAAGTGGTGTCCGGCAACGGGTGCCCGCCAGTCGATGTGCAGCGTTGGCGCCGTCGCGCGGGTGATCGTGGCTTCGTACGGGTTGTAACCGGTGCGGCGCGGCGTGCGGCGATCTTCTGGCCAAGCCGCCGATACCGCTTCGGCCTCGAGTGTGTCCGTGGTCGAGTCGGTCAGGTCGTCGCTCGGCTCACTCGGCGTTGCCGCACACGCGAGGCAAGCGCCCAAGAGCCATGGCATCAGAGCCGTACGCTTCATGGCCCGAGTCGAACATCATTCGTGGAAAACTCGGCGACGCTCGCGAGGCGTTTCGGTCACGTGCGCGGTTTGGCTGGAAATCATCGCTACTTTTTCGTAGAAAGCGGCCCGTCCTCGAACGCGAATCGCTGTTGGAGGAGCGGCGCAACCTGGTCGTGCGGGAGCGGCTTCGAGACGAGGTAGCCTTGCATCTCGTCGCAGCGCAGCAGCCGGAGCAGGTGAGCTTGCATCGGAGTCTCGACGCCTTCGGCGATGACCTTGAGGCGCAGGGATTGCGCGAGCGAGATAATCGAAGTCACGATGGCTGTTTGCTGGGGATCTTCGATCATCGTGCGGACGAAGGAGTGGTCCACTTTGAGTGCGTCGACTGGTAGGCGGCTCAGATAGCGCAGCGAAGAGTAACCGGTTCCGAAATCGTCGATCGCGACCTTGAAACCACGCTCTCGAGCGCGGCCGAGCTTTTGAATGTTCCCATCCACGTCGCCGGCGAGCACGCTCTCGGTGATTTCGATGTCGAGCCCGCGCCGTGCAGTGGGCTGCTGTCGCAGAACCGCGTCGAGGCAAGCAACGAAATCCGTGCGTTCGAGTTGCAGGGGTGAAACGTTCACTGCGATTCGCGGCGGTGAATAGCCAGCTTGCAGCCATTCGGCGTACTGGCGCGCAGCTTCAGCGAGTACCCAGTTTCCGGCGTCGATGATGAGGCCGGTCTCTTCCAGCACCGAAATGAATTCACCAGGAGGTACCAGCCCGCGTTCAGGATCCTTCCAACGCAGCAAGGCTTCCAGCCCAACGACTTGGCCGGTTCTCAAGTCGACTTTGGGTTGGTAGTGGACGATGAACTCCTTGCGCACGACAGCGCGCCGCAGATCGGACTCGAGCTTCAGCCGCTCGGCTACGCGCGAGTTCATGTTCGGCGCATAAAAGCGGTAGTGCTGACCTTGATCCTTCGCCGCTTCGAGGGCGGCCCCGGCGTTGGCCAGCAATTGTTCCGCACCGGTACCGTCGGCCGGAAAGATGGCGACGCCACCGAAGATCGCGACACGCAGCTCGCTCTCACGCAGAACGAACGCTTGTGTGAGACGCGCGAAGGCACGCTCCAGCCACTCCAGTACTCGCGCGTCACCCTCGACCCGATCGAGGAGCACCGCAAACGTACTGCCGTCGAGACGCGCAACGAAGTCGCCGCCTCCGCCGAGAGCAACGAGCCGCGAGCCTACCTCTTGCAGCAAGTTGTCGCCTGAAACTCGGCCAAAGCTTTCGTTGAACTGGCGTAGACGTGAGATGTCCAGCAGCACCAAGGCAGCACGTTCGTTGACTTCGGCAGACATCGCAACGCGGCGTTCGAGCCGGGCCAGCAGCAGCGATCGGTTCGGCAGCCCTGTCAGCTCGTCGTACGATGCGAGGAACTCGAGGCGCGCGGCCTGCGCTGCATGCTCTTTGCGCGTTGTGACGTCGACGCACGAACCAACCAGCCTGCAGGCGCGGCCCTGATTGTCCCAGGTGGCTTGCGCGTTCAGCTCGAACCAACGATAGCTCCCGTCGGCAGTCAGCGCGCGAACCTCGACGGATTGAAAGGGGAGCCGCTGTTCTAGGTGATTCTTGGCGGCCTCCGACAGGCGTGCACGATCCTCGGGATGGACACACTGCTCCAGCGCATGCACGTCGAACGACTTCGCTCGCTCGGCTAACGGCCCCTGCCCTGCACCGCTCACGGACACTTCACCGCTGCTGATATCCCAATCGAACAGAGTCGCGTTCGAAGCCGCGAACGCCAGGCGAAGGCGCTCCTCGCTCGCCCGCAATGCGTTCTGCGCCTGCACGCGATCACTCACGTCTCGCGCGATGCCAACCAGGCCAACCACGTCCCCCGTTGGAGACACCAGCGCCGCATTCGTTGTGGATAGCCACGCATTCTCACTCGAAGCTCGAGGATGCGGGTGCTCGGCGTTCGAGCGAGACTCCGCTCCGGTGAGGATGGCCCGCTCTGCGAGCTCCAGCCCGTGTGCGACGGCGCTGTCAGCCATGACCTCCGAGAGCCGCGCGCCAATGACTGACTGCTCTCGGTCGATGCCGAACATATCCATGAAACCGCGATTGACTCGAACGAAGCGTTGCTCGCGATCCTTGAAGTAGATCGCATCCGGAACGCTGTTCATCAAGTCGTGCAGCAGCCTGCGCTCATCCGCGAGATCCTGTGTGAGCCGGAAGTATTCAGCGGCGCGCGCCACTTTGTTCTGCAAGTCAGCGTTGTCCCAGGGCTTGGTGACGTAGGCGAAAATCTGCCCTTCGTTCACGGCGCGAACGACCGCGTTCAGATCGGCGTACCCCGTCACCAGCACACGTGACGCCGGACAGTTGTTGGCCAAGCGCGCCAAGAGCTCATGCCCGCTCATCCTTGGCATTCGTTCATCGGAAAGGACGACGGCAATTTCTTCCTGCTCGGCGATGCGCAAAGCGCGCTCCGGCTCATCCGTCACGGTGACCAGAAACTGGTTCGATAACAGGTCCTCGAGCGCCACGAGGATTTGCGGCTCGTCATCGACGATGAGAATCTGCTCGCGAGGGCGATCGGCAGCAATAGGGCGCAAGCTCAACCGCTTCGCCCGCACAGCGCCGTACGAGCCTTCGTACGCCGCGTCGCTCACCAATGATTTGGGCTGTACCTCCGATGACCTCTCCTGCGAGTGGTCCTCTGAAGCCGCGGCGTCGTGCGCTGTTTCGTGTCGCATATCGAAGATCGAGGAGCGAAAATCGAAGATCGATTCGGGAGCCCAGCAGTACCCGTCACGTACAGAGCGCGCAACGTGTACGACAATCCCCTAACGGCAGATTGCAGCATATCGTGAATAGGAGCCAGGCGAAACCGAATGCTTCGCACTCTAATTTTCAGATCCGTACGAGCGCGTACTGGCGAAAAACACCGTTGTCTCAAGTCAGCGCTCAGTTCGATAAGCCTCACTCCTGGACGGACCCGATCTGCCGAGCGATGCCAACTCTCGTACGTTGGCGCGCCAAGCACGAGGCAGTGGGTTGCATAATGAAAGTCACTGTGGAATCATGCGGCTAGCTCATGCAAAGAAAGTCGTTTTCCAAGATGCAGTGTCCCGTCGCTCGCTCGTTGGAGGAGGTGGGTGAAGGCTGGAGCTTCTTGATTTTACGGGATGTATTCATTGGTGTGCGGCGCTTTCAGGACTTGGAGGTTCGCTTGGGGATCAGCGCGAGTACGCTGACGCGGCGGCTTTCGCAGCTGTGCCGACATGGTCTGTTGCGCGCACACGCCTACGAGCAGCGGCCTCGCCGATATGAGTATTCGCTGACCGAAAAGGGTGAGGATCTGTTGCACGTCCTGGTAGCGCTGGGCGCGTGGGGGAATCGTTGGTTTACGCAGGCGATCGTGCCGGTAAACGCGCATTCGGGAGCGCGGATCGAGCCCGTACTAATGGACCGCGTGACAGGTCGCGAGTTGCGCGCGGGGGATGTTGCGCTGGCGGCAGGGCCCGAGGCTTCGCCAAAGATGCGATCGTTTTTGGACCCGCCGTTGGTGTTGGGACGCAAAGCGGCACGGATTTCGTTGGAGGCGCGGTGATGCGAGGCTCACTGGCGAGCGCGTTGTGGAAGGTGCGATGATGCGGCGCGTAGTGGTTACAGGGATGGGGTTAGTGACGCCGCTGGGGTGCGGAGTTGCGCACGTGTGGGGACGACTCCTCGCGGGGTGCTCGGGAATTCGGCGCATCGAGACGTTCGAAACGGCGGATTTGTCGGCGCGGATCGCGGGTCAGGTGCCGCGCGGGACGCAGCCGGGCCAGCTGGATTTGGAGTCGCTGTTCGATGTGAAGGAGCGGCGACGGCTCGACGATTTCATTCTGTACGCAATCGCGGCGGCGCACGAGGCCTTGCAAGATTCCGGGTTTGCGCCGACTACGGATGCCGAGCGCGAGCGCACAGGGGTTCTGTTTGGATCGGGGATTGGTGGGCTACCCGGGATTGCGGAAACCGCAGTCAAGCTGGAGCAGCAGGGGCCGAAGAAGGTTTCGCCGTTTTTCATTCCGAGCGCGCTGATCAACGAGGCCTCGGGATTGGTCTCGATTCGCTTTGGTCTGCGCGGTCCGTGTCACGCGGTGGTAACTGCGTGTGCGACCGGCGCAAACGCGATAGGCGACGCGGCACGCCTGATTCAGTTGGGCGACGCGGACGTGATGGTAGCCGGCGGGAGTGAAGCGGCGACCTGCCGGCTCGCCTTGGCGGGCTTTGGTGTGATGCGCGCGCTATCGACGGGTTTCAATGAGGAGCCCGAAGCAGCGTGTCGGCCGTGGGACGCGGCGCGCGACGGCTTCGTTCTGGCGGAAGGAGCCGGTAGCGTGGTTTTGGAAGATCTAGATCACGCGAACGCGCGCGGCGCACGGATTTACGGTGAGCTAACCGGCTACGGGCTGGGCGGCGACGGTTATCACCTGAGTGCACCAGATCCGAGCGGCGAGGGTGCGATTCGAGCGATGCGCGCTGCGTTGGCACGCGCTCGGTTGGATGCGAGTGAGATCGATTACGTAAACGCGCACGCGACGTCGACCCCGGTGGGTGATCCGGTGGAGCTACTAGCTGCGCGGCGTGTGTTCGGCGGCGCTGCGTCGCGCGTTTCGATTTCATCGACGAAGTCCGCAACCGGGCATTTGCTGGGAGCGGCCGGCGCAGTCGAAGCGATCTTCTCGTTACTGGCGCTGCGCGATCAGGTGGCACCAGCGACACTGAATTTGCACACGCCAGAAGACGCGGAGGGGCTCGACTTGGTGCCGCTCAAGGCAAAGCAGCGTCCGATTCGACACGTGATGTCGAACTCCTTTGGGTTCGGCGGCACGAATGCGACGTTGATCGTGAGCCGGTTCGAATGAGATAATTCGAATGCGCTGAGTCGATGAGCCGACCGAATGAGTCGCGCCCGAAACGCGGCTTAAACTTCGGCTTTCGAAGTCGTTGGGAAAGGTTCGCGAGTGGCTTCGGCGATGTTGGATTCGTCAGTGCCGCCCGCGAATTCCTCCGAAGCGCTGGTGGTGACGAAAGGGCCCCCGGTCTCCTCTGGC
This sequence comes from Myxococcota bacterium, assembly GCA_049324695.1. Lineage (GTDB taxonomy): Bacteria > Myxococcota_A > Polyangia > Polyangiales > Polyangiaceae > PMG-095. The sequence goes on from JBMOMJ010000059.1 coordinate 43,048, forward strand.
GTGTTTTGTTCGCGCCGTTCGGATTCGGTGCCCTCACCTGTCGTCGCGGATTCGACGAAAGCCTCGCCCAACTCCTCGGCTAGATCATCCGGAGCCATGGGCGCCTCGATGAAAGCTCGCTGCTCGACTTCGCGCCCAGCACGGGCCCTGCGCAACAAATCGCGTTCGTAAGTGGGGTCGAGGTGGCCGGTGGCATCGCGTCGCTTGATCGTGGCCTTGCGAGATTGGCTCATCGGGTGCTCCTCGTGCGTCTTGAAGAAAAAGATACTCCCACGAGAGTCCGTCGCAACCCTTACATGTCCGTTTTCAACGAAGAGCAAGAGCGCCACGCTCGATTGCAGTTCCTTCGCTTTACAGAACGAATTCGGTGGCCTGACGAGCGTCAGCCGGGCTGCGTTTCGTCAACACCACTTCACGCGCACACGATAGGTGACCTTGATGTTGCCGCGTGCGGGCACCTTCGCTTCGAACGTGAAGGTATTCGCGTCCTCTTTCTTGTAGGGCAGGCTCGAGTCGACGATGGTGAAATCGCCGTGTACGGGCTCACGCAGCTCGACGACGACGTTTTCGGATTTGTGATTGCGTAGCTCGATTTCCCAGGCGCTCTCCGAACTGCAATCACCGAGCGAGCGCCACTCCATCTGCTTGCGATCGGCGACCACATCGAAGGCTTCGCCTACCTTGATGCGCACCTTCTCGTCGCGCGGAGTGTGATCGATGGCGTCTTCTCCAACGAACTGCTTCTTGCCGCCCTTGTCGGCCTTGTAGACGCGCAAGGTGCCCTTCGGTAGCGGAATGCCGAGCCGGTTTTGCTGAGTGTTCTTGAAGTCGAGGTAAACGGCGACCTTCTGATTCTTTTGAATCGGCCCGACCTGCCCCATGAACCAATGCGGCTGCCCTCCGAAAATCAGTTTTTTGGTCACACCGATCCCCGCGGCTTCGATCAGAGTGATTTGCTTTTGCTCCTTATCGAGCACGTCCGCCGGCCTGTCGAGCGTGTACAGGTGATACTCGAGCAAGCCCTCTTCGCGAAACGCGCTGCCGGCGCCGGGAGCAGCTGCCTTCTGCGCCATCATCACGGGGCGTTCGTCGCGCTGAACCACGCGATTCACATCGCCCGCGACCAACTTGAGCGCAGCATTGCGGTAGCTGCTGCCCGAGTTGTTCTGCAGAGTGACCCACCCTACTAGATCGCCCTGCGTGTCATTCTCGTTCACTGTGAAAACGTAGTCGGCACTCCACGATAGTTGCTGCGCGAGATACGTCACCTCGACGGCCTGTTTTTTGGCTTGGCTCTCAACCAGCCACATCAGCGTTGGCTTCGGAATCAGGTTCGGCGGAAGCTCGGCGAACGCGAGCCGGCCGGGATAATTGAAGGTGATTTCCGACCCAATCTGCAGAATTGGGCCTTCCGCCATCGAGAGCAGTTTGGCGTCGGCTACGTCTTCTTTGCCACTAGCTTCATGGTAGCGGTACGCACGCACGTTGCGACCGACGTACTTCTCGAGCAGCGTCTGCGGCGTGAGCAGGTCGTACCGGTAGTTCTGCTCGAGCACGCGCAAGGTGTTGCCGGCGAGCGGCTTCACCGCGACGGTCTCGGGCTGAATCGTAGAAGCCACATCGCGAAACTCGAGCGCCACGCGACCAGTACCGAGATTCCCGAGCTCGCGCACTTCACGCACCAGCGCGAAGTTCGAGTTGTAAACGGTGAGGCTGACCTCCTTCCGGTCGCGCTCGTCGGAAACGCTCTCGGCCGCCGAGGCAAAGGTTGGCGACAGCGCCAGCGAGAGAAAGCACGCTGCACTCAACGCGCGGCGCCGAATTCGAACCTGATTCGCAAAGCTCATTGCAGATCGCTCCGTTAGCAAGACTTCACTCGCACTCGGTAAGTCAGCTTGACCTCGCCGCGTGCGGGCACGGCGATGCTGAAGGTGAAGGTGTGGGCGTCCTTTTTCTGACTGGGGTGGCTGGACGCAACGATGCGATAGTCCCCGTTGACTGGCTCCTCCACGTCGACCACCTCGGCGGAGTCCTTGTGGTTGCGGAGGGCGATCTCCCAATCGCTCTCGTGTTCGCACTTGCCGAGGTTCGTGAAGTTGGTCTGCTTCTGATCGGCGACCACGTCGAACGATTCGCCCAGCTTGATTTCGAGCTTTTCGTCGCGCGGTGTGTGATCGATCGAATCTTCGCCGACGAACTGCTGGGCGCCACCTCGATCTGCCTTGTAGACGCGCACGGTGCCTTTTGGCAGCGGCATGCCGAGCTTGTTTTTCTCGGCGTTTTCGATCAGGACGTAGGCGGAAACCTTCTGCTTGTCGAGCACGGTGCCGTAGCGCCCGAAGTACCAGTAGGGCGCGCCGCGCAAGAGCAGCCGCTTTTTTACTGCAACACCGTGCGCTTCGAGCAAGCTCACCTGCTTCTGTTCCTTGTCGAGCAAGTCAGTCGGGCGCTCGAGCGTGTACAGGTGGTACTCGAACAACGACTCTTGCTTGAAGCTGGGAGCGGGCGTGACAGGCGCCATTTCCATGGCGGCGTCTGCAGGCATCGGCGGGGGCGGCGGGGGCACGATGCGTTGCACGTCGCCGGCCACGAGCTTCAGCTCCGCGTTCCGAAAACTGGTGCCGCATTTGTTGTCGAGCGTGACCCAGCCGGTCAGGTTGCCGTGCGCATCGTCGGCATCGAGCGACAGGACATAGTCCGCGTGCCAGGAAAGATTGGAGCTGAGATAGGTGACTTGCACGTCTTGGCGCGGCTTGGTGCTGCCCAAGAGCCACACGAGCGTTGGCTTCGGAACCAGGTTCGCTGGCAGCTCTGGAAATACGTAGCGCCCCGAAAAGCCGGTCACGACTTCACCGTCGATGCGCAAGACCGGGCCGCCCTCGACGGCCAACACCTCGGCTTCCTTGCTCTCCTCCGTGCCGAGCTTTTCGTTGTAGCGCACCACACGCAGCCGCTTCCCCACGTATTTTTCGAGCAGCTTCTGCGGCGTCAGAAGGTCATAACGGTAGTTTTGCTCGAAGACGTGCAGCGCATTCGCATCGCTGAGGCTCTCGATGTGAACACTTTCGGGCTGAATGTTCGCCGAAACGTCGGCGTAGCTGAGCGAAACCCGTCCAGTGCCGAGCTCGACCTGGCGCGCCTCGCGGATCAGCCCGAAATTCGAGTTGTAGATAGTGACGGATACGTTCTTTCGACCTGCGCTGTCCGAGTTGCGTTCGACAGCCGGGCCGGGCGGCAGCTCGGGAGTACGCCGTTGAGCGCAGGCGGAAAGGCAAAGCAACGCGACGCCCGCGACGCGCGCTGCGAAGACGCGATTAGCTAGAAAACTGCGAGTTTTGCGCTGCCGAGGGGGCGAGCGAAGAGCTCGATAAGCGTGCATGCTGAAGCTGGAACGCATGGCGAGCACGAACCTTACAGCAGTGCCCGCCCCCTGCAACGGCGGTAGCAGTCAGGTGGCCACCGTCCGGCGCTCACTCACCCGCACGGCATCGAGCGAGTACGCGCCGGCACCAACGAAGGCTTGCGCGACCAACGCCAGAATCAAAAATGCCGGATACTCCCAGCCGCCTCCGCCGCTCGTGAACATCCATCCGTTGCCGAGGTGTGGCCGAAGTGCACCGAGCATGATTGGCACCAGCACCAACGCAGCCCAACGCGTTTGGAAGCCGGCCAAGAGCGCGAACCCACCAAACAGCTCCGCCAAGAAGACCGGATACACCGTCCAGGCGGGGAAGCCATTCGCAACGAAGAAGCCTTCGGTGCCCGCGAAGGTGAACACGAAGGCCTTGGCGTAGGCGTGCGCCAGAAACACGGCGCCCAGACCGAGACGAAGAGCCAGCGGGCCGAAATGCTTCTGAGAATCATTGAACACGGGAATCATCGGGGAACTCCTTGCTGGCAGCGCTGACTGCCTGCACACGATTCTGGGGTGTGCACAGATCCCAGGACAGGCTAGGATTGTGCACCTTCAGTCTGCAAAAATGCACAGGGCCGATTGGGACGATCTCCGCTACGCCTTGGCCGTGGCCGACGCGGGTTCACTGGCTTCCGCGGCGCGCCAGCTCGGCGTGGACCACACCACGGTGTTGCGACGAGTCGCGGCGTTGGAGCGTGAGCTCGGTGCGCGCTTGTTCGAGCGCTTGCCCACGGGTTACGCGCTGACCGGCGCCGGCGAAGAGCTGGTGGCAGCCGCTCGCCAGGTGAGCGAAACCGTTGCTCAAGTCGAGCGGCGTATCATCGGCCAAGATCTGCGTTTGACCGGCACCTTGCGCGTCGCCACGACAGATACCCTGGCGCGCGCATTGATCCCGAGCGCACTGGCAGCCTTTGCAGCGACGCACCCGGAGCTCAACGTGGAGCTGACCACTTCGACTTCGATGGTGAACCTCACCAAGCGCGAAGCCGACGTCGCGATCCGCGCGGCTCGCAAGGTCCCGGAAAATCTGGTGGGTCGGCGCGTCGCTCAGGTGGCCTTTGCGCTGTACGCCTCGCGCAACTACTTGAAGCAGCGCCCCGCGCGTAGGCCCCTCGAGAAGCATGTCTTCGTCGGCTTGGACGACAGCCTCGCCAACACCACCATTGCTCTCTGGATGAAGAGCGCCCTGCCCCACGCGTGTGTGCGCCTGCGGACTGACACGCTGACGGCCGCGTGCAGCGCCGCGGAGGCGGGCCTCGGGGTGGCAGCCCTTCCCTGCTACTTGGGCGATCGCTCGTCGGCACTGCGTCGCCTGGGTCGATTGGTCCCGGCGATGGCGAGCGAGCTCTGGGTTCTCACTCATGAGGATTTGCGCGGAACGGCGCGCGTGCGTGCGCTGATGGATTGGCTGGTTACAGCGCTCGCTGCAGAGCGCGATCTCATCGAAGGCCGCCACCCTCGTGAGGCGGCCCCAAAGCAGCGTGCTCGCTGATCACAGCTGCCACTGCACTCGGCCGTGCGGCCCAGGCTCTTCTCGTGCAAGGGTTTTGCGCTCGTTACTTCTATCTGGCCCGTGCGCACGCTACAGTTCGTGCGCACGCCGTTTACCGCGGCGTCACGCGTCGCTCGCGTTTTTGATCCTTCGAAGGCATCGCCAAAATCGGTGAGGGAAATCGCGTCTCGTTCCAGCTTCGGCGTTGCGGCCCTGTCGCTGTCGGCGCTCTTCGCGCTGAATCGCTGCGCGAGTCAGGAGGACTGCAAGCTCACGGCCACCTGCGGAGCATCGCCTGGCAGCGGCGGAGACACGACCACAGGTGGCAGTAGCGCTGGCGGAGTTGCTGGATCACTCGGCGGCAGCAGCGGTGGCAGCACTAATGGCGGCTCTGGCGGAACGATGGCTGGCGCAGCTGGCATGGCGGGTGAAACCAGCTGCCAAGAGTGTGCGCCGTATGAAGCTTGCCGAGCCGGTCAGTGTGTCGCGTGCAGCGCACTCGATGTCACGAGCTTCGAGGCGCCCGAGAGCTTGGGGATCACGGGGCGTTATCCGCGTCCGAGCATCGACGGCCTGCACTACGTGGATAGCGGGATCTTGTGGTTTCTGGCTAATGATGCCACAGCGCCGTTTCGCATCACGCTCGGCGAGGACATCAAGGACTCCGCGCCGCTGTACTTGCCGGGTCTCGAGGCGTTGCTTCCGAATCTGAACTTCTTCTTCCTACGCACCGATGCGGATGGCAGCCTGCTTCGGAGCGCCTACTTCTTCGCAACCACGCCGCCCACGTTGGGACCAATCGAGTTAGCGCCAGAGCTGTTTAGCTCCGAGGACGGTTTGAACTACAGCCTGGCGGTCTCGATCGACGCGGCGCGCGCTTGGTGGCGCACTACGCGCAGTGACCACCCCGGCTTCATGACGGCGCCGTTGACGGGCACCGCCGCCGATGCCGAGCCAGTCGCGATCGAGGTTCGCGTTGGCTCCAAACTCTGTGCTGCCAGTGAGGCCGATCCAACTGCTTGGGTCACGCCGGACGGCGCGCTGCTGCTGTTCCGCGAAAGCATCTTGAACGAGGCGTGTGAGCATCCGCTCGGGTTCTCGACGGATTTGTTTGCGGTGCAGCTCGACGCAACTACCGGCATACCCCAAGCTCCCGCCTCGCCCATAGCAGTCTTTCGCGGCGGCAATGCGCGCGACAGTGATCCCGCGTTTGGCCCCGACTGTTCACTCTATTTCTCTAGCGATGCGATGCAGAACGGGACATATCAGCTGTATCGCGCGCGCCGAAAATGAAGAGGCGGAAGAGAGCGCTGGCATCGACTCTCTCCCGCCTCTTGCGATTTCCGCTTCGCTTCGGCTTAGCCCTGTGACATCCAGGGCGTCGGCCCGGCTTGCTCACTCGCCGCGCCCTCCGTGCCCTCCTTACGAGAGCTAGGAGGTTGCACACCTGCCGGCGCATCGGCGAGCGCCACGCGCAGCACATCGCTCAACGTTTCGGCAAAGTGGAACTCGAGCTCGCGCTGCACTTCGCTCGGCACGTCTTCTAGATCCGCCTCGTTCTGCTTGGGCAAGATGATGTGGCGAATCCCCGCGCGGTGCGCACCGAGCACCTTCTCCTTCACGCCGCCGATGGGCAGCACCCGTCCGCGCAGCGTGATTTCACCGGTCATGGCAACGTCCTTGCGCACCCGCCGCCCCGTCATGGCCGAAACCAGCGCCGTGGCGATGGTCACGCCTGCGCTGGGACCATCTTTGGGGATGGCGCCGGCGGGCACGTGAATGTGCGCTTCGATCGAGCCCAGGCTCTGCGGAGGGATTTCGAGCTCGCGAGCGTGCGTTGCCGCGTACGTGAGCGCCGCGCGTGCGCTCTCCTTCATCACGTCGCCGAGCTGCCCGGTGAGAATTAGAGCGACGTCGCCCCAACCTTCAGCTTCCACCGTGCTCTCCGGTCGGGCGCGTGAGTAGAGCTTTCGAACGGCTGCTTCGACGAACATGATGTCGCCACCTGCCGGGGTGTAATACATGCCGGTTGCGGCGCCGGACTCATCGACTTCACTCGCGCGCTCCGGATGCACCTTGGGCCGCCCAAGCAGCTTCTTCACCTGCTCGGGACCAACTAGCGGCTCGAAGCCGTCACCGGACGCGACCTTGCGTGCGAGCTTGCGACTGATGGCGCCGACCTGTCGCTCCAGCTGGCGAACGCCGCTTTCACGCGTGTACATGCTGATCAGCGCGTGCAACGCAGCGTCCTCGAAGCTCGGCTTGGGTTCATGCGCCGAAAGGCCCGATTCCTCGAGTTGTCGCGGCACGATATAGCGCTTGGCGATCTCGAGCTTCTCTCGCTCGGTGTAGCCCGAGAAGTTGACCACCTCCATGCGATCGAGCAGCGCCGGTGGAATGGTGTGTGCCACGTTGGCGGTGGCGATGAACAGCACCTCACTGAGATCGAAAGCGACGTTCAGGTAGTGATCTGTAAACTCGTTGTTTTGCGCGGGATCCAGCACTTCCAGCAAGGCGCTGGCGGGATCGCCGTGGAACGAAGCGCCGAGCTTATCGACCTCGTCCAAGAGAAACACCGGGTTCTTGCTACCGGCCTGCTTCAAGCCAGCAACGATGCGCCCCGGCATGGCTCCCACATACGTGCGCCTATGGCCGCGAATGTCGGCTTCGTCGTGTACGCCACCGAGCGCGATGCGCACGTACTTGCGTCCCAGTGCTCGCGCGATGCCCTTGGCGATGCTCGTCTTGCCGACGCCGGGCGGGCCAACGAAGAGCAGAATCGAACCCTTAGCGCCGCGGCTCGGTTTCTCTGATTTCTCGGCGGCCTGCGATTTTTCCCCAGTAGAGGCATCGCTCGCCTTTTCTTGACGCGCCTGGAGCTCGCGCACGCTCAAAAACTCGAGCACGCGATCTTTCACGTCGCTCAGACCGTAGTGGTCCTCTTCCAGAACTTGCTCGGCCAGCTTGAGATCGAGCTTGTCCTCGGTGCGCTGGTTCCAGGGCAGCTCTGCCATCCACTGCAGGTGGTTGCGGATGACCTGCGCCTCCATCGACTCGGCGCCGACGCGCTCCAAGCGAGACAGCTCGCGTTGAGCTTCGGCCCGCGCCTGCTCGGGCAAGTCGAGCTTTTCCAGCTTCTCACGCAGTGCCTGCACTTCGTTTTCTTGGTCGCCCTCACCGAGCTCCTTGTGAATCGCCTTCAGCTGCTCGCGCAGGTACATTTCACGCTGCTTCGCGCCGATCTCCTCGGTCACGCTCTCGCGGATGCGTTGCTGCGCGTTGAGTTGCTCGATTCGCCGATGCAAATGCACCAGCACTTTGCGCAAGCGCTCTTCGACTCCCAACGTCTCGAGCAGCGCCTGCTTCTCTGCCACCGGCAACTCGAGATGAGTCGCAACCAAGTCCGCGAACTCACCCGGGCCGCTCACGGCGTTGATGACCTGCACCAACACCTCCTCCGACAGGCCTCGTTGCTTGCCGAATTCGATGGCCCGCTCGCGCACCTCTCGGTAGAGCGCCACGAAAGCGGGATCTTCCTCGTTGAGCGGTTTCATTTCCGCTACCGGACGCACCAGGACGCGCGTCATCCCGCCCGACGGACGATACTCGAGCGCCGCGGCGCGCTCCTGCGGGGTGAGCAAGAGCTGCAAACCGCCAAGGCCGCGCTGCACCTCGCCAATGTGCGCAATGACGCCAATGCTGTAGAGCTTATCGGGAGAGTTGGCGTCGACCTCCTCGCGCTCGCTGACGGCGAACACCGTACGGTCGCCCTTCAGAGCTTCCTCCACCGCCTTCAGCGATGCGGCGCGGCCGACTCCGATGGGAATGGTGGTACCTGGGAATGCCACCGCACCGCGCAGAGCGAGGAGCGGCAATTGACGACGTTCAGACATTCCCCTTGCATGTGCACGCTGGGCGGCCTGCGCTAGTCCCCTCTACCTAATCGATTTGCTAGGAAAACGCGGAAATACGCCGCTGAAACTTCGCGACCGAAGCGCACGTATCTACTTTTCCGTCTCCCGTTTGGCTGAGGATTCGTCCGACGTCGCGTGCACGGTTCCGTCACGGCAGTGGTTCTCTGATTGCAGCTGACTTGGTCAGCCGCGTGGGCCCCGCGTGGGCACTGTACGCCCCGTCACTTGGCGGAGTCGAACAGCTTCACGAAGTCGGCGCTGTGGAGGACGACGTTCATATTGCGGTCGAGGTGGGGCGCGTCGATTGTGATGTTGCAGCCGGCGTTGCGGTATTCGGTGTGTTGGTCACCGACGAAGGGTAGGCGCGCCGAGGCTACGCTGTATTTCTTGGCGTAAGTGGCGTGGAGTTTCTTCACGGCATCGGCGTAGGCGTCTTTGCCGACTTGTTTCGTGCCGCTGGCTGTAAGAGCAGTGAGGAGATCTTCGCGATCGAAGATGAGGGTGACGCGATCGATGTTTGGAGCTTCAATGATGGACGAGCCAAGGTTGAGCATGCGACCTTGGGAGAATTTGTTGGTGCCGGCATCGATTGGGAAGGAGCGGGTGCGCGCGAATGCGTTGAAGACGACGTCGGCCCAACGCACTTTGCCCAGGGTGTAGCCAGCGAATTCGGCGCAGCCATTCGTTATCGGCGCGGGGCGCAGGGTGCCGTCTTCGGCGAAGGACTCGACGCTGGTGAGTTTGTTGTCTTGGAAGGTTGCGCGCGCGCGGAGTTTGCCGCTTGTGTCAGTGACGGACCAGGTGCCGCTCGGCGCATCGGCGGTCATGGTGCCGGCTACGACGAGTCCATCGAACGCGAGGTACTTGAATGGGCCGCTGAGTTGGTCGTGGAGGTAGGTACCGGTCTGTTTTGGTTTGCCCCCGGCGTAGACGGCGAAGGCACCTTCGCGCTGGCCATTTTTATACGTGAGATCGGTGCTGAGCTTTCCGTCGTCTTCCCACTTTTGCCAGTGGCCATCGAGGCGATCGGCTCGAAAGCTTCCCTCTTCGGCCTTTTGCCCGCTTTGATGAAAGGCCGTGTAGGGGCCGTCTTTGACGTAGTTGCCGGCTTTGTCTTTGACTACGGAGAAGATCTCTTTCCTCTGTCCGTTTTCGAATTTGGTTTCGCGTTGCTCGCGCCCGAGTGGCGTGTCCGTTTGGGAAGCTTGGACGCTTGCAGAGGGTGACTTGCATGCAATTGCGGTCAAGACGGCGACCGCGAGCGCGCATGAGTTCGAGCGTTGAATCAGATGGATCATCCTGGCGTCCCCTTGTGTTGAAGGTCAGCGCGGGTGTGCGGCTGAGAATCAGAACGCGGTGCCGTGCTGGCTCTTGAGTTCGTTGAGTTTCTGCTCTTCGTGGCGCTCGATGGCAGCTTTGAGTTCTGCGTCGAGCGCAAGGTTCACGTAGGCGAGTTCGGTTCGAAAGAACTTCGAAGCGAGTTCGAGCAAGAAGCCGCTGGGTAACTGCCAGCTGGTGCTCGAGTCGCTGGATTTGCTGGCGGCGCCGTACTCGGCGGACAACGCGCGCTGCATGTTGGCGCGTTGATCGGCGTTGAGATCGCCGTAGTACTTGACGCGCACGACGCGTTCACTGGCGTCGTAGAGAACCTTCATTTGGCGGAAACCAGGCAGGTTCAAGCAGGTGATGTCGTAGTGGCTCACATTGCGATTTTCGACGCGTTCACGCGCGCAGCCATGAGCCACGATGGCACGCTCGAAGCTGTCGCGAGTTGCACTGGCCAGTGCGACCCCGAACAGGCGCGGACCAAATTCAGGCGCAGTGGGGGCTGTCTCGGGCGCGGCGGCGTGAGTAGTCGAGTTGGTCGCAATCGCGTTTGCCGGCAACGACGAGTTGGTCCAGCGCCGTGCCGTCGTGTGGAGGAGGGTACTCAAGTCGGGGGCGAGCGTCGCAGGCACTGCGTCGACGACGAGGCGAAGCTCACGAGGTGGTTGCGTGAGCTCTCCCCGAAGCAGCTCGAAGCTGGCGTTACCGTTGTGCGATGTTCGTCGTTGTGAAACAGGCTGACCATCGGCGAGCAGGGTGACGGGCACGTCGGGCGCTGGCGACGCATGGCATGCCTTCACTTCTTCGTGAACCTCGTCGTGACGTTTGGTGTCTTTGGTGTCGATCGAACGAATGCTACCGACGATGCCTTCGATGAGAAGCGGCGGACCGAGAACGCCCCCGAAGAGCACCATGGTACCAGCACCGGTCAGGTGACTCGAACTATCGCCGTCCTTGCGACTGAGCGGCTCACCCCGCGCGTGACTGACGAGACCCGCAACGAAGAAGGGCGTCGCCAGTGCGCCCGCCGCAAGCAAGAGGCCCGCCTGCGAGGTACGACGCGTGGTAGTCGTGGTTTCCCAGGTTTCCACGCGCTTCGCCGAGCAACGGGAAGCTTGCGCCACCGTCAAATGAAGCCGAAGGCTCTGGCCGTCTGGTGAGAGCGCGCTGCCGGTAGACATGGCGATCGGGTAGGCCACACCATCCATCGGTCTCTCACGCACGTCGGTGTGGATGAGCTGGCGTTTGACCGTTGGAGCGTCGACGTGCACCGGCAGGCACGCGATGGCCAACGTGGCGCTCAGCACGAGCGCGACGCGCCAGGGTGAACCGGAAACGCGCATATGCCTCAAAACGCGCCGCTCTGACTGGCTTCGCGTCGCTTTCTGGCGGCGCCGTCGTCGTGAGCAATTTCGCGATCCATTTGAGCGAGGCGCTTCGGATTCTTGTAGTCCATGTGAGTCGTGGTGTCGGGCCAATCGCGGTGGATCGAGAGCTGAACACCGTCGGGCAGTACCCATTCGTAACGCATGGGTCCGAGGCTCGGATTGCCACGCTGCGAGGTGGGGCGACCGTATTTGCGTGCTACTCGCTCCGCGATGCGAACGACTTGTCCAGCGTCGACGTGCGACGGGAATTCGTAGGTAGCTCGCGCGAGCCAGGCATTGTCGCGCGTATACCAGAGTTGTAGTGTGCGCGATTCATCGAGCACGTGGCTGCTGTCGTAAGAGTCGTACCAGCGATCGTCGCTTTCGCTGGTTGCTGGCGCGTCCGAGCGACTGAGCGCGCGGCGCAGCTCACGACGGCTGGCGCACGCGAGTTTGACGCCGAACAGCTCCGTTTTGGCGTGACGCGCGCAAGCAGTTCGCTCCCGCAGATCCGCCAGAGCTTGCCGCGCGTCCTTGTCGCCATGCGTATTGGCTTGGACAAGCAAGCGCTCGGCGACAACCACATCGGCCGGCACTCCGCGACCTTCCGCATAGGCCAGGCCGAGCTCGTACTCACTCCCCGCGTGACGTTGCTTGGCGCCCTCCGCGTACCAGAACGCTGCCGCGGCGTCGTCTCTTGGCACACCCACGCCGGTTTCGAGACACTTGGCGAAGCCATACTGAGCGCCGGCGCGGCCTGCCTTGGCGGCGATGAGCAGCTGCTTACAGCCTTCTGCTGCGTCGTAGTCCGGACCCGACCAGAAGCGCAGTGCGCGCCCGAGTTCTTGTGCGCCGCGGGCATCGCCTTTGGAGGCGGCTTTCCGGTACCACTCGATCGCCGCGTGAAGATCCTTGGGAACGCCCAGGCCCCGCTCGTAGAGGCTGCCTAAGTCGATTTGTGCCATCACGTCGCCCTGCTGCGCCGAGCGCTCGTACCACTCGCGTGCGCGGGCGAGATCTTTGCCAACGCCGATACCGTTTTCGTAGCAATACCCCACGTCGGTCATGCCTCTCGGAGAACCACTTTCCGCAGCGCGGCTGAACCACGCGAACGCCTGCGCAGGATTCTTCTCGGTGCCCTCACCGTTGACGTACATCCAGCCTAGGTTGTGCTGAGCCGTGGCGTTCCCATGCTCGGCGGCACGTCGATACCACTTCAAGGCTGCGGCTAAATCTTGGCCTAGCTTGGTTCCAGCGTAGAGCACACCGATGTTCGATTCGGCAGCGCTGATGCCGTGCTCTGCAGCGCGCTGATACAGCTCCAAGGCGCGCTTCGGATCCTCGTCTGGGCCTTCACCATCGTATGATAACGCGAGCAGGTACAAGGCCGGGCCGTTGTCTTGGGCCGCTGCTTTTTCGAACCAGCGACGCGCCGCAACCAGATCGCGCGCAACACCAGTGCCTTCTGAGTAGCGCAGCCCGAGCTCGCTCTGAGCATCGGCCAGCCCGTGCTGGGCGGCACGCGTGCACAACTCGAGACTCAAAGCCTGGTTTTGTGGCACGTGCTTGCCTTGCTGGTACACGCGGCTGAGCTCGAGAGCAGCGGCGTCATCACCGTGATCATTCGCGCGGGCGAGCCAACGAAGACCTTCTGTAGGATCCTTCTTCACTCCCCTGCCTTCCAAATAGGCTTTTCCAAGGCGACGTTCGGCTGCTGGTAGGCCTAGCTGCGCGGCGCGTTCGAAATGCTGAGCGGCAATCGAGTCGCTTTTGACAGTGCCGTTTCCACGCTCGACGTGCAGGCCAAGATCGAACTCTGCATCGGCGTCGGCTTGGGCGGCGGCTTTGCGGAACCATTCGACCGCCCCGGCGGCGTCCTTGGGAGCCAGCAGCCGCGCGAGCGCGCGTTGGGCAGGCGCGTAACCCGCATTGGCTGACTGGCGCAACCAACGTTCGGCGGCGGTTGCATCGGGCTCGCCGTCGCGATGAAGAATGGCCAAGGCGTACTGCGAGGCTGGGTCGCCCGCTTGTGCGGCCTGCATCAAGCTAGCTTTTGCTCGTGCAAGCAAAGTTGGCGCCTTGGTTGGTGCGCGCGCCGGACCAGAGCCTGTGTACACCAACGCAAGCGCGAGTTCGCAAAATGCGTCTTTGGACTGCGCTCGTTGCTCCAACCAGGCAACCGCGGCTGCATGGCCTGCGATGGCCGCACGTAATGCCCATGAGCTCGCTCGCAATGCGTCGCGCGGCACTCCGTCGCCATCGGCGTAACGTTGTGCCAAACGGAGCTGAAGTTCCGGTTGCGCAGGGTAGAGATGAATTGCGCTCTGAGCGACTGCCGACGGCGCTGCCACGGGAGCCGCAACCGGTTTGACGCTGCGCGAGCCCTCGCCCGCGGCGTGCGAAGCGCCGCAGCCCACTGCCGCGCAGAACACGATGCCCGCGCAAATTCCCGCTCCGAATTGGTGTGCCATGACTCCGAACTACTCCCACTGAGCTCACGGCCGCATCCCCCACCCGGGGGATCAGTAGCCGAGCGCCATAATCTTTCGGATCAGGAGCGTCTTCGCGTCAACACCTCGTTCGCGGGCACCGTCGATGTGCAGCCGCTGATAGACGCTCTTCAAGTGGTCCTTCACTGTATCGAGCTTGATCCCGTGCTGCTCGGCTATTTTCGCCGTGGTTAGCCCGCGCGCGATTTCCACGGCGACCGTAGCCTGCATCTTCGTGAGACCAAGCGAGTGCGCCACCAAGCGTTGCGGTGGAACGAAGTCTGCTTCCGCCCTCGCCAAACGTAACTCGATCAACGGAGTTTGCCGCTTGGGACTCACCAGTGAGCTCAAACGAATCATCACCCGTTCGCTCGGATCCGCCGCCGGGCCGATGGACCAACCGACAAGCCCGTCGTCTCCCAAAGTGTTCTTCGCCGCCGTAACGGCAATTCGCTGCGACAGCTCCTCGTCCAGACTGGCATCGGCGCAACGGACGATATCGCCTTTGAGCTTGAGCACCTTCCCTTCGGAAAGCAGCTGTTTCCCGTGTGCATTCGAGTACTTGTGGCGCTGGGCCAAGTCCACCACCACGATCGCGAGTCGCCAGGATCCGAGAATGAGCTCGCGGATGCTCGCCGTAGACACGCTAGTCTCCGGCACGGAGGTCGCGGATTCGGAATCGTCCGGATCGGTTCCAGTGGTCACGGCTTCGCTCCCTGTTCACGCCGCGCTCAGCAACCACGCTGAGCCTACAAATGCAGCTCTCGGTCGAGTACCATTGGCACGGATTCGATGCATCCCCCGACTGGGGGACACGTATGGCTAGCCTGGGTTCGGTTCGGGACGCCGCAGCGCGCATGCATGAAAGCGCCGCGCTGACGGGAGGTGTGCTCTCGCAACGCTACCGCATCGAGCGTCACATTCGCTCGAGCAACATGAGCCACGTCTATGAGGGACTAGATCTCACGTTGCAGCGACGTGTCGCGGTGAAGATTCTGAACGAGGAGTGCCTAAACGAGCGCACCCTGTGTCGCTTTTTTCTCGAAGCACGCATCGGCAGCTTGTTGAAGGACAACCCTCACACCGTAACGGTGACGGACATCGGCTTCAGTGGCAGCGCGACGCCCTACTTCGTAATGGACTACGTGACGGGCGAAGATCTGGCGACGCACCTACGCCGGCGCAAACGGGTGAGCCCAGAGCGCGCCGTCAAGCTGGTGCTGGAACTGTGCACCGCCGTGAACGCACTGCACGATGCTGGAGTCGTGCACCGCGATTTGAAGCCGTCAAATGTCATGCTGACGGAGGCGGATCGCGTTTGCTTGATTGATTTTGGGGTGTGCAAGCTGACAGAGTCCGATATTTCACTCACGCACACCGGCGAGCTCCTCGGATCACTCCACTACGTACCGCCGGAGCGCTGGATTGATCCGGATGATGCACGCTTGTGTGGCGACATTTGGGCGATCGCCGTGATTCTTTACGAGCTCTTGAGCGGTAGCCTGCCGTTCAAAGGTTCGAGTCAAGAGGCGCTCAAGCAGGCCGTTTTGAAGCAAGATCTCGAGCTTGCGTTGGATGAAGAAACGAACTTTCCCGAGCTCTCCACGGTGCTTCTCGTCGCGCTGCACAAAGACCCGCGCTACCGGTACGCGACCGTGCCCGACTTTGCGGCAGCGCTGAGCCGCGCCGCGTTCGACGCCGGTTTGCTCGATGAGCCCAGTTGGGCCGAACCCACGAAATCGGAACTTCGCGCAGACGAGCCAATGCGCGCAAGAGATTCGGCGAATGTCGCCGCAATCGGTCCCAGCGAAGCGGCGCCAAGTCGCCGTACGCGGCGCTGGCCACTCGGAGCGCTCGCAGCCGCTGGCATCGTCGCACTTGCCAGCAGTGCGCTACGTCCTGATCCGGCATCGACTGCGGCTCAGCCTGCCGAATCTTCAACGCCGGACGTGCCAGCCGCGTCGGTCGAGCCGCCGACGACTTTCAAAGCCGCGCCAGCTCCAGCTCCTATCGTGGATTCACCCCGGACAACACCGGCACCATCCACTGTCGCGGTTCGCGCTTCCAAGGCGAGAGTGTCGTCGAGCACGGCCCGGGTCGAACCAAACCTGCCTCGTCCGGCTGATCCGGTGTTTCCCGCGCCGCCTAGCGGGACGCGGGCGCCCGTGCCCACCTCGTCGTCGACGGGCAAGGCTCTCGATTTGACGCCTGCCGATCTCCGCCAGTTCTGAGCAGAGCGGCGCGTCCCGGCTGGATGATTGAGCTCGCGAGTGTGCAGCGAAGCGAGATTCCCTGCCCAGTTCTCAGTCGAGTGGCTTGGTGATCAACGCTCGTAGCGCAACCGGATCGAACGGCTTTTCGACTGTAACGTTGGGCACGCTCGCCAAAAATGCCGCGGCGCGAGCGCTGAATGCGCCGCCCGTCATGAAAATTACGAGTTTTCCGAGGCTCGCATCGAGGCGCACGAGTTCCTCGTAGAAATCCATTCCGCTCATCTCTGGCATCATCACGTCGCACAAGATGCGATCGAAGTGTTGCCTGTCGCGCAGCCGCGCCAGCGCGTCCGCAGCACGCGTTTCGACTACGACTTCGTGCCCGTGGAGGATGCGAGCCAGCAAACGACCCACCGTGGCTTCGTCATCGATTACCAACACGCGTAGGGAGTTTGCTTTCTGCGTCGGAACCGGTGCAGGTACCGACGCGTGTTTATCCGAAGTGCTGCCCAGTGGAAGCCTTACGCGAAACGTCGAGCCATCGCCGACGGTGCTCTCGACCTCGATGCTGCCGCCCAGATCGCTGACGATGGAATGGCAAATCGGCAAACCCAGCCCAGTGCCTTCCCCCACCTTTTTGGTGGTGAAGAACGGGTCGAAGATGCGCTCCTGGATCTCGCCGTCCATGCCCTTACCGCTGTCGGACACTTCGACCACGACGTAGTCCGGCTCCGCCGAGCGGGTGGTGATGGTTATGAAGTTCGCTTCTGCGGCACCCTCCGTGATGGCTTGCGCGGCGTTCACGAACAGGTTCAAAAACAATTGAATCAAACGGCCTTCGTCGGCCACCACCGGCGGCAGCGGTGCAAAATCACGGCGTACGCGCGCGCGGTGCCGAATTTCGTGGTCGGCGAGCTCCAAGCTGCGCTCGATTACGACGTGTAAATCGAGCGGACGACGCGAAACACCCTCGCTGCGGCTCAAGGAGCGGAGATCACGCACGATACGCACGATGCGATTTACACCATCGCGAGCGTCGGCCAACATGCGACGCAGCTCCTCGACGTCGAGCGCAGAGCCGCCCCCGCCTGCGCGTGCAGCCAACTCGTCATCCATCAATGCCAGGTTCGCGCTCAGGTAGGTCAACGGATTGTTGATTTCGTGACCAACTCCGGCGGCCAAGGTACCGAGCGAGGCCATGCGTTCCGCGACGAGCAGGCGCTGCTCGAGGGCGCGCTGCTCGGTAATGTCGCGTGATATTCCGGTCATGCGAAGCGGCGCACCGGAACTATCCCGCTCAGTGACTTTGCCGTGTACCTCGATCCAGCGCCAACCCCCGGCGCGCGTGGCATGCCGGTAGGTTGCGGACACGCTTGGCGTTTTGCCGGCAAAGTGGTCCAGAAAAGCCTGGCGAGCCGTGGCACCGTCCCCCGAATGAATCAGCGAGCGCGCTTTCTCGCTGGTGGCCATTTCTTCGACGCTGTAGCCAAAGCGCGCCGCCCAACGTGGATCCGCGTCGGTGCGACCCGTTGGTACATCCAAACCCCAGGCGTACAACTCCGCACTTTCGAGAGCCAGCGCCAGTCGCGCTTCGCTTTGACGCAGCGCTTCGGCCGCTTCTTCTTGCGCCGTGACGTCGCGCATCATACCGAATTGGCCGGTAATACGCCCTTGAGCGTCGCGCGTGACCACCAAATCCACATCCGCTAGCAGGCGCGTTCCATCGACGCGTAAACGCGCAACACGAGACATGTGCAGACGACCTGCGTCATAAAGCGCGCGCAGCTGCCGCCGCCCTTCCAACGGATCGGGAAACAAGGCGCGCAACGGACGCCCAATCAACTCCTGAGCTGGAGCGCGCACGATGGCGCACAGCGCGCGATTCACGCGAACCGGCCGCGCGTGCTCCAAAGCCCAAGCGGCCAGAGCGTCCTTATCTGTACCAGCATTCCACTCGATCGGCTCGTCCAGCAGTGAGTAGTACACGCCGTTGACGTTCTCTTCGAACAGCACCTCGAGCTCGGTTTCGTGGCGCCGCACCGACTCGAGCTGGTCCTCGATGGCGCTAACGTCCCGGCTCACGCCCGCCAGGCGAACCGGCTTGCCCTCCGCGTCCCGCAAACAAACTGCAGTCGCGGCGATGCGTCGTGTCTCTCCTGCAGGCGTCACCAAACGGAACACGATGCTGAGCGGCTTCTCCGCCTGCACCACCTCGGCGTTGAAACGCGCCACGATTTTGCGATCCTCGAGATGCACCAGCGCTTCGAACTGTTCGAAGGTAGGCGGCTCCTCACCCTCCCAACCCATGATGCGGAACATCTGTCGCGACCAAGTGCCGGTGCCACTCGCGAGGTCGAGTTCCCAGTCGCCGATCTGGCCAATTTCCTGCGCGTGAGCGAGCCTTGCCTCACTGCGTTCCAGAGCTTGCATGGCCCGCTGTCGCGCGGTCTCGTCTCGAACCTGCGCGGCGCAACGGGCGAACCCATTGGGCCCAGGCTTCATCGGCACGAACGTCGCGCGCGCAAGCCCACCCACCAGCGGAGGTCCCTCGAAGTCGAAGGAACGCGGCTTGCCACTTCGCACTACCTCACGCAGGAACCCGAGCCAGCCCGCGTAGTGCGCAGGCGGCACCAGCGTGCGCAGATCGCTGCACTCGAGTTCGCTGGGACTCATGCCGAAGCGCGACGCTTGCGCTCGGTTGCACCACACGACAACGATGCGATCACCATCGAGCTCGATGATCGACCAAGCATCAGGGTGGTCCTCAAGGATCTGCTCGAACGCGCTGGGTTCGTGCAAACTGGGTGATTCACTGAGGAGCACCCCTCACAAAGTACGCGTGGCGGCATCCGTCGGCAAGCGGCGATGCCGCCGTCACTGCTGAATGGCAGCTAACCTTTGTCGCTCGCTCCCCTATCCTCAATCATGAGGAGCACCATCGTGGGCATGCGAGGCTGACTGACCATGCGGTGTGCGCTGACCCTCAGGTGACGGCCGCCAAAGCGTTGCGGAGTCGGCGGCAGATTGAATCGCTTTAACTCGATACTTCCATCGAGCACGTGGCTCATGCTCTCGGTGAGATCCGGCACGTCCAAGAAACCGTCGCCGAGGCTCTGAAATGGTTCGCCCAGCGTGCGCTTCGCGTTCGTCCTGAAGATGTCGTAGAGCGCTTGGTTCGCGGTGACCACGCGTAACTCGGAGTCCAATACCGCCACCCCTGCTGGCAGCGCTTCAACCAGGCTCTCCGCGAAGCGCCGCGCCGCCTCGGCTGCCTGCTGCTCGCGCTTGATGCGATCGATGTCGATGAATGTCATCACCAGGCCGTCGATCACATTTTCCGCAGTTCGGTAGGGCATGATGCGCATCATGCGCCAGGCGCCTTCCTTGGTCAGGATCTCGCGTTCCTGAAAGACGAGACTGCGTAACACTTCGCGCGCATCGTTCACGAGCTCCTCGTAACGCAGGTTGGCAGACAGATCCGAAATCGGGCGCCCGATGTCGGTATCGATCAAGCTGAACACCTTGCGCGCCTGCGTAGTGAAGCGCTTGATCGCGAGCCGGTCGTCCAGAAACACCGTCGCGACATCAGTGCTGTTGAGCAGGTTCTGCATGTCGTCGTTCGCCTGGGAAAGCGCGCGATTCCGCTCTTCCAGCTCGGAGTTTACTGTCTGCAGCTCCTCGTTCAGCGACTGCATCTCTTCGCGCGATGTCTCGAGCTCCTCATTCGCGCTCTGCAACTCTTCGTTGGTCGACTGCAGCTCTTCGTTCGTACTCTTCAGCTCTTCGTTCGATGTCTCGAGCTCTTCGATCGTAGCCTGCAAGTTGTCGCGCGTGTGCTGCAGCTCGAGCTCGAGCTCGTTGATACGCGCATTCTGGCGCACCTGGTCTCCCTCCGCGCCGCCCTCGGCATCGAGATCGAGCTCGGGTTCCTGCTCGAAGCTCACTAGGAACATGCCGCGCACGAGCTCTGGCTCGTCGATCCGGCGTACGCTGAGTTTGACACGGATGAAGCTGCCGTTGCTCTTGACGCGCAGCCCTGGGCGCACGACGGGCTCGCTGCGCGTGAGAGCTTGGCGCAGTGCCGACGAGACATCCAGCCGCAAGCCTTCGCGCAGCATGCCGAAGATATTCGCTACCGGTTCACCCGCTGCGGGCTCGAGAAACTTGCCAGTGCGCCCGTGAAAGTAGGCGATATCTCCGCGTTCATTGATGAGCACGCTGGGCGGCGCGAGGTTCGTCAGCACCACGCGCTCTGCAATCGAGCTGAGCGCAGTCGGGCCACCGCGCGCCACGTCCAATCGAGGCCGCCCTGCGCGTGGTAGCCCTTGCCCGGTGGGTACTTCCGGGAACTCCGCTGGTGTTTCAGGGCGCGTGTCGCGACGGCGGAACAACTTGCACTTCTTATCGATGGCGACGAAGGCGTCGTCGAAGCTCGCGATGCTCTCAGAGCTGCCCAAAAGCAATAGCCCGTCGGGTCGCAGCGCGTAGCTGAAGAGGCCAATCACGCGGCGTTGCAGCTCCGGCTCGAGATAAATCAGGAGATTGCGGCAAGACAGCAGGTCGAGCTTCGTAAACGGCGGATCTTTGATCACGTTCTGTGGGGCGAACACGATGCTTTCGCGGATTTCCTTGCTGATGCGATAGCCCGTGTCCGTCTTCACGAAGAAGCGATCGAGCCGCTCGGGCGTCACGTGAGCATCGATGCTCAAGGGATAGCGACCTGCGCGCGCCACATCGATCGCAGGTTGGTCGAGGTCCGTCGCGAAGATCTGCACCGACACGCGTCGATCGAGGTCCGTGAGAATTTCGCGAATTGCAATGGCCAGCGAATAGGCCTCCTCGCCGGTGGCACAGGCCGGAACCCAAGCTCGAAACGGCCGCTCCTCTTCCCAGCTCTCGAAAGTACTTCGGAGCTGGTTGCACAGTACCACGAATGTCTCTGGATCTCTGAAAAAGCTGGTCACGCTAATCAACAACTCGCGAAAAAGGACTTCGATTTCTTCCGGACGCTCTTCGAGCGCGCGAACGTATTGCTGGGGGCTTGTTACACCCTGAACGTTCATGCGTCGCTCGATGCGCCGCCACAAGGTTGATTTCTTGTACGCCGTGAAGTCTTGGCCGGTACGAGTCCTGAGAAAATGAAGGACTCGATAGAGCGCGCCAGTCACGTCCTCGCTCGGCGCTCGCGATTCGAGCGGCCGACGTGAAGCAAAAAGAGACTGGATGCGAGCCGGGATCTCTCCGGGAGCTGCAATCGCATCCACGAATGACGTCCGGGCGGCGCTTGCTGGCATATCCGCATAACGCGCAGTGCCCGGATCCTGAACGACAACCAAGCCACCGGCCGCGCTCACGTCCGCAACACCGCGTGTGCCATCCGAGCCAGTACCGCTGAGAACCACCGCGACAGCTCGTTCTTTCAGCGCCGCCAGCGACGTGAAGAATGCATCGATGGAGTGGTGCTGTGAGCGTTCGGAATCGCTGCTCAGACGCAGTACTTCGTCTTCGAGCGTAATATCGAAAGCTGGCGCCACGTACACGACGCCGGGCTCGAGTCGCATGCCATCCTCAATCGTGACGAAGCGCAACGACGAGTGCTTGCTCAAAAGCTCCGGCAGGATCGTTACTTGTCCGGCTTGTTGGTGTGTCACCAGAACATAGGCGAACTGAGTCTCCGCTGGAATCGCCGCCGTGAGTTGCTTCAAAGCCTCGAGGCCGCCAGCCGACGCGCCCACGCCCACTACGGGGAAGTTCGCCGGCATCGCTTCACCCGCCTGCGCTGCCGTCTCGTCCGGTCCCGCTTTGGTGTGATTAATCGGCTTCGATTCGGAACTCGGCGGCTGGCTCGTGTCGTCAGGCGCAGACATGGCGAGCAGGAGCTAGCCGGCGAAATCGCGAGAGAGCAAGCCGCACCGGGCTCGCAGCTGGAAAACTGCGCCCGCAGCGCTTCTCGACGGGTGCCTTGTCAGCGAAAGCGCTGACAGCGCGGCGCCCTTGAGAAAGGAATCGAGACACAGCCGCCGCAACTGCGTACGATGCTGACGCCGTTGCGGGCTCAGCTACCCCTGCACCACTCGCAAATCAACCCAAAAACGCGGGCTCCGAGCGATTCAAAGGGGAGCCGTTGCTTTGGCGACGATCTTGCAGCGTTGATGTGGGGAGAGGATGCGCTGAATGACACAAGACCTGATCCAACCCGCCATTGTGCCTCAGCGCCGAGACATCGTGGTGATAGGCGGCTCGAGCGGAAGCCTTGCACCATTGATGCGCCTGCTGTCGGATCTCGACCCAAATCTGGAGGCGTCGGTGTTCATTGTCCAGCACCGTATGGTTGGCGCGCCGCTTCCCGTGACTTCGCTCGCTTCCAGCACCAACCTCGCTGTACGAGTTGCAGAGAACCAGGCTCGCTTTCAGAAAGGAACGATATACTTGGCGCCAGCAGGGCAGCATCTGATGCTCACGACAGACGGCATGCGAGTCGCCCACGGTCCGCGCGAGAACCTATCGCGGCCGTCCATCGACGTTCTATTCCGCTCGGCGGCCGTGACGTTCGGCAGCCGCGTAACCGGGGTGGTGCTGAGCGGCGAGTTGCACGATGGCGCCGCAGGTCTCGATGCAATTCGACGCTGCGGGGGCTACACGATCGTGCAGGACCCGAGTGATGCAATGAGCGCGAGCCTTCCGCGCGCAGCGCTGGCGATGTTTCCGCATCGCGTCCTTCGTGCGTTGGAAATCGGCGCTACCTTGAGTGAGCTTGCCAACCAACCAGCCCCACCGCGCGTGAAGGTTCCGCGCGATCTCGAATTGGAAGCGCGAGCGGCAGCGGTCGCAATGAGCGCTCCGGACGAGCTCAGCCGTGTGGGCGAGGCAAGTCACTTTACGTGCCCGGAGTGCCAGGGCCCCCTCTGGCTCATGCAACAAGCGCCGGCGCATTTTCGTTGCGACGTGGGACATGCGTTTTCGTTGGACGCTCTGGAAAGCGGCCAGGCGCATGCGCTCGAGCGCGCGCTGTGGGTGGCTTATCGCATCTTGGCTGAGCGCTCCCGCTTGATCGAACAGATGGCCAACCGCGCGAAGGAACAGGGCAATGAGTCCATCGCCGCCGACTACACGCGGCGCATGCACGAGCTTCACTCCCATTCCCGCGCCGTGCTCAGCGCGCTGGAGTCGATCGATCTGCCCGCGCCCCTGCCGCCCGAGGTGGAGGAAACCTCGTGACCTACGAACTCAAAGCGAACGCTGGAGTCAATCGATCTCCCGGCGCTCCCCCCCCCCTCCAACCCGAGGTGGAGGAAACCTCGTGACCTACGAACTCGAGAGCGAAAAGCAATTCGTCGCGGAAGACTGGCTCGTCCTACTCGACAAGCTCGTTTTGCCGAAGCTCTACATGGTTCCGCGGCGCAGCATACGCGCTTGGGTTCTGAACAGCGGGACTGGGGAGTTGGCCCATGCGCTAGCGGTGTTGCTGATTGAGCATCAGCGTCTGCAAGGGCTCGACTGCGACGTGCGAGTCTTCGGGACCGAGCTCGACGAATCGCGGCTTTCGATCGCACGTCGTCCGGACTACCTCCACGACCTTCGCGCTCGGGTGCTCCGCGAGATGGGGCAGCCGCTGCCGAGCGATCGGCTTCACCACCAGCTCTTGCGCCAGGCTCGCGACTGCGTGCTCTTCTCCAAGCACCATGTGCTCAAAGACCCTCCATTTTCGCGGATTGATTTGGCGGTCGGCGAGCAGGCGTTCGCGGCCACGCCCGTCGAGGCTCGGCCCCAACTCGTAGAGTTGCTGCACTACTCGCTCGCGCCAGAAGGTTTGCTCCTGCTCGGCGATACCGAAGCGCCGCGCGGCATGTCCGAGTTTTTCACGCCGGTAGCGGACGACTTGGGTCTATTCAAGGCCCGCGGCGATCGATCGGCACTCGCTTCCCGTTTTCGGAACGCGGCGGCCCGGAGCAAGTCCGTAGAGCCGCACGCGCGACCCGAGCACCTGGCAAACGCGCTCCTATTGGAGAAGTACGCGCCACCCTGCATCGTACTTGACGAAGCCCATGCCATCGTCCGGACGTCGGGTGCTGCCGAACGTTACTTGCAGTCCCCCACAGGCCTTCCTACGAACGCCGTGTTGGACTTGCTTCGGCCGGAGCTGCGCCCGCTCGTAGCTGCCATGCTCGAATGCAGATCGAGCAATTCTCTGCCCCCAGCAGCCGCGATGGACTTCGAGCTCGATGGCATGCGCTCCCGTCTGGCGCTCGCGATCCATGCGCTCGAGGACTCCGGCTTGCGCGCGTTGGTGTTCACCGAAAGCGATCGGCGGCCGGCAGAGCTGCAAACCTCTGGGCGCTCGGCGCGAACCGAACACGACATGATCGCTCACATACGGCGTGAGCTCGACGCGCTGCGCTCCGAATTCGTGAGCTCGAGCGAAGAGTTGAACCGCTCGAACGAGGACCTGCGCAGCCTGAACGAGGAGCTCGAATCCGCGAATCATGAGCTAGAGCGAGCGCGCACCGAACTCCAGGCTGCCAACGAAGAGCTCGAGAATCTCAATGAAGAGTTGCGCACCAGCATGGAGGAGTTGGGGCGCACCCATCGCGACTTGCACAATCTATTCGAGAACACATGCGTGGCTGCGGTGTTTCTGGACCGCGAGCTGCGCGTGCGGAGTTTTACTCCGGCATCCCGCGACCTGTTCAGCCTCATCTCGACTGACGTCGGCAGGCCGATCAGCGACATCGCGCCACAGTTTAGCTACGACGACCTCGACGCCGCCGCGCGTCGGGTGATGGCGCAGGGCCGCCCGAGTGAGTCGCAGGTCAAATCGAGTGCCGACCGCTGGTACGTCTTGAAGATCCTTCCCTATCGAGTGAACACCAAGCAGATTGACGGCGTCGTTCTCACCTTTTCAGACGTAACCGAATTGAAGCTGGCCGAGCTCGAGGTGAGCCGCTTGAACGTCCGCCTTTCGACGCAGCTGCGGTGGCTGCGCGCAATGACCGACGTACCGCCTCCCGATGAAGGGCTCGAGCCTGAACCGGTCGACCACGTGCCTACCAGCACCAGTCCGCCGCGCTAGAGCGAATTCCTGATGCGGCCTGCTCGCTGCGGGGCAAGCCAATTGGGGCGAATTCCGTCGTCCACTCCTGCTCGAGAGTGAGCCGCATGCAAGCAGCGGCGTGCAGCACATCCTGGTAATCGATGATGAGCGGACTCGCTCGACAAGAAGCAGCCAGGATTCAACGCGGCCGTTTCATTCAGGTATCAGGCGCGTAGCCTGTCGCTTCGATTAATGCTTCACAACACTCCGCGCAGGTTTGGCATGCCGACGCACATACCCGGCAGTGTGTCTGCGTGGCGGCGTGCCGCTGGCACTCCTCAGCGCAAGTGGCGCAGGCGAGTGAACACGCTTCGAGCACGCTGCGTAAAGTAGCGCGATCGACGGTTGCGTAGCGAATCAGAAGTCGCGCGCTGAACGCGCACAGCTCGGCGCAGCGGAAACTCAGCCGGACGCAGCGGCGAAGCGCTTCCAGCTCACGCTCCGCCAGGCAGGTCTCGGCGCAAACCAGACACACCAGCTCGCACTCGCCACACGCTCGCAGGCACGCGCCCAGCGAGGCGGTCGGGCGGGAGTTGCCCACCGCGAGTATTTGCTCCAACCACTGCATCGGCGTCCTTAACCCGCCAGTTACAAGCAACGCTTGTGCCCCTCATAGGTACGGCCGGCTGCACGTGCGACGTAGATCGCCACATTGCCACACCCCCACCTTCGTCGAAACGAAAACTAATGAGATCTACTTTGGAAGAATCATTCTCCTGAATTGCTATCCGCCCGGATCCGGTTTACTCAGTTGACGTGAGTCGCGTCACTAGTCTCGAGCCGTATCGACGCGCGCCGGCGAACGCGACCCCCGCGCACGATTGTGTCGATACAGTTGTGTTCGACCACTCCAGCCCGCGAGATTGAACCATGACATTGCGTGTCTTGTTAGTTGATGATCATCCTCTGGTTCGCGGCGGGCTCAAAGTCCTGCTCGAGTCGGAAGCAGGCATGAGCGTAGTCGGCGAAGCAGATGACGGTTACTCCGCCATCACCGAAGCAGAACGTCTCGAACCCGATGTCGTAGTGATGGACGTTTCTTTGCCGAAGCTCGGCGGCGCCGAAGCAACTCAGCAGATCAAGAAGCGACGGCCCGAATGCAAAGTGCTCGTGCTGACAGCGCTCGAGGAGCGCGCCTATCTGCCGATCCTGCTCGACGCCGGGGCCTCTGGTTATGTTTTGAAGCGCGCAGCAGCCGCAGACTTGCCCCGAGCAATCAACGCCGTTGCAGAGGGCGGCTTGTACCTGGACCCCGCCATGGCTGCGCAGGTGCTGCCGAACGCGCCGCGACGCGCGCGCAGCGGAGAGTTCGTCACCGGCTTCGAATTGAGTGAACGCGAAGCGGAGGTGCTGCGCTTGATTGCGCAGGGGCACGGCAGCAAGGAGATCGCGTCCAAGCTGGCCGTGAGCGCGCGCACCATCGAAACTTACAAGACACGAGCGATGGAAAAACTCAAGCTGAAGAACCGCGCAGACATCGTGCGTTACGCAATGCACCGCGGGTGGCTTCAATTCTCGTGACCTCGTGACTTACTCTCAACGCCCTCCAGCTTCGCAGCGCACGCGCCGTGCGTTGGCCGTGGGAGCCACTTCTGGTTCTACGCATCACGAGGGCAGCGCGCTCGCCCAAGCCCGCGCCGCGCTGGTCACCGAAACGGAGCGGCGTGTGCATGCCGAGGAGCTGTGCCGCGCCCTTCGGAAGCGCTCATTGGAAGCTCGCGAGGACGAGCAGCGTCGAATCGCGCGCGACCTGCACGATCAGGTGGGGCAAGCGCTGACCGCGCTGAAGCTTGCCATCGCGGGGGGGCGTCGCGCCGTGATGAAAACGGAAGTTGCCGCCGCGCGCCTGAGCGAGGCCGAGCGCGCTTGCGCGGAACTGGAACGCGGCTTGGCCGAGGTCGCCGAACGGCTGCGACCAGCTGCCCTCGATCGCCTCGGTCTGTCGGCGGCGGTCGAGCAGCTGGTCTCGAACTGGGCGCTGCGCACAGGCGTCAAGATCGAGCTGGAGATCCACGGGCTCGGCGAGCGTTTGCCTGAAGAAATCGAAACCGTGGTTTATCGCATCGTGCAGGAAGCGCTCACGAACATCGCCCGCCACGCCCAAGCGACGCACGTGAGCGTCGTGCTTCAGCGCACGGCAGAGCACGCAATCGTGAGCGTCGAGGACAACGGCGTGGGCTTTTCGCCGAACCAGATTGCCGCCGGGCACTTCGGTCTGATCGGCATGCGCGAACGCATTGCGCTCTGCCGCGGCACGCTAGAAATCGTGTCTTCCCCAGGCGAGGGAGTGAGCATCTTGAGCCGCATCCCCCTCGCGCGGCCTGCAAGCGCACTCAACGAGTGTGACGACGAAGAAACTGATATCGTCAAGCACACGGCGTGAGCTCCGAAAACTGAGCCGGCTCCCAAGAGCAAGCGAGTGGCACGCAATCTGCTTCGCGTTTCGGCGGAGGCTCAATGGCAACGAACCGAACCAGAAGCAGTGGAAGTGCGCGTGCTACGACCGATCACGATGAGATCCGTGAATGGGCGGAAGCGCGCGGCGGCCAGCCGAGCGTCGTGCGCTCGACGCGAAGTAGTAAGGGGCCAGGCATTCTGCGCATCGATTTTCCCGGATTCAGCGGCGAAGAAAGCTTGAAGACCATCTCCTGGGACGATTTCTTCGAGCGCTTCGACAAAGCCAATCTGGCGTTCCTATTTCAAGATCGAACCGCCGGTGGAAGGCGAAGTCGCTTCAACAAATTCGTTGCGCGCGACGGCGCCAGCGAGAACGAGGAGCCGGCAAACAGAGGTAGTAGCCGTTCGACCGGCGCTCGTCGGCCTGCGGCGCGCCGGACAGTTTCCAACGGCGAGGCAGGTTCGCGGAGTTCTCGGCGAACCAGCGCACGCTCCAGCTCGCGCAGCGAGCAACGTTCGAGTTCGACGGGGAGGGGCACACGCAGCAAGGCCGCCGGGCGGGGTAGCACCGCGGGCGCTACGAAGCGCCAAAGCAGCGCCGCCAGGAGGAGCTCGAAAGCGCGCTCCCGGCGGCAATAAGGAACCTGACAGGGCGGCGTCGTGGCGCCTCAGCGGGTGCCGTCGACGCCGCCATTCGGCATCGAGACGTTTACTTGCCGCCTCCGGAGCGCCCCCCGGTGCCGGACTGTTGACTCGATGCACCCCCAGTACCGGTAACGCCAGAGCGGCCACCGGTAGCAAGCGGCTGCGCGGAATCTGAAACGGTGGTTGCCACGAAGTTGCTACGCGGGGCTGCGGCCGCGCCGACGAAGCGCGCAGAACCACCGGTGCCGGTCAGCCCTGAATCCAGCGCGATGCGCGTCGAGCCGCCGCCAGTGCCAGTCAGCTCTGAATTGCTTGCGATGCGCGTCGAGCCGCCGCCAGTGCCGGGCAGCGAGTCGTTTGCAATGCGCGTCGAGCCGCCGCCAGTGCCGG
>JBMOMJ010000059.1:71886-251106 GCA_049324695.1 Myxococcota bacterium
AGCGCGATGCGCGTCGAGCCGCCGCCAGTGCCAGTCAGCTCTGAATTGCTTGCGATGCGCGTCGAGCCGCCGCCAGTGCCGGGCAGCGAGTCGTTTGCAATGCGCGTCGAGCCGCCGCCAGTGCCGGTCAACGAGCTCGGCCCAGTGCCGCTCCCCGTACCGGTGCCCGTGCCAGGGCTGTTGCCCGTGCCCGTGCCTGTTCCCGTCGTGTCTGTTCCTGTTCCCGAGCGATCGGTGCCACCACCTGTATCGCTGCCGGTGCTGGTGTTGGAATCGGACGAACCGGGCGAGCCAGTGCCCTGATTCGTGTTGGCATTGTTCGGTGTCGTTTTCGTGTTGTCGTTGCCGTGATTGCAGGCGAGAGCCACCACCACAGACACAGCGATCGTCCAATACTTCATGAATTGGCCTCCGTTCGAACGACCCAATTGCAGACTCCGTGCCGGTTGCGCACATTGGAGCCCCAATATTGCCAGGCTCCGCTCGCGTGTAGGCGATCAGGCATCAAGCGATTCGATACAGGTAGTCGCTTGTCCGTTCGCGGCGAGACGTCGCGTTCGTGATCCCACTGACGAATGCGAACGACGACACTTCGGTTCGTGGCGAGGCACGAAGCCGCAGTGGGGCAGTCGGGTTCAACCGCGCGCGTATCGACGAGTCATACGCGCGCAGAAGTCGGCGTATTCTTCGATGCGTCGCGGAGGGCTGGTGTGGTGCGGCTTCACCCCACTCGCTTCGGGGGTAAAGCAATATGTGAGCGTCAGGTCCAGGTGATCGAGCGCGCTCATTTGTCGATCGAACCAGCGCAAGGCGCCCGGGCGCTCGCTGTCCGCCCACGACAGACCGGTGCGCAAGCTGCGCACTCGCAACCGATCCAGCCAGTCGACGACGCTGTCGAGGCGGGGATCCTCGAAATGAATCCACTGGCATACGCCGAGTGCGGGCGTGAGCTCGGCGAAGCGTTTCAGCGCTCGCTTGGGTGACCCATCCTCCCTAATCAGTCCCATATAGAAGTGGCGGTAGTACGACGAACCCTCGGCCTCACGATGGCGTGTGGTGGCTGGCCAAGCGCGGGGTAAGTCCATCAAGCTGTACCAGTGCACACGCTCGACGAGGCCGCTCAGGAGCTGTGCGGTACGTTCGAGGCCAAACTCTTGCACCTCCTCCGCCCCGAAAGTGGAAACGCCGACCTCCGTGACCCACAGCGGCTTGTCGGTGACCACTCGCAGCTCGTCCAAACGCGCCGGCCACTCGTGCAGCTGCCAGTGGTTCCAATCAAGGGGGAAGCCATGCGCGGCGACCACATCGACTTTGTCGAGCACGCCTTGGTTCCGCATATTCTCGATGAAGCCAGCGTCGATCGGAGAAATCCCGCCCAAGACAATTTTGAGGTGCGGGTTCTCCGAGCGCACGGCATCGGCAGCCATTTTCACCATCTCGGCGAAGCAACGCCAGCCCTTGTCCTGCTCGAAGTCCCAGTGAGAAGCGTTGTTCGGCTCGTTCCACAACATCACGGCTTCGACGCTCATGGGCAGCGCTCCGTTCGTGGCTGGTTGGTTCGAATCCACAGACCCGAATCAGAACGCCGCGCGGCGCGGGTCAACTCCACACGCTGACACACATAGACTTCGGTTTCGGGGTTATCCACGATGCGAAAGCCGGCGGAGCGCAGCATCGCCTCGACACAAGATTTGTTGGGGATCCACCAGTTTGTATCGTCGTGGGAATAGCGCTGCTCCACGAAATGAAGCTTGGGGTACTCCGGTTCCTCGAAATGCTCGCTTTCGCTGAACAGATAGTCTTCCGCGTAACTTTTGCTCTCCAAGCTTCCGCGCAGCATGCTCTGAAAGATCAAGGTGTCGCCCACCACGTGCTCGTGCAGGATATCCAAGGCGAGCAACGGATGCCGCAGGTGGTACAAAACACCCATGAACAACACGATGTCGAAGCGTTCCCGCAATGTGGCCAGTTCGTAAACATCCAGGTTCAGAAATTCGACATCTACGCTGCACACTTCTGCGGCCAGCCGAGCCTGTTCGAGATAACGCGGATC
Source organism: Myxococcota bacterium (assembly GCA_049324695.1). GTDB lineage: Bacteria > Myxococcota_A > Polyangia > Polyangiales > Polyangiaceae > PMG-095. Next base: position 73,940 of record JBMOMJ010000059.1, read on the forward strand.
GGAGTCGACACCCAACGTGCGACCCGCCCCCCGGCGTTTGAATTCGATGGTGTAAAATCCGGCATTGCAGCCGATGTCCAGCACCGACTTACCCTGTAGATCGCTCGGGATCGCGTGCTGAAAGCGCTGCCATTTGCAGTTCGGGTAGTCACCCAGAAAATGGCTGGGTGCGGTCTGCACGCCGCCGAGATTGATATTTTGGAACCAGTCGCCCAGCGCGCGCACGCGGCGCGACACGTCATCCCTCGTGAGTTGCGTCTTCATTTGCTCACCATGGGTTCGCTCGCTCGCCCTTCGAGTAAGCGCAGAGCTTCTCGATAGCCGTGCAGGGTGCCCACGTCCACGTACGTTCGGCCTGCTTTCACTGCGCGCGCGGAGCCACCAGCGTGCAACCAAGCGTTCACCAAAGTACCAACGTAAACGTCACGCGCATCACGCCGCTGCCACAACTCGAAGAGCTCACGCAAGATCCCGCCGGTGAGCTTGAACGCACCCCACACCCAATGCGAACTCGGGTGACTCTGCTTGACCTGGATCTCGCTGACACGACCGTTCTCGTCACACACGACCGCGTCGAACAGCTCGGGTTGCTCCACCGGAAAGCACAGGAAGGAGAACCCTCCACGCGGCAACGCCGTCAGCGCATCGTTTGGAAACCAAACCGTGTCAGGCAGGCCGATCACCACCTCTTCCTCATCCGGAATCAGGCGCGCGACGCGAAACAGCGCGTCACACAAACCAGCGGGCTCCGGCTGCACCACGTAACAAAGCTCGGCTTCTCCCACGCGGCCGCCGTGATACTGAATGATGTCACTTTTGGCCGGGCTGATGACAAAAGCGATCTTATCGACGCCTGCCAGCAGCATGCGCTCGATCAGGTACTCGCTCACCGCGCGCGGCCGCTCGAGATCGCCATCCAATCTACATCCGACCGGAAGGAGCTCCTTCGAGAAAGCCAGCGGTTGAATGCGGGACCCCATGCCCGCGGCTGGAATTACGCCCCACATGATCGAATTGCTCCCTGCCGGTCGCCGAGTGTTGCGTCGTTCGCCAGAGCGGGACCGGCAGTGGCCCTGGTGTAGCCTAGGACGTATGCGACGAGCTCACGAGCTCGTGAATCTGCCGTATGATTCGCCAGAACCCGCGCGCGTGCTGCCGAAGCGATACGAGCCACCTCAGCTTCGGGAAGTCGCAAAGCCTCCAGAACGTCATCGGCGGAGCGCACCACGAGCAGCTCTCGTCCCGGCTCGAAGAAGGTATCTAAACCTTCCCAGTCGTCGCTGAGCATGGCCGCACCACAAGCGGCGGCCTCGAACAACCGCCCCGAAGGGCAAAAGCCGTAGTCGCGCATGGCTCGTCGCGTTAGGTTCAGCGTGAAGCGTGCACGTTCGAAGAATTCGGCGTGAGCAGCGGGACCCACGTGGCCCCAGAACTCGACGTTGCCCTCCCAGCGAAAGCTCTCGGGATAGAGCGCGCCGCCGACGATGAAGCGTTCTTCAGGGCAGCGTCGCGCCGGCTCGAAAAACAACTCATCCATGCTGGCCGCGCGATCGCGCGCGTAAGTTCCGAGATACGAGAGCGCCGCGCGCTGTTGGCAGCGGTCAGCATGTGGGGCGTGCGCGAGCGGGTCGACCGAGCCGTACAGGGGTCGCGCCTGCCGTGCAGCCAATCGCTGTTGCAACGCGGAGAGCGCTCGCCCTCCAGTAAATGAGAGCACGAGCTCGAAGTCGCGCAGGCCGTTGGCTCCGATATAGGCGCAGCTACCTTGCTCTTCCAAGCAACTCAAGGTGACCGGTGTGTCCAAGTCGTAGAAGACTTTCAACCCCGCCTTGGAGTTCAGCACGGATTCGCTCGCCACGCTCGCATCAGGACAGTACGAAGTGACCATGCCAACGTCCGCTGCATCGAGCTCGCGCGTGATGCGCCCGGCAACGTCCGACCACTCCCGATACAGAACCAGATCGCAGTAGTCGACGCGCGTGAAGTCACGATAGCGCGCATAAAAGGGCTGATCGCGTTCGTAGAAGGTTACCCGATGGCCCTGGCGATGCAGCGCCGCGCACAGCGCGCGCCAGAGCGTGGCGTGCCCGCTGCCCCACGCGGAGCTCATGCCGAGCCCGCAGACTACGAAATGCAGCTTCACGACGGCCTCGAACGCGACGCCAGCGCTCCGTGTGCCAGCACGTCGTCGAGTAGTGCCCGCACGTCCGCCCGCAACTTGATTCGACCGAGCCAGCGTCGGGCCCGCGGCGTCATGCGCCCGAGGGAGTATGCGACCTTCGCGAGCGCATGGGCACTCCCGTAGTAGTCCACGAAGCCAGGGCTATTCAGAGTGAAGAACGATAGCGCGTCAGCGTCGGCGAGCACCGAAGCTTCCGGCTCGCGCGTGCCCACGTAGGGTCGCTCGTGCAGCTCGATCAGGCGTGTTACACGCCTGCAGCTGAACGCGTCCAGACCGAGTGATTCGAGTAGCTCGTTGGTAAACCGTGCACCGCCGCGCGCGTGTGCGTCCTTGAAAGCTTGATAGTCGGGCGCATGCTGCTCGATGCGTTGCTCGGCTTCGCTTTGAAGCCGTTCGATATCGTGAAACAACGCTGCTACTTGGAGAGGCAGGCCCGCACGCGGCTCCAGCCGCAAAGTCCATTGCCACACATCGAGAGCGTGATCGAAGTCAGCGCTCACGAGCGGCTTGGAAAGGTCGTGCAGCTCGGCATGACGAGCGAGAACCGTCTCGAACTCAGGGGTGTTCGACGCGCCGTTGCGACGCGGGAAATGGCGCTGATAGCGCGTCAACACCTCGGCCACGTGCGGGACCAGGCGCGCGCCTCCAACGAACGTAACGTGTGCGTGTGCCAGGGCCGCTTCACGAAATGTGCGATCCCAGGGGCCGAAATCGACGATAGGTAAACGCCATTCGCCTTCACAAATTTGGAAAGCTGCGTCAGCATCCGAACCAACGCTCACTTCGAGCTGGGGAAACGCTTCCGCCAGCTGGTCGGGACGGCCAACCTCCTCGCCTTCCAAGAAGACCAAACGCACGCCGGCGATGCTCGGCTGTGTGGTTGCGCCGAACGTCACGCCGGCTTCAATCTTCGCAGAGCTCACTTCGGCTTGCGGAATTGACATGTCTACCTCGGCTCACTGCTAGGCTGTTCCGACACCGGCACGCGTCGAACCGAGCCCTTGCGCAGGGCTCGCTCGGCTTCCAGCACGTAGCCTTCCAGGGTTTCGGCGCGGTGCGCGGCGGTGTGCTCGCGCAGAACGCGTTGGCGTGCGCGGTCGCCCAACGCGAGCCGGCGTGTTTCCGGGAGCTCACGCAGGGCGCTCAGCACGGCGCGCGCGTCGCGAGCGAGAATGATTTCGCGCTCGGGTGTGAAGAAGCTGTCGATCCCTGACCAAACATCGCTGATGATTGGCGTGCCGCACGCTGCGGCCTCGAACAGACGTACGCTGGGCGAAAAACCAGCCGCCGTCATGTCCGCGCGCGTCAGATTCAACGTGAAACGCTGCGAGTTGTAAAAGGCGCGATGTTCCGCCGGCGCCAGATGCTGAACGCGCTCGACGTTACGAGGAAACTCGATGTCATCGGGATATTGCGGCCCGGCTACGACGAAGCGCGCTTCGGGCAAAGCTCGCGCGGGAGTCAACATGAGCCGCTCCAAGCCAGGCTGACGATCGACACTGTAGGTGCCGAGGTAGCCAAGATCCCAACGTGCGCCGTGCGGCTCCGGAAGGTACGCGGCGGGATCGACCGAGCAGTACAGCGCGCGCGCACGACGCGCACCAAAGCGACGCTCCAGGCGTGTCAACGTAGGCCCGCCGGTGAAGCTCAGGTACACATCGAACTTCGAGATCTGCGCTGGCGCAATGTACTGGGCGCCGCCGGTCTCCAGCTTGCGCAACGTCACCGGCGTGTCGATGTCATAAAACATCTTCACGCCGCGCGCGGTTTCGAGCACCCACTTCGAAACCTCGATACCATCAGGCACGTAGGATCCGACCACGACCACATCCGCGTCGCGCACTGCGTGGGCGAAGCGTTCCTTGAGCTCAGCCACGCTCGCGTACAGCTCGGTTCGAGCGTAGGCCGGCGCTGGCAAGTCGCGATTCTCCGCGTAAAACGGCAGATCGCGCTCCAGGAACTGCAGGGTGTGTCCACGCCGTGAAAGCTCGCGTAGCAACCCTCGATACGTGGTCGCATGCCCGTTGCCCCAGGAGGACGTGATGGAAAGGCCCAAAAACACGAACGACAGCTGCATCACGCACATACCTCCCAAGACTTCGAAAACCCGTTCAAGGTGGCCTCGACCTGCTCGGCACGCCGCGCATAAGTGTGCGCCGCCAAAACACGCCGCCGCGCAGCCGAACCAATCGCACGAGCACGCGCAGGATCGAGTGACTCGATCAAGGCCGCTACTTCATCCCCATCGTGCGCAACCAGTACTTCGCTGTTCGGCTCGAGAAACAGCTCCACGCCCTTCCAGCTATCGGTGATGAGGCACGCAGCGGCCCCCGCCGCCTCGAACACGCGTGTCGCCGGGGAGAACCCCGTGCTCGCCATGCTGTCGCGCGCCACGTTCAACACTGCCAGCGCGGAGCAATTGAAGGCGTTGTGGTCTCGCGTCGAAAGGTGGCCCAAGAGCTCCACGTTGGGAGACACCGGTTTGCCACCCCAACCACTCCCGGCGAGCAAGAACTTCCGATTGGGCAAGCTGCTTGCCGCGCGCAAGAAAAACTCTTCGACGCGCCGCTCCCGATCCGGGAGACGATTGGCAAGCAACGACAAATCAGCGCTGAACTCGCTACGTGCTTCAACCGGAAAATGCGTTTCCGGGTCGAGCGCGTTGTAAATCGGCACGCATTGCTTGGCGCCCAAACGCGAGTAGCCCTCGACCACCGGATCGCCGCCTCCGTAGGTGCACACCAAATCATAAGCCGGAATCAAGGCGAGGAACGGATCGCTCTGGTCTTGGGCGACGCGCGCGAGTGTCGCGGGTGCGTCCACATCCCAAAACACTGCGAGCTGGTGTGAGCGCCGCGCGTTCACCAGCGCTTCCTCGAGCAATACGTCGTGAACGCCGACACCGCTGGCTTTGACGAGGACGTCGGCGTGGGCGGAAGCTCGCGCGACGCAAGCTTCGGCAGCTGAAGGCTCGTTTTCGTAAACGACCACGCGCGCCCAATCCGGATCTTCGATATCGCGGTGGCGCTGCCGCTCGTAGGCATCCGGCTCGTAAAACGTGATTCGATGCCCACGCTGCGCGAGTGCTCGCAGCAAGCCTCGGTAGTAGGTGGCCGCCCCGTTCCAATAGGACGACACCAGGCTCGAACCAAAGAATGCGAAATCAAATCCGCGCGCCATCTCGCCTCCACTCGTTGCGCTGCGCGAGCGCGACCCGCTGCGTCAGCCGCTCGTAAATTGCCAAGAGTTCGTCGACTCGGTGAGCGCAGGTGTGGCGCGCCAACAGCGTTTCTCGGCCCTTTTCCGCCAGCGCGCGCGCCCGCTCGGGTTCGTGCAGCAGCATGCAGAGAGCGCGACACATCTGCTCTGGATTCTCGACCATGAGAAAGTCCTCGCCGACGCGGAACAGGCTTTCACAATCCTCCCAGGGCGCGCTCACGAGCGGGATGCCGCAGGCCAATGCTTCGAAAGGGCGGATAGTGGGGATCCCACGCAGCACGCTGGTGTAGAAGCCACGCGGCACGTGCAGCGTGAGCCGCGCTTCGGCAAACGCTTGCGGCACGCGAAAGTTCGGCAGCCAACCAGCGTATTCTATGCCGGCAGAAACCAGCGCTTGCTTGGCAGCTTCCGGGTAGCGTACGCCGTGCACGCGCGCCGAAAGCCCAAGCTTCGCAATCGGCTCGAGCAGGAAAGCGTGGAGCTCCCGTGTGCGTTCGTCGTCGCCCCAGTTTCCAATCCAAACCACATCTCGGCGTGGCTCGACGTGAGCCAGTGGCTGAAACAGCCGTGCGTCTGCGGCTTCATGCCATGTGAAGACACGCCTGCCCCAACCTCGCTCCTGATAGATTTCGCGCAGCACCTCACCAAAGGCGAGAATCCCGTCGTAGGCGGAAAGATCGTAGCGAGCCAACTCTTCGGGCGCGCTGACGGCGCGATGATGTGTATCGTGAAATAGCAGGCAAAATGAGCCACCCTGCGCTCGCTCACGCCCGATGCGTTCGATGAGCTCGGGCGGATTCCATTCGTGCACCAGCACCAAATCGGCGTCATCGGTGGCGGCCGTGAGGTCGAGCGATTCGAGCGAGTAGCGCTCGACGCGAAGCTCGGGGTAGGCGTCGCGCGCGGCAAACAGAGCGGCCGAGCCGTGGTCACGCAGTAGCTGAACCACGCTCCACGCCTGTTCGTCTTCGTACACCACGACGGAGTGCCCACGCTGACAGAGCTCGCTCACGACGCCGCGTAGAAAGTGGGCGTTGCCGTGGTTCCAGTCCGAAAGCGCCGAATGATAGAACAGCACCACCTTCACTGGGCTACCTCCAGCAGGCGCAGGCTCGAACGTAGCCGACAGCTATGGATCTCTTGGTAGAGCGTCAGATAGGCACGCCCCATGCGTTCGAGGCTGTACCGACGTGCTCGCGCCCGCGCAGCCAGTGCGAGCCGGCGCCGCAAGCTCACGTCGTCAATCAAGGCCTGAATTGCAGTTGCCCACGCTGCGGCGTCACGCGCGTCGGCGAACAGCGCAGCTCCGCCCCAGAGCTCTCGCAAGCTAGCGATGTCACCGAGCACCAGCGCGGCACCTCCCGCGGCAGCCTCGAGAATCGAGAGACCAAAGGGCTCATAAAGCGCCGGGGCCGCATAAATCGCCGCCGAGCGCATGAGCGGTGACATCCGCTCGCGGCCCAAGGCCCCAAGCAGTTTCAACCCGCTACCCGCCAACGCCGCACGGGACTCGTCGTTTTGCTCACCCGCGATCTGAATCGGCCAGCTCACGTTGGGAGCCACGCGCGCCAACAACGCCACGTTCTTCGCACGATCCCAAGCGCGGCTTGCGCTCAGCACGAACGGCTCCTTCTCACGCTCGTCGAAGTGCTGCGAACCGATGCCATTTTCGATCACCAGCGCGCGTGCGGCGCTTGCCTCCAGCCCCGCGCGATCCAAGTCTCGACGCAACCAGGGCTCATGTTCGACCAAGGCGTTCAGCATGGCGCGAGTGGGCGCCACGATGCGCGCTGCTGCACGCAAACCGCGCCTCACTTCGGTTCGATAGCGATCGAAGGCTTCCGGCGCGTCTTCCGCGAACACGGCGCGCCACCACGACAGCACGCTCGAATGCGCCACGCTGATGACGGGCGCGCGAAACCCGATCGCCGCGTGAACGTAACCGTTCAAGTGCACCACATTGGGCTCGTGCCGACGCTCGAGCTCGAGGAGCCACTCACCGGCGCGCTCGACGTCCGTCCAAGGCTCTTCCATCCATTCGAGACGATACTCGCTCTCCTCGAGCGTGATTTCCCGTGCTTCTAGCTGGCGCCGCTGAGCCGGACGCAACGCGCGACCCATGCTGGCAAACACCAACTGGACGCCATGAGTCGTGAGCCAGGAGCCGAGCTCGAGCGCGTAACTCCACACGCCACCGATTGCGTCGATGGTCATCAACACGCGCATCGTCGAAGCCTTTGCATCACGCGAGCGACTCCAACACCGGCAGAGGCAAAGGCGCCTGCTCTTGAATATCGCTGAAGGCTGAAAATTGCTTCAGATAGTCGGCGTGAGCACGCTCCCACGCGACTTCGTCGGGAGCCCCGAAGCGCTGCGTGTAGCTCGGCGAGCCCGGATAGGGGAACATCGGAACGGGTTGGTTCGACCACACGCCGCGGGCTTGCATGTGTTCGCGAAAGCGCTGAATCTCAGCGGGCGGATCGGAAAGCTCGAGCAAATTGGCTTGCACGAAGGGAACGTGCTGCTTCGCAAACACCAAAAGCGAGGCGAGCTCGTCTGTAGAAAGCTTGCAACGTTTGGCCAACAGCGACCGGCCTTCGGGTGTGACGCTTTCGACGCCAGCCTCAATGGAGACGCAGCCGGCCTTACCGAGGAGCGCGAGCATGGGTTCACTCCAGTTATCGATTCGCAGCTGAACTCCGAACTCGATGTCACGTTCGACCAACGCCTCGAGCAGCGCCTGATCGGGCAGGAAGATCTCGTCGACGAAATAGACGTAACGCACGCCTTGGTGGATGAGCTGGTCGAGCTCCTCTAGCAACGTGGCCAGCGGGCGGCGCCGATAACGATCTCGAAAGTTCTCTTTCGCGCAGAACGTGCAACGGTAAGGGCAGCCGCGCGAAGTCTCGAGCTCCGCGCCCGCTCCCTGCGGCGGCCGATCGAAGCGGTGATGATGATGCCCATGCCGCTCCACCAGTTCGCGCTCCCAACTCAGTGCGGGCAAGGCTGCCATATCGGTGGCGTGTGGCGTTCCATGCACGCGAGGCTGACCTCGACGATCGCCGTCCTCGAAGTAGGCTATCGAATCGACACCTGAAATCTGCCCAGGGCCGCGCTCCGCCAGCGCCAACAGCACGTCCTCGCATTCACCGAGCACCGCAACGTCCGCATCGAGCTTCTTCAGGGTCGCCGTGGGCGTGGTGGAGGCATGAGGCCCTACCACCACGAGCCAAGGAGCCAAGGCTCGCAGCGTGCGCGCCGTCTTAATCGGCACACGCAGCTCCGGCGGTGCACAACGCCAGAACAGATAAGACGGCGCGCTCGTCAAAACCACCATGTCTGGCTCGAAGTCGCGCAAAGTCGCCGTGAGCTGCTCCAGACCGTAACCACCAAGCTGCGCATCGAAGATGCGTGTCTCGTGCCCGCGTTGCCCGAGCAGCGCGCGCGCATAGCCGTACTCGAGCGGCAGGTGTGGCTCACGACACCCGAAGTAGATGCTGCCTTCGAATGACCAGGCGGGATTGACGAGCGCAACCTTCATCGCGGTGCCTCGGCCCAAACTGCGGTGTCCAGTTCACGCTGGTTATGGCCAGATTCGGATCGCAACCAACGCGCCAGGCGGCGCACACCATCCTGAGCGTCAACCTCGGCGCGCCAGCCGGTAAAGCTCGAGAACTTGCTGGTGTCGGAAACGTAGTAGCGCTGGTCGCCGACGCGGGTCGACGCAAAGTCGATGCCTGCGGGCCGCGCGCCGAGCTGCTTCGCCCAATCCACGACTTGCAGTAGGTCGACGGCGTTGCTAGCGCCGCCACCCATGTTGAAGACTTCGCCGGCACACCGCTTGGAGTTCTCGCGCGCCAGCAAGAAGGCGTTCACCAGATCCGAGACGAAAAGCACGTCGCGAACCTGCCGGCCATCTCCGTAGATCGTGATGGTTTCGCCGTGCAGCGCTCGAATCAAGAAGTGAGCGACCCAGCCCTGGTCCTCGGTGCCGAACTGTCGCGGGCCGTAAATACACGACATGCGAAAGACCACGGTTGTAAGCCCGTAGCTCCGCGCGTAGTCGCGCACGTATTGGTCGGCAGTGCCTTTGCTGCACCCGTACGGGCTGTGGAAGTCGAGCGAGCGCGTTTCATCGACGCTCGGAAGCGTCGCCGCTTGCAGCACACCCTTCGCGCGATCGTCTGCCGCGCTCGCGAGATCGCCGAGCTCTCCGTAGACCTTGTTGGTCGAGGTATAGAAGACGGCTGGCGGTGTATCGCAGCCTCGCACGACCTCGAGCAGGTTCAACGTGCCACCTGCGTTGACCTCGAAGTCTTCCCACGGTTCTTCGAGACTGGTGGTGACCGCCACTTGCGCAGCCAGATGAAAGACGCAGTCCGCCCGTTGCACGCACTCGCGCAACTTGCGCCGGTCACGAATGTCCGCCACGACGAGCTCCGCGCGCCCGGGGAACCCGCGCAGCAGCCAGTTCGCGTTTTGCTCGACGTTCTTGCGTGATAGGTTGTCGTACAAGACGACGCGTTCGCCGGCGCGGAGCAGGCCGTACGCGAGGTTCGAGCCGATGAAACCGGCTCCCCCGGTGATCAAGTTGACTCGAGTCACAGCGTGAGCCCTCGCGCATCGAGTTCGGCTCGCGCCTCGTTCAGGCGATCGTGAGCCAGCGCGCCGCGAATCGAGCTCGCCAACTCCTGAATTCCTTCGTCGAAGCCGACTCGCGGTTGGTAGCCCAGCACTTCCACCGCGCGGGAAATATCCGAGAAGCAGTGGCGGATATCCCCCACGCGGTACTTGCCAGTCACCTCTGCGGCGGGAGTCTTGCCCAGGGCGACAGCAATCTTGGTGGCGACATCCAGGATCGAAATGGACTTACCGCTGCCCACGTTGATGGCAAGGCCATCACTTTCGCGTTTCGTGAGACATGCCATGCAGGCTTGCACGACATCGTGAACACTGACGAAATCGCGGCGCTGCAAACCGTCCTCATAGACGAGTGGAACGCGATCGTTGAGCAAGCGCGACGAGAAGATGGCAAGCACACCGGTGTACGGATTCGACAGTGCTTGCCGTGGCCCGAACACGTTGAAGAACCTGAGCGCCGTGGTGGGGATGTCGTACGCGCGTCCGACCATCAGGCACTGTTGCTCCTGATCGTACTTGGTGAGCGCATAGATGGACTCGAGCGTCGGCGTCTTGCTCTCGGGCGTCGGTCGCGGGCTCAACGCCTGACCGTCAGCTCCTGACAGCTCCCACTCGCCGCGCCGCAGCTGTTGGATGCTGCGGCCACGTACGTTGACTTCGCGCCCCGCGGCATCGAGATACGAACCCTCACCATAGATGCTCATGCTGGATGCAACCACCAGCTTACGAACTGGCTTTTTTGCTAGGCATTCGAGCAATACCGCCGTGCCGCCGGAGTTCACGTCGACGTAGTCGTGCACCTTGTACATGCTCTGGCTAACACCGACCATGGCCGCAAAGTGATAGACCGCGTCGACACCCTCGAGCGCGCGAGCCACCGCGCGAGCGTCGCGCACATCACCCACGCACAGCTCGACGTCGCGCGCCAGGTACGCGGGACGGCGCTGACCGCTGCCATGAACTTGCGGTGACAGATTGTCGAGCGCGCGTACCGAGTGACCGTTCGCCAACAGGGCGTCAGCCAGGTGGGAACCGATGAAACCCGCTCCGCCGGTGATCAGAACGCGATACTTCATGTCTCCTCCGAAACAGCGGGATGCCGTGTGCCGGCGAACGACTCGCCGATGCTGATTGCGCCGCCGCGAACCGAGCGGGCCCGATGCAACGTGCGCGCCAAGCGCACTCACAAAGGTACAAACCTGCTGCGAAACGCGAGCTACAAACGATCGCACACTTGCGCGCATCGCCCGAGCGTGTGGCAGCATTTCCGTCGCTGCGCACACAAATACGTCGCGCTTCACTCGGCTCGATTCGATAGTCGAAATATGAATTCTTCATGACAACCCGCAAACCGCGATCGGCCAAGCGGATCGACTGAGCGACCTTTCACGGACACGCCCGCAAACCCCGCGACAAAGCGCCGCAAATTTGCGATGAAGGGCTATTCACGGACAGCTGCTTCCCTGCTCACATTGCCACACGGGGCACATGCGTTGCATTGCGCAAATTCGTTGTTGGCACCACGCAACTCGACATCTCGTTAATGTCACTCGATATGTCTGCAAATTACCGGCTAGCGACCTCACGCATGGGGCAACGTTAGATGCTGGTGTTCCGCAAGAGCACGTGCGAGCTCGATGCGAGCGTAATCGAGCGAGAGCTGTCTGCACGCGTCCTGTGCTGCGCACAACAATCCGGCCAGCAGACTTGCATGCCGCTGCTGCTGCGAGTCGGCGAGATCGAAGCGGCCCTCGAAGATCTCGGCGCAAACGCCAGGACCGCCCGTGATCTGACGGACACCGTAGCAGAAGCTGTCATCCGTCAGCGCGAGCAGGACGAGAATCGGATCGCGCCATGGCTGAGCGCGCTGCTACCTCGCTTGCGGCTGCCGCGCCGGCTCACGCTGCGCCGACCGGAGGGGTACGCCTACTACGCGCTGAATCCACTCGACTACGCTCGGCTCGCCAGGAGCACGAGCTTCGCAAGCAAACGCGTCACCGTTCTGGGGATCCGCAGCATCGGGACCAGCCTGTCTGCAGTCGTCTGCGCAGCGCTGCGTGAACGCGGCCTCGAGAGCGAGCGAGCGACCTTGCGGCCGAACGGACATCCCTGGAACCGCCGTTGCGAGCTCGAACTGCAGGCAAGGCGCGTAATCGAAAGCGGTCTCGCGGGTGAATTCGTGGTGGTAGACGAAGGCCCTGGACTGAGTGGGTCCAGCTTCCTATCCGTGGCGGACGCCCTGACAGCGCTGGGCGTGGATCGTCAAAATGTGACGTTCTTTTGCAGTCGGCGCGTGGATCCGAGACAGCTGGTCGCGTACGATGCCGTCACGCGCTGGACGCGTTTTCGTAGTTTGTGCATCGAGCCAGAAGCCAGCGAGGGCGATGCGCTCGATCTTTCGGCGGGAGCTTGGCGCAGGCTTTGTGTCGAACCCAATCAGCCTTTTCCGGCGACTTGGAAAGAGCTCGAGCGTAATAAGCAACTCGTCGCCGATCGCAGCTGGCTTCGCAAGTTCATGGGCTTCGCACCTTATGGAGAGCCAGCGTTCCGCCGCGCCGAGTTGCTGGGCGAAGCAGGCTTCTCGCCCGATACCGCCGAGTTCAGGGATGGCTTCGCCTCTCAACGCTGGTTGGCGGGAAGCTACTTTCCGCGACCCGGTCCGCCCCCAGTTCTGCGCATTGCGGAGTATCTGGCGTTTCGCGCGCAGAACTTCGCGCTCAGCGCGGCGCCAGTCTGCGAGCTCGAGACCATGCTGCACGTCAACATCGGCGAAGCTTGCGGTCGCGACTTGCCCATGCGACAGAAACTCGAAGTCGTCACGCCGACGATTTGCGACGCTCGCTTGCAGCCGCACGAATGGCTGCTCACGCCGAACGGTCGAGTGATGAAAACCGATTGCAGCGACCACGGTGACGATCACCTATTTCCCGGCCCCTGCGACATCGCGTGGGATCTGGCTGGCGCCGTCGTCGAATGGCGTTTGGATCACGTAGGGCGCGATCAGCTCCTGCGCGCTTATCGACGCCTGACGCGGGATGACGCGCGCACACGCCTGCCCGCTTACGAGCTCGCCTACTTGGCGTTCCGGCTCGGTTGGTCGCGCATGGCGCGCCTCAGCAGCGACGAACTGGAGAGTCGGCGCCTGAGCAAGCTCGAACACCGCTACCAGGCTCAGCTCGCGGAAAGGCTCGGCTTATCGCCCGAGAACGCACAAGGAAGGAACGTAACGGCATGACTCAACGAATCCTGATCACGGGCGGCGCTGGCTTCATCGGCTCTCATTTATGCGAACGGCTCGTGAATGCCGAAAACGATGTCTTGTGCGTGGATAACTACTTTACTGGCAGCAAGCGCAACATCGCTCGCCTGCTCGACAAGCCGCTGTTCGAGGCCAAACGCCACGATGTGACATTCCCGCTCTACGTCGAGGTCGACAAGATTTTCAACCTCGCATGCCCTGCGTCACCGGTGCACTATCAGTTCGATCCCGTACAGACGACCAAGACGAGCGTACACGGCGCGATCAACATGCTCGGGCTCGCCAAGCGAGTGAAAGCGCGCATTCTGCAGGCGTCCACTTCGGAAGTGTACGGCGATCCCGAAACGCATCCGCAGCCGGAAGGTTATTGGGGGCGCGTGAACCCAATCGGCGTGCGCAGCTGCTACGACGAAGGAAAACGCTGCGCAGAAACGCTATTTTTCGATTACTACCGGCAGCACCAGCTCGACGTGAAGGTGATCCGCATCTTCAACACGTATGGGCCGCGTATGCACCCGAACGACGGGCGCGTGGTCTCGAACTTCATCGTCCAAGCTTTGCTCGGTGAGAACCTCACCATTTACGGCGATGGCCGCCAGACGCGCTCGTTCTGTTACGTCGATGACCTCGTCGATGGCCTGCTCAAGATGATGGACACCGAGAAGGGCTTCACCGGCCCAGTGAACCTCGGTAACCCCGGCGAATTCACGATCCTCGAGCTTGCCGAGAAGGTTGTGTCGCTCGTGGGAGGAAAGTCGAAGCTCGTATTCAAGCCGCTGCCTCAAGACGATCCCAAGCAGCGCAAGCCGGACATCTCGATCGCTCGCTCGAAACTCGGCTGGGAACCCAAGGTTCAGCTCGATGAAGGTTTGCGCGAAACCATTGCCTACTTCCGCTGGACGCTGGCCGAGCATCGCAACGAGCTCGGTGAGCCTCGTCAACCCGCGGCATGATGCTTGCTCCAAGCTTTCGTTGCCAGCGACGACTCTGACCAGCGCGCCCCGCGTGGGGCGCACGCGCTCGCTGACCGCGTGAGATCTTGAAGCCGTCACCACCATCCCCCCAAAGTCGCACAGCCCGCTTGCTTCGAGATTCTCACGCGGCGGCGAGCGCAGCCCGCTTACGCTACGAAAGCCCAGAACGCTGCGGGATCCTGCGCCATCGCGCTGGCAAAGGTTTTACCTATCGCGACGCGGGCGGCCGCCTCGTACGAAATGCCGAAGTGCTCGCACGCATTCGTCGGCTCGCGATCCCGCCGGCTTGGCGAGACGTGTGTATCGCGCGATCGCCCAACGCGCATCTTCAGGCTACGGGCTACGACGTCAAAGGCCGCAAGCAATATCGTTATCACCCGTCTTGGCGTCTGGTGCGCGACGTCGCAAAGTTCGACGACATCATTCTATTCGTGCAAGCCCTGCCACGCTTGCGTCGCCGTTTGGCCCGCGACCTGCGCGAAAAGGCGCTCACGAAGAACAAGGTGGTTGCCGTCGTGGTCGCGCTGATGGAGCGGACCCAGCTTCGCGTCGGCAATCGCAAGTACACGGATCAAAATGGCTCGTTCGGCCTCACCACCTTGCGTGATCAGCACGCGCGGATCAGCGGCGAGGAGCTCGAGCTTCGCTTTCGCGCCAAGGGCGGCAAGCTGCTCGACGTTCGGGTGCGTGACCGCCAGTTGGCGCAAGCGGTGAAACGTTGTCGCGATATTCCCGGACAAACGCTATTTCAGTACTACGACGAACGCGGCGTGCGCCACGCCGTGACCTCGACCGACGTGAATGCATACCTGCGCGAAGCGATGGGTCACGCGTTCACTGCCAAGGAGTTTCGAACTTGGGCAGCCACGTCGTTGGCCGCTCAACACCTGATCAAGTGCGTACCTTGTGAGAGCGCGACGGCCGGCAAGCGCACACTCGTGCGAGTCGCTGAGCTCGTCTCGCAGGAGCTCGGCAACACACCCTCGATTTGTCGCAAGTGCTACATCCACCCGGGGATCTTCGACAGCTATCTGCGAGGCGAGCTTCACACGTCGTTCAACACATTGCTGCAGCGGGCACGCCGGCGGCGTCCGCCAGGGCTCTCGATCAATGAAGCTGCCGTCATTGCTCTGATCGAAACGCTCATCGCCGCTGGCGAGGAGCTTGCTCTCAGCGCCTAAACGGCACGGGAAAGGCCGCAAAGTCGGGCGGGAATTTCGACCGAAAGCTGCGTCACGTTTACGGCGAATGATGCGTACCTGCGCGGCTACTCGTTGGTCGTGCTGGAAGATGCCTGCGCCAGCGCGAACGACGCGACTCACCGCCATGCGATGCGCCAGCTGAAGCAAACGCTGATGGCACAAATTGCGCACTGCAGAGACATTAACTTCGTTCGTAGGAACGGCGCACTCGACCTGCGCATCGCACAAGCTCGTTGAGTGTGGCGACATTAGTGACTCGCTTGAGGCGGTGCCGCACAGATGTCGCGATGACGACGAACGGCCGACAGCGCAATGCGCAAGCGCGAGCGCGGTTCGTGTCTTGCAGGCGCGTGACGCAAATCGGCACGGTGCCGATCAGCCGGCGCGGTTCAAAGCGCCAAACCGAGGAGAGCGCATGCAGAGCCGAGAGTACACGTCTGATATGGGCCGCAACGCCCCAGACGAGCAGAACGACTACTTCTTCGATTCGCCTTCCAATGGGCAACGCGCGCGCGAACAGAAACGCAACGCCATGCGTGCCGCCGGTCTCGGCTGGTTCAGCGTTGGCTTGGGACTGGCGGAGCTCGTCGCTCCTTCGGCCGTGAGCAGCCTGATCGGTGCCCGTTCGGATGCGAAGAGTCGCGCCACGCTGCGCATGATGGGACTGCGCGAGCTCACCAATGGCGTCCTCATTCTAACGCAGCGAAAGAGCGCGCCCTGGATCTGGTCGCGCGTGGCGGGCGACGTGGTCGATTTGGCGATGCTGGGCAAGGCCGCGTTGCGCCCCGGCGCGGCTCAAACGCGCCTGCTGGCTACCACCGCAGCGGTAGTCGGCGTCACCGTGCTCGACGCCATGGCAGCATGGGATTTCGGCAGCCCTACCGGCGAATCCGAATCCGATGACCGCAGCGTCGTGGTCAGTAAGTCGCTCACCATCAATCGACCGGTGGACGAGGTCTATACGTTTTGGCGCGATCTCACCAATCAGCCGAGCTTCATGACTCACCTGAGCCGCGTCGAAGTTTATGGAGACCGCTCGCGTTGGTACGCCGAAGGGCCCGCCGGCGTCGAGATCAGCTGGGAGGCGGAGCTCACCGAAGATCGCCCGGGTGAGTTCATCAGCTGGAGATCGTTGCCAGGCTCGAGCATCGAGACGGAAGGAAGCGTGAGCTTCTGTGATGCGCCAGGTCAGCGCGGCACGGAAATTCACGTCGAGATTCGCTATGAGCCACCGCTGGGAGTCACCGGGCTCAGCTTGGCCACTTTGTTCGGGGCCATTCCGGAGCAGAAACTCGAAGACGATTTGCGCCGCCTCAAGCAAATCCTGGAGACGGGCGAAGTCGTGCGCTCCGAAGCCAGCATCCATGCTGGACCTCATCCAGCGCGCGCAGCTTCGAAACCGGAAACAGAACGGCGCCGTGTCGACGTCGAGCAGAAACGGGTGACGCTATGAAGGCCAATTGCTGGATGGGCAAAAAGAAGGTCTCGGTAGAGAACGTACCAGACCCCAAGATCCTCAATTCGCGCGACGCGATCATTCGCGTAACCAGCACGGCCATCTGCGGCTCCGATCTGCATCTATATAATGGCTTCATCCCGGCCATGGAAAAGGGCGACGTGCTGGGCCACGAATTCATGGGCGAGGTTGTGGAGGTCGGCGCTAGCATCAAGAACCTGCGTGTTGGCGATCGCGTCGTAGTTCCCTTCCCCATCGCTTGCGGCAATTGCACTAGCTGCAGGCGTGGCCTGTTTTCGCTGTGCGAGAACTCGAATCCCAACGCTTGGATGGCGGAAAAACTGTGGGGCCATTCACCCGCAGGCCTGTTCGGCTACACACACATGCTGGGAGGTTACCCGGGCGGGCAAGCCGAATACGTGCGCGTGCCGTTTGCCGACGTCGGGCCGCTGAAGGTTCCTGCTGATCTCAGTGACGAGCAGGTGTTGTTTCTCTCGGACATCTTCCCCACCGGGTACATGGGCGCCGAAATGTGCGACATCAAGCCGGGCCATGTGGTTGCGGTGTGGGGTGCGGGGCCCGTCGGGTTGTTCGCCATTGCAAGCGCGCGCTTGCTCGGCGCTGAACGAATCATCGCGATCGATCGCTATCCGCAGCGATTGCAGCGTGCATTGGACCTCGCCGGAGCAACCGACGCGATCAACTACGAAGAGGTCGATGTCTATGAAGCGCTCATGGAGTTGACCGCAGGTCGCGGACCCGACGGCTGCATCGACGCCGTGGGATTAGAGGCGCATGGCCACGGCCCGCTGTACGCCGTAGATCGAGCCAAACAAGCGATGATGCTGGAGACCGATCGCCCGCAAGCGCTGCGCCAAGCAATTCGCTGTTGTGCAAACGGCGGAGTCATTTCGGTGATCGGCGTCTATGGTGGCTTCATCGACAACTTCCCGATGGGTGCCATCGTCAATCGCTCCCTCACGATCCGCGCGGGGCAGTGCCACGTGCAGCGCTATTTGCAGCCACTGCTGGCGCGCATCCAACGCGGGGAGATTGACCCGAGCTTCGTCATCACGCATACGCTCTCGCTCGATCAGGCCGCCGAGGGCTACGACATGTTTCTGCGCAACCGCGATGGCTGCGAAAAGGTCGTGCTGAAAGCCGCCTGAGGGCGGCGCGGCGAGCGGCGCGTTTTTTCGAGACGCGCCGCTCGCTGACATTTGTGACTACTTTAGTGCAGCTTCGATAGTCACGGCCATTTCGTAGTGCCCTTGCACGCTCGTCTGCAATTGGGCCAGCAATTGCTCGAGCTCGGCTGCGTCTGCCGTCGCTTGCAAAGCTTTCAGCAGAGCCAACGCCTCCGCGTGCGCTTGGACCTGGGTCGCCATGTACAGCGCGTCCAGCGACTCTGCCTGGGATGATTTGAGCTGCGCCACGACACTCATCCCCTTCGCCTTGAGCATGCCTTCCACCGAGCTCGGGCTCGGAGTTTCACCGAGCGCCTGCGCGAGTGCCTGGACGTCGCCGCGCGCCTTGGTGTGATCCACGACCATCAATTGTGCGAACTCACCCACGTCGGCGGTGGTCAGCCGTGGGATCGCAGTATTTGCTTGCTCGACCTCACCAGCGTTCAAAGTGTCGAGCACGAGGAAGATCTGCGCGTCCGTCAGAGTGCGTGCAGTTTCCCCGCCCGCTCCGCCAACGTCGCCTGCTGCGCCACCAAGCCCAGCGCTGCCCCCTGTGTTGCTACTCTTGCCGCCGCTGCTGCTGGCACTTCCACCTTTCGCGGTGCTTCCACCCATGGCTTGTGCACCAGCGCCACCACCGGTGCCGCCCGTTGAATCATCATCGTCGCCGCAGCCGGCGAATGCGGCAAGCAACAAGCCCATTCCGAGCCATCGAGAGATCGTAAGTTTCTTCATATTCAAGTCTTTCGTGTTTTTGATTTCAGATTCGTTCAGCGGTAGGCGCCGCCTGGTTCCGCCATAGAGCGGTGCTGTTCAGCCAACGCTGCGTTGGGGAGCACGTTCGAAATTGCTGCGCGCAGTTTGTTCTGCCAACCCGTTACGACATCACCTTCGCCGCGCATCATCGCTTCGAAGCCGCTCTTCGCGACTTCGTCCGCTGGCTGCTTCTTTCCGGAGCCTACGCGCGTATCCAACATGTCGGCGCGCTCGAAGAAGTCGGTTTCGGTCGCACCAGGCATCAAGCAAGTCACGCTGACGCCCGAGTCCTTGAGCTCAGCACGCAAAGCGAACGAGAACGAATCGAGGAACGCCTTGGTACCGTTATACACGGCTTGAAAGGTGCCCGGCATGAAGCCAGCAATCGAACCGGTGATCAGGATCCGGCCCTCGCCCCGCGTGCGCATGTCGCGTCCGACTTTGTGGACCAGATACACTGTCCCCGTGACGTTGGTGTCGATCACTCGACGAATCCCGGAGAAGTCTTGGTCGAGAAAAGCGTGTCCCAAGCCGCGCCCGGCGTTGGCAAGCAGCGCCGCAATCGGTCGACCCTGGGCGGCAGCGTAGAGTCGATCGCAGCCTTCCTGCGTCGCCAGATCCGCTTCGACGGCGGTGACGGCCGCGCCCGAGTTCCGCAGCGCAGCGGCTGCCGAATGGATTTCTGGCTCGTCCGCTGCGATCACCAAGTCGAAGCCGTGCTCGCCGCAACAGTTGGCGAGCTCGAAGCCGATCCCAGTTGACGCGCCAGTAACCATTGCCAAAGGTCGTGATTGAGTGCTCATGTGCATGCCTCCAGGCGCATGCCCCGCTGCAACCAGCATGCCCGTGCGCGCACGACCGCAATAGCGATGCACTAGCGACGCAGCATTGCGAATCAGCGTTGCTCGCGTGAGCGCGCCAGCGTGCCGCGATGTGGGCTGAATGCGCGCCGCAGCCAAAATTCCGGATGGAATCTGTGTCCGGCTCATTCCGGACCGTTCTGGATGCAAGCTCGCATCGCGAGTCTGCGATTCGCGCAGCTGCCTTCCTTTCTGGGATTTCTGACGTCGATGCGAATGGCTCGGCCGCCTGCGGCGAAATGCCCCGAGGCAGTTTTGAGTCGAGCTGGGGCGACAGGGGGCACGTTGATTGCACCCACGTTTCGCGAAGCGCTGCCTGCGCGAATGCAGCGATCCATTTTTCAAAAGGGGTTCCGCTATGAATCAACGCGACTACGACAGGCGTTCAGGACAGTCCTTCGAGCACGACGACCGCGACGATCGCTGGAGCGCCAGCGGTGAGCGCGGTGGAGGCCGCGAGGGTGAACGCAATTGGGGCAGCGGCGACCGCAACCGAGGAGGCGGTGACCGGAACCGCGGTGGCGGTGACCGTAACTGGGGCGAACGCAGCTCTCGCGGTGGAGATCCCAATACGCATCACGCTGGTGAACGCAATTGGCGCGGCGGTGAACGGAACGAGTGGCGCGGCGGACGCGAAGACTGGCGCGGTGGACACGAAGGCTACCGTTCGGGTGGCCGCGAAGACTGGCGCGGCAACGAAGGTAATCGCTCCGGCGGACACGAGTGGGACGACGATCGCCAGCGCGGCGGCTATGGCGGCGAGCGCATGGGCCAATCTCGCGGATACGATCAGTGGAGCCCGGGCGAACGCAGCTTCCGTCAGAGCACGTCGAGCGGCGCGCTTCCGCGCGGACACTATGGCGAAAGTTATCGTGGTCAGGGACAGGAGGATTACGAAGACCAGAGCTTCGGCTCATACGGCGAACGCGGCTACGGCTCACCGCAGTACGGCTATGGCCCAGCCGGCTACGGCGCGTCGGGCAGCAATGCCGGGATGGGTAATCGCGAATATCGAGGTGGACAAGGCGGCTACGGCGCCGGCGGTCGTGGCGGCACGTTCGGCGACGTTGGCTACGGCGGTGGTGGCTACGGCTCGAGTGGTGGCTACGCGGGCGGCGGCTACGGAGGCGGCGGCTTCGGTTCGCAGCGGCGCGAAAACTACAGCTCGCAAGGCGGGAGTTGGGGCGGTGGCAACTACGGTTCTGCTGGTAGCAACTACGGCTCAGATTTCGGGGGACCTGGCGCTGGGCAACGCGGCTGGCAACGCGGCAACGAGCAAAACTTCATGGGCCAACGCTCACATCGCGGCGTCGGCCCGCAGGGGTACAGCCGCTCCGATGAACGCATCAAGGAGGACGTCTCCGACGCGCTCACGGATCACGACGACATCGACGCCAAGGAGATCCAAGTCAACGTCAAGAACGGCGAGGTCACGCTGACCGGTAGCGTCGACGCACGTTACATGAAGCGGCTCGCCGAAGACGTCGCGGAGGGCGTGCGCGGCGTGCGCGATGTGCGCAATGAGATCCGCGTCAAGCAAGAGCAATCGCAGAATCGCGAAGCTTCATCGCGGTCGTCGGGAACATCGATCACCACCAGCGCGAGCAGCAGCGGCGGCGGGTCGAACCCGAATGCAAACTCGACCGCGAATGGCACGCGCGCGCAATGACAAGGTGAGTGAGCGTGTCGCGGTGATCGGGCCGTTTGAGCTCGGTCGCCGCGCCGTGGCGCCCCACTGAGGCGAGTGCGAGTCTTGATTGGGCACCTGTGCATTGAGTAACCCAGCGAAACTAAGTTTGATCCTTGTTGGCATCCATCTTGCGAGGCGGGCGGCGCGTGCTTAGGTGCGCCTGCACCTGGAGGAGAACGACATGCTACGTCGATGGCAAAGTAATGCATTCTTGATCTTGGTGACTTCATCACTTACCGCAGTTGCTTGCGGCGACGACGACGACAGCGGTGCCGGTACTGGCGGCAAGACAGCGAGCGGAGGCAACGCCGGAGGCACGGCGAAAGGCGGAACTGCCGGCGCAAACCAAGGCGGAACCAAGAGCACCGCCGGCGGCTCCGGCGGAAGCACCAACCAAGGCGGGTCGCAGAATAAGGGCGGCTCGATTGCGAATGAAGCTGGAAGCGCCGGGTTTGCAGGCGGGATTGGTACTGGCGGCAGCAACGGCTCCGAAGGCGGCGCGGCAGGTGCCGGCGGAAGCGGCGGCGACGGTGACGCGGGCGCAGGCGGTGAAGGTGGTGGCTCTGCAAGCCTCGATCTATGCCGCGGAATCGAGTTACCCCCGGGCAGTCACTACGTGGCACCTGGTTTGTGCGTACGTGCGGTCGCGACCGCCCAGGGCAAGCTTCGGCAGCTGACGTTCGATTCGCAAGGAAGTTTGCTGGGCGTGACTGTCGCCGGCGACGTGATGCGCTACCGCGATCTCAACGCGGATGGTGTGTTCGCGGGAGTCGCGGAGGTCGTAAAGATCGCGGACACCGGCGGAAACGGCAACAACGTACACTTGGACGCGGCTGGCAACTATCTCTATGCCGGAACTCCAGCTGGCGTGCGACGTTGGGCGTACTCCATGACCGTAGACGATCTCGGAGCTGGAGAAGACGTGGTAACTGGGATCCCTGCGACTGGCAATCACACTTACCATACGGTCCATGTTTACGACGGCTATGTCTACGTGAGTTCCGGTTCGGCCGAAAACGCAAGTGCTCCGGCCACGCCCAACTACGACACGAATCGTTCGGTGTTGAAGCGCTTTGCGCTCGCCGACTTCACCTCGGGTACGCCTCTCGCGTGGACAGCCGGCGCGGTTTACGTGACCGGCATTCGCAACATGGTGGGCTTTACCAGGAACGCGAGCGGGCGCATGTACGGCGTCGTCAACGGGATAGACGACCTCCTGTATCAGACGCAAGACGTGCACCTCGATAACCCCGGCGAGGATCTGATCGCCATCGAAGCTGGTCAGGCGCATGGCTATCCGTATTGCTTCACGGCTTCGCACATCGTGACCAATAGCGTCGTGGTAAACCCTGGCTCGCAGCTCGCCGGCTCGACAGCCACGTTTTCCAACCCGCGCAGCAACGAGTGGTGCGCCGAAAACTCCGTACCTCCCGTAACGTTCCTACCACCGCACTCGGCCCCGCTCGATCTCACTTTCTTCGACGGCAACCTGCCGAGCGGTGGCTTGCCCGAAGGCTTCCGCGGCGGTGCGTTCGTCGCGTTGCACGGCTCGTGGAACACGACGCCGTCCGTCGGTCATCAGATCGTGTTCGTGCCCTTCGACAGCGCAGGCAACGCACCGAAGCCGGTCGCGACGTTGGCGGGCACCATTTTCCCATTCACCGTCGTGTTCGGAGGTGGAAATCCAGCCGCACCAGCAGCTGGGATCTGGGGATGGCAAAAAGGCGCCTATGGCGAGACGCCGGTGCGCTTCGTTGGTGTGGCAATCTCGCCAGTCGACGGTGCACTCTATGTATCGAGCGACAACGCTTCGGTGTTGAATGGTACCCCTGGTTCGAATCAGGGCTACATCTATCGAATCGCGATGCAGCGTTAGCGCTGCGCGCTTCCAGCGGTGCGCCCTTCCGCAATTCCCCTCCGGAGGGCGCGCCGCTGACCTTCGAAACCCGAATCGCCGCAAGCTGCGGCTTTCCAGAGGAGACTAGAATGAGCCCATCGCGCAGAGAATTCGTGCTCGGGTTATCTGGGGCCGCACTGATTGGGGGTTGCCGGCGTGCGGAAGAAAAGCGAACGCCGACCATCTCTGGTGCTACGCCGGCGCCGAGTGCGCCCGCGCCTCAAGCCGCCGCGACCTCGCCAGCGACGCCGAGCGCCGAAGAGAAAGCTGGCGGCACCACGATTCCGAAGCGCACGCTCGGGAAAACCGGCGTGATGGTCTCGATCATGGGCCTCGGCGGCTTTCATATCGGCAAACCCACGGACGAAGCGGTCGCCATTCGTATGATCCGCGATGCCATCGACGCCGGCGTCAATTTTCTAGACAATTGTTGGGACTATCACGAGGGCGAGAGCGAAAAGCGCATGGGTAAGGCGTTGCGCGACGGCTACCGGCAGCGTGCGTTCTTGATGACCAAGGTCGACGGGCGCACGCGCAAGGCGGCGACGGAACAACTCGACCAATCCCTGCAGCGATTGCAGACCGACGTTATCGATCTGGTGCAAATCCACGAGGTGATCCGCGATACCGATCCGAAGCGCTCCTTCGCAGAGAATGGTGTGGTGCGCGCTCTGCAAGACGCCAAGAAAGCGGGCAAGCTGCGCTTCATTGGCTTCACCGGTCACAAGGACCCCAAATTTCATCTGGCCATGCTGCGCGCCGCCGATGAGCACTCCTTTCATTTCGACACGGTGCAGATGCCCTTGAACGTGCTCGACGCGCACTACCGCAGCTTCGAGCGGGAGGTGCTGCCGGTGTTGCTGCAAAACGAAATCGGCGTGCTCGGCATGAAACCCATGGCGTCGGGTAGGATCGTCGAAAACAAGGTGGCGAGCGCCGAAGAGTGCCTGCGTTACGCCATGAGCCTGCCAACCTCTGTCGTGATTTGCGGCATGGACAAGCCAGAAGTCCTCGAACAAAACCTGAAAATTGCCCGGAACTTCGTGCCGTACACGGCCAACGAACGCGAAGCGCTGCTCGCCCGAACCGCACCGCAAGCGGCCGGCGGCAAGTATGAAGCCTTCAAGACCACGCACGAGTACGACGGGACCATCCAGCACCCGCATTGGCTGGAAGAAGCACGCATCTAGATCTCACAGAGTTCACTACGCTATCGAGCGCACCACGCCGCCGTCCACACGCAACGCGGCGCCCGTGGTCGCGCTGGCAGCAGCGCTAGCGGTGTACACGATCAGGTTCGCCACCTCGGCTGGTTCGGCAAAGCGCCCGAGCAGCGATGAGGGTCTAGCGGTCGAGAAGAATTCTCGCTCGATATCCCCCTCCCCAACTTGCTGTTGCTGAGCCAGCGCCCGCACGAAACCGAGAACCCCTTCGGAGCGCGTTGGCCCGGGCAGCACGCTGTTCACCGTGATCTGGGTGCCGCGAGTTCGCTCCGCCAAACCGCGCGCGACGGCGAGCTGGGCAGTCTTGGTCATGCCGTAGTGAATCATCTCGACCGGGATTTGCAGCCCTGACTCACTCGATACGAACACGATGCGCCCCCAGTTCCGCGCGAGCATTCCCATCAGATAGTGGCGCGCCAAGCGAATGCCGCTAAGAACGTTGGTTTCGAAGAAGCGCAACCAGTCGGTGTCGTTGATTTCCTCGAAGGCCTTCGGCTCGAAAATGCCCGCGTTGTTGACTAGCACATCGACATCAGGCTGAGCCGCAACCAGCGCGGCAACTCCTTCCGCACTGGCAACGTCAGCGGCAATGCCGCGCACGTTGGCTCCCGGCACGGCGCGCGTGATGGCTTCGGCCGCCGCACGCACGCGCTCCTCTCCGCGCCCGTTGACGATGACGTGTGCACCTTCTTCCGCGAAACGCCGCGCACAAGCGAAACCTATCCCCGCCGTGGAACCAGTAATGAGTACGGATTTTCCCTGCAGTCCAAGATCCATACCCGGTACTTAGCGCCCGGAGGCGCCTGCCGTAAGCCTCGCAGACGCACCATAGGGTGCGCTGCTCGCTCCCGGAGCCGTGGCGCGATCCGCGTCGGCTTTGGCAGGAGCTCCGCCGGGCTGATTGGGATCCGAGTTCGAGGCTTGGTTGGCGACAGCGGTTGGCTCGGCGTTCTTCGCCGGAACGCTGCTGCCGGAGACGCCACCGCCGCTGCGGTTGATGGTGGTGTCTTCGATTCCTACGGGTCGCGGAACGGCGCTCACTCCCAATGGCACCATGCTGTCCTGTGTTCTCTCGCGTTCGCAGGCACAAAGCCCAGCGACACTCGCAACGCATACCAACATTCGCATCGAGTTCATGCGTTCGTTTCACTGCAGGCAACGTGCCGCTAGGCGTGAGCCGCCGCCCGCCGCAGCTCGACTCTGCGCAACAAGGCAGCGAGCGCGGCGCCGTACACCACATGCGCGATCACCATCGAGGTTGGCCTGCCCGGTCGATCCCGTGACGGTGGCGGCAAGATTCCGAGCGCGGGGATCCAGCCGGCATAACTCGTGGCCCAAACCGCGAGCGCGAATGGAACACCGCGCGCAAGGCTCGGCTCGAGTTCGCGATGGCGACTCGCTGCGAGGCCTTGTTCCGCCAACGCGTAAACGGCGCCTTGCGTTGCACCAAAAGCAAGGTGCAATGCCGCCGTGAGCGCTTGACGCGCCGGCACGGAAACTCGGTGGCGCAGACCGAGCCGCGCGAGCCCTTTCTCCACGATGTGGCGCGGTGGTGCACGCCCGAGCAAACCCAAACGCTGCGACGCGTACATCCACGCTGACATCACAACGGTAGCGCCCGCGCCAGCGACTGCGCCCCAAGACACAACCCGCCCTATGCTCTTCGCCTGTGCGAGCAACTCACGCGAATCAGACATCTTTCAGACTGGGAAGCACACCCCATACCACCCGCAGGGTGCGACGGGCGCGTTGGCACGCAGCGAGCAAGGACAGTTCCAGGTCGGTCTCTCCGGTGAGGCCATCCGAATGTCATGGCAAGAACTACCAAAAATCCAGTCACAAAGGCCGCCAGACACGAAAGCCGTCGTACTTCGCCGGATCGTGCAGGCAACACAACCTCGCCGCAGCGTGGCGATTCGTCGGCGCCCCGCTCGACCATGAAACCGCGCGCGAGCGACCAACAAAGCGACGGCTACGACGCGAACGCGGGACCGCTGGAGAGTGGGCTAGCTTCGAAGTCCGCATTCATTGCGAGTGAGGCTGAAGCAGAGCTTTTGGCTGAAGCCGGCCTGAGCTTGCCCCCCGAAGAGCTCGGCACACGCATGCTGCGACAGGCGCTTCAAGAATCCTCGACACAAACGGATTTGGAAGCACCGGATTTGCACGAAGAAGCGCTCGCCAACGTCAAACCCGTCAGCGATCAAACGAACTACGACGACGAGAGCGACGAAGACGCGATTTCACCGAGTGAACCGAGCGAAGTCGATCTGACGCGAGACGTGGTCGACGAGGGTTCGCTCTTCGATCAACCACGCAACGAAGGTGGCGTTCGGCGTCCCGCGATTCGAGCCAATGAAGTCGATGCCACACTCGAGCGCAATCAACGCGCCGCTCGCTGGGGCAAGAAACCCAAGGGCGATCGCGGCATCTGAGCGATGCTGCACACTCCCAAAGAAGGCGAGCTAAGTGGTCGCGCGTACCATCCCAACGGGTGGCGCGAGCGAGTTGGCCTATTCGGTGGCTTCCTGCTGGCGCCCGTAACGTTTGCCATTAGCCGATTGCGCGCCGCGCGCATGTTCCACCCGGATGGCACGTTGTACGAAGCGCGCCTGGAGCCCTGGGCGAAAGCTCCGGACCTGCATGCGCTGGCCGAGCGACTCGCAGGTGGAGCGCTGGTGCGGCTGTCGAGTGCTTGGTGGCGTGGCAAGGACTGGCCGGACGTGCTCGGTATGGCTGTGCGCTTTTGCGAAAGCAGCCCTGAGCGAATCCAATCTGCAGCCGGTGACCAGGATTTGTTGCTAGCAACGATTCGCTTTCCCTGGACGACTCCGTTCGCACCGCTAACCACGCGCTTCACGAGTTTTCTGTGGAACCACTATCACGCCGTGTCGCCCTTTCAGGTGGACGGCGTGGGACGGGTCAAGCTTCGACTTCGTTCGCCGCGCCTCAGCAACTCCTCGGGATCGTCCCGCAGCGAACATTTGCAGGCAGCGGTCGCGGCTGGCCGAGCGCGTTTCGTGCTCGAGGCGCGTAGAATGGATCGCTCCCCACTGAGTCGCAGCTGGGAGCCGGTGGCCGAGCTCACACTAAAAAGGCCAATCGAGCTCGATCAAGCCAGCCTGCGCTTCTCGGCGTTCCGCCAAGGACGTGGTGTACGCCCAATCGGCTTCGTGCATGCGTTGCGCGTCGCGGCGTACGCAGCGAGCCAGCGCGCGCGATCGCGCTCCACCCAACCCACATTGAACGACCGTTGCCTTCCCAACCAGTCGAGAGCGAGGCAAAATGCGTGACTGTGCGGTCCACCTGAGACATCGGTGGACACAAGCGGGACATGCGCTCGTTTTGGAAGATTTGGTTGTCACTCGTCGCGCTGGGCGCGTTGGCATCTGTCATTGCGTGGCAGCGTTGGCCACATCACGAGTTCGAAGCTAAGAACCGCCTCCGGGGACATCCTGAACCAGCAGCGTCCGCGGCCATGATCGCGGATGCTCTGAATCCCGAACACCCCGCCGCAGCCAGTGCGCGCGCGCCGCTCGGCGACGATTGGGTTTTTGCAGTGCCGCACAAGGAATTTCAATATTCTCTGCCGACATCGCGCCGCAGTGGTGTCGACCCCTGCGCTGCACCCGCGCCAGCAGTTGCAAAAGTAGCGCGTCCACTGAGCCGCGGCTTCCTGTTCAGCGGTGACGGCAGCGCCATCGACGCGCAGGGCAACTTCGATCTGGTCATTCACTTGAACGGTGAAGGCCCCGTGCGCCGCGAGCTCGTGGAGAGCGAGGCGCCGTTCATCTTGTACACGTACACGTTGCCGCCCAACGTGAGCTACGCGCCGCATTTTGCCGGTTCTCGCTTATTGCAGCACTTGATCGAAGAAATCACGGCCACGTTGGCGCGGGAACGTCCCAATGCACGCCCTGCACACATTGCCTTGAGCGCCTGGAGCGCAGGTTTCGAAGGCGTGCGTTCGATTCTGTACCAGCCCGAAGCCGCTCGGATCGAAGCGTTGATGCTGGTGGATGGTCTGCACTCGCCCCGAGGACAACGTGCACTCGCCAGCCAACTCGAGCCCTTCGTGGCGTTCGCACGCCGAGCTCAACGTGGAGAACGCTGGTTTGCCATCACGCACTCCTCGATCCCCACTTACGACTACACCTCCACCACCGAGTCCGCACATTTTCTAGTGAACGCTTTGGGCGGCAAACCCGTGCGCGTGCAACGCGACGACGGCTTCGGGCTCGAGCTCATCGAGCTCTATGACGCCGGCAACCTGCACGTGCGCGGATATGTCGGGAACGACAAGGCGGACCATTGCGCGCAGCTCTTTCTGATGCGTGACCTATTTCGAGCGCTGCACCGACACTTTCACCCTTGAATGCGCATCACAATACGATGCGGCGCTTCAAACGCTCGATGGCCAAGTGACCCACGAGCACGCTGAATACGACCAGATACACGGTGTCCCAAACCAGCAGCGCCGACCATTGCCCAAGGGCGATGCAACGCGCCAGGCGAATCGCGTGCGTGAGCGGTAAAAACTCACTCACCACGCGCAGCGACGTCGGGAGTTGCTCGAGCGGAAATACGGCGCCGCAAAAGAAGAACATCGGCGACAAAAGCCCAGTGAAGAAGAAGTTG
This sequence comes from Myxococcota bacterium, assembly GCA_049324695.1. Lineage (GTDB taxonomy): Bacteria > Myxococcota_A > Polyangia > Polyangiales > Polyangiaceae > PMG-095. The sequence goes on from JBMOMJ010000059.1 coordinate 103,121, forward strand.
AAGTGGTTGATGTTCTTCACGAACGAAGTCACATAGAGCGAAAGCGCCCCGAACGCCGTTCCAGTGAGCAGCCCCACGACGGGAGCCAACAAGCTGCCAGGCATCGGTGCTGCCCCGAACGCCGCCATCGCCGCGATCACACACACCGCAAAGAAGAAACCCTTGCTGCCAGCCCACAAGAGCTCGCCCGCGAACAAATCGCGCACACTGATTGGTGCTGCCAACATGCCTTCGTAGGTTTTGCTGAACTCGAGACGCACGAAAGTCCCGAACGTGCACTCGTAGCAAGCCGTGAACATCGATGACGTGACCGGTAGCCCCGTGGCCAAGAACACCACATAGGGCAACCCTTGCATCTCGGCGACGTACTTCCCCAACCCAAAACCAATCCCCAGAAGAAAGATGATCGGCTCGAGGAATGGCGGAAAACCGTTACTGAACAAGTTGCGCGAGTACACCCTCAGGTGCCGGTACCAGACGCTCGAAAGCCGTCGCCACAACCCCGGATACGCCCTTTCACTGGACGTCATTCAAGCCTCGACCAGTCGCTTTCAAAAACAAGTCTTCCAGCGTCGACGTGCGCAACCTGAACTCTGTCGGCGCGAGATCCGCAGCAGCAGCGAGCAACGTTTGCTGATCTGCACCGTAAAAACGCACCGTTTCGTGAGAGCGATCGATACGCACCTTAGCCCGATCCACCACCGCGACGACACGATCGACCAGCACCGACCCGTTCAGCTCGAGCACGTAGGCCTCGATCTGCTCCGCCAGCAAGCGCCTAGGCGGACCTTCCAGAATGACCTTGCCCTTGTCCAGAATCAGGATCGAGTCACACAGCTCGTAGGCTTCCTCCATGTAGTGAGTCGACAACATGATCGTTAGACCGTCGCGCAGCAGCCGCCGCAACTTGTCCCAAATCACGTGGCGCACCTGCGGATCGAGCCCGGTGGTTGGCTCATCCAAAATCAAAAGCTTGGGCTGATTCAGCAACGCGCGTGCGATCGTGAGCCGGCGCTTCATCCCTCCCGAAAGCTCGTTCACCGCCGAACGCCGCTTCTCCCCGAGCTCCATGAAGTCGAGCAACTCCGCAATGCGACGCCGCGCATCGCCCGCCGCGATCCCGTACAGCTTCGCAAACACAAACAGGTTTTGCTCGACGTTCAGCTCCTCATCCAAGTTGTCTTCCTGCGGAACCACTCCACAACGACATTTCACCTCCAACTCGTCGCGCTCCGGATCGAAACCCAACACAGAAACGCGGCTGGCCACGTCTGGCGTGCGCCGCCCCTTGCCGTACACCAGCCGCATGATGCTGCTCTTACCGGCGCCGTTCGGGCCCAATAACCCAAAGCAACTGCCCGGCTCGATTTTGAAGCTCACCCGGTCGACCGCGGTTTGCCCCTTGTACGCCTTATGTACCTTTTCGAAAACAACCACCGGCGCTGACATCCTGGCCGCACCAGCAAAGCACATCGGCATGCCAGTGCACCAGCCGCGCGCTGAACGTCACGTCGGAATGTCGCGCCGGAGTGTCACACTGGAACACGACGCCACCTGCTCCCGTTGGGCAAATCCTCGACCAAAACGCCATGCGTCGAAAGCTCCGCGCGCAAAGCGTCCGATAGCGCGAAATCGCGTGCCCGTCGTGCAACCTCGCGCTGTTGCACCAGCGCCTCGATATGAGCCTCGATATGAGCCTCATCCGAACCAGACTCGACCTCGTCCTGAAGCTCGAGCCCGATAGTCGCGGCCAACTCTCGCACAAGCCGCCCGCGCTCGGCGAGCGGCTCTGGTTGCTCCACGATCTCCCACAAAGCAGCCAGAGCCCGCGGTGCGTTCAAGTCATCGTATAAGGCATCGAAAAACTTCCTACGTATTTTTCTTAGGCCCTCACTGTTCGGCGGCGCACTCCATCCGAGCCCGCTGGGCGCACTCTCGAGTTCGGGCGGCGCTGCCTGCGCTGCCTGCGCCACCAGCGCCAACCGATGTCGCGCCGCCTCCGCAGCGCGCAACGCCTCCGCCGTAAGATTCAACGGACTTCGATAGTGCGCCGTATACAGGTAGTACCGAAATCCCGCCGGAGTCGTTCCCAAACTCCGTAAATCATCCAAGTTTGGTGGCCGCCGCAGATCACCGCGCAAACCGATGCCAATCGAACTTCGTGCCGAGCCCTCCGGCCGCGACTTCGAAATCTTATCCCCCTCCATGGTCAACCACGCTCCATGCATCCAAAACTGCACCCACGGACTCACACCCAGCGCGTTCTCCGACTGCGCAATCTCATTCGTGTGATGCACCGCCACGTGATCGACACCACCCGTGTGAATATCGATTTCTCGCCCCAGATAACGCGTCGCCATCGCACTGCACTCGATGTGCCAGCCAGGAAACCCAACTCCCCATGGACTCGGCCACTCCAACTGCCGCCGCGGCCCCTCCTTCGGCGAAAACTTCCACAGCGCAAAATCAGCCGGCTGCCGCTTACCCGACGCTGCCTCCACACGCGCATGCCCCAGACTCGCGCGCAACCGCGATAACTGCCCGTAACTCGCGTCCCGCCCCGTATCGAAATAGATCCCATCTGCCAACCGATAAGTAAACCCTCGCTCCTCCAGCACTTGAATCATCTCAATCTGCTCGGCGATATGCTCACTCGCCTTCGCCCACACACTCGGCTCCTTCACCCCCAGCAAACGCAAATCTCGCTTGAACAAATCCGTCCACACACGAGCCACCTCCAACACCGAATCCCCACTCCCGCGCGCGGCCCGCTCCATCTTGTCGTCCCCCTCATCCGCGTCGTCCGTCAAATGACCAACGTCCGTAATATTGATCACGTGCCGAACCTCGTAACCTTGCAGCCGCAACACCCGCGTCAACAAGTCCGCAAACACATACGGACGCATATTCCCCAGATGCTGCCGGCTGTACACCGTCGGCCCGCAGCTATAAACCGTCGCCACCCCAGGAACACGCGGCCTAAACCCGTGCACCGAACGCCGGAACGTGTCGTAAAGCTGAAGTTCTGTCACCAAACTCTCCTCTCTGGTCCAATCGAGCGGCAGAAAAGAGAGCCGGCCGCCCACGGCATCGCGGACGGCAAACCTTCGAAGCAGACTCGCGTCGAGCTACGCCGTCCCCAAAGGACGACAGCAACACGTGACGCTGAGCACTGAACCGAACATCTCGCTCAACCTTAGCGGTCTCCCCCAAGCCGCGCCAGACATTTCGACAATCCCCACATCCGACGCACCAGCACACTCCGCCTGCACACCGTCCTTCCGCACCCAGCGGTGGGCGGCGCCGCGCGGAACACTGGAACGCTCCGCGCCACACCGGATTGGTGCTCCAGGTGCGGCGGGCGGAACACTCGGGCGCTCCGTTCCACACTGATTGGTGCTCCGCGCGCGGCGATTGGAACATTGCGCGACTTGCAGAACTGCGCTCCGGGGCGCGCGGGCTCTGCGCCTTGTGGCATACGTCGATGCGGGCTCCGCTCTGGGCCCTTGCGAGGCGCCGATTCCACTGCCCGGATCGTTGCGCGCGGGGTCTGCGCTTCGTGGCGCTTGTCCATGCGGCGCGCGGGGTCTGCACTTTGTGGCATACGTCGATGCGGGCTCCGCTCTGGGCCTTGCGAGGCGCCCGTCCGTGCCGTGCGCGCGATGCACGCACGCGATTGGCTGAGACGAGGTACGCGGCGCGCCAAGGCGGCCACGCGGTTGGCGTGTTGCGCGCGTGCGGCGCGAGAGGTTGCCGCCGCTGTTCAGTGAGAGCGACTTGCCGGCGCTTCTTCGATTGAAATTAGTCCATGACGTTTCCAGCCGTGAGCGAGCAACCACGTTTGGGCTCGGTCGACCGGTACACCTCCAGGTGAACTCAACGCGTCGTTCAATAGTATGCTGGCCCGTTCCTTGAACCCTGTGAAGTACGGAGCCGACGAATAAACATCGATGGCGCAGCCCGAAGCTCGCGCCGGCGAATGTTTGCGATGGTTCCCCAGCAGATACACGATCGCGTTTCGCACAGCGCGTGGCGTCGTGAGTTCGAGCGCGTGGTAGCGATCGTCGAAGAACTTACCCCGCTCGAACAGAAGACGATTGGTCCGCTTCGCGATACGGATCGCCAACGCGTGAATGCCTCGCTGAAGCGCCTTCGAACTTTCAGCTTCGACAAGCAAATGAATATGGTCTCCCTGCACCGAAAACTCACACACCCGAAATCCCTTCACACGGCTCAATCGAGTGTCAGCAATCGCTTTCCGCAAGGTGGGAAAAACAAACTGCGTGCGCAAGCAGCGCCACTTCGAGCGCATTGTAATGAGCACAGGCCGATCCTTCCTATGCTCTGGGCGCGGCCGATGCGGCACCTTTCCGCGCCCGTTACCCGCCAGCCGCCCCGCACCTTTACGTCGTCCGCCCCACGAACCGGGAAAGGAGAGGGCGAGTTGCTTCACTCCCATTGCGCACCTCGAATTCGACCTCTCGACTACTAGCACACTCACCTATTCCCCGGAAATCAAATTCTGCACTCTAGTCCTATATACTGTGTGCACTTGATTCGGGCAGATGCCTTCTGCCGGTTGCATTGCCCTCAGACGCGAACTTGATTCGGGCGGAGCTCTTCCGCGCGCATCACAGCGAGAACTTGATTCGGGCAGATGTCTTGGGCGCGCCTTCTGAACCGGAACTCGACTGGGGCGGAGGTTTCCGGCGCACCAAGCGGCGTCGATTGCTGGTGCCCCGTTCGTGCGCGGAACTTGATTGGGGCGGAGGTCTTTCGCGGCGGCGCTTAGTTGGGCTCGATTGCGCAGATACCTTCGGCGCGCCAACTGCGGCCCTGATTTTCTCGTGCCGCGGTCCAGAGCCGGAACTTTGATTCGGGCAGATGTCTTCGGCGCGCATCACAGCGCGAGCTACAGCGCGAGCTTGATCGGGCAGAGGTCTTAGACGCGCCTTCTGAACCGGAACCCGATTTCGGCGGACGTCTTCTGTCAGACGCAAACTTGATTTGGGCGGATAACGTGGCTGTGCAATGTGTTCCCGGGTCAGCTGCGGATCCGGAGGGTGTCTCCGCGTGCGAGCGGTTGCGGTGGCGGGTTGTATTGCAGGGGCTTGCGGGCTTTCACGGTGGGTTGTGTTGCGAGGGCTTGCGGGCTTTCACGGTGGGTTGTGTTGCGAGGGCTTGCGGGCTTGGCGATGGTTTTTGTTGATAGAGAAACAATGATTAAGCAGTCGCTGCGTGGTGTGCAGCAATGGGGGCTGGCGGGCGGCGGCGAACGTTTTGGGAACGGGGGTTGCTTTTGGCGTGTGAGTTGGCACACGACGTGCTCTCGCGGGGCGGAGGCTCATGACTCAATCCGTTCAGAACAATTCTTCGTCTGCTCAAGGTGTGCCGGGCTTGCCGAGACCTAGCGAGGCGGCGCATGTGGTTCGCGATGACGCGGAGGCGATCGAGGTTGCCAGTGCGTTGGCTGCGCGGTTTGCGCAAGGGGCGATCGAGCGCGATCGCGAGCGGCGCTGGCCCGTCGAGGAGCTGGACGCATTTTCGCAAAGTGGACTTTGGTCTATCAACGTGCCGAAGCAATTCGGAGGGCCTGAGGTGTCGTATGTGACGCTCGCTCGGGTGATCGAGATCATTTCCGCGGCGGATCCTTCGCTCGGGCAGATTCCGCAGAATCACCTGGGGGTAGTGGCCGCGATTCGGACGGTGTCGGACGCGGCGCAGCAGCGGCTGCTATTTTCTGAGGTGTTGAAGGGGGTGCGCTTCGGAAATGCATTTTCGGAATTCGGCTCTCGGCGCGCGGTCGATTTCGAAACTACGTTTCGCGATGGCGGCGATCACGTCATCGTCAATGGCCGGAAGTTTTACGCAACCGGAGCTTTGTTGGCTCACCTGGTGCCTATCGTTGCTTTGGATGCGGAGGGGAAGGCTTGGTACGCCATCGCCGATCGCAATGCGCCCGGCCTCACGGTGGTGGATGACTGGTCGAGCTTCGGCCAACGAACTACGTTGAGCGGGACGGTGACGCTCGAGAATGTTCGCGTCCCGAAGACGCACTTAGTGCCGGGTTACAAAGGATACGACCACCCAACTGCAGACGGCGCCATTTTCCAGATCATTCAGGCGGCGGTGGATACCGGCATCGCGCGGGCCGCGATCGAAGATACGATTGAGTTCGTAAAGACGAAGACGCGCGCGTGGGTGGATAGCGGGCTCGAACGCGCCAGCGACGATCCTTATACGATTCAAGCGATCGGAGAGTTGAAGCTGCGGCTCAGCGCAACGCAAGCCTTGCTCGACAAGGCAGGCTTGGCTGTGGATCGTGCCGTGGCGAAGCCAACTGCGGAGACGGTCGCCGAAGCTCAAATTGCTGTGGCTGAATCGAAGATTTTTTCGACGGAGCTCGCGATCGCAGCGACGAACAAGTTATTCGAGCTGGGTGGCACTCGTTCCACGTTGGCTGCACACGGCTTGGATCGGCACTGGCGCAACGCGCGCACTCACACGCTGCACGATCCGGTGCGATGGAAGTACGCCATCATCGGCAACTATCACCTGAACGGAGTGAATCCACCGCTTCACGCCTGGAGCTGACGGCTCACCGCTCGGAGTGGGCTGCGATGCTGCGGCCCGCTCCGCCAGTTGAGACCGGCGCACACTCACCAAGGGCGCCGGCGGGTCGCCTCACAGAGGGAGCCGGCGTTCGCGCATTCACAACGAGAGGCGCGCACCGAGGATCGCCCACTCACAACGCCGAGAGGCGCACACCGAGTGTCGCCCACGTAACCGTGTGCGATCGGCAGGTGTAGTGGCTACGGCAGCAAAGCCGCCCAGGGAGCAATCAGTTCGCGAGCCTCGTGCTCCAGGACGCCCGAAATGACTTCGATGCCCGCGGCGCGTAGACGTTGGGCACCGCCCCCCAGCACTAGTCGGTTTGGGTCAGGACATCCAATGACGACGCGAGTGATGCGTGCGCGGAGGAGAGCGTCAACGCAGGGCGGCGTGCGGCCGAAGTGATTGCAGGGTTCGAGGGTTACGTAGAGGGTGGCCTGCGCCGCGAGGCTGGATGAGTGTTGGAGACCGGATGAGTGTTGGGAACTGGATGCGTGTTGGAACCTGAATGCGTGTTGAAGGGCAACGATTTCTGCGTGCGCGGTGCCGGCGCGTTCGTGCCAGCCTTGGCCCACGATTTTCCCGTGGCGTACTACCACCGCTCCAACGTGGGGATTCGGCGCTGGCGTGCCGCGCCGTGCGAGTTCGAGTGCGCGCGCCATGAAGAAGATGTCTTGGTCGGAAGCAGACAGAATTGGTGATTCCGTGCGCTCGTTCGATGGCTCGCGGCGTGGCGAAGCATGGTGCGTGTGGCCGACCTCCGCGAAGGGGTTCACGCCACCGCTCCCACGAGCCGCGAAACGGCAGTTTCGAAGCTCTGCTGAGCAGCCGCATCGAGCCTTAGCTCACCCGGTGGCCCCAATTGTGGGTCCAGTAAAGCCAAGGTCTGCAACGGCAGGGCGCCGGCGAAGAAAGCATAGAGTCGCTGGAAGCTCACATCGACTTCAGCGAGGTGTGCTTCGAGTCGCGCTGTGGCGATGCCAAGCAGTGCCTTGCCCGCTAACGCCTTGGGATCGATTAGATCCACGATGACCTTGAGGGCGCCAGCGTACGTGGCTTTGTACACCGGCGTCGAGAATAGCAGCGCCGACGCCGATTTGATGTCCGCCGCGAACCGCACGACTTCAGGGGCGTCGAACCTGCCGTGCAAGAGCGCGTCGCTGGGGAAGCTGTTGACCGAGTAACTGCGCGTTTCCCAACCGCGTTTCACGAGCTCGCGACCGATCGCTTCGAGCACAGAAGTCGAGCGGGAGTTTGCTGTGGGACTGCCTGCGATCAGGATCGCCGTATGTGCCATGGTGCCTCAGAAACTCACGTAGACGAGCAGGTTGAAACTTCGGTTGTAGCGCTCGTGTGCACCTGAAAGAGAGCGTGACCAGTGCACGTACTCGGCGCCGAGCTGCAGATTGTCGTTGATCTTGAAGCCGAGCGCCGGCACGTGCATCCACTCTTTGACATCGACACCCTTGTAGTTCGCGGCGCTGAAATTGTAGCGACCGGTGACGCGGCCGTAGGTGTACTCCGCGCCCACCAGGAAGTAGTCGATGTCGTCTGACGCGCGACCTGGAACGGCTGGTGATGTATCGGTCGCCGGCAGGCTCGCAATCGGATAGTCAATGACGCTCTGTCCGTTCTGGTGAAGATACTCCCCCCACAATCCAAAGCCCGCATAGCCGACCTTCGCGTCGAGGGCGTACCGCCAAACCTCGTCGTCCGGAATGCCCGGAGAGTCCGCTTGCAGATGCGCACCCGATAGACCGAGGCGTGCCTCGCCACCGGCACCGAACTTGTATGTGGGATCCACGCGCAGGATGATTTCGTTCCGACGGCGAGAGTCGGGAATCGAAATGGTGTCACGCGCCGGCAGGGAGACATTGGTGGATCCGTCCACCAGGAAGAATTGCGCCGCGTAACCGAGGTGGAACGCCGGATCGAGATCGAACTTGCCTTCGACCGACACGCCGTAGTCGGGCGCTAGCTTGAGGCCGTCGTAAACCTGCACGTTGCCCCAAAACGAGTTATCCCAGAACAAACCGAGCTGGCTGTAGACTTTTCCCACTTTGATGGTGTGAGTGGAGAGCGAATACGAGCCGTAGCCCTCCTGAATCCAAGCGGTGCCAGCGAAAAACGCGCGCAGTTTGGTGTCGCGGAAACGTGGTTCGAGGTGAAAAGCAAACCCACCGCCGAAGTTGGCGTCGAAAGTGAGCCTGACATTGAAGAACTCGAGGTTGTTCTTCTGGTCAGCAATCGTGGGCTGGTAGTACCAAAGAATGCCGCCGCCACCGATCTTCAGCTTGTCTTTCAAGGTCTGGGGCAGAGTTGGTGCGGGCGGCTCCGGCTCGGAGGGAAGCGGCGCTGCGGGCGCCGCCGCGGTAGGTGGTTGCGTCGACTCGGGTGAGGCAACCACCGGGGTGCCCGTCGTAGATGCCGCGGATGCAGCTGAGGGCTGCGCGGATGCAGCTGAGGGCTGCGCGGATGCTCCTGCGGGCTGCGCGGATGCTCCTGCAGGCTGCGCAGATGTCGCTCCGGGTGGCGCGGATGTAGCTGCGGGCGCAGGTGCTGCGGGTTGCGCAGGCGCTGCTGCTGCGGGTTGCTGAGGCGTAGATGCAGCGGGGTTTGCGTGCTCGTTCGGCTGAGCAAGAAGCGCTGGCGCGGCACCCAAGATCAAACCCAAACTCGAAAGCTGAAGCAATTGTCGGATCGAAGCGTTCAACGTTGATATCCTTGTGAAGTGAAGGCAGCACTCCGCTCGGCGCAGCGTGCGCCCAGAAAGCACTGAAAGGGTTTGCAACTCGCTTGCGAGCAGCCGCCACTAGCTCGCGTCGACTTCGGCCTGCTCTGGCCTCGTGCGCCGACGCACGCGCAGCGGAGCAGTCCTGGTGCCGTCTCGCTGCACGCCGAGATAGAGCTCGCGCACATCATCGCGTGCCGCGAGATCGCTACTCGATCCACCAATGGCTACCTTGCCGTTCTCGAGCACGTAGCCGTAGCTCGCGTAGCGCAACGCCAGGGTCGCGTTCTGTTCAGCGAGCAGGAAGCTGACGCCGTCTTGCTCGTTGAGGGCCTTGACGATTTCGAAGATTTCCTCGACGAGCAACGGTGCCAAGCCCATGGAAGGTTCGTCGAGCAACACGAGCGAGGGATCGGACATCAGCGCGCGGGCAAGAGCCAGCATTTGTTGTTCACCGCCGGAAGTGAGCCCGGCAAGTGTGCGTCGTCGCTCATTCAAGCGAGGAAAGCGAGCGTAGACACGTTCGAGCTTGGCTGCGAGTTCGCGCCGAGGCGGGCGGCGCACGAGAGCTCCCGAGACGAGGTTTTCCTCCACCGTGAAGTGAGGGAAGCAATGTCGTCCCTCGAGCACCTGCACCAACCCGGCTTTTACCAACTCACGTGCGGGCGTTTCGACGCTGCTGCTCCCGCGGTATTCGATTTTGCCGTGTGTTACCTCGCCGCGCTCCGCGCGCAACAGGCCTGACGCTGCTTTCAAGGTGGAAGTTTTTCCGGCGCCGTTCGGACCCAGCAGCGCGACGATGCCGCCTGGTTCGACTCGCAACGACACGCCACGCAGCCCGAGAATGATGCCTTCGTACGCGACCTCGACGTCTTCGAGTACGAGCAGGGCGGTATTGTTTTCCGACATCGCGGACTGCCTTCCTCTGGCTGCGTTGGCGCTCGACCGCGTTCGGGCTACTTCTCGGTCTCTGCGGCGCAATCGCGCGGCTTGATGGCCTTTTCCTGCGCGTACCTGGCAGCAGACTTCTCGATGATGGGACGGAGCAACGCGCGATCGGCCGCTACCCAGTCACTGATGAGCTGCCACTTTTCGCCGTCCCATTGCTGAAAGCGCACGCGCCCGCCGCCCTCGTGATCTTCGCACGACAGCTTGATTTGCTGGAGCAATCCAGTCGCTCCGAGCTCCTTCAAGCGCTCCTCATCAATGGCGAGGTGCTCGAAGCCCCAGCGAGTTTCCTCGCCACTCAGCGCTCGCTTTCCGAACTTGGCCTGTGCGATCCGCACCGCTTCCACGTTCAGGATGCCGTTGATGACACCGAGGTTGTAGTAAACGCTGCCGAAGCGCTTCGGATCTTCGAGGTTGCCCTTGCCGGCGTCGACGACCACTCTCTTGATGTCGGCGACCACCGGAAAATCCGTCCCGGAGGGATGTGTCGTGATGGAGATGTAGCCCTTGCCGACGCTGCCAGCCGGGCGCACGTCTTCTTCCGAGTTGCTCCAGATGTTGCCGATGATGTGATCGACTGGGTAACCAGTCTTTGCGGCAGTCTTGATCGCAACGGGGTTCATGACTCCCCAGCCGCGCAGAATGACCCAGTTCGGAGCGTAGCGCTTGATGTCGAGCCATTGCGATTGCTGCTCGTTGCCGGGGTGTGGCACCTCGATGTGCTTGATTTCGACGTCGTACTTCTTGGCGAGCACGTCGAGCACGGACTGCGTCTCTTTTCCGTAGGGCGAGCCGTGGTAAAGGGTGACGATCTTCTTCTTTGCAAGCTTTTCGGCACCGCCTTCGCGCGTGGCAATGTAATTGATGATTGCCGACACTTCGCTATACGGGTTCAGCTGCAGCGGGAAAACATAGGGAAAGACGCGCCCGTCGGTCGAATCGGTGCGACCGTGGTTGATCGTGATGAGCGGAATTTTGTCGGTGGTGGAGCGATCCAGAGTTGCGTACGCGATTCCCACGCTGAGTGGGTTCGTCGCCGCGGCGGGCGCGCCGTTCAGGCCCTTCTTCAGGCGCTCGTAGCATTCAACGCCACGCTCGACGACATACTCGGTCTCGCATTCGGACCAGGTGAGCTTGACTCCGTTGACGCCACCATCACGCAAATTGATCAGATTGAGATAGTCGATGAACCCACCGAAAAACCCCGTTCCACCTGCCGCGTACGGACCCACTCGATAGCTCTGCAGTGGGAAGTATTGCTCGGGTGCGCCAGGGGTTACCGCCTTGCCATCGGGGACGGCAGCTGCCACGGAGCTGGAAGTTGGCGCCGGACCTTGCGCCTTGTCAGCCGTCTTGTTGTTGCAACCGTGAACGAGCGCCAACACCGACGCAGCCAAAACCAATTCCCAATTCACCGTTCGTTTCACGCTATCCTCCATTGCGAGCCAGGGGCACGCCCGAAATTCGATTTACTGCTGGTCTCAGGAACCGCTCAGTGCGGGACGACTCGCCTTTGCAAGCGTTCGCGCAGTGTGCGAACGAGGCGCGCCAAACCTTCAGGTTCCTTGATGAGAAAAAAGATGATCAGGCTTCCGAACAGCACCTTCTGCAGGTTCTCGAGGTGGCCCGGATCCACCACGCCGGCGAAGAAGCCAGTGGCGAGGTGGTTGAGCAGAATCGGTAGCAGCACGATGAATGCTGCGCCCCAAAATGCGCCGGAGAGGCTGCCAAGCCCTCCGATGATCACGATGAAGAGCACCTGGAAGGAGCGTTGCAAATCGAAGCCATGTGGCTCCACCGTTCCGAGGTAAGCGAACGCCCACAACGCACCGGCGACGCCGCAATAGAATGAGCTCACCGCAAAGGCCTGCAGCTTGGTGCGCAGAATCGGGATGCCGATCACAGCCGCGGCGGTATCCATGTCGCGAACGGCCATCCAGTTGCGGCCGGTTTGGCTACGCACGAGGTTGCGCGCCACCAGCGCTAGGCCGCTGACGATGAACAACGTGAGCAGGTATCGCCCAGCCGGCGAGCTAAAATCGTAGCCAGCCACCTGCAGAGGCGGCGCGGTGATCACGCCCGAGGGGTTGTCGTTCGAAAACCAGCTGAACTTGGTCAAAGCCCATTCCACGAAGAACTGCGCCGCTAGTGTCGATACGATCAGGTAAAAACCCTTGATGCGTAGACTCGGCAAGCCGAACAGGATCCCCAGCAGCGCAGCGCTGCCACCACCCAAGGCGATGCTCACGAGCAGCGGCAAACCTGGCACACGAAGCTCGAAGTTGTATGTGGCGAAGGCGCCCACCGCCATGAACGCTGCCGAGCCGATCGACAGCTGCCCCGTGTAGCCCGTCAAGATGTTCAACCCGAGCCCTGCGAGCGACAACACCAGAAACGGAATCAGTAGGGCGCTGAAGACATAGTCGTTGCCGACCACCGGGAGCAGCACGAACCCAACCAAACCCAACGCCGCCCACGGCGCGTACTTGCGCACCACGCCCGCCTCGATGCGAATCCGCGGCGCGCTCGGCTGCGAGAGCAATGCTTGTTCACGCTGCATCGTCATGCTCGCTCCACCGCAGCCTCACCGAACAATCCAGTCGGTTTGACCAGCAAGAAGCCCAGAGCCAAGAGGTAAGGAAACCAGTTCTCGATGCCGCCGCCCATTAGCGGTCCGACATAGATCTCCGCGAGCTTCTCGCTGGCGCCGACGATCAGTCCGCCCACGATGGTGCCGGTGATCGACGAAAACCCACCAATAATCAGCACTGGCAGCGCCTTCAACACAATCAAAGACAGCGAGAACTGCACGCCCAAGCGCGCACCCCACAATAAGCCCGCTACGAGACCAACCACGCCAGCAACACCCCACACGACGCCCCAAACTCGACGCAAATCGACGCCCACCGCGAGCGCAGCCAAGGGATCGTCCGCGACTGCTCGCAGGGCAATACCGAGGCGAGTCTTGTTGAACAGCAGCGCAAGGACGATAACCAACGCTCCGGCACTGCCCGCTGCCACCAAATCCAACTTACTCAGCGAGACGCCAGCAATTTGAATCGGCACGTCTTCCACGCCGAGATCCAAGCCGTGCACCTGGGCTCCAAACAAGGTTTGCGCCAACCCCTCGATCACGAAGCTCAGACCCAAGGTGGCCATGAACAACGTAATTGGCGGGCGATTGACGAGCCTGCGCAACACCACACGCTCAATCCCAACGGCGAGCACCAACATGGCGACTAGGCTCAGCAGCAACGCGGCCCAGGCAGGCAAGCCACGCTCCACCAGGCTAACGAACGTCAATGCGGCGAAGAGCACCATCGAGCCCTGCGCGAAGTTGAACACGCCCGACGCCTTGTAAATGAGCACGAAGCCGATGGCGACCAGCGAGTACATGACGCCCGCGAGCAAGCCGCCAACCAACACTTCCAGAAAGAACGACATGACTCGACTCACCCGGCTCAAGCCGCGTCGGCGTGCGCCACTCCGAGGTACGCCGCGATCACTCTGGGATCCGCGCGCACCACGTCCGGCGCGGCGTCCGCGATTTTTTGGCCATATTCGAGTACCACCACGCGATCCGACAGACCCATCACGACTCCGATATCGTGCTCGATGAGGATCACGCTGGTGGCGAGCTCCTCATTGGCGGCGAGGATGAAGCCACTCATCTCGCGCTTTTCGTGCGCATTCATCCCCGCCATGGGTTCGTCGAGCAGTAGTAATTTCGGCTCTGCTGCCAGAGCGCGCGCGAGCTCGACGCGTTTTTGCAGCCCGTACGGCAGCTTGCCGACGACCGCGTCCGCAAGCTCCGCGATGCCGAGCAGAGCCAGCAGCCGCTCCACGTGCGCGCGTTGCGCGGCTTCTTCACGGCGCGCGCGCGGCAGCGACAATGCGTGCTCGATTAGCCGGACGCGAGTCTTCAAGATGCGCCCGCTGAGCACGTTTTCGAGCACGGTCATGCCCTTGAACAACGCGAGGTTCTGGAAGGTGCGCGCAATCCCGTGGAGCGCCACCGCGTGAGGATCGAGCGCCGTCTGCTCGCGCCCAGCGAAGCGAATTACTCCCGCTTGCGCTCGGTAGAGCCCGCTCACCACGTTGAGCAGCGAGCTCTTACCGGCGCCATTCGGACCGATGATCGCCAGGATCTCTCCCGGATACACCGCAAATCCGACGTCGCGCAGCGCGTGCACGCCTGCGAACGACAACGAGATGCCTTCGACTTGGAGCAGAGCTTGAGCGGACGTCACGCCGATCTCCTCACGCGGCCTTGGCTTGGCGCGCCTCGAGCTCGCGCACGAGCGGCAAAACACGCTTGCCGAAGTACTCGACCTCTTCCAAGTAGTGCAGGAAGCCGACCAGGATGAGATCGACGCCGACCGCCTTGAGCGCCACGATGCGTTCGGCAATCTGCTCGGGCGTGCCAATCAGATTCGAGCGGAAGCCGTCGTTGTACTGAACCAGGTCCTCGAAGCTGCTCTTGGCCCAGTTGCCCTCACCTTCGGGCGAAGCCTTGCCAGCCTGCTTCACCTCGTGACCAAAGGCGTTGACCGCTTCTGGATCGGCCTTCTCGATGATTTCGCGAAGCACCGTCTTGGCTTCTTCCTCGCTGTCGCGAGCGATGATGAATGCGTTCACGCCGATCTTGACCGAGTGACCATTCGCGGCTGCTTTCTTTCGAATGTCATCGACTTGCGCCTTGATGCCTTCGACGGTGTTGCCGTTGGTGAAGTACCAGTCGGAGACGCGTGAAGCCATGTCACGCGCCGCGCGGGAACTGCCGCCCTGAAAGACTTCGGGGTGCGGCTGCTGCAGGGGCTTGGGTTTGAGCGAGTAGTTTTCGAACCGGTAAAAGTCACCCTTGAAAGTGAAGCTCTCCTGCGTCCAGATCCCCTTCAATGCGCGGATGAACTCCTCGGAGCGGCGGTAGCGTTCATCGTGCTCCAGCCAGGGCTCGCCGATTGCGCGGAATTCACCCTTGAACCAACCGCTCACGATGTTCACGGCTACACGACCGTTGGTCAGAATGTCGATGGTGGCTAGCTGCTTGGCAGCGAGCGCGGGGTTCCACGGTCCAGGCAGAATCGCGGCGATCACTTTGAGGCGTTCGGTGCCGGCCAAGAGCGCATGCGTGAACGAAACCGGCTCGTGCTGGAACTCGGCGCCGTACCCCGCCGTAAAGCGAATTTGGCTGAGTGCGTAGTCGAAGCCATTCTTCTCGGCTAGGCGTGCGAGCTTCAAATTGTAATCGAGCTCCCAGCTGGTGCGCTGCTCGATCTTGCTGATGACGAGCCCGCCGCTGACGTTGGGAACCCAGTAGGCGAAGCGAATGCCCGTATTGCGCGCGTGCTCAACGTTGCTCATTTTTCAATTCTCCACTGCGAGACAGCTCTCGCTTCGAAACAAGACGTAACGACGAATTCAGATCCATGATCGATTCGGCTCGCGCTGGTTCGTAAGAGGGATCCGAACGCCTGAACGCGGGCGGTCGTAGCAACGACGTGGCTTGCTTGGCAGCGCGTTCGGCGCGCGCGATGATGGCGTCACTAGGGCGCGTGTCGGCATCGAAATCACGCTCGGTCGCAAACAGACAAGTGGGTACTGTTTGCGCACGAAAGAACGCGAACAGTGGGCGCAGCGCGTGGTCCAAAATCAGAGTGTGTCGCTCGCTGCCGCCGGTGGCGCCAAGGATTACCGGCACCTCGAGCAGCGCTTTGGCATCGAGCAGATCGAAAAAATGCTTGAACAGCCCAGAGAACGAGCCGCGATGAACCGGCGTCACCACCACGAGCACATCCGCCTGCTCTGCGGCGAGCAGCGCCTGCTCCACGTCCGCCGACACCTCACCGCGGTGAAGAGCCTGGCCCAGCGAACGCGCGCTGCTCGCCACTTCGAACAACACCGAATCGAAGCTGTGGAGCCCCTCGAGTGCTCTCAGCACCGTGCGCGCCAATGCGGAGCTTCGCGACGGGCTCGTCAAACTACCTGTGATTGCGACTGCGCTCAAACGACTCATGTTTCCTCGGTCGCAGCCACACACAATGCAGCAAGCATGCCGAGCCAAAGGCGACAAGAGACCTTCATTTCAGAGCTCGCAACCTTGCTGCGATGCCGCCTGTTGATCGCGAAGCAACAGCGCGTGTTGCTGGACTGCGCGCAGGGCAACACTCGCGTTCGCGCGCACGACGGCGTCACGCGTCGACTCGCGTTGCAGCAGAGCTCGGCGATAGCAGATCAGCTCGTGAATCGTGGTGTAAACTAGCCCGTGATGCTCGGCGAAGCGCACTAGCTCTGGGCGACGCGCCATGCTGCCATCGGGATTCACAATCTCGGCGAGCGCGCCCAGCGGTGGCAAACCAGCCAACTCAGCCAAGTCGCAAGCTGCCTCGGTGTGCCCCCCTCTCGCCAGCACGCCGCCTTCACGCGCGCGCAACGGGAACACGTGTCCCGGTCGCGCCAAATCCTGCGGTCGCGTGGCGGACTCGGCTAACGCGCGCACCGTCGCGCTGCGATCCGATGCAGAAATACCCGTGCTGGTGCCGTGCCGGTAATCCACCGAAACCGTGAATGCAGTTTGGTACGATTCGTTGTTTTGCGGAACCATCAAGGGCAGCTCGAGCGCCTCGAGGCGGCTCGCGCGCGCGGCGACGCACACGATACCGCTGGTATGATGCACCATGAATGCGAGCTTTTCCGGGGTCGCAGCGCTGGCAGCGAAGATCAGGTCGCCTTCGTTTTCGCGATCGCGGTCGTCTGCCACGACCACGAGCTCACCGCGGGCGACTGCCGCAATCGCGGCTTTGACTGATTCGAAGCTCATCTGTTTGCAGTGCCTTTCATGAATAGAAGCTCGGTTTCGGAAAGGCGTGATTGAGCGCCCAGTCGCCGAGCTCTTTCAATTTGTAGTCGAGCGGATCGTGCAGCGTATGCGTGCGCGCGTTGCGGAAGAAGCGATCCATGGCGGCGCGTTTTGAAGTCGATCGCGCACCCATGACATCGAAGATGCGCACGCTCACGTCGAGACTGACGCGCGTGCTTTGCGCCTTGGCTGCAGCCACTCGCAACGCAACGTCGCCGCGCTCCTCAGGACTAACTGCTTCGGCGTGTATCCAAGCCGCGTCCAAAGCCCGAGCGGCGTCATCAGCGAGCAGGCGTGCGGCCTCTAGATCGACCCACATTTGCCCGTAGTGATGCAGCACATAAGGGTCTTGTGCTGCATTCGCTACCCCCGAATTAATCCAGGTTCTGCGCTGGTTCAGGGTGTACTCGCGAGCGGCTGACAGCGCACCGCGCGCAATGCCGAGGTAAACGTTGGATAGGCTCAGCTGCGCGATGCACGGCCGCAGCGACGCGAACGGCGTACTGAGCGGTCCTGGCTCGACGAGGAGCTCCGCTTCGTCCACCGTCACATCGTGAAACTCGACGCTACCGCTGTCGGTCTGGCGTTGCCCGATGTTGTCCCAGTCCTCGTTGATCACGATCCCTGCACGAGACGAAGGAATCGAAGCCACCACGAGCTTCTGCGAATCTTCTCGATGCGCAGAGACGATCAAGCGATCGGAATCGCGCGCACCCGAACAGAAGCTCTTTTTGCCGCTGATGTAGAGAACACCACGCTCGGCTCGCAACCGGGTTCCAGTGTCGAGCGGGTTCAGGGCATTGCCCCAGAACAGCTTGCCGGGAGCAGCCTCGCGATACGCGCGTTCCCACTGCTCGCGGCGCCCGAACAAGCGCACGGTGGCCAGCAGCAGGTGATGAAAACCGAACAAATGCGCAATCGAAGCATCCACTTCCGCAAAACGGCGCACGAGGCGCATCACCGACGCGAATGAGTCACCTGCCCCGCCGTACTCGCGCGGAACCGACAGGCTCAAGAGTCCGCTGCCTCGCAATTCGTTGCGCTCATTCAACGCGGTGCCGCCAGCGCGATCGCGATCCACAGCGGACGCGTCGAAGCTCTGCACGAGGCGTTCGGCCACCGCATCGGCGTTCGTACGAAGCTCCGTCCCTTGCTGCATGGCGAGCGCGCTACGCACGGCGCATGCCAGCCGCGCTGCTCCCTGCGGCGCTGCAAATCGTGCGCTTTTTTGCGGCGGTGCTCAACGGGCGGCTGTTGGTTCCACTGCAGGACTGCGTGCGAGTTGTTGCTAGCGCAGCAGTTGCCACCACCCTGAACGCCCGTCAGCGAACCATTCGAGCACGCCGCAAGCTCGGGTCCGTTCTTTGCTTTGCGCGTGTCGAGCGAACGTTTCCAGTTCGCAACAGAGGACGCAAGATGGAGATGTTCTGGTTTCTTCCGACGCACGGCGACAGCCGATACTTAGGCACGGCCGAGGGCGCTCGCTCGGTGAGCCTGCCCTACTTGCAACAGATCGCTCAAGCCGCTGATGCCCTGGGCTTCGGCGGAGTGTTGTTGCCCACGGGTCGCTCCTGCGAGGACGCTTGGCCAGTCGCTGCTGCCGTCGTCCCCTGCACGCGTCGCTTGAAATTCCTGGTCGCGTTGCGCCCAGGCATCATCGCGCCCACGGCCGGCGCGCGCATCTCTGCCACGCTGGACCGCCTTTCCGGAGGTCGCCTACTCATCAATGTGGTTACCGGCGGCGACCCCACGGAAGCAGAAGGCGACGGCATCTTCCTCGACCACGACGCTCGCTATCGCCAGACCGACGAGTTTCTCACGATTTGGCGGCGGGTGATTGCCGGTGAAAGCGTGGACTTCGAAGGAGCGCATCTGCGTGTGAAGGGCGCCAAGATCCTGTATCCACCGGTGCAACGCCCGTACCCTCCGCTCTACTTCGGCGGATCGTCGCCAGCGGGTCACGAGCTCGCAGCGAAACACGTGGACGTTTATCTCAGTTGGGGTGAACCTCCAGCGGCGGTTGCCGAGAAGATCCGCGACATGCGGCGACGCGCCGCGGAGCTCGGGCGCAGCTTGCGTTTTGGGATCCGTCTGCACGTCATCGTTCGCCGCACTCGCAGTGAAGCCTGGGCCGCCGCGGATGAACTCATCAGTCGTCTGGACGACGCTGCCATCGCCGCAGCGCAGCGTTCGTTCTCGCGCTTCGACTCCGAAGGTCAGCGCCGCATGTCGAGTCTGCACCAGGGGCGTCGCGACAAATTGGAAGTGAGCCCGGATCTGTGGGCAGGCGTCGGTTTGGTGCGCGGCGGCGCCGGTACCGCACTGGTCGGCGATGCAGAAACCGTGGCGGCACGCATGCTCGAATACCGCGAACTGGGTGTCGAAACGTTCATCCTCTCCGGCTATCCGCACTTGGAAGAGGCCTATCGCACGGCGGAGCTGCTATTCCCCAAGTTGCCGCTGGCGCGAACCGAAGCGGAACCCGAACTGAATTTGACCGGGCCATTCGGCGAGATCATCGCCAACGATATCGTTCCAAACCGGTCACAGAGTTAACGCTTCACGAAAAGCCGCCGAGCTCGTGCGCTGGCGAGCTCGGCCGGTGACCCACGCTGGCCCCAACCGCTTCTCGCACAGGGCCGTGCACATCGCGCACTCGCACTTCTCGGCCAATGAGCTTGTGGCGATGAAACGCGTCGGCGACCGCTTGCTGGCCGGCCATCAAACTCTCGTCGACGCGACGGGGCACGCGATGAGGCGCCAGTGACACCGCGACGCCAGCGAGCTGCGCAAAGAACAAATCCACGAGCTCTGGTTCCGCCTTCACGAACGACGGGTTCGCGATGTAGACCACCGCGTTGTCCGCGAGACCGGCGGCATCGCGCAGTACACGGGCTCCTTCTTTTTGAAGCTCTGTCAGGAATGGAGCCCAGATTGCCCACGCGTCCACCTCGTGCCGCTCGAACGCGATGCGCGCTTCGGCTGGAGGAAGATACACCACCTCGACGTCGTCATAGGCGAGGCCTGCCTCTTCCAACGCACGAATCAGGAGGTAATGGACATTGGCTCCCCGGTTCAGCGCCACGCGACGGCCGCGTAGCTCACGCACGGAACGAAGCGGGGAGTCGGCGCGGACAATCAATGCTTCATCGCGCGGTGCCGGTGCTTCGGCGGCAACATAGACAATGGGAACGCTGGCCGCGTGAGCGAACACGGGCGGACCTTCACCAACGCCACCCAGCGCGAGCTCGCTGGCTTGGAAAGCCTCGACCATCTGGATCCCGCCGGGATACTCGATCCATTCGATGCGCCGACCGCGCGTGCGGAACACGGCTTCGAGCCCTCCCTGCTCCTTCACCTGCGGCAGCAGGCCGAAGCGCTGATAACCAATGCGAACGACTGGCTCAGCTGTGGCTTTCGCCAAGTGCAACAAGGTCGCCTTACTTTCGACTTGCGGCGGCGCTGGTGGCGGCGGCCGTACGGAAGCGGGCAGCTCGCCGTACTCGACGAGGCGAGCGCGTACGACATTGCGACTGATGCCGAGCAAGCGTGCCGTCTGCAATTGATTGCGCTCGCAGTACTCGTACGCGGATCTCATCACGGCGCGTTCGATGGTGTCCCACAAGTCGGGCAGCTGAGCATCGAACAGCTGCGTGAGCGCTTGCACCAGCGCGTCCGTCGGTGCGAGCGGAGCGCCGACCACTTCAGCCACTTTCGGGCGCGCAGGCAGCGATGTGAGCCGCAAGTCGCTGGCGCCGATCTGCCCATTTTTGCAAACCAAGAGCGCGTGGTGAACCACGTTCTCGAGCTCGCGAATGTTACCGGGCCAAGTGTGCTGCGACAGCCGATCGATGGCGTCGCTACTGACACTGATGCTGCCAAGACCGAGCCTTCGCCGATAAAAATCGATGAAATATTCGGTCAACGGCAGGATGTCGCGCGGGCGTTCGCGCAACGGCGGCAGCACCAGCGAGGCCACGTTCAGGCGATAAAATAGGTCTTCGCGGAAGCGGCCAGCTGCAACCGCTTCCTCCAACAGCACGTTGGTGGCTGCCACCAGACGCACGTCGATGCGCACGGGCTGGCGCGCACCAACGCGGACCACCTCGCCTTCCTGCAAGACGCGCAACAGTTTGACCTGCATCGCGAGTGGCAGATCCCCGACTTCGTCCAGAAACAGCGTGCCACCAGTGGCCGCTTCGAACCAACCTGCCTTGCTCGAAATTGCACCCGTAAATGCGCCCTTCTCGTGGCCAAACAGCTCACTTTCGATCAGCGACTCTGCCAACGCTCCGCAATTGACCGCAACGAACGGCCGCCCGCGGCGCGGGCTGAGCTCGTGGATGTGCCGAGCAATGATCTCTTTGCCGGTTCCGGTCTCGCCGGTTACGAGCACCGTGGCGTCACTCGGGGCAACTTGCTGCAGGCGCGCGAGCACCGCGCGAGATAGCGGATCTTCGAAAACCAGCGCCTTGGCTCGCACCGAGAGAGAGTGAGCGTTGGGGTCATTGATGGTCAATAACGGCATGTTCTTCTCCGTCGAGGACGAGCGAGCGACCACGCGAGCCGCTGCCCGCCTCAGGGACAGCGTGCGTGTCTACGCGGAGCTTGCGCTGACGCCTGGCGGAGAGAACCAGTGGGTGACGAGGACGGGCGTGACATTCCTTTTTGATGGCTATTGGTCTATTTTAATGGAGGAGGCAAGCGAAAATCGCCGCGCGTTGTGAAATAAGTCTGCCGCACAGACACGCTTCGCGTCGCAACTGAGCGTTTCGCGCTTCTCGAGACGCAGATTGTGCTGCTCGCGTGTTGCTCAGGCAGCAAGCCGTTCGGGTTGCATGTGCTGCAAAACCAAGCGTGCGCGTTTTCTCACGTTGGCACCGATGCTGCCTATGCGCACGGCGTACCCGCTCGCGCTCGCAGCCGAGCTCTCGAAAGACCGATATGCTTCGCGAAAAATTCGTCGTTCCGCTCGTCTTCGCCTTCCACTTACTTGGACTAATCGAAACCGCGGCTGCCCAGACCGAACCGGCGCCCGCAACGACTGCGACCGCGCCAACAGCGGCGCCGGCAACCACTGCAGAACCAGGTGCCACGCCAGCCGTTGATGCGCCCACGTCACCCGCCGCCGCGCCCACGCCTGCGCCAGCGCTCGTTGCGCCAGCGCCGCCAGCGCTCGTTGCGCCAGACCCGGCCAGAGCAACGGACGCTCCTCCGGCACAGTTGCCAACTCCGCCCGTACCGGCTCCCACACAGCTGAAGCTCGAGCTCGGCAACCGCACTAGCATTCGCTTTGGTTTGCTGTGGCAAGGCCAATACGAGGCGCGCGGCAATTCCGTCAACAACGACATCAGTCACAACTTGTTCTTGCGCCGCTTCTCGATCTTGCTGGGCGGCACGGTATTGCGCGATTTCGAGTACTTCTTCGATACCGATTTCGCCGATTTGATGAAGGCGCCCGCCGGCGACCAATCGCTCAAGAATGGCCCTGGCATTTCGACCAAAGATGCTTTCGTTACGTTCCGCGCCATCGACGACAAACTCAAAATCGATGCGGGTCTCTTCATTCCGCCGGGTGCGCACAACGTTCTGCAAGGCGGCAGCAGCATCTATAGCTGGGACTTTTTCCTGAACACCTTCCGGCACAACACCGTGTTCGGAAGCACGGGCAATCCTTACGGTCGCGACCTCGGCGCGGAGTTGCGCGGCATCGTGGGGCCCATCGAGTATCGTGCCGGGATCTTCCAGGGAAAGCGCCGCCCTCCGAGCGCCGAGTCCGCTCCCGCGCGGAACTCATTTCGCTTAGCCGGACGCGTTCAGGTCAACTTCCTCGATCCCGAGGTCAACTTCTTTTACGGCGGAACATATCTGGGAACGAAGAAGATCTTCTCGATCGGTGCCGCAGCGGACTTCCAGTACGACAAGGACGGTTCTTACCGAACCATCGCGGGTGATGCTTTTCTCGATCTCCCGATCGGCAAGGACGCGATCACGGCTCAAGTGAACGTCGTCCATCGCAATGGCGGCGACCTGGTGGCGCTGCCGAAGCAAACAGCGTTCATGGCAGAGGCAGGCTATCGCCTCGATTCGCTCAAGTTGAGTCCAATCGCACGCTTCGAGCAACGTTGGGGCGAAGGCGCCGCGGGTGACGAAACCGACTTCGGCGGCGGCTTGGCGTTCTGGGCCTACGGCCACAACAGCAACCTCAAGGCCTTCTACACGCGGTTGGTTCCGGATGGTTCGGCTGCGTACGACCAATTCAATCTGCAGTGGCAGGTGTTCTTCTACTGAAGGGTGACAACATGAACACAGCTCTGTTCAAAGCTCTGGGTTGGCTGGCTTGCGCCGCGCTCTCCCTGAGTGCGTGCAAGAAGACCGAACACGCGAACGACACAGCCCCGGTAGCGACGGAAAGCGCGCGCCCAACCGAGACGATCAAGGTACAGCTTGGCTACCAGCGCATCGGCGCGCCGTTCTTGCTCAAGAGTCGCAGTGAAAGCCTCACGAAGACGTTGGAGCAAAAGGGCGCTCAGGCGAACTGGAAGGAGTTCAAGCACGGGCCGGCTCTGCTCGAGGCGATCAACGCCAAGGAAGTCGACGTGGGCTATGTGGGTGAAACTCCACCCGTCTTCGCGCAAGCGGCGAATGTCTCGTTCGTGTACGTCGCGACCGATCCTCCAGCACCCAAGGCCGAAGCCATCGTGGTGCGTAAGGATTCGCCGATCAAGCAAGTCGCCGATTTGAAGGGCAAGAAGATCGCGCTGAATCGCGGCTCGAACGTGCACTATCTCTTGCTGAAAGCGCTCGAACAGTCTGGGCTCGCGCTCACGGATGTCAGCGTGACCTACCTAGCTCCGGGAGATGCGCGACCGGCATTCGAAACGGGTCAGGTAGACGCTTGGGTGATTTGGGATCCGTTCCTCGCCGCAGCCGAGGTCAATGGGGCGCGCACACTCGTCGATGGAGAAGGTTTGGTGGACAATCATCTTTTCTACGTGGTGCGCCGCGAATTTGCACAGGAGCACCCGGAGCTCGTGCGCGCCGTGCTCGACGAGTACAAGGCGCTGAGCGACTGGGAAGCCAAGAATCCAGAACAATCCGCGAAGACTTTGGCGGAAGCGTCGGGCATCGCCTACGAGGCGCTGCTTTTGAGCGAGCGTCGCCACACCTACGGCATCTTGCCCATCACCGACGACGTCATCGCTAAGCAGCAAGCCATCGCGGACGCTTTCCGCAAACTGGAGCTGATTCCAAAGGAAATTCGCCTCGCCGACGCGGTTTTGCCGGCGGTAGTCTACGCGGCCAAGCCATGACTGAAGTGCCGCACGTGCGCGGCGTGATTCAGCGCATTTCCCCCTGGATCGCGCCCGTGGGGTTGCTGCTCCTTTGGGAGCTCCTCTCACGCTTCGGCGCAATTCCAGCGCGGCTCCTGCCGGCGCCGTACGAGGTGTTGCGCGCCGCATGGAGGATGACGCTAAGTGGAGAGCTCCTGATTCACTTGGGCGTGAGTACGCTGCGTGCGACGGTCGGGGTCGTGATTGGCTCGTTCATTGGTCTCAGCCTTGGGCTCGCTACCGGTTTGTCCCGCTCGCTGCAGCTGCTGCTGGATGGTCCTCTGCAAATGTTGCGCGCCGTGCCCGCGCTCGCACTCGTGCCGCTCGTGATTTTGTGGTTCGGCTTGGGGGAGACCGGCAAGATATTCATCGTCGTGGTGAGTGTGGTGTTCCCCGTGTACCTCAACACCTTTCACGGCGTACGCAGCGTCGATCCGCAGCTCGTGGAGATGGCGCGCATTTACGGCCTTTCTACGCGCGCGCTCTATCGCGAGGTGATCTTTCCAGGTGCTCTGCCTTCGATCTTGGTGGGCATGCGTTTCGCGCTCGGGTTCGCGTGGCTCATGATGATCGTTGCCGAAAGCTTGGGTGCCGAGAGCGGGCTCGGGTACGTCGCTCAGAACGCACGCGAGTTCATGCAAATGGACATGCTGGTGCTCACGATTGTGCTGTGGGCGCTGCTCGGCAAGCTGGCGGATGTGTTCGCGCATCGCCTGGAGCGCTGGCTTCTGCCGTGGCAACCCAAAGCCCAACGACTCGACGCAGAGTGAAGAATATGGCGCACGCTACCGGAACTGCCTGCGGTGCGCGCGTGCTCATCGAAGGCCTGGAGAAGCGCTTCGGTCAGCGCTGCGTGCTGCGTCAAATCAATTTGGTGGTCGAACCAGGAGCCTTCGTGGCCATCGTCGGCGCAAGTGGGTGCGGCAAGAGCACTCTGCTTCGGGTCCTGAGCGGGCTAGAAGAGCCGAGCGCGGGCACGGCGCGCGTGGTCGATTCAGATGGGAGCGACGCGCGCTCCAGCTTGCGCGTGGTGTTTCAGGAGCCACGTCTTTTGCCGTGGAGGCGTGTGCTGGACAATGTGTGCCTAGGCATGGCCAAGGAGCACAGGGGCCACGCACGCAGCGTGCTCGCGTCGGTTGGCCTCGGGGATCGCGGCTCCGAGTTTCCTGCGTTGCTCTCTGGAGGGCAGCGGCAACGTGTCGGGTTGGCTCGTGCGTTGGTTCACGACCCCCGCGTGCTGCTGCTCGACGAACCTTTCGGTGCGCTGGACGCTTTGACGCGCATCGAAGCGCAACGCTTGGTGGAAGAGCTCTGGCTCGCGCGTGGCTTTACTGCCATGTTGGTGACGCACGATGTGACGGAGGCTGTCCTGCTCGCCGAGCGAGTGCTCCTGATCCAGGATGGCCGCATTGCCAAGAGCTTCGATGTGAATGTGCCGCGCCCACGTCGACGCGGTGATCCCGATGTCGCGCGAATCGCCGGCAACGTGCTCGACGCGATTTTCCGCAACGGAAGCGGTGACAGGGAGCTTTCGCCTGCACGCGCGTGCGTTGGCGAGCCGCCGAGAGCCGGATTGAAGCTGCTCGCGTGAAGGCGACGCAAAGTTTGCATGTGAGGGCGGGCCGTAGCGCAGCGATCGCGCACAGCGGAATTCGCCCAGTTTAGTTGAGGAGCGATATATTCGGCAGCAACCGAAGCTGGGCGTGTGCGATACCGGATCTTTACGAATTGTGCGGTGAGGAAGCACGTCATGCGACGCTGGCACGTCGTGTGCTGAGAGGTCTACGAGGTGACACGTGGCTCAAGGAAACCCCTCGCTCAGTATGAGTGTCCTTCCCGCACTGCCGAGCGGGTTCGGACGCTTTACAACCATCTTTCAAGACCACCGAGAGCTTGCCGGAACGCAAGTCAAGCTGCGTCACATGTGTGCCGTTCTACTCGGCGATACCTGGGAGGACGCGCCAGCGGATCCGACTCAGCTGCTGCGAGAGTTTTATGCCGATTTGACAGCTCACTTTGAGCGCGAGGAGACCGACGAGTATTTTGGGGTGGTCGCGTCCGAGCGTCCAGGTCTGATCCCGCGGCTCGCCGAGCTACGCGCCGAACATACGGAGCTGCTCGAGACGGTGAGTGACCTGGCCCGGCAGGCGCAGGGCGCCCTCGATCGTTACGACCTTGCGCGCGAGACTCTGATGGTGCTGGCACGGCTGCGCGCTCATGAGCAAACCGAAACTCAGCTGCTGAATGAGTTCTTCGAGCCGGAAAGCTGATTCTACCTGGCTCGCATTGGGGAACTGGCACCGCCTCCCCTTACGCTCACCGGATCTGTGGCGCTGATGCGCCAGCCAAGGTCCCGGTAGCGGCGTGAAGAGCGCGCGGCGCGACGGCGGTCGGAAAGCGCCATTAGGAACGCGAGTCGGGCAGCGCTCCACATGCGTTTGATCGCGTTCTCGCCCAGGACCCGCACGACGTCGAAGCGGTGCTGCTCGTGCAGCATGGCAAGCAACCTCACACGTGCCTCGAAAATGGAACGCGCCGGAGCATACCGGTAGCGGCTGGGCTTCTCGCCACAGCGCGCGAGAAGCTCGGACTGTACCAAGGCGGAGAGCGCTTCTTCCGCGTCCATCTCCGTGAGCGAAAGTTCGTCGGCCAGGGTCGCGGCCGTTACGGAGATGTCCGGGTGCGCCTGAAGCCAGAGCAGAGCCTGGAGCTGCTCGTGAGTCTCGACTCGTTCGAGCAAGAACTCTTCGATGCTGGTCGGGACGACTTCGCTGCTCATGGGGGACTATCCGCGTCCTGCGGACTCGTCGGGTGTGATTCTCAACGAGAAAACCTTACAACATCCATGCCGTGAATGAGCTTGCGCGGCGACGGCCTATCGCGACGCGAAACGCTTGCCTATATACTTCGAGTCCTCAAGCGCGCCCCGCAATACGAAATCGCCTCGGCCCACTTCCGGCCGTCCAGCGAATCTTGCCACGAAGAATTCTGCAAGGTACCGTGAATCGAGCCTCGATGACGGCAACACGGCGCCACGGCCAACGCAGCTTCGCGTATTGCGCGCTGTGGATGCTTCGTCTGCTGGCGTTCGTATTGGTAGCGCAGTTGTCCGAGGCGGCGCACACAGCACGCGATGTGGCACTCAGCGTGCTCGCCATGAGCGATTGTCACGAATCGGACTGCGACGACGGCGCTGGCGAACAATGCCCGCCCGGCTGCCCGAACTGCCACTGCGCAGGCCGAACGAGCGTGATTCCCGTCGAGCGGTTCGTGCCCGCGCTGCTTGCCGAGACCGCAACGCAACCCGAAGTGCGTCGCTGGTTTAGGAGAGAGCGCGCACACGAGAGCCCCTGGCACCTCGCCATTTACCGGCCGCCCCGAAGCGCTCGCGGCTGAGCGGATCGTCCTCGAGCTCCCGCGCGTGAGCATTCGATGCGATGCCGCGCGTGGACGTCTACGCCCGCGAGACGGGCGACACACATAGGAAGAATTTCATCCCCGAGCAGTGTGCTCGAAGAGGTTGAGTATGTATGCAAAATTGGCCTGCGCTGCGCGCATTGGCGTGGCGGCGTTGCTGCTTGCCGGACCAGCAGGGGCGCTCGGCAACGACTGCGGGAACGTGGATCGCACGAACCTGGTGAGCTGCGCTTGGCGCTTCAGCCTGCGCCTTGCGTCAGAAATGCACGCGGGCACGGCGGCACGCGCGAGAGAAGTTGCGGCAGCACCCATCTTGCCTTCGAACCCAGATATCGAGGTGGTTGCAGCGCAGCGACGCGCACCCGAAAGCGCGCGCGGCCTGCATTGGTCGGCAAAGTTGTCACAAGAGCTCGAGCTCGGGGGACAACGCGGCCTGCGCCGGCAAGAGGCAGCTGCGGGTTCCTCCGCGCAACGCGAGCGGTTCGCAGCAGCGCGCCGCGATGTGGCGATCAGCGCTTGGGACGCCTATTTCGAGATCGCCGCCGCGGAACGAGCCGTGCGCGCAACCCAGCAAGTCGAGACAGTTCTGCACCAAGTGCGCGATGCGGCGGTCGCGATGGCGCAGGGTGGCGTACTTTCGCCCGCGGACGCCGATTTGGCCGAGATGGCTTGGGCGCGATCGCGCCAGGCGCTCGCCGCGAGCCAACGCGAGCAAACTTTGGCGCTGAATCGGCTTGCACTGCTGGTCGGCGGCGATGGTGTCGCGGATCACTTGAGTGTCGTTAGCGAGCTCACACCAATTCCGGGGGTCGAGGTCGTCGCGCGGCGCGTCCTGAGTGCAAACCTGGACCCTCCCGAAGTGCGCGCCCTACATGCTCAGGGTCGGGCCTTCGCCACCCGGGCGCGCCTCCTCCGGCGTTCGCGTGTGCCGAACGTGACGTTGAGCGCGTTCATCGAACGGGACGTCGTCGAGGGTCAGTTGCTCGGGGGCGCCGTGTCGCTTCCGCTGCCACTTCCGAGCCCCGTCGGGCGTACCTTCAACGGCGAGATTGCAGAGGCCGAAGCGCTGGCAGCTCAAGCGGCGAGCGAGGCCAAGCGTGTCAGCCGGGTGAACCGCGCCGCCGTGGCGCAGGCGCTGGCTGCCTACGAATCACGCCGCATCGAGCTCGAGTTGCTGCCCAGCGAGCAGGCGCGCCTCGCGGAGCGAAACTTGGAAGGCCTGGCCGGAGAGGTAAAGCTCGGGCGCATCGCGGTGCGCGACGCACTCGTCGCCGAACAGCAACTCATCGAGTTCTTGCGCGCTCGGGCGGAAGCCGAATATGCCGTGTGTGCAGCTTCGGTGCGGCTCGCAGAGGTCAGCAACGCACCGCTCGCGGAGGAGCCATGAACCGCGCACTCCTACTCGCGCTCTGCTTCGGCTTTGCCGCGTGCACCAAGAAATCGGAGCCGCCGCAATCCGAGCCCGCCGCGCCCGCGGCCTCGGCGCACGAAGACGAGCCGCGCCATGAAAGCCTTCCGTCGAAGGTGCGCCTTTCGGACGCAGTGATCGCCGACGCACGCATCGCGACCGCTCCCATCGCACGCGAAGCGCTGGTGCTCGCGTTGTCACTGCCCGGCGAGCTGGCGCCCGATCCGGACAAGAGCGCGCGCGTTTCGCCTCCTGTGTCCGGTCGGCTCGAACGCGTCGAGTTCAAAGAAGGCAGCCAAGTGAAGAAAGGGGATGTGCTCGCGGTAATCAAGATCCCGGAGCTCGGCAAGCTGCGCGCCGAAGCGCTGAGCGTGCAGACCCGCGCCAAGGCAGCGCGAGCCAACGCCGACCGCCTGCGCGCCCTGCGTGAGCAACGCTTCGCAGCCGAACAAGACGTGGTGAACGCCGAAGCCGAGGCGCGCTCACTCGAGGAGCAAACACGCGGCATCGAACAACAATTGGCTGCTCTAGGCGGAGGCAGCTCTTCCTCGACACTGACGCTGCGTTCACCCATCAACGGAGTCGTTTTGTCGCGCGACGCGATCGTGGGGCAACCCGTGACTACCGAGCAGACCATCGCGAGCATCGCCGATTTGAGCGAGCTCTGGTTCTTGGGGCGCGTATTCGAGAAAGATTTGGGGCGCCTGCGCACTGGAGCGGCCGCCGAAGTCGTGC
The DNA here is from genome assembly GCA_049324695.1 of Myxococcota bacterium. Classification (GTDB taxonomy): domain Bacteria; phylum Myxococcota_A; class Polyangia; order Polyangiales; family Polyangiaceae; genus PMG-095. The sequence continues at coordinate 133,165 of JBMOMJ010000059.1, forward strand.
TGAACGCCTATCCGAAGGAGCTCTTCTCGGGCACGGTCGAATACATTGGTAAGCAGATCGATCCGGGCTCACGCACCGTCACCGCACGGATTCGCCTGGCCAATCGCTCCGAACTGCTGCGCGTCGGCTTATTCGGGAGCGCGCGTGTCGCAACCAACGAGCGCGAGGGCGCAGTGTTGGCAGTGCCGAGCCAAGCCATCACGGAGGTCGCCGGCAAGCAGGTGGTGTTCGTGCGCCATCCTGACGGCGACTTCGAACTCCATCCTGTCGTGCTCGGGCGCATCGGCTCGGGCAAAACCGAGGTTCTCTCGGGCCTGCGTGAAGGTGAACAAGTCGTGGTCGAGGGCGTGTTCACACTGAAGAGCTCGGTGCTGAAAAGCGCGCTGGTCGAGGAGGATTGAAGCGTGGCAATCCTTGCCGCCATCGTGCGCTGGTCGCTCAGAAACCGCGCCGTCGTGTTGGTTGCCGCGTTATTGTTCACGGCGTTAGCGTTGCGCTCGGCGGGGAGCTTGCCGATCGATGCCGTGCCGGACGTGACCAACGTGCAGGTGCAGATCATTACGACGGCGCCTGCATTGTCGCCGGTCGAAGTGGAGCAGTACGTCACGACGCCGGTCGAACGCTCCATGGCGGGCATCCCCAAAACCACGCAGATTCGTTCGATCTCTAAGTACGGCCTCTCCGTCGTCACCGTCGTGTTTGCAGACGACACGGACATCTACTTCGCGCGCCAACTCGTCAACGAGCGCATGCGCGAAGCCGAAAATGTCGTGCCAGCACGCTATGGCAAGCCGGAAATGGGGCCAATTTCGACCGGGCTCGGCGAAATTTATCAGTTCACGGTCAAGAACCCGAACATGAGTTTGATGCAGCTCGAAGAGCTGCTCGACTGGCAAATCGCGCCGCAGCTGCGCACGGTGCCGGGCATCGTCGAGGTCAACAGTTTTGGCGGGGAGGACCGCCAGTATCAAGTCGTGCTCGACCCGCGCAAGCTCGAAGCAGCCGGCGTGAGCGTGGCAGAGGTCGCAGCCGCGCTCGAGCACTCGAATGCGAATGCTGGCGGCGGGTACATCGAGCACAACCGCGAACACTTCGTGATCGGCAGCGAAGGCATCGTGCGCAGCTTGGACGACTTGAAGGGCGTGGTGATCGGCGCGACGCGCGAAGGCGTACCAATCACGGTGGCAACCGTCGGGGACGTGCGCTTCGGTCCACGCCTGCGCCGCGGCGCTGCCACCATGGACGGCCAAGGCGAGGTCGTCGTGGGTGTCGCGCTCATGTTGATGGGCGAAAACGCGCGCACCGTGACGGCGGCCGTGAAACGCAAACTCGCGGAGCTCCAACCGTCGTTACCGTCGGGCACGCGCCTGGATGCTTTTTATGATCGTTCAGTGCTGGTCGATCGCACCATTCGCACCGTGGGAAAGAACCTAGCGGAGGGCGCAGCGTTAGTGATTCTGGTACTCTTCGTGCTGCTCGGAGATCTCCGCGCCGGGCTGGTGGTGGCAACGACGATCCCTCTTTCACTGCTGTTCGCCGTCGCGGTGATGAACGCTTTCGGGCTTTCCGGGAACCTGATGAGCCTCGGCGCGATCGACTTCGGCCTGATCGTCGATGGTGCGGTGATCGTGGTGGAAAACACCGTGCGGCGCATGGCAGAGCAGCGACGTGCGCTGGGGCGCGATCTGGCTTTGAGCGAGCGATCGCAGGTTACGGAGGAAGCAGCGCTCGAGGTGCAGGCCGCCAGCGCTTTCGGAGGCGCCATCATCGCCATCGTGTACCTTCCCATTCTGGCGCTCACCGGCGTGGAGGGTCGCCTGTTTCGACCCATGGCGCTCACGGTGCTGTTCGCGCTGCTCGGCGCGTTCGTGCTGTCTCTCACCTTGATCCCGGTGCTGGCCAGCTACTTGGTCGACGGCAAACGCGCTGAACACGACACTCTCCCGCTACGGCTAGCGAAGCGCGTGGCGCTGCCGTTGCTCGCCAGAGCGCTGCGGCATCGTGTCATCACCTTGCTCTCAGCAGTGATGGCGCTGGCGCTGTCAGTGCTGCTGTTCGGGCGCATTGGTGCCGAGTTCGTACCGCAGCTCGACGAGGGCGATGTTTTGATCGAAGCGCGCCGGCTCACCGGTGTTGCGTTGAGCGAATCGGTGAGCACCTCGCTGCGTTTGGAAAAAGGGGTGCGCGGCGTGCCCGAGATCGAACACGTGGTGAGTAAGATCGGCGCACCCGAAGTCGCCACCGATCCGATGGGACTCGAGCAAAGCGACGTTTACATCACGCTCAAGGAACGCGACGCGTGGCGCCCCGGGCTCGACAAGGAGCAGCTGGGCGAAGAAATTGCCGAACGCTTTCGCAAGGCCGTGCCGGAGGTGGGCGGAGCGATTTCACAGCCGATTGAAATGCGCACCAACGAGCTGGTCGCCGGCGTGCGCTCGGATGTCGGCATCTTGATTTACGGCCCGAGCCTGGAAGAACTAGCGCGCTTGGGTGAACGTGTGGGCGCACTGATCCGAGGCGTGAAAGGCGCCGTGGACATACGCGTCGAGCAGGTCGCAGGCCTTCGCTACCTTCGGATTCGCCCCGATCGAGCGAAGCTTTCTCGCTACGGTTTGGCGATCGAGGATGTGAACCAAATCGTCGAAACCATCGCGGTCGGGCATCCTACGGGCGAAGTGTTGGAGGGCGATCGGCGCTTTGGCATGGTCGTGCAGGTGCAACACGGCTTCGCCGGCGATCTCGATATCTTCAGAGGGCTACCCCTGAAATCGAATCGTGGACAAAGCGTTCCGCTCGGCGACGTCGCCGAGCTCGAGTTCGTCACGGGGCCGGCGCTGGTCAATCGCGAAGCGCAGTCCCGCCGCATCATCGTCGAATTCAACGTGCGCGGTCGCGATCTGCTCTCCGCCGTAGAAGACGCCGAGCGGCTGGTGCAACGAGAAGCTGCGCTGCCGAGCGGCTACCATGTGAGCTGGGGCGGGCAATTCCAACACTATACGGAGGCCAAAGCTCGCCTCGCGATCGTGGTGCCGCTGGCGCTGGCTTTGATCCTTTTCATGCTGTGGCTCACGTTCGAATCCGTACGCGCCGCATTGGTGATTTTCCTGAACGTACCGTTTGCCGTTATCGGAGGCGTGGTCGGGCTGTGGCTGCGCGACATCCCCTTCTCGATTTCGGCGGGTGTTGGCTTCATCGCGCTGTTCGGCGTGGCCGTGTTAAATGGCCTCGTGTTGCTCTCTTTCACCCGTCAGCTGGAAGCGGAGGGCATGCCCACGTTGGCGGCGATTCAGCGAGCCACGGAAATCCGCCTGCGGCCCGTGCTGATGACCGCGCTGGTCGCCTCGCTGGGCTTTCTGCCGATGGCGCTCTCGACGGCTCCGGGAAGCGAGGTTCAACGCCCGCTCGCCACAGTCGTAATCGCCGGGCTGATCTCAGCAACGTTGCTCACGTTGTGCGTCCTCCCTGTTGCGTACGTCCTCCTCAGCAAGCACTCCCGATTGCGCGAATCGTGACCTCGCTCGAACGGCCCTCGCACTCGCAGCGGAAATACAACGTTCCGCTATTCACGCAGGTTTCGGGACGATAGGTGTTGGTCAGTGATTTCGGCCGGTGCTTTCCCGTTTCTCGCCGAACGTACGTGAGGAGCGGCGCCGCCCGCCGCGAGCAAGCGCGTCGGCCAAGCTCTCCGACAAGCGCACGGCACTGAGCGGTTTGGCGATCAGGTCCACGACGCCAATTTCTTTGAGCGCTTCGGCAGACCAGTTCGGGTTGAAGCCGCTCATCACCAGCACCGGCATTTCTGGTCGCAACTTCAATGCCTCGCAAGCGACGTCCACACCGGTGAGGCCTGGCATGGTCAAGTCAGTCAACACGATGTCGATGGCCGTTGGCTCCTTGTTTAGGAGCTCGACTGCTCGAGCGGGCTCGGAGCACGCTTTCACGCGATAGCCGATGCGTTCTAGCAAGCCCGAGATGGAACGACACAGCGCTTCCTCGTCGTCGACTAGCAGCACCAACTCACCATGGCCGCGCACGACTTCAGCGCGCTCTGCGGTGTCCGCCACGAGCTCCGCTTGGTGCTCCGGCAAGTATACGGCCATGCTGGTGCCATTGCCGGGTGTACTCTCCACCAGAATCGCTCCGTCGTGATCGCGCACGATGCCGTGCACCACCGCCAAGCCGAGCCCTGTACCTTCGCCAGGTCGTTTGGTAGTGAAAAACGGGTCGAACATGTGCTTGAGCGTGTCGGCGGTCATGCCTTCGCCGTTGTCGCGCACCAAGATGCGGGCGTAGCGCCCAACTTGCAGTCCTGGGCTCGTGTTCGCGAGCGTCGTATCAACGTGGACGGCTTGGACCTCCAGCGTGAGTTGCCCGCCCGCCGCGCGCATCGCGTGTGCAGCGTTGGTTCCCAAATTCATAATCACCTGGTGGATTTGGGTCGGATCCGCGAGCACGCTGGGGATGTCCGCATCCACACGCCAGACGACGCGAATCGTTGCAGGCAGCGTGGAGCGCAGTAGGTTCGCCGCCTCCCGCACGACCCCGTCGAGCTTCAACGGCCGCCTCCTCTGCGGTTGTTGCCGGCTGAAGGTGAGAATCTGTCGCACCAAGTTCTTGGCTCGTTCCCCCGCGCGCGCCAGCTCGTCCAAGTGGGATGCGACTTCCCGCGGCTGATCGATGTCGAGGCGAATCAGATCGGTGTAAGCCACAATCGCGCCCAACATGTTGTTGAAATCGTGGGCGATGCCGCCAGCGAGTGTACCGAGCGCGTCCATCTTTTGAGCTTGGCGCAGCTGGTTTTCGAGCAGAGCATTGGCGCGTTCCACACGCAGCTTCTCGGTCACGTCACGCACAATCGCCAAAATCGAGAGCCCTCCCGAAAGCTCGATCAGCTCGGCAGACATCACGCATTCGCGGCATTCGCCGCCGGTGCGGCGAGCAGTGATAGGGAACTCGCGCAGCGAGCGCTGCGCAGACAGATCTGCCATCGCACGTTCGTAGGCTTCTGAATCGACCCAAGCCTCCAGTTGGGCAAAGGTTCGCCCAACCGCCTCGGAGCGCGTTCGGCCGAAGAGCTTTTCGAAACCTTCGTTCACCTCGATCAGAGCGCCGCTCTGGGCATCGACGATCGTCAGCGAGTCAGGACTCGCCAGAAACGCCTTCGAAAAGAGCTCCTCGGACTCGACGAGTGCACGTTTGGTCGCCTCGCGCTCGGTAACGTCGTTGACGTAGGTAACGATGCAGGAACGCCCGTCTATCTCGATGACCTCGCCGCTCAACACCAGCGACAGAGTGCGGCCCTGACGATCGACTCCCGTCACCTGCACGTCGCGAAAAGCACCCTCGGTTCGCAACAGCGAGAGCAACCGTGCGCGTTGCGCCGGCCCTTTCCACAACCCGAGCTCGGCCACGCTGCGTCCGACAGCCTCCTCGCGACTGTAGCCGAATACACGCTCCCAAGCTTGGTTCACTTCCACCAGTGCACCGCTCGTCATGTCCGAGATGCCGATGGGCTGCTGGCTCGCGGCGACCGCCTTTTTGAAGCGGTCTTCAGACTCCGACAGGCTGCGACGCATGGCCGCCAAGGCACCTTCCGCGACTTTCTGCTCGGTGATGTCGTGTGCCAATCCCACCAGGCGCTCCACCCTGCCGGCACGGTTCTGGATCGGTACCAAGGTAGTACGAAACGCGCGCTGCCCCAGCGCTGTGTCGCCCAGCTCTTCATAGGTGATCGGCACCCCTTCGACCACGGCTCGCGTGTAGTGCTCGCTCACGCGCCGAGCTTCGGCGGCCGGCACGATCTGCTCCGGGCTGCGACCCCAGACTTGGTCGCGTTTCAAGCCCGTCAAACGTTCCGTTACCGGATTGATGCTCTCGAACACGAAGCCTTCGTCTTCGCTCACGCCAATCACGAACACTCCCACCTCCGAGTGCTCGACGATAGACGATAGCTGATCGATGGTAGCTTGTTCGGCGTCCTTCTGTTGAGAGAGGTCGAACAAGGTGGTGATCCTGTAGTCCACACCTTCGACCACGACGCGCGCCACGGCTATGTGAATGGGCAGCTCCTGACCGTCCTTCTTTCGCGCGATGCGCTCGCCGCGCAGCAAGACGTTGGAACGCCACGGGCTCTCGCGCAGCCGGCGATAACCTTCACGCAGCTGCTCCGGAACGAGCACGTCGACGTGAACTCCTTCGAGCTCCGTCGCCGAATACCCAAACAATTCGCTAGCAGCACGGTTGGCAAAGCAGATTCGCCATTCTGCGTCCATCACCAGCGCAGGCAGGGCTTGCTCCTCGAACATGCCCGCCCGCGCGGCCTGACTCGGCTTCGACGACGCCATCGCTCTCGCATGCTAGCAGAGCGAACGAGGCGGGCGGACCAGGCGACGAAGCGCAGCAATTTACGCGACTTTCGATGTCGTCTGGCGCGAACCAACCGGACGATGGCGAGAGCGCGTCGGATCCGCCGAGCGCAATGATTCTCCCTACGCAGTGAGTCAGTCGCACAACTTACGTGAGTAAGAGTTAAGCGCCAACTCAATGCCTATGGACGATCGCGCGAGCTCAGCGCATCTTGAAGAGAACGCTCCGACACATCGACGTTGGAGCGCGAGGGCCAGCTGCGAAAGGCGCACGTGCGACGCGAGATAGCCCGATCTCGTCGCGCGTTCGCACCAAACCGCTATCCAGCGCTGAACCCCGCAGACAGAGGGAGTTTCTATCATGGCGAGCGAGCGCAATACGGATTCGAACTCGGACATCGCGATCGACGCGGACTTCGACGGCATCGACGAGGTGATGAAAGCCCTGACCGAGGCGCACACCGCGCTGCCGGAACCGCCTGACGAGCTCTCGGATTGTGATCAGGAAATTGCGCATACCACTGCGCTGTTCGAAAGATTCTGGAGCGAAAAAGTGGCTCTTGCCGTGCTACCGCTGGAAGCGCGCGAGCTACTCGGGCCGATTCAACGTTGGCGTTGGTGTTTCGAGCACGTGCGCTGCTGCTTCGTGTTCGGCTACTTATTGTGCCGAGCTCCGCAGGATTTCAGGGGATTCAGCGTCTATCTCAAACGCTATTGGTTCTGCGTACGGCAGCTGCTCGGCGCGCCGGTGCATCAACCGCTGCTAGCCGAAGAGCGTGAAGACTTCACTCGGCTAGTGCGCGCGCTATCCGAAGCTTATCGCCCCGCGCTCGCTGACGATCTTGCGCACGTAGAGGCCTTTGCCGAGGTTGCAGCGGCGGTGCTCGACGATCGCATCGATTGTCATGTGGCTGCCCGCCGCCCCTGCGCTCTGTTCGAACGCGTGCTCACGTTCGACACTGCGCACGCGCTGCTCGGCAGGGAAGCTTTCGAAAAGCATCAACAGGAGCCGTTCTTTTGGTTTTGTCGCTGCTTGTGCCTGTGCGCGCTCTGCTTCGGCTGCTGCCTTGCGCGCGCTCGCACCTTGAAACAACGCCTGCGCTGTCTGCGAGAGTTCCATGCTTGCTTGCGTCACTGCTTCCGCCCGCTGAGCTGCGGCATCGACGCACCAGTGAACGGGAGTTGTGCCGAGGAGCAGGCCATTGCCTCGATTCCGCTGCTCGGCGTAGAAATCGTAGGCACCGCTGCAGGCGCTGGCTGCGTCTCCTACGTGCTGGAGTGGAAGGCGCCGCTCGATCCACCGGCAGCATTTACACAAGCAGGCATCGTTTACGCCGGTTCACCGGGACCAGGGACATGTGGGAAGGTGAACACGACCCTCGGCTGGCTCGACACGTTCAGCACGCCGCTACCCAACGAAATCGAAATTCGTCTGCGCGTGTTCGGTCAGGGCAACCAAGTGTGTGAAGCCACCACGCGTTTTCAACTCTTTCGCAAGCGTGTATGGATCTCTGCGCTGGAAGGCGTTCAGGTCGAGTCACCCCCTGGCTTCGCGGATCCCAACGCGCGCCTGATCGACCCCGTAACCACGCAAGAGCTTTCGTTCGGCACGGCGCTGCAGGTGATGGGCCATGCCTTGGTGGGAAAATGCTTCGGGCGCGACATCAAACGCTACACCCTGCACTATCAACCTGGTTTCGTGACCGATCCGCTGATCGGTTCCTGGACACAATTCTGGCAAGTCGACTACTCGAGCCCACTGCAACGCGCCGCAATTCAGACCAGTAACTTCGACCTGACGAGCTTCTGGGTGTTGCAACAGGTCTGCTTCTTCCCGCCCTGCCCTCCCTTTCCCACCTTCAACTACGACGAGCTGATTCCGACACGCTGGCAAAGTCATGCACCAGGCCAGTTCTTTCCAGTCGATCCAGAGCTTCCACCGATTTGGGGAGCGCAGTCGTTGCCACCAATCAATTGCCATTCCGGGCGTTACACACTACGCCTCGACGTCGAAGACACGTTGGGCAACCACTACTACGACCTTCAGCGCGTCTGGTTCGACAACAAGCCGGTCACGGGCGAAATCACTGGCCTTCAAGGCGTGCCCGCCTGCGCCGTGGTCAACCTCAGCCAACTGCTGAATGCTGGTAACTGTAGCGTGGCGTGGCCCCTCACCATCGATGGTATTGCCTACGACGAATTCATCATTGAAGGTGACACCACGGTGCCGAGTGATAACTATGGCGGGTACTGCGTAACTCTCACCAAACAAGGTGGTTCGCAGTCCGGCTGCAGTCCAATCGCACTTTCGGTGCCCCTTCCTGTGCCTGCCCCTGCCAGCCCAACAACCATCGGACTAAACCGCGTTGGTGATCCAGGCACACGCTGCCCGACCGCTGCACCTCCGCCTGCGCTGGTGCCACCCAAAACATCCAACGCTTTGACGGTGATGGACGCGCGCATGTTCGATGCTGTTTGCGCCAGCAGCGCGCAGCCCATTCCGCCAGCAGGCTTCGCGCTCGAGCGCGGCGAGTGCTGCGCCTACTACTTCGTGCTCAGGGTGTGGGATCGCTCGATTTGCCCGAGCCTTTCCGGTGGTCACCATGAGGCGTCGTTCACCTGGCCCGTCTATGTGTGCAACGACCTGCCACCACTCTGATGACGCACGAGCTTCTCTCCGATGTGTGGCTTCGCCTGCTACTCGCGACCTTTGCGAGCTATCGCGTGACGCACTTGTTCGCCCGCGAGGATGGTCCGTTCGACATCATGTACCGCTTTCGCAAGCAGCTCGGCACAGGCTTTTTCGGCAGCCTGTTCGATTGTTTCAAGTGCATCAGCGCCTGGGTTGCGGCGCCCTTCGCCTACTTCGTCACGAGCAACGACATCCCGAGCTGGTGTGTCACTTGGTTTGCAATTTCAGGCGCCGTTTGCTGGCTCGACGCCGTGACCCGACGCGACGCTACGGAGAGCGCGCCGGTCGTGATCGAGCGCGTCATTCAGCCAGAGGAGGTTCAAAGTGAGTTGTTGTGGACAGAAGCGAAATCAATTAAGGCAGAGCAGCGCGCCCGCAGCGGTTCCCCCGCCGCCGACTGAGCAGGTACACCGCAACACGCCGAGTCGGGCGTTGCGGTCGAACCACAGCGCGGTGCGCCTGCGTGCTGTCAGCAACGAGCCGATAATCGTGCGCGGGCCACGCAGCGGGTGGCGTTATGAGTTCTCACCGGCGGAGCCGGTTCAAGCCGTAGCCATGCAAGACGCCGCCGCGCTGGTCGCGACGGGGCTCTTCGTGGTCGAGGCGCAGCTCCGCTAACAATCATCAAAACGCATCGCGCACTCGGGCAGCGCTCGCGAAAGCTGCGTCGGCAACCTCCAAGGTTCGCGCGACGTCGTCGAGTGTGTGAGCGTAGCTCACGAACCAGAGGTGTCGCGGGTGCAGCAAAATGCCGTTGGCGAACACTTCGCGATAAAAAGCCTTCGCAAAAGCCGCGTTCAACCCCGGGTTCGGCTCCTGAAACTTCAGGAAGGGCATGGGCGGCAACGGCTCGCCGAAAGCCAGTGCCGGAATCCCATGGCGTTGCGCGCCGGCGTTCAAGCCGTCGATCAGAACTTGGCCGAGCCGCCAAACGTGCTCGGCGACATCGTGACTATCGACGAAGGCAAGCGTCGCCAACGCCGCGGCCATGCCCGCCGTATCACCGTGATAGGTCGCGGATATGTGTAGCCCCGCCGCGTGCTGCATCACTTCACGTTTGCCGACCACCGCGGCGATCGGCCAACCATTGCCGAGCGCTTTGCTCAAAGTCGTAAGATCCGGAACGATGCCGACGTGCTCTTGAAACGAGCCAGGCTTGATGCGCAAGGCCGTCTTCACTTCGTCCAGCACGAATACGGCGCCGTGCTGGTGAGTCACGTCGAGCAGGCGGCGAAACACATCGGCGTTCGTCGGCAAGATCATCTCAGGCGCGATAATCACCGCCGCGACCTGGTTTGGTTTGGATGCCAGAATCTTCTCGAGCGATTCAGGGTCGCGAACGTCGAGCTCGGCAACCTGCTCGTCGAGCCCGGCGGGCACGAATGGTTCCAGCGGCAAACACCAGTCGTGCCAACCGTGATAACCGCAACGCACCACGCTGCGTCGCCCCGTTGCGACGCGCGCGATGCGTAACGCTGCGGTGGTCGCTTCAGAGCCTGTTTTGAAGAACGTAGCCATATCGGCGCCGGCGAAACGCGCAACCAGTCGCTCGGCGAAGGCAACGTGGAGCGGATGGTTCAACGACAGCAGGTTGCCGCGTTGCAGCTGTTCCCAGGCCGCAGCGTCGACCATGGGATTCGCGTAACCGAGCAAAAATGGGCCAAAAGCGCCGATGAAATCGATGTATTCGTGGCCGTCGACGTCCCAGCAGCGCGCGCCCTTGCCGCGTGCGAAGTACAGCGGCGCATCTTCAGGGCCGAGTAGCGGACGGCCAGATAGATGGTAGCCGCCGGGGATCACCGCGACGGCGCGTTGCAATAGCTTTTCGGACTCACGATAGCGATGGTTGGTGCTCACGATCCTCTTAGGCGCCTTGAAAGTTGGGGCACGGCTGGCGTGCACCTTGCGTACCAGCCCTCTCGCCCGTCAATTTCGCAGGATCCGCGCGTCTCACGAGCGACGAGCCGCTTCAGGCGCGCGCCAACACGCCACGCTAGTGCGATCCAGTGCGGCGATCGTGCGCGCCGCGCCTGCTTGTCGGTTTTCTGCCCGTCAAACACCGGATACCAACTGCGAAACGCGATAGGCGAGCGCGCGTGAATCCAATACCCTTGTGTGCATGCCTCGCTCCAGTCCGTCTAGCGCGAAACTCAAGCGACCCATCCAACCAATGCCGCCCCATGTGCGTCATGCGATTGAAAAGTCCGGCTTGGCAGAGGCGTACGCCGCTCGGCCTGCGTACCAGCGCAATGACTATCTGAGTTGGATCACTCGTGCCAAAACCGAGGAGACCTCCAACAAGCGACTCGAGCAGATGCTCATGGAACTCGAGAACGGCAAACTCTATATGAACATGAAGTGGTCGGCGGCACGGTCGAGCGCGCGAACCACGAAGAAGGCACCCGCAAGTCGAGCAACCAAGAAGCGCACCACACGAGCGACCAAGAAGCGCAGCACTCGCAGCAAGCGAGCAAGCGCCGGCAAGAGCACAACGTCTCGAACGGGTACCAAGCGCCGCAAGAAAGCGCCGCGCAAGAAGAAGACGTGAGCTGAATACCAACGCGTTAAAACGCACTTCGCGCACTTCACGGCGGCGTTGACGCCCGAGCGCAGGCTCCCGCGCGGCAGGTGCAGTGCGCGGGAGCCGCTTTCTAGCTCAATGCGAGCGGGCTCGTGGATGTCGAGCCGCTGCGTGGACACTGCTTACGGCGCTGCCACCGCGACGCTCGGATCGCTCACGGCCGCCATGAAGTTCCTTGTCGGGCTGCTCGATGTGGCGCGTGCGCGAAGAGCTATCCCAACGGCCACGTGTGGCGGCCGGGTCGCGCTCTCCGCCGCGGGTCGCACCCTTCATGGCGCCGCGCTGACCTTGCCCCATTGAGGACGTATTGGATTTGCTGTTCATTGCGGACCTCCAAACCGCCTTGGCTTGCATCCAGCGTGCCTCGTAACCGTAACCATCGAACCGCGCGCAACGATTTTCGTCGCCAGCAGCGCGACTCACACATTGTCCGCAGCGCCGCTCGCGCCACCGCGACGCCAGCCCGCCGTGGCAAAATTCAACCAATTGGTTGACCTTCGACGAAGCCCTCGCTAAAGTTCAACCAGATGGTTGAGGTTTCAACGGAGCATGTAGACCAGTTGTTTCGAGCCTTGGGCAGCGCTCCGCGCCGTGAAATTTTGCGACAAACCGCCGCTCAGCCGCGCTCGGTGACCCAGCTTGCCGAGCACTTCGATATGAGTTTGGCCGCCGTGTCCAAGCACGTACAGGTGCTAGCCGAGGCAGGGCTGCTTTCGCTCACTCGCGAGGGACGGGTTCATTGGTGCCGCCTACAGCCCGAAGCGCTGGAGACCGCGCGCGCCACGCTCGATGAGCTGCGTTCTTTCTGGAACAAGCGGCTCGACGCTCTGGAGCACTTGTTCGAAGCCCCCACAACGGGTCGACGTTCGCGGAGGCGCTCATGAACACGACGGCACAGCTGGAGCTGGATCGCTTGATTCGAGCGCCGATTTCGCAAGTCTTCGCGGCTTGCACACGCGCCGAGCTCATGGCCGAGTGGCTCATCTGCGCCGACAACGGTGTCGCCGAAGCCAACAACGACCTCCGCGTCGGCGGACAGTTCTGCGTCACCATGCGACGCGGCGAGCAAGTGATTGGCAGCGCGCACGGGACATACCTGACTATCCAAGAACCGCACCGAGTCTCCTTCACGTGGAGCTCCGAAAACGTCGGAGTTCGCGACAGCATCGTAACCATCGAGCTGGTTTCGGTGCCGGGCGGTACTCATCTCACACTCAGGCAAACGCTCGATCCGCGCTCGGCGGCAGGCGCCCGCCATGCACACGGCTGGACAGTCTCGCTCTCGCGGCTCACTCGCTTGCTCGAGCCGAATCCGAGTTGCATCGATCCCAACGACTCATCGAGGAACCAACATGAATGACTCCACCACCGAATCAACCCTGTCCATCGTTCGCGCCTACCATCGCGGCTGGAGCACTAAGCATTTCGAGCAGTCGGTTGCGCAGCTAGCCGCGGACTTGAAAGTGGAGGTGCCCATCAACGAATACCCCTCGAAGGAATCGTTTGCGCAAGCGCTAGCCGGCTTCGGCAGCATGGTTCAGAGCGTGGAGCTGCTCGCTGAATTCGCTTCGGGTGATCAGGCCATGCTGCTCTACGATATGGACGTGGCACGCCTCGGTCGCATGCGCGTCGCTGAACACTTCACGCTGCACGCGGGCAAGATCGCGCGGCTCCGGCAGATTCACGATACCGCGGCGGTGCGAGCAGCGGGCCTCGGCTAGAGCTTTCGCACGTGTCTTGCTGCGGCTTCTAGGCTGGCTTCCGCCCGAAGCCAATTCGAGAAACGCTGCTTCACGACCCGCGCGATGACGCTAACCTACATTGAGGTCGCAAGTTCACTTTCAGTGCCTTCACCAACTCTGGTCATGAAGGCTGCCTCGATTGGATTTTCTTCTATGCCCGTTACACTGCGGGGAACCAATTGCGGTCCTCGCGCGCGCAGCCCATGGCGTGACTCGCCACGCGATGGCAGCCAAAAACGCCTGCCCGATGATCTGCATCTCGCTGTGAGCCGGGCCGGCCAACAAGCGCTCCCGAGCTCGACTCGACACTTCGCATCCGATGCGAGCGCGTGAGCAGAAAAGGTATGTTGCAAGTTCTGTTGATGCGAGGCGGATTGGTGCGAGTGAGTGGTTCGCTTCACGCAAATCATGAAGTCTTGCGTAGCAGTGTGGCTCGCGTAGTATCTAGTTATCGTGCGCAAGAGCGTTGGCTTCTTTCACGTCGCATTGCTTTCGGTTGCCATAATCCGCTGCACGCCAGACTTCGAAGAGCTGACCGCCGGGGGCGGCGGGCACTCCGGTTGTTCTGGCAGTACTTGCGGCGGAGCTGGTCAGGGCGGCGGAGCCGGTGTCGGCGGCGGAAAATCGAGCAGCGAAGGCGGCACGTCGAGCGCAGGTCTCGGAGGCGGTGCGCCCGCGGGAGGCATGGACGCAGGCGGCGCTGCTGGCAGCGGCGGAACGGTTTCGCCCGAGGGCGGCATGCCCGGAGCCGGAGGCACACTCGGGAGCGGCGGAGTTCCCGAGGGCGGAACCACGAGCAGCGAAGGCGGCAGCGCTGGCAGCGGTCCTCAACCCTGCACCACGAGTTGGCCGCTCGGCACCGTGCTGTGGAGCTTCGATCAAGGCATGATCGGCGAAACCGGCTTGTCCGGTAATTGGGGCACCTACGTCGAGGAGCCGAGCGGCGAAAGCTTCCTCGCGCAGAGCGCGATCACGTGGAACACGGCGGAAGGAAAGTCGTGCCCCGGCTCATTGCAGCTCACGGTGCCGTTCACGAAGTACGGCGATCCTCAGAAGGTCATGGCCAACGTGAACTTCTCCGACGACTGGACCGACAAAAAGACTCTGCACGGCTGGGCGAAGATCCTCGCTCCGGCAACGGGCTCGGTCGCCTACCTGAACGCGATCATGCTGTCGGTGTCGTCGGGCGCGAGCTATGAAGCGTTTCGCGGCACGTTCGTCAATGCGCCGCTCTTCAGCGATCGCAACTGGCACGAAATCACCATTCCGCTGAATCCGGTGGCGCCACCTCCACAATCTCCAGCATTCATTCCTGCGCCTGTCCGGCAAATTGGAATTCAGGTTTCGGTCGTAGCCAGCGCTCCAGCGGGTGGCCCCGCAGCGCCGGTGGAAACCAGCATTTTGCTCGATGATCTCTGGCTCGAATAGCGCAGACCCACGCCTCGTAGTGATCATGAATCAGCATTCCAATTCCTCGGTTTACGCGGCCACGGCTTCCTTCCCCAGGCGCTTGCGCTGGCTCTTGGGCGTATCGCTCGGGTGCGCCGGCGCCGCTTTGTGTCCGCCCGCTCAGGCGCAGGAAACGAAACCGGATGAATCGGTGCAGGCGTGTTCGGCAGCCTTCGAGGAAGCGCAGCGCTTGCGCAACGAGACCAAGTACATCGCTGCCAATCAAGAAGTGCTGAAGTGCGCTACGCCGAAGTGCGGCGATGCGCTCTTTCAGGAGTGCACCAAGATCTACACGGAGCTTCAAAATGCGATGCCGACGGTCGTGTTCGGCGCACGCGACGGCAACAAGGGGATCGAGGTGTTCGACGTTCAGGTGAGCGTGGATGGCCAATCGCTCGTCGATCAACTCGACGGCAAGGCGATCCCGGTTGATCCTGGCAATCACACATTCAAATTCAGCAATCCGCGTTTTCCAGCCGTGGAACGCCAAGTGGTGATCCGAGCCGGCGAAAAGTTCCGCCAACTCAGCGTGATGTTTGGTGGCACGGAGCCGGCCCCAACTCCTGCAGCGGCAACTCAGACTTCAGCGGCCACTCCAACGCCGCCCGCCGAGCAACCAGCCAAGATCCCGGTGGCGAGTTGGGTGCTCGGCGGGATTGGCGTGGTGGGCCTCGGCGGTTTCGTTGCGTTCCGCATGATTGGCTCGAGCGAATACGATCAACTGAAGCGAGAGTGTGCGCCCGACTGCTTCGACTCCGATGTGGATCGCGTCAAAGCCAAGTACACCCTCTCTTACATTTCGCTGGGTGTCGGCGCAGCGGCATTCATGGGTGCCGCCGCGATCTACTTTGCGCAGCCGAAAGAGGGTGGCCCGGCGCCGACCGCATTCGTGGTGGCTCCGACGCGCGACGGTGCCGGTGCCGCGCTGCTCGGCCGCTTCTAGCAGAAACACCCCGCTCGACTCAGAAGAAGCGCACATCCCAGATAGCGTGACCGAAGCCGCTCGGTTGGGTGGAGGTGAACTCGATTTGGCGAATGCGAGTGAGATCGAAGGGAGTGCCGGCAGGTGTTTCGGCAGCAGGTGTGAGATCGGCGAAGCGGAACGAGCGAGTACGGCGCGCGCCCGTAGATGCTGCGATGATGGTGCCGAACGCAAAACCGGTGGAGGTAGTGACGGCGACCCAGAGTTGATCGCCTTCGAAGTCGAATTGAACGCCTTCGTAAGCGCTGACGTCGTATGGACCGCTATCGGATCGGAAGGTGAAGCCGTTGCCAGCGAAGCTGCAGGCGTCGGCCGTTGCAGCGCAACCACCAGTGACCCACGCAGCACAGGCTCCACCGGAGAAGCCAGAAGGTGGTGAGCTCACGGCTGGAGCAGGGTTCGCGCTTTGCGTATTGGGCGTGATGTTGACGTCGTTATCACCGAATGTGTACCAAGAGCCGTCGCGACCGGCGACACGCGAGATGACGTTGTTGCAGCTCGAGAAGTTGTCGATGATGTGAGCGTCGCTGACCTCGTTGGCTGCGCCGCCGCTGCCAGTGATGCTACCGCCACTGCCGGACGCCTTGCCTCCTTGCGCAGTGGAGGCACCGCCTTGCGCTTTGCCACCTTGGGCCGGAGCTCCGCCTTGACCAGTATCGGGTGCGCCGCCGGTCGTGGTGTCGCTACCGCCGTGAGCTTGGCTTGCGCCACCACTAGCGATTGCACCGCCGCTGCCATTCGAGCTCATGCCGCCATCGCTGGTTTCACCACCAGCCGGAGTGCCACTGCCACCCGAAGCGGTTGAGCTGTTGCCTCCTTGTGCACTCGCGTTGCCGCCGGCTGCGCTGTTTCCCTGCACACACAAGTTCGAGTAGCAGGCCAGGCCCACTGCACAGGTCTTATTGGCAAAGCAGGAGCAACCTTCGTCGCCCGTGACGCAGCTCGCTTTGTCGTCTTTGCTGCTGCACGCCGTAACGACACCTAGGACGAACGCGCCAAAAGCCAAGCCATACAACCAAGTTCTGTGAATCGATGTCCGTTTCATGGAAGATCTCCGCACAGCACGACGCACCGCCCCACGCGGCACTAGCTGCGCACTCGCTGGGCAAACACGCTGGCGAGAGCCAAGTCGTCACGCGCCCGCTGCGATTTTCTCGCGCTCCCGGGACCGCTTCTTGCTGGGGGAGAATCGGTCGGTTAGCCTGCCCAGCGAGGAACGTGTGGAAAGAGGTGTGAACGCCCCAGAGCCGCTCCGCCCCGGCACGGTCTTCCACGAGCAGTACGAAATCGTGCGCTGCATCGGCTTCGGCGGAATGGGCGTCGTCTACGAAGCTCTGCACTTGCCGACCCGGCGCCGGCGAGCCCTGAAGACGTTACTGCCCAGGCTGCTCACTGACGCGGAGGCACGCGCACGTTTCCGGCTGGAAGCGGTGGTCGCGGCCGACGTCGACAGCGAGCACATCGTCGAAGTGTTGGACGCCGGTATCGACGCGGCGACCGGAATGCCGTTTTTAGTGATGGAGCTCTTGCGCGGGGAAAACCTGGCGGAGCTCCTGCGTCAGCGCGGGCGCTTGCCATCGAGCGAGGTGATCGCGCTGCTCGCTCAGGTGACGAGCACGCTGGATCGCTTGCACGCGTCCGGAATCGTGCATCGCGATCTCAAGCCGGAGAACCTGTTTCTGGCGCAGCGCGAAGGCGCGAAGCCGCGTATCAAGTTGCTCGATTTCGGTGTTGCCAAGGTGGTGGCCGAGAGCAGCATCGCCAACACGACGCGCAGCTTGGGCACGCCGGCATACATGTCGCCGGAACAGATTCGCGGTGACGGCGACATCGGGCCCTCTGCGGACTTGTATGCGCTCGCTCAAATCGCGTTCACGTTGCTGGTCGGCAGCAGCTATTGGGAGCCGGAGACACGCGGCGCCGGCGTCTACAGCCTATTGGTGAAGATCATGGAGAGCGTTGCCGAGCCAGCGCGCGCGCGAGCAGCGCAACGCGGTGTGTACGATCTTCCTCCGGCATTCGACGAATGGTTCGCGCGCGCCACGGCTCGTGATTCGCTCGAGCGTTTCGCCAGCGCGGCGGAGCTCGTGCGTGAGTTGGCGCGAGCCCTGGCGGTCCAACTCTCCGCAACGCCTGCGCCTTGGCCAGCGGCGAGGCCCTCCCCAAAGCCCAACGTCGCACGCGCAGCCGACGCAGCCAGCGCGACGGCGGCCACGCTCGAGGCAGTTGCAGTTGGAAGTGCGAGCGCCGGCCAAAGCAAGGTGGGTCGAAAAGCGGCTGCAGCATCCAGCGTGAACACCGGCGCGAATCGCAGCAAGCTACGGATCGGCTGGCTGCTCATCGTTGCTGGCACTGCCACTGCGTTCTTGGCACGATTGTATCAAGCCGGCACTGCGCGCACGAACGAGCCAGCGGCGCCTGCCGTAGCATCGCTGAATCGGAGTTCCAGCGGTGTCGCTTCGACGACCGCGTCGTCGACTCCTGTGCTCGCCGCCGCACCAGTGACCGTGACCGACAGCTCCGTGAGCTCGCCCGTTGCGAATCCACCCGCCGCTACGTTGCCACCCGCCTTGGGATCCGCTGCCGCCCGCCCCGAGCCGCGCGCCACCACTAAGCCGCAAGCAGGCCGACCCAAACCGGGAACCAGCCATCCTCCCGCACGCGGCGCTGCGGAGCCGGTGGACCCAACGGATATCCGCTGAGCCAACTCCGTAGTAAGAAGCAGGGTGGAGATGAAGGGTCCGAGAACTCGCGCGGTTGTCAGTTGCCGAGCCGTTGGGCTAGCGCTCGCTACGACGCTTGGGCCAACGATTGCAAGCAGCGCCCGCGCCGAGCCGAAGAGCGGAGAAACTGCCGCGGACGTGCTGTTCGAGCGCGCCAAGCAGCAGCTTCGCGCTGGGGATTGGGTCAGCGCCTGCAACAACTTCGAAGCCAGCATGAAGCTCGACCCATCGGTGAGCACGCAGATCAAGCTCGCCCGCTGTCGCGAGCACGACGGAAAGTACCTGGACGCCTTCGTTGCCTACCTTCAGGCGCGTGAGCTCAATGCCAAGAACGATAGCAACGAAGCACGTCGCCGGGAGCTCGCCAGCGCAATCGACGCCGGCATGGGCGCGCTGGATCCGCATCTCGCCAAGCTTCGGGTAACGGTATCACCGGGTACGGCGCAGGCCACCTTCGAGATCGACGCACGGCCGCCGCTGCGGGACCCGCGTGACGGAGCCTGGGTGCAGCTCCCTGGTAAAGCGACGCTGCGAGTGACCGCGCCTGGCTTCAGTGAGCAACAGCTTCTGCTGACGCTCGACGCCGGAGTAACCCGCGCGCTCGAGGTAGAGCTCTCGATGTTATCGCAACCGGAAACGCCCAGCAGCGGTGCGCCGCCGCCAGCCAGTGCTGCGCCAGCAATGGTGCCCGTGCAAACAACGAGCATTGCGCACGCCCCTGCGCCGACGCGCCCGAGCGCCGAGGAACCGCGCTCATCGCCAAGCGCGCAACGCATCGTCGCATACGTAACGGGGGGCGCCGGGCTGGTCACGCTCGGTTGTGCCGGTTATTTCGCCGTGCGCACGTTGTCACTCGTGGCAGAGTCGCGCGACCATTGCGACGACGACAACGAGTGCAGCCGGGAGGGAGTCCGCTTGGTGGAGAACGCTCGCGACGCACAAGCTACGGGCTTTGCGCTGCTCGCGGCGGGCGGCACGTTGGTCGGCGCTTCGATCGTCTTGTTCGCCACGGAGCGCAAGCCGAACCCGAACGCTAGCTCCAAACTGCAGGCCAACGTTTCGCCGTTCCACGTTTCACTCAGCGGAGTGTTCTAGTCGTGCAGATCGACGACGCGCACTGCGAGGCGTTGTTGTTGCGCGCCAGCGCCGGCGACGCCAAGGCCTCACGCGAGCTCATCGAGTATCTGTGGCCACGTTGGCTCGAAGCCGTGAAGAAGAGCCGCAGCTTGGGCGCGTTGGCGCGTTCGGAAGACGTGGTGCACGACGTGGTGGCGCGCTTGGTAGAAAAGCTCACTCGCGAGGACGGGCGCGCGTTGAAGTCGTATTCGAGTTGGCACGAGCGCCACGCCGACAAAACTTTCTCGGACTGGATTCGCATCGTGACCAAGAACGCGGTGCGCGATTACGCACGCGAGCGCCTCGGGCCGCGCGACGCCAGCAACGAGCCCAGCGTCAAACGGCTGCTGAACGAGTTCGCGAACTCTGCCGTCCTCGAAGAGCTCGGCGTGCGACCACCGGTCACCGCGGCCCAAACCGCGCGGGAGCTCTTGGAGTTCGCTTCCAAGCGCTTGGGGCAGGAGCAAGCTGAAGTCTTGGATGCATGGCTCTCGGGCGCCGACTTCGAGGATATCGGGCGGGATCTGGGCATTAGCTCGGAGCAAGCGCGCCAACGCTTGCGGGCGGGCATCGCGATTCTACGGCGGTACTTCGTGGGCTCATCGAAGAGCTCGGGCTGAGCTCACCAAGAGATCACGACGCGGCCGTGGCCGCTGTGCTCACCGCGCTCTTGCGACAAGAGCTGAGCGTTGTCTCCCTTGAAGTTACTGCCGCCACCGCCGCCGCCCCACGCGCCGGCTCCTCCGCCCATGTAGCCGCCGCCACCGCCGCCGCCCGCTGCCGCACAGGACGAACCCCCAACCCCCAAATCACCCGGCTCCGAAATGCAGTCGAAGTAATTGCCGCCGGCACCAGCGAGCGTCTGCGTGCCACCACCGCCTTCGGAGCCAGCGGTGGAGTAGCAGAGCCCTCCCGATGCACCTTCGTCTCCACCACCGTGCCCACCAGCTGGCCTTACGCCCGAAGAGCAATTCCCAGCTGCGCCGCCACCGCCGCCCGCCACGATCTGTCGAAAAGAGAGCGCTGCGCCGCCCTGGCGTACGTCCGACGCGCCACCGCCGCCTGCCGCAGCCGCAACCCAATCGGTGCCTCGAGAGTAGCCACCGCTGCCGCCGCCGTTCCAACCGCCGCGACCCGCGCGATCCATCAGCCCATCTTCACCGCGCCCGCCCACGTGCACGCTCAACGTTTCACCAGGCGTCACGAAGAGCCGCGCAACAATCTTCCCGCCACGCCCACCCACCGGTTGTGTGCCGGACAGATTGAAAGCCGTGCCGCCTTCCGCGCCATACGCTTCGATCACGAGCGAGTCCACGCAGCTCGGAACGACGAAACTTTGTAAGCTACCCGTGTACTCGAA
Organism: Myxococcota bacterium; assembly: GCA_049324695.1. Taxonomy (GTDB): domain Bacteria; phylum Myxococcota_A; class Polyangia; order Polyangiales; family Polyangiaceae; genus PMG-095. The sequence goes on from JBMOMJ010000059.1 coordinate 154,175, forward strand.
AGCTTGTGATCCACTGCACGGATTGTTGCCGCCGCCGGCGCCCGCGACATTGGCTCCGCCGCTGCCAGGGACACCTGCGCTGCCGCCCTCACCGAGCGCACCGCCGTTCGCGGCCGCTCCGCCCTTTCCATTGGCGCCCGCATTGGCACTCGTCCCGGCGTTGGAGCTCCCGCCGGCGTTCGCAATCGCTCCACCGCTGCTGGCAGTTGTACCCCCCTTCCCCACCGCTGCTCCCCCAGCACTGTTCCCCCCCTTCGCGCTAGTGCCACCCGTGGCACTGACACCTCCGGTGAGCGGCTGAGCTCCCGCGGCGCCGCCTTCCCCACCCGTGTCTTCGTTTTGACGGAGCCGAACGTCGGGAACGCAACCAAGCCAGCACGTCGCGAGCAATAGCCCGAACGCGCCAGATCCCGAGCGAAGCCATCCCATGGCGCAGAAGCTAAAACATTTCCGAACCTACGTCGAGCCGAACACCGACTCCGAAGGTAGGCAGTCGTGTGCATCGAATTTCGATCTTGTCGCGTGACGGATCGCTCGCCGGTTCCGTATTCTCTCGGTTCGAATGCCTCCAATCGTTTTCCAGGGCTCGCTGCGCGGTCCGAACAGGCGTCCCCCGCGTGCCGATCTTCTGCTCGCCGTTGCTTGTTTTCTCGGCTTCATCGCTTGCCAGGCCCCCGACGCAGCTGCGCCGGCTGCGGATTCGCCCAGCGAGATAGCCCGTTCGCGTTCCGCGGCATCCGCTTCAGCGAGCCGTACGCGCGTGCCCGCCGAAGTGGATTTGAGTGGGGTGATGCGCCGGGCTCACTTCGCATTTCGCCAGCGCGATTCGCAGTGGGTGGGCGGTCACACGAATTACGAAGCCCGGGTGCACAACGGACTCGAGTTGTGGCCGGCGCGAGTGCAAAAGCAGGAACCGGTGCAGCGAGCTGCTCAGCCGTTTCGCGCCCGGTTGACGTCGCTGCGACGTGGCACATGGCTCGTGGAAGGCGGCGTGAACGACACGACGGAGCGCGCCGACGATGGTGCACTCTTCATCTCGCACGGCGTCGTGCGCGAGCGCCTCGAGAATACCGAAGCCGGCGTCGAGCAGAGCTTTCACTTTGCGAACGAACCAGGGCAAAACGGCGAGCTCGTGGTGCAAGTAGCCGTGCAAGGGCTGGGGTTTGTGGGTCAAACCAGCGAAGGGCTTCATTTCAACGACAGCTCGGGCGCCGGCGTACGCTACGGGCGCGCCACCTGGGTGGATGCCACGGAACGGCGCACCCCGCTGACGACCACGTTTCGCAACGGCTCCATTTTCATCAACGTGCCGGGCGAGGTGTTGCGCGACAGCGTTTATCCCGCCGTGCTCGATCCCACGATTTCCCCGGAGTTTGGCATCGATCAGCCGGTGATTGTGCCGGCGGAGGAGAACCAACTCGATCCGGATTCGGCCTTCGGCGCCGGCGTCCACCTCGTAGTTTGGAGAGATCAGCGCTTCCTAGCGGGCTTGTCGGAGCGGGCTGGGTACCTATTCGGAACTCGCGTGACCCCTGCGGGCGAGGTTCTGGATCCGACGGGGATTGCAATAATCACTCAGAGCATCGTTTCGAGCCCTAGCATCGCGTCGGATGGAACTGGCTTCATGGTTGCCGTCGCTGGCGACACGATGGGCCCAATTCGCACCGTGCGACTCGACGCGCAAGGCAAGGTGCTCGATGCAACTCCGCACGCGACCGGCGTCTCCGGAATTTATCCGTCACTCGCCTCGAACGGGAGCGGCTACCTGCTCGGCTTCATCGGGAACCTGACAAGTAGGCCGCCCACCGTTGCCGTCCTGAGCAGCGATGGCACCGCGACCGGATCTACCAGTGTGGGGACGGAGGCGACACACATCAGCTTGGCTCCGGGCGCGCAGGACTATTTGGTCGCTTACAGCCAGTGGGCGCCTGCGCAGGCGGGTTCACCACCCAGCGCTCACGCGGTGCGAGTAAGACCCAATGGCCAAATGGTGTCGGGTTCACGTGTCACGCTGCCGAACGGCGGCGCCACCAGCCAGACCAAGTACCAAACCGCCGTCGCGTCCGACGGCACTAACTTCCTGGTTGCATACCTCGGCGGCGTTTCGCAGCACAACGCATACTACGCTCACTTCGATGGCAACTTCGCGTTGACGGCCTCGGCCATGTGGCGCGACGGCAATTTCGTCGAGGTGGACGCCACGTATAACGGCAGCGAGTACTTGGTTGGTTATCACCATTTGCTGTCGCCACCGCGCATTGGCGTCGCGCGTTTCCCCGCAGGGGGGAACACCAGCAAAGACGTGAACTTCTTCGCTGAGGGCACGGGCGTTGCGGTGAGCGTTGGAGGCGGCAGTGAGCTCATCGCTTACGCGAGCACTTCCGGCGATGTCGAGGCCACACGTCTTTCATCGACGCTCACGGCGCTCGACGTTCCCGCGCTCAAGCTCTCGCGCGCCGCTCATCGCGAAGAATTTCCGGCTGCGGCTTACAACGGGCAAGACTATTTGGTCGTATGGCAGGACAAACGCGCCAACGACGCAACGCGCATGGTGGATCTCTACGGCGCGCGCATCACGCCCGAAGGCGTCGTGCGCGACAGCGCAGGCTTTGCGATCAGCACGGCTGACTTCAATCAAACCGCGCCCGTCGTTGCTTCGAATGGCTCGAACTTTTTCGTCGCCTGGCAAGACACGCGCAGTGGAGCCAACGGCACCGGCACGGACATTTTCGGCACAGCCATCAGCGCGGACGGCGTCGTAGCCACGCCCGCCGGTTTGCCCATCAACACTGATGGCAGCGAGCAAACGCTGCCCTCGATCGCCTCCGACGGCAGCAATTACTTCGTAGTTTGGCAGGGAGCCAATGGCATTCGCGGACTGCGCTTGTCGTCTTCTGGTGCCGCGCTCGACAGCGCTCCCCTCGTCATCACCAGCAGCATCTTCATCGAGCCGACCGTGGGCTACAACGGCACGAACTACTTGGTTGCCTGGGCCAACGAAACCAGTCGCAGCATTCACGGCGCGCGAGTGACGCCGCAAGGCAGCATTCTCGACAGCTCGGCGCGCCTCTTGGCCTCGCCCAGCACGACCGACAGCTTCCGGCGTCCACGCATGGCATCGAATGGGTCCGAATGGCTGCTGACCTGCGAATCCAGCCCTGGCGGCGCAACCCTCGCGCGCCGTCTAGCCAGCGACGGGAGTGTGCTCGGAAGTATTCCTTCCATCGGAAGCTTCGGTAGTGGCATTCACAACTCCCTCGCTTGGAACGGCCGCAGCTACTGGTCTGTTTGGCAAAAGCAAACTTCCATTGGTGTTTACGACATCGCAGCTCGCCGCGTCTCGGGCACTGGCACGCTGATCGATTCAGCCGACATCGCGGTATCCAACGCTGCCGAGACCGAACAAGATCCAAGCGTGGCGGCAGGGCCTGCAGGGCAAGTGCTCGTCGCTTACCATCGCATCAACCCCAACCAACCTTACGGCTCCTACCGAGTGCACGCACGCATCATCACGGATGATCCGGCGAGCGGCGGCAGCACTTCGACTGGCGGCGCTTCTTCGACGGGCGGCAGCAGTGCTACCGGCGGAACCACGTCGAGCGGAGGTGTTCCGTCTTCTGGCGGGGCTACCTCCACGGGCGGAACCAGCACGCAAGGAGGTCGCGCCAACGGCGGTGCGGGCGGCGCTATCACAGCAGGCGGAACCGCCGGCGCGGGCGCACGCGGTGGCACAGCGGGAGCGGCCAACGGCGGCTCGAACGCGAACGCTGGCGGCAATGTGAGCGCCGGCGGTACTTCCAACACCGGTGGCAACGTCGGCACGAGCGGCGGATCCAACGGCACCAACTCCGGCGGCACCGGCGCAGGCGGCACCAATTCCGGCGGCAGCAGTGCCGCAAACGGAGGTGCACTCGCCAACGGGGATGGCGGCGCGGCCGCACAGGCTGGCTCAACCAGCAACGGCGGTAACTCGAGTGCTGGCAGGACTGGTAGCGGTGGCAGCAGTGGGCGCGCGGCAACAGGAGGCTCAGCAGGCACCGCCGCGCAAGCTGGCGTGAACAACGAAGGCAACGGCAACGAGAACGACGGCTGCGGATGCCGTGTTGGTCGCGAGAGCTCGAATCAATCGACGGCCTTGGGACTCGTCGGGGTGGCGCTCGCGGCGCTGCGCCGCCGTCGACGTTCTACGCCTTCGTGACGCCGTCTTGCGCGGCGCGCAGCCGGTTCGCGCGCGGCTAAATACGACTTGCGCGCCACGAAGAGGAAGCAGGTTCCTCGGTATTTCGTCACATGACGAAGGCATCGTGGCAAGCGTTGCCATGGTGCGCCCGCGATGTTGACCGATGCGCGCTCTCTGTCGGCCGATACGACGTTGGACGCCGATGTCTGCATCATCGGCGCGGGACCTGCCGGGCTGACGCTCGCATTGGAGCTGCGGGGCCTTCGGGTGGTGCTGCTCGAGAGTGGGGGATTTTATCCTGCGCCGGCGACCCAAACGCTCGCCGAGGGAGAGGTGGCCGGCGAACCGTACTGGGCGCTCGAAACGAGCCGGCTGCGCTGCTTCGGTGGGACCTCCGCGCATTGGACTGGTTGGTGCCGACCGCTGGATCGCGGTGACTTCGAAGCGCGACCGTGGGTCGAAGAGAGCGGCTGGCCCTTCGCTTATGACGAGCTCGTTCCGTATTATCACCGGGCCCAGGCTGTCTGCGGTCTCGGGGAGTTCGACTATGACGCTGCGCGCTGGGCCCAGCGCCTCGGCTTTTCGCTGTTGCCGCTCGACAAGAGCTCACTCGTGACGAGCTTGTGGCAACTCAGCCGTCCGATTCGTTTTGGGGAGGCCTATCGCGACGCGATCGCGAGCTCGCCGGATGTGCAGGCCTATCTTCACGCGACGGTCACGGAGCTGCATTGGTTGCCGCGCTCGCAGCGCGTGGAGCTCGCGCTGGCACGCACTTTGGAGGGACGCAGCCTGCGGGTGCGAGCGCAGGTGTTCGTGATCGCCGCTGGTGGCATCGACAATGCGCGGCTGCTCTTGGCCTCCAATGCTCCCTACGGAATCGGCAACGGCAATGGCTTGGTGGGGCGCTTTTTTCTCGAGCACCCACACGCCGCAATTGGCATCGTTTTGGCACAAAGGAGTGAGGCCTGGCGCGCATACGAAAATGTATTCGACGTGCCAGGAGCAGCGCCGCCTGCAGTGCGTGCCACGCTCGCGATCGCTCCCGAGGTCCAGCGCCGCGAACGGCTACTCAATTCGAGCGTTGGCATCGAACCACTTCAAGGCGTTCCCGCGTTTTCGGGCGCAGCCGGCATGACCGCCCGCCTTCTCGCACGCAAGTTTCAGGGCATCGATGCGGGAGTGATGTTCGAGCTGTACGCTCGCGCCGAACAGTATCCGAGTGCTGACAGCTACGTGCGCCTCACGAATCAGCGCGACGCCGTCGGAATGCCGCGCGTTGCCCTGCATTGGAGGCACCACCCCCACACCCTCTGGAGCATGCGCCGCAGCTTGGAGCTGATCGCCGAAGCGTTCGGAGCGGCGCACATCGGTCGGCTTTACAGCTACATGCACGACGGTCCGCGTCGTATCGGAGCATTCCCCGAGATTTTCGGCGGCTACCATCACATGGGCACCACGCGCATGCACGCGGACGCGCGCCGCGGCGTGGTCGATGCCAACTGCCGAGTTCACGGGACCGGCAACTTGTTCGTGGCTGGAAGCTCGGTGTTCCCGAATGGCGGTTATGCCAATCCAACCCTGACGTTGGTCGCTCTTGCCCTGCGGCTGGCGGATTTTCTGAAGCGGAGCTCGGTATGAGCGCGGTTTCGAGGCGGGTCGTGACAGCGAGTTTGGGCGTGGCGGGCTTGCTGGCGGCGCTACTCGGAATGCGAACTGGATGGTCACGCAACGCCCTCGTCACGCCCGAGGAGATGGCGTTAGTGAAGCGGCTGACAGAGCTCGCCCAAGCTTGTGGCCTGGCTCGCATGGGAAGTGGTCGTGGCGAGGGCCTCGGCTCGGCGTGGCGTCCTTCCGAGCTGGTGCGCACCTTGTTTTCAGGGCGTACCGCCGGCGAAGTGCTAGCGCTCGAGGACTCTGAGCTCGAAAGGCTGCTTTCGCAGGCGATGGAAGCTGACTTCCGAACTGGACAGCTCGTGACGGTGGAAGGCTGGTTTCTCACGCAGACCGAGGCGCACTTGCGTGAGCTCGCCGTGCGTTAGTTGCTGCGCATTCTTTCCGCGATTGACATCGAGACCGCGCATGACTGCTACCGAAGCGGCCTAGCTTGCTGCACTCGATGGGTCTTCGCCACGTGATGGGCAGGCTTGCGCGTTTGCGTCCGGGTGCGCCCGCGCTACTCGGATTCGTCGTTGCCAGCGTGGTGGCCTGCGCGGTGCTTGCGGTACCGCGAGCGGAGTCGACGAGCGGGCAACTGCTGGCGCCCTCCGTACCCAGACGCCCGGATTGGGTAGCGGTAGTCGTGGCACTGGACGGCGTGCGCTGGCAGGAGGTGTTCTCGGGTGTCGATCCCGGCCTGGCCGAACGAGCTTCTCTACCGGCGTCGGAACGGCGGAGCGCTCACGAGCTGATGCCAGAGCTCCACGCCTTAATCGACGCCGGCGCGGTGGCGTTGGGAGCAGAAGGCAGCGAGGTGTACGCATCCGGGCCGGACTTCGTGTCTCTACCGGGGTACAGTGAGATCTTGGGCGGGCGGCGCGAATCGCGCTGCGTCGACAATTCCTGCAGCGGCGCGCTGGTTCCGACGATTTTGGACCAGTGTGCCGAGCTGACGCGAGAGCGCTGGGCCTGCGCGGCGATTGCGTCTTGGTCAGCGATCGAGCGGGTTGCGGCCCTCGATCGCAGCCGCGTAGCGCTTTCGACGGGGCGCTACGGCGGCGGCGATACCCGGCGCGTGCTCAGCGAAGATGCGAGCACACACGCCTTGCTGCAGAAGGCGGAGCACCAGGCGCCGTATCCCGGCTACGCAGACTTCCGCCCCGACGTTCACACTGCGCGCATCGCGCTGGCGTATTTGAAGCGCCATCGACCGAACGTGCTCTTCGTCGGGCTCGGCGAACCCGATGAGTACGGGCACCGCAACGACTACCGAGGTTACCTGGCCTCGCTCACGGCCAGCGACGCGCGCATCGGCGAGTTCTCTCGCGCACTCGCGGAGCTGGCCAAGAAAGGAACACGCACCGCTCTATTCGTGACCACTGATCACGGCCGCGCCAAGAGCTTCGCCGAGCACGGCGCGCGTTATCCCGAGTCGGCGCGCAGTTTCGTGGTGGTGGCTGGCAGCGAGGCGGAGCGCTTTGGCGTGCGCCAGCGTGGCGAGAGACGTTTGGCAGACATTGCGCCCACGCTGCGCGAAATGTTTGGGCTCACGCGCGACCGTCATCCGCAAGCAGGAACCTCTTTGCTCGAAGCGCGTGCAGCGAGCGTCACGGCAGCTCGAGCGCGCTCGCTTGCTGCCTTGGCTCGCGCCGATACAGGTGAAAGCGGCCCTGTTCGGTGACGCGCGTGAGTTGGTAGCCAGCTTCCACCAGTGAGCTCGTATCCACCGAGGCATTCTCTTCGGAGACCACGAGCAAAGTGTCGTAGTAGCGCGCGTAAGCCGCGCTCGGATCGAAACCTTTCGGGTTCCACTCGAGCCCCGCGGTGAGCCGAGGTCGCGTCTCGAAATCGCGCGCACGCAGCGGAAGGCTCGCAAAGCGCGTGAAATCGTAGGCAATCTGGCCGCGCTTGCGCACGAGATAATACGCGCTCGCATGAATGAAGATCGGTCGCCGAACTGCTGGCAGTGAGCGCGCTTCATAGGTGAGCGCCACCACGCGCGATCCATCGGGAATGGCATCGATCACCACGCTCGCATCCTGCGCATCGCGCAGCGAAGCAAACGCGCGCGCCGTGTTCAGGGATCCGAGAACGGTCAGCGCCGAGGCCGCCCAACGCAGCACGACCAGCGCGCGCGGACCAGGGCGCGGCGCCGAAGCCAAGGCAAACGCCCAAATCCACACGGGCAAACGCTCGAACACGAACCCCGTGGAAAACAATCGTTGAGGCAGCACCACGTAGGCCGCCAACCAAAAGACGAACAACGCGCGGCAAGCGCGCGGAGGTTTGGGCGAGTCGTCGACACGCACGTACGCGAGCAGGCACGTACTTACGAGCACCAAGGCCAGCCCGACGAAGATCCAGGTATCGCTGGTGTCTGCCAGGTTGCCTTGGCAAAGCCAGGGCAGCTCGGCGAGCTTCCGCCAGGCGGGCAGATCGTCACCCTCGTGTTCAGGCTCCCAGCCGATGTGCGGGGCCTGAATGTGGTGCAGGAAGACCAGCGCCGTGTACATCGCGGCTGGCACGAGCGGGAGCAACGCACGCCCCAGCTTGGCAAACCAAGGCTTCCACCCGAGCTCCGCAACACTGGCCTGAAAGACGAAGCCAACCGCTGCGCTCGCAAACAACGCCAGCGTGGTAAGCCCGTGAGCGTAGGCCACGAGCAGCGCCAAACCGGCGGGCGGCCAGGCGCGCTCGCTGCGACCTTCGACGAATCTCGACCAAGCGACCCAGGTGAGCAGCGCCAGGGGTACCGCGAGACAATAGTTCACGAAGCCCCAACCGACGGCGTAGCTGTAGCTCATCGGCAAGAGCAGAAACGCGTACCAGCTCGGTCGCCTCGCATGACGCATCAGAGCGAGCGCTGCGCTCGCCAACAGCGGCGGAATCAGCGCGAGCACGAGGCGGCCGGCCCACTCCGGCGGAAGCACCCGCGAGCCCAGCGCCACCAACATGTGAAAGAGGCCGTTGTACGTCAGGAAATCGGCCTGATAGGTGGCGTGCTCGACGGCATTGGCATCGAACAGCTTGCCGAGCAGCGTCGCGAGCGCGAGGTGCTGAGGGTAATCGACGAGCGGCGGCATCGATACGAACAGGAAGCAGCCGCTGTAAATCAGCGTGATGGTCCAAAACAGGACCGTCTGCGCGCGCGACTCCAGCGAGCCCGCACGCGCCAGAGCGCTCAGCGCGGAACTCAGGCGCTCAGCCACGCACGCTCTTTCGCCAACACGACGAGCCCGGCAAGCGCCAAGAGCAAGCTCGACACGAACCAAAGCATGGACAGCAGTAGCGCGCGCTCAGCGCTCACGCCGTAGTCTGCCAAAATGTGCACGAACAACGCTTCGCGCAGACCAAAGCCACCGATCGTCACGGGTGCCGATGAAATCAGAAGTGCAAGCGGAATGCCGAGGTACGCCGCGACTGCCCAACGCGGCTCGTCGAAACCAAGCAAGACCACCGCGACGATGCTCAAGTTGCACACCTGGTACACGAGGGATAGAGCCAAAATCTCGAGCGACGCCCGTGGGTTCGCCCAAGGACCCTCGAGCGCGTGCGCCACCTCACGCAAGCGCCCAGCGAATCGTGCAAAACGATCCAACGAACGTGCTAGCGCGTTGAGAATGCTGCCAGCAAAGCGTAGCCCGAACAGCAGCAAACCCAAGCTAGCCAAGCAGAACAACGTCAGCGTGCCACGTGAGCCCCGGTTCGCGAGCAGCGCACCCAACACTGCCGCCAAGCTCAACGCGAGCAGCCCGAGCAGACGTTCGAAGACGACGGAGCCATAGCCGGACGCAGGATGCTCGACGCGACGCGAGCACCTCAGCGCGCGAACTACGTCACCTCCCATGGTTGTGGGCAGCACCAAGTTGTATGCGCTGCCGACCAACAAATCCGAAACGAGCGGACCGAACCCGACGCGCTCGGAGACGTGCGCGAGCACGCGCTGCCAACGGAAGGCCCCCAGCGCTGGCGTTACGACCGTAAAGAACCCCGCGGCGAGCAGCGCCGTCGCGTTCACACCCAACGCGCTGGCCTTCAAAGTACCGAAATCGATCTGCCTGAGCACGGCGTAGGCGAGCCCTAACGTCAACAGGGCGCGCAGCGCTGCGCTCAGTCGGCGCGTGTCGTGGCGCGATACAGGTGCCACTTGTAGTCTCCCAGCCAGTGCAACGCTGCGTGCTTCTCGAGCAGGCGCTCCCCTGCCCAAAACAGGGGGGCAACCAGCGCGTCCGGCGCATCGCGGAACGCAAACGCATACCGCGCAGGTACGAAGCTAAGCGCACCGCGATCGAGCAGAGACAAACCGTGCTTCTCACAGGCGGAGATCCACTCCTTTTCACTCATCTTCAGAATACGCCGCAGCAAGCGCGAGGTGTGAATCGGCTCCAACAAGAGGACCCGAGCGCCCGGCGCGCAAACGGCGACCAACCTGCTCACGACGGCATCGAACTCGGCGCGAGTGCGACAAGCGAGAACCAAGCATGAAACGCTCAGGACGGCGTCGAACCGCCGCGGAACGCTGGGAAACTTCCGACGCACATCGACCACATGGAAATCCACCTTTACACCCTGGGCGCGAGCGTCGCTGCGCGCGCACTCGATGGCGTCCTCGGCAAAGTCCCAGCCCGTAACCTGAGCGCCGCGTTTGGCGAGCTCGATGCTGAGCCGGCCCGTGCCACAACCCAGGTCCAAAATGTGTAGGCCGCGCACGTCGTGGAGCGCATTTTCGATGGTGCGCAAGTGCAAGCGATGCGTCTCGGCGTTGTAGTTATTGCTGGGCCAGAAGCTACGCGCGGCGCCCGTGTAGCTGCGCGCCTTCATGTTCCAGTACGCGGCCGAGTCGTACCAACCATGTTTTCTCACTCGATCGAAGAGGAGTTGTAAGGCGTTGCGTCCGCGTGTCATGTGGCGCTCCCAGCGCTCTCGGAAACTCCAGCCGCGCTCGCGGCCGAAGTCACGATGCGAATCTGCTCCATTGCCCGAAATGCTCGCGCTTCCGCGTCGGCGCGCCCGCTGCCCACGGCCAGCACATGGCCGGCTCGTTTTGAGCCGTCCGTGAGCGGATGCACGCGATCGGACACACCCACATAAACCTGCGCGTCTAATACACCCGGTACGCCACGCGCCGCCGCGAGCCCGGAGATCTCGTGAACGATGCCCGGCTTGGCCACGAGAAAGCGTCCGGTCGCACCAGCGTGACGCGGAGCCTCGGGACCGCTGCTCTCCCAATCTCGATGCGTCAGCGCGACGCCCAAGATGCGACGGTACAAAGAGACGCCCGAGGCCAAAAAAGTAACCTCGGGATCCAACCCGCCACCGAGACGGTATGCAGTCTCGACCAGGAACGCGCCACGCTGATCTAGCCGCACCTGGGTGTAGCTGGGACCTCGCTCGATGCCGAGCGCCGCGACGCCCGCAATCGCTGCCTGCTCCAGCTGGAGTTGCTCGAGTGAGCTCACCTCCGGCGGGTACACCTCGGCGTAAGTGATCCCGGGGGGCTCCGGATACTGAGTGATGATGCGCTCGGTAACGGCCAGCACTTGAGTACGGCCATCCCGCGTGTACGCATCGACGCTGAATTCGCGACCATCGATGAACTCTTCTACCAGACAGCGCGCGTCCTCGGACTTGCCCACCGCGGCGAAAGCAGCCTCCAACGCGGAGTCGAGCTCCTCCCGGGTTTTCACCACGCGCACTCCGCGCTGGCCCCAACCTCGGCATGGCTTGATCACGACGGGCAGGCCAATTCGCGCCGCGGCGCCGTGCCCTTCACTTACAGAGCTCACGCGTTCGAAGCGCGGGGAGGGAGCCCCGCCGGCGTTGTAACGAAGACGCATTTCGTCTTTGTGGTGGCAGCCGCGCACCACGCTCTCGCTGCCGTAGAAAGGCAAGCCGAGCCGCTTGGCCACCAGGCACGTGGGCAACACGGCCAGCTCCGAGCCCGCGCTCACCACGCCATCCACCCGGAATTCGCGCGCTGCCACCACCAAGGCGTCCACGTCAGCGATCGAAGCGGGCACGAACGCATCACACAGCGCACGACCCACCGCGCGCGGATTCATGTCGGCTCCGACCGTGAACAAGCCCTCAGCTTTGCAGAACTGCAAGAGCCCCAACTGAGGAAAACCGCAACCGAGCACCAGAATGCGCGCTTCAGCCATGCGCCCACTCCTCCGCTCCGTTCATCCGCTCCGCCGCGTTGCCGCGCACACACACGCCGTTCACGAGCGGGCGCTGCAGCTCTTCCTCCACACGAAAACTAGGCCGATCCTGAGTTTGCATGAATATTCGCCCGACGTATTCACCGATTACGCTCATCGCGATCAGGTTCAATCCACCCATCACCACGATTGCCGAAAACAAGCTCGTGTAGCCCATCTGAATCTCGACACCGGCGAGCTTTTGCGCGACCTTGAAGGCCGCGTACAAAATGCCGAACGCAGCGAAGCCGCTGCCCACCGCGCCGATGATGCGAAGCGGGCGAAAGCTGAAGCCCGCCAGCAGGTCGAGGCTGTGGCTCAACAGCTTGAACACGTCGTACTTCGAGCGACCGCTGGAGCGCGCGGCGTGCTCGACGGGAATGGAGGTTGTGCGTGCGCCACTCCAGCCGACGAGCGCGCTGAAGAACTTGCGCTTCTCCGGCAACGCCGCGAGCTCCCGCGCCAGCTTGCCATCGATGACGCGAAACGTGCTCACATCGTCGGGAAGGGCCACTCCGAACAAGGCTCGCATGCACCACACGAGCAGCTTGGATCCGGCGCGACGGTGCCAGGGATCCGCGCGCTGCTGGCGCTTGCCATAAACGACCGCAAAGCCCTCGCGTGCCTTGGCGAGCAACTTCGGGATTTGCTCGGGTGGGTTCTGTAAGTCGCCGTCGAGCTGCACGACCCAGCGCCCGCAACTCCGCAGCATGCCAGCTTGGACCGCGGGCTCTTGACCGAAATTCCGAGTGAGAAACAGCGCACGCAGCCGGGGTTGCTCGTTCACCAGTTCGCGCAAAAGCTCACGCGTCTGGTCGGTGCTGCCGTCGTCTACACAGATGATTTCGAAGCTCGCCTCGCTGGCGGCCATCACCAAACCAATACGGCGAACCAATTCGCACACGTTGCCCTGCTCGTTGAAGAGTGGGACGACAATCGAGACTTCGGGTGATGCGCTGAAAGTGTCAGCCATGGCAGCTCTCCGCGAACGTTCGCGGTGCGTCGAGCGCGTCGAGCGATGCACGGAGCTCCGCCACCGCTGTATCCACGCTCGCCAGCGGCATGTCCGGCCAGAGCGGCAACGTGAGCGTACGCTCACCGAAGTCGGCGGCCTGTGGGTAATCGTCCCGGCGATGACCGAGCTTTTCGAAATACGAGAGCGTATGCACACTGCGATAGTTGACCGCACAGCCAATGCCTCGCGCGCCGAGCTCAGCCAGCAGCGGATCGCGCGTTTCTGGCGCGACCTTGATCGCGAACAGGTGATGTGCGCTCTCGCCTGCTGGCTCGATCAGCTCGACTCGCGGCTCATTTGCGAGCAGTTGCCGGTAGCGCGCGACCAGCTGACAGCGTCGTTGCCAACGTTCGCGCACACGGCTCAGCTGCGGAATCAACAGCGCCGCGTCGAGATCGTTCATGGCAGCCTTGTAGCCGAGCTCGAGCATGTCCCAATGCCGATAGCTCTGCCCATAGCGAGTCGCCGCGTCCTTGGTGATGCCGTGGTTGCGCAGCCGCCTCAAGCGCTCGGCGAGCGCCGTGGAGTGCAGCGCAATGGCGCCACCGTCCCCCGAGGTGAGGTTCTTCGTCGCATAGAAACTGAACACGGCCATGTCGGCGAGCTGGCCCGGCTTCACGCCGTCGCGCTCGGCTTCCACGGCATGCGCGGCGTCCTCCACCACCCGCAAATCGTTCCGCCGCGCGATAGCGGCGATGGCTCGCATGTCCGCCATTTGCCCGTACAGGTGCACTGGCAGGATCGCTCGCGTGCGCGCAGTGATGGCGCGCTCGACGGCGGCAGGATCGATGAGCCCCGTGCGGCGCTCCACGTCGACGAATACGACGTTGGCTCCGACGTGCAGCACCGCGTTCGGTGTGGACACGAAAGTCATCGGAGTAGTGATGACTTCGTCGCCGGGCCCGATATCCAGCGCGCGCAACGCGAGCACGAGGCCGGCGCTGCAGCTATTGGTACCCACCGCGTGCTCACTGCCCATGAAAGTCGCAAAGCAGCGCTCGAACTCTGCCGTGCGTGGACCCAAGGTCAGAAACAACGAGTGAAGCGTCTCCACGATGGACTCCACTTCTTCGGAGCCGAGCGCGTGCCGGTAGAATTCGACGCCCGCCATCACACGCTCCTCAGGCCGAGCATTTTTCCGTCCAGGCTGAGGGCCTCGAAGGTACGCTCGACCTCCGCCAAAAATCCATACTGCGCCAAGGTGTAACAACGACGCTCGTTCGGGTCGATGCTGCCGCGGCGCAGCGCATCGATGACCTCGTGAATACCCTGTTCGATGCTCACGCGCGGGCTGAAATCGAGGACTCGCCGTACTTTCTCGAAGCTCACGTTGTAGTCGCGCAGATCCGGATCGGTGGGCGCAACTTCGATGTGTGCCTCGGGGATCGCGTCACGGATGCGGTACGCCAACGTCAGAATGCGCACGTTGTTCTCGTCGGAGCCAACGTTGAAGATCTCGCGCGAAACTCGCGCCGGCTCGGCTTCGAGCACCAGTTGAATCGCGCGCGCCGCGTCGCGAACGTGCACGAACGGCCGCCACTGGCGTCCGCCGCCTTCCACCATGATGGACCGCTTCACGTAGGCGTTTTTGGTCATCACGTTCACGGCCAGATCGAAGCGTGGCCGCCCGGCGACGCCGAACAACGTGGCGAAACGCAGCACGCTCACGCCTGCGTACCCCAGATCCAGGAGCTCCCTCTCGGCGTTGGCTTTGCAACGTGCATAAAGCGACACCGGGCTCAAGGGCGCGGCTTCACTGAGCCGCTCTGCTGCGCCATGCCCGTACACACTGCACGAGGAAGCAAATACGAAGCGCGACACACCGCGCTCGCGTGCCAGCGCCGCCAAGCGCAAACAAGCGTGCTGGTTCACGTCCAGCGTGAGCTCTGGCTCGAGCTCGCAAGCAGGATCGTTCGAAATCGCGGCGAGATACACGACGGCGTCGACCCCAGCCAGATCCGCGCCAGTGATGCGCCTCACGTCGTTGCGCACCAACCGAAGCCGCTCACCGCTCGGCTCCGACCGCGTGGACTCACGCAACGTGTCGTTCCCGAAAAAGAACCGATCCAACACGGTTACGTGATGGCCAGCGTCGAGGAGACATGGAACCAGCGCGGAGCCTAGAAAGCCCGCACCCCCAGCGATGAAGACATGCATTGGGCGCACGCGCATCATGAACAAGAAGCGCGCGTGGTCTTGTGACAATGTAGTCGCAGACTGCCGTCAACTTTGGGGCACGTTGCAGCGCGTGTCGATTTGCCCCGATGCTGGCGTGACGTTTACGGCGACGAGGTGACGAAGCGTCAACGCCTACGCTGCCGTCGGCGCCTCATGCCTTGGTGACGCTGTCTTGCGCGGCACGCAGTGCTTCTACGGATCGCTCCAGCGCCTCGCGCTCAGCGGCTTCCATGTCGGGCTCGAGCACATGGGTGGCGCCGGCCACGCCCACAATGGAAGGCAGCGATAACGCGACACCGTGCACCCCGAGCACACCTTCCTGGACCCGCGAGACCGTGAGCACGCGTCGCTCACCGCGCAACGACCAGCGCAACAGCGCTGCAGTGACCAACCCGATGGCGTGATTGGTCGCGCCCTTTCGCCGAATAATCTCCTGTGCCGCCGTCCGCACCTCGTTCGCCAGCACACCTTCGCGCGCCGTCGTCCAGCCCGGCCAATGTCGCAACGCGACTCCACCAATGCGCACGCCCGACCACAGCACCACCTCAGAATCGCCGTGTTCACCGATGATCTGAGCGTGCACCGAGCGCGGCTCGAGCTCGAGCTCACGCCCCAACACCTGTCGCAGCCGAGCGGTATCGAGCATGGTGCCCGTACCCACCACCCGTGCCGGAGGCAACCCCGAAGCCCGCTGGGCAACGTACGTCATCACATCTACCGGATTGGTCACGACCACCAGTAGCCCGCGCAACCGCCCGAGCTCGCTGGCAATGTCTCGCACAATGGCCGTGTTGTCGCGCAGCAAGTCCAAGCGTGACTCAGCAGCTGTTCCGCCGCGTCCTGCTGCAACGACGACTGCGTCCGCTGACTCGAGCTCGTCCAATGAGGCCGCGCGCACACGCGCCGTTGGATAGAACGCAACCCCGTGCGCGAGATCCATCGCCTCACCCTCAGCAAGCTGGCGCTTGACGTCGCAAACCAGAAGCTCGGAGGCGATTCCGCTCGCCAACACCGAAATTGCTACGCTGGAGCCAACCCATCCCATTCCGACGATGGCAATCTTCATGGCGACGCACTTTACCCGAGCGCTCGGAGAGACGCACGGGATCTGACACTCCTCACCTGCGCTCGACGCGCATTCTCACTCACGCGCACCACAACGGTCAAGCAAGACTCAAATCAGACAACCTAGTCGCACAAACGAACTCAGAGACCATGCTCTCATTGCCGGGCCTCACCAAGCTGCAACTCGATATTTCCGGCGTCTAGCCAGTTCGCACTTGGCCAGCTCGCACGTAGCAACCGCCCGCGTTACTTTCGCGCGCGGGTCACCAGGTTTTGGCGAGAGGTTGAGCGGAATCGCTCGAACGGCACAGCTCGGCCAAATAGAGAACGAGCTCGTCTACTCCGGCGCACGATGTGGCGTCCACCCAGCGCAAGGCGGCCTCTGGAGCTTCAGGATGAATGGCTTCGATTGGAGACTGGACGAGCACGATACCGCCGTGTTCTCGAATCTTTCGTAGGCCCGCCACGCAATCTTCATTGCCGCTCAAAGCAATGCCGATCGCGCGATCTCCGTGAGATGTAGCTACCGACTCGAACATGGCGTTGGCAATGGAAGCATCACGCTTGCCGCGCGAGAGGCAGACGGAAAACTGTTGCGTTTCGGGCTGCAGGCACAACGCATAGGGACCACGCGCCACTAAGTAGATGTGGCCCGTCTCTATCGAAACGCCATGGGCTGCGGGCACGATGGGCAAGGCCGACGTGCTGCCCAGAATTTCCGCGAGTTGAGGCAGCGCCGACTCCGGAAAATGAACCACGGCAACATATGCCACGTCCGCGCCGGGCGCCAAGCCGCTGAGCAGTACGCGCAACGGAGACAATGACCCGGCAGAACCACCTATCGCAACCAGCCACGTCGGACGCTGCTCGTAGGGCGTTGCGCTGGCCTCCCGCGCATGAAAGCGAACCGTACTCTCCGGCGCGGGCACATCTAACGCGGGAGACGAAGCATCGGAGCTGGGCGGGACAAAATCGAAATTCTTGATCACGGCGGGTATATCTCTCTCGAACGGAGACCAAACCCAGGCCGAATTAAGCACACCACACCAGTGGCAACCATCATCTAAATAGATGACGAGTGCAAAGCTTCAGGTGGTGACTTTCGTCAGCAGCGCTCGCGCGTCGCGATTGGGTGCAACGTTCCGTTCCGTCAACTCGACACGACGGCCCGCGTCTCGATCAAATTGTGCTCGAAGGCTTTCGGAGTGAGCGAATGAGCAGAACTGCTCAATCGCGTTGACGGTCTCGTTCCGCATCAGCCTGCTATTCGAAGCTCGAGCGAGCCGTCGACATGCTTTCGTCGCCGCTCGGTCGCGAGCGCGATGCACGTCGATGAGTTCCATGAAGTTTCGTTGCGGTAACGGTGTCGACGCTGGTTGAACCCGCGAACAGCGTGACGCGCTCGGCACCGCACGGCGCGAGTTCCAGTCACTGGGTCCGTGCTAGTGGCGAACTTCGCACATCGAATTTGAACTTAGTAATGTTATTCGAACCCCGGTGCTGGCTTGAACGGATCACCACGTTACTTCTGCTCTCCGAGAGTACTCGCGTTCATGGGGTGCGTAACGCAGACGAGTCGCTCGGCTTGGGGCCAGCGCCGCAACAAGCCCCGTCGTGCTGGCAGGCAGTATCGCAAGCTGCTGGCTTGTTCTGCCGGCCGCGGAGTGCCATGGCGCTGAAGACGCCGACAAAGGTGACGGCGCCGACGACGAGCTCCATGCCCGGACGAAACACCGCGGATAGCAGGGCTAGCGCGCTCCCCCCGACACCGGCGGCCGCCAGCATGGGAACTGCGCAGCAAATTGCACATCCGAACAGCGCCGCCAGACCTGCCCAACCGAACTGGCGCTTGGAGAACATGGTTTCGAACCCTTGGATTTTCGCGCTCACGGTGCTCCTGGCCGCGCCGGTCCTAGCGGCGCGTCGGAAGCACTAGGCCAAGCCGGCCACGACGTGACTCCGAGGGGCTCCCGAAAACCTCGTCACGAAAGCAAACCTTCGGCCTACGGTAGTGTGCTCTGGTCGTTGCCACCTGCTGAAACCGCTGAGGTACGAGAAACGCACAGATGGATGCTGAACGCCGGAAGGCCATCCACGAAGCGATGGTTCGGCTCTCCGACGGGGACCGAACTGCGTTCGATATTCTGCTCGACGAGCTCTGGCCAGTCATCCACTCGTTTGCGGAGCGAGGCATTGGCAAGGGTCCCGACGCCGAAGACATTGCGCAGGAGGTCTTTTTCAAGATTTGTTCGCGCATTGCCGATTTCGATCGCAACCGGGACGCTGTGTCGTGGGCGTTTGGCATCGCAAGCTACGAGATCATGACGCTGCGGCGCCGCAAGCTCCGGCGTCGCGAACTCCACGACGAGAGCTCGCTGCTCGCGGAAGTCGACTCCAGTGCCTCACAAGAGGAGGTGCTGATCTCGCAAGAGATGGCGCTGGCATTTCAACACGTGGTCGGCACGTTGAGCGAAGACGAGCGCCGGGCATTCGCTTTGACTTTGGCAACACGCGATGGCCCAGTGAACGCAACTCTGCGTAAACGCAAACAGCGCACGTTGGAACGACTGCGACGGCTTTGGAGCAAGGTCTATGGAGAGTCGTGAACAACTGAGGGTGCATGCCCTCCGCGCCTACGAATTTGGACGGCTCCGCGCCGCCTCGCGGGTCGCCTTCGTGCTGGTGCCGCTCGCGCTCGTGTGCTTGTACGAAACGCGTGGACGCGAACTGTGTGGCTGCCTCGCAGCTGCCCTGCTTGGTGTCTGCGTTTGGCTGCGCTGGCGCAATCGGCAAGGCTTCGAAAACGTGAGCACGGGTCTTCGTGCTGGGAGCATCCCACTGGCGGCTGGGTTGCTGCTGGATCGATTCGATTTGCGCTGCAGCTTGTCCGGCGCCGAGAGTTTCTGCACGATTTTCGCCGTAGGCATCGGGTCCGCGGCGGGCGTTCTGATTGCGCTGCGCGAACGCAACTGGGACGCCCGTTTGTCGAGTTGGCTCACGGCGGGAGCGATCGCAGCACTCGCCGCGAGCCTCGGCTGCCTGCGGCTCGGCGTTGTGGGCCTTGCCAGCGTCGTCGCCGGAATCGCGCTGGGCACGCTGGTGACGGCGCGGCTGGCAGTTCGCGAGTCTTAGGTCACGCGCACGCGCCGAGCGCACCCGGCCAGCCCGCCAGCGTGCATTCGCAAGTCAGCGGTGTAAGCTGCGCCTCGCGTGACTAGCTCCAGCCGTTTCGGTGATTGCACATGACTGACGACGCCACGCGAGCACAACCGCCGACCCGCGTCGTAACGTATGCGAAGACGCAAATCGCCGTCGTCGAAGGGCCGGATACGGGCAAGCAGCTGGAAGTTGCGGGCACGCCCGTTCGAGTTGGCACGTCGGCGGACAATACGCTGGTGCTCGATGACGAGTTCGTCTCGCGACAGCACTGCGAGCTCCTGCCGACCGCTGCAGGAGTGCGCGTTCGCGACAGCGGCTCGAGAAACGGCATGTTCGTGGGCGCAACCCGCGTTGCGGACGCCACCTATACAGAGGCGTTTCAGCTCCGGCTCGGCCAAACGGTGCTCTCGATTACGCCGCTCACCGCGACGGTCGATCGCGAGCAGAGCACGACCGACCGTTTCGGCGACATTCTCGGCGGTTCCGCCTGCATGCGCGAGCTATTCGCCGATCTGATGCGCATCGCGCCGACCGACGTGAGCGTGCTGATCGAAGGCGAAACCGGAACCGGCAAGGAACTGGTGGCTGATTCGATTCATCGCGCGAGCCCGCGCGCCAACGGCCCGTACGTGGTCTTCGACTGCAGCGCGGTGGCTCCGAACTTGGCTGAGAGCGAGCTGTTCGGCCACGAGCGCGGCGCATTCACCGGCGCCGTGACCGCGCGTGCCGGCGTGTTCGAGCAAGCGCACGGCGGCACCATCTTTCTCGATGAGCTCGGCGAGCTGCCCAAAGATCTACAGCCCAAGCTCCTGCGGGTCCTCGAAAAGCGCGAAGTGCGGCGGGTAGGCGGCAACAAGACGATGCCGGTCGACGTGCGTGTCGTTGCAGCGACCAACCGCAATTTGCCGGCTGAAATCGAACGCGGAAACTTCCGTGAAGATCTCTACTTTCGCATCGCAACGACCCACGTCTACGTGCCCGCCTTGCGCGATCGGCTGGATGACCTGCCCGCGCTGGTTGGCCACTTCTTGAGTAGGGCCGTTCCACCCCGCAGCGTCGACGAGATCCCAGCTCACGTTTGGGAAATGCTGCGCTCGTATCGTTGGCCAGGAAACGTCCGCGAGCTTCAGAATGCCGTTCAGCGGCTGCTGATTACGCCGGAGCGCGCACTGAACCCGGTCGCTCAACGGCAGCTGGCATCAGCGAGCGTCGCACCACCTGCGCCGAACCCGACGACTGTACCAGAACCGACGCAGAGCAAGCTCGAGCCACTACGCATTGCACGCCGCGAGGCCGCTGATGAGTTCGAGCGCAGCTACTTGAAACGTGTGCTCGACAAAACCGACGGCAACGTCACGCGCGCAGCTGCTATCGCCGAGGTGTCGCGGCAGATGATTCAACATTTGATGCGCAAGCACGGCATCTAGCCAGCCAGGGGCGCAAGCACGAAGTGCCAAACGCCGTTTGGCAGGGCCATGCAAAACCGCGCTGCAGTGAGCGCGCTGCGTTGGCGTGACATTTGTATGCGTCGCCGCCGGAATGCGACCTGTAACGAACTTCGGGCGACTGCGCTCGAGAGTGCTAGTGATGCAGCGGCTGTTCGAGGCCTTGACCGAAATCGCTCCAACCGATGCGAATCTGCTGATCGAAGGCGAAACCGGCGTAGGCAAAGAGCTCGTGGCCGAGGCTGTGCATCAAGCCAGCACGCGAGCAGCCATGCCGCTGGTAGCGTTCGACTGTGCGGCCCTATCGCCTCGCTTTGCCGAGCTGGAGCTGCTCGGCATGAAGGACGGTGAAGGCGTTGGCGAGAGTGCGATCGAGCGAGCGCGGGGCGGCACCTTGATGCTCGACCGCGTTGACGGACTGCCGGGCGCGCTCCAACGGCGCGCGGCGGAGGTGCTGGCCGCGGCAAACGTTCGCGTCATTGCACTCACCAGTTTGAGCCTCGAGAGCGAGGTCGCGAGCGGTGCGTTCGACGCTCAGCTGCTACGCGGAATCGCTGCGTGTCACGTCGTGGTGCCACCGCTGCGCGAACGGCTACACGACATGCCGTTGCTCGTCGAAGAGCTATTGCTCGAGGAGCGAGCCCTTTTGCATGCCGACGAGCTGCCTGAAGAGCTTTGGCGCAGCTTCGGACAGCAGTGCTGGCGAGGCAACGTGCGAGAGCTCAGAAATACGCTCTCGCGTTGGCTGGTGATGTCCCGAGCAACAACCAGACGCTAAATTTGCTCGTCAGCGCTGCGCAGCCAATCGCTGGATGAGCTCGCGCGTTTCCCGACTCAAGGGGTAATCCGGATACTCGTCGAGCAGCTCCTCGAAAAGCTCGAGCGCTTCTGCCGGCCGCTCCGCTTCCAAGTACGCCCACGCAGCGTCGTGCAGCGGCGATCCGTCACCGCCCGTCACCGCCAGCGCGCGCCGTGCGTAGTCGAGCGACTTGTCGGGATGCCGCGCGTCGCGCTCGGCGTTGGCCACCGAAACCAAGACCCCCCAATCACTTGGAAAGCGTTCGACGGCAGCGTGCGCCAGCACCAGTGTTGCGCTCGGCTCTCCCAAACGCCGGCGCACCAGAATTTCCGACAGGTACAAGGGCACTTCGTCCGGAAATTCAGCGCGCAGCTGCGCGATCACATCGGCGGTCGCTCGCACGTTCGGAAGCCGCGCGTCGCCGACAACCTGCCCTGCTGGAAGCTCGGACCAGAGCTTCACCAACATCACCACTACACCCTTGAGCTCGCTCAGCCCCAGGCGGCGAATCGCAGCCGGCGTCAGCCAATCGCGAATCCAAGCCACACACTCGAGCGCTGGCGCCGCCGTCACCACGTGGCGCACCAGTACCATGGCCCATTCCAAATCACCTTGCAGCGCCAACACGCGCGCGCGACACGCCGTGAGCGCAATACTCACGGAAAGCGGCACCAGCGACAGCGGATCACCCGCAGTATTCGCGATTTTATCCACGAGCTCGAGCGAGTCGCGAGCGTTGGGATTCAGCATCAGCGCGTCGGAAGCGTGCAGCATCGCGCGCGCCAAATCGCCACGTCGGAGCGCCGCGTTGGCTCGATCGCGCAATGGACGCGCTTGCGCGTCGCGTTCCTCGACAGTGCCGGAGACAGCGTTGGGATCGATGGTGTTGATGAGAGAGGTTGCCATGCGCACTCAATCCGCCGTGGACTTAGACTTCTGACCGTTTTTTTCTTTTTGGTCACACAGGCGCTCGCCCGTGAAGCTGGTACCCGTAGGCGTGATGGTGACGCAACCCGTGTGCTTGAGGATCTTACCGCTCAGAGTGCCGCCCGGCACTACGTATCCCTTGTATTCGCGAGCAATGCCGCCCTGATACAGCCCCTTCGTCCAGCAGTACTTCGCGCTGCCACCGTAAGTGGATACGAACTCCCGAAGAGCAACCGAGCAAGTGGGACACGGCGACCAGTCGCCAGTTAGATCCAAAACCGGGTTCATGTCCTTTAGGAGCTTGCCTTCCTTGTCCGCCCAGCCTTCGAGGAGATCGATCACCTTCTTCTCGGTGTGAGCGGCACCAGTCTGCAATTGCAGGACCGTGTTCATGCTCTTTTGGACCTCCTTACTCATCTTCTTGAAGGCATCCTCCATCGTTTGCTCGGCGGCCTTCACGTTGGGATCTTTGAAGCGCTGGTAGGGTGTCCCGCCATTGAAATTCTCGAGCGCGCTACACCACACATCCAACGCCGTGAAGAACGAGGCGATGTTCGGGTCAGGACCGCGATAATTCGAGTTGCCGCCCTCGCCTGCAGCCGGCCGTCTTCCCTCCGCGGCAGCTTGATTGCGCTGCCTGTCGAGCTGCCCCTTTTTTGTGTTCCAAACGGCCGACTTAGCAGCCTTCACGTCGGTTGCGTTCTTTGCGTCCTTCCCTCTGGATTTCAACCACTCTGCTACTGCTTGCTTGCCTTCGGCGGAGTTTTCCCAATATGCCTTATATGTTCGCGCCCACTCGTTCCACTCCGTCTTTATCTGTTCTGTTTCCGACTTGCGCTTGCCATTCTCCTTTGGACACCAAGCCGCTTTCGCTTTGAGTTTCAAGTTCTTCACAATTTCCACGCCGATGTTGTCGACGATCTCACCGGTCGGCGAAGTGGAAGAACACGCACTCTTCGTGCTGCAGATCTCATCGAAGGTTGGCTTGATCGTTGGGAGCGCGAGTGTATAGCCGTCCGCGTAGATATTCCCGGTGAGGTCATGACCGTTGTTATTCGCGGCGCTCTCCTGATTGACGCATGCAAGCTTCGAGTCATCGCTGCAACGCATGGCCGTTTTGCCACCATTGAGCTCCACTTTCTTGAGCTTCGTGCAACAGCGGCCTAGGTCATCCTGCTTCTGACCGTCAGGGCATGTGCCGTTTTCTCCGTCCTCACAGCTTTTACGTTTTTTCGAGTCATTGATTTCGTCGCAGGAGTCGTCGCCGCCGCCGCGAGACTTCGAGCACGATCCATCCGGATTCCTGGTTTGCCCCGGCGGACATCCATCGTCTGCGCCGCCTTTGCCACCCGCGCCGCCAGCAGCGCCTTTGCCGCCGCCACCGCGATTATCATCGTTGCCACCTTTGCCGCCCTTGCCACCGTCTGCAGGACCGCTGTCTGCGCAGCTCGCATCCGTCGATGTGTTGACATTACTCGAGCCCAGATTGGTGAGATCAACGGGTTCGTATTCGTACTTGGCACCATGATAAGCGTGAGTGGATGTCGCGCGCAGGTTGACGGAGCCGTCGGCGCCGCACACGAAGCGCAGGCGATTGCAGCGAAAATTGGCCGATATGGAGGTCTCGATAGTACCGACTTCTTCGGGCAAATCGCTGACGTTGACCTCGAATTCCTCCGATAAGTGGGGCGAGGCGGCCAGGATCATTCCGGCAGCGAGGCGCACCTCAGCTTCGCGTTTACCGGCGCGCGTGCCCTTGGCTTCACCCGAATAGAACATTGGATCGTCGGGCAGCACGACGATGGCAGCACGCCCGGCGGCGGACGAAGCGCGCCCAACGACCATTTGCGCAACGAGGAGCTCACCGAGCTGCCAGAAAGCAAGGAAGCAAAACAGGACTGGGACGTAAGCAATGAGGAGCTCGACGACGACTGCGCCGCGTGTTCCGAATCGAGCGCAAGCGCGATGCGGACGACGCCCGAGGTTACCGCTGCCGCTGAGGAACGGGCGCCAACGGCTCCACCACCGTTTAGATGCAAACGTGGGTCGACGTAGCTCTCGGGTAGCGGCGCCGGAAGCGCCGATTGCGGTATTGTTCATCAGCGGCAGCGGTGACATGGGAAGCTCGATTGGTTTGCTAGCGACGCTCCGCGAGCTCGACCAAGGTGGCGGAGGTTCCATGGCTACTCGGAGTGAGCGCGAGGAGGACACGCCGATCGGCGCGCTCGAAGGCACGCGACGCGCGTTCGTTGATCGGCTCTTTGGCGCCGAGATCCAGCTCTTTCCAGCCGCTGCTGCGAAGCTCGCTGGCGTAGAAGTCGTTCAGGCGCGCGAGCGGCAATGTCGTATCGTAGCCAACCACGCGACGTTCGGTGCCAACGATGCGCGCCGAGAGAATGCGTGTTGCACCGCTCGGGCGTGGTATGTCGCGCAAGTCTTCGCCCGGAGCGTCGCCTTCTGCGGGAAACACATTCTTGAGCGAAAGCGGCCCCTCGCTCCACAAGGTTCGAACCAACGTCTTGTCGCCGTAGCGCTCGGCGCGAACGTAGGAGAGCGACCCGAGCTCGGAGAAGTCGAGTGTCTCTGCAAAGCGCTTCACACGGTCGAGAAAGCGTGAAGCGTTGCCGTGGCGGCGCCGAAAGCAGCCGACTTCGCCAACCGACGAGGAGCCCTCACTTTGCAACGTGAGCAGCTTGCTGGGCATCAACTTCTGTCCGCCCAGCGCCGACTCCGGCAAGCGCGACAGTGCCGGAGTGAGCTCATTTGCCAAGTCTTTATTCTCTTGATCGCAAATTTTCTCGGCCCGTTCGACCACCGAATGAACGCTGTCGTTCACGACGTTGGCGGAGAAGTAGAAGCGAGCACCATTGAACTCGATGGCTTCGCCACTGCTCACATCCACGCTATTCAAAATCTGCGCTCCCAACTGGGTAGCAGAGTCTTTGGCGCGATAGGCGGCGTAAGTCCCCGTGGCGAGGAGCAACACGGCGCCGATCACTGCGAGGCAGAGCTGTACACGTAGCCAGGGCTTGGCAGAAAGCTTCAACCAAAGCTTGAACATGAACTGAGCCTTTCGAGATTTGGTGTTTGTTGGTTGGAAACTACGCCCGTCGACCGAATACGCTACTCAGGGATTCGGAGCAGCCGGTGGGGTCAGATCATCCGGCGGACGCGGCAACTCGAGGTCCACTTTCCGCGTCCACCAATGCAGTGGATCGGCACCATCGGCGCCGAACTTGTACAACCCCTCATCGCAGGACACGTTATGCCACTCGAGAGGTATGCCGTAACGACGTTGGCATTGCTTGGCAGCTTCGTCGGGCTGCACTTCTTCGTCGACGATCTTTCGCGCAATGTCCGCGACGCCGTCGAGCGCACCGCTCGACCCGAACTGCAATTCGCCGCTGGGCTTTTCGTTGCACGAGAACTGATGGCGTGTCGTGAGAGTGCGCGGCGCAAACGAAAAAACTTCCACGGTCTTGGAGGCCGACGCGTCCTTGCCTTCGGCTTGCGGAAACCAATCCGGCGCTGAACCGGCCCCGTCGTTGCTCAGCCCTTCGACTGAGCTACCCTCGCAATCCGCCGGGTTTTCGCAAATTTTCGCGTTTGGATCTCTGCTTTTTTCATGAAGCGGCGAGTACAGGCGTGACGCGCTGTCATCCACGCAGCCTTGAAGCGCCGTGACCCAGGCTGTCGCGCGGCTCTTCTGCATGGTTTGCCATTTGGCGACGAACACCTGGTGCAAAAACCAGACTCCCAGCATGATGCCAACGAGCAGCATCGCGACGATCACACCTTCGACAGCCACCGCGCCGCGTTGAACTCGCCGGCGCTTGAGCTTGAGGAGCAAAGAGCGCTTGTGCATGAGAACCTCAGTGAATCAACTCGCTGGCGCCGAGCTCGGCTTGCTCGGACACCCAGCTCGCCGCATTGCGTGCAGGGCTCGCGCCATCCGCAGAAGTGCCTGGCAAGTTGCGCACCAACTGATTACGTCCACTGCGGAAGTGCTCCGAAGTTTTGAATTGAATCAGGCGACCGCCGTTTTTACTGAGCAGCTGCGTCAGCGGCGCAAACTTGCTGGCCACGGCTCCACCGAAGTGCCCTTCGAGACCGCCGTACAGTGCGCTCACCATGGTCGACTCGAGGCTGGATGCGATGAGATCGACGGGATCATGCACGCGCCGGAGCCGTGCTCGCCATCGCATCGCCCATGGCGCAAGCTCGCTGCAAGTCGCATCGCTCCACTGCGACGAGCAGTCGAAGTACATTTCGGCCTGCGCGAACGTGCTAGCTCCGCTCTCGGTGCCATCGCCCTGCGACTTGGATTGCCCGAAGATGTCAGCGACGCGCAGCACTCGGTCGAGCGCGCCCATTTGCTTGCGCTCGATTTTCACGTAGCTCCAGCTCTGCATGAACAGATTGCCATTCGCCGCCAGATCCCAAATGCGCGTCCAGCGCACCTGGCTGCTATCGATGCTCGATGACTTGCCAGGATCGGGCAGCGGATCCTTGTTTTTTCCCTTGTTGGCTTTGTCGCGGCAGTCTTTGTCGTCGCCACATTTGTTGTTGATGGCGTCGTCTGCCACCTCGTTCACGAGACCCATGAAGTCGCCACAGAAGAACTCGTCGGCGTGACCGGTGATCGAACCCCACGCCTTTCCGAATTCGCCGCCTCCCTGCTGGCTTCCAAGATCCTTCAAGAAGCTGATACCAAGCTTCTCGCCGACCTTGCCGACGACGTACCAGAGCACCACGAATTGCATCTTGCCGCCTTGCTGACAGAGCTTCGATAAATCGTCGGCCTCCACAACCGGCAAGCTCACCGGCTTGCCCAGGAGATCCCCGGCACTTCCCGATTTATCGTTCCAACGCTTCGCGCGTGAGGAGCAGCTCTTGTCAGGCTTCTTGCCCAACGTAAACCCCACCGTAGGGATCAGTTGGGTGCCAAAGCCGATACCAAACTCGGCATCGTACTTCTGCGCTTCGAGCGCGGAGCTCAGTGTTCCCATCACGGGAGTCGCCGCAGCCACGATTTTCTGCGCGTCGTGAAGCATGGAAATCACCTGGTAGACGCGGCCTGCGACGCGCTGATCCTGCTGAATCATCGTGCGCGCGGCGTTGGCGGTGAGCGGCACGAATGAGCAGAATTCCGGCTGAAACGGGCAAGCGATCGCGAGCAGCACCGTGAGCCCGAAGAGGAACAGAATCACCATGCGCCAGAAGATCAAAATCGCCATCACCAGCGCGATGAAGATATTCACGGCCACGACGACGTTCATGCCGCGTGCGTTCCACAACGCGGCCTCGTAGGCCGTAGCATCCGCCGCGTCCTGCGCGTTCTCGCGCCACAGAATACCGAAGCCGCAGTTCGTGAGATGGAAGAGCACGGCGACGAGCACCGCACCCATCAAGATCCCCATCAGCGCGATGCCACCGCGCCGATCGCTCAGCAACTCTCGCAGCTTCATGGTCTTGCCTTTTTGCGCGCGACGCGTTGTTCGAGAGCGCGCGCGATCACGCCGAACACCGGATCGGCCTCCGGCGTTGCGGCGAGCGCCTGGTACTCGCGGCGAGCCTTCATCCAATCACCCGTTGCGTAATAGTCCGCGGCCTGCTTTGCGTTCGCTGATTCGCTGCGGGGCTCCAGCGCCGGAGGCGGCGCTTGCGTGACCGCGCTTGGACTCGGCACTGCCGCCGTGCGCGGTTGAGTGCCGGCGTGGGCTTCAGTCTCGGCCGCCGCGGGATTCCACATACCGAGCGCCGAAAGCACTACGGCGACCGCAAGCACGGAGTAGCCAACCAACTTGAGCTTGGATTGCGGCGGCTTGGGCGGTGGCGGCGCAGGTTCTGGCGGCGCTTCATCGATGGGAACGAGCGCGGGAAGGCTCTCCTGCGGCCGTTGAACTCGGCTCAGCTCTTCGGGTCTGATGGCGGGCGGGGGTGCCAAATCGAGCTTGGCAGCTGGCGCTTGCAGGTTGAGTGTCTTCGCCAAGGAATGCTGCCAAAGCTGCGCAGAATCGAAGGCGACCGTCTCCTCCAAGGGGTGCTTTTCCCACATCGACTGCCTCCACTGCAGGGGACATGCCGGGATGCGTGGATCCACGACGTCGTCGAAGAAGAGTGTTGCCCAGCCCAACGTGAGGATGAGCCGCGCCGAAACGGGGAAGCTGCCGTGAATGCTCATCCCGTCGGCCATGCACAGCTCGCCGCGCAAGCATTGAGCAAACCATTGGCCCTGCCAAAAAGTGAGCTCGAGCACGGTGTCTTCGTTGAAGCCCGGCGGGCATAGCTCACCATCGCGCGCAAGCCGCAGCCGCACACCTTCGGCCGGCTCGAGCACGAATTGTGTGCAGGCGCCGGGCAAGTAGCACTTGAGAACGAGTGTCATGACCGGGCTCGCTGAAGTGCGATGGCTGCGCGCAGCTCCGCCGGAAGCTGATAGCCGTGCTCGATGACCGTTGCTTCGCAGCGCGGAGCAGCGCCGGTCGGCACCAATTGGCTCTCGAATGCGTCGCCTTCTCCAGCGTATTCGCGCCGGAAAATGTCGCAGATTTCGTACTTTCCGCGTTCGGCGTCGTAGCCCAAGACCTCGCTGATGTGCGTGATCACGCGGCGCCCGCTGCGCTCTCGCCCAACTTGAACGATGAGGTTCACGCCGGATGCGATTTGCAAACGCAAGGCCAAGAGCGGCATCTCGATGTCGCTCATCATGGCCATGGTTTCGAGGCGCGTGAGGGTGTCGCGCGGATGACTCGCGTGCAGCGTGCCCATGCAACCGCCGTGGCCGCTCACCATGGCTTGAATGATGTCCAGCGCCTCACCACCGCGAATTTCTCCGATGATCACGCGATCCGGCCGCATGCGCAGGCTGGCTCGAAATAGGTCGCGAATCGTGACTTCGCCGCGCCCCTCTTCGTCGGCTTTGCGCGCCTCCAGCTGAAACACGTGTGGGTGCTGCACCTGGATCTCTTTGGAGTCTTCGATCACTCCCACACGTTCGCCGAGCGGGATGTACGAAGTGAGCAGATTCAAGAGTGACGTCTTGCCCGTTCCGGTCCCCCCCGCGACGACGATGTTCAGCTTGCTCTTCACGAGCACGGTGAGCGTCTCGGCAGCCAGCGGGCTCAGCGAACCACTCTGAACCAGGTGCTCGAGCGTGAGCTTAGACTGGAAAAAGCGACGGATTGAAACGTAAGGACCATTGGTTGCAACCGGGCGCAGCAGACCTTGTAGACGTGAACCATCTGGCAATCGCCCTTCCAAGATGGGGTTCAAGTCGTCGACGTATTTGCCCACGAACTGCGCGGCGTTCCGCAGCGCCGCCACCATCGCTGCCTCACTTGGGAATTTGGCGTTGGTGAGCTCGAGCAAACCTCCGCGCTCCACGAAAACCTGATCGGGCCCGTTGATCATCACTTCGGAGACCGACGGATCCGTGAGGTACTCGCGCACCGGCGCGAAGAACTGGAGCAACGTCTCTTCGTAAACGTGGGCGGGGATCATCGCTTCACCTTGCGTGGCACGCTCTTGCTGCCGTTTGCTTTGAGTTGCGAAAGCTCGGCAGGGGGCTTCATGAGCCCAGCACGTGCAATCGCTGCGCCGTCGCCCTCCGGCTCGAGCGAGAGATACGCTCGAAAGTGGGCGTCGGCGCGCGCGTAGTCTTGCAGCTGGTCGTGCAAGAGCTGACCTAGGAGCAACTCAGCACGTGCGTTCTTCGGCTTCAGCTCGAGAGATCTCTCGAATGCGCTGCGCGCGAGCTCGGGCTGTTCGACGCCGAGATAGAGCACGCCGGCCACCATCTCCAACTCGGCGCGACGTGGAGGGCCGAGATCGGAGCGATAGTCTTCGAAGTAGCGGATGGCAGCTTGATAACGACGCCCACCGATCGAAACTCGCATCAGGTCCGGCAGAATCACGTCCGCTGAGCCGCCGGCAGCCAGCGCACTCGCCAGATACTCCTCAGCGCGCAGCGAATCCCCGTTTCGGTAATGTGAGATCCCAATACGATGCAGCTCCCCCACCGCTTGCTCCCGCTCCGCGCGGGTCGGCTCCTTGGGGGTTTCGATTGGAGTGTTACCCGTCGAGGCGCCACACGCCGCGAGCAGCAGCGGAAGGAACAGTCCGAGACAAAGCTTGCGAAGCGTCATTTCTTTGCTCCCTTCGAGCTCGAGCGCAGGCCGAGCTTTCGATCCAGGTAGTCGAGCCACAGAGCGAACTCGCTTTGTCCGCGCGGCAGGTAACCGCGCAACAATGCAATCTCGTGACGCGCTGCCTCGACGTCGTCCGCACCGAGAGAGCGCGCAAGTCGCACGCGGTGCACGTGGAAGTCGCGTTCCAAATGGCGTGCCAAACCATCCGCGCCTTCACGCAACGGAGCGGCTTCGTCGCCGCGTCCAAACTTCTCGAGGCAGCTCGCTGCACTTCGATAGAGACGCACCGCCGCCACACCATCCTCCGCGCTGAATGGTGCACGCTCGTGGCGCCCCTCGGCATCACGCAGCCATGCGTCGACCGCGTTGCTAGCCGCGCTCTCGTTCGGCTCACTGCACTCCGGCGTCGCCGACGGAAATAGCGGCGGAGCCGGCTTGTAGTCAGTATCTGCCTCGGCGCTCTGGGGTGCAAAGGACATGAAAGCCGCTACAGGCACGACCAGCGCCGCCAACAACAGCACACGAGGCCGCACGGCTTGCTCGACCTTCTTTTGTACTTTGGCATCCGTGAGCTGCGCACGGATCGTGATCGCGCCGATCCTGAAGTCGCGATCCGGAAGCACGCGGCCGCGTTGAAACGGTACACCGTCAACGGTGACCTGCGGTTCGCGTGCCCGCGCCTCGGCGAACAGACCGCCGGGTTGAACTTCCAAGAGCAGTTGCTCCACGGCTACGTGATCCGGCGGCAAGCGCACGTCGCAGTGCCCGCCCGAGCCGATCAACGCGCTGCCAGACTCGACCGACAGCTTTAGGAGTAGCTGCTCGCCTTGATGAACCACCACCTCGAGTGAGCGCTCAAAGTCCATTTGACATCTCTCCAATCACGTTGAGCATGAGCGGTGCGGCGATCAGGATCAGCACCGACAACATCACGAGCCCTACGGGCATGATGATCTTGAGGCTGGCTTTGCTTGCCATTTCCTCCGCGCGCACTGCGCGGCGTTGGCGCGAGACGGTCGCCTGCACACTCAGAATCTGAGCGAGGGGGTTGCCCTCTTCCTCGGACTGCACCACGAAGCCCACGAACTCCTTTACCGAGTCCAGCGGGTTCCGCAGCGCGAAGCCTTCGAGCGCTTCACGTCGCGTTTTGCCCAGCTGAATCTCGCTCAGCACCAGCGACAGCTCATCGATCAAGGCGTCGTCCTTTTGCGCGCTGCGCTCGACGATTTGGCGAATCGCCGCCGGAAAATCCAAACCCGCAGACAAACCGAGGCAGATCAGATCCACCACACTCGGTAAGCCACGTTGGATCCGCTGCGCTCGTGCGCCGGCTAGGCTGTCGATGCGTACGAATGGAACCAGGCCGAGCCCTACTGCCAAAATCAGGATCGAAAGAGGGCTGCCCTGGCCCGCGAAGGCGTAGAGCGCGCCGAGCGAAGCACCGCCCAGCCCGCACAGCAGCGTCAACACCAAAAGCTCCTCCGGCTCGAGCCCGAGTGGATCTCCAGCACGCACCAGCTGAGCCTCCAAACGAGCACGCAGGCTTTGCGAGATGAAGCGGGACATCTCCGAGCCAAGCCAACGCAACGCGGGCTCGGCAAAACGCCAAGCATCGTTGGCAGCGAGCGACCGTCGGCGGCGCAGCCCGCGCAACCCCAATTGACGCACTGGGCGCACGCGACGCGATACTACGAATAACGCTAGGCAAAGCGCCGCAACGAACGAGGCAGCCGCGAAGCCGAGCTTGAGTGGATCGATGCCAGCCATCACACGTCCACCGTGAGAATGTGTTTGGCCATGATGGCCGCTCCAACCCATAGAATGCAGGCGAACGCCAACAGGCCCATACCCGGCAAACTGGCAGTGAACGGATCGAAGTAGCCGTGCTGCAGCGTGTCGAACGCCAGGAATACAATCGGTGGCGCCAACGCGATCACCACGACTTGAGCCTTGCCTTCGGCCGTCTTCGAACGCACCACGCCCTCGAGCCGCTCCATTTCGCGCAACGTGCTGGCCGTGGTCTCGAGGATCTCCGGCAAGTTGCCGCCCACCTGGCGCCCGATCAGGATGCCGGTGAGCGCCGAATCGAGCGCTGGGCTCTTCACACGTGCGCCGAGCGCAAGCAAGGCTTGGTCAACGCCGGCTCCGAGCCGAATGTCGCGTGTCACTTCGGAGATTTCTGTGGCGAGAGGGCCGCTCAACACAGTTTCGACGCGGCCGAGCGCCTTACCGAGGCTCGGACTGGCTTTGAGGCTATTGGCCAAACCGATCAGAAAGCCGTTGGTGTCGCGTTCGATGCGCTCGCGACGCTTTCGCAAGGCATGCGCCAAGAGCAACGTCGGTGTGAAGAGCACCAGCGCAACGAGCACTGCGGTGCGCCGCGCATCCAAGCGCAGTAGCAGCGCGAGCGCTGCCAGGATGGGCAATGCGATGGCTTGTGCATTGGCCACGCGGCTCCCAGAGAGCTGCACACGCAGTGCGCTGAAGCTCTCGTCGAGGTTGTGCACATAGCGCAGCCAATGCAGGCGCAGCATGCTATCCGGAGCGCGAAACAGCCTGACCGCAGTGATCCCCACGGCGAGTGAAATCGCCAACAAGCAGCCATACTTCAGCGCAAGAATGTCGTATCTCACAGGTACGGCTCTCCTTCCTGAATCAGGCCGCGCACGATGAGTTCGTTGAGGTAGCTGGGCAGGTAACCCGTCGCGAGAAATTCGCCTACCACGCGCCCATTTTCATCCACGCCGGTCTGCACGAATTCGTAAATCGGGCGCTGCACAATCATGCCCTTCGAATCGATGCCGCATACCTCCGACACAGCGCTCACGCGGCGGCTGCCGTCTTGGTAGCGGCTCTGCTGCACGAAGAGGTTCACGCTGCTGGCGATCTGCTCGCGAATGGCTTTCACTGGTAGCTCCAGGCCCGCCATCAAGCACAGTGTTTCCAGGCGACCTACGGCTTCGCGCGGGGAGTTGGCGTGCACGGTGGTAAGCGATCCATCGTGACCGGTGTTCATCGCCTGCAGCATGTCGAGCGCCTCGCCGCCGCGGCACTCACCAACGACGATGCGATCCGGGCGCATGCGCAGCGCGTTCTTGACGAGATCGCGAATCGTATACGCGCCTTTTCCCTCCATGTTGGCCGGCCGCGTCTCGAGCGACACGACGTGGGGCTGAGTGAGCTGCAGCTCCGCCGAATCTTCGACGGTAACGACGCGTTCGTGCTCGGGAATTGCCGCGGAAAGCGCGTTGAGCAGCGTCGTTTTACCGCTGCCCGTACCGCCGGCGACCACGATGTTTTTGCGCGCCTTCACGCTACGCTGCAAAAAGCGCACGATGCGCGCGTCCACGCTGCCAAAGTCGATCATTTTTTCGAGCGTGAGCTGCGATTTCGGAAACTTGCGGATCGTGATGCAAGTGCCGCGGATCGCGAGCGGGCGCACTACCGCGTTGACGCGAGAGCCGTCTTTCAAACGTGCGTCCACCAACGGGCTCGATTCGTCGATGCGACGCCCGAGTGGCGTGACGATGCGCTCCACCACCGCGCGCACTCGGTCGTCATCGGTGAAGCGACGTGATACACGCTCGCAGCGGCCGCGACGCTCGACGTAGAGCGTTTGCGGGTCCACCACCATGATTTCGGAGACGCTGGGATCTGCCAACAGCTCTTCGAGTGGGCCCAATCCCAGCGCCTCGTCCGCCAGTTCGCCGACCAAACGATCGACGTCCACACCTTCTGGCAGCCGCGCACCGAAGTTGGTCACGATGCGGCGCAAGCTCTGCAGCACGCGCGGTCGCAGCGAAACATCATCCATACCCAACATGTCACCGGCACCTAGATCGAGGTGCTCGAGCAAGAGGCGATGTGCTTCACGGCGTAGCTCGACGGGCACATTGCTGGCGTCGGCTCGCAGCGACGGCGCGCCCGCATCTGTCGGAAGAGCCGGCAGTGGCGGCGCTAGCTCGGCGTTGAACGTCGCGGGCAACAGCGAAATCACGGTTTTCCCGAGCCGAATTGGTGTACCAAGCGGGATAGCGGCGTTCTCGTTGCGCAAAAATGCGTCACCTGCCCAAGTGCCGTTGCGCGACGAGTCCTGCACGCGAAGCTGCCCGTTTTCGAGCCAAAGCGTGACGTGTTGACGCGAGACGTGGTCGTCGTTCAGGCGCACGGAGCAGGCTTCGTCGCGCCCAAAGGTGATACTCCTCCCTTCCAGGTCGAGCGCATGCACGAAGTTGTCGTTCGGCGATTGAACATGAAGTTCCAGCTGCATGCTCAACGTGCTCCCGGGTGACCGTGCGGGTCGCCCTTCACCTTTCCAGAAAAGTTGTCGTACTCGTTCAGCAGATCGCTCACCAGCTTCTCCCGATCGCGCGGCATCGACTCAATCACGCTCGGCACCACGAAAATCGCGCCTTCGGTCGCGCGTTGGTCGTCGCTGTGCCGCCCAAACAGCACGCCGAGCAACGGAATTTCGCTGAGCAGCGGGACGCCGTTGATAGTGTGCCGTTGGCTCTTGGTCTGAATGCCAGACAAGATCAACGACTGACCCAGCTTGAGGCTGACTTGTGTCGACAGATCCGTCACCTCACGACCGGGAATGTCTGTACCGATTCCAGCTGGCGTCAGATCCGTCACGTGTGCGTCGAGCTTGATTTCGAGTTCACGCGTGACCGGATCGAAGCGCGGCAACACCTGCACCTTGGTGCCGAAGCTAACGCTCTGAATCTGTGATGCGAGACCACCGGTGACGCGGAAATTCTCCTCACCCCCACTCGAGAACACCGCCTCGGCGCCATTACTGGTGATGACCGTCGAGTGCCTGAGCACCCGCGCCCAACCATTCGTCGCCGCCAAATCGAGCCCAGGCAGCGCTTGATTGACGACGGTCGCCTCTGCGCGCGTGAAGCTGCGCGTCAGAAAATCGAGCGTTCCGTTCAAACGTGGTGAAATGCTGCTCGGATACGTGACTCCAAAACCCCAATTTTTTACCTTTTGGAACTGGATGAAATACACGTCCAAACGGATGTTCTGCTTGCGCTCCGCAGCCGCTCCGCCGAGCACCACCAAAGATTCGACCTGACCGGGGTAGAGCGCCGCAATCTGCTTCAACCGATCGACCTCTGCCTGAGTGCTCACCCCGCCTTCGACGAAAATGCGCGGACCGATACGACGAATGCGCAAGCCAGTGTAACCAGCCAGCAAGCTCGTCAGCTCTTGCTCGACCACTTGCATGGGCCGCGCGAACACGTGAATCGTGTAGAGCACTTGCTCACCACCGCGTTTGAGCAACAGCAAGGTAGAAGAACCCGCCTTCCTCCCCACAATCACGAAGTCTTTCGCCTCGGGCGTGAGGCGCACTTCCACGACGCCTTCGTTGCCTTCCGAGTAGCTCTTCACGTCGCTTGCCGCGATCGTCTGATTTTCGCCCACCGACAAATTCAAATCGCGGTTCTCGGTCTGAACGAAGTCCCTTTTCTCTCCAGCTCGCGCCAGAAACGGACTGACGCCGACGTTCAATGCGCACAACAGCGGCGCGAAGGCTTTCCACGGTTTCATCGCGCCTCCGTGATCTTCACCGGCGCGCTGCCGGGACCTCGAACGCGACTCTTACGCGCTTGCACCTTGTCGCGCGCTGCCACCAACGCAGATGCTCCCAAATCCGGCATATCGTCGAACACACGCTGATCGGTGGGATTGCGTAAGGCGACGGCCAAACGTCCCTGCTCCGCCGCCAGAGACAATAGCTGCGTCTCGTCGACGTCGAGGCTCAACGTCAGCAGCCGCTCGTCACGACGGTTCTTGTCGGAGGGCTTCCCTTCGCGCGACTGCTCCGTATCCGTGCCCACCGCGATCACCAACACACGTTGCAACAACAACGCTGACGTGCGATCGCCATGACCATCGACCACCGCGAACACATCCACGTAGTCACCCGGCTGAATCAGACCATTGCCGGCGTTGTCCGACGCCTTTGCGCGAACTGTCATCGCGCGTTTACCCGGCGCCACCAATTGGCTCACGTTGCGCGCGTCACTCCGCACCGCCAAATCCGTCCATTGCAGCGTCTCTTGCGCTTTCAGCGGCGTCACCACTTCGATACCAACGACCTTCTGCTGATCGCGCACTAACACCACGCGGTCATCCACGTACGCGGCGGGCACGTTCCGCACGGCCAGCATGCTGGGCGCAAGCTCGGTGCCCGGAGCGATATCTTTGCTGGTCGTAAGAACCGAAACCTGCGTGCCTCCAGACACGTCCGACTCGAAGCGATTCATGTACAGCCAACCGAGGCCGGCCGCGGTGACGCCCGAAAGCACACCGATGATCAAGGCTTTGGATTGAGGCATGGCCCGGCTCCTTCAGCGCCCAAGCAGGTCGCGCGCAGCAACCTTGAGCCCGGCGATCGTGGCCTGGCCGAAGTTCGAACAGGATAGATAAACAATCAAACCGACCGCAGCCGCGGTAACCAAATACTCTATGGTTATTTGACCGCGCTCGCTCTTGAACAGAGCTCGAACACAATTCTCGTGCATGACCCATTCGCTCCTCACTCCGATTGCGTGACCGCTCACGCACCTCGGTTTGCATCCCACTTGCCCCACCCCCAAGTACTCTCGATCTCCGCGGCCCTCGTTACCCAGCCAACGATTGTCACTTCGGGCGCGCCTCTCCTTCACACGCGGCTCGAGCACGCGATCGAGGGCAGGCGCCTGCCCCGGATCGCGTACGCGACATCGCGCTTACGGCGTGCCCGTGCCGATTTGCATGCCGTTGACGGTGGTCGCAGCAGCGTCGACCTTGGTCTTCACGTTGTTACCGAAGGTTTGGTACGAGGCGAACACGACGAAGGCGATCAAGCCCACGACGATCAAGTATTCGACGGACGACGCACCGCGTGCGTCTTGATTGAGCCTACTTTCCTCGATGATATTGCGGATTTTCTGAAGCATACTGTCTCCTCTTTCTAATTGTGTGCTCCGGCTCGTACTCGCGGTTTCAACGAATACGCACTGGTCCTTGGGCAATGGGCGCAGCTTTCCGCGGCGCTCCGCCAGTCTTCACGCGCGCCTTCGGGCGCGCTTCGAAGCGCTGCTCCGCGAGCAGCACGTCATCGTGATTGCCAAACGTAATCCGTACCGAGGGATTCGACGGGCGCAAGTCGGGAAGCTCCGATGTATCGAAAGACAAATCCACGTTTTCGCCCGGCGCACCCTGCAGCAGCACATGAGCGATCCCCTGCGAGTCACTCGCTCCCACTCGTTCACCGCGCGCGTAAAGCGGCACGTCGTGCGCTCCGAGCGTGCGCACCACTACTGCCGCGGCCACCCGCTCTTGCTCACAAATCGCGGTCACTTCCGGCGTCGCACTCGTCGCGTAGTGGAACAAGCGCACCTCCAACGCACTCGGCGGCGGACGATGATTCGGCGGGCACTCGAGATCCACATTCACCCGCTGCCCATCGCGACCGTTCAGCACGAACGTAGCCGCACCGTGTTCGTTGGTCTTTCCGAGCACACGGCTACCCACGCGCGCAGTCACTCCCGAAAGTGGTTCTCCCGTTACATTGGTAACCACCAGTCGAATTGGATAAGTGCCAAGCGATTCTCGCTTTGCACAGCTCGCAGTCATCAGCGCGAGCAGCGTCCAACAAACAAGATGATTGTCTCGCGTCCACACGCCTGCCCTTGAGCAAGCGGAGTGCCAGCGCGCAGCACTCCGAAATCACGAGGTTTTTCCGGCACACTACCCCGCAAGCACGGCTTGCAGCCCACCCAGCGCAAGCCGCGACTGCCAAACCCCGTTTGGCACTTTGCGCCAAACGTTCCCCAACACAGGCGTACCGCCCACAACTTTCAACTCAACCCGATCGGGCACACTCGTTGCTGTGTGCATCGGCATGAATCACCAGCGTTACCGATTGGGCGAGGCCGGTGGCATCAGCCTCGAATACCTACTCGTCGCCGCATTCGCAGGCGTCATCGTCATCGTCGCCGTCGCGCCGATTCTCGGCCCAGCCATCATTGACGAATACACGGCTCGGCGTGCTGTCCTCTACTCCACCTACCCATAGAAGGAGCACGCCATGTCCGGACTTCAAACCATGCTCGTCCTCGCGGTCATCGTCACCCTTGCCGCCGCAATCTGGGATCAACAAACCGGCTTGATCCCCAACACCATCACCTACCCCCTCTTGGCCCTCGGCGCCGTCACACACCTCGCCATCACCCTCGCCCGCTTCCCCAACGCCAGCTCACTCATCATCATCCTCGAAATCATCGCCGGCGCTACCCTCTGCGCCCTCGTCCCCTTCCTACTCTGGCGCAAAAGCGCCATGGGCGGCGGCGACGTAAAACTCCTCGCCGGCCTCGGCGCACTTCTCGGCCCCAGCGTTGGCCTCGAACTAGAACTCTACGCATTCCTGTGCGGCGTCGTCATGGCCCCAATCGTCCTCGCCTACCGCGGCCAACTCGGCGCCACCGCCAAACGCAGCTTCGCTCTCTTGATTCGACCATTCAGCAAAACGAAACAAGAACCAAACGCAGATAAAAAGCCGCTCACCGAGCTGCGCTTTGGCCCCGCAATCTGCCTGGCAACATTGCTCGTCGCATTCCTCGAGTGGAAATAACGCGAACCAGACTCAGCGAGTGCGATCTTTCTCGTGCGCCGGCCGCTTAATCGGTGTCGCGTACCAACAACGCGTCGCAAGCGTCAAAGCCACTCCTTCCTCTTCACCGCGATAAAAAAGCCGTCCCGCTCACTCCATTGGTACGTCACACTCTGAAGCTGCTGTTTGAGCAGTGCCAACTGTTCCATCGGAAGCCAAGTGGGAACGATGACAATCGACACTCCGGAAACGCCGTCCGGCAGCTCCTTCAGCTTCGCCGCATCCTTCAGAATGTCTGCCGACCAGCCAGCGTACGTCGACGACACGTCGCTTAAATGCATCGCGCTCGCTCCCGACTTGAACGCGCGGTTCAGACTGAAGCACTTCAACTCCACGCAGAACTTCGTCGACGGAAACCACAGATCGCAAGCGCGGCGGTCGTTCCAAAGCTGCACTTCCCGCTCCACCTCGCCGGGCCGCCACTTCAATGACAGCTCGCACTGCAGCCACCCTTCCCAGCCACCGGCGTACTGCGACATCTCCCCGATACGCTCTCGATTAGCAGCTAGCGTCTCCGCGAGCTTACTCAAAACATCGTGGACGTTCATGCTCCCCTCCCAATCTCCTTGGCGGCGGTCGTAAGTCCAGGACGTCATCAAATCACGGCGCAACCACCGCTGGCAATGCAGTGCTCGAAACCGAATTCACCGCGGCCTGGTTCGGTCGGCGCCTCACACTATGGGCACGCCCACCTCGCGTCGGCTATTCCCCCATGGACTCCGGGTTCGAAAAACGTGCCGCTGAGCGCCGCGCTCGCCTGGTCGGAGGCGCGGCTCATAGCCACGCCGAGCTCGACGAGATCGACTTCGACTTTTGGCAGCGCTGCACAGGCGGAGAACGACTGGAGGCCACCTGGCAGATGGCGCTCGATGCCATCGCGATGAAAGCGGACGCACATGCATCAGCATTTTCAGGACCCGCTTAGGGCGTTCGGGGCTTCGGGACCTGCTCGACGAACGACCGAACGCAGAACGGCGCAGGCGATGATGGCATCGTCAGCGTAGCCGATCACAGGGATGAAGTCGGGGATCAGGTCGAAGGGAATAGCGAGGTAGACGAACAGCAGCCCCAGGCGGACGCGAACACCTTTCGGGAGGTTTGCATCGGTGGCGAGCCGGCGCAGTAGGCGCAGAGTGTCGGGTAAAGCGCGAATGGCTTCGTTGACGAGCGAACCCTTGGGGCGCGCGAGCACGAGGAAGAAGACGAGGATCGCCCACGCGAGGACGAGTGCGACGGCGACGCTGATGAGTGTGCGCCAGAAGGTCGTCAAACGTCGTCGGAGAGGCGGCTCAGAATGGTGCGAGCGGCGCGCAGGCGTTCGAGTGCGGTTTCGAGGGGCGCGCCGATGGTTACTTTTTCGGCGCGCGGGGCCGGTCTGAGTTTGGCTAGGAGAGCGAGCACTGCTAGTTCCGCCTGCTCGACGCTGTGTTCGGCGGCAAGTAGGTCCTCGAGCGGAAGTTGGGCAGCGTCTTCGGCAAGCGAATCCTCGAGCGGAAGCTGGGCAGCGCTCTGGGAGCTCGCGTCTAGGCTTGGGTCTGAGCTCGCGTCTGGGCTCGCGTTGGTCTCAGCGGCGGGGGTAGTTCTGCTGTTCATGCCGGTGTGATCGCTGAGTTGGACATTGGTGCGAGCGTTGGCGAGGTGGTTTGCATGTGAGGCGAGAAATCAGCTTGCGTGGCGAATGCGGTGGCAAGGGTCGGCGGTGACGGCGTTTGATGATTGGTCGAAAGCAATGGAGGCGGTGACGTCGGGGTCCAAGGCGGGATCGACGAATAGGCGATCGGGTGGAGCGTGGCGCACGGAGAGGACGGGAGCGGAGCTCCGTCGACGAATGGTCGCGAGAATGCGTGTGTCAGTGTCGTCGCGCAGGCTCGCGCTCATCATGATGAGATCGCTCGAATCGAGCGATGCTTGGCTGAGGACGCGCTCCGCCAAGCTGGCGCGCGAGACGGCGATGCAGTCGTCAATTTGGACACCGGCGGCTCGCAGCGTCCCTTCGGCTTCGTGCTGCCAACGTGCACGCGCCTGTCGGGCGCGCAGCAGAGGAGGTTCGCAATAAAAGAGCCTCACGACCGCGCCAAACCGCTGAGCCCAAAGGGCGGCCCATTCGACCAACGATCCCGTAGTTGCCTCCGGGTCTAACGCGAGCAGCATGCGTTCGAGTCGGGGCTGCGTGTCGAACGCAGCCGACGGGAAGGACGACACGATGGCTGAGGTAGTGGCGGAGACAGGGGCGGTGGCGGTGGCGGTGGACGTGGACGTGGGCGCGACTGGGGCGGAGGCGAAGGTCGATGAGGGCGGCAAGACTGCGGAGGAGCAGGACGGAAGCGAGGGGACGGTCAGGACCGGGCAGGATGTGCGCTGGGAAAAGTGGTCAATGAGAGGTCCACTCGAGAGCGCGCCATCCCTATGCTCGGAGGAGGAGCCCAACACGATGACGTCGGTTCGCTGACGTTCAGAAAACGCGAGGACCGCTTCGGTCCAGTTTCCGTCCGCTACGTGACTCATGGCGTGCCCGGTGCCCGCCGCTCCGACGGTTCGCACGACTTCATCTAGTTGCTCGCGCAAGCGGTGCGAGGCCAGTACCTGTTTCATGCGCTGGGCGCTGCTGACGTACCGGTTGCGTTGTGGCGCACTGGCGGCTTCGCTGGCATGCAGTACGTGAAGGGCGCAGTGGAATCGCTCGATGATGAAAAACGAGTAGCGAAGCGCGGCGTCGGCTGGGTTTTCGATCTTCGTCGC
Organism: Myxococcota bacterium; assembly: GCA_049324695.1. GTDB lineage: Bacteria > Myxococcota_A > Polyangia > Polyangiales > Polyangiaceae > PMG-095. The sequence continues at coordinate 196,353 of JBMOMJ010000059.1, forward strand.
ACAAAGAACTTCACGAATTGCAACCATGTCAGTCCGCTTTCGTTCGTGATGAACCCCTCAGGCTGGCGACGATTTTTTCCAGCAATAGAGGCAGCGCGTCGCGTTCAGGCGCATCGGTCCTCGACAAAACACGCACGCGCGTCGCTCTGGTTCGGGTTCCAGTGCGAGAGCATCGACGACGGTTCGCCACGAGGCGCGCAGTTCGTCGAGGGTTCGTGACTGCTCGTCGGCGCTGGGGGACGGCGCGGCAGTGAGATCACAGAGGTTTTTCTCGACCGCCGCCACCGCGAGACGAAGCTCTTGCTGTGTGCGCTCGGCGAGCGACAGCCTCGATTCGTCGAAGGCTCGCGACGTCGTCGAAATACCGGCGTGCTCAATGGCCTTCAAATCGCTCGCACTGACGTCATCGCTTGCGCGATACCGTCCCAGTCCAAGTTCGACACCGAAAGCGGCATTGTTTCGCCCCAATTTTGGGCGATGTTTTGAAGAGCTTGAGCTCTCGAACTGGCACTCGCGCTCAGCTGCGGTGCGGGCACGCCTTGGCCAGCGCACGCTTCGATACGCCAGTTCGCGTCCGGTGCATCCTCAGGGAAAAACACACGCAAGACCACGCGAACGCCGGAGCAATCGAGTTCGTACGTCATGTTGCGACGCTCGCGAAATTGCTGTGTGATTCGCACGGAGCGCTCCGAAGAGTCACGCGCCGCTGCTGCGCCGGCACCCCCTCCAAAACCGCCGCGCCATCGATCTTCTGAAAACTTGGAAGCCATTCCGTTCGTCCGCATTCCGTCGGCGATTGCGAGGCAGCGCTGCGTCCAATGAGCCGGCAGAATCGGACGGAGACCGCGGCACATCGGTCCGCGTAATCACGAAGATAGCGTCGCGTGTTTCCCTTTCAGCCTTTCCGTTCGGGGCTGAATCAGGCGTGCGCAATTCCGTGGGTGCATTCACCATACGCCTCGACCTGCTTGCGCGCAAGCACGAGGGCCCGAGGCACGCGAGCCGAAGCGCCACTTGTACCGAGCGAAAGCAGCTCAGAACCGGCCGAGCGCGCCTAGCGTGAACGAGCCCTGAGTTGAAGTCGGCGTGCTCAAGATCAAATAGGTATCAACGCCTACAGCGGCAACCGCCACGGCTAACGAGATGTCTGCGATCAGGTAAGAGCGACGCATGCGGTCGACTCCGGCTTGGGTGCAGCTGGGTTTGCAGCGGTCGAGGTCGCGCTCTTTCGCTTTGCCATCTAGGGCGAAGCCAACGAACGAGCCCAACGCGACGGCGCCGATGCCTCCAATGATGTACGGGAGGATGCCATGGCGCGCCGAAGTGGTTTGTTGGGGGCGAGGTTGGGGTTGGGATTGGTGCGCCGGGGTGCTTGGGTTGTCGGGGAATTCGATGATGACGCGGCGGAGGCGTTCGCCCGCGCGGAGAAGGAATGTTTGTTGTTGGGCGCGTCCGTCCGCGGAGCGCAGGATGATTTCGTGGGTGCCCGGATCGAGCTCGAGGGCGATGCCGAAGTCGTGGTCGAATGACCAGCTGGCGTCGAGGATCATGCTGGCCAGGTTGACATCGCGGCCTTGGCTGTCTTTGGCCACGACTACGATGGAAGGGATTTCTCCGGCCACTTGATCAGCGAAGGTGACGCATTCTTTGCGGACGACACCGGGGCAGCGGGGCTGGCTACACGCGACGAAGTGACGACGCGCGGCGAGGAGTTGACCTTGACCACGCTGCACTTGTCCTTCGGTATGCGCCGCAACGCAGGCGCGCACGACCTCGTCGGCGGCTTGCGCGGGCTGTGGAAGACCGAAGCTGAGCGCCGTCGCCACAAGGGAGAGTCCGTAAGCCTGGCGAGCGCGTTGCATCTAGAAGCAGTCCGGGTTGAAGCGCTTCACACCGCGCTCGTCGATCGTGTACGGAACGTCGCAAGCGGAGGAGCGTGTTGCGGTGAGGACAGGGCGCGCGGGCGGAGAGATTGTTGAGGCCGGAGAGGCGGAAGCGGAGAGCGAACCGCTCGAACGTTGGGAGCTGCGGCTCGTTTTCTGAATCGGCGCGCGCGGGCGAGGTGAAACTGGGGCTGCGCTCGGAAGCGGCGAGTCGTCGCGACTGGGCGCTTCGGTCACGCTGGGATTAGGGCTCAGACGCGCGTCAGCCACGGCGATGGACGGCGAAACGGCTGGTGAGATGGAAGGCAAAACGGGAGCAGGCTTCTCGGGTGACGCCGCGTGGGTGATCATCACCTTGGGTTCGTCGCGGCCCACAAGGTAACGTTGGGCGACGTGCTTGGTTGCCAATGTTACCGTGCCAAGAGTGAGGACAGCCATCGCGCCAATCACAGCGCGACGCCGAAGCGATCGGCGTGGGCGGGGAGAAATTACGGAGACGTAGTCTTCGACGGGAAGGACGAGATCGGCACCGCCGGACGTGGTGGGCGTGGCGGGCGAACGTGTGGCGCTTGCGAACGCAGCAGGAGCTTTGGCCGGCGCGGGAAGGTCTTGCGTGAACTCTTCGAGCGGCGCCGCTTCGAAGTCGGCGATTTCCTGGGCGCGTCGGTTGAGAGCATCACTAGCAAGTTCCCTCACCCAGGCAGCGACTTCGAGCGCGCTTGCGCCGCGCACAGCCGTGCCGAGAGCAAAGGCCATGGCTTGTGCATCGGAGAAGCGCGCAGCCGGATCGCGTGCCAGGGCCATGAGCACCACGTCATCGAGTTCGGGTGGCACGTTCGGCGCGAGCTGGCTTGGGGGCGGGACTTCTCCTTGAGTAATCCTTTTTGCACACTCCGCGGGTGTGTCTGCGAGGAAAAGGCGCTGCGCCGTGAGCATCTCCCAGAGCACGGTGCCGGCCGCAAACAGGTCGGTGCGACAATCTATCGGCGAAGACGTGAGCTGCTCGGGCGCCATATAGGCGAGCTTGCCCTTGAGTACACCGGGGACGGTGCGATGCATCTGACTCGTTGCCTTGGCGATTCCGAAGTCGAGCAGGCGCGCCACACCATGTTGGGTGATTAAGATGTTCTGAGGAGAAACGTCTCGATGGACGAGCTCGAGCGGCGTGCCCTCTTCAGAGACGGCGCGATGCGCGGCATGCAAGCCAAGCAGCACTTGGGTCATGATTGAAGCGGCGATAGCCGGTGGCACTGGAGAGCCCACGGCCGCTTTGATCAGGCGCGACAGCGACTCGCCGTGGACGTACTCCATGACGATGAACGCTTCCTTGTCGAGCAACACGACGTCGATCGGCGCAACGACGTTCGGATGATGGATGCGCGACGCGAGCCTCGCCTCATCGAGAAATGTGGTGAGCGCCTCGCTGTCGGTGGGAAGGCCTGGCCGCAGCTGCTTGATAGCAACGGTACGTGAAAATCCCGCAGGGCCGAGGAGGCGACCGAAATGCACGGTGGCCATGCCGCCCGCACCGATGGCTCCACCGAGAACGTAGCGTCCAATCACTCGTTGCTGTGCGATCGTCATCGCCCAACCACCATGGGCCCACCATAGCAGCCGCTTCGCGAACGGCGAGCACGACCGGTTGCCAGGCCGGAGCAGCGAGTCTGAAGCGCCAAAGTTTCTCGAGATGCAACGGCGGGAGCCGCCAGCTCAGCGAGCAAGCTTGTACGATCCGGACCGGCTTGTACGAAGTAGACGAGGTTGCACAAACTAACCATGACGAGTGGTCTCGAGCCGTGACGAGCGGCTCGCGATGTAACCACAATGGCACAAGCCATATTTCGGGTGCGTGTCTTGCGCGCACGACGAGAGCACCGTAAGCAGACAGCGGTTCACGATGTCATTGCGCACGGTGAGGACCGCTTAGACCACGCATGGCTGCAAGACCTCGCTTTTTGAATCGTGCGCTCGCCACGCGCCAAGCGCTGCTCCTCTCGTTTGCGTCGATAGCGTGCAGCTTGCTCGCGCCGCCTGACGATCGCTTCATCAGCCCCGCGCGCGGCGGTGCCGGCGGACGAGATCTCGAAGCGGTGAACGGCGCTGGTGGCAGGCGTCTCGGATCGGGAGGGAAATTCAACTCCGCAGCGGGCGGAACGGCGGGAGCGGCTGGTGAGGCGGGGAGCGCGGGTAACGCAGGCAGCGGGGGCATCGCAGATAGCGGCGGCAGCGGCGGCAGCATTTCGAACGCGGCAGGCAATGGCGGCGCCAAGTTCAGCGACGCGGGCAGCGGCGGCAGCGATTCGAGCGAAGCAGGTAGCGGCGGCGCACCTCCAGCTTGCACGCCAACTTCCTGTGGTGCGAACGCAGTTTGCGAGGCCACGGCGACCGCCGTCCATTGCACGTGTGCGAGCGGCTGGATCCCGGAAGGACTCGACTGCCGACTCCCGATCTCGTGCGACGAACTGCACGTCAAGTCACCGAGCCTTCCCTCGGGTGTGTATTCGATTCGACCCACGGCAGCCAACCATGCCTCTGCAACTTACTGTGAAATGCTCGAGTCCGGAGGAGGCTGGACGCTGATCCTGAACGAGAGCTGGGCCTTCATGCCGAAGACGCCCGGCACGGACGACGCCACTTGTTACGACAAGAACTGCACCTCGAGTGTTTACTCGGTGCTGCCGTTGGGGCGCGATGTGATGCTGGATGTCGCCAACGAAGACATCATCAGAGAACGCTACCTGGCGCGCATTAGGATTCTCGGTGTGCACTCGGCGTCGCGCGGCAAGACTCTGCGGGAGATGTTCACCTCAGGGCCGTACTTCATGGAACGTGGGGACAACAGCAACGTGACCATCACGACCAAAGGCGGCGCAGCCTGCGAAGAGGTGTTACCCCCTGATTTTGCATCTATCTTCTGCAGCACCTGCCCAAGAACGGATCAGCCTTGCGGCAAGGCTATCCTCACGTTCGGCGATGCGGACTCTGCCTGCCACGAGTCGGTCATGTTCGCGATCGGTGCGAGCGATAGCGAATCCCAGAGCTGGAACAACTGCGCCGGCTGGCCTCAGGATCCGTTCCTGCTCCAGCTCGACGACACCGTCCGCCAGTACTACCCGACCAACGTTCGAATCTGGTTCCGCTGAACTCGCGGAGCGGGCTGGGCCCTCGCCGGGAGCCATCAATTCGCGCTCGAGCTCACTTCTTTGCTGGTGCCGAGCACACGCGTGAGCGTCGCGAAGTCGACTGGTTTCACTAGGTGTTCGTCGAAGCCGGCTCGCAGCGCCATTTCACGGTCGGTTCGCTGCCCATAGCCGGTGAGCGCAATGAGGTAGATGTTCTTGTGCTCTGGATTCGCTCGCACTCGGCGCGCCACCTCGAGGCCGTCCAGCCCGGGAAGGCCGATGTCGACGATTGCAACCAGCGGCTTGAACTCCTCGATTAACGCGACGCCCGTGGCGCCGTTGTCCGACGACTTGCAGTCGAGCCCGGCGTGCGAGAGCAGCGCACATAGCATCTCGCGGCTGTCCTGATTATCCTCGATCACGACGACGCGCGCGCCGCGTGCGAGCTTGGGCACGCTCGATGGGGCGCCCACTTCGGAATGCTGCGGCTGAGACGCGATTGGCAAGCGCACGCTGAACTCACTGCCTTTACCTGGACCATCACTGCGCGCGCTCACACTGCCGCCGTGCTTGGCGACGAGTCCGCGAACCAGGGTGAGCCCCACGCCGAGACCTCCTTCGGCGCGATCCAACGTCCTGCTCGATTGGACGAACAGATCGAAGACGCTGTCCAACATTTCCTTGGGAATACCCATGCCGTCGTCGCGCACGCGGATCATGGCAGCGCCGTCTTCGCGTTGCACCCTTACGCCAACGTGACCACCACGCGGGGTGTACTTGGCGGCGTTGCTCAGCAGGTTGACGCTAATCTGCTGGAGCCGCGCCGGATCGCCGTCCACGTACAGAGGTTCATCGCCGATCTCGACTGCAAGCTCGAGACCGCGCGCGTGGATCGAATTCTTCATGGCGTCGATCGCGTCTTTGACCACGTTGCGCAAGTCGACGATCGTCTTTCGGAGCTCGATTTTGTCCTGGGTGACGCGGCTCGCCTCCAGCAGGTCATCGAGCAGGCGCGCCATTTGCTGCGCCTGACGCTCGATGATATCGAGCAGCTTGCCGCGTGCGGGCTCGGAGCCGTTCTTCATCAAGGCAGCGGCCGAAACGACGGCGCCCAGCGGATTGCGGAGCTCGTGCGAGAGCATTGCCAGGAATTCATCCCGGCGACGCACGGCATCGTTGATCTTCTCTTCGGCACGCTTCTGCTCGGTGACACTTCTGAAGATGCCGATGATGCCCACGATGCGTGAAGCGCTGTCGGTCAGCGGCAAGCGCGTCACCAAATCCCACTCCACTCCGCCGTCGGGGCGTTCCCGCTTCTCGAGCCTGTAGTGTTGCGCAGTCCCCGAACGGAGCACGATTTCGTCTTGCTCGTGCACTGCCAGGGCCGCTTCGTGACTGGAAAGCTCGAAGCCGGTCTTGCCAGCAGCCTGACGCGGATCACTCAAACCGAGGCGCTCCGCCATGGGAGGGTTCGTGCGAATGAAGCGGCCACGTGCGTCCTTGAAGTAGATGGCATCGGGAATGCTATGCAAAAGACTATTGAGCAGGTACCGCTCGTGAAAGAGCGCATCTTCAGCGGCTTTCAATCCACTCACGTCGATGAGCGTCAACACCACGCCGTCCACTGAACCCTTGGCGCGATACGGTAAGATGCGCAGGAAGAATGCGCGTCCATGTCGGTCGCGGAGCTCGCGCTCGACGCGCTCGCCAGTTGCAAGGACCCGCTTCAGGTCCTCGTTCAGCTCGGGGTGGTCGACCGCGTAGGTGAACGTCTCGATCGGCCTGCCGATGTCTTGAGGCAGAAGCTTGAAGCTCTCCGAAATCTGCGGCGTAAACTTGCGGATCTTGAGCTCGCGATCGAGGAAGATTGTACCGATATCCGTACTCGACAACAGGTTATCCATGTCGTTGGCGAGCTCAATCAAATCAGCGATTTTGCGCTGGTACTCTGCGTTCACCGAGTAGAGCTCCTCGTTGACGCTCTGGAGCTCCTCGTTCGTGCTCTGCAACTCTTCGTTGGAGGCGAGCAATTCCTCGTTCGCAGCCTGCAGTTCTTCGTTGCTGGTCTCGAGCTCTTCTGTGGCGGCCTGCAGATTTTCCTTGGTGCGCGTCAGCTCGGCTTCGATCGCGCCGAGTTGCTCGCGCGACACCTGCCGGATATCGATTTCAATCTGCGGCAATGGCGTACGCTCAGCGGTGTCTGCCTCGCTCTCGAAAGAGATCAGCACGTGAGCGACCGGCGCGCGCTTGTTGTGAATGCGGCGCACCGTAACCTTGTGCATACCTTCTTCAGTACGCACGCCTTCGAAGACGATGGCGGCGTTCTCCTTCAAAGCTCGCTGAACTCCGCTGACCAACAGCATCTTCAGCTCGGGGTCGACCATCTCATAAACGTCGAGGCCTTGCCGCCCTTCGCGCAGCTTGAGAAAGCGTGTTGCGCCCGAGAAGGTGTGGATCAGCTCGCCATGATCATCAATCAACAGGCTCGGCGGCATCAGCTCGTCGAGCAAGGCATCGTAAGTACCGAGCAGCTGCGACACCGAATGGCGTCCGGCACCGGGCGCGGCGAGCGGGCTCACGCCGAGACCAGTTCCAAACCGCACTCCGGAGCTCTTGCGCGGCGGCGCCATGCGGCGATCTACCGACGTGCGCGAATCGCTGAATTTTCGGTAAATTCGCCAAGTCTTGTGAATGGTCTCGAAATCGTGATCGAGGTGTCCAAGGCTCTCACTCGGACCCAGAAACATCATGCCGCCGCGATTCAACGCAAAATGGAACAGGCTCAGGACCTTCTCCTGCGCCGGCGGCTGCAGGTAAATCAGCATGTTCCGGCAGCTGACCAAGTCGACACGCGTAAACGGTGCGTCTTTGATCACGTTATGGTGTGCAAACACGACCGTCTGGCGCAGGTCGGGCACTACTTGATAAGATCTGCCGCGCGGCAGGAAGTAGCGCTTCAAACGTTCGGGTGAGACATTGCCAATCGCGTCCTCCTCGTAGAGTGCGCGCGTTGCCTGCTCGAGCGAGCCGCGATGCACATCGGAGGCAAAGATCTTGAAGGGGCGCCCGCTCTCTTGAGTCAACTCGTGCAGAAGAATGGCGAGTGAATACACTTCTTCGCCGGTCGCGCAGCCCGGAACCCAAACCCTGAACGGCGCGTCCTGGGGACCGTTTCGCAAGAGCTCTGGCAGCACCTCCTTCTCGAGCACGTCGAAGGCTTCCTCGTTGCGAAAGAAGCGAGTCACGCCAATGAGCAGATCCCGATATAGGGAGTCGAGCTCCTTGTGTTCGCCGCGCAGCTTCTCGACATAGGTGTCGATGTCGTCGACCTGAGCGAGTTGCAAGCGACGTTCGATACGGCGCGTTACCGTGCTGGGCTTGTAGTGCGTAAAGTCGATGCCAAACTCTTGCTCCAGCATTCCATATACAGCCTGCATGCCATGCTCGGCGGCCGTGCCCCCGTCCCCCGAAGTGCCGACACGATGGGTATGCTCGAACAACACCCCCGGCATGTCTTGCGGCGGCACCACGTAGTCCGCAACGCCCGCTTCACGCGCGGTCTTCGGCATACCGTCGAATTGCGCGCTCTCGACGTCTTGAACGACGACCAACCCACCGGCTTCGTGCACGGCGCGAATGCCTCGCGAACCGTCGCTGCCTCCACCGGAGAGGACCACTGCGATCGCACGCGGACCACAATCCTGCGCGAGCGAGCGAAAGAACACATCGATAGGAAGGCTCAGCTCCTGGTCGCGATCGCGTTCGCTCAGGAGCAGCCGCCCGCCAGAGATGATCATCTCTTTCTTGGGCGGCATCAGATAGATGTGGTTCGCCTCCACGAGCATGCCGTCTTCCACTAGCTGCACAGGCATCGTCGTGCGGCGCGCCAGAATCTCATCCATCAAGCTCTTGAAATCCGGGGACAAGTGCTGCACGACGACGAAGGCCATGCCGCTCGATTTCGGCACGTTGTCGAAAAACCGTTCGAGCGCTTCGAGTCCGCCGGCAGATGCGCCGATCCCAACCACGTAAGGCGAGGTGCTATGGCTGTCGTTTTGGAAAAGCCGGGGGTCGTCCGCCGGGTCTATGGTGGTTTCCAATCCGCTCAGTGACATTGACTTCGATGCGGCAGAGCACCAACCGTGCCATGGTCACCGAAATCCCAAGAAACCAGGCTAAACGCGGCGCCAAACGGGCAGCAACGGCACGATCAGCCCCAAGCGTACGCGGCAACAATGCCCAATCGTGGCAGTGTGCCACATGGGCGGCCTCGTAACCGATTGGGTAGCCGCCAACTCAGCTTCGGCGTGCGCTCACGGGACCAGCTCTTCGTCGGGAAGCAGCTTCGGAATGTAACGCACTATTTTTCCTGCACCGGCTCGATACAGCGCGTCTGCATCGAAGTCCACTTCCTTTTCCGCGGTGGGATCGATTTGAAACAGCCCTGCATCCAAGTTGCCCGATAGCTGCTCCGTCTGCACCTTCCGCAAGTCAGTTCCGGGGCGGTTGCCATCCACGTTGAATACGAAGCCATCGCGCTGCGCCACCACCGATCCGGGTTTGATGCTCATGCCGCACGACGGAACCAGATGGATCTGCACCTTCTTCTGACCGCTCGAGAGCGGAGCGACGCGCAGACGCCGAAAATCCTTTCCCTTACTCGCGTCGTACAAATGATCGAGACAGGTTTCCACGCCGAAGCGGATCCCAGCGAGGTCGAAGATCCCTGCGCCGTCATGATTGTGTTTCTGGAGCTCGAGGTTTTCCTCCGGCTTGGAGATTCGCGGAGGCCCGGTAACCGTACCCGAGGTGAGCCCACGGGTGGCTTTCGTAGGATCGAGGAAGTCGACACCTGACACGACCTTCTTCATGACCGTGCGCGCGTGCTCCGAAGCGTCGCCGTCCTCGAACCCGCCCTTTTGCACCAAAACGAAGTTGTAGATCTCTTTGCGCTTCGTAGCGTCCACCTGATAGGCGTCTTCCGAGAACAGCTTTCGCAGCATGCGCTCGCCGAAGTCGGGATGATCGTGAGGCGAAGAGTTTCCCAGGATCGAGCCAAACACGAACACCCAGTCCCGCCAGGTATCCGCTTTGACGATCTTCTGCAGTCCGCCGATGACCGCGCTCACTTGGCTCATGGAGTAGGCCCCATTCGGGCCGCGAAAGAAGAACTCCGGCGCGACGAAGATCTTGAGACAGGTGGCCAGGGAAGTAGCGCACAAGCGAGCGGTCTGGATGGCTTTCCGCATCAGCTTGACCCGATTGAGCATGTCGGCGTGAAGATCGTTCTCCAAGCCCATATACTTGGTAGTCAGCGCAGAGGTCTTGATCTCGTACCCCAGGAACTCCACGTAACTATAGGCCATCGCCGACTCCCACTGCCCTGCAGCCCTTCACACGGGTGCTGGTGCGTATTAGCGCGCGCGAATCCGTCCCTTCGCGCGCGCTCACCGCAGCTTGGTACCGCGCCGCTCACGGAAACGCAAAAAATCGGCCGTGAGCGGAGGAGCAGGATCGGCGGCTCTAAGTCGACCGCGATGACGACGCCTCAACCGCGACGACGGCGGCGATTGATCATCACGCCGAGCATGGCCAAAGCGCCCAGAGCCATGCCGCTACCAGCGCCTGTTTCAGGGCTGAACGCGCAGCTCGCGCGGGTGGTGGTCTTGGAGCCATCGTTATTGGTCGTGGTGATGCTCCCGTTGCCGTTCACCATCACGTCCACGGAAACGTCGATGTTGAACGAGAACTCCGCCGCCAGCTGATCCGCGCAGGCTCGCAGATCACTCGCCTCGATGAATTGCCCATCACAGAAAATCGCGCCGCCCTTGTTTTGACACGACGTGGTGCAGGTGTTGACGGTTTCGGTCTGACAGCTCGTATAGTTGTCGGTTTGGCAGCTGAGCACACAGTCGCGAGTCACCTCCTCGGTGCACACGTTTTGCACTATGCTGGTGCACTTGGTGGTGCAGTCCGTAGACTGATCGCTGCTGCTGCTACTCTCACAGCGCGCTTGACAGTCGTGTGAGCAACTTCTGCCGCACGCCCCTCGATTGCCGCCGAAACGACTCTTGGAGACCGCGTCGTTGGTACAGCTATCGGTACACTTGCTGACGCACACCTCGTGCGAGCTCTTGCTCGCGATGGTCTCGCACTCCTTCATGCACGAGTCAGTTTGCGTCTGCGTGCATGTCGTGGTGTCCGACACAGTGCAGCTCTGGCTACACATTGAGTAGGTCTTTTGCGCGCAGACTTGCTCTGTGGACGTAACGCTGCACGTCGTCATACACTCCTGAATCGGCTTGAATTCGCAGGAAGAAGACGCACTCAAGAAGATGCCACCACACTTGTCGAGCGCCTTTCCGTGTGCGGTATTCGGCAACAAGGAGAAGCCCAGCAAACAAACGGATGCACTCAACGCAGTTGTAATTCGAGCGTTCATCGTTGATCCTCGACTGGCAAAGTGACCGCAGGCGTTTTCGCCTACCGAGGACATGACTGCACCTAGCGTACCAATGGTGTTCGCCACCCCGCGTCAACTCTACCCGGGTGTGCAACAGCGATGAGTTTGTCGGGAAGAACGCTTACTCCAAATGGGTTATTGCGCTCGTGCGCTACATGACGATGCCGGGCGCGCGTGACGCGCAGCTCTGCCACGATGGGGCCAACTGTCAGCCATAGCGAGTGCCGCCAGACCGCCTGGGTAGCGCCTTACCCAGCGTTCAACTCGCCTGCTTGCCTCACTCTGGTAGGCTCGCGTCAATCACATGAAAACTCCGGATAGCCTGGACGCCGTCGTGATCGGTGGCGGAGTCGTCGGTCTGTCCGTGGCCAGAGCGCTCGCGCGGCGAGGGCGCGAGGTGGTCGTACTCGAGGCCGAAGCCGCGCTGGGTACGCACTCGAGTTCGCGCAACTCCGAGGTGATTCATGCAGGAATCTACTATGCAAACGGCTCGCTGAAAGCGGCGCTGTGCGTCGAAGGTAAAAGGCAGCTCTACGCTTATTGCGAGCGCGAGGGCATCACCCACACACGGCTCGGCAAGTTGATCGTCGCGACGCGTGACGAAGAGATCCCTGAGCTCGAGCGCATTCTGGCGCGCGCAGGTGGCAACGGCGTCGATGATCTCGTTTGGTTCAACGCCGCGGATGTTCGAGCGCTCGAGCCCGAGCTCATCGCCGTTCGAGCACTCTGGTCGCCGTCGACCGGAATCGTCGATAGTCACGCGTTGATGGCGGCACTGAAGCGCGACGCCGTATCGCATGGTGCCCATGTCGTCACGTCGACGTCGTTGCTCGGCGGTTGCGTCGAAGAAGGTGGTTTCAGTATTGAAATCGGTGGTGCCGATCGCGCCACGATTCACTGTCGGGCGCTGGTAAACGCGGCTGGGCTCTCTGCTCCCAGCGTCTCGCGCTCTTTGCGCGGTGTGCCCACGCACACGATTCCGAAAGAGTACTTTGCAAAAGGGCACTACTTCGTGCTCAACGCGCGCTCTCCGTTTAGGCATCTGGTGTACCCCGTGCCGGTGCCCGGAGGCCTCGGCGTGCACGTGACGCTGGATCTATCGGGGCGGGTGCGTTTCGGTCCAGACGTGAGCTGGATCAGTGGCATCGACTACGCGTTCGAGGAGCAGCGCGCAGCGTCGTTCTACGCCGCCATTCGCGCCTACTACCCGGCGCTCGCAGATCAAAGCCTCTCGCCGGGTTATACCGGCATTCGCCCCAAGCTCGGCCCTGAAGGCAGCACGCACGATTTCATGATTCAGGGTCCGGATGAAACCGGCGTGCCTGGCTTCGTGGCGCTGTACGGCATCGAATCGCCAGGACTCACTGCGTCTCTCGCCATCGCAGATCGTGTCTGTGCAGCATTGATCCACGGCTGACGCGAGCGCCGACGCGGGTTCGCTGAAACGAGAGCGGGGCTCAGGGGTTGAAGTACGGATCCTTTGCCATGGCTACAGCCGCGGTTTTGACTGCGGGCGTGGAGTCCAGGCGCCAGTCGGCTTCTTTGTTCACGTGGAACCAGACCAGCGCCTTGATGTTGGGATACGTGTTCTTGAGCGCCGGCACGACGGCAGCGATCCAGCTCGCTTTGTCGCCGCCTTGTTCGGTCGAGGCGGTCTCCGCGATCATGATTGGCTTGTTCTTAGTCGCAAGCCCGGGATAGATGCGCCCAGCGATGGCGCTGAATGCCTGCCAGGTTTGCGCGGAGCCCCAGTTGTAGCCATCGAAGCCCATCCAATCGACGTAAGCATCGCCCGGATAGTAATTGCTCCACTGGTTCCATGCGTCGCCCGGCACGCTGTCCACGTTTGGGCAAAATACCCAAAGCACGTTGGTTGCTCCCGCGCTCACAAAGAGATCGTGGATGTGTCGATAGGCGGCGATGTATTTTGCTGCTGCGCTAGCATTGGCGCCATTGTGGTATCCGTCCCACGGGTACCAATTTCCGTTCATTTCATGACCCCAACGCAGGAAGAACTTCTGTCCTACGTTCTTGGCCGCGGTCGCACGCGCGCGAATCATCGTGTCGTGTTTGCCAGCGATGATGTCATCGAGCGGCACTCCGACTCCGTTTTCCCACGTTTCCCACGTGACCAGCGGGACGCGTCCTTTGGCGAGATCAGCGGGCACACTCGGCACCCAGTCGGTACTGAAGGCGAAGTAATTGTGGAGGATGGCGAGCTTGCGCCCCAACGTTCCTTCCAACTGTTCGGGAGTGCCTTCACCAACGAACGAACCAAGCAGTGCGCCCTGCGTGGGCACCAGCAACGAATTCGCTCCTCCACTGGATGCGCCGCCAAACGCTGACGTGCCACCCGTCGCGGTACTGCCACCCTTTGCAGCGTTGCCCCCAGAAGTGGTCGTGCCGCCCGATGTGCTCGCGCCTCCAAGCGATGAGCTGCCGCCGGAAGCGCTTTTCCCGCCAGTTGATGTCGTGCCGCCGTTTGATGTTCCGCCGCCATTCGAGTTGGTGCCACCGCTCGACGAAGTGCCGCCGGCCGAAGTCGTGCCGCCAGTTGACGTGGTTCCGCCGGAAGGCCCCCCGCCAGCACTCGCGCCTCCGCGATCGCTGCCGCCTGCGTTGGCGCCGCCCGATGCTGAGCCGGAACTGCCTCCCTTACCCGCCTGCGTACCGCCCCCCATTCCACCGCTTGCCTGCGCTCCACCGTTGGCGTTTGCTCCACTTCCGCCACTTGCGTTGGAGTTGCCCGGATTGCTGCTGCAGCCGAGAATCAGCCCCCAAGCGAGGGTAATCGTGGTCGTGATTCGTTGAAACCGCACCGACAGAGGTCGCAGTCCAGTGGCGTTCGACATTCTAGCGTCCCATCGCTTGGCGCAGGAAAACTGCGCGCAAGTACGCTAGCTAGAAGCTCCCTTAGCGTCTTCGCATTTCTTGGGGAATTACAAGAGCGTCGCGCTGACCTTGCCAGCATCGACCCCAAGCTCAGTGACTTTGGAGCCCATGATTTTGGCTACGGTGAACAGCGCCTTACTCAGATTTTCGCCCTGAAAATTCCTGTGTTCGTCACCGCGCAGCTTGCCATTGGCTTTACCGACGAGAAGCACCGGCCATTCCGCTTTGGTGTGCGTCTTGCCCCAGGCAGTATCGGAGGTAACGAAAATCAGTGAGGCGTCGAGCAGGTTCGTGGCGCCATACGCGGTGTCTCTGAACTTGATCAAAAGCTCGTTCAAACACTTCATCGCGTAGAGCACGCCCTTGTCCACGCGCGGTTGATTGGACTGGTCCCCAGCGTCACCGTGGCAGATCGTGTCGTGGAAGTCGTCATTCATGTCGGAGGCCAGGTGACGGTAATAAACGTGTGCCGCGGGCAGCGAAAACATGAACGAGAGCACGCGCGTCTTTTGGCACGCGAGCGCCAACGCGGAGAGCTCGACCATCGCCGTGTTCACCGCGGGCGGCGCCTCGTTCTTCGTGTCCTTTCCCACGCTCGGCGCAGTCGCGCTGCCGCAGACCGCCGGCAAGCCACCCGACGACATGGTCTGTAACCGCGATTCGATCGCGCGGATCGCCTCCAGATGTGCTTCCACGCGTTGCTTGTCGGCGCTTCCGAGCCGCTTTTGCAGATTGGCGCCGTCCTGAAGCACCGCGTCGAGCACGCTTTTCTTCACGCCAGCGAGCTTGGTTGCCTGATCGACGCCGCTGGCCGGGGGCGTTCCGCTCATGAACAACCTGGTGAACACGGCTTTCGGATCGAATTCGGGGTTGTTGCGCTGATTCGGACCACGATGCGAAACCGTATGAAGCGAGTCTGGATTGCCGGCGGGCGTCGCTGGCGTCACGCCCAATTCGAGCGATCGGAAGGGAGCGCCAGCAGAGATCGCATCTGCGACGATCTGGTCGATGGACGCCGCGCGCACCGCGTTGCCATTCAGCGGCGCTCCGGTGGTCGCACCAGCAGAACCGGTCGGGTGCTCGTTGCCACCAACAACCAGCTTGTTTTCCAGCCCGCTGAGGACCGTCAGGTGTGACTTGAAAGCGGAGAGCGGCTGGAGCTGCGGGCTCAACGTCCACTGCGAACCCGAGCCGGTTGCAGTCGGTTTCCAACGGCCGGGGAGTGAGCCGTTGCCAAAGAACCAGGTTACGTACAACGGCGAAAGCGCAGTGTTGGTCTGTGCCAGCGCGGTGCCGCTCTCGTTCAACATGATTTCGAGGAGCGGAAGCGGAATCGTTACGGCCGTGCCGGTCGTCAGCAACCCACGCAGAACAATACGTCGATCCAAAGCCTTGATGGTCATCGGGAATAACGGTCCAATCAGGGTTGTGGTGCAACCGCTGAGAAAGCATCGTGCGTGACTACGCTCACGACGAGATCTCGCAGCTTGAAACCCGACATCTGAAATGAAGCAGCCAGCGCGTTGAGCACGCTACCGTCCACGTCGCGCTCCTCACGACCGAAGGCATACGCGTGATACTTTCGAACCAGACATTGCGCGACGGCCACGTCGGAGCTTATCGTCTGTCCGAGAGCCCGCGCGTCGGCGATCGGCTGACCGTTGAACGAGCCGCTGGGATCGATGGGCAGGCCGCGGTCCGTCGTGCGATAGCGACCAATCGCATCGAAGTTTTCGAGCGGCAGCCCCAGAGGATCCATCAAAGCGTGGCAAGCGCTGCAACTCGGGTTCGTGCGATGGATTTCGAGGCGTTGACGCTTCGTCAGCGGTTGATCCGCCGGGGGCTCCTCCAAGTTCACGTTTACGTCCGGCGGTGGCGGCGGAATGGGCGTGCACATCAGCGCATCGCGCATGAACTTGCCGCGCAACGTGGGCGAACCTTCTTTCTGGTTCGCGAACTGCGAGAGAAATCCTGCCTTGCTCAGAATACCGAGCCGCAGCCCATCCGCAGGCAGCGAGCGCACTTGAAAGGCGGTGGCCGTAAGCCCGCTCGGGTCGAGTCCGTACAGCTTCGCCAAGTCGGCATTTACCACCACCTTGTTGGTGGAGAACAAGCTGAGCGCGCTAGCTCGGTCGTCGAATGCGATGCTCGCCCACGTCTCACGCATGTCGCGAACCATCGCATCTTGCAGCGCGGGACCGTACTCGGGGAACAAGCCCGGGTCTTTGGCTTGAGTTGCCAGACGGTCCAGCCGCATGTACTCCTCGGCGAACGCGGCGGCGGCTTCGCGTCCCGCAGGTGCATCGAGCAGGCGCGTCGCGGCCGCGCGAATTCCTTCGACGTTCGACAGCGAGCCGCTTGCTGCTTGGTCGAGCAGAGCCTTGTCCGGCAGGCTATTCCAAATCAAAAATGCCAGGCGCGCGGCCATTTCGTAGCCGGTGAGGCGCATCCCGCCGTTCGTCGAAGCGCCAAGCTCCGGGCGATAGATGAAGTTCGGCGAGACGAACAGCGCGACCGTCGCCCAGCGCGCGCCTTCGACGGGACTGCCGAGATCCGTTGCGGCCTTTGCCGAAACCGCCATCAGTCGATCCAGCTCGCTACCTTCGAGAGGCCGCCGCCAAGCCCGCAACCCCAGCCCTTGCAAGAACCCGCGCACGCACGAATCGGTAGCGGCGCCACTCGGCGTGCAGCCGATGAACTTGGACCGCTTCGCCACATCGGAAAACACACTCTCGACGGCCCTCTCGATCGCCGTTTGGTACTGCTCGACACCGCGCTCGGAAGTGACCACACTCGACGCGCCCACTGTCGCGAAGTTGCCGTTGTAGCTATCGGAGTCGAGCTCGTTGACGTTTACCTCGACGCCGAACACGTCGCGGACGGCGTTGCGAAACTGCGTTCGAGTCAAACGACGCAGCATGCCCACCGCGGGTTGGAAGGCGGGAGGGTCGGGAAAAATCGGTTCGGCCCCGGTGCGTCCGCCGCTGCCAGCCGGAGAATGCATTCCGCCAATGCCACCCTGGATCGAACTCGTGCTGCCCCCGGAGTCCATCGAGCCATTGCCGTTCCCGCCCGAACCCGTGGATGAACCTACGCCAGCGCCGCCCCCCGAAGCAGACAAACTTCCAGCCGCACCGGCAGTGCCTCCGCGAGAGCCCGACATACCATTCGAAGGTTCCTCCACGCGCCCTGTGCACGCACATGCGAGCGCACACCAGCCGATGACGCTTCGTGCCGAGGCCAGATCGAACCGGAACGGCTTCATTTCATTCTCCGAATTGCGCGCATGCCAACGCAACAGCGCACGTGCAACCGCTCGCAGCAGTCTCGCTAGTCGCATTGAAGGGCTGCGCTCTTCACAATGCGAGTCGCAGATACTCCAGCAGTGGCAACCCCGAGCCCGATCCGTCTCTCATACGGCGCGGCGTGCGCTGCGTCGTAAGCTCGCCCCCAACCTCCAGTGCGCCCCCGAAGACCCGCCAGGAGACCAGCCGTGAGAGAAATTTTCCCAATGGCGAGAAACGAAGCCCGCGGCTGCTGCAACCGCAATCGCTACGCGACATTGCCCGGTTCGTCCTCGAGCATCTCGACGAGCCACTATCCGTAGAACGCCTGGCCCGCGCGCTCGGCATGAGCGTCCGTTCGCTCACCCGCTGATGCCGCGAACAGCGCGATGAATCGCTTCGATCTCCAACCGCACCCGGTGGAGAAACTTCGCCAGGTGAGACTCTCGGACAAGTCGTTGTTCCTATCGGAGCTCGTCGCACGGAGGGCGCGTCACGACATTACCGGCATGAACACACAACAAATCCCGAGCATTGAGCTTTTCACTTTTGGTTCCACTAATGGACACAAAGTAGCGATCGCGCTGGAGGAGCTCGGGTTCGACTACCAGGTACACACCGTCAACGTGTTTTCGGGGGAAGGACGAACTCGCGAATTCCTGGCAATCAACCCAGCGGGCAAGATCCCCGTGCTGCGAGATCGTGACGCCGACCTCGTTCTGACCGAGTCGGATGCCATCCTACTTTATCTTGCAGATAAGGCCGGGCGTCTCGTGCCCTCCTCTGGTAGAGAGCGCATGCGGGCGATCGAGTTGTTGTTTCTGCAGGCTTCGTTGCAGGGCCCCATGTTCGGACAACGCATGCACTTCTCCTTGTTTTCAGCCGAAGCGGTCCCCTACGGCATTCGTCGCTACGAGGAGCAGTGCGGGATCATCGACAACTTGGTCGATCAACTCTTGTCCGGGCGTAGCTACTTTCTCGGAGCAGAGTACTCGATCGTCGATATTGCTTTCTTTTCTTGGTACTTCGCCTCAAAAGCAGCCGGATTTGACATCGAAGGACACACGAACCTCAAGGATTGGTTCGAGCGTGTGAGTGCCCGCCCGGCCGTCGCGCGTGGTGTAACCGTTCCCAAACCACTTCCGGCGCTGCCCCCGCGAAAGGTCGCCTGAACTAGAAGCTGACAAGCACTTGCCTGATCCTAGATCGGTGCCCATGCCGGCGGGCCCTGCGTTTGCGGGGCTCGCTCGTGCTGCGCTCGAGACATCGTACGAAAGGATCCGGGCGCGCTGCCTAGGCTTCTGCGAAAGGCGCGAGAGAACGCCGCCGCGGTCTGATAGCCTACCCGCGGCGCAATTTCATCGAGAGACAGCGGAGTGTCCCTGAGCAACTTGGCTGCAAGGCACATCCGCCATCGTGTCAGGTACGCGACCGGCGTTTCACCAACTAACTCGAGGAACCGGCGCGCGAAGGTTGCTCGCGATTGCCCAACTTGGCGTGCTAGCTCTTCCAGGGACCAATCAGCATCAGGGCGCTCGTGTATGAGACCCAGCGCTTTTGATATGTGCGCATCTCGAAGAGCGCCGAACCATCCGCCCGCAGCGAGAGGCTGGCTTGTGAGCCACGCGCGCACGACAAAAACCAGCAGACTGTCGACGAGCCGCGGAACCACAAGTTCGGTTCCTGTTCCCGCATTCTTCGCCTCGTGATGTAGCAATTGCAGCAAGAGCTGCAGCTGTACGTGTCGCTCTGCTTCCTGCGCTGGTAGATGAATGAGCGGTGGAAGCAGCGAGGTGAGCGGATGTGCGCCAGCTCCCTGGAAGAGATATTTGGCGCACAACACGAGCGTGGTCTCGTGAGCGCGCGACGTCGGCAGCGACGCGAGTCGCCGCGGCATCGCTCTCAGCACCTCTTTGTGTGGAGCTGGCCTGGTCTTCGGATCGTCGCAAATCGAATGCCCAACGCCAGCGCGAATCAGTACGACATCGCCCGCTCGGAGATGGATAAAGCGACGCTCTGCCGTGGTGCGCAGCCAGCAGCTCCCACGCTGGACCACGTGGACGTGAGCTTCGGCAATGGGATCGATCTCGAGTCCCCAAGGCGGCACCAGCTCTGCTTGGGCGACCACAGTTGCCCCCACGCGCGTTATCGAGAGCACATCTGCGAGGACGTCCATTGCAGTGCAGCCTATCACCCGGGGCAAAACTGGCGAGGCTGGGACCCAAGCGAACTAAGCCGCCTCCACCGCCGCCACCAGGGCTCGAGCGCTCGGTGCCGCGCGACCGCTAGCCCTTCACCAAACGAGCCCCAACGGCTTCGATAAGATGGTCCGTCAAAGCCCGCACGGTCGTGCTCGAAAATCTGCCTGGTGGATTCAATGCGTAAACTGGCGCCGGAGGCGGAGCATATTCGCGCAAGAGAGGGACCAGGCGTCCACGTCGGATGTCTTCGCCCACGATCCAGTCGGCCAGGAGCGCGAGCCCGAGTCCCCGACGTGCCATCAGCGCCACTGCCTCGCTGTTGTCGGCGGCAAATCGACCGCGGACTGGAATCGGAACGCCCGTCTCGCCCTCCTTTCCGAAGCGCCACGTGATTGGAGCGTTCACATCTCCGTGCACCAGGCACTCGTGCTGGCGCAAGTCGTCGGGTGTTCGCGGTTTGCCATGGGTCTTCAGGTAGCTCGGGGCGCCCACGAGGACGCGGCGGCTCTCGGCGATCTTTCGCCCGCGTGCGCTGGTATCCATCGGAACACCCACCCGGATAGCCAGATCGAAACCCTCGTCCACCAAATTGACGTAGCGGTCGCTCATGACGAGCTCGGCGCTGACTTGCGGATACCGCTTCAAAAAGTCGCCGATAGCCGGGACGACATACAGCCGCCCGAACACGACGGGGATGCTCACGCGGACACGACCGCGCGGCGCAGGCGCGCGCTGCTCGAATTCGGCACTGAGATCGTCGAAGGCCGCGAGCACGTCGCGTGCACGCATCAGCAAACGTTGCCCACTCTCCGTGATGCGTATCGAACGAGTGGTCCGCTCCACGAGAGTGGTGCCAAGCGCGGATTCTAGCTCCGCGACCCACTTACTCGCCGTGGACTGCTTGATCTTGAGCTCACGAGCCGCCGCTGAAAAGCTCCCGCGCTCAGAAAGGCGGGAAAACAAGCGCAGTGCGTCGAGGCGGTCCATGGCAGTGGACTATGCCCGATTGGAATAAGTCGTTGCAATAGAGCGGCATTTAATTCCGCTTAGGAATGATTCAATCTTAGGCCGGATGACAACCAAGCATCGAACCAAGGTCGCGTTTTTGGGGCTCGGAGCAATGGGCGCGCGTATGGCTGCGCGGCTCGTAACAGAGGATATCGACCTCAAAGTGTGGAGTCGATCTGGCTTGCCCGAAGGATTCTCGTCGTTGCGTCCCCACCTGGTGCCCCGGGTTGCGGCAGCCGTAGAGGGAGCCGACGTCGTGATCGCGATGGTCACCGACGATCAGGCGTCACGTGACGTTTGGCTGAATTCGGGAGCTTTGAGCGGAATGGAGCGCGGTGCCATCGCGGTCGACTGCAGCACGCTGACTCCGGCATGGGTGGGAAAGCTGGCGCACCACGCTCGCGACGCGCAAGTCGTGTTTGTTGATGCTCCGGTGGTCGGATCGCGTCCTCAGGCCGACGCTGGCGGCCTCATCTTTCTCGCTGGTGGCGACGCGTCCGCGCTCGAGAGGGTAAGGCCAACGCTGCTTCGCATGGGGAGTGCGATCCACCATCTTGGCGCATCACCCGCTGGAACCATCACGAAGCTGCTTGCGAACACTCTTTTCACTACGCAGGTGGCGACGTTAGCCGAGGTCGTCGGCGTCGCACGGCGCGCGCAGCTCGAGCTCCCAGCGTTGGCGCGAGCACTCGATGCGCTCCCGCTCACGAGCGGCTCGGCAAAGGCTGCTATGTCGGGGATGCTCGCCGAGAACTTCGCGCCGATGTTCCCGGTAGGGCTTGCCGCGAAGGACCTACGTTACGCAGTCGCCACAGCCACTGCGGCTCACGTAGATACGCCGATGACGAGGGCGGCCTGCAACGTTTTCGAGCAAGCCCTCGGTAGTGGGCTCTCCGACGAGAACCTGACGGCGGTGGTCAAGCTCTACGCAGAGAAGCACAACTCCGAGTCGTAAGGACGTGCTCAGTGCGAGGCGCTCACGTCACTGCGCTCTTCGAAAAGCTTTCCCTGAAAGCACCCGGCGTCGTTCCGGTTTCCCGCCGAAAGAACTTCGTAAAGTTCGTGAGTTCGCTGAAGCCGAGCGCAGCCCCTATCGAACCGGCGCTATCCGCAGTGTGTGCGAGTAGCCGGCGCGCTTCGAGAGCAACACGCTGATCGATGTATTGTTTGGCGGTGAGCCCCGTTGCCGCTTGTACAGCGCGAGTCAGCGTCTTGCCGGAATAGCCGATGTGGCGTTCGTAATCTCGGAGACGCCGGGTCTTCGCGAAACGACGTTCCACTTCGCTGCGGAACAGATCGAATACCTGCGACCCGCGCGAGTCGCTGGTGCTAAAGGATGCCGCGGCTGCTTGGCGTACGAGCAGCAACAGCGCGCCGAGCAAATGCCGCAGCAGAGCAAAAGCTTCACTCCCGGTAGAAGCGCCAGGGGCCGCGAGCCGACGCAGCCGCGTGAGCAGCCAGTCAACGTCGGCTGCAAGAGCGCCAAGTGCAATCCCCCCCTGAATGCTGCCTGCGGATCCTTCATGGCTGTTGGGATCGAGCAGATCCGCCATAAACAGCAGCAACCAACCCTCGCACGACGCAGGTAAGTGCAGGCGCTGTATCTGTTCCGGATGGACCCAAACCACCACACCGGGCTTCACGGCGATGCGCTCGAAATCAACTTCGTACACGAATCGTCCGCGAGTGACGAATGCCAGCTGATGAAAGAGCGGACGCAGCGGTCGCGCCAACGCTCCAGGCGGCGCCTTGCGCCGGAGCTCCGCGAGCGAAACAACCTCCAACGGGAAATTGGGACGCTGCGGATTCTCGAAGCCCATTCGCAGAATTGAGTCCATGTCCGATTTTGACCTCAAAGTGGCCACACCTGACCCTTTTTAAACCCTGATTTATGCAGCATGTTGTAGCGCATGAGCGGCATCGCGATCGTTTCTGTCCCGATTTTACCACTGCACATTGTCAACGCCCACATCCTGATTGGCGGCCAGGGCTGCGTGCTCGTGGACGCGGGCCTGCCGGGCTCCGAGAAAAAGTTCGAGCATCTGTTGCGGAAGCACGGCCTCGCTTGGGGCGACGTGCGCCTAATCGTGGTTACCCATGCACACGTCGACCATGCCGGATCCGCTGCCCGCCTGCGCGAACTCTCCGGCGCCCCCATCGCAGCTCACGTGGGAGATTTGCCGCACTACTTGCAGAAAGAACCCATGACCTTCTGCTCGACGGGCGGCACTGCTCCACTGTTCCTGTCGTCCACCGGCCTGATTCGCGAGCCCTACGTACCCTTCACACCGGACATATTGCTCGATGGCGATACTCCACTCGCCCTCGACCCGTACGGAGTCCCCGGCCACGTTCAATCAACGACGGGACACACGCGCGGCTCTCTCTCCGTCGTTCTCGCCGACGGACGCGCGCTTGTAGGCGACTTACTCGCATCGGGGCTCTTCATTGGCGGACTCATCCCCAACGGCCGTCCGCGGAGACCACCGTTCGAAGACGATCCGCGCGAGGTAGCCCGGCAATTGGAGCGACTACTCGACGCGGGAAGTTCAGAATTTTACGTTGGACACGGCTGGCCACTAACCTCCGAGCAGGTGCGGCGGCACGTTCATCATCTATTGGGAATCAGCGGCGCGCTCACGCACCCACTCGTCTCGTGAGAGCACACCGGCACGCATAATGAGATCGTGAGAGCTGGGCTGGGTAACCCCGTGCTCAGCGCTGAGCTCTGAATTGCTCGATTGACCGAGCTCCCGAATCTCGCATGAGCTTGCGTCGGGGCTTACTGCTGCGGGGCACAACTAGTGCAAGCGGCTGCCCGCAACTAAGAGCCGCACCTTGCGGCTCGATCGGAGGAACGATGTCGCTTGAACGAACTTTGCAGGGAGCCCTGCTGGGAATATGCATGGTTGCTGGGGTGAATGGCTGCAGCGCTGTCGCCGAGCCCTACCCGGAGCAGACCGGTAAGGTCACCGAAGCGCTCGCGCTCGCGACGGTGGACACCGCGTGCACGGAACTACCGAACTTCGATCGGCGTCAATACTGCCTGAACCTGGGCATCAGCCCGAACAACATCATCGAAGGAGATGGGCAATCGACCCAGATCAACGGCACTTCGGGCGCCGATTGCATCATTGGATCCTCTCTACACGAAAGCATCAACGCGGGCGGCGGCAATGACATCGTTTTCGGAGGAGATGGTAATGACACAATCGATGCAGGCTCAGGCAACGACGAGGTCTATGGTGAAGCGGGCCACGACAACATCCGGGGCGGGTCCGGCAACGACATGCTATTCGGCGGAGAACAGGTCGATGCGATCTTCGGTGGCACCGGCGACGACACCCTCGTCGGAGGGAACGATCACGACACACTGATTGGTGAAGACGGGCTCGATCACCTTTGGGGCGGCCCGGGAAACGACAATCTCACCGGAGATCTCGAAAACGGCGGCGGCACCGCGACAGGCGATGCCATCGTGGATTGCGAAGGATTCAACTCGATCGTAGCGCCTACGAGCGCCGATCGTTGCCGCTTGAACGCAGACACCGCGTCGAATGGGTGCAACACGCGCTTGTGCGGATCACCGATTCAGCCGAGCCAACAGGTGGGTAACGTCTCCGCTCAGAGTCCTTTGACGCTATTCTCAATGGGCATGACAGAAGCCGAGCTTCTCGTCGGCACCGGAGCTGAAATTCGCCGCATTCCGTTCGACGGCGGCATACAATCGGCAATCGCCCTGGACGCCACCTCGCCCATCTTCGACGTAGCAAACGGTTTCATCTACTACACCGCAAGCGACTCGCTCCGGCGCTCTCCTGTCACTGGCGGCGCGACCACCTTGGTTCATCAGGGCACAACCGTGGACGTGCCACAAGTCGCCGGAGAGCGACTCTTCGCCTTGGACATCAACGGAATCTCCGCCGAGACATTTGCATCGATGCCGCTCAGCCCGCTCCCCAGTGTTCCGCAGACGCTGTTCTCGGCTGACATCACCACGTCCGTCCGACGGAATTACATCATCTCGTGTGGACAAATCTTCTATCCAAACTCCGACACCGGAGACATTCGTCGCCGCGAGGGCACCGGCTCAGGCTCGACCACACTCGTCGCAGCTCCCGGCGTCGAAGGCACCGTCACAGCAGCCGCGGCAAGCACCAGCCACCTCTACCTCGTCACTGCGGAGAGGCTCTATGCGATCTCCAAAGCCGACGGCAGCGTGCAAGTCCTCGCCACACCAGCTTCCGGCCGCACATTCTCGAAGCTAGTCGTAGACGATCTCGACAATAGACTCTATTTCACCAGCCACGCCGTGGTTACCGGCGGCGGATGCTCGAACGGCCGCCTCGAAAGCATCTCCCTGAACGGCAGCGCCCGAACCACAATCGAGGACTACCCGCCAACGCCCGCCAACCTCTGCATCCGCGACCTCATCCAGGACGATCGCCGCCTCTTCGCGATCCGCAACGACGGCTCGGTACGGCGCTGGTTCAAGTGAGCGCCGTTCGAGGCACGAAAACGAAAGACATCGCGCGGTACTGAGCTGAACACCGCGCGCGAACTCGAGAGTGGGGGCGGCGCCGAGCGCGATTCAAAGCTCACTATAGAGCCTGAGCAGCGTGACCCGCCGCCCCTTTGAACTTCATTCGGGCCACTCAGTACAACGAGGACTCATGTTTCAGCGGTCGCGCCTTCGCCGATCGTGCCCGCGCCGGATGATGGGTGAGTCGGGAGTAGGCACGAAAGATCGTTTCGGAATCGTAGTTCCGGTTCGGACTCGCACTCGCACTCGACACCGTGGTGAGCGACCGTCTCCGACCGGAGAAGCTCTCGCTGCACGCCTGGGGTTCCGAGTTGCATTAAGTTGCCGGCCGACGCGAAGACTACGACGCTTCACCTTCCGGTGTTTGGCGCACCCCGTTCAGGATCATGTCGATGGTTCCCGAAATTGAGGGCGGCGAACGACGGTCGACGCGATCACGACTTCCTCCGCTTTGCATTCGTCGGCGCGAACTCGGCCTCAATCTGCTCGACAGTGGGCAGCACGCCCTCGAGCTCCTTGGGCAGCTTGTCGACGAGCTTGGTCTTCCAGTCGGCCACGCCGATGGGCTTGTTCAAGTCGCAGCGCGTACTCCGCGACAACCTTGTCCAGCCGTGCTTGGCCGCACCGGCGCGCGTACCAGAGACGTGTGTCGACGTCGTAGAGCTTGTCGAGAAGAGCGAGGTTCTGGCCCCAGGGCAAATTTGGCAACAGCCGTTGCCAAATCTCGCGCTTCGGCCACGCCGCCGCGAAGTCACGCATGTAGCGCAGGTTGCGCGATGACAACCCCGACATGTCCGGGAAAGCTTCTCGCAGGTCTGTCGAGAGCCGGTCGATGACTTTCGCACTCCAGCCCTCGCGCGCTTGTCGTTCGCGAATGCGCTGCCCCATGTCCCAGTAGAGCTGAATCATCGCCGCATTCGCGGAAAGCACCGTGCGAAGGCGCGTCTCCTGAATGAGCTCCTTCAGTTCCTCGAGCGCGCCTCCGTAGTTGCTCGGCAGCTCAGCCTTCGGGGGTGCCACGGGAAACCGCGCTTTGCGGCGACGCGGGCGAGCCGTTCCCCTGATCTCGGCCCGCTGTTTCATATTGCGTCCCAGCTCGACCCCACAAAGTACGAAACGGCAGCAAAGCTGCCGTTTCCGTTGTGCGAAGGGGGGGACTTGAACCCCCATGAGAGTAACCTCGCTAGCACCTCAAGGTAGCGTAGCGGACGAAATCATTGAAGAAATCGCCGAGAATTCGGCGAGAAAACGCGCTGAATTGCGCGGGGCTGCGAGGGTTTCGGGGGGTCATTTCGGGGGGTCCATGTTCTCCCTGGCCGGAGGAGCGCGTGGCTGACGTCATTCGCCTCGCGGACCGTCAGCCTGCACGACTGAAGCCGTGCTCGGCGCCGACGCCATGCTGCACCTTGGCTTCGTGGAGGCGCGGGTCACGTGCGCCTCTTGTCGTCCAAACAGATGCTCGGGGCGTCACGTTGACGCTCACGGGGGTGCCCCCGATCCGCCTGTCGTACGACCAAGCGTTTGAGCTCGCCGTCGAGCTAGTAGTCGCCGCCAAACGGGGGTTGAAACGTGGTTGAGCGGGAACGTTTTGGGAGGTCGCGCCCCATCATCTGGCGCACGCGGGAGGGCATCTGACGATGCTCGTCTTGGGGACCGATCCAGGCCTCGCGGCGCTCGGCTTCGGGTCGATCCATTGGGAGCCCAATGAGGTCGTGCCCGTGCAGGTCGGCACGATCCGAACGGACTCGAAGCTCCCTCTCCAAGAGCGCATTCGGAAGCACGTCGGAGTGCTCTCGTCAGTCGACTCCGAGGTCATCGGCATCGAGAACCAGGAGCGCGCTTGGGCCGGGATGCAGGTGCTCGGCCGAACAAGCGCCGACGCGGTCAAGGTGCGCGTTGTCGAGGGCGTGATCCGAACGCTTGCGGTGTTCCGCGCGGTGCCCCTCATCGAGGTCACGCCGGCGCAGATTCGCTCCGCGCTCGGCCTTCCTGCGGGCGCCACCAAGCAGCAGGTCCGGGCGATGGTGATGCGGCGCATCAAGGGCCTGCCGCTGATGAGTGAACACGCCACGGACGCGGTCGCGATTGCCCTCGCGACAGGCGCCCGCTGGTCGGTCTTGTCGAGGTTGCAGCAGAGGAGGTTGCGATGAACGTCCTAAGGCGTGGTGCGGTTGATCGGATAGTCGAACTCGTCGCCGTGGCTTACGAACTCGAGCCCACGGCGATCCTCAAACACGACCGGCACAAGTGCGTGGTCGAGGCGCGTCACCTTTGCTACTGGCTCGCGCGCCGGACAACTCGGTTCTCGTGGCCAGAGCTCGCGCGCGCGTTTCGCGATCCGAGCTCGGAGGCAGCGCGAGATCACACCACGATCATGAATGGCGCGAACTCGAACGAAGCTCGCATGCGCCGTGACCGGTGGCTTCGAGAAACCGCTTCTCGCCTGCTCGAGGTGCTCGTGGTCGGCGACGTCGAGGAGGCTTTCTCGTCGCTTGGTGCGCCAGCTGAAGGGGGCTTCCAGCTCCAGGAAGGACGGCTCCAATGATCCGGGTTCGTATCGACGACGATTTCGAGGACCATCCCAAGGTCGAGCCCCTTTCAGACCAGGCCCACCGGCGCCGGTTACGCGGCGGGTGTTGGCGCCGCAAGAAGACGACCCGACGCCCCGGGCGGCTCGTGTCAGCCGGCAAAGCTGAAAGGCGGCAGCCATGAGCGGGTTTACCAAACTTCACAGCTCGCTCCTTCTCTCCACGGTCTGGCGCGAACCACATACCGTACGGATCGTTTGGGTGACGATGCTCGCGTTGTCGGACAGTCGAGGCTTCGTTGGGGCGTCGTTGCCGGGGCTCGCCGACATCGCGCGGGTCACGCTCGAGGAGTGCAAGGAAGCCCTCGAGATCTTCCTGTCGCCGGACCCATATAGCCGTTCACGCGCGTATGACGGCCGACGCATAGAAGCGGTCGAGGGGGGCTGGCGGCTTCTGAACTACGAGGTCTATCGCAACGGACGAGACCCAGATGCTAGGCGTGACCAGAACCGAGCAGCCCAATCGCGGCGGCGCGAGCGTCATCAGAGCCTTAGCCAGGATCAGCCCACGTCCGACGGCCTCAGCCAGAATCAGCCTGCGTCAGCCAAAGTCAGCCCGCGTCAGCCAGAGTCAGCCCGCGTCAGCCAGAGTCAGCCCACATCAGCCCAAGCAGAAGCAGAAGCAGAAGCAGAAGCAGAAGCAGAAGCAGGGGGCACTCCTTCGGAGTGCCAGCCCGGCGTCGGCACGCCGCGCCCGGGCTCGCGGCGGCGGGCGCCCCCAAAGGGCGCACCGCGGAGGGATTCCATCCCGGTCCCGATGGACGAAACGGTCGAGCTGCCCGAGGACCTCATCGCGGCAAAGGCAGCGCAATGGGAAGTCGATCGGGCTCGGATCCTGGCTCAGATCCCCGAGTTTCGGCGATACTGGCGGGAGCGCGCGCAACGCCGGTCGCCAAGGGGCTGGCGCCAAACTTTCAGTAACCGCATCGACGATCTCGCACGACGTGGGCGCCTGCACATTCCTTCGACGGAGACACTGGTGCGTGTCGCGCATTCGTCGCGCGACGCGGCAGCCGCAAACATCGAGCGCCAACTGGAGCGCGTGCGCGCGCTCGAACGCGCGCACGCAGGGCAGGCCCAATGACACCAATCGAAGCTGCGAAGCTCGTCGCGATGCTTGCCGCATCCTTTCCGGCGGAACGGTGGACAGACTCGACCTGCCGAGTCTTCGAAGCCTCGCTCGAAGACCTCGGCTACGACATCGGTCGCGCCGCTGTGCAACGAATCATCAACACGAGCCGATTCCCGCCGAGTATCGCGGAACTGCGCGGCGCGGCCGCGGACGTGGGGCTCGGCGAGTGTAGGCAGGGCGCCGAAGCATGGGGCGATGTTGGAAGGGAAATCAGGCGCGTGGGTGCGTACGGCGAGCCCAACTTCGCCGACGGGCACACGGCACACGCCGTCGACGTGCTTGGGTGGCGCAACCTATGCCTCGGCAGTGGGGGTGAGGCGGCGGACAGAGCGAGGTTCATCGAGATCTACGACGGCTCACGCGCAGCCGAACGGCGCGCGATAATCGCTGAACCAGGGCGACTCGACAAAGCCATTCGAGCCCTACAATTCTCACCCGTGATGCCGGCACGATTGCACGCAGCCGCAACCGACGACGGATGCGGCCATGGCGAGTAGGCGCGTTTCTGCGAGTGGCGAGAGAACAACCGCACTCGCAAGACATCCAGCCGGTACTGCTTCAGTCAGGTCACTACGCCGATCCCCAGTCGAGTCACCAACACCAACAGCCGCTCTTCGCGGCAAAAAACGAAGGGCCCCATGAGAGCGATGCCATCTTTGCCATTGTTCGGGTCCGGATTCGAGCAGCTCGCGCGAATGGACGCAGTCGAGTGGCTGCGGACGATCGGCGACGAGAGCGCCGATCTCGTCGTAACGGACCCTCCATACGAGTCACTCGAGAAGCACCGTGCCGTTGGTACGACCACACGCTTGAAGCACAGCAAGGCGTCGTCGAACGACTGGTTTCAGGTGTTCCCGAACGCGCGGTTCCCGGAGCTATTTCGCGAGCTCTTTCGCGTGCTCCGAAGGAACACGCACTTCTACTTGTTCTGCGATCAGGAAACGATGTTCGTGGCCAAGCCACTCGCGGAGCAGGTCGGCTTTCGGTTTTGGAAGCCCCTCGTGTGGGAAAAGAAGAAAATCGGCATGGGCTATCACTACCGATGCCGATACGAATTCGTTCTGTTCTTCGAGAAGGGCAAGCGTCGCCTCAACGACCTCGCCGTCGCGGACGTGATTGAGTGCGAACGCATCCGTGGCGGTTACCCCACGGAGAAGCCCGCCTGCGTTTCCGAGGTGCTCGTGCGGCAAAGCACCGCGCGCGGGGATCTCGTGATCGACCCATTCATGGGGTCGGCTTCGGTTGGCGTTGCGGCAATCCGCAGTGGCCGCCGGTTCGCTGGATGCGACCTCGCGGAAACATCTCTGTCGCTCGCGCGCGAGCGGCTCGGGGCGGCGGCAGCTTGTTACGGCTAGCGGAGTTTAGCGAATGCTGCAGCGGTCGGGGACGAAGCGTGGATGACTTGGCAAGCCCTAACGGCTTGCAGCACCCACGCCTCGAACGCTTTCTGGTCATCGCCCTTTGCCAGGCGAGCCGTTCGCTTCAGCGGCGTTGGTTGCCCGGTACTCAAAGTGACGAGGTTTCCCACGGCGCTCAAGCTGCCCCGTCTTTCTGAGGCGTGCGAGCGCGACCTTGAACGAGTGCGGCTTCATCGAGCCTTTCGGCCCGAGCGGTAGCACGCGCTTGTGCAGTTCGTGGGTCCGAATCCAAACGGAAGCGGCGGCGAGCACGCGTTCGTCGAGTGTTCGACGGTTCCTTCGCTTTCGTGGAGCTGCGAGGGCCAGGTAGGTCGCGGAAGTGGGAGCGCCTACGTTTATCGGCGCACGCACGCTGGGTACTTTTGCTCTGTACTCGTAGTGGCCGAGCTCGCCCCGACGCTCGAGCATCCCCGCTCGCACCATGGTGCTGATCGCCTTGTAGGTGGCAGCGGCGCTCGCATCGACGCACGCAAGGAGGGCGCTTGGACGAACCCATTCTTTGGCGGCTTCTAGAATCGCAGCCTTCACCGTTCCGAGACGATTGAGTGTTGAAGAGCTGCTTGCGATCTGGCGGCTCACTGCGTGCGACGGCGTCGAGATTGGACTCGTGAACGAAGCGATCGACGACAGCTGCGCGACGCGCTCGATCAGGGTGTCCATAGTCTGCAGGTGGCGCTCAATCTCCGACCGTTCCCGAATCAGCACATTGATCAGATTCATTCCCGTCATACACGGCTCCCTTCTCTGCCCCGGGGCGCCCCCCTGAGCAGCTCCGCCGAGTCAAACCATAATCTTAGGTACAATACAAGGAACTTGTGCGCACACGCACTAATGGAGAGGGCGCACGCAACCGAGAAAACGCGGAGCAAGAGCGATTCAGCGCTAGCTGACCGGACCGCTTGAGCAGATGTTGGTGAGCAGGCGTTTGTGGGACTCGGGCAGCAGCGACGATGAAAGTAATTCGTGGAGCGGGACATCACCACTGGTGCTTCGTTCCCAGCAATCCGGCTCACTGCGCGCGAACTTTGGCATGTCTCACACGCCCGCCGGCAACGCGGTGTGGCGAATTTGAACGACGGCCGAGGGCTGCCAGAATCGCCGCTGTGTCTCGAGCACGGGCTCGAGACATAAAGAAGGTTTCGTTAGCGCGAAGAGCCCTGCTTCTGTCAGCGCTTCGCGCGCGCTTTCTGTGTGGACTTCTTTACCGGTGGTCGTCCCACGCGCCCGCGGGTGTGCTCTGCGAGCTCCGGGACATCGTCGATCCACCCATGGAACGCGCGAGCGCTCACGCCAAGCTCCTGCGCCGCGACAGTGATTGTCCCGTTGTGCTTCTTCAGCACGTTGATGACACGCTTCAGTGTCTTCGCGTCGCGAAGTCGGAGCTGCACACCGAGCAAACGAGCTTCAGCGCGCGAAACGGCGGAGTCCGTCACCTACTTGGCCTTTCCGCGACGCGTGCGACGCAGCCCGGTGCCGCCGGCGTGCTTCGCGACTTCCGGCAGCTCGTCCATGATGCGATACAGCGTCCTGATGGAGATGCCGAGAGACTCTGCGGTGTAGGTCACCTTCCCATCGTGCTTCTTGAGCGTTGCGATGATGCGCGCGATTTCCTTCTCACTCGGGGGTTGCCACTCGCGGCCCCTCGAATGGGCGGCGATCTCGGGGACCTCTTTTGCCCAGAGATGTATCGTCCTTCCCGAGATGCCGAGCTCCGCAGCCGCTTCGATCATCCAACCGTTGTGCTTGTCCAGCGCCGCAACGACGCGGCGGATGGCTTTCTCGTCGCCCATCCTCACCAGGGCGCCTAGGGCACGCACCTCGCGGTCAATCGTCTGGCCCTTGCGCATGTTGTATCAGTCTGCTTCATGATGCGCTTTGAGACAACGCCATCCGATGGAAGGCCGCGAATTCAGCTCCGCCTTTGTGTAGGCTTCACATCCGGTTCTGATCGAGGTTGCGCGCGTGTCGGGTACCTGCGCTCTTCGGCGTTGCAACCCGCTTCACGTCGCAAAGTTCCCAGAAACAGCCGCCACGGCAAGATCGAGCGCACGAAGGACAGATCCGCCGACGTCCGTGGCCCGGTAAAGGCGACGCGGGATCCCAATGTACTCGGGAGTTGAATCCTCCTGCCGGCTGAGGACCAAGCCTTTGTCTTCAAGGCGCTGGAGCAGGACATAAACGGTGCCCCGCTTGAGCTTGCCGTTGGACGCCTTCACCAGAGCGAGCCCATAGCTCTCGCCTCGTTCGACCAGGAGCCGGAGGATTTCGGTCTCAGTCCCGGTTGGAAGATTGGGCTGCATCTACTGTGTATACAACTTGTAAGACCGCTCCGAAAGGGACTATCTTTTGAGCAGGGCACGCGAAGCAACAATCTCGCCAACTCAGGCCCCGCCGACCGTCTGGAAGCGGGCTCCTTCAGCCAGCTCATCGCTAGACCGTGAACGAGTCAGTCTGTCCAGCGCCGCGTCGTATGCGTGCGCATTCCAGGGCGAAGCAGCTTGCGCACGAATCGCTGAGTGTAACGCGCGCGTAAATTCTGACCCCAAAGTTACGACCCTGATCGCGCGCACGATGCCGGTGTTCGCATCAACGAGAATGGTCGTGAGCACCGCTTGATGGTCGGCGGAGAGATCCGCGCTTGGTAGGTCGCGCTCGACTTCGGGCACCAAGTGCCACGAATACGAAGCGTCACTCCAGGGCAACGGCTCGAAACGCGCGCAGAGAATGATAACCGGTGGCTCGACATGCAGAGCGATGTGAGCTTTTCCTTCGCCAACAGCGTCGATTTCAGTTTTAGACGGTGAGGCGAAGAAAAGAAGTAGCTCGTGCGCTCCCGCTCGGTATTGATACGAAAGCGTTTCCGGCCACTGTCGCACCCTAGGGTTGTACGGTGCACCAATCCGATAGGTGCTCACGGCGCAACGCCGATCTGCGCCAGCTGCAGCGTCATCACCGGGCAAGTACGACATACGAGTTGATTTGAATCGAGCATGGGTCCTCCTAACACGTCGACCGCAGGCCGCCGCGGTTTGCCGCGAGGGCTGGGGTGAATCGCCCGAAGGCATCTGTGCGAACTCTCGGCGAGCGCGGACCGAGTAGCAAGCGCGCTCACGACGCTCGGTCGGCGAGACCAGCGAGCCACCTCGAGAGCGGGGTACCTTTTGCCGCGCGCTCCCATCGCGCTCGCTGCTCCTCGGTGTAACTGACCTTGATGCGGTCTCTTGTGTGCTCGCCGCGAGCGCGGTCCGGCTTCGGAGCTCCCGCGGGCCGTGCCAGCCCGCGCTCAACGAGACGCTCCGCAAACGCACGCCGGTAAGCGCGCTCTTGCTCCCGGCTTGCACTCGAGAAGTTAGCCAGCGCCATGGCCTCGCGCCAGCCTACCCGGTCTTCCAGCGTCACGGCGTTCGCTGCGCGGCGCGCAGCACTCCTGAGATTCGTCGAAATCCTCATTGTACGATCACCTTCGTCGGTCGATTCGTGAACCAACGTCTTGCATCGTATTGACGGACGTAGACCCATTTGCGCAGCGACAGCCCCGGACCGTACGGTTGCCGCTTGAGATGGCCGCTCACCCGTACGCTGGCTGAGATGTGCTCGTCGAGCTCGACGGGCTGCCGCCCACCAGCGGCGTCCTGCTGCTTGGCCTCATGCTCGAGATAGACGCGCCGAACTGCCCACGGTCGCGCTGGGCGCGGCTTGCCGTGCCGCCTTCCGGCAAGCGAAGGACCCTCATCTGCTGTCGCGAGCGGCGTTCCTTCAGCATCGAGTAGCACGCCCAACACCACCGCAAATCGCGCCGCGGCGCGCGCCCACTCCTCGTGACCATCGACGTCCAGGAGGCCACCGGAATCCTCGCGGATGACGCCCGCCTCAATCTCGCCACCGCGCCACTCTGGGCGCCACCGGGCGACTGCGCATCCGTCGGGGAAGTCGAGACCGATCAGATAGCGCACGCCGTCGAACTCGTAGCTCGCGAGCGCGGCAGTTGAGCCGAACAATCGTTCACTTGCCGGATCGCGTACTTGCGCGATCCAAGGCGCGGTGAGCAGACGCGGTGGCTCGCCTGGAAGCGAATGTAGATCGGTTTCGGCGACGAGCTCTGCGACGTTTGGTCGGATCTCGTGCACGCGAAGCGGTTGCGCCAACAGCGTTAGAGTGCCGAAGTTTACGAGTTCGGGGAGCTCCGTGATCAGTTGAGGAGTGCGAGCAAACGCGGCGAGAGCAGCACCCGCTTCGCGCGGCGGCAGTGCACCGACTCTCGGCAAACCGGACCGCATCTCCAGCACAACATCTGCAATAGAGGTCCACGCCATTCTAGATTACCTTGCCGTGCTCCGTCGCGCTGACCAGAGAAGCAATAATCCGGCGCGGGGCCCCGCGCAATATTTCGGCATGAGGTATTCTGGGAGACCCGTAAGAAAATCCGGATCGGGTGGAGCCCACGCGCGAGCCCCAGCGTCACCAGCGCATTGTGCGGGCTCAGACGGGCGTTCGCGGTCTCCTCACGGCTGTGTCGCTTTCTTCGCAATGCGACGAGCTTGGTGCCAGGCCACTTCTGAAGCGTGGCGTTGCCACGCGCCGGCGCTCGGCGCCCAGCGAAAGCCATGCGACTTGAGCTCGGATCGGAGCTCATCGGTCGGCTTGCTCGGAAATCGAAGCCGAACACGATTTTCGGATTCATCGACGGTAACCTCTCCGTATTGCTCGGCAGGACGCACCGCGGCCCGCGCGCGAGTCTCGAGTTCCGCAATGCGTCTCTGGATGCGCCGCCGCTCCGCCGAGACGTTCTGCACGGGAATTGCCTTGTTTCCGAGCGAGCGAAAGATCTCGATCGTGCGGACGGGGTCGGCCATGAACGTGAGCAGCTTGGCGACTTCGGTGGGCGGCTCACCGCGACGTAAGCGGCGGTTCGCCTCCTTCAGCGCCGCGCCACGCTGCTCGATGCACTCGAGTTGCGCCCGCAGCTTCGAGATGGCTTCCGGATCGTCGCTCGAGATGGCCGTGCTAGTTTCTGCCGCGTGCGCGCGGCGCTCGAGCTCATCCGCCTGCTTCAGCAGCGCAAAACCTTTTCGAAAGCCCTCCTCGATGCGCTGCACGTCGCGCCGATGACGGCCTTCTGAGTGATGTCCAACGAGAATGGGTTGGCCGAGAGGGATTTGTTCGCAGATTCGTTCCGCAGTTGCGAGGCGAGAATTCCCCTCGGCACGAAGCCGCTCGGCGCGCGCAGACGTTTGCGCGATGCGCTGCGCGCGTCGCTCCGCGTAGTCGGGCCGCCCAGTGCTGGGCACGCGACGGGAGCAGCTCTCGCATAGGCCGTCGCCAGCTAGCTCCGTGAGTAGGCGATCGCCCCCGCAGTCGGAACAGTGGCCCCACTCAGAGTCCGGCACACTATCGGTGGCAGTCTCATCCATTTCGTGCTCTTGGCCGTTGCGTTCGACGCTGAATCCTTCGTCAGTCATTCGACACACCTGATGGTGACGCTCCCCGGCTTGATCCCATCCAGGCCGAAGCGCTCGACAAGCTCGCGCGTGATCTCTTCGTGCACCCACGGGTAGCCGGGAGAGTAACGAATCATCGTGAGCCGGCGCCCGTCGCTGAGCCGGTACCGGATGCAGAAGCGGTAGTAGGACACGCCCTCGATGCGCTTCATGGCTCCTCGTCGTCCGGATCACCCTCGCCGAGTTCAGCAGCGATGCGGTGTTGGTCCGCGAGCAGCTCGCCAAGCGTCGGCTCATCGACGCGCCACCCCAAGATCTGGCGGAAGCAGCGAGCAAGGGCTACTTGAGCGAGGGGCGGGCCTGCGTAGATAGCATCCAGCGGCGCGTGGGACGCGGTCACTATGTATTCACGGGTCTCGACCGTCGCTTGAACACCCCGGCCAGGACTTTGCGGGTCGATCGCGCAGACGCCAACCTTGCCGCCGCCCGAGACAACGCGTTGGATACACTGAATCAAATCGAGCTGAGGCCGAGCGGCCTCGAGCTTGGAGTGAGGAGCCCGGCGGGGCATCACGCGGCCTCCGAAAGACCGAGATGCGCGCGCAGCACTGCAGCCGCGCGACGGAGAGCGCCATCGCTGGAGTCACGAACATGCGACCAATCCCACAGCAAGTCTGCGATGAAGGCGTCGCGCTCCGCCTTGGTCTGGCCGGGCAGTCCAGCGTGCGTCTTCAGGTCACCGAACCCGTCGCACTCGAGGCGTGCCCGACGTTGGACCTCGGTGGACTTGATTTGGAGCGCCCCATTGTGGTGCAGGCACTGCACAACGAGGTCGCGATCGTTCAGCTTCGTGAGGTCGTCAAAAATAGACACTGCATGCGCTCCTTTTAATTCTGCATGTAGATGCTGTTATGTACAATCCTGCGAGCAAAAAAAACCTCAGAGCTCCCTGGCTGCCCTGTCGTAGCCAGGAAGGGCAGTGATCAGCCGATTCACGATCGAGTCGACTAATTCCGCGATGACGCATCCGTTCCAGTCGGGAGCGTCGCTCGCTTGGTACGCGTAACATTTGGCCGCTTTGATGAGCTCGATCGGCGTCAGCGTCCTGTGCAGCGAAGAGCCCTCGCAGTCGAACTCGAACGGATGAACTTCGTCGAGATGGCGCCCTCTGTAGTAGGCCCGAAAAGCATCCAGGTTTTTCTCGTAGAGACGCAGCGCGAGCAGCTCAGCGGGCGGCATCTCGGCTTCGGCTGCGGTGTAAGGCACGGGTGTATGGAGGTCGTGGGCAATCGCGTATGCGGCGAGAGCGCTGATGTGACGATTGGAGCAGATGAAGGTGGACATCGAAAAAACTCTAGTGGTTGGCAGTTAGGCGGCGGTCTCTTCGGGGCCGAGCGCGAATACACCGTGTTGCGGGCGATGAACCATCCAGGCGTGATCGGCGCGTTCGGTCGAGAGCGCCAGGGTGTCCCAGTACGACTTGCGACCGGGAACAGCCCTGCAGAACTCGCAAGAGCAGCCGTCTTCGATCTCGCGCCAGAGCGAGCGAGGCAGCGGCACGAACAACGTCCCTTCCCCGCCCTGGTGGACGCACAAGCCGTTGAGATTGGTCGTGTACTTCCAGGCCTCGCGCCGGGCGGTGTTGGGTGACATGATAATAGTGTGAAACAAGATGCTTTCGTGTGCAATCTTGATCGCGCAAAGAGGACGAGGAAAGGACGGATAAAGTGCGCCGAATCATCCCCACGTGCACGAGTCGCCGAGTTCCGCGAGAGCCGCGTTGATGAACGCCTGGCTGTAGACGACTGCGTCACGAGTCGCGAGCGTTTTGTCCGCGACGAGGTTCTCGAAGCTGTTACCGGCCGCGCGCGCGACGGTCAGCGGGGACAACAATCCGCGATTGGAGTTGCGACGGGCCCACTGCGTGCCATCGGCGGCGCCCCGCTCAGCGGGATCCATGGTTGACTCCAGCGAGCATCTCGCGAGCGCAGGCGAGCACTTGGTCTACGGCAAACGCGGTTTCCTCGGCAACGTTGTCGTTTGCACTCTCGAGATTCAGCAGCGCGCGCCCCAAGAACTCGCGCGTGTCCGACAGGTTGCGGCGGATATCTCGCAAAGTGTAGTGGCCGTTCTCCGACGCTTGCAGCTTGGCGATGCCGCGAGCGGCTCGACGCAGCTCGACCGTGGCGATGAGGAACTCGTCCAGGGATTCCTGGTCCGTAACACGATCGGCACCGTTCTCGACGCTCTCCAGGGTCCGGCAACATTCGGCAATCAGGGTTTCAGCTTTGATGGTGGCTTCGGTCACTTTTCTCTCCTCGGTTTCGGCGCGCCTTGGTGGCGTCCGGTCGGAGTGGCTACCCGCCTGGGTTACCGCTCCGGCCTGACGTCACGCCTTGAGGACGGCACCGGCGGCCTGCTGCAGCTCGAGTTTTCGTTCCGCATCGCTAGTCGTGTTGGCGACCCAGCTGAGCGCGTTCGAGAGACGCCAGACTGTCTTGCCAGCCGGCAACATGACGACATCCTCGCCTTCGAACGCTTCGCGGACCTTCGTCTCCTCCGTCTTGCTGAGCGAACGAATCGAACGGAACGCCCTATTCCAATCGGTCTCTCGATCGTGTGCGTCGCGCACCAGCGAGCATTGGACCTCGATAGTGCGGGGCGCGAGCAGTTTGCGGACCAAGTCGCGTGTAGCCGACGCCATCGTCGCCGTGTCCAGGTCGTACGTGCGTTGCGAGAGCTCCAGGTTATCTGCGAGGCGGCCTCCGAGATGGCGTTGCTTCAAAGCGCTCTCACCGACGGCACCGTTCAGGCAGATGAGCCGAAGGACGAACACGCTGATGCCGTACAGGCCCGCACCAAAGTCCGAATTGTTCCACGCGAGTCCGAAGACCATCGCTTCGCCGGGCACGGGCTCGTACACGGTCGGCAGGATCGCTCGCACGCTGACGCGGAGGTCGGAGGCAACGCCCTCGAACGGAACAGCACCGACTTCCTGACACGCCTTGATGAACGCATCGAGCAGCGGGCGAGAATCGAGGCGCCTGAATGAGTCGGACAGGAAGCCGCGGATCTCACCGTTGAGCGAACGGACGAGGAACCGATCCGGACTGTGCGAGAAGTGCTCCCGAAGCGAATGAGCGAGCAGCTCCCGGCGCCAGGCGTTGTCCTCACCGTCGACTGCGAGCTTGTCCGCATAGCCACGGGTCATGCCGGTCTTTTCGACGATCTGCCCCAACGCGTACCGATGCGTCGCGAAGACGCCGTCCGGTCGGACCAGCTCGACGGCGCCGGTCTCGCGCACGTAGAAATCGAGCGCACTCCCACGACAGAGCGCGTCTTCAGGCGTTTGAGATAGGACGCGCGCGATGACAGGGCCGGCCTTCTGAATGCCGGTGCTGACAATTTGCTCGAGTCGGTCGCGGGCGATGTTGGCGTTGATGGGTGCGGTCATGGGTCCTCGGTGGCGTTGATGGCCGGCAGCGTCGCGCGGCATTGATTTAATGTGAATCTAGATGCGTTCGTGTGCAAACTTGAAAGCAAAAAAATCGACTCAGCTCCAGCTGATCAGGGTCGCGCCGCGCGACTTGCAGAGCGCAACGAACTCGGCGAAGCGCTCCACGCGATCGCGGATGCTGTCAACGCTGATCCCGCCAATAACGGCCCGGACCGGAAAGGGTTCGACCGTTCCATTTGCAACCTCGGCCGGGCCGTATTCGTAGCGGGTCGCGCGAACTAGACCGCGCGGGATAGGCAGCGCCCGAGCGCGCTCGATGGCGTCCTCTGCGTCGCAAAGAGCGACGCTGCCGTAGGGCTCCGCCGGCAGTCCGAGGGTTACGAGCAGCGCGCACGCGTTCGCGTTGGCGAGGTTCAGCGAGGGCGCGTCGGAAACGGTCGTGGTCTCGATGCCGCTCCCCTTGCAGCTCGGGCAGTTTGGATCCGCGAACTGCCGAAGCCACGAAGGCTTGGCGCCGTGCATCCAACTTGGGCACATCTGCGCGCAGAGGCAATCCTCGGCTTGCGCCGTGACAGTTTGGAAAAGAACGTTGGCGGTGAAGATGACGGACATGGCGCTTACTGGCACCAGACAGAGCCGTTCTCGTACTGCGAGGCCCACGCCTTTTCGAGCTCTTGCTGAGCTCGGGCGGGCAGCTCCGCCCACGTGCGCTCGGCCAGCTCCGGTGACCACGGCGTCGGGCAGCACCGGATCCAGCCGTCGCGCGTTGCGGTGTCTAGGTTCGGCCAGTTTGCTTCGGCCGTGCGGTGATTCGTCAGCGGCGCGGGTGTTGGTTGTTGCATCGATTTAGAGTGAACTAAGATGCACCTAGCGCAAACCTTTCGAACTCAAAATGAACCGGCAACTGTCGATTTTTTCGACAGTGTCCGCGCAGCGTTGCTAGCGGGACGCGCCAGCGATAGCGGCGTCTCTGCCCTGACCAACGCATTGCGCCAGCTCGAACGCTTGAGCGGCTCGAGCAAACCTTTCTGTCAGGCGGAAGCGCGCGCCATTCTCCGAGCGGAGAGCCTCCGCTCCGCGTCGCGCTCGGCGTAGTACTCAAGGTGCAGGCGGCACAGCGTTCGGCTCCGCTCAGCTTTCGCTGAGCACACCACACACCGCTTGGCGCGTTTCAGCTTCGCCACGTACTCTCTTCGCTCCGCAGCTCGCGCCTTCCGACATGTGGCGCAGCGTGAGAAGCCCACCTCGTGTGGACGCGCGCAGTCCTTACAACGGGGGTCCCCGGGTGCACGCTGTGCCATGGGCTTCAATGGGGCCAGATCGAGGCGCTGCCGTCAAGCGGCGTTGCTGCGGAAGGCGTGGTCAGGGCAGTGAGGCCGGTGCACGTCTGGCGCGGCTTCGCTGCGATCGAGTAGG
This sequence comes from Myxococcota bacterium, assembly GCA_049324695.1. GTDB lineage: Bacteria > Myxococcota_A > Polyangia > Polyangiales > Polyangiaceae > PMG-095. The sequence goes on from JBMOMJ010000059.1 coordinate 237,197, forward strand.
TCGTCACGGACGCTATACGTCGATATGCACGGAACGTGCGGATCAATGTCGGTTCGACGACCCTGGGGTTAACGCGATGACGGCTCGCAACAAGCCGTCTGCCGGCTGGGCACGACCCTAGCGCAACACGCTCGTTGCCCTCGAGCATGCGCCGCGAACTGCGGGAGGGCAAACCTTGCGATGCTTGAGCCTACTTATAAGTCGTGTGCACAAACGTGACCTCATAGCCCGCAAAGTCGTCGATCAAAACTTAAGACATCCGCGCCGAGTTGCGGTATCGACCGAAGGGGACGTGGTCCTCGAACCGCAATCTCAGCACGAATCGTGGAACGGGAGGAAGAAATGGCAAAGAATCTCATCATCGCGTCAGCGAATCTCGAGCATTGGGTCCAGGCAGGTGGCACCATGATCGATGGGCGTGTTCGGCAACCCAGGGACTTCCAGTCGAAGCTCGCCTGGGCGAAGCATTTATTCGGCTCCATCAAGCCAGACGTGGTGGCAATGCAGGAGATCTACGACCGCTCGATCGAGGAGGTGTTCACCGGGCTGGGCAACTACCAGTTTCGCTATAGCGGCGGTGCGCCACAGCAGGTCGCCATCGCCACGACGCTGGATTTCGTTGATGACCCGCTTATGGTGCAGAACCTGCGCAACCCTGTCGAGATCGATCGTGACGGTCTGAAGCTGAAGGTGGACAAGCTGTCCCGTCCGATCCTACGTGCGCGCTTGAACCATGAAGGTCAGACGCTAACCGTCTTCGTCGCACACTTGAAGTCGAAGATCCCGTCCTATGGAGACGATCCAAAGAAGACCTATCCTGAAGAAGACCTCGCGACAGCGGACTTCACGAGACGCCCGATCGGCCACCTGGTCTCCCTCGTGCGACGCGCGGCTGAGGCCGTCGCGCTCCGAGCTGAGATCGTGAGAGAGGCCACCGAGTTCCCTGACCGACCGATAGTGGTCTGCGGGGACCTGAACGACAACACGGGCGCAGTCACCACCGATATGGTGATCGGCGATTCTATGAGGACGTTCATCGAGAACAAGCCTCAGCCAGGACCTGCGCTGGCCAACATCTTCGCACGCCTGCATCAGTATCTCTTCACGAGCACTCAGGAGGCGCACCTGAGGGCCAGCACCCAGTCCGAGTTTCCGACGGCGGTGCACGAGGGTCGCTTCAGCACGCTTGATCACGTGTTCCTTTCGCGCCACTTCTTTTCCAAACCACGGGCGGTCGAAGGACAGTTTACGCAGGCGTACTTCTTTAACTATTACGAGGTGGCAAATGATCACCTCGTAGACGATGGATCCCCTTTCGCGCCGCGGAAGCCCGAGACGTCAGACCATGGTGTCGTGTTCGCTTATTGCCGGAAGAACGACGCGCCCTCGCCTGCCGCTCTCTGCCAACCGTCCGATCTCTCGCTGGCGTAGCCGATGGACCGCGCGGGAGAGCGAGCAACGGACTGGTTGCGCTGCCTGCCGACCTCATGTCACGCGCGCGCGTGCGGGGCTGCTGACCAGAAACGCGCGTGCGAGCCTGCCGCCAGATCACGCTCGGCCAAAATGGTCTGGCCATAGATGCCACCGTTGATGGAACCGCGCTGCAATTCGTCATCTAGTCGTTGGGACAATGGGCCATAGTCATTGCGTCAGTCGTCTGTCGCTATTCGCCCTTGTGAAGGTCGACGTGGGAGGGCTGTGTGTCGCCGCTGACGCGCAGGGACGGTGCCACCGCATTCCCAGATGCACTTCAGTCCGGCGCCATCCAGCGCGGCGCGGAGACCTTCGGCATTTCCGAGACACTCATCGCGCTCGATGAGTTTACTGCCAATGAGTGCTGCGCGACGCTCGATACCTTCACTACCGATACGTTCATCACCTGGGTTGTCGTAGTCACAACGCTTATTTCCGCCGTGGAACCGAAAACCCGGCTGCAAGCGCACGTGAAGCTACCGTCGCTGTTGCCGCTGCCCCAACGCCATCCCGACCGCCGGCTTGGCTGCCGCGCCCCCCGCGATGCATGCACGTCGGCGAAGCGCCCAATCATTCATCCAGGGAAGTCGATGATCGAGAGCGCAATCCTTACGAGTAGCGCCTGGCGCATCTTGGGCAGTGAGCGTTCGATGAGCTCGAGCTTCTCGGCCACAGCGTCTCGTTACAAGGCGCACCTTAAAGGCGGGCCGTGAGCTTCGGCAACGAGCTCGACGTCGTTGAGCGTCTCGCCGACGACAAATGTAGTGGAGGGTCTGCAACGGCGGGGCAAAGGCGCTTCGGCAAAGGCCTGCAGCGTTGGAGCGTCGCGACGCTGGACGCGAGTTGCCGAGAGAAGCCAGCCGAGGCCGCAGCTTGGGTTCTTGCCCCCGGGCGACCGAGACATTCCCTGTCCTTCCCAGGGCTGACGAGCTTCGGATCCGGCGCTAGTATTCCTCCGCTCGGCGAAATTTATAGGCCTTCTCGCGCGGACCGGCGATGGGGCGGCATTTCCGTTTTGGTTTCGTAGGCTTTGTTGATCTACGGTCTTGCGATCCGAGTCAGGGAGGGATCGTTGTCTGACCCCGAACGCAAGCACGTCTTCGTCGATAACAACTTCACGCACCCCGACACGTTCCTTCGCTACTTCCTTCAGTCTCTGGAATTTGCTGACGCAACTCTCCGCGAGCTCAGCCCGACTGGAGTGAAGAGCGCTCCGCGCGACGTCAAGGCTGCGCGTCTTGTGACAATGCTGCAATCGGGAGAAATAACGCCAGAAACTGTGCTGCTCGCATTGTGTCAGCAGCCGCGCGACTGGCTCGCGGTCTGGAACGTCGAGGGAGTCACGTGCCAGGACCTCAATAAGCCGATGCAGTTTCTATCAACGGGTGGCGGGGACCAATGGTTCGGACCGGTCCGCACTGGCGAAGCTTGCTGGTACGTTTTCACGAAGTACGTGCGACACCGCGATCTCGATACAAGCGTGCCCGGCGGCCGCTGGTGCAAAATTCGTTGGAACCTGATCGCGGAGGTAACGACCCAATATGTCGCGCTGCACTGGAACGGCTTCACGCACATCGAGGATGTAAAGCGCACAACGGACACACAGTTCGAATTCTGGAGACATATCCCCGCCGCGGTCGCCAACTTGAAGGATGAGCTCGGTGGGACCTGGAAGCGTCCGGATCTGTTTTCGATCGTGTTTGACAAGCTCATGGAGGAATTTCTTGAGAGCGCCGACCCCGAGTGGACGCATCTTCGCGTTCGCGCGGAGTTGAAGGGCGTCGCAGTGAACGCTAGGAGCGCGGGCGTGCGCGAGTTCAACGTTGACGGGCTCGAAGCTCTCGCCAGGAGGCTTGCAGAGCGAGCAATCACTGCCAGCGGCAGGACGGCGACCGCCGCTACCGTGAGCGCAGCCAGCAAGGCGGTTCTCAAGACGCTCCTGCAGGAGTGGGGAACACGGTCGTACGCGTTTCGCCTCAAAGGCAAGGAACGCGCCGAGCTAGACTTCGAGGCGCATTGCTATTTTGGGCAGCTCACCGATGTAAAGTTCGGTCAGGATACGCTGCAGCACGTTCTTTGCTTGCACAACAAGCTGAAAAGTCGGGGCGCCCTCCAGTTTTTGCTCCCATACCTGTGATGTCGTCGGAAAGTGGAAAACTCAGTCGGGCGAGATTGCCCAACCTCACGCCGGACCAGTGGCGAGCGGTGAGTGTCTATTTCCACGATGCGCGACACGCGCAGCCCGACGACCTCGCCAATCAGACGGGGTTGTCGCCGGCCGAAGCGATGGCCATTCTCGTGTGCCTCACGGCCGATGGTGCAGCGCAGACGGTGATCACAATTTATCACAGCTGCGAAAACTTCGAGATGGCATGCGGCGCGGTGCCATTCGAAGCAGGACCGCCAACGCTGCCCTGGGTTTGCCCGTGTTGCGCTCGTCTCGTCGAAGATCCGGCAGAGATAGCGCTGAGCGTGAACGCGCAAACCGCCGGTCGTATTCTGGTTGATCCGTGAGTACGGCCGACGAGATCGTGGAGCAGGTGCTTGCTGGCCTGCTCAAGCTAGACGCACGGGACGCAGCGGTCGACTGCTTTGGCCCTTATCTGTACAAGCCTCGCCCCGAGATCCGAAAATGTCTCGACGAGATCGAAGAGTTCGTCCGTCTTGCGAGGCCCACAACGGAGCAAGCGCAGCACATTGGGTACAAGCTTGAAGAGCTCGTCGTGTTCGCATTTTCATCGCTTCGCGGTTGGAACGAGATTCTCAGCTGGGAGTCGGCCGGTCCTCAAATCGACCTCGAAATCGTAGGCAATGGTCCGCGTTGGGAAACGCTGTCGAAGCACTTGCTGATGAACAACGGCGGGAATGCGATCCTGGTCGAAGCCAAAGCCAAGAAGAAACCAGTCACGGAGTCCGATTTCGCGCGGTTCTGCGCAATCCTCGATCACAATTGTTCGCAAACCGTAGGGTTGGGCGTGTTTGTAACGCTGCGGGGCGCGACTGGATTTCCGAAGCGCGGCGTTATTCGAAAGAAGCTGGGCGACGCTTGGTTGCGCCAGGCGCTCTTCCACGCGAGGACGCGCAAGCCGGTTGTTGTCCTCGACATCGAGGATTTAAGGCAGCTGCCGCTTGATGGCGCTCTTCCAAGAATCCTGCGGGCAAAGATATTTGATGTCGAGAGGCTCGGAGGCTTGAGCACGAGCGCGGGCGTTGGCGCAACACGCGTGGACCTCCCCCCCAGGTTGCGAGCGGCGTTGGAGCCCGAGCCGGGCGCTAAGTAAACCGGCCAGTGCACGCGTGCGAAATCACGCATGATGACGATTGCTGAGCCCGAAGTGTATCGCGCCTCGCGACACGGGCCATTTCGCGCTCGACATCCCACCGTTGACGATGCTGTCGATCGTGACAAGCACTGGACGTTGTGCGGGATCGTTCTCTAATGCGATATAAAGGCAGCGCCTTACCCTTGAAGAATGCGCGTACGACCCTTTTCCGGAGGCCATCCGAGCGAGTCGCATTCGACCCTTCGCGCTACTCGTCATCAGTATTGGCGCCGAACAGTGCTCGTTGCTCGCCCTGCGCGACAGCGACCGCGCCTGACAGTTCCCGTGTCTTTCCGGGGCGTGGCGCAGGTGGTCCCTCCCCTTCCTTCTCCTTGGCTTCGAGCTCCCTCTTCTTGGCCCACAACCTGAACGCTTCGTCTTCATACGGGTCGGGTTCGGTTGGTGGCGGCACAAGCTTCGTACCTTCGGTGCGAAAGTGTTCGAGCCCGCGACCGAGCCGGCGCCCTTCGCTCGTGTGCTGATCCTTCGCCCAGTCCGGGATCTCCGGAAACTCGTTCTCGAGCAGATTCGCAAGGCCGACGGCGGCGTGGAAGTGGTCGCCCATGCGCGACTTCTTTGCTCGGCACATGAGCCGGATCGCGTTGCCGAGTGGCATGCGGCAGCGGCCGATCCGATTCGGGTCGTACCACGCCTTGGATTGTTCGACGGCAGCGCGCACGAACAGCACGATCGTGGGATCCGCGGATGTGTCGATGTCCTCGTGTGAGATCACCTCGAGCCGGTTGCAGACCATCGTGTGGTACTGCTTGCGCGTGTGAATCAGCTCACACGCGACCAGCATGGCTTCGCGTTCCATCCCACGCCGGATGTACTTCTGGAGCATTGAGATGCACAGCAGCGCGCCGTGCCCGTGAATCGTTTTGGGCATCATGTCGGGAGATTCCATTTCGGGATCGTACAGATCCGGTTTGGGGTGTCCGGCTTTGCGTTGGGGCTTCCTCTGTCGCGCGCGCTTCGCGCTCGCTGGCGCCGCTGCAACGACTGCTTGGGCGTTCGTTGCGCGTTTCTTGGGGCAAACGTTGGTGGTGGTTTGGGAATCGAGTGCAGGAGCGGACAGCGCCGGGAGCATCCCGTCGTTCGCGCGCTCGGCGTGAACGAGCTCCTTTGCGACGGCGCGCAGCTCGACACGCGTATTGCAGCGGCCGCTCGTGATCGCGCTGAACAGCACTCGCTGGTACGGCGGTGACAGCCGAGCTAGGTGGTTTGCGTGGGTTGGTTTGAGCTCGCCGCGGCCGTACGCATCGCGGTATTCGGGCACGAGGCTAAAAAGGGCGAGACGAAGGGTGATGCGCGCGCGGCCGACGCCGGTTTCGCTCGCGATCTCATCCACCGTCAAACCCTCATCTAGCCGGCGCTTATAGGAGTGTGCCTCCTCCAGCGCCGGAGGCGGAGGTTCTGGCATGGGGTTGAGTTTTAATGTGCTTCAGGATGCGCCCTCATGCCATCTCGAAATTCGAAATCAACGGGTATGGTGTGACGCCCCGACGCTGACGCTGGTCACTGCGTTGACGGCCGTCATGCGCGCGAGCCACGCTGTTCGCGAAGCCATGGTTCGCATTCGAGACAGGATCGTCGACTTCCGGCGCGTGAAGGCTTCCGAGTTGAAGCGGAACCCGAAGAACTTCCGCATGCACTCGAGCTCGCAGCGCGAGGCGATGCGCGGCGTTCTCGAGGACATCGGCTATGTCGATGCGCTCATGGCTCGCGAAACGCCCGACGGCCTCGAGCTCATCGACGGCGAGATGCGCAGTGAGATCACCCCCGACATGGACGTGCCCGTCGTGATCGTCGACTTGAATGACGAAGAAGTCGACAAGGTGCTGGCGACGTTCGACCCCATCGGGACGCTCGCCGAACAAGACGCGGCAAAGCTCGCCTCGCTGCTAGCCGGCATCGAAAGCGACAACGCCGATGTGCAGCGACTTCTTCGCGAGCTCGACCCCGACGCGGGCGACCCCATGCATGCGGCGGACGAGCCCAACGAGCCCGCGCCGAAGCCAGGCGAGCAGATCCCGGCCATGCTGCTCCAGCCCCACGAGCACTACGATTACCTCGTGGTGCTTTGCACCAACTCGCAAGAGTGGAACGTTCTGCTCGAGCTCTTGAAACTCGAGCCTATCCAACGGCGAGCTGGCGGTGTCGGAGTCGCGCGCGGGATCCGTGGCCGTACCCTCATCGAGCTGCTCCAGCCGAAGACGAGAGCGGCGTCGTGAGCGACCTTGACTACACCGTCGTCGTTCCCTCGCGGAAGCGCGCCCACAACATGCCGCTGATTCTGAGCTTGCTTCCGACGGCGCTCATCTGCGTCGAAGACAGTGAGCGCGACGAGTACGCGGCGGTCGTTCCCAAGAAGCAGCTGCTGTTGCACCCGCCAGTCCACGGGGGATTCGGTGGTGTCGTGAACTGGATGATGGATACGGTTCAGTCGGAGATCCTCATCGAGGTCGACGACGACTTCAGGCGCATCATCGTGAAGAACGGCTCGATGCAGCGCGGGCATCCGGACCGCAAGATCACCGACCCGCGGGAGATCCTACAGATCCTCGAGAACTCGGCTCGTGTCTGTCGTGACGTCGGGCTCACGACCTTCACGTACACCCGCAATAACAACGCCGCGATGACGCACCCGGAGGAAAAGCCATTCGTGCCGGTCGCGCCGGTCAGCAACGTCTTTGGAGTGATGGGCGCGGCACGCCGGCGCTACTTCGATCCGCGGTTCATGGGGAGAGCGGCGATCGACTGGACGCTGACTACCCTCCTCTACGACCGCGCGATCTACTGCGACCAGCGCTTCTGGTGGGATTGCGGCGAAGTGTTTGGAGGACGCGGCGGCAATGTGGGTCTGGTGACGCCCGACCGCTGGCGAGCGTCCACGCGCGCGCTCATCGAGAAGTGGGGGCCGCACCTTTCGTTCGATGGGCAGCGCCGCAACGGGAAAAAAGGCAACAAGAGCGTCGAATCGATGAGCTTGCGCGTCACGCGACGCAACCCAACCGCCCAGAAATAGGTCGCTCATGGCGGAGCTCTCGGACGAACTCGCGCGCAAGCTCGTTGAACTCGTGGGTCTCGGCGCTCGGCGGGACGCAGCATTCGCCGCGCTCGGCGTGAGCACAGACGAGTCGAAGCGATGGCTGCAGCGAGCGGTGAGCGGCGAGGAGCCCTACCAGCGCTTGATGCTGCAGCTCGACGACGCCGAGAAGGGAGCTGACGCGCGCGGCCTCATTGCGCTCTTGAGCGCCAGCCGCGACGATTGGCGTGCGGCGATCGCGCTCATGGACCAGAGGCGAGCCGACGCTGCTCGGCTCGAGCAAGAGCGGCGGCGTGAGGCGGGCATGAACCGCTTGCGCGCGCTCGGCCGGGTCGACGGGCAGCGCGCGACGAAGCGCCTGACGGAGCAGCGCATCGACGTCCTGCTCGAGACCATGATCGAAGGGACGTACCTCACGGGCCAGACCGACCGGGAGCTCGCAGAGTTGTGGGGCGTAAGTCGGCAGCGTGTACAGAACCTGGCTGCGGAGGCCTCGCGCGTGCTCCTACGCTACTCGCGCGAGAACCCGGAAATTGGGCAGATGGCCCTCGCCCAAGCCGTCCAGAACTGGGCGCGGCTCCGCGTGAAGGCCGAGGCCCTGGGCACCGAAAAGGGATTCGCTGTCGCGCAGCACTCCGATGAGCTCACGCTGACGTACCTCGGCATGAAGCCTGCCGAGAAGCTCGACGTTTCCTCGCGCGAGTCGTTCGCCAATTGGTCGGATGACGAGCTGAAGGAGTACCTTGCCACGGGCAAGCGGCCGAAAGGCAAGTGACCGCGCGGAGCTCATACGGCTAGCAGAGGCGAAGGCCGAGCTGGAAGAGCGCGAAGCGTCGCTCGAGCTCGGGAAATGGATCCCGTTCGTCGACCCATCGCTCATCTGCATCAAGAACTTCGCGCCGCTCTATGCGCTCTGGGATCGCATCACCGTGCGCGGCGAGCAGGTGTTCGCGCTCGTCGAAGCTCCGCCACGTCACACGAAGACGACGACGTGCTTCCACGGATTCAATCGACATCTGCGAAGCCATCCGAAGCACCTCGTCGGATACGGGTCCTACAACGAAGACTTTGCGTTTCAGCAATCGCGGCTTTGCCGAGCCATGGCCGCGCGCGCCGGATTGTGGGTGAGCCGCGAGCAGCGCACGAAAGATCGGTTCGGCATCGCGCAGAGCGTCTCGCACTGGCAAACGCACGAAGGCGGCGGGGCGAAGTTTCTAGGGCGCGGCGGCAGCGCGATCGGTTTGGGGTTCAACGTCTTCCTCGTAGACGATCCGCTGAAGAACCGCGAGGAAGCCGAGAGCGAGGTCACCTGCGAGGTCACCTGGCAATGGATCCTCGGCAGCATCCTGAACCGCCTTGAGCCGGGCGGTTCGTTCCTCTGCATGCACCAGCGATGGAACGACAACGATCCTATCGGGCGTTTCAAAGCGCGCATCGAAAGCGGCTACGCGGACATGCCCGAGGAGCTGCGCGGAAAGCTCCCGGAGATCCCCTGGGAGATCATCTCCCTGCCAGCAATCCTCGCGGACGGCAGCCCGCTGATCCCGCAGCGTTACGACGAGCTGGCGCTCGCCCGCATTCGCGTGGAGGTGGGCGAATACAACTGGTGGTCGCAGTACATGCAAGAGCCGCGGCCCGTCGGCGAACGGCTCTTTCCGGAGGCTTACCCCGTTTGGCAACCGGCTCGCGACGCGAGCGGCAACGAGCTCGGACTTGTGGTGCGCGGCGAGTGGTTTCCCGTACCGAACCTCACCGACAAGGTGCTGGTGCTCGCGGTCGACCCAGCCACGACCGATAGCGACTCGAGCGACTGGACAGCGGTTGTGCTCCTGGCCTTCTGGTGGGAATGGGACCAGCAGACCAAGCGACTCGAGCTCGGCTGCGACGTGCTCCGCGTCTGGCGCGAGCGCCTCAAGTCGCCGGACGTAGTCATGTTCGTTTCTGGGATTGCGCGTTCGCTTCCCGGCACGCCGCTGGTCTACGAGATGGCCGGCGGAGGTCGCGAACAGGCGCAGTTCATGGAGCGCGACCACCCCGACCTGCCAATTCACAAGGTGACGACGAGCTCGAACAAGCGCCTGCGCGCGAGTCCCGTCGCAGGCGCAGCGAAGCGCATGCGGGTACGGCTTCCGGTGTCCGCGCCGTGGCTGCTTGAGTTCCGCAAAGAGCTCACGAAGTTCACAGGCTCAGGTCGCGGCAAGGATGATCAGGTGGACGCGCTCGCGCACGGATGGAACTTCGGGCTCACGCTGGGGCGTCCGTCCAAAGGTGCTACGGGCGGCGAGCGTGCGATCGCGGCTCAGGGCACCGGGGGGTTCTAACGTTGCTGGTCATCTCGCAGCCGGTGATACGGTGATACGCTCGTGGGCGCCCATTACAGTTTCAGCTCGTCTAACGGGCCTACGGGGAAAGGAATCTGCGCTCCCTATGGAGAATATGCTCGAACCGTGCTCGAGCCGTCAGCGGCGTAGACGCGGCCGTTGGAGACGGCCACTCCGGATGCGACGGGCTGGGACGCGCTGTGGAGCGGAGCGCATTGAGCGTCGGCGGTTCCACAGGCTGTCTCGAAGATGATCACGCTGTTGGAAGCGTGCGAGGCGAGATATACGAGGCCGTTCGCGATAGTGATGGGGCTGCTGATTGCTCCATCAGCTGTCAGCTCGGAATGCCACACTCGTGCGCCCGTTACCGCATCGAAGGCGCTAAACTGGTTTGTTTCGAGCAGGAAGACAACTCCTTGCGCGACCGCTGGAGCGGTCCCAGTAGAATGCACCGGCATCCTCCACAGGACTCGCCCGGTGTTCTTATTGACTGCCAGCAAACGATCGCCGGCAGTTAGATACACGTGGCCGCTCGAAACGACCGGCGGCGAAAGGTCCAGATCACCTAGCGAGACGGACCATCGGGGTGAACAAACCGGTGCACCACAACCGGCTTCGAGATACCCATACAATCGGGAGAGTTGGGGATCGGCATCGGCAAGTGTGACCGCCACGATTCCGCCACCAACGGCGGCTGTTGTTCGACCACCGCTCATGACGTCGCTTCGCCAGAGCGGCGAGCACATTGTGCCGTCACATCCCAACGCGGAGAATGCGAGCAATCCTGAAGTGAAGCTGCTGACGAAAACCACGCCGCCTGCGAGGGTCGGCGCCGCGAGCGTCGTCCCGATCGATGCGGTCCAGCTCAGTGAACCATCGAGGGAGTTCAGAACTCTCAAGCTACCATCTTGAGAAGTCACGTAGAGCTCGCCATTGGATGCCGCTGGCGAGCTGAACGCTCCTCCCGCAAGCGTCCAACGATGAGAGCCGGTCGAAGCGTTGAAAGCTCTAATCTCGTTCCGATTCGTCGGAACGTACACCCGTCCGCTCGCAACTATCGGCTGGCCAGTACCTATTCGGCCAGCTGAGCCCGAAAAACTGAGGCTCAGCGCAGCAACATTCCCGGCACCAATGGTGGCTTCCTCTGAGTTGAAGCCCGAGTGGCCCGAGTCGAAACCTACTTGCTGCCAGATGCCGGCTGCGCGCAAGAACTCGCGTTGCGCCTCGGGCTCCTTCGACATGGAGGAGCCGCATGAAAGCGCAAGGAGCGACGTCCAGATTGCGGAACGCGTGAGTTCGCTCATTGAGGCATCCTGTTCTGACCGGGACTAGATCGCTGTGCTGACCACGGAACCCGGCCCTTGTATTGGTGCGACGACGAGTAGCACGAGGCGTGTGTCCGTACGAAACGCGCGCGTGCCGACAGAGGCGAGCATGCTTGCCGCTTCAGTTCTCTGGCAGGCCGTACGCGTAGATCTTGTTATCGAGACCCGGGATGTAGAGGACTCCGTCGCTGATGGTGCCGGGGCCACCATAACCGTTTGGGCTGCGACCTTCGGCCGGGGGAACCCAGCGTGGGATGCTGCAGATCGTGGCGTCACGTGGGCAGAGGTCTACGGGAAAAGCGCCAGCGCCATGATAGATGATTCCGTTGGCAAAGCCCGGTCCTAGGTCCGCGTCGGAGTCCCGGAAGATGGTGGCGAAGCGCATGAGGGGCCGGCATTCGCCGCCGTTGCTCCGGCAATTCACGGCCCAGGCACTTGCAAAATAGGAGTCGCTCGGGAACAGTGCGGGTTGCCTGCCTTCGCTATAGACGACGCCTTCAGCCACCGCTGGCGCGGTGGTGAATCTCTCTCCCGTCGCGCGCCAGAGGGGCGTGCAAGTGGCGCCGCCCAGACCGCAATCGTAGCGGTACGCGCGCAACGCCGTCCCCGTGACGAGAAAGATTCGGTCATTGCTGAGCACGGGCGTGTCGTAGGGCTCGCCTTCGATGGGACTTTGCCAAAGCGGGTCGCAGGCATTGCCATCGTTGCGGCAGTCAACGGGATACGCCGCGAGGACGGAGGGCGAGCCGGCTTGCGGCGTGCCCACGGTGTAGACGGTGTTCTTGTAGATTGCGACGGCGAGCGAGTAGTCGGCACCGCTCGCTGCAGTCCAGAGCGGGCCGCAGCTAGTCGTCGGGCAACTGCTCGGGAAGGCGTAGAGCGTGCCCGCGCTGTTGAGGTAGACCGTGTTGCGGTAAACCACAGGCGTAGAAGCGTGGCTCCCGGTAGGCCCGGTCCAGGCCGGCAAGCATTCACCAAAATCCGCGCGGCAGTCCTGCGGATACACTCGCAGTCCGTCGGCCGCTCCGACGTACACGAAACCATACGCCGCCGCCACGGCTGTCTTCCGCTGAAAGACGCCGTTGGCAGCGCCGAGCTTGGCGTACCAAAGCCAGTCGTGGGAGCCCTTGCCTACGGCGTAGAGCCAGCGCTCGTAGTCGCCTATAGAAAGCTCTGGAATTCCAGTCGCAAACAGCCGAGCGCCCGCAACGATGATGCGACCTCGGAGGGGCGACAAATTGGTACTGCGCCAGCGCCGCTGAAGACTCAGCACATTGTCGGGACCCACAACGTTTTCGTACGGATTATAGCGAGCGTAGTTTGGGGCGAAGCCGTCTTGCGCGAAGTCCGTCCGCACCGCGAAGCGCGCGCTGCCGCTGCTCCCTGCACTGGTTGCGCTCAGCATGTACACGCCGGGCTGCATATCCAAGGAAATCTCGAATTCGAGATGAATAGTGCCATCGATGGCCGCAATCGCATTCGCGACGGGCTCCGAGTCCAGCGTGAGCTGCACCTCGGCACCAGGGGCAAAGCCGCTGCCGGTAACCGTTACACTCGTGCCTGGCGGAGCTGCATTGCGAAGCCGCAGCTCGGCGTTGCCGAGTGCGATCGTTAGCGGCGCTGCTGTGGATGCCTGCTCCTCGGCGCCATCCTTCGGGACAGCACCGGGTTGAGCACAGCCCGTTAGCAGAGCCACGAGACAACCAATGAGGGAGGACAATGATCTTTTTAGAGACACCATGGGACCTCGCGTTTCTCTAAGGGCCGCAGGCCGGAACGGGATCGGTTGAGTCGTTGGTCACGCGGCAGTACGCGAAGCTATCCACGTCAAGGGCCACACGCCCTGTTGCTGACCCGCGCGTCAGCTGGATGCCGAAGCTCAGCGAGTCCGCTGAAAATGTCGTGGTGCCCGTACTGTTGGGGGCCGACGGTAATGTGAACGACACAGGCCGCCACGCTGTACCTGGATCGAGAGGAAGGTCCTGCTCGAGAACGACGTTGAAGGGCATCCAGTACCCATCATTGGCTGCGCTGTAGGTTCCGTTCGGTTTGCGCCAAGCGTAGATCAGCTCGTACTTCGCCCCGTCCGCCGCAGCCGCACCCGGACCGGACGGCACTGTGAGATCCGTGGCCGTGAACATCCTCTCGTCGTCACCCGTGTAACCGAAGGGGAGCTCCTCGCCTGTTCCATCCAATGTGCTCGCAGCAGTGGCTTGGCCACCGATCGGGCAAGGAGGCGCAGTGGGATTGGCGTTGAACGGACACGTGCGATCGGGCCGCGACGCGCGGTAATAGAAGCTAACCCGATAGACGTTGCCGGGTTTGACTTTGAGTGCACAACGAGCGTGGTCTTGGCGCGTGAAGAAGCGACCGCGACTGCCGCCCGCAAGCCAAACCCACGCATACCATCCCGAATTGT
>JBMOMJ010000060.1:0-58595 GCA_049324695.1 Myxococcota bacterium
CGGACTTCGTCGCGGACAGAGCGGCTCCGCGGACTTCGTCGCGGGCAGAGCGGCTCCGCGGACTTCGTCGCGGACAGAGCGGCTCCGCGGAGGGACAACGCGCGGTTCGGTCGAAGAGACTGGGCCGCGCGTTCGTCTATTTGGCGGTGCGGCGGCGGCGAGTGTGCTCGGGACGTGTGCGGCGTCGCGCAGTGGGGGCCAACCCAAAAATCCCGAAGCGCGTTACTTGGGGGGGACGGATTCGAGATCTGAATTGGAGTCGAGTGGGCTGCGCATGCGTGTTTCGACGCCGGGTAGTTCAATCCAAAAGCGAGTGCCGCCGGTGCCGAGTGCTTCGAAGCCGATTTCGCCGCCGGCTGCTTCCACACTGCCGCGCGCGAGGTAAAGGCCAAGTCCTTTGCCGAGGCCGAGGGGCTTGGTGGTGACGAAGGGGCGAAACAGCTCGCCTACGAGGTGGGGCGCGACGCCGGTGCCGGTGTCGTCGATTTCCACGCGGACGCGGTCGTCTTTGCGTGCGCGCACGTCGATGCTGCGGCGTTGCGAGTCGGGTCCGATGGCTTGGGCGGCGTTGCTGAGGAGTTGCGCGAAGGCTTGCTTGAGGCGAGCTTGGCTGCTGAGAATGGGTGGTACTTCGGCGTAATCGCGGCGCACTTCGATGTCGCCTAACAACGGTTCGACTTCGTGGAGCGCCGCATCGAGGAGAACGCGCACGTCGAGAAGCTCGGGTTGTTCGTGTTGAACGCCGGCGAGTGCGTTGAGTTGGCGCACGGCCGCTTCGATGCGTTCGGCACCGGCGAGTGCGTCGACCAGAGCCGCTGACAGGGCCGGAAGGGAGTTGGGACGCGAACTGGTTTGGCTCGGTCGTAAGCTGGGCAGCGTGGCAACAATCCACTCCAGGTTGGTGGTGACCGACGCGAGCGGATTGTTGATTTCATGGGCGAGCCCGGCAGCCAGCATGGAGACTGCGGTCAGCCGCTCGCGCTCGAGTTGGACCGAGGCAGGCCGTAGCGTGCACAGCCATTGCTCCGGCGCAGAGATTTCCTCGGCGCGCGCCGGCGAGACGGTGATGGCGAGGGCACGACCTGTCGCGCCAGTCACGTGCGCGGAGTAAGTTCGTTGTGTGCGCAGCGCGGTATGCAGCGCCTCGGTGAGCGTGTCGTCAGCGAACAAGTTGAACAACGTCGCTGTCGAGAGCGCTGCTTGCGTGCTGCACAATAAGTTCGAAAACGCAGAGTTGGCGTAGAGCAGCTCTTCGCCATCTGCGCTGAACAGCGCGATGCCTTCCGGCGCTTGTGCGATGGCGCGGGAAAGGGTCTTTGCTAACGGCCCGAGCGCAGCAGGGCTTAACTGACTAGACTCGAACGAGGGGTAGGTAGGGCGATTGGGCAAAAGTCGCTCAAATTCGCCCCCTCACGGATAACTATATCTGCTTTCGTACGAGTCAGCACGCAGAGAAGGCATACACGCTCTTACAGCGCGAACTCGATTTCACCCTGCTCGGTGAATTCTGTTTCGGTTGTTTCCGCGAGCCCCGCAGTGAGCACTAGCGCGAGCCGGCGGCGCGTGCGGGTTCCCGTGCCGACTCCGTAACGGAGGCAAGCTCCTTCACTACGTCCGGTTGCGTTAGCGGATCGTGAGCGGCGCGCTCGACCAGTGCGCGTCCCTCGCTGCCGCCAACGCGAATCAGAGCTGCGGCAACCGAGCCGACGGCCTGAACCAGGGCGGGCTCGTCGGCGGTGGCACGGTAAAGAGCGAAAAACGTGCGCAAACCAGGCAACTCTGCGGATGTCGCCAGGGTGACGAGAGCGTGCGCGGCGCGGGCCACGTCCGCAGCATCGGTTGAGGGATCGTTCAGGTGCCGCGCCAATAACGGGGCCGCGCGGCGCTCATTCATGGCGGCGAGCGCGTCTGCCAAGGGACCCACTGGGGGCGGCAACAGCTCACCCGAAAGGAAGTCATAACGGCGCTCCAGGGCGGCCAACATCAGCTCGGCTCCGGAGCGGCGCTGCGAGAGCAAGTCGCGAGCGCGCAGGCGAACGTCGGGTGGCATGCGGGAGCTCGTGGTGAGATCGATGAGAGTCTTGGTGACGCTCGGATCCGGCAGGCGCCCGAGCTCGCTCACTAGGAACGCCTGCGCCGCGGCCATCTCCGGATCCAAGGTGCTCAGTGCGCGATCGATTTGCGCGGCGAGCGGCCCCGGATCTTCGCCAGCGCTCGAGTCCAAGGAGCTTGCTTCGACGACGCAAGCGCGCAACGGCGAACCCAAGTCGGCGCTCGAAACGGTCGAGCCGCGGTTGCTGACCACGTGCGCCTTGCCATCTGCACCGCACAGCACGAAGCCGGAGCGTGATGGTGCGCCGCCGATGACGGGACTCGAAACCGCTCGCACCCACTGAAGCTCCGCGTTCTTGGCGTTGAAGCCCATCACCGTGCGGAAGTAGCTCGCCACGAAGCTGTCCGAGGCGAAGCGCGTTTCGGAGTCGCGCCAAACGGGCGCCGCGTACAAACGCACCTTCGCGTGCGCGCCGAGATCGATCACCGGTAGCTCCGAACCGGAGCCGAGCCAGCGCGGGCGGCCCGGCAATACGCGCTCGGGGAGCATGGTGCGCACGCCTTGGTTGGTGCTGGCGTAACGCACGCGCTCGTCGAGATGCAGCATGGCTTTCTCGCCGAAGAACAGCTCGCCATCCACGTTGAGCGCGTGGCTCACGAGTTCGCGTGTCAACAGGCGGCCGAGCTCATCACCGCTCTGGATGTCGATGGCGCTCACGTACTGCCCCGCCCACGGCACGAAAGCGACGCCACCGCGCGCTGCCGGCCGACCTAATTGAAGCGGAGTTTCGAGGCGCAGTTGCACGCCGCCGTCGTGGCGCACCGCGAGCAACAGGCTCTTTTTACGGTCGCTGGTGCCGAGCGAGACCACTGTGCTCTTGCCGTCGTCGCCAGCGCCGCGCAGCCAATAGCTGCCGACGTCGACGTTCCAACGTGCGGCGCCGGTTTTAGCGTCGAGTGCCGTGAGCTTGCCGCGCGACGAGTAGAGGACGAACTCCCCAGCGATGCTCGGCAACGTGTCGGGCGTCGCGGTGTGGCTCCAGCGCGCACCACCGTTCAGAGGGATACCAACGATCGTCGTTTCGGTCACGCCGACGGCGACCGGCTGCGTTGGCGGCTTGGGCGTGTTGCGCAGGCTCTGCTCGACGCGCGCGATCGAGTGCCCACCGTCGTTCAACCAATCCGTCGTGAACACCGAAGGAAGCGCCGCTTGCTTGGCGCAGCCGGCGAGCAGCAAGAGGCCCAGCACACCACGGCGAATCATTTCGTATCTCCCACGATCGGTCGAGCTTTGAGGGCGTTTTGGATGGCGGCGCGCAAGGCGGGGCTCTCGTCTTTCGGCAACCGAGCCAGAGCGGATTGCAGTACGGCGGCGGCGGGACGCGTTGCCAACACCCGCAAGCGTTCTACGTAACGAAGCTTGTTGGCATCGGGCACCTCGCTCGCCGGGCGCAACAAGAGCGGCACGAAGGCGGCGTCCAGCACCTCGAACTTCAACTTGCCGACCAGCGCCATCAACCGATCGCACTGCTCTGGAGAGCACAGCTGCGCGATCGAAACGGCGGCTTGCGGCGTGTCGTGCGACAGCACCTTGAACAAGTCATCCACCGCTTCCTTCGCTCCCAGCGTACCAAGGCCGCTGGCTGCCACCGCGCGCACCGCAGGATCCGGACCGGACAGCGCGCGCCGCAAGGCTAGAACCGCCGCAGGACCGCCAGTCGACGCCAAAGCCACCGCCGCAGCGCGCCGCAACTCGGGCTTGCGGTGCGCGACGTAAGGCGCCACGGCTTCGCTCGATGCCGGCACGCCCAACTGAGCTTCGGTCTCCAGCGCCGCGAGCAGCACGTTGGTGTTGGTACCGCGCGCTAGCAGCGCGTCCACGAGCGGGGCGGCAGGTGCGCCAGCCTTACCCAGTGCACCGAGCTCGGATAGCGCGCTCACGAGCTCAGCTTCGCTTCCCGTCTCCAACGTACGCCGATAGCGATCGAGGTCGAGCTTGGCGGGCTTGTCTGCTTTGGCCTTGACGGGCTTCGGAGCTTTGGGTGGCTCTGCCAACGCTGGCAGCGAGACGCTGACGCTCGAAAGAGCGGACAACAGAGCGAGCCGGATGAACACACGGTGCATGGCAGGCATCTCTCGAGCTCGAGGCCCAGATGGGAATGGGCTCCTCGGTCACCCCGATGTACTCTCGCCCGGGCAGGCCCGCAAGACGCGGGTTAGTTCTCTCATGAACTTCCCATTGCCTCCGATTCAGCTCGAGCTCGTCGAGGACATCAGCCCCTCCGCCCCACCGGGATTTTTGCGATTGGTTCGCCGTCGTTTGGTTGCAATCTATCCAAGCGGTGAACGCAGCGCGCCCTTCGTTTACGACGAAGTCGACCGCCGCTTGCTCGACGCGGTGGTGATCGTCGCGCACTACGTGGACGCGGGAGGTACCCGCTGCGTGTACTTGCGTTCGGCGCTGCGGCCTCCTGTCGTGTTCCGGGATCGCGCGCGTTCGCCAGTGCCGGAGCTCGACCCGAGCTCGAGCATTTGGGAGCTCCCGGCGGGCCTCGTCGAGGCCGACGAGCAAACGCCGACGGGCGTGCGCATATCCGCGGCGCGCGAGTTGGCTGAAGAGTTGGGCTTTCGTGTGGAGCCGAGCGCGTTGGGCGAACTCGGCGCCAGCACGTTCCCGTGTCCGGGTGTGATCGCCGAACGTCATTTTTTCTTCGAAATCGAGGTCGTGCCCAATGAGCGTAGCGAGCCGGAGCTCGATGGTTCGGCGCTCGAGCGCGAAGGTCTCGTAATCAGTGTGCCGCTCGCGCAAGCCATTACGATGTGTGACGAGGGTGCGATCGTGGACGCCAAGACGGAGCTTGGCTTGCGTCGTTTGGCGGCGCGCGCGGGCGGTGGAGCGTGAGCACGCGCGTCATCGTGGTGAGCAAGCGCACTGCCTACTCGCGTTTCGTGGAAGACGAACGCGATCCGCGTGCAAAAGCGCTGCTACGAAAACGTGATCCCAGCGTGTCGAGCTGGGCGGATTCACATCAAGAGCACCTGCGCACGCTCGAGACCGTCGAGCGCGTGCTGGATCGCGCGGGTGTGCAGGCCATGTGGATACGCCGCGCGCACGCCATGTTCGACACCTCCGACGCCTCAATGGTGATCGTGTTGGGCGGCGACGGGACATTGCTCGCGGCTTCACACAGCGTGGAGTCGGCGCCGATTCTCGGGGTGAATAGCGCTCCGCGCCACAGCGTTGGCTTTTTCTGCGCCGCGCGTCGCGATACCTTCGCCAAGCTCTTTGCGGAAGCACTGGAAGAGCGGCTCGGCAGCGTCACGTTGACGCGCATGAAGGTCAGCCTGAACGGGCGGCTGCGTTCGTCGCGCGTTCTCAACGAAGCCTTGTACGCGCACGACTCTCCCGCGGCGACGTCTCGCTACGTGCTCGAGATAGGCAAGATTCGCGAAGACCAGCGCTCGAGCGGCTTTTGGATCGGACCCGCCGCCGGCTCCACAGCCGCGCAGCGCTCCGCAGGCGGGCGCGTGTTGCCGCTCGCTTCCAAGAACCTGCAGCTAGTCGTGCGCGAGCCATACGAGCCCCATGGCCATCGCTTCCACGTGCGGCAGCGCCTGATCAAGCCCGCGGAGCACCTGCGGGTTCACAGCAAGATGGATGAAGCCAAGCTGTGGCTCGACGGACCCAATCGCGAAATCTCGGTGCGCCTCGGCGATGTCGTCGAGTTCGGGATCTCCGATGAACCGCTGCGGGTGCTGGGCCTCGGTAGCAAGCGGCGTCCGAAATCGTAACTGGAGCGGATGCCCGCGGCCGTCGCTCGGCTCAGGTGTTGGTCAGCGTGGTGAGTCTGGCGGCGGCGCGTGCTCGCGCGCGTGCTCTTCGGTGGACATGCCGAATTCGCGCAGGCGCTTCAGGAACGTCGGATAGGAGACGCCCAGCGCTTGGGCTGCAACGAGGCGGCGGCCGGACATGTGCTCGAGCACGCGCGCAACGTAAGCTCGCTCGACCGCTTCCAGGGTGGGGGTCGTGCCGTCTTGCGCCAAATCCACCGTGAAAAAGCCGGGTGCGCGCTGCGCGCCGAGCCGCGGTTGACCGAGCACGATGGCGCTCTCTTCCAGAATTGGGCCGGGGCTCAGAATCACCGCGCGCTCGATGATGTTGCGGAGCTCGCGTACGTTGCCGGGAAAGTCGTAGCGAGCGAGCGCGTTCAGCGCGCCGTCCGAAATGCCGGCGATGCGCTTCTTCACGCGCTTGCCAAAGAACTCCACGAACGAACGGGCCAGCGATGGAATGTCTTCGCGCCGCTCCACGAGCGGCGGGACGCGCACGACGTACACCGCTAGGCGATGATACAGATCTTCGCGGAAGCGACCCTTTGCGACCTCCTCCTGAATGTCGCGATTGGTCGCCACCGTCACGCGCAGCTCCACTTCGATTTCGCGTTGACCACCGACGCGGCGAAAGCGGGCGCTGTCCAAGAATTTGAGCAGCTTGGCTTGCGACGCTTCTGGCAGCTCGGTGACTTCATCCAGGAACAACGTGCCGCCGTTGGCCATTTCGATGAGGCCGCGGCGTGCGGTCTTTGCGTCGGTGAAAGCGCCGCGTTCGTGGCCGAAAAGCTCACTTTCCACGAGTCGTTCCGGCAGCGCTGCGCAGTTCACGTCGACGAACGGCGCACCTTCGTTGTCTGCATACGTGAGCTTGTGCAACAGCTCTGCAGCGAACTGCTTGCCGGCGCCCGAAGGTCCCAGCAAGAGCACGGGAGTTTGCGGGCTGCCGCTCAGCCGTTCTAGCTCTGCGTACACTTTGCGAAGCGCGTCGCTCTGCGGCTCGATGCCAATCGGCCGACGGTGCGCCACGTTCGCCAACGCGAGCCGTTCACGCAACCCGCGCGTCTCGAGCACCTTGTGGATCTTGATGAGCAGATCGGCAACGTTGATCGGCTTCGTCAGATAATCGACGGCACCGGCTTGAATCGCCGCCACGGCGCTATCGATGTCCCCGTACGCCGTCACGACGATGACTGGGATGACAGCGCTGCCGGTTGCATTCAGCTCCTGCAGCAACGCGATGCCATCGCCGTCCGGCAAACGGCGGTCGAGGATCATGACGTCCGGAGCCCCGCTGTCCAGCTCCTCACGTGCTTTGCGCAATGTTGCGGCGCTGCGCACCTCGAAGCCTTCACCGGCCAGGCCTGCCTCCGTCAAAATCCGAAAGCTGCGATCATCATCGACGACCAATACGGTGGGCTTCATGGGGTCTCCGTGGGCAATGTGAGCAGGAACGAGGCACCGGCGCTGGACGTCTCCAGCACGAGATCGCCGCCGTGAGCGCGTGCGATGCGCCGCGAGAGCGCGAGACCGAGCCCGGTGCCGCTCGGCTTAGTGGTCTGAAAGGGTTCGAACAGGTGATCGCGGAACGCCTCCGGCACTCCGGGCCCGTCGTCGGCGACGCGCAGGTGTACTTCGGACTCGGCGGCGTTGAGCTCGATGCGCACGAGGCCGCCTTCGGGTGGAGGTTGCGCCGAAAGCACATCGAGCGCGTTGCCGATCAAGTTACCGAGTACGACGCGCAGCAGCGTGGGATCGGCGCGCGTCCAAAGCGGAGCCTTCTCCACGCGCACGTCGATTTTGCAGCCAGCTTCGCTCGCCAAATCTAGGGACAGCTCCGTGAGCTTCGGCACCGTGTCCGCCAGATCGAGGCGCACGGGGTGCGGCACGATGCCCTTCGAAAACAGCATCAACTCTCCCGTAAACTCCGATAGCCGCGTCATTTCGTCGCGCAGCTGGCGCACGATGCGACCCTCGCGCCCTTGCTGCGCGCCGCGATCGCCCTTCAACAGCAGATCGAGCCCGACGCCGAGCCCGTTCAACGCATTTCTGACCTCGTGTGCGATCAGGTTGGAGGCGTCGGCTAGCACCTGCAGGCGCTCGCGCTCGACGGTTTCTTGTTCGCTTTGCCGGAACACACGGAGTGCGCGCCGCAGCATGGCGACCAGCATGAATAGCGGCGGGATCACGACCAGCAGCCCGACGAAGGTGCGCACGTACATGCGTTGCCGCGCCTTGCTGAACAGCACGTGGTCTTGCGCCGCTAGCACGTACACCATCTCGGTACCGGGCAAGGGCGAAGCCGCGACTACCCACTTCTCCCCTTTGAGCAT
Organism: Myxococcota bacterium; assembly: GCA_049324695.1. Lineage (GTDB taxonomy): Bacteria > Myxococcota_A > Polyangia > Polyangiales > Polyangiaceae > PMG-095. The sequence continues at coordinate 8,217 of JBMOMJ010000060.1, forward strand.
CAGCTTCGATTCGAGCGGCCCGGTCACCTCTTCGAGCCAACTCTGCAGCTTCAAATCTTGTGCAATCGCCGGCTTTTTCGGCGGATAAATGAAGTCTCCGCCGCGCGTGGCAATCAGCGTCGCGGCGCTAGAAATCCCGTCTTGATTGCTGCCGAAGTGACGGCGCGTGAGATCGATGGCGCCGAGCACGATGCCACCGAGCACGCCATCGCGAATGGCCGGAGTCACCACATAGAGCAGCGAGTTCTCCTGACCGGGGTTGACTGGCACGATGTGCGTCTCGTGCGAGCGACTGAAGTCTGGAAACCAGTCGGTGGCCTTGAACGAAGTGCCGTGCTGCAAGAAAGCGTGCGGCTCGGCCCACACCACTTTGCCCTCGAGATCCAAGATCGCGACGCCGACGTCGAACAGCGTGCTGCGTTTGTGCGCGATTTCGAGCAGCTCGCGCTCGGGCGCGCTGTCGTTGTCTTGCGCTTGAATCTCCGCGCGCGACGCCAAACGACTCAGCTCCGTCGTCAGCAGATCCAAATAGCGTCGCAATGCATAGCTGCGGTCAATCGCCGCCATGCGCATCGAATTCTCGAGCTGCTCTTCGTCGTGCGCTTCCTCGGTGACCAACACCGCGACCAGCAGCGTGGCGACCACCAGCGCCGTTCCCACGTAGACGGCAAGCGTCCACTGCGCGAGGCGCGCATGGGCTGCAGCCAACGTTACCGCGGCGTTCTGAGCGGGCTGACTAGGCTTGGGGTCGCGTTTCACGCCTTTACCTATGCGGGCAGGTTCGAGACTGAGGAGCAGTTTTCGAGCCAACCGCGGCGAACCGAGCAATTCCGCGGAGTTCCAGCCTTGGAGCCACCCGCACCCACTCCGTCGCTGCAGAAATCTTTCTGGCGAGCGTCGGACCCCTACAAAAAACTTTCGCCGCTTGAGTGCGAGACCCAAGCGGCGAAAAGTCGGCTTCCGGTGCCGATCAGCGACGCGTGAACGGCGTGCGACCCGAGTACACCTGCTGATCGCCGAGCTCATCGGCGATGCGGAGCAGCTGGTTGTACTTCGCGACGCGGTCGCTGCGGCTCAAACTACCCGTCTTGATCTGACCGGCGTTCGTCGCCACCGCGAGGTCGGCGATGAAGGCGTCCTCGGTTTCGCCTGAACGGTGCGAGATGATCGAGGTGTACGCCGCCGTACCTGCGAGACGAATCGTGTCGAGCGTCTCCGTGAGCGAACCGATCTGGTTCACCTTGATCAAGATGCTGTTCGCGATCTTGCGCTCGATGCCCTTCGCCAAGCGCTCCTTGTTCGTTACGAACAAGTCGTCGCCCACGAGCTGCACGCGCGAGCCGAGCTTATCGGTGATCTGCTTCCAGCCGTCCCAATCGTCTTCGGCGAAGCCGTCTTCGATGCTCACGATCGGGTACTTCTCGCACAACTCAGCATAGATGTTCGCTAGGTCGCCCGGCGACACCTTCTTCTTGTCGAACGTGTACTGACCGTCGGCGAAAAACTCGCTTGCGGCGCAGTCGAGACCAATCGCCACGTCTTGGCCCGGCGTGTAGCCGGCAACCTCGATGGCTTGCATCACGCGCTTGATCGCCTCCTCGTTCGAAGCCAAGCGCGGCGCGAAGCCACCCTCGTCACCCACGGAGGTCGCCATGCCTTCCTTCTTCAGAATCGACTTCAGATTGTGGAAAATCTCCGCGCCAGCGCGCAGCGCATCGCTGAACGACGCCAGACCCAGCGGCACAATCATGAACTCTTGAATCTCGAGCCCGCTATCGGCGTGCACGCCGCCATTGATGATGTTCATCAACGGAGTCGGCAGCACGCGAGCCTGCACGCCGCCGAGATAACGCCACAGCGGCAGACCCACCGTATCGGCCGCCGCGCGCGCCACCGCCATCGACACCGCGAGAATCGCGTTCGCGCCCAGCTTCGCCTTGTTCGGCGTGCCGTCGAGTTCGATCAAACGATGATCCACCGCGGCCTGGTCGAGCGCCGACATGCCGATCACGGCAGGACCGAGCTTCTGATTCACATTCTCGACCGCCTGCTTCACGCCCTTGCCGAGATAGCGCTTCTTGTCTCCATCGCGCAGCTCGTTGGCTTCGTGCGCGCCCGTGGAGGCACCGCTCGGCACAGCCGCACGGCCCCAGCCACTCGTCGTATGCACTTCGGCTTCGACGGTCGGGTTCCCGCGGGAATCAAGAATTTCTCGGGCACTGACTTGAAGAATCTCCGGCATGGGCGCCGCTTAACATGGATTTCGCGAGCGTGCGAGAGCCCGAGGCCATCGTTTCAGGGGTGTTTCATTGCACTAATGCGCAGGTTTTTTTGGGGGGCAGCGCCGATAAGGGCGCGACAGAAGACGGCGTTCGTCACCAGCGCGGTCATTGCCGCTCACCGCAAGCACCACACCGCGCACGCCCGGCGCCGAAAAAGTCGCTCCGTCATCAAAGCGTCTCGAACCCGCGCGCCGCGTCGAAGCGCGCGTGGTCTCGAACCGCGTACCCACGCGAGAACTCGCAACTGGAGCGCAGAGAGACCGACTGGTTCGGCGTAATGCGAAAGGTATACTCAAATGACGATGAGCGTTCGCGAGACCCCGCTGCCTCGAGAGATGCCGCAGAGCACCTCCGAGTCGTTCATAGTGGGCGGATTCAGCTACGTACGCGCGCCGGTGCCGGTGCACTTTCCGGAGCACGACCTCGTGCCGGAAACCAAACGGCACTTGGAGCAGCGCACATTGCTCTATCAAATTCTCAAGCTGGCCTTTGCGGATCACGCCCTCATCGGCTGCGACCAGTTTGTCTACTGGGATCCCACCGACCCCAGGCAGTGCCTGGCACCCGATGCGTTCGTGCGCCTCGGCGCGCCAGACGAGATGTTCGGTTCGTGGAAGGTTTGGGAACGCGGTGCACCTGAAGTAGCCGTCGAGATAATCAGCCACAACGATTCGCGCGACCGCCATTGGGAGTCCCGCCTTTCCAAGTATCGCCGCCTCGGTGTGCGCGAGCTCGTGCGGTTTGAAGCCGAAGAAGACGGTGTGATTTCACTGCGCATCTGGGACTCGGTCGACAACGATTTGGTGGAGCGCAACGGCGTCGGGCGCATCGCTTCAAGTCGTTGCCTCCCGGGCTCATGGGTAGTCACGGAGGATTCAACCGGCGTCCCCATGCTCCGTCTGAGTCGCGATCCCGAAGGCCGCGAATTCTATCCCACCCCCGAAGAGCGCGCTGAGCGAGCTGAGCAAGCTGAGCAACGCATTCGTGAGCGCGCCGAGCAGCGCATTCGTGAGCTCGAAGCGGAGCTCAGCAAACGCGGCGGGTGATCTTGCGTGTTCGCGCGCTGTGCCCCCTTCAGTTGCGCGCGCCCCAGCTGCAAGCTTCTTTCGAAGTCCCGCATCCTAGGAGCCAGTCAGTAAAATACCGGTTCCCACACGCGCGCTTCGGCAAAAATGCGGACCAGATCGCCATCTAGGTGACCGTCTTTTACTTCGAAGTTCAGGATGTCGAGCGCCTTCTGCACCGGAACGGCGCGTTTGTATGGTCGGTCGGAAGCGGTGAGCGCGTCGAAGATGTCACTGATGCTCATCAGCTTCGATTGCAGCGGGATCTCTTCGGCGCGCAGGCGATTGGGGTAGCCGGTGCCGTTCAGGCGCTCGTGGTGGGCGCCGGCAATGACGGCGACGCGCGCGAAAGTTTTGCCCCACGGAATTTTGGAGAGGAAGCGATAAGTGTGCTGCACGTGGCTGCGGATCTCTTCGTATTCGTCGTTAGTGAGCGAGCCGCGCATCACGCTGAGCGCTTTCACCTCGTCCGCGCCGAGTAGAGCCGCAACGCTGCCGTCGCGGCGCGTAAAGCTTCTTTGGCCGAGCTCTTCGATGCGTTTGAAGTCGCCCGCCGCGAGCACGGTTGGCTCGTTGGCGCCTTCGACCACGCTCCAGGCGGCGTCCAGCTCGGCCAAGCGCTCCGCGAGCTCCGCGTCGAGCGCGGAGAGCTCCGAAGCGGAGGCGCCGCGCATCAGTGCGTCGACCTTGCGCTGCAAGATTTCGCTTTCGATGCTCTTCGCCACGAAGTCGAATCGCTGATGCACGAGCTCGAGCGCGTGGGGGTAGAGCTTTTTGGCTTTCACCAGCACGTGTTCGCGCACGCCGATTTTGCCGAAGTCGTGCAGTAGCGAGGCGTACTCGATTTCTCGCAAATCCTCGCGCTTCCATTGCACATCGGCGTACGGTCCGTGCCCACCGCGTTCGACCGCCACCGCGAGGCCGACGGTGAGATCGGCGACGCGCCGCGAGTGCCCGCTGGTCGTGGGATCGCGAGCCTCGATGGCGTCGACGGAGGCGCGCACGAAGCCTTCGAAGATGGTACGAATCTCGTCGTAGAGAATCGCGTTCTCGAGCGCGATGCCTGCTTGTGCGGAGAGCGTGGTGAGCAGTTGCTCGCTGCGATCGTCGAACGGCACCACCTCTTTGTCGACGTCGGCGGGCGTGAGCAGCTGCTTTTTTGGATCGCGCTTCTTGTTGATCAGCTGAATCACGCCGATCACTTCGCCTTGGCTCGAGGTGAGTGGAGTGACGAGCATGCTCTTCGAGCGGTAGCCCACGCGCTGATCGAAGGAGCGATCGAAGCCGTAGAGCGCGCCGGCCGGCATGTCGTAGACGTCGGCAATGCTCAAGGTCTTCTTCTCGAGCGCAACGTAGCCGGCCATGCTGCGCGCGTTGATCGGCATGACGAACTCGCGCGAATCGAATGACACCGAGTCGTTCTGGCTCAGCTTGAAATGCAGTTTCTTGCGCAATACATCGGGATCGTTGCCCTCCACCACGTACAAGCTGCCGGCGTCGGCGCCAGTGACGAAGCGAGCCTTCTCCAGAATCAACCAGAGCAGTTTTTCGATTTCGCGCTCCGTCATCAGAGCCCGCGCGATTTCGATCAACTCACCGAGCTCGTAGCGATAGCGCGTGAGCGATTTGCCACGGCTCTCACTGCGCGCCCGCAGCGTCATCAACTCGAAGGCGTTGTGCATGGCGATGGCGAGTTCTTGCGCGCTAGGTGCCTCGGACAGCAACGCCGTCACGCCATGATCGAGCGCGCGCCCCAAATCGGGATCGAGTGGAGTGCCCAACACCAACACCCGCGCTTCTTGATGTGACAGCGCCGTGGCCCACGGAGCCAGCAAGTCGCGCGCTCGGTCCCACACGCTGGCTTTGGTTACGAGGCACGACAGACCTGCCCGGCGCACGCAAATCAAAAGTGGGTGCGGGCGCGTCAGTACATCGCCTGCGCGCAGCACATTCGTTTCGATCAGATGCGCAACCCGCGACAGCTCGCCGAGCCGGGTCTCCGTCGCTACAGAAAGCTGACGGATGGCTTCGGTTCGCTTCGAGCTGGGCGGTGCATGCATTGATTACGGAGCGGGGTCTGGTTTGCGCGGCGGGCGCTCACCGTTGCGTTGCGCTGCCTCGCGCATCGCCTCGTCGCGCTTTTCGTAGGCCACGATGATTTTCTGAACCAATGGGTGTCGCACGACGTCTTGGTCGCTGAAAGAGCAAAATGAGATCCCCCCGACATTTTGCAGGAGATCCCGCGCCTCGCGCAGGCCGCTTCGCGCGCCCGAAGGCAAATCCGTCTGGGTGATGTCACCAGTTACGACCACCTTCGAGCCGTAACCGAAGCGTGTCAGGAACATGCGCATCTGCTCGCTGGTCGCGTTTTGCGCTTCGTCCAAGATCACGAAAGCGTCATTCAAGGTACGCCCGCGCATGAACGCGAGCGGCGCGACCTCGACTTGACCGCGCTCGCGCATCTGCTCGGCGCGCTCGTAGTCGAGCATGTCGTAGAGCGCGTCGTAGAGTGGGCGCAGGTAGGGGTTCACCTTCTCGGCGAGGTCACCCGGCAAGAAGCCCAGCTTTTCGCCAGCTTCCACCGCGGGCCGCGCGAGCACGATGCGCTTCACGCGTTTTTGCATCAGCCACGACGCGGCCATGGCCATGGCCAAGTACGTCTTGCCTGTGCCCGCCGGACCAATGCCGAAGGTGAGATCGTGGCTCCTGATGGCTTCAACATAGCGCCGCTGACCAATCGACTTTGGTACGATTGGGCGCTTTTTTGGCGTAATCAGGATGGTTTCGTCGAGCAGCTCCGTCAGGCTGCGCGCTGGATCGGCACGCAAGCCGCGCATCGATCCAGCGACATCGTTCGGCGTCACGGTGTAACCACGCTCCACCAGCGCAACCGCGTCGGTCAGGAAGCGGCAAGCCAGCATCACATCGGGCTCGTCCCCAGAGAGGTAGATGGTGTTACCGCGCAGGCTCACCTCCGTCTGGGTTTCGCGGGCGACCTCCGTCAGCAGCGCAGAATGCGGCCCAGCTAGAGCCATCAGGGTTTGGGTGTTCTCGACTTCGAGATTCGTTGAAAACGGGCTTTCAGCCATGCAGGTCGCCTCAGCGGAGCATAGAACGGCGTTTACGTCCGGGCAGGGTGATTTGAGCCGCCGGTAGGTCAGCCACCCCGATTGTCCGCTTTGTTGGCCCGAGGCGCCCGCTCTCGATAACCCGAAACGGCAATGGCCGTGCTCGCTCGATGGATTGGTGTTGGCGCCGCGGCGGGAATCACCCTTGCCCTGGTGCCCGTCGTGCGCGGAAGCATCACGCCGCTAAGCCAACCTTTACGCAAATTGGTGCGCCCGAGCGCTGCACCGGAGCCCGTTCCGGCGCCGAAGCTCGATGGAATCGACTTGCTGCGCATGGACATGCGACCCCAGCGGGTGACGGCGCCGCTGCCCGATGGGCGCATGGCAGAGCTCACGTTGGACCCCGTGGTGCAGCGCGCTGCGCGTGCACAGATGCAGCGGTACCGGATTCCGGAAGCGGGGACGGTGCTGATGGAAGTGAAAACGGGCAAGGTGCTCGCCTATGCGAGCTACGTCGCCGAAGGCGAGCCCTTCGACGTCAACGTGCGCGCGGGCGCTCCGGCGGCCAGCGTGTTCAAGGTCGTGACCGGAGCTGCGCTGATCGAGAAGGCGGGGCTGAACGCCGAGACCGAGCAGTGTTACCACGGCGGCAAGAGCCGAATCCTTCCCGATGAGCTCACGGATGACCCACGCCGCGACCGTTGGTGTGCCACCGTCGCGATCGCGATGGGTCGCAGCTTGAATGTAGTTTTCGGCAAGCTGGCGCAAAAGCATCTCACTCCAGAGGACGTGGCCGCGATGGGCGGAGCGCTCGGCTTCGGCACGCCGGTGCCCTTCGTGGTCCAAAACGAGGCGCCGAAAATTCAGATTCCACAAGAGCCCGTCGAGTTCGCGCGCACGTCGGCCGGTTTTTGGAACACGACCTTGTCTCCGTTGGCTGCGGCTTCGCTCGCGCAGACGATCGCCAATGGCGGCGTCGCACTCGAGCCACGTATCGTGTCTGCTGTTTATCAAGGTAAGGAGCCCATCTGGCGTGAAGATCGCGAACCGCGACCGCTGCGTCAGGCCATCAAGAGCTCGACGGCGAACGAGCTCACGCAGATGATGGTTCAAACAGTTTCGAACGGCTCTGCTTTCAAATCTTTTCACGACGAGAAAGGCACTTCGTATCTGCCCGGTATCGAAGTCGCCGGTAAAACAGGCACTCTCAGCGACCATGAGGCCAATCGGCACTACACGTGGTTCGTTGGATTCGCGCCAGCCGACAAGCCGGAAGTTGCGATTAGCTCGCTCATCGTGAACACGCCTACCTGGCAGATCAAAGCTTCTCAGTTGGCACGCGATGTCTTGCGCGCCTACTTCGCGCGCCGCGGCGCAAAAGGCGTTACTCCTCCGTCGTAGAGCTGATTTGCGCCATCCGACCGCGACAGCAATGTCAGTCCTCGACTCATTGCGGCGCGGAAGGCGACAATCGGCGCCTACGTAAAAATCGGCGCTCTTAGACGAACGCGGGAATATCGATATTCATGGCCTGACGCTTGCTTAGTGCGAGCCACTGCCATGTTGGGTGCTTACCGATTGAGGCCGAGCTTCCGAGGCGCGACCTGGGCGTTACTAGCGCTCGGCACCAGCATCAGCTGCGGGTACGACGCGTCTAACGACGACGCGAGCAATCGCGGCGCGAGCTCCGGCGGAAGCAACTCAGCCAGTGGTGGCGCGGCCAACATCGGAAATGGTCAGTCGTCCGGCGGCTCGGGCTCACTCCCTCCGCTTCCGCCCGAAAAGGAGAAGGAGAGTTCCTTCAAGTTGCCAGTTCGTAGCGGGCGTTGGGTGTGGGCAGCCAACCCGCTGAGCGATCGAGTCAGTGCCATCGACACGCGCAGTCTTACGGTGCGTCTCGCAATTGCCGGCTTCGGCCCAACCTACTTGGCGCCGTTGCACGCGCGCGGGGACGCAGACAGCGCCGCGATCGTGTTGAATGCAAAAAGTCACGACGCCAGCGTGATGCGTGTGGGTGCATCCGGCATCGACGTGAAGACGGTGCCCACGCACCAAGGTGCCAACTCTTGGGCAGTCAGCCCGAGCGGCAATTGGGCCATTGCTTGGAGCGACGCGAGTTCGGTCACCTCGCCGGATCCAGCCGACAGCTTTCAAGACGTCACGCTGATCGACGTATCGGCCGCTGTCCCGCAAGCAACGCGGCTCAGTGTTGGTTATCGGCCGAGCCGCATTTTCTTCGACTCGACCGAAGCGCGCGCCTTCGTCGTGTCGGAAAGCTCCCTCAGCGTGATCGCGCTCGACCACGCAGGACCGAATGTGGAGCGTGACGTGGCGCTCGGCGTCGGTCGCGAGAAGCCGGTCGACGTGGCCGTGGTGCCGGACGGCAGTTACGCGCTGTTTCGAGTCGAGGGCAGTTCGCGCGTCAGCTTCGTCGAAATCGAAACCGGGCTGCGCAGCGACGTCACGCTGTCCGGCCCGATTACCGACTTGGACTTGGTTGCCAATGGGACATCGGCGATCGCTGTCGTGCGCGGTCGTCCGCGAGGAGCAAACTCAGGCACGGGCGGTGCGTCGGGCAACGGGGGCACTACCAGCGCAGGCGGGCTCGGCGCGAACAACGGGGGAGCGGGAACAGGGCAAGAAGCGGGAGCTGCCAATGGGGGCGAGTCGGCTGGGGGAAGCGACAGCGCAGCAGCGGGGGGCGCCTCCGGGGGTGAGGCAACGGGCAATGGGGAAGCAGACGCGGGCGCGGGCGGCGTGGCTGGGGCAGCAGGGCAAGGCACGCCACCCGCGTCCGGGTTCGGCCCATCCGAGGTTGCCGTGTTGAGGCTGACCGATGTGATCGCCGACCCAACTCGGTTTGCGAGTGTGGAGGTGAGCGATTTGGTTGGCAGCGTGGCCGTCTCGAACGACGGTGTCGAAGCGGTGCTCTATACGACCGCCACGGATCTCGATCGAGTGAACGTGATGGCAACGGATCCGGCCGGGGCGGCGTTTTTGGTGCCGCGGCCCGTGTACGTGCACGCTCCGGTCGACGCCGTTTTCATCGCGCCGGATCACGCGCACGCGCTGGTCACGTTGCGCGCGGCGCAGGGCAGCACCGGAGTTGGCTTTGGCATCGTGCCGCTCGTCGATGCGCTGCCCGCGCAGGTGCGCGCGACGAACTCGGCGATTACCAGCGCGGCGTTCGCCGAAGCGCCAACGACCAGCGCGATCCTCACCGCGGCGAACGGTCTCACCGCATACCTGGTTCGCATGCCGGAGCTGCGTGTGGACGCTGTGCCGCTGCTCAATCTGCCGCTCGCTGCCGGCATTGTGCCGGAGGAAGGCGTGGGCTATGTCGTGCAAAAGCATCCCGACGGGCAGCTCAGCCTGATCGATCTGGATAGCGCCGATCTGCGCACGCTGACGGGCTTCGAACTTTCGCGAGGTGTCAGCGATGGTCAATGACAAGTTCGCGCTGTTTCTCGTCGGCGCGCTCGCCGCGTGCAGCAGCTCAGCGGACACGGAGCGGCTTGACCCGGGTGACTCGGGCATTGGCGGCGCGCTTGGCTCGGGCGGCAGCTCGAGCAGCACTCCGATGGTGCCGGGCGGCGGGAGCGCGGGTCGGCCGCCGGAAGTCGAGAACGAGAGTCGTTATCTCGCGCCGGTTGCTACCGGAAAGTACCTGTGGAGCGCGAACCCACTTTCCGGGCGCGTTGCGCTGATCGATGCCGAGACGCTCGCGGTACGCCTCGCTGTGGCCGGCAATCGTCCGACGACGGTGCTCGGTCTCGAAGCTGGTGGGCAATACGCTGCGCTGGTCTTGAACGACCTCAGCAATGACGCGACGCTGCTGCGCGTCGACGCGAGCGGCGAGCTCTCGCGCGTGAAGTCGTTCCCAACCCAGCCAGACGCCAACGCCTGGGCGGGCAGCCCGAGCGGCGCCTATGCGATCGCTTGGACCGATGCGTCCCAGAAAACCGGTCTTGGTCCCCTCGATCTGTTTCAGGACATCACGTTGTTTGCGCTGCAGCCGGGCAACGAGGTTGCGCTGCGTCTCAGCGTGGGCGCGCGCCCGTCACGCTTCGTGTTCGATGCCAGCGAGCAGCACGCCTACGCCGTGACGGAAGAGGGCATCAGCGTGATCGAATTGGGCTCCCGTCCCAGCGTTGTTTCGGTGATTCCGCTCACGCCTTCCATCCTCGCCGAGCGCGGTAGCGCAGACGTGAGTTTTGCGCCGGACGGTGGCTACGCCGTGGTGCGCACGCGTGCGAGCTCCAAGATTGCAACGTTGGCGCTGCCGGGGGGTGAGCGAGAGGAGCTCGATCTCGGCGCGGTGGTGACCGATGTGGATCTGGTGCCGGACGGTTCACGCGCGTTCGCCGTGCTGGGCGATCTGGCCACGTTGGTGGAAGTTCCCGTGCCGATCGCGGGTCGAACGGCGACGAGCTTTCGGCGCAGCGAGCTCAGCGGTGAAGCAGTTGGAGCCGTGGCATTGAACGCGGATGCCAGCGCCGCGCTCTTGTATTCGACCGTGACGGGTTCGACACGCGTCGGTTTGTTCGACGTGCGGCTCGGGCAAGCGCAGTTCAGTTACCGCGTGCAGGATCTGATTTCGCCGGTCACGGCGGTGTTTGCAGCGCCCGATCCGCGCTTTGCCATCAGCTTTCAAACTGCGCCAGTGGGGAGCAAGCGCCTCGGCGCATTCAGCTTGCTCTCGATGCAAGCGCCGCGCGTGCCCAAAATCGTGGGGACCGATGCGGCGCCGGCGCAAGTTGCCTTTTCTCCGAGCGGCGCCACCGCGCTGGTCAGCGTGCGCAACGACGCGAAGGCAGTCTTCGGTGCGTACGTCATCGCGCTCGAGAATCAACAGGTGGATTTCGTGCCGTTGCAAAGCCCGCCGCTCGCAGCTGGCGTGGTCGCAGCCGCTGAGCGCGCGTACATCGCGCAGTCCCATCCGGAAGGGCGCATCACGTTCGTCTCGCTCGCCAACGGGCAATTGCAAACGCTGACTGGCTTCGAGCTAGCAGCGCGCATCGTTCAATGAGTGGTTTCGCGGGAAGAGTCATGGACAAATTAGCTTGTGCTTCGAAGCGCATTCCATCCGCGCTGCTGGCAGGCCTCACGTTGCTGTTGCCCACCGCTTGCGGTGATCGCAAGTCAGCGTGGGACACGCCGTTCGTACGCGGCGACAGCGTGGGTCTGTCTGGCTCTGTGGCAGTGGTCGACAAGGCGCGTAACGAGCTCCTGATGTTGACCACGCCGGCAGAAGGCGAGCTTTCCACGGCGCGTGTGCCCGTCGGCAAAGACATCGTGAAGGCGGCGCCGTCGGCCGATCGCGAGCGGCTATTCGTGCTTTCGCGCGGCGACGCGCGGCGCCTACGTGAAAGCGATGAAAAACCGAGGCTCACGGTGGTACGCGGCGACACCCAACCAGCCCTACTGGCAAGCTACGAGCTCGGTGATCCGGCACAGAAGTTGGTGCTCGATCCTGCTGGAGACTGGGCGGTGGTGTACGACGCCGGTGGCGTGGTGGTGAACTCCAACGAGCTCGTGCTCATCGATTTGACGCTTTCAGACGTGAAGGCTGCGCTGTATCCGACCACGTTGCACAGCACCGGCGGCCAGCCCGAGCGCTTCACATTCACGACGCCGCTCACGCTGCCGAGCGGCGAACGTCATCGTCTGCTCGTCGTGGAGACCGATCAGGATCTTTCAATCCTCGATCTGTCCTACCCAAAGAAAACCGAAGTGCGCGTCTCACTCCCAAAAACCAAAAGCGGCACGGCAGCGCACCCAACGTACGTCGCCTTTCACGACGACCCAACCGGAACCGATACCGGCTCGTACCTGGCCGTCGCATTTCAAAACGATTCCAGCGTGCTCACCCTCAAGCTCGGCGATCCCACCGAAAAGAGCATGAGCGCGATTTCGGTGGCCCCCAACCTGCTCGACGCGGGCGCGATCCCCTCCACCATCGACTTCGTCGAGACGGATAGCGGGCTACGCCTCGCGGCGCTCGTGCCCACTCAACGCAGCGCGATTCTATTCGATCCCACCACATCCAAGAGCGAAACGGTGCAATTCGATCGCGCCTACTCTGGGATCGCACGCATCACCGGCCTCGTGAGTGACACTCCGCAAAATGGCGACGTGGCGCTCCTCTACAGCGCAACCGATGCGACCATTGCGTTTTGGCGGCTCGGCACTGCGAGCTCCACGCCGTACGCCAGCTACGACTCGTACCCGGTTGATACGCGAGTCACCAGCGTGCTCGACTTGCCAGGCGACAGGTACGGCTACCTCAAGCTGTTGATGGGCTCGAGCGACGACGAGTTCTTCCTTTTGGATTTGCGGCGCCGCGAGAGTTACCCGATGAAGGCGCTGGCTGGTTTCAGTTTGCGGCTATCGCCCGATGGTTTGCGCGCCTGGGCGTTTCCGAAGAGTCACGAGCAAGTCGCGCAGCTCACCTTCGAGCCGCACCACCCAACCTCGTACGCGGTGGAACGTAGCGTCGACGACGTGTTCGACATTGCGCGCGCTGACGGGGGTCGCAGCGCTTTGGTATTGCATTCGGCAAAGGGCGGCACGCCCGATCTCGCGGTGACGCTGTTCGACGCCGAACATCCCGATTCGGCGCGCACACGCTTCGTCAGCGGTTTGATGTTGGAGGGCTTGCAATGAGGACGCTCAGCTTGGTTGCATCGTTTCTCTTCGGTGCCAGCGTCGCAGCGCACGTCGCAGCCGCACCAGCGGAAGCTCCCGCAGCGCCTGGGCCCGCGGAGGTTCCCGCAGCGCCTGCGCCGAGCGAATCAGCTGCACCCGCTCCAACGAGCACGGTGGCGCCGCCCCCGACGGCTCCGCAGCCCGATTCTTCAGCCGCGCCGATGGCGCCAACGCAAACGCCAGCGCCGCCGCCAGCGCCCACATTGCTTCGCCCGCCAGTTCGCCCCATGCCAGCTCCGATTGCGCCAGCGCGAGCCGAAATCCCGCCATTCGATGACGCTGGCGTGTCAGACGACGGCAGCTTGGGTTCACACCAAACCAACACTTGGATCGCATTCGGCGTGCGGACGACGTTCGTGCGAAACGCGGGGTTCGACGTCTTCGCCAAAGACGACGTGCTCACACAAGCAAGCTTCGCACTCGGTCGCGTCGTCTACAGTGATGGTCCGTTGTCATTCGCTGCAGCGCTCGGTTGGGACGTCGGTTCACGTAGCGCGGCGGTCCGCGGCGCATCCACCGCGCTGTACATGCATCGCTTCACGCTAAGTCCCGAAGTTCGCTATCACCTCATGCGACGGCTGTACGCTTTTGGCCGTGTCGGAGCTGGCGGAGCGCTCGTTGGTAGCTCGTTCAACGATCCCGTTACAGAACGAGAGCGAAGCCGCTGGCCACTGCTCTTCACGGTGGACGCAAGCGCCGGCGCTGCATACGAAGTTCTGGGTCACGCAAGCGGGCAAGCGCGGGGCGCACGCGGTTGGCTCTTGCTCGACGCTGGTTACCTTTTCACCACGAGCACGGATCTCGTTTATGCGAACGAGTACTCATCGCCGGCACGCGCTGCTCCGATCGCACTTGGCGATCTGGGATTGCACGGGCTCTCCGCACGTCTCTCCGGCGTTGTCACATTCTGAGGCGCCTGTGGGTTCGAAGCCCCCGCTGTGCACAAGCCTGTGGGAAATCGTCCACCGGAATTGGAATTTGCGCGAAATTACGAGGAAAAGTGCGGGATGAGCGAATCGCAGAAGGTGGGAGGAGCACGTCATTCCCTCTCAAAGCAGCGATGAATGCCGGTGGACGCGGGGGCCGGTATTGCTAGAGTAGGAAGCGTGCAGGTCGTGCTTAGAAAGCTTGGACGAGGATCAAGAGCGGTCGCTGGCAGGCTCGTTCGGGCACCTCGCAAGGGCTCGGTGGTCGTCATCGAGTTCTCCGATGGAATGCACGAATACGTGACTACGCCGGTGAAGCGCGTGTTGCGTCTTGCGACGCGCGAAGTGTTCTACATCGAGACCGTCAATAGCCGTTACCGTCTGGAAGTGCGTGATCGTGAACGCGCGCTCGAAGACGCCTCGAGCGGCTGAGCAGATCCACAGCCTCAAGCCCGGTTGCGCTTTCGCCGCGAGCACGTTCGCCTCGGGGCGAGTGTGGGCCGCTTGGTCGACGGTGCGCGCGTTGAAGTTCACTCTTCCGCTGCGAGGAAAAGCAAGGTAAGCCCGCGTCGCCCCGTAGTGGGGCCAGGGCCGCACGCCCCTCGCCTGAGGAAAAGCTCCCGATGGGAAAGTTCGATCGTCGCAATTCGCAGAAGATGACGCGCCGTAAGGCACAGCGAAAGAAGAAGGCGCGCCTCGCGCGCAAGGCCGACGCAGCTCGCGCCGAGCGCACGAAGAAGAAGCCCTCCAAGAAGCGCTGAGCTCGGGGCGCACGCGTCGTGACGCTACTGGATTACTTTGGTAGCGAACTGCGCGTCGCGCCGCTGGCTCGGTTCATTGGTTGCGGGCAGCGCCTCGCCAAATAGGCCGAGATCGCCGGAGCTGCGCTTCTCGCGCACGAGGCGGAAGCCGCCGCCGCCATCGAGCCATTCCTGAGCGACGCGCGTCGAGCGTAACAGCGATTCGTTCGTGCGCGACCAGGCGTATTCGACTTCGACGCGCGCTCGATCACCAGTCGGCATTTCGAAGCCAACCAGCTCGACGTCCATCACGCGCACATCCTTGCCCCAGTTGGCGCGGTGCTCGAGGAACGATTTGCGCATGGCGTCCGAGGTCAACCCAAGCGCTACGTCCATGCGGCCAAAACGAGCCGCCACGTTTAGCGACCGCGCGGCATCCGTGGCGCGCTCCGATGCGGACGGCGGTGCCAGACAACCGGTCGCGAGCGCAAGCAGGCACAGAGTGACGCGCATCGCCCGCGCATAGCAGCTGCTGGGCCCGTGGGGAAAGAAAGCTGCTCTCAGAACGCCGAGGTGATCACGAAGTAGCTCTGCAGGTCGTTCTTGGCGGCGTCACCGAAGCCATGCGCCACGCCGAGCCGCAGCGTCCATTCCAGACGATAGCCCAGCATGAAGCTCACCCACATTTCGGCGCCGGTGCCGAGGTGCAACACGTTCAAGGGGTCGCTACGGTCGATGCGGTCGTAGGCGCCACCCCAATCCGCGAACACAGCGCCGCTCACGTGTCGCAAGAACACGGGCAGAGTGCTCACGCCGCGATCCACGTAGGCGATGGGGAAGCGGTACTCGGCGTTGAACAATGTGTAGTTGTTGCCGATGAACTGCTGCGGCTCGAAACCGCGCAACACGAACAACGGTTGCCTCACGCCGCTGCGGTACACATCGATGATGGGCTGGTCCGCGAAGCCGCCCGTCGCGAAGCCCTGCCTGCGCGCGTAGCTGCCCGCTGAGCTGCCTCCTGACGCTGCCAGCGCGAGCACGTGATGGCGGCGCCACGGCATGCGGAAGTAACCGGTGACGTCACCGTAGAACGACGATAGGGTCCACTCACTGCCGAGCTCTGGCCCCGAGTAATCGAACCCGAGCCGCAAGGTGAAGCCGCGCTCGGCGCTGATGCCATACAAGCTGCTCTCGGCGTTGGTGAAGAAGTAGTTCGCGTTCACCCACGACAACAGTCCGTATGATGGTTCGCTCGGCACCTGCGACCAGGGATCCACCCGCGTGCCAAACGGGCGATTGTGCGACACGTCGGAGATGTTGAAGCTCACTGACGCGCTCTGCCCATCGAACTCGGAGGGCGACCACAGCCCCACGGCCGTGGAAACGCCGTAAGCGTGTTCGAGCACCGTTTCAGGCGTATCGCCCACACGATAAGAGCGCTGCGGCGCGGTGAAGCGGAACACGCTGGCGCGAAAGTCGAAGGGCAGGCGCAGGTAATCGTAGGCAATCGAGCCCTGCCACTCGGGACCGCCGGTTTCGAACGTGATCGCCGCGGCGTAAGCGTGATGGCCAACCGCATCCGAGCCGCGCGTAGTCACCGTGAGCGCGTTGTTGCCGAAGCTGCCCGTACCGTACGTCAGATCGTAGGCACGCGGACGAATCGTTGGCCAAGGGTTGTAACGCGAGACGGGATAACGCTGCGAAGGCAAGGTGATCATGCCGTTTTCACGCGCGGGTGGATCGAGCGGCTCGAGGTAGCGCGCCGGATCGAGCGGCATGCGAAACAGATCGAAGCCCTGCGATGTGTAGCCTACGTACACCAGCGTCTTCCCATCGGGTGAAACGGTTGGCATGTACGCACCGCTCACGACGTTCGTGACTTGGTGCAGCTTGTTGCTTTCGAAGTCGTAGACGTAAACGTTCGCAACGCCGCCGCGATCGGAGACGAAGTAGAGCAGCTTGCCGTCGGGAGACCAGGCGGGTTGCTGATCCAGCGCGCGGTCATTGGTAATCGCAGTGATCGCGCCGCTCTGGAGATCCACGACGCGGATGTCGCGGTAACCTCCGCGGGACCACGAGCCGTACGCGATGCGCTTGCCGTCGGGCGAAAAGCGCGGCGTGAAGACTTGCTCGTAGCGTGCGCTCGGCATCACGCGGCGCGCATTCTGCAATTGTCCGCGTGCATCGAGATCGGCAACGCGCAAGGTGGTGGTGCCCGCTGCATTGGTTACGAATGCAATACGACGCCCATCTGGGCTCACCTCGGGATCACGAGCGCGCATGCCGGTTGTCAGCCGTTCGCGACGAAAGTCCTGCCCATTCTCGCTGCGCAAACCGGCGGGCAGACGAAATAGATCGCTGAAGAAGTAGCGCCGGCGTGAAGGCGCGTAGCTGTCGAAGTAGATCGAGCAATCGGGCGCGATGCTCAGTGTCCCACCGCTCGATCGGGTGAGCAGCTCGCCCTCGTCGGCTTCACGCGCGTTGAGCTTCACGCGGTACACGCCGGAGCGCTCTTCGCCGTCGTCGCGGTAGTAAGCCAGCTCGGCATCGGGACCGCTTTGACAGTGCGTGGGCAGGAAGTGCGGCGCCGACGCGAGGCGCCCGCGCCAGGTGAAGCGAGTGCCTTCGCGCAAACCGCGCGCAGCGATGGCCTCAGCCTGCTTCTTGTAGCGAGCTTCGATCGTGGCTTTCCAACCTGCGTAGAGCTCCGTGTACGTGCGCCCCGTGGCACGGTGCACGGCGCGGTTGATCCCCCACGGAATCACGAAGGCGCCGTACTCGTTGGCGACGCGCGCGAAGGTATCGGGTCCATACGTCTCCAAAATCCACGCGATGAACTTGGAGCCGTACAGGTACCAAAGATCTCCGCTGGGCCAACGCCGCGGGCTCTGGCTGATCTCATCGATGCTAGCGAGATTTCCGGACAGCACATCGGTGCGCAGGTACATGTCGAACAGCGCGCTGCGCAGGCGACCACCGCTCGTGTGCGCCGATTCCATCGCGACCGCCAGCCCTTCCAAAATCCAGCGCGGCTGCGCCTGGTTCGGTGCCAACGTCTTTCCCAAGATGGCGTTGACGATGGTGGGGATGCCGGTTGCGTTATCGATGTGAAGGATGTGTGTGTACTCGTGCGTGACGAGCTCGACTTGCCAGTCGTCGTAGTCGTTCAATGCCGACATGTCGTCCGGCGCCGACACGAACAGGCGAATCGTGTTCGACGGTATCGCGTAAGCGAGTCCGTTTGCCGAATCGGAGTCGTCGCTGATCACGACGTCGGTGATCTGGCTGGGCTGCCAGCCGAGCTGAGGTGAGATGTGCTGGTGCGCGCGCTCAGCGATGGCTGCAGTGCGTGCTGCCACCTGGTCGAGCCCGGAGTGGTAGTGCACGCGAAAGTGCGGCGTGGTGATGGTGAACCACTCGAGGTACGGATCGCCGGCGTAGACAGCGCGCGACGAAACCAGCAGGGTGACGGCAAAGCCGACTGCCTGCAAAATTCTCACTATCCCCCAACCGGTTCGGCCGGGGCCCCATATTGTCCGCCCCGGCTTCACGAAAATGGCTCGACCGCCTGCTCCTCTCTTAGCTCACAGATCGTCGTGGAACAGCGGCTCGCGATTGCGCACGTAGCGATACACGAGCTGGCGACCTTCTGGCGAGATGTTCAAGAACTGCGCGCCAAATCCGGGTGGAGCCTCTTGCCCGCCGCCCGCCGAATTCGGTGCTTCGCGCGTCCACCGCACGACAGCTTGCGCCTCGAACTCGTAGCCCCCCGGCAACGAGACGTGAACTACGATGTTGGTTCCAATCTTCGGAATTTGATAGGTCGCGATGAAGATCCCGCCTGACTCGATGACGTCATTGCCGCTCAACCCTTTGTAGAAGTTCGTAGGGCTGTGCGCGCCGAGCGCCGCTTCGAAACGCTGCATGCCGCCGGGCGCCACTGCCGCAGGGCGAGGCGCGGCTGCGGGTGCGGCAGCGGGCGCCGGATTTCCGGCATAGGCAACAGCGCCTGCGTGGGCAGCGGGGGCAGCGGCGCGCGCAGGTGCAGCAGCGGGCGCAACCGGCTTCGGCGCCTGGGGATGGGGCGCGCCCTGATCCGCCATCATCGTGCCGGCGTACGGTGAGACCGCGGGAGGTGGCGCGGCGTGAGGCGCCGAGCCAACCGATTGCGCCAGTTGATGCACGACGCCGAGTGAGCCGGCGATGGCTTCGATGCCTTGATCGACAGCCGGGTGCGCCACCTGCAGACTCTGCAACAGTGCCAGCGCCTGGCGCACGAAGTTCAGCGCTGCCGGAGCTGCCTCGGGCGTTGCCGCGCCAGCGCTCGCCTCGATGCGATGCAGCGCGCTCATCGCCTGCGCCACCGGATCGGCGACGGCCATGAGCTGGGGTGGAAGACCGGGGCTCTGCAGCGCAGCGAGGCCCCTCGCAAGACTTTCACGTGCAGACCGAGCGGCGCTCAGCGCGTCCATTCTCCATGACCTCCAAAAGGCGTTCGGCCCGAGTCTATCACCCGTCCTCCCCTTTGAAAGAACTTCCCCGCGTTGCCGCGATTCGCTCAGCCATGTGTTCGGCAAGCTCCTTCGCGCTTACCTCTTCGCCCGTGTCGTCCTCCGCTTCCGCGCAGAGTACGGCCTTTTCCACCGAGATTGCCCCATCAGCGGTCCGAATGACCAGCCGTCCGCGGGCGATCTCCGCCTCGCCTGGCAAGAGCGCGCGCGTAAAGTCGGGGCTCGGGTGCGCTTGCGTCACGAAGAAGGCCACATCGGCAAGCGACAGCGCGAGGCCGGGTACGGGAGACAACGCTCGAATCCTTCGCAAGACGCGAGCCGTGGGCCAGGTGAAGTCCGCCTTCGAGAGTTCGCCGGATGGCTCTGGAGCGAGCGTGGCTAACGCTGCCTCTTGAGGTGTGCCCGTTGGTAAGCCAGTTGTTGCGCTCGCGACCACACGCCGCAAGCAGCGAAGACTCGTGCGATCCAGAGCGCGCGCGAGCTGCCAGGAGTTGCGCTCACCAATGCTGAGGCGCTCTTGCAGCAAAACCGCGCCCGTATCGTAATCGGTTTCGAGGCGGTGAACGCTGGCGCCGGTTTCGCTATCGCCCGAGTCGATGGCCCAAAAGAATGGATTCGGTCCACGATGGCGCGGCAACAGCGAGGGGTGCACGCCGATGGCACCGAAGCGCGGCTTTTGGAGCCATGGCGCTGGCAACTTGCGCGTCCAAAACCAACTCACCAGCAAGTCGGGCGTGTGCTGCGCGAAGTAATGCTCGACCCTGCTTTCGAGTTGTTTGCCGAGCTCCCCTGCCTGAAGCACGCGCTCGCCGAAACGATTTTTCAAACGCCGCAGCCCCGGTGCTTCGATGGGTGGCACCACACAGAAGGCAAGCTCGTGTCCGTCCCCCGCGAGCAACAGGGCGCCCAGCGGCAGACCGAAGTAAGCGATTTCGAGCGACACGAGCGCTGCAGTTTACGGCCAGTCCTCGAATCGCGACACCGGCCGAATGGCCGCAGTGCCGCGCCGAAAACTTGTTCGCGCCGAACGCTCCCTGTTACCTGGGGCGACATGGATTTTAGCGGCAAGACCCGGAGCTTCCGCCCAGCCTTGCGTGGGCAAGTCCGCTTTGATCCGCTCGCCGCGAACCGCCCGATTCTGGTCTTCGAGGAGGTTCACAAAGCTTACCGCGCCGACGCGCCGGTGCTGCGCGGGCTGTCGCTCGAAATTGCGCGCGGTGAGTTCGTGTTCATCACGGGTCCGTCCGGGGCCGGCAAGAGTACGCTTCTCAGGCTGCTGTATGCGGCCGAAGCAGCCGATAACGGGCGCATTTTCTTCTTGGGTCGCGAAATCGGGCGGCTCACGGAAGCATCGATTCCGTTTCTGCGCCGAAACATCGGCGTCGTGTTCCAGGATTTCAAGCTCGTCGGTAATTGGTCGGTGTTCGACAACGTGGCCGTGCCGCTCGAGGTTTTGGGTTTGCCTCAACGCGTGATCCGTCAGCGTGTTGGTGAAGCGCTCGAACGCGTGGGTTTGGGGGGGCGTGGCGCCGACATTGCGCGGCACCTTTCCGGCGGTGAGCAGCAGCGCGTCGCGATTGCGCGCGCCATCGTAGGTGAGCCGGCGCTGGTTCTCGCCGACGAGCCAACGGGAAACCTGGATCCGCAGCTGGCGATCGACATCCTCGGGTTGCTCGAGGACATCAATGCCACTGGGGTTTCCGTAATTTTTGCTACGCACGACCGCACCTTGCTCGACGTTAGGCCGCGGCGCGTGGTGGTGCTCGACGAAGGCAAGGCGCTCGACGTTCGCAACGGACTCGACGAAGAGTCGCTCGACAGCTTGCAGGTGGCTTGATGAAGGTTCACCCCATCCGGCAACGATTGAGCTTCGCGTCGTCTTCGAAGCGCGGCGAGGGGAGCTGCCAGGGATGACGCCTGTGCAACGGGCGTGGCGCGGCGCGCGCAACGACATCCGACTCTACGCGCTCAGCGTCTTCTCGGTGGCGGTAGCGTTCGTGTGCCTGGCGGCGGCGGCGTTGGTGGTCGTCAACGTGCACGGCGTGCGCGCGCGCTGGGCCGATAGCGGGCGCGCGTCGGTGTTTCTCAAGGCCGCTGCTGAAAGTGAGCAAGTCGACGCGCTCGAGCGCGCCTTGAAGAAGACGCCGGGCATTGCGTTGGTGCGGCGCGTGACGAGCGATCAGGCACGGCGCGAGCTGTCTGGCGGCTCGAACGATCCGGTGTTCGACGCACTGCCCTCGGATGTATTCCCGGCGTCGCTGGAGCTCGAGCTGGAGCCGGGCCTTCTGCCGACGCGCCTCGAGAAGCTGAAAACGGAGCTCGCGGCGTTGCCCGTGGTGGACACCATCCAAACCTACGAGGCCTGGAGCGATCGCTTGGGAGCACTGCTGAGCGGCGGCGTTACTGCGTCGCTGCTGCTCGCTGCTGTCGTGCTCGGCGCCGTGGTGAGCGTCGTTTCTTCGACGATCCGACTCAGCTTGCAACGCCGGCGCATCGAGGTCGAAGTGTTGAAGCTCGTCGGCGCCACCGACTCTTACGTGCGTCGACCGTTCGTGGTCGAAGGTGCGGCACAGGGTGGCATCGGCGCAGGCCTTGCGTTGCTGTTGCTGGGTGCGCTGTTTCTCACTGTGCGCAGCCAAATCGATCCGTCGCTGTTCACGTTGCTCGGCATCGAACCTGTCTTCTTGCCGCTACCAATCGCAGTCGGGATGGTGGTGTTGGGTGCGCTGCTCGGCGCTTGCTCGGCGCTGTTCAGCCTCCGAAAGCTCCTGCTCGTATGAGACAGAGCTTCCTCGTCGTTGCGCTCACCTCGGTGCTGTCTGCCAGCGTCGCGCTGGCGGACGGCGTGAACCGGGCACCGGAGGTGCCACACGCTGCGGCCGACATCGAGAAGCTTCTCAAGAACCTCGAGCGCGAACAACGCGATGCTCTCGCGCGCTTCGATTCGCTTGGCAAAGAAGCGGCTGCGGCTGGCGCTCGTGCGGCTGTGCGAGGTCGCGCCTACGCACGCTTGGCACGCGCCGGATTCTTGCCGGTGGGTGGTGGCTTTCGCTCCTTCATCGATCACGCAACGCGCCTCGAGCGTTTGCGACGGGGCCTCAGCGCTGATCTCAAGTTGCAGCAAAGCGCGACAGTCGAGCGCGCCAAGCTCGCGCGCCGCATCGAAGAGCTGAAGCTGCGCATCTTGCCGTTGCAGGCCGAACAAGCGGCGCTTGCGCGTGCAGAAGATGCTCTGCTGTCGGCGCAGGATCGCGAACGCGCTTTCCAGCGCGCCTTCGAGTCTTCGTCGAGCGGGCACACGGCCGTGTACGGAGCGCAAGGTCCGAGCGATCCGGCCGAGCTCGGCGTCGGCTTCGGCGCGATGCGTGGTCGGCTTCCGTTTCCAATCGCCGGGCGCGCCGAAATCAAGAGTGCGCGTCGGCCCGGCGCGGACGGTCCCGCTCTCGAGATGCGCGCGCCGTTGGGTACACCCGTGCGCGCCGTTTATCCCGGACGTGTCGCGTTTGCAGATGCTTACGCCGAGTACGGCAAAACCGTGATCATCGACCACGGTAAGCGCCATTATACGGTGAGCGCCAATCTCGCTGACATCGACGTGCACGTTGGCGATGAGGTGGTTTTGAACACGCGGGTCGGTTCGGTTGGCGACTCGGGCAAGGGCGCACTGCTGTACTTCGAGGTTCGCGTCGGCACCGAGACCGTCGATCCTGCGGAGTGGTTCGGCATCTGACGCCGCCTTACAGCGCGCGGTAGCTTGCTCGGCCTCGACGCTGGAGCTAGCGTTGACTTGTGCTCGGGCGGTGTTCTTCGGGGATTCTCATCTCGGTAGTCGTGGTGCATGCGCTGCACGCGTCGCCCGCCTCTGCGCAGAACGCCGGTTTTCCCGTCGATCCGCCGTCGCATCCGCCCTCTGCGAGTGCGCCCCCACCTGCAACGCCCCCGCCCGCCGTAGCGCCGCCCGCGAGCATCCCCAGCGCGGCGCCAGCAGCATCCCCAGCGCTGGCGCCATCCCCAGCTGCGCCTGCCGTAGTGCCTGCGCAGCCTGCAACAACGGTTGCTCCCTCGTTGCCGCAGCCGCCTCAACTCACGTTGTCTCCACCGGCCGGGCTCGCGCCGAGCGTCGCGTGGTCACCACCAGCCATTTTGCCGTATCGCGACGGCATCCCGATTCCTCCCGGCTATCACGTCGAAAAGCGTGCTGCGACCGGGCTGATAGGTACCGGGCTCGGCATGCTCGCCGTCGGCTACGTGGTTGGTCTCGGGCTTGCCATCGATCACGATTTCGAAGGTGGCTTGGGCTGGATGGCGGTGCCGGTGATCGGCGCATGGCCAGCCGTAGCCGGCAGCGAGGTCAAGTGCACGGCTCAAGACGTGCCCGCAGCCAAGCAATGTCTCAGCGAGGCCTACGATCAAGCCACGACCATCGCGATTGTGGCGGTGGACGGCATGGTTCAGGCTACGGGCGTGGCGCTGCTCGTCGCTGGGCTTCTGAGTGGGCGCTCGGAGCTCGTGCGCGACGACCTACAAGTCAGCGCACGCCAGCGGCCTGAAGGCGGTTTCGATCTCGGCGTGCGCGGGAGCTTCTGATCGGCGTGGCTCGCGTCGCCGAAGAATCGAACATCTTTTTGCGAAACTCGCGCCGCGCCTGACCGACGTGGACGGTCATAAGGAGAAAGTCCATGACCTCACGCATCACGACCACCGGTACCTCCGTCGCCACGCTTCCGACGGCAGCTCGCACTACCGCCACACCGGCGCGGCCTTTCCGGCAGTTCATGGCGGCCACCGCAAACGTCGTCATCCAGGGTGCACAAGCCGCCGCCAATCGTCTTCCCGGTGGCCCGCTGCTTGCCGCGACCGTGCGCACGGCTCCCGGCGTCGCAATCAACCCTGCCCAAAGCCCTGAGGGGCCGAGCAGTGCGCTTGGCACCGGGGCCAACCCCCTCCTCAGTACCGGCATGGGCGGGCAAGCTCCGGGGGTCGAGGGCGTGCTCGCTCAGGGGATGGACCAAAACCTCTACTTTTTGGAGCTTCAGGAGCGCATCAGTCAGGAGAGCCGCAGCTACTCCGCGCTTTCCAACGTCTTGAAGGCTCGTCACGAGACGTTGAAGAACGCGATCGGCAATATCCGCTGAGCTCGCGCAAAATCACGGCGGGAGTCCGCGAGCAGAGTACTCAGCCGTCCGAAATCTGGCATCATCCAAGGTAGAGACAGCGATGAGCATCGATGGCATCGGTCGTCCCCCAGGCGGGCCCGGCGGCGTTGGCCCACTCTCAGGGCCAGCGTCTCCGTCCGCGAGCGGCGAAACCTTTCGAGTCGAGTCGGGCGAGGCGCCCAGCGCGTCCTCCGGCAGCAGCCTGCTCGATCGCTTGAGCAGCGGCGAAATCAGTGTCGAGCAATACCTCGATGCTCGCGTGGAGGAAGCTGTTGCGCCCCTCGTCTCCAAGTTGCCGGCCGACGCCGTCGAGCACATCAAGAGCTCGCTGCGCGCCGATCTCGAAACCGACCCGGTGCTCGTCGAGTTGGTACGGCGCGCCACCGGCGTGGCCCCGCCTGCTGCGTCCGAGACTTGAACGGGATGCCCGCGGCGCGAGGCTACCGGGAGCTCACACTCGAGCAGGCCCAGGATTTAGAGGGTGTCTGGGTCAGCGCTGGTTTGGCGGATGCGCCCAGCGTGCCACCCACTCCACTCGGTTGGGATCTGGCGCTCGCAGATGTCGAGCTGCTCGGCGATGCACTGGAGCGGCGCGGGGCTTCGCTTCCGCGGCCGAAACGGCGCTTCGTGTGCGTAAATGGTTACGCCTATCACGCGCTGGTCCCGCTGGTGAAGGCGGCGCGCGAGCTCCTGCCGACTGACGCGCTGGCTCTAGCGCACGCCGTGGCTTGCGAAGCATTGCCGGCAGCGCGCGGTGCGTTGGGCGGCCAGCGCGCTGCACGACAAAGCTTGACCCTGCTCGCGGCGCGCATTGGTCGCGGCCTCACCAAGCTGGAAGCGCGTGTACTGGCGCACGAGCGCGATGCTTCACAACATTACCGTTGGCTCGTCGAGATGGATATCGGCATCTTGCCGGACGACGCGCTGAAAACGACGCTGGCCGAGTGCCTCGCCGTGTATCGCTCATCGCGCATGCTCGAAATCGAAGCGACGCTCGATCTGGTGGGTTGCCACGCGGCGCTCCTCGCCTTGTCGCGTGGCCTGCCGGAGGGCGAGCGCGAGCACGTGGCTTGCGAGGCGCTGGTTCCCGACGCACTCGATCTAGCCACGGCCACGCCTTCGCTCGCGCTGTTTAGCGCTTCGCGGCGTGCGCGTAGTGAGAACGGTGCGCTGCCCACATCGAGTGAGTTCTTGAGCGGCTTCGGTGAACGTGCGGCGCGCGAACGAGAGCCGCATGCTCCGCGTTGGGCGGAAGTGCCCTGGTTGCTCGACCGCACGCTGATGCTCTTGTGCCAGCTGGACTCGCGCGCGTTCGAAGCTCGCCTGGCGCGCGCGCGGCAAGCGCGTGAGCAGCGCGTGGCGGCAGCGCTCGCTGCAGCATCGCGAACGGACGCGGTGTTACTGAAGCTGTTGGTCGGCGCCGCTCAACGCTCCGCGACGTTGCGCGCGAGGCTCCACGTCGTGCGATCGCGCGCGCTGTCCATGCTGCGCACGGTCGTGCTCGACATGGATCGCAGGCTGGCTCGCTTGCTCGGCAGTGCGCCGGAAGCCGGCTTCTTTTTGCGGTTGGAAGAGCTGCTCGAAAGCACTTGGCGTCCCGATCCGCGCTTGTCGGAGGTCACTCGCGAACGCCACGGCGTGTGGCGCACTGCATGTGAACAGCTGGCGCCGCCGCCCGTGTTGGGCCGCGCCGCCGTAGAATCTGGCGAAGAGCCGCTGCGTGGATTCGGAGTGGGTGACGCGACGCTGGTTGGCGCCGTCACGGTAGCGAACGATTTCGAAAACGCGCTCGCTCTCGAACCGGGCGGCGTGTTGGTGGTGCGCACGCTCGAACCAGGTTGGGCACCGTTGCTTCCGCTCGCGGGGGCGATCGTGACGGACGCTGGCGGCGCAACTAGCGAAGGCGTGCTCGCCGCTGCCGCGCTGGGCATTCCTTTGGTGGTGGGCACGCGCCGCGCCACACGCAGGCTCACAGCCGGCGTACGAGTCACCGTCGATACGCGCCGCGGTAGCGTGGAGCTCGAGTGAGTCGACCGCAGTACAGCTGGGTGGTGAATCAAGAGGAACCGCTTCGTGCGTTGCTCGACCGTTACGGACAGGCCGCCGCGCTCGCCGAGGGCCGTGTGTTCGTCGAGGGAAAACGCGCCGTCGAGCTCCACGCGCTCCTCGAAACTGGAGCGCGCGTCGACGTGTACGCGCCGCGCGAGACCGGCGCATCGATAGAAATCTTGTCGCGCCAGGCAGGGCTGGTGTTCGTCAGCAAACCCGTGGGCATCGCCACGGAGCCAGAGCGCCGCGGAACACAAGGCACTGTGCTCGATCGTGTCGCGGAGTTGCTCGCCTTGCCGCTCGAGCGCGTGAACGCGTTGACGCGCTTAGACGTCGGCGTGAGCGGAGTGGTGCTCGTTGGGCTGGATGCGGAAGCACGCAAGCGCGTAAATGAGCTGCGAGCTCGTGACGCCTTCGAGCGCCGTTACATCGCGCTAGCTAGCGCTGCGCCAAATCCGGCGAGCGGCGCCTGGACGGATCCGATTGGCCGCGTTGGCAGCAGCTCTCGCCGCGCCATCATGGCAAACGGCGAACGCGCCGAAACTCACTATCGCGTCTGCGGTACAACTATGGGCGGCCAGTCACTGCTCGCCTTGCGCCCGCTCACTGGTCGCACTCATCAACTTCGTGTGCACGCCGCCAGCCACGGCGCTCCACTCTTGGGTGACGCGACCTACGGCGGCCCGCGGCGGCTCGTGCTTCCGAGCGGTGAGGTACGCGCGCTGGCTCGCATCTATTTGCACGCGGCGTGGCTGCAACTGGGCGAGCTCGAAAGAGTGCGGGCGCCCGTGCCGGCCGAGTTCGAAAGCGCCTGGGCATTGCTGTCTGGCGATCCTGCCGCGCTTCCGCGAGCACTGACCGATGCCGTTCTCGGCTGATGGTGTATGGTGCGCACATTCATCGCCTTACCTCTCTCCATCGCACCGTTGCCCTTGCGACCTGGCTCGCGTGCAGCGCCTGTTCCGGCGGTCGTCCGGCGACGCGAACCGAGCTCTCGCCTGGCGTCGTTTTCCCGCACTCGATAGCGGAGGGTAAAGGCGACGACTTCGGACCCGAGCCACCGCGGCCTTCCACTTCCAGCACACCAGCCAGCGCCGGCTCTGCCGCGCCGCCAAGCGCAACGTCGAGTAGCAGCGCTGCGCCTTCGCCCAGTGCCGCGCCGAGTGCTGCACCAACGGCAAGCGCTTCTGCGCCGGGCGGTCCGCCGGACCCTGAACCTTTGCGCCTGAATGACCAGTGGGAATATGAGCTGGTGTTCGATGCGGGCAAAGCGAGCGTTGCGGCAACCCGCGCTCGCCATTTCGATAAGCCGCTGGTGAGCGCGCGACGTATGGGCCGTTTTGCGATTGAGCTCTGGATTGGTCGGGAGCTCGTGGAACGGGTTCGCTTCGACTTTCCCGGCCTCGGCTTGGAAGCTCCACCCGAAGAGCAAGGTCCCCGTCGGCCGCTGTATCCACCTGCGAGCTTCGCCAAGGGAGTCCATGCACGCCAGACGGTGCTCGTGCCGGCGTCACCGCGCGCACGCCGGGCGGTGTTGGTCGATCGCGCGACCGGCGAAACCCAGGTCTTGCCGTGGCCACCCGACCATCCGTTGAACGAGCCCGCGACGCCGCCGCAGTAGGTGGGGCGTACACACCAAGATTCCATAGCGCCGCGCGCCATCTCTGGCCTACGCTTGTGGGCAATGCAGTGCGAAGCTTGCGGTCACAGCAATACGGAGGGCGCGCGCTTTTGCGCCAACTGCGGCGCGCTTCTCCCGCCCGAACACAAGGGCACGGATCCGATGATCGGCCAGTTGGTGGGCGGCCGTTTCCGCGTGACCGGTGTGCTCGGCGAAGGCGGCATGGGCATCGTTTACGTCGGCGAGCAGCAGATGGGCTCGACGGTGCGCAAGGTCGCGATCAAGACGTTGCACCAGCACCTTTCCAAAGATCCGTCCGTGCGTGCGCGCTTTCACCGCGAGTGCGGCACCGTCGCGCAGCTCGAGCACCCGAACACCATCAAGTTCTACGATTTCGGTGAAACGGCCGACGGCACGTTGTACATCGCCATGGAGTTCGTGGCGGGCCGCGCCCTCGCCGATGTGTTGCAGAAAGAAGGGCCGCTGGATCCCGAACGCGTCGTGCGCATCATGCGCCAGGTTTGCGGCGCGCTCGATGAGGCGCACGGCCAAGGCATCATCCACCGCGACTTGAAGCCGGAGAACGTGATCCTCACGAATCGCGCCGGCGAGACTGACGTCGTCAAAGTGCTCGACTTCGGCATTGCTGCACGCAGCGAATCTGCCGACGCGCAGAAAGAGCAAAAGCTCACTCAGCAGGGCATGGTGCTCGGCACACCTCCCTACATGAGCCCCGAGCAGTTCACTGGAAAAGCCCTCGATGCACGCAGCGATGTCTACTCGCTCGGCGTGATGGCCTACGAACTTCTCACTGGGCGCCTGCCGTTCGATGCGGACACGCCCTGGCAATGGGCGACGCAGCACATGACGGCGCAGCCGATCGCATTCGAGGTGGCCGCCCCCACGAAGAACATCTCGCCGGCGATGCGTCAGGCGATTCTGAAATCGCTTTCCAAAGATCGCGAGCAGCGCCAGGCGAGCGCGCGCGAGTTCTTCTCGCAGTTTTCCGAAGGCGGCCGCGTCACCGTGGATGCACCTGCTCCGGCAGGCGCTCATCTGAGCACCGGCACGGCGGCGATGGACGTGATGCCGCCCGCTTACAATCCTGGTGTTCCCGCGGGCGCGCCTGCAGCGCACCACGCAATGGGAACACCACCGGGTGTTGCTGCAGCGCCACACATTCCGCCTCCGCGCCCGACGCGAAGCAGCGGTGGCGGCGGCAAAGGTCTGGTGATTGGTCTCGGTGCCGTGGGCGCCGTGTTGCTCGTCGCGATTGCCGTGGTTGCGGCCCGCTCGATGAAACCCGACGATGAGAAATTGCCGCCTCTTGCAGAAAATCCCCCAGCAACTCCGTCGACCCCGACGAATACGGGGGTGACTGCGATCGCGCCGTTGGAAACCGCGCCCCCGACGCCGGTCGCGTCGACTCCGCCCGTCGATGAAAAACCGTCGACGCCGTCGACGACGCCGCCCACGACACCAAAAACGAACACGGGAACCACAACCACGACACCGCCAAAGCCTGCTGCAGGCGGCAACTGCGACGCGTGTTCGAGTCTCGCGAGCGCAGAAAACATTCAGGGTGCCGTTGCTGCAATGAACAGCTGCTCCGATGCGGCGAAGAAGCAGGCGTGTGCGATGAGCATCCGCCGCTCTGCCCCATCTGCAGCCAAGCACGCCGCACTCAATGGCAACTGTGCTCAAGCGAAGAGCATCATTGCCGCCGCACAAGCTGCAGGAGTTGCGGGCGGCTCCTTGGCAAACGCGCTCTCCGGCACCAGCTGCAAGTGACTTGACTGCGGGCCGGAAGGCCTAGTCGCGTGTTCAGATGTGCGATCTCGGCGATCACCGCCGGCTTCTATCCCTGCGGTATTGCAGCGCTATTCGCATGACGCGCTGCTTCCTGGTGATAGCTTGACGGACATGGGAACTTGTATTGATATGGCCCTAGGTCGATTGCCCGTGGCGCTCGTTACGCAAGCTACAAAGGAAAGCCGGACGCTGTGCCCCGTGAGGGGGATACTCACGAGAAGGTACATCACGCGATGACCACCAGGATGACCTGGCCGGAGCTTTGTCGCTCCGCCAAATTTCGCGGCCTTTGGGTCGCGATCGACAACTGTCGTTACGATCATGAGACCCGCCAGCCTGTAGAGGGCGACGTGGTCGATTCTGACCCGGAACTGAGTGAGCTCTGTGCGCGCATGCGAGAAGCGGGGCGCAGCGCCTGCTCGATTCTGTTCTGCGACGGGGACGTCTACGTGGAGCCTGCCACTCCGTCGCGTCCATTGGCGAGCCCGGCTCGCCGCGCCGTGAGCTAATCCAGCGTCGCTGGGTCAGCGCACGACCGGCTTGACCACGGGTTTGCCGTCCTTAAGAACCACTTCGAAGTCGACCCGGCGATTGTTGCCGTGCTTGGCGCGCAGTTTGGCTTCCACTGCGCGCAGCGACTTCGCGAGCCCCTCGTAGCTGACTGCGCTTTGACCAGCGCTCCGGCTGGCCTCGACTAGGCGTTGGTGCACCTCTTTGAGGCGCTGATCGCTGACTTCTGCGGCTTCGCGCTGTGCCGGGCGCGCTGCGTGGGTCGCCGGCTTCGGCGGTGCAGGTCTCGCCGCTGGGCTTGGCTGCGGCTTGGGCGCCTCGATGGGCGGCGGTCGCAGCGATGCGGGCTTTGCTGTAGCGGGTTCGGCTGCAACCGGCGGTGCTTCCGGGGGCGATTCCAGGGTTTCGCGGCCCGGCTTGGGCGGCGGAGCCACGCGACGCGCAGGCGTAGGTTCGCGCGGTGGTGTCGCGGCTGGGCGCCTCGCGGCTGTACGCGGGTCCCAATCCCCCATGAAATCCATGTCGAGCTCGAGTGACTCGAAGGGCGCGGCGGGTGGTGGTCGCGGACTCGAGCGGGGGCGCGGCGCTGGCTGCTCACTCGGCGGCGGAGGAGCGGGCCGAGCTTGAACAGGCTTCGGCGGTGGAGCCAGGCGTGCGGGAGCTGGTGCGGGCGGCGGCGGTCGCAAACTGATGGGTACATCGGCGCCGGGTGGCGGCGGCGTGGAGATGCCGCGCAAAGTTGGCGTGCGCCGTGGACCCGGTGGGCGCGTCGGCATGGCGCCCGAATCCGGAGGGCGGCTCGAGGGCATGGCGGCAGGCGGTGCGCTGGATGCCGTTCGCGCCGACGGCGGCATGCTCGAGGAGCGCGCTTCGGGTTGATCCGAACCTCGCCGATCGCGCTCCTTGCCGAAGCGACGGCGCGAAGCGACGGTGAGCAGTTGCGTCGGGCCCACCGTCTTCTCTGCGCGCATCAGATGGCGCTTGTAGGTGCCGTTTTCGATCTCGCGACAAATGCGCTGCCAATACTGCTGGAACGTGTTGTAGCGCTGGATCAGCGTTTGCAGTTTGAAGCGTTTGCCGGTGTTGCGAATCTTCTCGCGCCGCAGGACATAAATGCGCCGATCGACGTCTTTGCGTGGGATCTGCGGTTCGAGCTTTTCGATGCCGAGGAAGTACTGCTCGTAGAGGGCGCGCAGCCGCTCGAGGCGCACCTCCAGTTCTTCCAAAGCTATATCGAGCTCTTCAGCCTCCACGTTTCAACCGCCGCCGAGGGGAACAATCTCCAGATTATCGAAACAGACGTGGGTTTCCCAGTCGTTGAACGCGAAGTGTCGGTGACCCTCTCCCAGTAGCGGCGCCGGGTCGGCGAAGTTCAGTAGCTCCACATCGTTCACGTTGAAGCGGACCGTGCGGCCATCGCGTCGTTCCACCACGAAGTGATAAGGCGCGCCCGGCTCGACGGGAGCCAGTCGTGGATCGTCGCCGTTGGGGTCGATGATGAGCTCTGCCCGATCTTTGCCGTGCTCATCGAGGCGGGCGAGCACGTGCAACGTGTTCCGCCAGCCACCGAAGATGAAGAGGTAGCTCGTGGCGCTCGTGTACGACAACGTCGTCGCAGCACTGCGCCCATCTCCCCACGCTTCGAATTTGATGTCGCCCTCGTTCGAGTCGCTCATGCCATCGAACTCGATTCGCGCGTTGGTGGGCAGCCGTTCGAGCAGCCACAACGGATGGTTGTGTGCTCCGCGCGCGCAAACGCGACCGGACTCGATCTTCCAAGCGGCGCTCGTGGCTCGATAGGCGGGGCCGAGCGAAGTGCGCTCGTAGTCGTCGCGGAATGGTCGCTCGAGCGCACTGTTGCCAGTCACTTCGAGCGGCTCGGCGCTCGGAATCCGGCGCGGTTCGGTAGCGGCCATGCGCAACGAGGGTGGAATGCGCGGCGGGTTCGATTCGGGTGCTCCCAGCTTTGGTCCTGCGCTGCTCTCGACAGGGCCGCGAGCCCGGCCGCGATTTGCGCCGTTTGGGTCCGAAGGCAGGCACGCAACGGGTAACAGCAGCAGCGAGAGCCGCAGGGCGTGTACTGAACGTCTTCGCCGAGGCACGAGCGGGTGGTACTTACTCCGCATGTTCGTCCACCGCCAGCCGCTGCGCCTCGAACGGTGCTTCGCATGCACTTCGGCGAGCTGAGCTTCGGTAGCCCTGCGAGCATTTGGGCGCTCCGCGTCGAGCCGTTTGGTGCCTTTCTCGCACTGGGGCTGGTGCTGGGCGTCTTGTTTGCGCGCCGCATGGCAGTGGAGTGCGCGTTGGATTTGGGGGTTGGGATCCGCGCGCTCTCTGCGGCACTGGTTGCGAGCCTGGTTACTGCGCGCCTTGGTTACGTACTCACGAGCGGCGAGGTGACTTCGTGGCGTGCCGCGCTGGCGGCCGGGCAAGGCGGGCTCTCCGCTTACGGAGCCTTGTTTGGTGCCGTCGCGGGGGTGGCCATCGTATTGCGTCGCTCTCTCGCGCGCGCGACGTGGTTCGACGTGGGAGCGCTGTCGGCGTTGCTCGTGAGCGCGGTGGCAAGCTTGGGATCGTTTTTGGCCGGCTCGGATTTCGGGCGCGTGTTGGCGCACGGAGCGCCGCGCTGGCTCGCCCGGATTGGCACGTATCCGCGACCTCATGGCGTCGAAGTGTCATCGCTTTGGTTTTTTCAGAGTGAGCGCGGCCTGGTCAACGCGGGTTCGCTTGCCAGCGTGCCGGTGCATCCAACTCCGCTCTACGAATCGCTTGCGCAGCTCACGTTGCTCGCCGTGTTGCTCGGCTTGCGGCGCTTTCAAAGGCGCGCGGGGCAGACCTTCGTTCTCGCCACGATCGGTTACGCGCTCGTGCGCTTCGGTGTGGAGGCGTTGCGCGACGAAGCCGTGCGCGCTCGCATTGGTTCACTCTCGTTCAATCGCGTGGCTGCGTTCTGCAGCGTGCTCGCGCTGGCGCTTGCGTGGCTGTGGAGCAAGCAGCGGAGCGATTTGGCGAGCTCATGAGTGCGGTGAGAGCTCGAACTGGTAGCGCGCTGTTTCTTCACCGCAGATGTCGACGACTAGGCGTCGCTCGTCGATGTCGCAAACGGCGTACGCAGCAGCCGGGCGCCCCGGCGCGTCGTCATCGAGGTTTTCGGTCAGGCTCTGCAGAGTGACGTACGGAATGCCGCGGATCACGTCGAGGTGATTCCAATGCACGTGTCCGTTGAACACCGCGATCACTTTGCCCGACGCTTCCAGCACCTTGCGGAGCGCGCCGCGCTCCACGACGCGGCAGAGGTGCGGCGCGCGTTCGAACCAGCGATTTCCCTGCACTCGCTGTTCGCTCGCAGGGTGGTGCATCAGAACGATGCTCGGCAGCGTGGTGGCGGCAAGGTCGCGCTCGACGAAGGCAATTTGCCCGGCAGGCAAATGCACCGCACGGTCCTTTATCTCTTGCGTGCAGAGCACGACGAAGTGCACCCCCCCAAAATCAAATGAATAAAAGAGGTCACCCGAGTGCCTCCAGAGGCCGCGCAGGTCGTCGGCGCTCAAGTTGATTTGATCGTGGTTGCCGGCTACGTGCTGCACGCGTGCGTCGAGCCCGTCGAGAATCGAAACGAACCTTCCATACTCTTCGAGGTCGCGTTCGCGATTGGCGTCTTCGATGACATCTCCCAGGTTGAAGACGAGCTCGGGCCGAGCCGAAGAGTTCATGCGCTCCACGAAGCGCGCCGTGAGCTCACCGGCGCGATCGGTGAGCTTGCGCAGCTTGCCGTCGTGGTAAGCCCGCGGTCCAAAGTGAACGTCGCTAATGAGTGCAAAGCGCATCGCCGTGACTAACGAGCGTAGCGCGCCGCCGAAGCGTGAGACACCATCACCCGTTTTTGGGCAAATTCGCGCACGCTACGCTGACGACGGGCGCCATGCGAACCCAGGCGATGCGCGCTCTGACTAAGCAGCGATGAGTGCGCTCACTCTCGGAAGTGAGTGAAAGTGCGCGCTGCCGAACGCTTGCGTTTGCGAACGTGCATGGTACGCCCCGTAAAGTCCATGGTGATGCGGGTGACTGAGCAGCGCACGGGGTTGGTCTATCGAAAGTTCGGGTTGGCGACTCGCGCGGGGTTCGTATCGGGCGCGCTGCTCGCGTTGGCTGGCGCGTGCAGCGTGGATAGTCGCGTCGGATACACCTTTGGCAAGGGCGGCAGCGCGGGCACGGGCAACACGGCAAACGGTGGAACCGCCTCGGGCGGACGCGCGACGAGCAGTGGTGGCAGCAAAGCTAGCGGTGGCGCACACTCCGGCGAGGCCGGCGCTGCAGGAGATAACAACGGTGGCAGCGCCGGTGAGCTCGCGCGGGGCGGATCGACATCGAGCGGCGGTACAGGTGAAGGCCGCGGTGGCGAGAGCGCTTCGGGCGGTACGGGCAGTCTCGAAGGCGGCAGCGGTGGCGAGGCGGGATCGACGAGCGGCTGCACGTTGAATTCGTGCCCGGGCGCGTTTTCTTGCGATGCCGGTGTTTGCAACGAAAGTTGCGTCGATGACAATCAGTGTGTTGCCGGCGCGTTTTGCGGCGCGGGCAGCTGTCACTACAAAGCCGTGCAAGTTGCCGTTGGCGGCGGGCACTCGTGCGTGCTGTTGAGCGATGGCAGCGTGCGTTGTTGGGGTTCGAATAGCAGCATGGAGCTCGGCGCTGGGACCACTGCTCCGCGTTCGGCGCAACCGGTACTCGTAAGCGGTGTTACCGATGCTACCCAGATCGCTGCTCAAGACGGCCACACGTGCGCGTTGTTGGCGAACGGCAAGGTCGTTTGCTGGGGTTCGAACTTCTACGGCGCGCTCGGGAACTCGAGCGTTACGCTGCAAAAGTCCGCGCAGCCAGTCACGGTAGAGCTACCCTCCGCCGCGCGCGCGATTTCTGGAACGTGTGCCGCGCTGAAGAGCGGCGGTGTGTATTGCTGGGGCCCAAATATCTACGGAGAGCTCGCGGATCCCTCGCTCGGCACGCATTCGGCGAAGCCCGTCCCGATAGCTGGGATCCCTGAGGCCACAGCGGTGACGCCAGGGCCGTGCGCAATCGTTCATGGGACGATCCATTGCTGGGGCAACAACAACGATGGGCAATGCGGAAGCGGCACTGGGCCTTCTGCGTTGACGATCCCAGCGCCAGTGAACGGGCTCAGCGCCGGTACGGCGATCGCGGTTTCGGGTTCGAACTACGCTCACGCGTGCGGGCTCGTTACCGGCGGAGCGATGTTCTGTTGGGGTTCGAACGACGACGGGCGCCTCGGAACAGGGTCCATTCCCGATCAACGAACTTGGTCCGCGTTGGGCGTGAAGGACATGTCCAGCAACGTCCACAACATCTCGGCGGGGAGGTTTCATACCTGCGCCGTGCTGGCGAGCGGTGCCGCCTACTGCTGGGGCCGCGGTGTCAACGGTGAGGTAGGCGACGGCGCCAGCACTAGTCGCGATACGCCGGTGGCCGTCACCGGTTTGGACGACGCCATCGGCATTGCCGCAGGCGGCGATCACACGTGTGCAATTCGCAAGAACGGCGCCGCGGTGTGCTGGGGCTACGGCGAGGATGGCCAGCTCGGCACGTTGTGGACGAGCTCGGCGTCACCCGTGGCTGTGCCGTACTGGTGAGCTCAGAAGCGCACTGCGGCGACCGCGGTTTGCCCCGCTGTCACCGTGACGCTGCGCTCTTGGCGACCCAGCGTCGGGTGCACGAACGTGAGCGAATGTTGCCCAGGAGTCAGGGTTAGGCGTTGTGGCGTGGAACCCATGGGTCGTCCATCGACGAGCACGTTCGAGATGGGAATCGAGTTCACGTTGACGATGCCACTGCCTGCCGGCGGTGGCGGCACCGGTGTGCGCGGGAGCGCGGCGGGAGGCAGCGCAGGCATGGGTAA
Organism: Myxococcota bacterium; assembly: GCA_049324695.1. Lineage (GTDB taxonomy): Bacteria > Myxococcota_A > Polyangia > Polyangiales > Polyangiaceae > PMG-095. The sequence goes on from JBMOMJ010000060.1 coordinate 44,575, forward strand.
TTCGCTCATGGCAGCGTTGGCTTTGGGTTCGCGCGGTGTGAGCGCGACGACGATGGAGCGCTCCGCCTGGCTCTCGTCGAAGCCGAGCGTTACGTCGAAATCTTCGAAGGTGCGCTTGGAGGCGCGGACGCGATAACTCGAGCCCGGCTTGATTTCGATGTCTGTCGGCAGCTTCTTGATTTCGCGCTTCTCGTCGCCCTGAATCAAATCGATGCGCGCGCCTTCGATGCCGCTGCCGCGCTCCAAATGAACGACGTTGCGCACGGCGACGAGCTTTGGCTCGATGCTGGTCACGCGATCGGCTTCGAGGGTCACGCGTTGTTCGAAGGGTGCGTACCACGCGTTGCCGGCGAGACGCAGCGTGTGCTCCGTCGGCGATAGCTGATGAATCGTAGTGGGCGCCGTGCCGCGCTCCTCACCGTCCAGGCGCACGACCATGCCAGGCACATTCACGCTCACGCGCAGCGCCGCGGTATTCTTGCGCGCGAGTGTGAGTTGCAAAGCCGAGTCAGCACCACCACGAACGTTGATGGCCTGCGGCGCCATGCGTTCGTAGCCCTTGGCCCAAACGTTCACTGCGTGAGTTCCGGCGGGAAGCCCCTCGAGCCGGCATGGCACCTGCGCACACACGGTTTTGCCGTCGAGCAGCACCTCCGCGTGTTCGATGCGCACCTGGTTTGGTCCTGAAGCAGTCACCAACAGGTTGCCCTTGCGCGAAGGCAACAGCGAGTTCACGAGTGCAAGCGTTGCTGCCAGGCTCGCCGCGAAAGCCAACGCAATTAGAGCCAGGCGTGAACCGAGCGCTGGCTCCTTGCGACCCGCAGCGGGAATGGCCCACGGCGCATCGCTGTAGGCCGTGGCGCTGCGTGGCACCGGATCCGATTCAGGGCTCGCCTCAATCGGCGCTGGCGGTCGCTGCGAATCGCGGCGAGGTGGGTGCGGCGCAATGCGGTAGCGGCGCGTGCTAGGCAAGGTTGGAAGCTCGATTGCATCGGCGCCGTCCGGCGGTGGCGGCGCGATCGCGTGCAACGGCTCGATGGGCTGGAACGCGTGTTCTTGCGTGGCACCCAGATCGACAGGCGGTAGCGGATCTTCACGCGTCGCGCGCAGATCGTTCGGAGAAACCGGTTGCTCCCACAGCGCGTGCAGATCCATTGGGGCCGGCGGCTCTTCACCCTTTGCCTCAGGCTCGAGCACAGCGGCCGGCTGTTGCTGTGTGGCTGCAAACCCAAGGCTCTCGTTTGGCTCGGGCGCCATTTCGCCAGGCACAGATGGCTTTGCCTGCGGAACTCCGAGCCCAACCAACGTTTTTGGAGCCGGCAGCCTGCGGCTCATGATCATGTCGGCGAGCGCGTCGAGCTCGAGCTCGCGGCGCGCTTCGTCCTGCGATTTCAACGAACCTTCGGCAGCGGCAGACAAAGCGTCGAGGCTTGCAGGCACAGAGCCGTCGGCAGCTGTCGAAAGTCGTTCATCCTCGCGAGTAGTCACGCGCTTTTCCCTTTGGGCCGCAGACGACGTGGGCGTCGTCAAGCGAGCAGGCGGAGAATACTCTCGTACCTTCAGACTTTGGCACAAGAAATTGTGTGGCTAGTGCGCCAGCGGTTCGGCCAAGGTGCCACGTTGCGCGCGATTGCCACGCAAAGAAACTGGCCTTCCGAGTGCGAGTACTTCCCGATACGCTGAATCGGCTGCTGCTGCATCGAGAGCCATGCCGAAATTCCACCGCATTTCTGCGCTCGTCCTGCTGCTGACCGCCGCGTGTGCTGGTCCTGTGCCGCGCACTGCCCACCAAGTCGTCGCCGCTTGGCCCGTCGACCCCAAGAGCGGGATTGCGACGTTAGCGATGACGTACGCACCCGAAATTAAAGTCGGTACGTCGCGCATTGCCTCGACACCACAGGAACTCCGCGAGGTTTGGGCCTATTTTGGCTTTCGCGGAGCTGTTCCGAACCTGCAATTCGATCGGCGCCAGGTCATCGTTTTCGTGGAGGGGGGGCGGTGTTCGGATCGCGGACGTGGGCGCGGTGGGCAGCCTGTAATTGGTGGCTGGCTCGTCGATGATGGCAGTTTCATTCCGCTGTTCGAAGATTTCGAAACGGTAACGTGCCCCGATGGCTCCGCTGAACGTCCGCGTACGGGGTTCGCGTACGCGGTGGCCGTCCCACGCGTCGCGCCTGCACCCAATCGCGTCGTGCTCGGCGTGAGACCACGCTTGTCCGCGCGAACGTTTGCAAACCGACTGCCCAACGCCGCGCAATCGACTTCTGCGTTGCCGTCGCCGGGCGAAGCTGCGCTGCACACACGCGCCGACGGCACTCCGGTTTGGGTCGTGCGTCATCGCGACGGCTCGTCCATCGCGCTCGCCGCCGAGTACGAGCTAGCGCCCGAGTTGGTGCCGGGTTTGCGCGCCAGCTTGAGTTTTCGCCCCAGTAAGCAGCGCTTCACGGGTCCGTTCGACGCGTGGGGAACGCATTTGAGTGGCGTTCAGCCAGGGCTCGAGCGTTTTGCGTTCCGCGTACGAGACGGCAAGATAGAAATTGGCGAGTCGCTCGGGCGCGTTCCAGCTGGGCGTCCACATCTCGAGCTGCGCTCGCGCGCCAGCGTCGAGAGTGTCATCAGCACGCGTGGAGCATTCGACCATGTGCCACGTCGCAGCGTGCGCGCCGCTCTCAGCGAAGCTCCTGGAACGCTCAGCATCGTGCGCGGTCGCATGCAGTTGAAGCCGAACGCGGACGCACTCTTGTGTGAAAGCGACGCAACCAGCCATGACGATTGCGCTGTGGTGCGCGATTTGCGACCAGCGCCAGGTTGCGAAGGCTACTTGAGTGGGGACTTTGCGGTTCGCAGCAATGGGGTTGGCTTCGAAAGGCTCGTCGAGCTTTCCAAAGATACCGAGCTCGCGTGTCGCACGGAGGAAGGCGTTCGGCCGTGGTGGGAGCCAGGTGGTGCTTGGGGAGTGCGGCCGTTTAGCGCAGCGGCGCGGTTGGGCGCGTACACTGGCCTCGCGGGCACAGAGCCACAGGTTGGCGGAGAGCTCTCGGCGGCGCTGCGTTTTCGGCACACCTGGCCGGCGGCGCGTTCGTTTTGGCAAGCGCAGCTCGGCGACGTGTTTGAAGTTGGGTTGCGCGCGCGCTGGTTCGACGAGCCGCGCCAACACGGCATCCCAGCCTGGGCGCTCGGTGTGAGTCCATTGTTGAGCGCGCGTCCGCCATTTTCGAAGTGGTCGACGACCACGCTGCTTGGCATCGTGGTTCCGGAGCTCGGATTCATTGCTCGCAATGACGTGTACCGCGCATACTTGGCGTGGCGCCTACCAGTGGAGTACCGCGCGTCTCCGTTGCGTCAGCGCCCGTACGATGCGAACGAAAGGCTGGCGTGGTTTCTGGCGCCGGAGTTCATGTTGAGCCTCGGCGACAGCACGCGGCCATGGCGAGCCGGGGTCGCGGGCGGGCTCGTGGTTTGGTGAGCGCGTTGATTCGGCTTGGACATCGGTTCAGCCCGTGGTTATGCATGCCGGCGTCATGTCCGAAACTGCTCCTCCCTCTCAAGTTGCCGCTGCATCGTTCGATCCCGTTCCGATTTTGGCGGAGGAGCTCAAGCTCACGCCGAGCTCGATCGCGGCCGTCATTCGGCTGATCGCGGAGGGCGCGACAGTGCCGTTCATCGCTCGCTACCGCAAGGAAGCGACCGGTGGCCTCGACGAAGTGCAGATCCGCAACGTGGGCGAGCGTTTCGAATATCTCACGGAGCTCGAAGCGCGGCGCTCGACCGTGATCGAAGAGATTCAGAAGCAGGGCAAGCTCACGCCGGAGTTACTGGCGCGTGTGCGTGCCGTGACGACCAAAGCCGAGCTGGAAGATCTCTATCTTCCCTACAAACCCAAGCGACGTACGCGCGGCACCATCGCCATCGAGCGCGGCCTTGGTCCGCTTGCAGAGAAGATGTGGGCACAAGCGGTGGACGAAGCGCCAGCAGCAGCCGCAGCTACTTTCGTAAACGCCGAAAAGGAAGTGCCAGACAGCGCAGCGGCGCTCGCCGGGGCGCGCGACATCTGTGCCGAGCGCCTGTCGGAGGATGCCGAGCTTCGCAAAACACTGCGCGAGGCGTACCTTTCGAGCGGCGTGATTCGCGTGAAGAAGCGCAGCGAACACGAGGAAAAGGCCACCAAGTTCGATATGTACGCGAACTTCGAGGAGCCGCTCGCCAAAGTGCCCTCGCACCGCTTCTTGGCGATTCGGCGCGGCGAAAACGAGGGCGTGTTGTACGCGACGTTGTCGCTCGATCTCGAGCCGCACCTTCCGTTCGCACGCGCGCGTATTCCCGTGCGCGCCGGTTCACCCTGGAGTGGAGAGCTCGAGCTGGTAGTCAAGGACGCTCTCGAACGGATCCTTTCACCGGCAGTGTCTGGCGACGTGCGGGTCGAGTTGAAGTTGCGCTCGGACAAGGAGGCCATCGATGTGTTTGCGCAGAACCTGCGCGAACTATTGTTGGCGCCGCCCTTCGGTTCGCAATCGGTGCTCGGCATCGATCCCGGTCAGCGTACCGGTTGCAAGTGCGCGGTGGTCGACACCACGGGCAAGCTGCTCGAGCACGAAACCATCTACTTGGTGCAGGGTGCCGGCGCAGTGGAAAAGGCGCGTCAAGCCTTGCGCCGGCTGGTAAAGACTCACAACGTGCGCGCCGTCGCAGTCGGCAACGGCACCCACGGACGCGAAACCGAGGCTTTCGTGCGCGATTTGCTGCGCGACGAAGGTTTGGTCGAATCGACGTTGTGCGTGGTGGTGAACGAGGCCGGCGCCAGCGTGTACTCCGCCAGCGACGTAGCGCGCGACGAGTTTCCCGATTTGGATCTCACCGTGCGCGGCGCCGTCAGCATTGCGCGGCGCCTGCAGGATCCACTGGCAGAGCTCGTGAAAATCGATCCCAAGAGCATTGGCGTCGGTCAGTACCAGCACGACGTTTCGCAACCGGCGCTCGGGCGCAAGCTCGACGAGATCGTCGAGAGCTGTGTGAACAGTGTGGGCGTCGAGCTCAATACCGCAAGCTCGCCGTTGCTTGCGCGGGTCGCCGGCATTGGTCCCTCGCTCGCCAAGCGCATCGTTTCACACCGCGACCAAAACGGCCCCTTCAAGTCCCGCAAATCGCTGCTGGAAGTGAGCGGCATGGGTCCGCGCACCTTCGAACAGGCAGCAGGCTTTTTGCGCATTGCCGGCGGCGCGCACCCGCTCGATGCCAGCGCGGTTCACCCCGAGCGCTACGCGCTAGTCGAGCGCATCGCAAACGACCTGGAGGTTCCGCTCGACTCGCTGATCGGCAACAAAGCCGCGTTGTCGCGCGTCGATCGCGCCAAATACAAGTCGGGGGACGTCGGCGACTTCACACTCAACGACATTTTGGCCGAACTCGACAAACCCGGCCGTGATCCGCGCAAGAGTTTCGAGCCACCCAAGTTCCGCGACGATGTGCGCGAGCTCTCGGATCTAAAGCCCGGCATGGAGCTCGAAGGCGTCGTAACGAACGTGGCCGCATTTGGCGCATTCGTGGACGTCGGCGTACACCAAGATGGTCTCGTGCACATTTCCGAGCTCGCCGATCGCTTCGTGAAGGATCCCCACGAGGTCGTAAAGGTCGGCGACAAGATCCAGGTGCGCGTGCTGGAGGTCGACCTCGAGCGCAAGCGCATCGGCTTGAGCGCGCGCAAGAACCCGGGTTCGCGAACGAGCGCCGGACGCACACCTGGCGACGCCAACGCCAACTCGAACGCGAATGCCAAGACGAGCGCCGGTGGTCGCGGCGACTCACGCAACGATCCGCGCAAAGGTGCTGGCCCAGGGCGTCCGGCGCCGCGTGGTGCGCACCCCAACCAACCCAACCAAAACCAACGTGGTAACGCCTCGAACACCGCGCGACAGGGTGGCGACGGTAAAAATCTGAGCCACAACCCTTTCGCGACGTTCTTCAACAAGCGCTGAGCGTCACAACCCTTCGCGACGTTCTTCAACGAGCGCTGGTCGCCGCAACTCGCGTTTGCGGTTGAGCGTGCGCAGCGACCTATTTTTCCTGCTTCAGCGCGCGCGGCTCAATGAAGTCGTCAGGCTTCAGCACCAAGCGCTCGACGCGCGTGCCGTTCGCGAACGCCTCGACAATCTCTGGCAGATCGGCTTCGGTGACGCGCCCATAAAAATAGTTGTCAGGGCTCACCGCAATGGTCGGCCCTGCCCAGCACGTATCCAGGCAGCTCGCCGTGCAGGCGCGCACCTCGAGCTCAGCCAAGCCGCGCTCCTTCAACATCTCCTTCAATCGCGCGTGTAACTCGACCGAACCCCGCGCCGCGCACGAACCCTTGGGAGTGCCGTCGGGCCGCCGATTGACGCACACGAAAGCGTAGCGCCTGCGTTGAGCCATGCGTTGTTTCTACACCGCGCGCGGCGAACGCGCCTTTCGCCGGCGCAATAACAAGCTCGCCGCGAGCAACGGCGCCACGAGCCAGGTCGCCTCTCGCTCACTGGCGCCCGGCATGTTGCAGGTGCAGCCGCCCTTCTTGCGGGGGCCGCGAATTTCCATACCGCCCGTTGCGTTAAGCCCACCGCTTGCGGTGGTGCCGCCAGTTGCGACGCTGCCGCCCGACATTCCGCCGCTACCGCCAATTCCGACGCCGCCCATTGCTTCACCGCCGGCCCCGTCTCCCGCGGTGCCGCCTTCGCCGGGCGCGCCAGCGCTTGCGGAGCCGCCTGAGCTCGGATCACCTGGCCCTCTGGTGCCCTCGAGCCAAGGCAACTTGCCCGCTTCCTCGAAGGCCGGCGTGATGAGCTCGTTTTCGAACGGCGCAACTTCAGTGAAGTAGTTGCGTGCCGTCTCGGCATCGCAATCGCCTACCACTTGCGACCAAACGCCGGTGACGGCATCAAGCGTCGTAAACGCTGGTCCGCCGGAGTCACCGATGCACAGCGCGGGTCCTTCGGTGACGAACGTGCGCGGCGGCACCGAATCGCCATTGGGACGGAACTGACTGGAGCCGATCTGCGCGATAGTCAGGCCGCTACGCGTGTGGCGCGTCCCGAAGGATCCTTTCTCGTCCACGCCGTAGCCCACGACGCGCAGCCTTTCGCCGATCTGGTTGCCGGCGCCGAGACGCACGGGCGAAATCGGCAGATCGTTGAGCTCGGTGTCCAACACCACCACCGCGATGTCGTTGCGGCAAATGCTGGTTGCTTGTGTTGCGAACACCTTCTTGCCCGCGGCGACCGAGCCCGACGAAGGCGTCGTTGTTCCGACGCGAATGGTAATGTTCGCGGGAGGCAACAACGTGCCCATCTTCCCGCCTTGGCTGCCCGGCGCGAGCTCGCCGTCGGCCGTGCACGTGAACGGCAAATCTTCGAAGTTTGCCACGCAGTGGCGCGCGGTGATCACGATGTTCGGCGCCAGTAGCGTGCCCGTGCACGTATGGGTCACCCGGTCTCCCTTGGAGATCACCTTGACGACGGAGTCCTCGTCCGGACCCGAAAGTTGCCCGTTGAGTACCGCTTGCCCCACGCCCTCGACACTTTCACCGGACGGCGCACTGCAACCTGCAAACAGCAGCGAAGCAACAGAACCGACGAGAGCGCGCGCGACTCGAGAGAGCACGCTCGAGCTCAGTACTCTGCGAGGCATGCAGGCGTTCCCCCGGAGGGTGCGGAGAAAGTCCTCGTAACAGGGTCGTACAACAAGCCATCGGCTTGGTAGACCCACGCGTTGTTCACCTTTTGAACGCACCACGCCGAAGTCGCGCTGATGCGCGTACCGCTCAAGCGATCGAAGTTCGGAGCGCCCATCGTGCCGAACAGCGACATGCGATACAGAAAGTCGCCCGTCAGCTTGCTAACCGTGCCAGCGATATTGGTCGGGCCAATGTCGACCTTCACCGCGCTACTGCTCGTGCTGAACACGCGCTCGGTCAAACCTTCGCGAATATCTCCTCCAGCAGGGTTCGAACGCGCCGCGGCTGCGGCGGTGAGCGCGTAGAACAACGAGTACGCCCCGTCGTAATAGTTCTCGGTGCCGTCTAGTGAATCCGAGAGCGCACCCTGATAGGAAGCCCGCAAGCGGCTGAGATACGACTGGTACAGGGCTTTTGCTTGCGGATCTTGCGCGAGAGCATAGTTCACGCCCAGTGTGCGCATGTTGAGCGGCGGCGTTTGCGAAGAGAACTGAGCGGCGACCGTCTGAAGCTGAGTCGTGTTGTAGATGAAGTGCGACATTACGTAGTAGGGTCGCATCCAACCTTCGCTAGCAGAGCCCGCCTTGCCCCAGGTAGTTTCCGTGTTGGGCACTACCATTTGGGGAAACTCCGAGGTGGCGATTGCAATCACCAAGTGCGGTGGCTCGTTCGTCAACGACTCCAACGCGGGCGCCACATTCGGTTGCGTATGCAGCCTGGCGGATTCGATCGTCACTCGTCGAAAGTACGGCGCATTATCGGGATCAATTGCCGAAACGCCGTTGAACGTCAACAGCGTTTCCGGGTGCTCGCTATCTGGCGTGGTGAGCACCTCCGCGATGTCTTTCATCGTCGCATCGTCGTTGAGAACGAGGGTCACGCGCAGTGGCTCATTGCCCGCTGCATCGGGATTGTCCTTGCCCGTGACTTGATAGTTCGCCTTGCGCTTCGCCTGCAGAAGCGGCTCGATGCGTTTCACCAGCGCCACGATCGGCGCCGTAAGGACGCGCGGATCCCCCAGCATGTGCCAGACCAAACCGTCGTCCTTCAGGTTGGCCAAACGCAGGTCGGCGCTGCCAGTGCTCATGAAGAACACCGGTTGCGCGCCGGCCGCCATGTAGTCCGGCGTTCGCGTGTACAGCCAAGCGTCGTTCAGGTTGTCGGGCGACAACGTGCTCAGAATCGCCGGTACCTTGATGTTGCCGGTAAGGTGCCCCATCGCCGGTGTCACGTCAGTCGTCTTGCCCTGGCAAATCAAACCCAGCACGGGTCGCAACTCGCCGCCCGAGCCCACCGGCAACCCGCCCAATGTCTTGTCGTTGAGCTCATCGAACGCCAGGTCCCAATTGATTACCGCTAGCGTCTCGGCGGGTGCTTGCGCGTTTGCCATGCTCGCGAAGCCACCCAACAAGATTGGCGACTTCGCGCGCAGCAGATCGAGCGTATTCCTGCTCGGAAGCAACACCGGGCAATCATCGTTCGTGACCGCGAGGCACTTGCCCTCCCTGCACAGATACGGCTGCTCCAAGTGCGCATCGATGCAGTCGCCGTTCGTCGTGCACTCCGGCGGATTCTCCATGCCGCCACCGCCGCTCATACCGGCGGTGCCCGCCGTGCCGCCGACGTCCGTCCCGCCCTGACTCATCGCACCGCCTTCGGATGACCCACCACCGACGCCGCCCGTCACGTTCGGCATCCCGCCGCTGCCGGTCATTCCGCCCATTCCCTGCTTAGGCACGCACACGCGGTTGATACACTGCGTATTCACGAACTGCGGACCAAACGCGGCGCAATCCCCATCTACCTCACATTGCGTCGTATTCAGATCGTAGAAGAACGAACACCCGCCCACCGCCAACGCAGTGAACGCAGTCGCCAAGAACCCACCCGCAAGCCAAGCAGAATGCTGAAACCGAACCGCACGCAAAGTCATGAACGCACCCAAAGGCAGAACGAAGATGGAGCATATCACGCCCCTCTTCTGCCCAAGCAAGCTGCGTTCCTCACGCCGCGTGGCGATTCTCGATGCGGCGCTTCACCCACCACACCATTCATCTGACGACACGCTGCGCGCGCACGCAGCGTGAAAGATCGCGTGAGCGCGATGTGCGACGATGAAGGGAGAGGGGCGAAGGATGAGGGCGGGTGTTCTTAGTTAGCGATGCAGTACAACGTGCCGCAAGTGCTCGGAGACGTCGCGCACTTCGACTGCATGGTGCCGGGTTCGCCGCTCGTCGTCGTGCAAGTTGTGCCCAGGATTGCGTTGTTTGGGCAGGTGGCGCGATTGACGGAGTAAGTAGGTGACGCTGGAGGCAGCCGGCACGTATTCTCCCATGACGACGCGAGTGTCTGTGCGTCCTGTACGCAGAAGCTCTGCCCTCGCGCGCAGTCGGGTTCGTTAACCAAGTTGCACGCTTGGGGAGCGCCGCCCACCGCGCACTGACACGTCTCGTCCCGCGTGTTGTCGGGTGATCCATCGCAATCGTTGTCGTCGACCGACGCGCAGTCTCGCCGTCCCGGAACGCAGCCAGCACTCGCGTCTGGCCACTTGAGATTGGACATACAAGTTACGCGACGCCCTCCACACTGACTGATGGTGGGAAAGAGCTGCGAGCAAAGCTTCGTTTCGCCGAGCACGCAGGAGCCCCAACCCGTTGCGCCACCCGCGCCAACAGCTCCGCCTTGAGCAGCGCCGCCTTGAGCAGCGCCGCCTTGAGCAGCGCCGCCTTGAGCAGCTCCGGTGCCGCCCTGCCCAACGAGCGTGCCACCGTGACCGGCGTTGAGAGCCCCGGCTGCCGCTTCGCCGGCGGTCCCTCCAGTTTCGAAAGAGACTCCGCCAGTGCTTTGTGGAACAGCACCGCCCATTCCGCTCCCAGCTCCACCGCCCTGCCCTCCGCTGACTGGGCTGTGCCCGCCTTCGCTCGTTCCGCCCGAGCTGCCTCCGTCGCCGCGATCGTCAGGGGGCTGTCCTCCAGCGCCGCCCTCCTCTGACGGAGGAATCGGGCAGGCGCGACGCTCTACGCAGCTCTCGAAAGGATCCGAGCATCCCGGCGCGATGGTGAGCCAAGCCACTCCCGTAAGCGCTGCGAAGAGGAATGCTTGTCGCGTCTGTCGCCCCAACGACCGAATTTGGTTCTGTTCGCTCATGACATTGCTCCTGCACGACCCCTAGTTCGGTGCAGGCTCCCGGCGAGTTGCTAAAAAAGTGGATTGCGCTCTTCCAGCCGGAGCACGTGTAGATCGGAGGCGGGCGGGCGTCACTAGTAGCGAAGCACTGGCGTTACCGCGTATCGACTGGTCTGCACGTTCGCAGACTTTGCTCGTTCGCTTCGTTCGAAATCGAGCAACTGCCGCGACGAGCGACCGAACAGTGAGGTTATCAGGAGCAGACATGGCTTCTTCCACCACGCGGACGAAATCGCCGAGAAAACGGGACGAGCAGCCGAACAAAGTGGCGCGCGCTCAACTTCAACAGCCGCAGCGCCCCTTGAGAAACGAGAAGATGGCGTTTCCTCGCTGTCCCGGAATCGTCAAGTGCGGCAGCGATCGGGCGACTCGTCGGCGGGTCCCTCTGTAGCTGACGCGCACAAGACTGAGATACTGAAAAACTCTCGATTGCACCGCGCGCGATTTTGAGCAACTCGCTCGGTCGGTCGCCGACCTCGCGTGCATTGCAGGAGACAGCGTATGCGATTCTTTACGATTTTTAGGAAGGCGCGAGCAGTGAGGACTGCTTGGCCGATATTGCTACTGGTCAGCAGTGCGACATTTTCCGCGCAAGGGTGTTCGGATCCGTTCGAAAGCTGCGCAGAGCGCCGCGCGTGTCCGCTTGGAGGAGCCGCGGGAACGGCGGGCGCACTAACCAATGCGGGCGCAGGTGCGGGAGGTGTTGCGGATTCGAGCGAATCGTTAGGTGGTGTCTCTAGCAGCAGTGGCGCTGGCGGCGCTCCGGAAGTGAACGTCAATGGGGGAGCGGGCGGCGACGCGTTCACGAACGCAGGTAACGCTTCGTCGAGCGGAGGTGCGTCGGGCGGAGGTGCGTCGGGCGGAGGTGCGTCGGGCGGAGGTGCGTCGGGCGAAGGGGGGATGACCACTGCGTATGGCGGTAGCCTTCAGGGCGGCGCGCCGGGTGCAGGCGGTTCGTTGAATCCCGGGCAATGTCGGCCAGGCGAAGAGAAATTGTGCTCCACGGTCTTCCCCGGTATCGCGCGTTGCGGCGGCAAGCGCATCAAATGTCCCTCCACCGGTTACTGGCCTCCCGCAACGGATGCGTGCGTACCGGCGACGGAGGTTGGATGTGGCCTCGACGACGACAATTGCGACGGCACTCCGGACTACACGGCTGAAACCTGCGCGTGCACACCAGGCGAGTACACAGTCTGCTATGTACCTGGGGACTCAGACTGCAAACGAGGAGTCAGCATCTGCGTTCAGGGCGTGAGCGGCGGCCGCATCACGGCTTGCCAAGAGCCCCCCAGCGGCATGCTCGTTATGTATCCCCAAAACCGAACGTGGTGCACGAACCGAGCGTTGCTGGGTGCGCCATGCCTGGCCAACACTGGTGTACCTGGCACAATGGAGGTGAAGTGCGTAGCGACAGAAACGAGCTGCGATTACCTGTACTGCCTCAGATGAGTAAAGCTCAAATGAGCAGCAGGCCAGCACCCGTAAAGATGCTGGCCTGCTCGAGGTTCGAGGGAGAGATACCAGTCTCAGTAGTAGCTTGCGATGCAGTACAAGTACCCGCAGGTGCTCGGATAGTAGCCGCACTTCGACTGCAGGGTGCCGAGCCGTCCAGCTAACGTAATGCAGCTTCCCCCTAGCAATGAATTGTAGGGGTCGTACACGCGGTTCATCGGATACGTCGGTGCACTGCCTGCGGTCGTGGTCGACGTCGAGCTATTGTCGCCATCGGTTGGATCGATCGCTACGCAGGTACGCCCGCTCGGGCACTGCACCGTGGTCTGCGTGAAACCAATGTACGGGTTGCTGCCGCATCCGCCGTGCCCGTAGAAGCAGAGGGCGTTCCCCATGTTGGCCGCCTGCGTCGATGTGAGGGGCGAACCGTCAGCATTGTCGACCTGGAAGATATAGTGTGGACCGCAGTTGCCCGAACCGAAGTTGGTAGGGCCACCGACCATGGTGAGCTTGTGGCTGGGTGGCAGCTTGCTCGGGCTGTTCTGCTGGAGGTTGATGATCAAGTTCGCCTGGCGTCCGAACGAAGCCTGCAGATCTGCGCTGAAGTTAGTGGGGTTGAACAGGTTTTGATCGACGAAGCTGGTAATCCCACTATCTTGCTGTCCAAGCAGCGCCTTGGTGTTGGGGCAACCCCCACTCCCGCATTTGGAGAGGCCTGTGGAGCTGAGCACGACCTTACCGTTGCTGACAGTCAGGTCGGAGTTCGGCGTCCAGCGGCCAAGTTCCTTGCCCATCGCGACAGCAAGCGCCGCCTTGGCGGGATTGAGCCCGCTGCTCGTCGCGCAGGTTGCGTAAACGTTCGACTCCATGTTCCAGGCGAGCAAGGTAGGTCGCACGCTGGAGCTGGGAGCGTTGGCGCAGAAGCCAAACTTGGTAGTTCCACCCGGCGGGATCGAAGTGTTGTAGTCGACGGGCCCGAACGTCGAGCGGCCCGTGTTCGCGCTCGCCTTCGCATTCCAAGCGCCGCTGATGCTCGTCGTCTTGAGATCGAGAACCACCTGCCAGCGAGCTGTGCTTTGCCCGAGGCCGTTGCTGATGGTGACTTCTGCGCAATACCCGTTACCCCAGTCGGCGGTGTAGACGAGGGAAGCGCTTCCGCTCGTAGCCGCAGCTTGCTCTTCGACGATGCGCTCGTCGCTGCCCGTATCCGTGCCGCTCGTGCAAGCCGTTGCGAGCAGCGCGATCCCACTCAGTGCTGATAGGATCTTGTTCATCTTTTGGTTCCTCCGTTCGAACCTGGATAAACAGAATGCAGAGAGTGTGCCGTGCTGTGCATCGTCGTGAGCGGAGGTCATGCGTTGCATCAACTGAGGAGTTACGCGCAGATATGAGAGTTGATTTGGCTATGATCGTCAGCGTGCTGGAGTCGAGTTGTGCAACCCTCAGGAGTTAGTGCACAAACTGTTGCCGAGTAGTGCAATGTTCCAATCGCGCACCTGCCAACGTACAACGTGAGAACTCCCTAATTTCGAACCAGTTGTGAGAAGGACAAAAACGCCAAGGCCAGCATCCGGGGTGGATGCTGGCCTCAGGGAAGGTCCGCTAGAGTTTAGGAAACCGTTGCGTTCAGATCACTGGCAGTAGAGATAACCGCAGGTGCTCGGATAAGCGGTGCACTTGGAGA